>CAXULQ010000029.1:0-3091 GCA_964251965.1 uncultured Sphingobacteriaceae bacterium | reverse complement strand
TGTAATTGCAGGAAATAAAAATGCACTTGTCGTTGCTAAAAACGGCCTTTACCAGTATGACTACAGTAATCCAAACCAGGTCAGGCAGCTAAGCGTTATTTCTGTAAAGAATTAAGGATGATATACAGTGTCAAATGTTCAATGATTGTTTTTATGAGCCGGGCTGTATTACTACTATTAGTCAGCCGTTGCGTCGCACACTTGTACTACTTGTTCCATATTCAGCAATGCACAAAATCATCCGCAGAAAGTATAATTTAACTTTAATGCACCATTTGAAATTTTTTCAATGGCAACAGTGACTGTTGTTTGATTGTCCCCCTTCCAATATATAAAACGAGCAGCGACAGGATAGCTGTTGCAGCCATTATTGCCGCTAACGGAATGGGGGTACGGCTTTTAAACAAACTGACTGCCACAGACGATAACCCTGCAATGCCCCACTGTATCAATCCAAATAACGAGGCCGCTGATCCGGCGTTCTTATCAAAGGGCGCCATAGAAAGCGCTGCCGCATTGGGATTAATGATACCAACACAACCGAGAAAAAAAAAGAGCATCGCTGCTGTTCCAACAATTCCAAACCAGCCCTGGTGTAAACCGTACAGCATGACTGTACTAATCAACACCATAAAGCTAAGTGCGCCAAAAACGATTTGCTCCGCTTTAAAATATTTTGAAAATAACCTGTTAAACTGGCTTAGCCCCACAAAGCCGATTGTCACTATAGCGAATATCCACCCATAAGTACGGTTGGATACACCATAACCTTCCATAAATATAGACGGTGAAGCAGCGATATAAGCAAACATCCCTGACGATGCAAGGCCACCGGTTATGGCATAAGTAAAGAACTGAGGAGTTTTTACTACCTGCCAATAGGCCTGCAAAATAGGTTTTGCTTTAAGGGAATACAATTTATCAGGCTGCCTGGTTTCGGGCAAAAGGGTGTATGCTGCTATCAAAATGACAATTGCTAACAGGAACAACGTGACAAAAATCGCCTGCCAGCCAAAAGCTGCCGAAATAAATCCGCCGATAGTAGGCGCAATCATAGGCGACGCACCTAAAACCAGCAGAAGAAGTGAGAATATCTTAGCATTGTCTTTTACAGGGAAGAGGTCACGAACCATGGTCATGGAAACAACTCCGGCTGCACAACTGCCTGTTGCCTGTATAAAGCGGAATGCAATAAGCGCTTCAATGGACGGTGAAAAATAACAGCCTGCCGTAGCAATGAGGTATAGAAACAAACCTGCGTACAGCGGTTTCTTTCTGCCAAACCTCTCCAGCAACGGTCCGTATAAAACCTGGCCTAAAGCGATTCCCAAAAAGAAGCTGGAAAGGCTCAATGTAACCCTGCCTGTGCTGATGCCAAAGCTTTTGGCGATAGCCGGAAACCCGGGCAGGTACATATCTATAGAAAAAGGTGCAAGGGCAGTTAAAGCGCCCAGCACCAGCAGTAAAATATAATAACGTTTCTTGGTCATGTCGCGGAAATAATTATTCATCAGGTGTTTATAGTAATACGCTGATAAGATTGTGAATTGCTGCAATTGGTACAAACCGTACAAGAGTGCGACGCAACGATGCCTCATAGTAGTAAAAACGCCCGGCTCCAAAAAAAATACTTCACTACGTGTTCCGGTTTTTTTTCTTCGGGATTATCACGTAGCGAGAAGTATAAATAGACTGATTTTTTTACAATGGGCTAATAGTTTAGCTACCCCTTTAATTAATAAGCGGCTGTAAAACGCTGACGGCTAAATTTACGCTCTTCAATTTCATCAACAATTGCCACGGCAATATCTTCTACCGATATTACACTTCTGCCCGCATCATCAAACACCGGGTTATCCAGACCGGTGCGGTACGCGCCTTTGCGTATGCCCGATGTGCCGGGGTGCATTTCAAGAGCGGGGCTTATAAATACCCAATCTAATTCGGTTTCTTTTTTTATTTCATTCAGGTAATCACGTGCGGCTGATGCCCCGGCTTTGTAATCTGCCGGAAATTCAGGGGAGTCTACAACCTGTTTACCATCAATAAACAAACTGCCGGCGCCACCTACAACCAACAGGCGCTTAACACCCGATTTCTTCACGCCGGCCTGTATCGCTTTTGCGCCGTTTAGAAAATCATTGTAAAGATTTGGATTTGTCCAGCCGGCATTGAATGCGCTTATTACTACATCATTACCCTCAACCACATCAGCAAGCGCATCGTTATCCGTTGCATCAACTGTTGAAATTGTAAGATTATCCTGCGGAGTCAGGTTTTTTGCATCACGGGCAATCGCCGTAACCTTATGACCCTTTTGCAGTAATTCATTTAATACTGCTTTTCCTACGAAGCCTGATGCTCCAATTAGTGCTACTTTCATTTTTATTTGTTTTAGTTACTGTTAAATACTGTAATACTTTTAATTACAGTTTTGGTTAAAAAAATTAGTTGAATTTTTTACAAAAATCAGCCAGTGTTATCGTGCTTAGTTTATTAATAAGTGCGTTGTCAGCCTGTTTATATAACTCCAACAGGTTATTATTAATTTGTTTTCCAACATTGCAGTCCGGGTTGGGTTTGTTTGTCTTACCCAGCAAAGGCGAGTCATTAACTGCCCGGTAAATATCAGAAAGCAAAAGCTCATTGGCAGGTTTCGCAAGTGAGGCTCCGCCGCCTTTCCCTTCCCTCGTTTCAACAAGCCCATGTGTGCGAAGCATACTCAATGATTTGCGTACCATTACAGGATTGATGTTGATACTGCCCGCAATGTATAGCGACGATAAATTCTCTCCGGTGATAGCCAGCATTGTTAAAATATGAATAGCGGTAGCAAACTCAATGTTGTTCATACTGTAATTACTTTTATTACAGTACAAATGTAGTGATTTATTTGAAAGTGCAATTAATTTGTTCATTGTATTAATTTTTTACCTCAGCCCTGCTTAGCAGTTATCGTCCACACCGAAGATTATTACCCTTCATTTCACCTCTATTTACTTTGGCACTAATTTCCAAAACATTTTTTTGTGGTGTCAAACATTTGTTCTTTCTTCTGCTCCGGTTGTGTCACTCACTTGTACCGCATCTT
>CAXULQ010000028.1:0-3684 GCA_964251965.1 uncultured Sphingobacteriaceae bacterium | reverse complement strand
ATGTAGCTGACGGTAACACTGGAAAAAACTGTCCTAAAAGATTTATAGAGGAAATATAAAACAAAAAGGTATATGTAAGAAAATTACATATACCTTTTATAAAATTTATTGAAGAAGTTTAAAAGGATTCAACTATCACTTTCTTCGCCATAATCTCTTCATAAACGCCATCCCAAAGCGCAATCCGCATTTTTAAGGCTTTTACAACTGCTTGTTCTGCTTCCTGCCAAAATTGCGGGTTTTCTCCGCATAAATTCGCGGTCATCTGCAAAGCCAAAATACTGTGATGGTCGCCGTCCACTTCAATATGCCGCTCTAAATAATATTTAATCTGCGAAATACTTTCAGGGAAATTGCGGTTCAGATCATTCACCATCGCCAAAAACATACCCGGGATTAAATCCTCCCGGCCGAAAGTAAAAATGGCAGCCTGCAAATAAGCTTTGTTACTTTGGATTATTTTAAACGTAAAATCTACAAACTTTTGTGCGGTAAAAGGAGTATCGGCAGCGGCAAAAGCCTGCTCAAAATCGCCGGTCTTTTGTAACGTTTCTACAAAGTTTTTCATCAGTTCGGTATCGCAGCCAATTTGCTCCATCGCTTTCAAATACAGTTCAAAATGACTGGTGCGCTGGCCTTCGCTGTCCACATCGCTTTCTTCGCCAACCACAATTTCATTAATTAAATAACGCGTATCGGCATCGCCCTTCGGAAACCAGGGAACGGAAGTGCAAGTCAATTGGTTTTGCAATGATTTCAGCAGCGACATAAAATCCCAAACGGCATAAACGTGGTGCTGCATAAAAATTTTCAGTTCATCAGGATTGCTGATGGCCGAGTAAACTTTATGGTTGATAATTTGCTGCCGTAAAGGCTCGATATTTTTTTGGATTTGATTGACGTAGTGTTGCATACTGTTTTTATCGATAAAAAAATTGACCCTCAAAGCTACAGCTTGCCGTTTTTTGTAATCTTAGCTGATTGTCAAATTCTTATGCCAAATCATTTCCCGAAATTTGCGGCAATGATAAACGATTTTAACCTCGCGCAAAACCAAACTGAAGATACCATTGTGGCACTTTCCACCGCGAACGGCGTGGGCGCAATTGCCGTCATCCGGCTTTCTGGTCCGCGCGCAATCCAAATTGCCAATGCTGTTTTTAGCGGCAAAAATTTGGAAAAGCAAGCTTCGCATACACTTCATTTTGGTTCGATTGTGGACGGCGATGTGGTTTTGGATGAAGTGGTTGCGGCTTTGTTTATCGCCCCAAAATCGTACACCAAAGAAAATGTGGTCGAAATTTCCTGTCACGGTTCGCCATATATTGTACAATCCATCATCAAATTATTGCTGGCAAAAGGAGCACGCGCGGCCAAACCCGGCGAATTTACGCTGCGCGCTTTTTTAAACGGACAATTGGATTTGTCTCAGGCTGAGGCTGTTGCAGATTTAATTGCTTCCGATTCCAAAGCTTCGCACCAGATTGCGATGCAGCAATTGCGTGGTGGTTTTAGCAACCAATTGCAGGTTTTGCGGGAGAATTTAGTCAACTTTGCATCCTTAATCGAACTGGAACTGGATTTTGGCGAAGAAGATGTAGAGTTTGCCAATCGCGACCAATTAAAAAGCCTGATCCTGGAAATTAACAAAGTTATTTTCGAACTGATCCGTTCTTTCGAATTGGGAAACGTGATTAAGCAAGGCGTAAACACGGTCATCGCCGGAAGGCCAAACGCCGGAAAATCCACGTTATTAAATGCTTTGCTGAATGAAGACCGTGCGATCATCAGCGAAATCCCCGGAACAACGCGCGATACAATTGAAGAAATTCTAAACATCAACGGCGTAAATTTCAGGTTGATTGATACAGCAGGAATCCGCGAAGCAACTGATACCATAGAAGTGATTGGCGTGCAAAAAACGATGGATAAAATTAGCACTTCGGCTTTGCTGGTTTATGTTTTTGATGTACAAGAATTATCCGCAGAAGAACTTAAAACAGACCTCGAAAAATTGAATCGGCCTGGAATGCCGATTTTGGCGGTGGCCAATAAAATAGATTTAGCCGATAAAAGAAGCATTCAATTTTCTTCTTTGGAAGAAGTAAAATATTTAGAAATTTCCGCCAGGGAAAAACAGCATATTGATGAATTGAAACAGCTGATTTACGAAACCGCCATCCAAACGCGTTTAACCGGCGAAGAAACCGTCATCACTAATATCCGCCATTTGGAAGCTTTACAAAAAACCCAGGAAGCTTTAGAACGCGTTTTATACGGCATGGAAAACCCGGTTACTTCTGATTTTTTGGCAATGGATATCAAACAAGCGCTGTATTATCTCGGCGAAATTACCGGTGCCGTTACTACCGATGATTTGCTGGAAAATATTTTTAGTAAGTTTTGTATCGGGAAGTAATTGATCCTAATCAATAAACTTTCATTTACAAGCTGTGTTACTCTTAAAAATAAAAATGGAACCTCAAATAATTACCATTGCCGGCAAAAGTAAAAAACCATTACAAGTTAAACGTTTAGGATACGGCACCATGCGCCTTACCGGCGAAGGCATTTATGGCGAACCTGCAAACCGGCCAGAAGCCATACAAATTTTAAAGCAAACCGTTAACAGCGGTATTAATTTTTTAGATACGGCCGATTATTACGGCGAAGATGTAACCAATCGTTTAATTGCAGAAGCTTTGTACCCTTACCAGCAAGACCTGGTTATTTGTACCAAAGTTGGCGGTGCGCGTAAACCTGATAAAAGCTGGATCGCTTATAACACGCCGGAAAATTTACGCAGCAGTATCGATAATAATTTGCGCACTCTTAAGCTGGAGCAAATGGCTTTGGTACATTTCAGGGTGATGCACGATAGCGGCGTACCTTTTAAAGAATCATTAGATGCTGTTTTTAACCTGCAAAAAGAAGGAAAAATTTTGCATGTTGGCGTAAGCAATGTCAGCAGGGAAGAATTAGAAACAGCGATGACGATGGGTGATATTGCTACGGTTGAAAATATGTACGGCTACTCACAACGTACCACTTTAGTATCTCAGTATGGCGAAAACATGGGAGGGGAAGAAGTATTGGATTTATGCGAGAAAAATGAAATTCCGCTTATTCCCTACTTTTCTTTGTTTACTTCCATGCCGAAAAAAGATAGCCGGATTGCTACAATTGCACAAAAATATAATGCGACAGAAGCACAGGTAAACATTGCTTGGCTGCTGCACCGTTCGCCTTGGATATTGCCTATTCCCGGAACATCTTCGTTAAAGCACTTTGAAGAAAATATAAAATCGGCAGCCCTAATGCTGACTGAAGAAGACATGGTTTTCCTGGGTTGATTTTGTGTTTATCCTAATAAAACAATCTAAACTTATTTTGCGGTTCTGATTTCCGAAGGTTTTTGAAGGAAATTAGAATTGCATTATCCAACTTTTATTTCCAGCTTTCTCGTCGATTGTATCCTTTAAAAAAGTCTTGTTTTGCTACATTGTTTTTATTAACTTTTTTTGTTATTCAGGTTCTGTCATTTACAGTGTATCTAACATTAAACAATCTGGCTCATAACTTTAACATATTTGAGTTGATTAGTAAATTTAATTGGCTCATATTATAAACTAGTGTTAAGTTAAATATAATATGACGTATAAAAGTATATATTTGTAAAACAAA
>CAXULQ010000027.1:0-4447 GCA_964251965.1 uncultured Sphingobacteriaceae bacterium | reverse complement strand
TGTCTTATCCATAGTTCACAGTTAGTGAAAGCATGCAGATAAATAACTCAAAAAAAATTCACTTTAAGATAAAAATTATGATTACCGGCATTCCAAAAGATAAACACGGATTTGCAGATTATACGTATGTTCCTCTTGTTTTCGCTGCTCCCAGGTTGGTAGGCTTTGAAGAGGAAAAGGCAGCTTCTTTCCTTTGTTATACACTAAGCGCTACCGTACTTTGCTACACTTTGCTTACTGATGCAAAATGGGGAATGGTTAAACTCATTCCTTATAAAACACATGCTGCCCTTGATTTGTCAGGCGGCGTAGTTGCACTTGCCGCTCCTTTTTTTATAAAAACTGCTAATAAAAAAGTCCGGAATACACTGCTCCTTATGGGTTTAACCGGATTGGTAGTCAGCACCCTTTCCTTAATCGGCCGCCCCCTAAATCCCACAAGGGGGACTTGAAGAACAGGCATGAAACCAAAATGCCGAAGCCACATTACTTAAGTTTAATGATGAAGATTTTAGCTCCCTTTAGGGCGGGGGGTTCTTATTTCTGACTCAAAACTTTTTCTACCTGATGCCTGTAACTGCGGCTAATGGGTAATTCGTATTTGCCGATCTGAATTAGGTCGTTTGTGTAAGTTTCAATTTTATTTGTTGAAACAATATAAGAACGGTGAATGCGAATAAAATTTTGGGGCAGGTTTTCTTCCATCGAAGAAATAGATTGTTTTGTTATGATGGGTTTTACCTTGGTAACCACTTTCACATAATCTTTCAGGCTTTCAATGAATAAAATATCATCAACGGGAATTTTTAAGGTTTTCCTGTCTGCGCGAAAATGAATAAATGAACCCTGCGTGTTTTCTTTTTCAATATGCAGTGAAGCGTGCTGAGCGGAAAGGCTTGTATTCATTACCTTATTTACAGCTTTTAAAAAACGCTCAAAAGAAATCGGTTTCAACAAATAATCAACCGCATCTAAATCGAAACCTTCAACAGCATACTTTCTGAAAGCAGTTGTAAAAATTACTTTTGGCGGATTTTTTAAGGTGCGTATAAAATCGGTGCCTAATAGTTGTGGCATCTGTATATCAAGAAAAATAAGATCGATCGTTTTATTTTGAAGCGCCTGCCATGCTTCAACTGCATTGCTGCATGTAGCCGCCAGTTCAAGAGCAGGAACTGTTTCAATATATTTTTGAATGATGCCTAAGGCAGGCGGCTCATCATCAACAGCAAGGCAGGTTATTTTTTTTATTGACATAAAAACATCGTTTAAGCGTTTACCGGAACCATTCCTTTAAGTGATATATCTTCTTTGGGTAAAACATTTTCATGCAAAGGAATTTGCATCTCAACCATAAAAGTATCTCTTGTTGATTCTATTTGCAAAGAGTGTTTTCCTGGGTATAAAAGCTGTAACCTCTTTTTCACATTTGTTAAGCCAATGCCTTTTTTAGTATTGTTATTATTATCTGCAAGAGGTTTGTTGTTTACCAAAGAAAAATAAAGCGTGCTTTCTTGTATCTGAATATTCATTTTTATAAACGGTTTATCAAGCATTTTGCTGGAGCCGTGTTTAAAAGCGTTTTCAACAAAAGGGATCAGTAGTAAGGGTGTTATCATTTTGTCTGCACAATCGCCGGTAACTGTAACTTCTATGTTCAATCTGTCGCCATACCGTACCTTTTCAAGTGCAATGTAGTCTTGCAGCATTTTCACTTCTTTTTGCAACGGAACCAATGCTGCATCGCAATCATTAATCATGTACTTCAAAATATCGGATAAGTTTCTTACAAGTAGCAATGCCTGTGGAGATTTTATCAATACAAAAGAATAAATATTATTAAGCGTATTAAATAAAAAATGCGGATGCACCTGCGCCTTCAGCAACATTATTTCGGCATCTGCATTCGTTTTTATCAGCATTTGCTTTTCTTCCTGCTTAAGATACCATGTTTTGTAAAATTTTAAAGAAAGAAAAGTAATGCAAACAGCAGGCGGACCTTTAGTAAAAAAACTAATTGTGTCATTCCACATAAACGAATACTTTTCTTCTCCCAAGGACACTACGTAAACATAGTAAAAATGACAAGTTGCATGTATTAAAAAGATCAGATTGATTAAAAAAAGATAAAGCAAAAAAACTTTATATTTTTTGGAGAGGAAATATCTTGGAACTACTGCATAAACTACAAGATAACAATAAGGTATTTCAGTACTCAATATAAATGGAATAAACTGTATAATAGATTTAAATGTATCAAAAATGTTTATGGCAGGACTATATCCCTCATTTAACATAAAGGAAAATGCAAACAAGGATATGCCTGCCCAAAACGCAAAATGCCGCAAAAAACGGTATAACAATTTATTGGAAAATATAAATGCAGGCAATTTCATTTTTTCAACATAAAGAAATTAATTAAATAAGGAAGCCGTTATATTCACAGTACATTCACTTATAGCTTTGTTATTAAATACCTCCACATTTTTATACAACTTCGTTAATGTATTTTCTTTAATAATCATCTCTTTAATTGAATTAATAAAAATGTAGTCTGCACCGTTTACTATAATCTTAAAAAATAAATCTTCATCTTCACCTTCAATATCTATTTCAATTTGCCGGCAATGCGCAGCAACATTATTCTTTTCAGAAAACAGGTTTCTTAATGTTGACAAAAGGAGTTGCGTGTTAATCAGTCTGTCGTTGTTGGATATTTTTGAAGTTATTTTAATTTTCTGTTCATCATTTTGAATAATGTTTTCGATTGCTGCTAAAGTTTCAACCGCATTTAGTTCTTTACTTAGTACTACCAGTTCTTCATTGCAGTCATATAATATAAAGCTGAATAAATCAGATAAGTTCAAAATCATATTAGCAGCATCATCGGAAGAAATACTAATTTTTTTTTCCAGGAGATCTAAAGAATAAAAAAGAAAATCGGGCTGTATCTGCGTTTTAATCAGCTTTTTTTCATTATTAACATATTGCTTTACAAGCCTGTTGTTTTCAAGCTGCTGCAGATATGTATATTTTATCAGTTTAAAGCTTACTGCGATTGCTATTATAACAACGCCCTGCTGAATACTTTTTATATACGCTACTACTCTTGAATTAAACAATGCTGTATTGAAAGTTCGCAATATATTACTGAAATACAAGACACCAAAACTATAATTAAAAAGAAAACTTAAAGCGAGAATAAGTAAAATCGCTAAGAAAAATAAACCATACTTTTTTTTCAATAAAAAATTGGGAACAAAAAAATATATAGAAATATATACTGAAATTAATGATGAAGGCAAAAAAAATATACCGCTTAAAAAAGCTCCGCGATAAAAAGAAAAATTAGTAAGATCTATTATATTTTTCAGGTGTACTTCGCTGTAAAAATTAAACAAGTAATAAACTCCCCAAAACACCAGGTGTCTTGTCACTCTGTGCTTAACCTGATTTGAAAATATCATCTCCTGAAAACGCATTGCGAAAGCTTTCTTTAAAGTTAATCCCTAATTAAGACAAATGAAATAAACGTGAACAGTTGTTACGTTTTCGCAAACGAATGCCATTGGTCGACGACAAAATTCATTACACATAAAAACCTATCCAAATGGCGATTTTATTGTGCAGAAAGTAGAATATAAATTTTAAGTAATAAACAGTTTCAGACTTTTATTGGAAACTATTTTATGAAAAAAATTCTTTACTCAATCATCTTAATAACTGCTTCAGTTGCTGCAAGTGCACAAGTAAGAAATACCGATAAGAAGTGGGAAAACAACTTCATGATGCACATACATCATAACAAAAGTTCAATTGACTTCAATCAAAAGCTGAGTTTAAAATTAATCCTTACTGGGCAGGAGGTAAACAAGCAATCACATTAAAGTTTATAAAACAATAATCATTTTCATCTCTCTCTTTTCCTTCAAAAAACAAAAAAACCATTTTATGAAAACAAAATTTTTAACTCTATCAGCAGCAGTGGTAATTGTTATCGTAGCCTTATCAGTGAGTTTATATAGTTGCCGAAAGAATGATAACGGGGGTTCGTCAAAATCGCCACCAGCCGTTAGCTCGCAAATGGTACTCACCTGGAACAATGCCGGCATTGTAGCCATCACACGAATGACGCCGCTCACCGGCACCGGTCCGCTGCCGCCCATGCCCGAGTCGCGCATTTATGCCATGTTAAATGTGGCTGTACACGATGCGCTGAACACCATTGTTCCTGTTTATAAAAGATATGCATTAACAGATGCCATCAATTCTTCCGCTTCGCCCGATGCAGCCGTAGCGCAGGCTGCACACGATGTAATTGTAAACCAACTGCCGCCGCAGCAAGGCTATGCCGATTCGCTGCTTGCCGTTTCCTTAAACACCATTGCCGATGGTGTGGCAAAAACAAATGGCATTGCATTGGGCAAATCGTCTGCACTCGCTATCA
>CAXULQ010000026.1:0-4953 GCA_964251965.1 uncultured Sphingobacteriaceae bacterium | reverse complement strand
AAAAAGCCTGATGCGCACGGTGAAAACCTCCAATGCCTACATGCACAATCCCGGTTTTTATTGCAGACCTGTTGTAAGCAGGAACTCTTACTTCTTTTGGAAGCGAGGATACATTTTTAGCGTTCAGTCTTATAGCTTTCTGTTCCATAATTATTTTTCCTGAAATCTTTGCAGCAAAACTGCAAGAATGATTATAACCCCTTTAATAATTTGTTGCGAATATGCGGTGATGTCTAACAGGTTCATCACGTTTCCCATCATTCCTAAAATCAGTACGCCCAAAAAAGTATCTACAGCCGAACCTTTTCCGCCTTTTAAACTGGTGCCACCAATTACCACTGCCGCAATCACATCCAGTTCCATACCCACACCTAAATTTGGAGAGCCCACCGATGTTCTTGCGGTACTGATAATGCCGGCTAATGCTGCCAGTCCGCCTGTGATGCCGTACACGCAAAATTTATAAAGACGTACTTTAATACCTGACAAGTGCACGGCTTCTTCGTTACTTCCGATGGCGATTAATATACGTCCAAAAACATTGTATCTTAATATGATGGCGGTAATTGCAAACACAATAAATAAAACAATCGCGGGATTGGGAATACCTATGGTTCTGCCGCTACCAAAATCGGTTAAGGCAGAGGCGTTGTCATCTACCATAATGGGTGCGCCCTTCGAAAAAATAAATCCACAACCCCGCACAATAGTCATAAGAGCCAGGGTTGCGATAAAAGGCGCCATCTTTTGGTAAGAAACGAGGTAACCGGAAATGGCGCCGGCTAAGATACCAGAGCCAAGCGCTGCGAGTATAGCCACCGGAAGCGGCATGGTTTGTGAAAACATGGCAATTAATACCCCTGCCATAGCTACGACTGAACCTACCGACAAATCAATGCCGCCTGTTAAAATAACAAGCAGCATGCCCATGCTAACAATGCCTACAGGCGCCGTCTGCCTGATTAAATTGCTTAAGTTATTAGCAGTAAAAAAGGCATCAGATACCAAAGCCGAAACAATCAGCATGATTAGAAAAATAACAATCGTGTTGTGCCTGATAATAAACTGAACCGGATTTTTTAATGTTGTTCCCATTTGTTTGAGGGCTTTTAATTTTCTGTTATTTTAGTAAGTAAGCAATGTTATTTTTTTGGTTGCCGGCTTAGTATCTCTGTTCATCATCGTTGTGTCACTCACGTGTACTGATATATTTTCATGGAATCATTGTTCAAAGTTCAATAATCAATGTTCAATAATCAATGCTCAATAATCAATGTTCAATAATCAATGCTCAATAATCAATGCTCAATAATCAATGCTCAATGTTCAATACTCAATACTCAATAATTAAGGTCTATAACTTATTGTTTCTTTTTGCTGTAATAATACTTTTTGCAATAATTAAAATTAGCTCTTCTGTTTCTGCGCAAACGCCATCTAATTTTTTAACTGGTATTATCATCTGTTTTTTTATTATAATTTTTAATGCTACCCGGCACTCTTTGAGCTCTTTAAATATAATACCCATTTTATGAATAAAGTCTTTTGGTGACTCTGCCCCTTGTGCTTCTCCATAGTTAAAAGCAGGCGAGTGGCAAGACCGTACTAATTGTCCTGAGATGTAATTACCCGCTCTTGTTGTTGGTAAAGCTTCCACTACATCAATCATGCGACAGGTATATTCTACCAGTCTTTCTTCTAAGTCATATTTTCTGTCTTGCATTTTTATTTTTTCTTTAAAAATACAAAGTGGATTCTTTACTGAACATTGAACATTGAGTATTGATTATTGAAATTTCTTCTTAATCAGCAACAAACTTGATTCTTTCCTTGAACATTGAACATTGAACATTGAAAGTTGAGCATTGAACATTTTCTTTTCTTAATTAAAAATGGATGAGCTACTGCGCACCAATTGATAGCCTTAAAATATTTTCTTCAGTAAATTCCGGTTTGTTTAGCTCTCCCTGTATTTTCCCTTCACGCATCACCAGTATGCGGTCGCAAATGCCCATCAGTTCTGCTGTTTCTGAAGAGATAACAATGGTTGCCATACCCTGAGCAGATAACTCGTTGATGAGTGTATAGATTTCAACTTTCGCTCCCACATCAACCCCTCTTGTCGGCTCATCAATAATCAATACCTTACAACCTGTATTGACCCACTTGGCCAAAACTACTTTCTGCTGGTTTCCTCCGCTTAATTTGCCTGTTGCCAGGTTACCATTCAATGCTTTGATTGCCAGTTTTTTAATCAGGCCGTTTGTATTAGATGTTTCTTTACCCGCTTTAATAAAACCCGGCTTATTTGAAATGCCTTTTAAATTAGTAAGGCTGATGTTCTCTTTGATGGGCAAAGAAAGAATAACACCCTGCGACTTTCTGTCTTCCGGTACCATACCTATTCCATGTTTAACTGCATCTACCGGCGAACCGAAATTCATTTTTTTCCCGTACAGGAAAACGTCGCCGCCGGATTTTTTATCTGCGCCAAAAACAGCCCTCACGGTTTCTGTTCTTCCGCTGCCAACCAGACCTGCAATGCCTACGACTTCTCCTTCTTTTACACTTACAGTTACACCTTTTACCTTGCCGGCTAAACCGATGTTTTCTGCCCGCAGCACTTCTTTGCCAATCGACGTTTCTCTCGGCGGCGGAAACATGGCATTTAACGTTCTGCCCAGCATCATTTTTACGATGGTATCTTTATCTGTTTTAGCTACATCGAGCGTTTCGCTTGAAGCTCCGTCTTTAATTACTGTTACGCGGTCAGCTATTTTAAAAATTTCGCTTAAATGATGTGAGATATAAATAATGGCAACGCCTTCTTTTTTTAGCTTAAATAAAGTATCGAATAATTTAAGTACTTCTGTCGGTCCTAAAACGGCAGATGGTTCATCGAGGATTAACACTTTGATGTTTTCGGATAAAGCTTTTGCTATTTCAACAACCTGTTGCTGTGCAATACTGAGGCGGCTTACTTTAGCAGCCGGGTCAATATTGAAGCCGATGCTTTTAATGAGTACATCTGCTTCTTTCCTTAACTTATCCCACTTTACCCACGAACCATTTTCAGCCAGCCTGTTTAGAAAGATATTTTCTGCAACAGACAATTCGGGCACTAAAGAAAATTCCTGGTAAATGATGCCGATGCCTAACTTTTTACTGTCAACCGTATTTTTTATATGCGCCTCTTCGCCATCTATAAAAATTTGTCCTTTATCTTTTTGGTGCACGCCCGAAAGTATTTTCATCAGCGTGGATTTACCGGCGCCGTTTTCGCCCATTAAAGCATGTATTTCTCCGGGCATCGCTTTAAGCGTAACATCCTTTAATGCAGCAACTCCTCCGAATGATTTGGCGATGTTTCGCAATTCAACCCGGTTTACTACACTTTTATTTTCCATGTTATTATAGTTTGTACGTGCTGCCTTTTAATGATGGTATTGCTGAATATGGATAAAAGCGAATAAATCTGTCTCTTCAACTGCGTTTATGTCTCTGTAATAAAATGCAGGAAAAGCTCCTCAATGATTTTGCCGATGAACGTAATGCGACGCAACGATGCTAAATAAGAGAACAAACGCCGGTAACAGAAAATTTTTAAAAATTTGCTTTTTCATCGTAAAACTGGTCTACGTTACTATTGTCAATCAGTATAGATTGCGTGTACATTACCTTATCGAGGTACTTATCGCCATTGAGATAGCGGACAGCAGACTCAACAGCTAATTTTCCTAACCGATTTGGACTGTTTAAAGCAGAAACCCCATATTTGTTTTGCTTAATCAATTTAAGCGCTTCTTTTTGCCCGTCGAAACTGACTATTGTAATATTGGTTTCCTTTCCCAATTCTTTAACTGCTCTCAATGCGCCAATTGCCATTGCATCATTTTCGGCCATCAAAACATTTATATCGGGATGGGCAGAAAGAATATCTTCCATCGCTTTCAAACCTTCGTTGTTAGCCCAGCCGCCCCATCCCTGAGATATGACAGTGAAGTCGGTTTTGCCTCTGCTTCTTAGCTGTCCTTCGGCAAGTCCGCTCATAAAGCCGAGGCGTTTTTCTTTTCCTGCCTGGTTACCCTGGTTACCGCTTATGATAGCTGCATTTATTTTTTGGCCGCTCATCTTATCTGCCACCCATTCGCCAACCAGTTCGCCATTTAAAGTATTGTTTGCAAAAACGGAAGAAACATAATGCGCAGAGGGGTCTATATAACTGTCTAAAATAAATACAGCCACACCGGCTTGTGTAGCGGCATTAATAGTGGAAACCAAAGCCTTATAGTCTAAAGGATTAACGATTAAAACTTTAACCCCTTTAGCCACCATATCTTCTATACCGGTTATCTGTTTGGTAATGTCGCCTTGGCCGTCTGCGGAAAGAAATTTCATTCCGTAAGATTCTACATTGGCTTGTACTGCTTTGTCTAATGCAACATAAAAAGATGCATTAAGCGAGGGTGAACAATAGCCAACCTTAACCTGTGAAAGGTTTTTTTTGCTGACTATAGATGGTTGCAGTTTTGCGTTGTTTGTATTACCGCCCGGTTTTTGATTGCACCCAGCTACGGATAAGATAGTTACCAGCCAGGTGAAGGCTACTATGACCCTGTATATTTTCATATGTTTTAAAAGTTAGTCCGCAGGATAATGTAAAAGTGAACAATGGCGGTATTTAAGCGTTGCGGAATTAAAAATATATTTTTTTTTCTACAAATCGCTTACATGCACGTAATTAAAGTACCCTTCCTTATCAACTTTTTACGCCCAATCAAAACTTACTATCCTGTTATTCAGCTTCCATTTTTCCGGCAAAATACTGCTCGTCCAATCCAATGGTTCGCCTAAGGGCTGCACTTTAGCAGCCTGGGCAAAAGCTTGTTTGACTGCTGTCTTTTGTGCTTCGCCAAGCGCTTGGGGTTGAGCCGATATAAAAAGCGGCGCGCC
>CAXULQ010000025.1:934-5131 GCA_964251965.1 uncultured Sphingobacteriaceae bacterium | reverse complement strand
CGCAAGATTGTGCATGGTAAATTTCGTCTCGCCGATAGATGTCAGTTCAACATCGTCGTTGTTGCCGGTTGCAGGTGCGGGGCGAAACACCGGCGCACCATCCCTCAGCGCCACTGCGATTGCATCGGGATCGGCATGGTCTGCATGCAAATGCGTAAGAAGCGCCACTAATGCACTACCAGGACGCGATGACGACGGGAAAGGTTCGTCGGGGCTGCGCAGCAATGGTGACATTGGCGATGTATCCTGAACATAATCAATCACCAGGGTTTGGTCGTCGTACTCAATCTCAACGCCTGCCCAACCTAACCGGCGTACCCTCACCAATTTCTTTTCCATAGTTTTTTCTTTTATTAATAAACTGTAATTACTTTTATTACAGTACAAATATAGTGATTAACTTACAGTGAAAACTTTTAAAATTGTTCATTGTATTAATTTTATAACTTAACCTGTTTAGTAAGCATTGCTGCAAAATGAACAAAGCATGAAAGAGTGTTACGCAGCGTAAGCCTTATAGTAGTAATATAGTTTGGCTTCAAAAAAAATTACAGGTTTTATGCAGAGCAGTTGTTTACAGCGCAGAGAAATTTTTGTTCATGCGCCGGCATACAATTCAGTGTGCTTGTAAATATTTACAAACTTGTGTTTTAGCTTGCCTGGTACTTCAAACAATTCAGGATGAAACAGCGCTGCCAGCATTTCAATACCATCTACCAAAGTGCCGGCAGAAGGCTGGGTAAACAAATCAAAATCGACAATATATACCTGGTTTGTTTGTACTGCCTCCAGTTGCGCCCAACATTCCCTTGAGGTAAGCAAATCAATTTCCTGCACCGAACGTTTAACATCAAAACCGCATGGCGCTATCACCATCACTTCAGGATTGTATTTTAAAATTTTTGCCCACGGCGTTACAATTGAATCACCCGCCGGGTTACTTAACATATCTACGGCGCCAGCCTGTGCAATTTGAAAAGGTATCCAATGTCCGCAGTTGTAAACCGGTTCCATCCATTCCATCAGCATCACGCGTTTCAGGGGCATTTGCGCCTGCCGAAGCCGGTCTAAAATAGCATTGGTTCTTTTCTTCAGGCCTGCTAAATAAGTGTATGCCGCCTCTTCCCTGCCCAATGCTGTTGCAATAGTTATGGCGGTTGCATATACATCCTGCAGGCTTTGTGGAGTAAGCGGAATTAATTTCGGTTCGTTTTTTAGTTTAGCTACCGCCGTTGAAGTACATGCCGTATCAATGAGGCAAACTTCACAAACATCCTGCGTAAAAATTACATCAGGAGCGGCATTTTGCAACACCTCATCATCCACGTAATACATGCTTTTGCCCTGCGCTTTCGATGCAGAAAAAATGCGGTCAATCTCCAGGCTGCTGTAATGGTTTCCCTCCAAAACATACCGTACCGCCTTTGGCTTTTCCGCCAAAGCCTGCGCAGGACATTCGAACGTAACCGCATAAAGCAAATGCTGCAAACCCATGTCGTAAATCATTTGCGTGGCCCCGGGGAGAAATGAACATGCTCTCATATAAATATTGTGGATGTTATTTGAAATATGGTTTATTTATTTTGGGGGGGACGAACAGAATATCTTTACTCCACATCGTTGTGTCACTCCCTTGTGCCTGCAATTCTTTATTCGTCTTTTTTTCACGCAAAGGCGCCGTAAGTTTTATGCAAATACGCCGGGAAAAGCAGTTATTGTATAACACTTTTCTTCTTTGCCTCTTTGCATGTACTCCGTTGCGCTCTTTGCGTTAAAAAAAATTAGCCTTAGGCCGACTTAAGTTTAAGAGCGGTATATCTTCTCTTCATCCACTCAAATGAACCAAACATAATAACACCATAAACCAGCGTGCCCGATAAAAACCGCCATTCAAAAGGAATGGCTGCAATAAGGCAATCAATAAAACCACCAAATGTTTGCGCAAAAATTTTTGATCCAATCCACACCCCAATATCTGACACAATCCAGTGAATAAGCACACAGGCAAGTACAGAAAGCAAAAAGGTGTGTACCGCAACATGGCGCAAAATCCATCTGCCTGCAAAAGTCATTAATGCAAAGGCGCCGTACACCCAATACCAGCCGGTGTACAAAAATCCATTTCCGTAAGCTTTAAAAACCGTTTGATGAAGAATAAAGTCGGAGATGAATAAGGTAAGCACAGGAAATGCAAAAGCTTTCCAGCTTTTGTTGAAATAAGCGCCGCCAAAAAGAGCCATTGCACCCACAGGTGAAAAGTTGGCCAAAGGCGAAATGTTGTAGTTGAAGTTAAAAATTACTCTAAGTGCGCCAATTGCGACAATCATAAGCAATAAAATAGTTGTACGAGGTTCAAACTTTGGTAGTAACATGTTATGTATTTTTTTGTTTAACAAAGAACCGGCAGTACAAGGGTGCGACGCAAGTAAAGTTTCACAAAACTTCTAATGCCGGCTTCAAAAAAATTCTTCTTTCAAAAATTAGCTAAAACGCCCGCCATAAAGTTGAACCTGCGGCTGTTGTAACCGGGCACATCAAAATATAGCTGGTTGGTAATGTTTCTTAGGTCAACAAACAGGCGGCATTGCTTTACCACATTATAAGCTGCATAAAAATCAAGTATATAATATTGCGGCATTAGTGCCGGACCTGCATCGTATGTACCTTTCATTCGTGTACCCACAAACCTAAATGAAGGCGCAACAGTTAAACCCTTTACCGGCTCAACCGTAAGCGTACTGTTGAAAGTAAAATTGGGACGACGGTAGAGGTTTTTAATCTTCACGTTATCATTTTCGCCAGCGCCGTCCACGTAGGTAAGGTTGTTTAACCAATTGCCTATTTTGCCGATACCAACATTGCTTTCGAACTCAAAACCATAATCGTTTTGTTTGTCGCGGTTAATGTACTTACCGTAAGGAGGCGCAGAAAGAGAATAAAATATAATCAGGTCTTTAATGTCTCTTTTAAAGCCAAGGATACGGAAAGAATTCTTTTTGTCGTTGCCAAAAACCTGCAAACCGAGTTCGTAACTGATACTTTTTTCAGGCTTCAACGCTTTGTTGCTGTACTCGCTGTACAACTGGTAAAGGGTTGGAATTTTAAAACCGGATGAAACATTTATGAACAAATGGGTATTGTCATCAATATTAAACGACGGATTGATGGTGAAAGTAGCGTTGCTGCCGTAAATGTTGTGATGGGTATATCTGAAACCAATTTCGTTATTGAAACCGGAAAGGTTGGTAACCAGGAACGAGGCATAGGCAGAATAACTGTGTATTTTAGCGCTGTCACTGCCCAAAGCTGTTTTACCATAAGGACTTACATATCCCTGGTCAGTATTTTGATAAATACCCTGTGCACCCACTAATAAAGAAACTTTGCCGGAAAATGCGTAGTTGCCATAAAGGTCTGAAATAAACGTATTGGCATTGTAAAAGCCATGTTGAAATTTGCTAAAACCGCCTACATCGGTGCTGTCGTCTGTCAGTTCTCTCTTCGACTTTTGCAGTGTGTTTGTAAAATTTAAATTAAGCTTAGAGGCTTTGTAATTGAAACCAAGACTGTACAGGTTATTCCTGTTTTCGCTTATGAAATCTTTGTCATCCCTAAAAGCGCCGGCATCAATATCAGCGGTGTACTTACCAACCTGTACCAAACCGTTTACCGATAGTTTTTGAGACAATTTGTAGCCCAGGTTTGCCTGGAAATTATTTTGTTTAAAGCCATCTTTATCAAAGCCTTTGTTGCCGGTACTGTCATACGCTGCCGAAAACCCTTTACTATCAACATGGCTATAGTTTAGGTTGTAAGTAAAGTCTTTCAGCTTACCATTTATACCCGCACTGCCACGAAAAGTATTATAGCTGCCATACGATAATAAAATATCCGGGCTGATTGCTTTGGTACCACCTTTTTTGGTAATGATATTAATAATACCCGCCACCGCGTCGCTGCCCCACAAGGTACTTTGCGCGCCTTTTAAAACTTCAGTCCGTTCGATTTGCGAAGGATTGATGCTGTTGAGGTCAAACGAATTGTTGATTTGCGATGCATCAATTACAGGTACGCCATCAATCATAATGAGTGTATTTCCGGTGTTGGCTCCCCGGAAATAAACGTCCTGGTTGGTGCCCGGGGGCATTGTTGGCGCCATTGATAAAAATACCTGCCTGGTAATTTAAAATTTCAGAC
>CAXULQ010000025.1:0-924 GCA_964251965.1 uncultured Sphingobacteriaceae bacterium | reverse complement strand
CAGACACCGTTTTACCGATGTTTCTCTGAATAGCAGCCTGGTCAATAACCGTAATTACCTTACCGGTTTGTGATTGTTTAATGGCTGTTTTGGTAGCCGTTACCACCACTTCGTCTAATTTGTTGCCCTGCAGCGTATCTGTCTGGGCATTGGCAGCAAGGGCTGCAAAAATAAAAGCTGTTGTGAAGATTTTTTTGGTCATAGTTTTTTTTCTATGAACCTCCGGAAAAGAAATAATAGAAATGAAAACACCTGTGCGCATCAGGCAATTACATCTCTTGCTTTTCACCCGAAAGCCCGATGATAAAATAATTTGAAAGGCAGGTCTTCTGGCTTGGCCTCAGCTTAAACGCCTTCCCGTTATTCACAGTGGCGAAAGTTTAAGTTGTTCCTCAATTCCCCTTTTGGGGGGCAGGGGGCTTTACAGCTACGGGGATAGCGCCGGAATTGCACCGGCTTCCCTTTTAATCCCGGTTTTTATACGGGAACCATTTCGGATGCAAATGTATAGGATGGAGTGAATGAAGGAAAATTATTTTTTAGAACCGGATAAAAAGGATTGTGAATTTGCAATTTACCGGGTTAAAGCCGTATACCTTTTCTTTTTAGCTATCCCGGTATGAATGCCGGGGCAATTTTAAGCGACAATTATATACACACTTCTAAAGCATTAAAATCAACAATTTAGTGTATACTGCTTTGTCGCGCTAAACGCAGGGGGAATTTGGAATGCACCCACTTACAGCCGCTAAGGCGTTTTACCTTCAACAATTGCTATATTTGATACCGGTCTTACCTTCTGTCACTATCGTTTTAATATATGCTTAAAAAAACCTTTTTTGCTTTTGTTACTTTCATCATTATACCTTTTCAATCTGCTGTATTCGGTCAGGTAACATTAGCTGATATCAAGGCTAAACTGCA
>CAXULQ010000024.1:0-7138 GCA_964251965.1 uncultured Sphingobacteriaceae bacterium | reverse complement strand
CTAACGGATCGTAATAAGTGAGGTAGCTGTTTTTTGCAAACGCTTCCTGTTTAATTTTTTCATAGGCTGGACGCAGTCTTTCCCGCAATTCCTCATTCGATAGCTCAAAGATTGAAGCTGAACGTAAGTCGTTTGTGGTTGTGCTGCTCATCATTTCGTGTGTTGTCCTCATACAAATATAGGTATATAATAAATTGATATTTTGTTAGGTCGCAGAAGTTTTAGTTTCTTTTTTAACAAGTGCCTACTTTATATTTCTTTTTTAGCAGTATCATACCATGGCTGACTTTCATATCTAATATTTTAGCGTAGTGCTGTGTGGTTTTAATATTGGCATGGCTGGGCATTTTGCTAACCGTTTCAATATAAAAGCTGATTAATTCATTTGGTCAACGTACCTGATAGATCTTACCGGATGCTTTTATATATGGGAATATTTTTTTCTTACGGCGGCCATATCCTCTCCAACTTTAATATCTAAGACTTTAGCATAAATCTGGGTAGTTCTTATGCTGGTGTGTCCAAGCATTTTAGAAACGCTTTCGATAGGTACCCCATTCAATAGTGTGACAGTAGTGGCAAACGTATGCCGTGCAATGTGCATACTTAATTCTTTGTCAATTCCGCAAAGTCCAGCAATCTCTCTTAAATATTCATTCATTTTTTGATTGGTAGCAACGGGCATCGCCTTATCGCTACTCACACAATAAGGGCAATCTGCATATCTATCTAAGATTGTAACGGCAGATGGTAGCAAAGGAATAGCAGTTCTGGTGTTGGTTTTTTTTCGATTAGTAAATATCCATTTGTTGCCATCAACCCCTTTTGCAATATTTGACAGCTTCAATTTTTGTACATCCGCATAAGCCAAGCCGGTAAAACAGCAAAAAAGAAATACATCACGTACCTTCAAAAGTCTTTCTGTACTAAATTCTTTTGCAGCAATTCGCTTTAGTTCATCCTCCGTAAGAAAAGGCCTTTCTACATTTTTTGATTTCAGTTTGTAACCAAACATCGGATCTCTGTCAATCCATTTGAGACTTAAGCAAATGCGAAGAATTTTGCCAAGATTTTTAACGTGTTTAATGGCTGTATTATGAGCGCAGGATTTTTCAGTCCGTAAATAAAATTCGAAATCGGCTATAAAAGCATGATCTATTTTTTTAGCATCTAAATCAGTGACTTTGTATCTTTCCTGCAAGAACGAGATAACGTGCCTTTCTAAAACTTCAAACCGATTTAAAGTTCCAATTGCGTATCCATTGTCAATCAAGGCTCCCATCTTCTGGTTGTGATCTTTAACGGCCTCTAAAAGTGTATGTAATTTTTCGTCTTTGCCAAGAAATCTATTTTTTATACTATCTGCTGTAATCGCTTCATTTGACTCTGTTAAATCCTTGTGAGCCTGATACACCTGATGCTGTAAAGCATCAAGATAAGCATTAAAATTTCTTGTGTCTTGCTTAGTACCGGACATTCGTCCTGTTTTAACGTTCCAACGCTCAGGTTCACATTCGCGTCCGGAAGTAATTTCAGAACGTTTCCCAGCTACGGTTATCCGCAGATAAATCGGAGCAGTACCTGCTGAATAGTTTTTTTGCTTCTTGATGTAGAAAAGCAAACTAAAATTAGTTTTCATTATAAACTGTATAAAAGGTTAACAAAAGTAGCCTTGCAGTCTGAAAACATCAAGATGTTCATGTGCTGAACATCTTGTATTACAATTAGTTACGCTTAATTCGGTGAGTAAAATGATTTTCTGAAACTACTCACCGAATTACGCTCATTTATTATGAGAGTCAGTGAATATTTAGGGGTATCACAAAAAACAAAAAGCCTGCAAACACTTGATTTGCAGGCTTTTAAACGAAATTGATACTTAGACCAGTGATCCCGCTGGGATTCGAACCCAGGACCCCAACATTAAAAGTGTTATGCTCTACCAGCTGAGCTACGGAATCTTTTAACGCTTTCCGTTAAAGTGGTGCAAATATAGAAGTTTTGCTTATCGCTTGCAAAAGTTTTTCAAATAAATACAATGTTAGTTGTAATTATATGAAAGTTAATGGCTTACATTTTCAATAGGGCTATCCGGCTTTTATCGCCGGCTAAAATAACTAAGTTTCCGTACTTGGCTTTCTGGCAAACGTTGTAGCTGGCAGTATCAATTTGATTCCAGGTTTTGCCGCCATCGCGAGATAGGTTTGTGCCTGATGTACCTGTTGACAAAAAAGTATTTTCTCCCAAATAAATAACGCAGGATTGAAAACCCATAGGCGGTATGTTACTCAACCGAATGTTTTTGTTACTGTTTTTACCTTTTTTACCATCATAAAAACATGCTACGGAATCTCTGTTTTCAGGATGTTTATAATCACCGCCAACAATAACAAGTATAGAACCGCCTGCTGCTACAGAAAATGCACCCTGACTTGCCAATCCTTGTTTTAAAGGAATTGGTTCGCTGTAAAATTTCTTTTTAATACAAATAAAAACGTGCGAAACTTTGCCTCCGGTTACAAAATAAAAATTACGGCTATAAGGCAATCGTATAATTCCGGTTCCGCTTGCCGCAAATGCGGCTTCATCCTGGGCTGCTACAGGTGTATTAACAACTGATTTCCAGCTTCCTCCTCTGTTCTTTGTTTCAAGCAACACAAATTTCCCATCTATCGGGTCGCCTAAAATATAGCCGTGTTCTTTACCAACAAAAGTCATTTCATCCAAAAACCAGGCTTTATCATCATTACGAAAAACAACTTTCCAAGTGGAGCCGCCATCTACAGTTTTTAAAATCAGTGCTGGCGTTCCAGAACTCATAATAATCGCTTCCTTGTCCGAAAAAGCTTCTACGTCCCTGAAATCACTCTGCTCAAACCCTTTTACTTGCTGCCAGTCCCACGTTTTGCCGCCGTTATGTGTAATTGCAATGTGGCCTTTACTGCCGCTGGCCCAGGCGGTTTTATTGTTGACTACGGACAATCCCCGGATACTACAATCCTGTTGCTGCTGTAATAATTCGACAGATTGGGCAGAAACCAAATTTGTACTTTGGCAAAATAAACCGCATAAAAACAGTATAAAATTCAATTTCTTGATCATTGTTGATGTTGGTTTTACACTAAAGTATCAGCAATTAAGTTAGCTGGCAAACGCTTGGTATTATATTTATTATTTGATGGCATTTGCGGCAAACTGCTATATTTGCTGCCTCTGGATAATTAAAGCCCATGTGGCGAAATTGGTAAACGTTGCGGTCTCAGAAGCCGTTGAGAATTGTCTCTTGAGAGTTCGAGTCTCTCCGTGGGCACCAAATACTTCTTTTACAGTGTGTTTTTCTTTAAAGAAAAACACACTGTAAAATTTTCGTTAAATAATCCAAGTCCTTTTCGTGTAAATCCCCAATAAAAGAAATTTCTTCATCGATAATTTTTTACATGCTAAAAGAAGCATGACGGCTAAACTATAAATTTATTTATTTCTGATTAATCAACATCAACTTTAACTTTTCCTTAACAATTGCGTTTAACAGCAAACTTACATTTGTAATGCAATGAGTTTGTTAAAGCAACAGTTAGACAATAACTTAAAAACCAGTAATTATTATTGGGTTGCGGTTTGTGCTGGCTGGTTGTTTGTAATCCTGTCTGCTTTTTATCTGTCTTAATTTTTAGTTGCTAAAAACAGTATCCAAACTTATCTCCCTCAAATTTACTTTCTGCTAAAACAACGGTTTGCATAAGCCTGTTACCTTGCATTAAACCAAACAAAAACATGGATAGTATTAACGCAAATCAGGAAGAAGATAACTTGAAAAACCTGGCCGGTACAGAGGCATTAAAAAAGATGAAGGAAATTGCAGAAGAAACGCGCACATGTTTTTTTTGTACCGGCATCAAAACAGGTTCGCCGCTTTCGGTTAGGCCAATGTCGATACAAAAAGTGGATGATGAAGGCAATTTGTGGTTTTTAAGCAGTAACGATAGCCATAAAGATTTGGAAATTAAGCAAGACGACCATGTGCACCTGCTGTTTCAGGAAAGCCATTATTCTGGTTTTTTAAATATTTATGGCGAAGCTTTTATCAGCGCAGATAAAGAAAAAATTAAAGAATTATGGGAACCGGTTTTAAAAGCCTGGTTTACAGGAGGCGAAGACGACCCAAGAATTAGCGTGATAAAAATAGTACCGGCAGAAGCTTATTACTGGGACAATAAACACGGAAACGCCATTGCATTTGTAAAACAAGCGGCATCGGCAGTAATTGGCAAAACTTATGATGATTCTGTGGAAGGCAAACTCGATATTTAATATGATAAAAAAAGCATAAAGTATTGGTTTTTAAATAGCCATAAATATTTTTATTGCGTATAAGGCTTCGATTAAATGTTTAATCGAAGCCTTATACGTTTATGCACCCCGTTTCAATTATCACTGTTAATTACAACCAGCCCGAAGTTACCGAAGCTTTACTGCAATCGGTGATGAGTAAAAATGATTATCCCGACATCGAAATGATTGTGGTGGATAACGGAAGCAATCAAAATCCTGTCCCTAACTGGAAGAAAAAATTTCCCTGGGTACAATTCGTCCGTTCCGAAAATAATTTAGGTTTTGCCGCCGGTAACAATCTGGGTATTCGCGAAGCTACCGGCGATTATCTTTTCCTGATCAACAACGATACAGAAATTACCAGTGGCTTAATTGGCCGGTTGGCAGATCAATTGGAACAGCATCCGCAGGTGGGCATTATTTCCCCTAAAATAAAATATTTTGATGATCCGGATACCTTGCAATATGCGGGTTTTACCAGCATGAACTATTATAACGCGCGCAATCAATGCATCGGCCAGTTTGAAAAGGACAACGGGCAGTACGATCATTTAACCGGCAAAACCGGTTTTGCACACGGTGCCGCTATGATGGTGCGAAAATGTGCCTTAAAAAAGGCAGGTTTAATGCCCGAACAATTCTTTTTATATTATGAAGAGTTGGATTGGTGCGACCATTTTAAAAAATTAGGCTACGAAATCTGGGTAGATATGCAAGCCGTAATTTACCATAAAGAATCAGTTTCGGTAGGTAAAAACAGCATGCAAAAAACCTATTTTATGAACCGCAACCGCATGCTTTACATCCGCAGAAACGCACCATTTTTTAAACGGATTATCTTTTACCTGCATTTTTTGCTGATCGTAATGCCGCGTAATATCCTTGTTTATCTTTGGGTAAACAAACCAGCGCATATCGGTTTAATGTTCCGCTCCATTTGGTGGAATTTTACCAACCCAACCAACAGCTATCATTTGGGTTATCCCACAGAAATAAAATGATTTTTTTTTTCTGGTTTAGTTTGTTCCTTATTTTTTACGCTTTCGTTGGTTACGGACTGGTTTTATTTTTTTTGGTAAGGCTGCGCCGAATTTTTATCGGTAAAAGAAGCATCGGAAATGAAATGGAAACTTTGCCAACCTGCACCTTAATTGTTGCCGCTTATAACGAAGAGGATTATATTGAAGCCAAAATTAAAAACACACTTGCATTAAACTATCCGGCAGATAAAATCAGTTTTTTGTTTGTTACCGATGGTTCTACGGATAAAACGGCTGGTATTATCAGCAATTATCCAACAATTAAACTCTTACATTCTGCCGATCGCCACGGTAAAATTGCAGCCGTACAACGTGCCGTTGCATTTGTTACCAGCCAGGTTATGGTTTTTACCGATGCCAATACTTTTTTAAATCCGGATGCGCTGGTTAAACTTTGCCGCCATTATGCTGACCCAAAAGTTGGTGCCGTTGCCGGAGAAAAACGTGTTCATATTGATGTAACTTCGGATGCAACGGCAGGAGAGGGCTTTTACTGGAAGTATGAATCGAAGCTGAAAGTTTGGGATTCGGAACTCAATTCTGTTGTTGGTGCCGCCGGAGAATTATTTAGTGTAAAAACAGCATTGTACGAACCGGTGCATCCCAATAGTATCATTGATGATTTTATGATCTCGATGCTGATTGCCAAAAAAGGCTATCGCATTGTTTACGAACCAGAAGCTTATGCAACCGAAACTTCATCAGCAAACATCAAAGAAGAATTGAAACGAAAAGTTAGGATTGCGGCCGGTGGATTACAATCTATCATATGGCTTAAAAGTTTGTTGCTTCCGTTTAAACAACCGTTGTTATCTTTTCAATATATCAGTCACCGCGTTTTACGTTGGACGGTTGTTCCATTTTTAATGATGTTAACTTTTATTTTAAACATCGCCATTGTTGCACAAACGCATTTGCCGGTTTACCAATTAATCCTGATCGCACAAGCACTATTTTACCTGCTTGGATTATTAGGCTGGCTGATGGAAAAACAACAAATCAAAGTTAAAGCTTTGTTTATCCCTTATTATTTTGGCGTGATGAACTATGCCGTAGTTGCCGGGATTTTTCGGTATTTATTTGGGGAACAAAGTGCGGCTTGGGAGAAATCTAAGCGGAAGTAGTGATGCTATTTATAAGAATTTTATCTTTCGGCTAACTTTGTCCAATCTTCAATATTAATGTTGTCAAGCCTGATTAAATGATCAAAATTATTGGTTACCATAATCATATCGTTTGTAATAGATGTAGCGCCAATCAAAATATCAAAATCATCTATTAGTAATCCTTGCTTTCTAAGTTTTGCTTTTTCTTTAGCATAAATATCTAATGAGTTGTAAATAGGAATGATTGCAAACTTGGAGATAAATGCTTCTACAATTATTCTCATCGCTTCAATTGTCTTGCTATTTTCAATTCCGTATTTCAATTCAGCAACTGTCATTTCAGAAATAAAACAATTTTGTTTTCCAACTTTAATTACTTTTTCTTTTAGATTGTATTGTCCTTTGATATAAAAGATACAAATGTTAGTATCCAGCAAGTACTTTTTCAAAACTGTTCTGTCTTTCGGTTAAATACTCTTGATGCCCTTATTTCAGCAATAATCTCTTCGGCAGTTTCTTCTGATTTGTATGCACCAAACAGAGATTCTAAACTTAATTCAGTAGCTTGTTCTTTTTCTTTTAATGATTGAGAAAGCTTAGAAATTAAATCAAGTTTACTATCTGCATTCAAGTTTTTTAAAAATTCAAAGTAATAGTCTG
>CAXULQ010000023.1:0-12442 GCA_964251965.1 uncultured Sphingobacteriaceae bacterium | reverse complement strand
TACATTTCTTTTGATTGACAAACTTTATCTCATCTATTAATCGAACTCAGGTTAACAAGTATTTTCCAGACTATAAAGGGCCAGCATTGCATTCATATTTTGAGTATGAGTTAACTGAATTGTATGCTATTTTGAGTGATAACCTTGCTTTTTTGTATCGATACAAAGACAGAGTATTTGAGGAAATAGATGTAAAAGATTATCCTAGATATCAATATCAAATATTTATGCATCCTCGTTTTAATAATGCAATTTCCGAAACTGCTGGCTCTATTTATAATTTTTGGGAAAGGCTTGCTTTTTTCATTAATGAATTCTACCCTTTAAATGCTAATAGCAATTCAGCACCTTCCTATTGGAAATATTTTGATGAAATAAATAAAAGAGTAGCTAAAAACAGTATTTTAAAAAATATAAAACTTGATTGGTTTGTGGCTCGATTACATGTTACAAAAGAGCATGAACGCCTAAATGAATTAAGACATCCACTTGTACATTATAACAAAACAAGAAGCGTTAAAGGAACAAGAAGTGCTGATTTTATTGAAAGACAGCCTTATAAAGAGGAACTTAAAAAAGAATGGGATGCTGAAATTTTATTTTTGAGAAATGAATTAGATAATTTATCTACTGCATTAGAAAACATCGTAGGTTTAATAGAAATTTGGGCTTTAGCAAAGATTACAATATGAAAAAACTCAAGAGATTTTTTCTCTTGAGCTTTTTACCCGATAGAAACAGCATCCACTTATCCAACCAACTTCTTATACCGAATCCGTTTTGGTGCAACATCGCCCAAACGTTTTTTCCGGTTTTCCTCATACTCCGAATAATTGCCTTCAAAAAAGTAAACCTGCGAATTACCTTCAAAAGCCAAAATATGCGTACAAACCCGGTCTAAAAACCAGCGGTCGTGGGAAATGATAACCGCACAGCCGCCAAAATTTTCCAAAGCTTCTTCCAAAGCACGCAAGGTATTGACGTCGATATCATTCGTTGGCTCATCCAGCAATAAAACGTTGGAACCTTTTTTAAGATTAACAGCCAAATGCACACGGTTACGTTCTCCGCCAGAAAGTACATTGATTTTTTTCTGCTGATCGGCACCGTTAAAATTAAATTTAGAAACATAAGCGCGGGAATTAACCGGGCGGTTTCCCAGCAAAATCGTTTCCTGTCCGCCTGTAATATTTTCCCAGACAGATTGATTCGGGTTGAGGTCATCGTGCATCTGGTCAACATAACCTAAAGCAACCGTTTCGCCAACACGGAAAGTTCCGGCATCGGCTTCATCCTGCCCGGTGATTAAACGGAACAAAGTTGTTTTACCGGCACCGTTTGGTCCGATAATTCCCACAATTCCTGCTGGCGGAAGTGAAAAACTAAGGTTATCAAACAGAATTTTATCGCCGAAAGCTTTGGTAACATTTTGGGCTTCGATCACGATGTTACCCAAACGCGGCCCGGGCGGAATAAACAGCTCCAGCCGTTCTTCGCGTTCTTTGGTTTCTTCTGATGCTAATTTATCATAATTAGAAAGTCGTGCTTTACCTTTGGCGTGCCGGCCTTTCGGTCCCATCCGAACCCATTCTAACTCACGCTCTAAAGTTTTCTGGCGTTTGCTTTCGGTTTTTTCTTCCTGTGCCAAACGTTTTCCTTTTTGCTCTAACCAGGAAGAATAGTTTCCTTTCCACGGAATTCCTTCCCCGCGATCCAGTTCTAAAATCCATCCGGCAACATTATCTAAGAAATAACGATCGTGCGTTACAGCAATCACCGTTCCTTTGTACTGTTTTAAGTGCTGTTCTAACCAATCGATAGATTCTGCATCTAAATGATTAGTTGGTTCGTCCAATAATAAAACATCAGGTTCTTGCAGCAATAATCTACATAAAGCAACCCGCCGCCGTTCCCCGCCTGACAATGTGGCAACCTTAGTTTCCGGCTCCGGGCAGCGCAAAGCACCCATTGCGCGCTCTAATTGCGTATCCAGTTCCCAAGCGTTGACGGCATCAATCTTGTCCTGCAATTCTCCTTGTCGTGCCAGCAATTTATCCATCGCATCGGCATCTTCATAAACTTCGGGCAAACCAAATTTTTCGTTGATGTCTTCATATTCCTGTAAGATGGCTTTTGTTGCCGCCACGCCTTCTTCCACAACTTCTTTTACTGTTTTTGCGGCATCTAATTCGGGTTCTTGTGCGAGATAACCAACTGTAAATCCGGGCGAAAAAACCACATCGCCCTGATAAGCTTTATCCAAACCGGCAATAATTTTCAGCACAGAAGACTTACCGGAACCGTTTAAACCGATCACCCCAATTTTTGCCCCGTAAAAGAAGCTTAAGTATATGTTTTTTAAAACCTGTTTTTGCGGCGGATAAATTTTGTTTACGCCCGCCATAGAAAATATAATTTTTTCGTCTGCCATTATTTCTGCTTTGAATTTATTATGCGCTAAATTAGTCAGAAAGCAGTAAAAATGAATATATTAGATTAATGTTATAGCAATTGTGGTTTAATGGCGTAATTGTTGATAAATTTATGCCAGAAAGTGTACTCTGTTCGTATTTAATAAACTTATTTATAGATTAGTACTTTCCTTTATTTCAAAAATATATTATGGAAGCAAAATTTTCGCCCCGTGTTAAAGATGTTATTTCGTATAGCAGAGAGGAGGCATTGCGTCTCGGGCATGATTATATCGGAACAGAGCATTTATTGTTAGGATTAATTCGTGATGGCGATGGCGTTGCGATAAAATTACTAAAAGGATTGCATGTAGATACAGCACGTTTGAGGCGTTCTGTAGAAGATGCCGTTAAAGGAACTACCGGAACAACGGTAAACATTGGCAGTATCCCTTTAACAAAGCAAGCAGAAAAAGTATTGAAGATCACCTACTTAGAAGCTAAGATATTTAAAAGTGATTTAATTGGGACTGAGCACCTTTTGTTATCTATTTTGAGGGACGAGGATAACATTGCATCTCAAATTTTAACACAGTTTAATGTTAATTACGAAGTGTTTAAAGCTGAAGTAGAAACAGGCAAACATGATGTTACAGATGAACTGCCGGGATCTTCAACTGGCGGCGATGATGATTTTCGTGACGAAGAATCTTTTTCCCAGCCAAAAAAAGTATCAGACATTAAATCAAAAACACCAGTTTTAGACAATTTCGGCCGCGATTTAACCAAAGCAGCCGAAGATGGAAAGTTGGATCCGATTGTTGGCCGTGAGAAGGAAATTGAACGTGTTTCACAAATTTTGTCTCGTAGAAAGAAAAACAATCCAATTTTAATTGGTGAACCTGGTGTTGGTAAATCTGCTATTGCAGAAGGTTTGGCTTTGCGTATTATTCAGCGTAAAGTTTCCAGGGTACTTTTTAATAAACGTGTAGTTACTTTGGATTTGGCTTCGCTGGTTGCAGGTACAAAATACCGTGGACAATTTGAGGAGCGGATGAAAGCAGTAATGAACGAGCTGGAAAAATCTCCTGATGTGATTTTATTTATTGACGAAATCCATACCATTGTTGGTGCTGGCGGTGCTTCTGGCTCGCTGGATGCTTCCAACATGTTTAAACCAGCTTTGGCCCGCGGAGAAATCCAATGCATTGGCGCCACTACTTTAGATGAATATCGTCAGTACATAGAAAAAGATGGTGCTTTAGACCGTCGTTTTCAAAAGGTAATGGTTGAGCCAGCTACGCCAGATGAAACTATTGAGATTTTAACCCGGATTAAAGATAAATACGAAGAGCATCATGGTGTAACTTATACACAGGAAGCGATTGAAGCTTGTGTTTCTTTAACTTCACGTTACATTACCGATCGTTTTTTGCCAGACAAAGCCATTGATGCTTTGGACGAATCTGGTTCCCGTGTTCACTTAACTAATATTCATGTTCCACAGAATATTTTAGATATTGAACAAAAAATAGAGCAGATTAAGCTCGAAAAGAACAAAGTTGTCCGCAGTCAGAAATATGAAGAAGCCGCTAAATTGCGTGATACAGAAAAGCATTTGCTGGAAGAATTGGAGCATGCAAAAGCATCTTGGGAAGCTGAAACTAAATCTAAACGTTATACGGTAACAGAAGATAATGTGGCCGAAGTTGTTTCGATGATGACTGGCATTCCTGTTCAACGTGTTGGACAAGCAGACAGCCAAAAGTTGTTAAACATGGCTGAAAAAATTAGTGATAAGATTATTGGCCAATCAGATGCGATCAAAAAATTAACAAAAGCAATCCAACGTACCCGTGCGGGATTGAAGGATCCTAAAAAACCAATAGGTTCTTTTATATTCCTTGGCCCAACAGGTGTAGGTAAAACAGAATTGGCGAAAGAACTTGCCCGGTTTATGTTTGATACGGAAGATGCTTTAATCCAGATCGACATGAGTGAGTACATGGAGAAATTTGCAGTTTCCCGTTTGGTTGGTGCTCCTCCGGGATATGTAGGTTACGAAGAAGGCGGACAGTTAACTGAAAAAGTTCGTCGTAAACCATACTCGGTAATTTTGTTGGATGAGATTGAGAAAGCGCATCCAGATGTATTCAACATCTTGTTACAGGTTTTGGATGAAGGACAATTGACAGATTCTCTCGGTAGAAAAGTTGATTTCCGGAATGCGATTGTGATCATGACTTCCAATATTGGTGCACGTCAGTTAAAGGATTTTGGTCAGGGCGTTGGGTTTACAACGGCTGCCAAGGTAGATCAGGCTGATGCACATTCAAGAGGCGTAATTGAGAATGCTTTAAAACGTGCTTTTGCACCGGAGTTTTTAAACCGTATTGATGACGTAATCGTATTCAATTCTTTAGGCAAAGAAGAGATTTTCAAAATTATTGATATTGAACTAAGTGCTCTGTTTACCCGCGTTCACAGTTTAGGTTATAATGTAAAACTAACACTTCCAGCTAAAGAATTTATTGCTGAAAAAGGTTACGACTCGCAGTTTGGGGCAAGGCCACTGAAAAGGGCGATTCAGAAATACTTGGAAGATCCAATTGCGGAAGAAATCCTGAAAGGCGAATTAGCTGAAGGTACTTTAATGGAAGTTGATTTTGATGCAGAAACAAAACAAATCACCATCAACGCAAAAAGTGCAGAAAGTGATAAAACACCTGAACAAGAACAAACAGGTGAATAAATAGAAATTAGTTTCTAAATAGAAAGTCCCGATAGTTTTTCTACCGGGACTTTTTTTATGCCATAAAAGAAGCATTACTGTTTTTCCATCTGATCGATTACCGGTTGGGTAACGCCAACATTTGAGAATCCACCATCATGGAAAAGGTTTTGCATCGTAACCATTTTAGTGAGATCCGAAAAAAGCGTTACCGTATAATCTGCGCATTGGTCAGCATCGGCATTTCCCAGCGGCGACATTTTCTCCGCAAAATCAATAAATCCATTAAAACCTTTGATGCCGCCGCCGGCAGTTGTGCGGGTAGGAGACTGGCTGATGGTATTGATCCGCACATGTTTTTTAACACCATACTGGTAACCAAAATTACGTGCAATACTTTCGAGCATCGCTTTGGTATCGGCCATTTCATCATAACCTGGGAAAATACGCTGGGCAGCAATGTAAGTTAAAGCCACAACCGATCCCCATTCGTTTATCATATCCTGTTTCATGGCAACCTGCAAAATGCGGTGTAACGACATGGCAGAAATATCCAAGGTTTTATGCATAAAATCATAATTGGAGTTGGTGTAAGGGATATTTTTCCGAACATTCAAACTCATCCCAATAGAATGCAAAATGAAATCCACGCCTCCGCCAAAATGCTCTTTTGTTCCTTCAAAAAGGTTTTCTATATCTGCGGTGATGGTAACATCAGCAGGAATAACGGGCGCATCACAGGCTTCTGCCAGTTTATTGATCTCGCCCATGCGCAAAGCAATCGGCGCATTAGTTAACACAATTTGTGCGCCTTCTTCCACGCAACGTAATGCAGTTTTCCAGGCAATTGATTTTTCATCCAAAGCACCGAAAATAATGCCTTTTTTACCTTGTAATAAATTATAAGCCATTTGTTTTTTGTTTAGCGCCTAAAAATAGAATTATTTATCGGTTAGTTTAAAATTGATTGTGATGGAAGAAGGCATTGACGTCGCATTTTCCATAAAAATCGCTGGTCTCCATTTCGGGCTTCTTTTAACAGCATTAATTACTTGCTCTTCGCATCCATATCCAATTCCACGTAGAACTTCAAAGTTTCCAGGTATTCCATTTTTGTCAACAATAAAACCAATTTTAACTTCGCCCTGAATATTGTTTTTAATTGCTTTTTCCGGGTAAACAATTTGACCTTTGATTAATGATTCAAATTTGAAATCTCCTTCAGGATATTGCGCTGATACGGTATAATTTGGGAAAACGACAAGCGTAGGAAGTTTTATATTAGGTATTGGTTTCTTTGGATATTTTCTTTTTGCAGAAATTTCCCAAGAATTATATGTAAAATTTCTTCGGTTTGAAGGAAGGCTGATTTCTAAATAACGACTGCCATTATTAATGATTGTTAAGTTTTCAGTATAATAACTTACGCTAATAGTATCTTTAACCGAAGCTCCTTTAATTTCGAACCTCCCCTGATTGTCAGTTTTAACAGGTCTTGGGTAAGCTTTACCTCTTGAAAAAAGTAAAACTTCTTGTGCTGGTTTACCTAAATCATTATACACAACTCCTCTAATATTAATAGTGTCTTTCTTTAAAATATAATATTGAGATGTATCCTGTGCTTTTGTGTTATGACAAAAAGCAAAAACGATAAAGACAAAGAGAACCTGTTTTCTCATACCTCAACTATTCAGCAACTCTCTCGCATTTTGAAGCGCACTTTCGCCAGGTTTACTGCCGCTTAACATTTTGGCAATCTCTAATACGCGCTCTTCTTCTGTCAATTTTTTGATTTTGGTAGAAGGAACTTTGCCCGTATCATTTTTATAAACCAAATAATGAGAATTACCTTTGCTGGCAATTTGTGGTAGATGTGTGATTGTAACCACTTGCAAATGTTGCGACAATTGCTCCATCACCAAACCTACTTTATTGGCCACTTCGCCCGAAACGCCGGTATCAATCTCATCAAAAATAATCGTTGGCAAAGCCGTGTAGCGGGAAATAAGCGATTTAATACTCAACATTAAACGGGAAAGTTCTCCGCCAGAAGCAACTTTACTCATTTCTGCTAATGCATGACCTTTATTGGCTGAGAACAAAAAGCGTATATGGTCAATTCCGTTTTTATCAAATGCTTCTTTTACCGCTATATTATTTTCGATTTTTAAAACGGCTTGGTTCATATCAACATCGGCCAGTGTTTTTAAAATTTGTTTTTCAATTTCGGGAATTGCTTTTTTTCGATTGGCAGATAATTGGACAGCCATATTTTGCAATTCTGTTTTCTGTTTTTCAATATATTTTTGCAGATTTTCAATCTCGTCATCACCGGATTGGATTTGATTCAATCTATCGGATAAATCCTGCTGAATTCTCAACAACTCGCCATTGGTGCTCACGCGATGCTTCTTTTGCAAGGTAAAAATCAATGTAAGCCGATCATTAATTTTCTGGCTTCTGGCTTCATCAACTTGTGTGGCTTGTTCCAAATCTTCAATTTCGGCAACAATATCTTTTAATTCAATGTTGATGCTGCTTAATCTTGTGTTTAATTCTCCGGCTTTAGGATTATACTTTTCTAAAGCAGTTAACAATTGCAACGCTTCTTTAAACTGATTTAAAGCTGCGGTATCGCTTTCCTGCAACAGATAGTTTGCCTTTAATAAATTGCGCTTGATCTCTTCTGCATTGTTCAACGCGTATAATTCCTGCTCCAATTTTTCCTGCTCATCTTCCACCAAACTGGCTTTTTCCAGTTCGTCAAACTGGAATTGCAGGTAATCTTCCTCGCTTTTTGCTTTTTCATTCTCCGCAATTAATTGTTGTAATTGGGTTGCTGATTTTTTATAGGTAAAAAAAGCATTGCGATATTGATCCAACAATTCGGGATGATTGGTGATCGAATCAACAACCAGCAATTGAAAACCAGGATCATTAATTTCCGAAGTTGCGTGCTGCGAATGGATATCGATCAGCTTTTCGCCCAATTGTTTTAACGAAGTTAAGTTAACCGGCGTATCGTTTACAAAAGCACGCGATTTTCCATCGGCACTTATTTCTCTCCGTAAAACCGTTTCGGTTTCATAATCCAGATCATTTTCTTCAAAATATTTTTTTAAGTGGAAACCTTCAATCCGGAAAACGCCTTCGATCACACACTTTTTTTGCTGGTTAAAAAAGTATTTGCTTTCTGTCCGCTGGCCTAAAATCAGCGAAAGCGCACCTAAAATAATAGATTTTCCTGCGCCCGTTTCGCCGGTGATGATGTTTAAACCGGTGTCAAAATCGATATCCAGGTTATCAATCAGCGCATAATTGTTAATTGTTAACCTACTCAACATAAATCTAAATTATGAAAAACAAATTTACGGTTTAAGCTTAAACAGAACTAAGAAATTTAGTTTTTTTGCAAAGCCTGATATTTTGTTCCATTTGCAGGATCGGCCGTACTTAAAGTTTGGTATGCTTGCTGCCTTTCCTGCGCGTTGGCTTTACTCAAAACTTGCAAAAGCTCATCACTTTTGGCCGTAAAAAATACTTGCGGCAAAAAAGCACCTGTCCGTTGCCGGTCAATTTGTTCGATAGAAGGCAAGGCTGCGGTAATTGCTTTTAAACCCTGGTCTGCGTTAGAAGCCATTACATCTAAACCTAAACGGTGATAAGTGTAGCTGAAATCGCGGATGTTGTTATAAATATTACTGGTCAAATTTTCTGCAAGCCAGTAACGGTCGTGGTTATTGTCAAAAGCTTTCCATCCTTTAAAAGAAGCAGATTGGGCAGAATTTACAATGTTTTGTGCATGTTCGAAATAAGGAGTTCCGCCGCGTTTAGAAAACGAATCGTAATCCAAACCAACGATAACGTAGGCATAAAAAGCAAAAAACGAACTTAAATTACTTTGGAAAAACTGTTCGTTAAAATCAATAATCTGTCCTTCGGTATAAGTAAAATCAAAGTCTTTATCATCAATATTTATCAAAGTTGAATTGTAATTGGAGCCAAAAATCGGCCTGCTGGATTGTACTTGCACTTCGGCGCTTAACGCACTTGCACCGTCCCATTGTGTAATATTAAGCACAAAGTTGCAATCGATCCTTTCTTGCGGTAAAACCTGATCATTGCTCCATTTTTTTCCATTTAAAAAATCACGGATAGCAGTTTCCAAAGCTATAAAAATCCTTCTGTTGGTGGTTTGTATTTTTGGGGAGAGGACTTGCACATGTGCATTTAAATCCTGAGCCTGCACGAGGGCGCATCCAAACATCAATAAAAAAAACAAAGCAAATAATTTCATTTTTAAATTAGTTTAACAATTTCCCGGCAAATATCTGCGGCAACTTCGGCTTTACTTTTCAGTTCGAACACTGTTTTTTGCAGCTGTTTATTAATAATAGTTACTTTATTAGTGTCAGTTTTAAAACCGGCACCAGTATCTTCCAACGAATTTAAAACAATTAAATCGAGGTTTTTTTTCTGCAATTTATCCAAGGCATAACGTTCGCCGTCATTCGTTTCCAAAGCAAACCCAACTAAAATTTGGCCATGCTTCTTTTGTACACCTAAAGTTTGCAAAATATCTATCGTTGGTTTTAGTTCGATGATTAAACTATCGGCTTGTTTTTTTATTTTCTGATCGGCCACAACTTTCGGCGTAAAATCAGCCACGGCCGCGTTCATGATACAAATATCTGCATCCGGAAAATAAGTTAAACATTCGTTCAGCATTTCTTCTGCCGAAGTAATATTGATGCGTTTTATATTTTTGTTTTGAGTTTCCTGCTGAGAAGGGCCGGCAATTAGCGTAACTTCTGCGCCCAGGTTTGCCAGTTCATCAGCCAGTTTAAAACCCATTTTCCCGGAAGAATGATTGGCAATAAAACGGACCGGATCAATCGCTTCAAAGGTTGGGCCGGCCGTAACCAAAACTTTTTTACCCGATAAAAGAAGCATTTTGCTGAGAGATTGGTTTAAAAAATCAACAATATCTTTTGGTTCTGCCATTCGGCCTTCGCCAATTAAGCCGCTCGCCAATTCTCCATAAGCTGGTTTTATCAAGATATTTTTATACTCCAGCAGTTTCTGAATATTGTTTTGGGTGGAAGGATGTTTCCACATATCCAAATCCATTGCCGGGGCAAAATAAACGGGACATTTTGCAGAAAGGTAAACAGCCGTAAGCAAGTTATCGCACAAACCAGTAGCCATTTTAGCCAGAGTATTTGCAGAAATGGGTGCAATCAGCATTAAATTTGCCCATAAACCTAATTGTACATGGTTGTTCCATTCGCCGGTTTCGGTTCTGTAATATTCAACCAAAACAGGATTTTTAGAAAGCGTAGAAAGTGTGAGCGGCGTAATAAAGTTAGTAGCTTCCGGCGTCATGATTACTTGTACACTTGCACCAGCTTCTATAAGTAAGCGTATTAAAGGGGCGGATTTGTAACTTGCAATGCTTCCGCAAACACCCAGCAAAATTTTCTTACCGTTCAGCATGTTCAAAAGTAAGTTTTTTACCTATAAAAAAAGCCTTCCTGTTTTGTAGGAAGGCTTTCGTGTATTTTTGCTTTAACTATTGTTGTTCTTTTGAAGGGTTTCGGTAATAAATTTTTCCTTCCAAAAATTCCTGAACAGCAATTAAAGATGGTTTAGGCATTTTTTCGTAATGCTTGCTGATTTCGATTTGCTCGCGGTTTTCGAAAACTTCTTCCAAATTATCGTTAGATTGAGTAAATTCAGATAATTTCTGGCCTAACTCTTCTTTAATGTTGTTAGAAATTTGGTTTGCCCTTTTAGACATTACCACGATAGATTCGTATATATTATCTGTGGTTTTATCCAGGTCACGCAAATCACGTGTTACGGTGCTGCTTGCCAAAACGGGTTTTGTATTGCTCATCTTATTTATGGGGTTTTAATATCTTGTGTTTGTTTACTTTTTTCCTGTTCAACTTGTTTCTTGTAAGCCTTTTGTTCGTTATCGATATTGGCTAAATATTTTTTAACGCTTTGTATGCCTGTTTCACATTGCCGGTTAAGTATTTCAGCCTGTTTTAAATATTGGCTGGAAGGATATTTATCTTTAAACTCGTTGTAAGCGGTTATACCTTCCTGATAACGTTCTTCCTGTTTCTCTTCCCTGCTGTTTTTAGCATATAAATATTGGGCTTGTATCGTTAAAAATTCCATCTCTTCGGCGTATTTGGTATCCGGAAAATCACGCATGGAGTTTTTGAAAGCGATAACGGCTGATTTGTAATCGCCGATAGTTAAATATAACTTAGAATTAGTATAAGATTTTGTTTCTAACCGGTCTCGCAGGTTTTGTATCAGTTTACTTGCTTCGGCAACACGTGTACTTTTTGGATAAAGGTTGATAAACAACTGTAACTTATCGATGGACTGTAAAGTATTGGTTTGATCTAAGGTTGAATTAGGTGCTTCCAGATAAGCACAATAAGCAGACATGTAACGGCATTCTTCAGAACGGGAACTATTTGGATAGGTATCTGCGAAATTTTTAAAGTGATAAACGGCAGAAGTATAATCCCTCAGTTTATAATTTGCAAAGGCGTAATAGTAAAATAAGTCCTCCGCTTCTGATCGGCCGCGGTAGCGCTGTACTAAATCATCAAACAAAGCCAAAGCGCGGCTGTAATCTTTTTTATTATAATATTTAATACCTTCCTGGTATTTTTTAGAGTAATCATTGCTTGCTTTGAGTTTCTCGAATTTACTCTTACAACTAAACAAACTGATCCCTATTATAAACAGTAAGGTTAAAATTGAAACCGAACAACGCTTTTTAAACATTTTGCAAAGATAAATTAATATTACAGATCAACCAATGTATTTGTAAGCAATGTTACACTGTACATATACGAATCAAAAAATTAACACTTATTAACGAATTGATTTTTTTAATAGGTTAATGGTGGCTAATATTTAACACAAGAGAATTAGCCATACTTCTTTTATCGATATAAATTCAATCTATAATATCGTAATCAAATCGTATTGACTTTTGTTATGGTAAAAGAAGTATTATATAAATCTGCTTTTTTCATTTTTTTGTCCTTCTATATTAACAAGTTAGACTGTTTAAAAAAATTTTTCTAAAAAAGTGTTTGTAACAAACTTTGATTTTTCTACTTTTGCGACCGCTTCCGCGAGGGGGGCGAGGGGTTGAAAGTTGTTGGTAGAGAAGGTTGTGAAAGGCGGTGTCGAACCAGAAAAAAAGACCAAAAAATAAATCAAAATATTTTTTGGAAAAGTAAAAAAGGTTTCTACCTTTGCAATC
>CAXULQ010000022.1:0-18030 GCA_964251965.1 uncultured Sphingobacteriaceae bacterium | reverse complement strand
ACCCAAAAAATACACCAATTGCCTATCCCGCCGAAAAAGAGTTTGTGGTACAGGGCCGGGTAGGTAATTTTTTGAATAAACCAGTAGCAGGAGTGGATGTGGTATTGTTTTCCGCTAAAACGGCAACCATAAGAGATACGGTTACAAATAAGGACGGCCACTTTGTTTTTAGGAACCTATTCTTTATAGATACAGCTACTTTTAACTTGCAGGTCAGGAATAAACGTGGCAAAAGCGGCAGCCTAAATATCTCTGTAAATGAATTTATCCCACCGGTATTTTCACCGGCAAAAGAACGGATAATACCTTGGTATGTAAACAGTGATACGGTATTACTAAAAAACACAAATACAAAAATAACACAGTTAAAAGCGATTGATAACTTTTTAGGGGGCGGGTACCAGCTGAAGGAAGTGACCATTAGGGCTAAAAAAATCATCCCTGATTCTAAGAACTTAAACGGTCCCGGCGGTGCCGATTATATTCTTGACCGAAAGGATATGGATAAGGCAGGTAAAAGGACTTTATCTGAACTACTACTACAGCGGTTTCCCAGCTTCTATAAAGGGCCAGGAGCAAATTATTACTTACTTAATCACGTTGTTGTGCTAATTATAGATGGTGTTGATATTCAAAGTGTACGGCTTTATTCAAATAGTTATATGGACTATCTTACTGCCGAAGATATTAAAGGCATTGAAATAATGTCAACTGCAAAATATGCACTAGCATATGATCCTGATTTTATGCATCAATTACTTACTGGAGGTGAAAGAGCTACCCCTATATTCCTGGAAATCACAACTTATTCGGGTAACGGTGCTTTTTTAAGGCACACATTAGCTAATTATTTATACAAAACTTTACCTTTTACCTTACCCAAAGAATTTTACCGGCCAAAATACAATGTAAATAATAGGGGCATTGCTATCGGAACGGATTTGCGTTCCACCATCCACTGGTCGCCAAATGTTGTTACCGACTCGGCCGGCAAAGCCAAGTTGTCCTTTTATAGTGCCGATAAACCCGGCATTTACACCGTTATTGTTGAAGGGACAGATTTACAAGGGGGCATCGGTTTTTCCCGGCAAAAGATAAATGTTGCAACAGCACCATCTTCCCATAAATGAAGAAATTTTCTCACTATAAGGAACACGATCAAATGGACTGTGGTCTAACAGGTTTGCATACGGCTGCGAAATTTTATGGCGAAAAACATCCATTTAGAAATTAAGAACTTTGTGTTACATCAACCGGAGCCAATACTGACATCTATTTGACTGCCCGTGCTGATAAAAACCTCATAGTACATCTTTTTTAATGAAGCAGCTGAATTATTGGAGCAAACAAGAAAAGCAGTATAGAAAATTTACACGAGTTTTTCAAAGACCCGTACTGTAATTGTTGCGGAACAATAGAAAGTTTAATATTTAACGGGGTAAAAGAAGCATTAGGTAAGTTCTTGTTCAACCTAAAACCTTTTCCCTAACCTCTTCCGAAATTTCCCGAGTTACGCTAATAATATCTTCGGCAATCTGTGTATTATTGATTACCACTTTATGGCAAACAGGTTTATGCGGCAATAAAAATTCTTTATAAGCCGGCATTACATGGTTGTTCCACTTGTACCGAACGTCGTCCTCCGAATAACCCCTTTCCAGCAAATCGCGTTTTAAACGACGATGCAAAGCCACTTCTTCTTCCGTATCTAAAAAAATTTTTAAGTCCAGCAGTTCGGCCATGGATTTAAAATGAAGGATAAACAAACCTTCAATAATAATAACCGGCGCAGGTTTAATCTCCAGCATTTTGGGTACGGCATCAGCATTGTTAAAGGTGTATTCCTTTTTGTAAACGGTTTGCAGGTTTAACAGCTTTTTGGCATCAGCAATAAAAGCAGCTTCATCAATTGTGCCGGGCAAATCAAAGTTGTACAACTTGTTTTCTTCCGCCGTCATTCCTTCGGCAACCGGAATGTAGTAATCGTCCTGGGAAATCAGGCTGACTTCATCCTTAGAAAAATGCTTTAAAAAGCAATTCAAAAAAAATGTTTTGCCAGATCCGCTGCCGCCGGCAATACCAATTACATAAGGTTTGGTCATTATGGGTTTGGGCTGCCGTAGCTTAAATTTACATAAAAGCGTTTGTCTATCGCGCCTAAAGATTCGGCCACATCTTTCGTCATCACCACAATGGCATCCTTGTTGGTTTCATTATCGGTAAAGCTGCCTACCACTTTAGCAAAAGTAGTGCGGTTGGTATTGGGGTTGGTAATTTTAATGATGGTGCCAATCGGGGCCGTGCGGTGCAGCACATACTTCTTTTTGGCATCCAAACTTGGGTCGCTAATCCAAACGGCCGTTCCTTTTTCATTTTTTTCGGTTAAGCCGTAGCGGTTGTTTGGCAAACGGCGACTATTAGCACTGTCTAAACCAATTGTTCTGACGGAATCTTTTCTCAACGTATTGTCTCGTGTAGCAGCAACCGGATTTTCTGCTGCTGCTGTAATTACTGGCGCAGCAACTACTGGTGCAGGTGCCGGTTGCGGTTCCTCGTGTTTAATGCGAAGCAGTTGGCCGGGCGTTAAAGTATTGTTTTTTAAACTGTTCCAGCCAATAATATCATCAACTTTAACCTGGAAACGTTTGGAAATGGCATAAAGCGTTTCTTCGGCAGAAACTTTATATTGTGTATATTCCTGCTCGTTTGTTGTTTCAGGCTTTGCTGTAACTTCCTGATTATTGCTTTTTGCAGTTTTATTGCTGGGCAAATTTGCCGGGACTACTGTTTTTACCGATGAAGAGTTGGTGTCGAAAGGACGATCTGTCGGCACTTTGATGATTGCGCCAATTTGCATTTTCGCGTTATTGTTGTAATCCATAATATCTTTTGGATGCACATTGTAACGCCTGGCAATAGAATAATAATTGTCTTTCGGGTCTAATTTGTGTAGGATGATCAGCTTGCCGTTTAGGTTTTCGACACCAACCGAATCAGCTGAAGAAAATGCGAAAAGCGGAGTGGAAAGACTGAAAAAAAATAGCATTACAGCTATACATTTAACTCTTGTCATGTTTTTTAATTCAAATTTTAAAGGCTTAAAACCTTCAAAACAGTTTTATTTTTGATGTAAACCAAATAATTTTTAATCACTACAAATGCTTCGGGCTGCAATTTTTGTATATTCTCGTTTAATAAATCGTGGCAGATCAGCTTTTCGTTTTCAAAAATAAAAAGCTCTTGCAATAATCCATCATTATTTTGTGTGTGCAAAGATATGATTAAGTACGGATTGTAGTTTAAACAGCTTATTTCGCCAGTTATTGTTCCGGCAATTAAAGCGGTTAAATTTTTAGGCAGTAAAAGAAGCATAAAAGGATATTGGATTTCCTGCCGGTCGTCTTGCCGGTTTTCTGTTTTTGCTTTTACAGTTCCGGTTTGATAATCCAGCAAAACAGTCCGTTTACTTTGAAACCGTTGGTCGGCCGCTAATAAACCATCAACTGTAAACGCTTCGATTGCTAAATTATAATCCGCCCAAAGCCCTTTTCCGGTAAAACCATCTAAAGCGATAATGCCTTTATGTTCTGGTGTTTGGTCTGATAAATAACCATGTAAAAACAGTATACCTTTGCGTCCGCCGTTCATGCCAACCAGCCATTTTTCTTTCGGAATAAATTCCAGAAAATTTACTTCTCCGGTTTTTAAATGGAATGAAGAAAAACCAGCCGAATGTTCTTTTTCATTTCGGGTTTCAACATAAATCAAATTTTGTTCAATATCGGTTTCTAATTTCCAGATCAGGCCTGTAAAAGTATGATCAATTACCGTGTTTAAATTACGTTCCATCGGTTTACAAAGTAGGATATTAAATTTGAGCTATGGTTAATTAAAAAAACAATCCCGCTTTGGTTAATGTTGATTTATAAATTGAAAAAATTATGGAAGCAGAAGCGATAAGCCTCGAAGAAACAAAAGTTAGGCCGGTGGTAGATCATTTAAATGATTTGCTGGCCAATTACCACATTCATTATCAAAAAATTAGAGGTTGCCACTGGAACGTGAAAGGCCGCCAGTTCTTTACTTTACATGCAAAATTTGAAGAATTATACACTGTTGCCTTAACTACCATTGATGAACTGGCAGAGCGTATTTTAACGTTAGGAAAACCGCCGTTCAGCACTTTTAACGATTATATCACCACTTCGCATATTAAAGAAGTGCAAACAATTGGTATGAACGACAATGATATGGTAAAAGCTTTGGTGGACGACATGGCGATTTTAATTGAACTGGAACGAGAAATTTTAGATGTTAGTGCCGATGCAGAAGACGATGGCACTAATGATATGGTTAACGGTTTTATGCAATATCTGGAAAAAAATACCTGGATGTTGCGGTCGTTTTTGAACCAGGATTAGTAAGGTTTGAGGTATGAGGTTGAGCCAAACTTCAAAACCAATTTCTATCTACAAAAAACCTCGTTTGTGATAAGCAAACGAGGTTTTTTAATTTTATGCTGATAAAAGAAGCATCATTCCGTAACTACTGCGCCGCCTTTATACAATTGTTTCTGATATTTAAGTGAAGGCGATTTGATAAATTCGCCTAAACCTAACCGCGGCCACATTTCATCTACTTTCTCAATTACTTCGCTTGTGTTGGCCAGAATGTTTGGCCAATCGCGTTCAAAGCCGTCCAGTTCTTTTGTTTTCCGGGTTCCGTCAAAACCAATATGCGAAAGGCTTTGGCTGTTTTTGGATTTGATTACGAAAGCATCACGTTTCGGGTCGATGTTGTTAGAAAAACGCCAAACAGCATCTCCGGTATCCGAAATATCAATCGTATGGTCTAAGTAAATAACCACTTTCACTTCATCCAGCAAACCTTGTTTAAACAGTTTTCGGTTCAAGTCTTCAATCTGCTCCAATTCGGTTTTTTCTACGGAAATGAATATCAGCGAAATGCCTAATTGCAGCAAAGAATCATTGATATCCGCAATGGCCGGATTTTGAACTTTTATCGCTTCTTTATTTAAAGCCGATGCTGTTTTTACCGGTACTTTTTCATCGTTCGTTCTCAGTTCCTCCGGCAATTTTTTAGTGGCATCAATCCCCATTTTCCCGCCAAACGAAGCTTTGGAACAGGAGTGGTCCAACACATCCATTGGACCGGAAGTGAAAACAAAATCCTGCTGCGGGTCAACATTTTCAGAAACGTAACGTGCAACTTCAGCATTGTTATGGATGTTTACGCCTTCATCTACAATTACAATCATTTTGGTAAACATCATCTGCCCCGCTCCCCAAAGCGAGTTCATCACTTTCATCGCCTGTCCAGGATAATCCTTTTTAATTTTAACGATAGCCAGATTATGGAACACGCCTTCCATCGGTAAAACCATATCTACAATTTCCGGCACCATCGTCATTTTTATCGGGGCGAGGAAAATTCGTTCCGTCGCTTTGCCAATCCAGGCGTCTTCCTGCGGAGGGATTCCAACAATTGTGGCCGGATAAACAGCATTTTTTCGATGCGTAATTGCGGTAATATGAAAACGCGGATACCAATCTGCCAGCGAATAATAACCGGTATGATCGCCAAAAGGGCCTTCCCAAATGTAATCTTCTTCCGGGTCAACATAACCTTCGATGATAAAATCAGCATCCGCAGGAACCTGTACATCTTGTGTTAAACATTGAACCAGTTCTACTTTCTTTTTCCGAAGAAAACCGGCCAGCATGTACTCATCAATTCCGTCAGGAAGCGGCGCGGTTGCGGCGTACGTATAAACCGGATCGCCGCCCAAAGCAACAGCAACAGGCATTTTTTGCCCTAACTTTTTATATTCCTGAAAGTGGCGTGCCGAAACTTTGTGTTTATGCCAGTGCATACCGGTTAGTTTTGGTCCAAAAACCTGCATCCGGTACATGCCCACATTCCGGATGCCGGTTAGCGGATCTTTGGTATGGATAACCGGAAGCGTAACAAACGGTCCGCCATCTTCCGGCCAGCAGGTTAAAACCGGAATTTTTGTAATATCGGGATCTTTCATCACTACTTCCTGGCAGGTGCCTTTACCGGAAATAGTTTTTGGCATCCAGGAAGAAATTTGTCCTAACTTCGGCAGCATTTTCAGCTTGTCTAAAATGCTGTCTTTCGGGCCGGTTAAAGTTTTGAACAAACCTTCGATCTCTTTGGATATATCATCCATCGATTCTACTCCCAGAGCCATGCACATGCGTTTATAATTCCCCATAGAATTAATCAAAACAGGGAAATCATAACCCGTATTTTCAAACAGCAAAGCCGGTCCGTACTGCTTGGAAATGCGGTCTGTAATTTCTGTAATTTCTAATTTTGGGTCAACTTTTTCTTTGATGCGTACCAGTTCTCCGGCTTTTTCAAGCGTATCGATAAAGTGTTGCAGGTTTTTGTAAGCCATAACTATTTTTCGTTTTGCTAAGGTCTTGTTAATTGCTGATACTTCTTTTAGCACATAAAAAAAGCCACTGTTTTTTACAGCGGCCTTACATTTATAGAATTAAACTTTTCACTTTTAATAACGGAAACCTAATGTTAAGAATACATTATTGTACGTATTATGCACACTTGCCCCAGGACTTGTTGCTGAAGTAAGTTCGTAAGGATATAAAGTTGTGGTGTGGTCAACATATTGGTAAGTAGCATCAACATAATATTTACCAAACCGGTAACCAAGGCCGGCACTGCTGGTTTTTATAGGACTGCCAATGCCCACTTGCGGATTGCCTTGGTAATTGTAACCAGCCCTTAAAAAGAAATCATCCAATTTAGCTTCGGCACCAATCCGCGCATTTACTGTTGATTGATAAAGCGTGGATAAATCACGGTTATCTGAACTTTTGTCATAAACGCTTGGATCATAATTTCCTGTAATACTCATTCCCTTGTAATCCATATACTCTACATCGCCAGAAATAAAACCATATTTACCAGCAAAAACAGCTATTCCACCGCTTACTTTCATTGGGGTACGCAAGCTATAAGTAAAATCATATTCTGCCGGGCCACTGTTGTAAACCGGGGGATCTTGTGCATACAAAGTTGATAAACCTTCAGAATAGCTGTCGGCAACAGTCATCCAGGTTGGTGAGGTAAAAGTAGCACCAATCCGAACCGCTTCAACCGGTTTATAAATGAAACCAACTTTGGCATTAAAACCTGTACCGGTAGTAACCTGGTCCTGATAATACTGAGAAGCATAACCAGAACTGGTAGGTGTGGTGCTGTTGTTAATTAATATAGAAGCCAAACCGCTTTCGTTATAAGTCTTGGATAGGTTGTATCTTAAACTGGTAATGCCTATGCCAAAACCTAAGTATAACTTATTGCTGTAATTGGCACCACCGGCCAAACTCAATTCAGACTGGCCGCCACTGGTAATAATGCTATTGTCTTGATTAGTTCTGGAAGTAACGTTAGACTGAAACTTGTTAGGCGTGTTGTAGAAATCAATTAAGGATTGCTGATAAGCCCACGCTTGTAGTGTTCCGCTTGTAATTCCGGCCCCTGCATTTGCAGCATTGTCACTGTTTGCTTGTTGTGCGTAATAATCGGAAATAGAACCATTAACATTTCTACCGCTATAATAAGTATTTTGGTAAAAATTGTTTGTCCGGTTGTAAGATGCACCCAAGTTAAAACTCACCCAGCCTTTTGTTTTGTCCGCACCGCGCCGGGTACTTAACTGGTTAAAAAACACAGCAGAAGCATTATTTAGGTTGAGTTTATTGTTCCCGCTATAATTACTTTGTCCGGAATAAGAAGAGTTTACAGCAGAATTATTAAACTCAGGTGTAATGCTTACTTCGGATCGGGTAAAAAAACCAATACCGGCTGGATTGCCGCTTACAGAACTTAAATCTCCGCCAACCGCGGTAGAAGCACCGCCAATGGCTTTGATTCGTGCAGTTGCACCTGTTTGGGTTTGCGAAAAGCGAAAAGCATCGCTACTGTATTGCGCATAGGAAACCTGAGAGGCCGCTACTATAGCGACCCCTGTTAAGGCATATTTTAAATTCATGTTATTTTATAATAGAGAAGAGAGAGCGTGTTTCTATTTTGTTATCCTCTTCCAGGGCGGGAAGAGCTAACCCGGCTACCGCCGCCACCGCCACCAAAACCACCACCGTTAGAATTAGAGGAAGGTGACGGAGTGTAAGTAGGATAAGAACGTTGTACTTGTGGTATTTCTTGTCTGGTTGGCCTTGCGCTGTAACCAGTGCTTGTAGGGATATTGCCTCTGCCAGGTATTACAGAACTTCCTCTTACTGTGCCAGTATAAGAACCTGGGTTACCTGTACCTCTTGAAGGCCGTGCACCGTAACTTGAGTTTACGTTAGAATAACCGGAGTATAAACCCATATAAGGAGAACCACCTATACCATAATATCCTGTTCCATAATAGGAGTATGGAGAATATAAAGAATAAGGTGAGTAAAAGGAGTATGGTGAGTAACCGTAAAAAGAACCCAAACCGTAACCCAGGCCTAAAGCCAAACCAGTACCATAATAGGAATTGTAAAAGCCGTCATAAGCGAAAGGTGAATAATTATTAAAACGATTTATACGGCCTGCATAATTATCGTAATAACCATCATTCCTGTAAGAGCGGTCGTTACTTGCATATTCTACTACATCGCCTGCTTTTGCTTTAGAATAATATACATCATCGTTGTAATCTTTTTGCTGTGCAGCATATTTGGTAGTTGTGCAGGCTCCCAATACTACCACACTCATCATGACAATACCTTTTAAGATTTTCGTTTTCATTGTGTTATGTGTAATTAAATGTAAAAGTTTATAGTTGCTATAAATTTATAAATTTGGATGCAAAATTAATAATTTATTTATGACAAAATTCATTCCATTTTATGAGTAAAAATATCATTAGTAAAGACGAAGATTATTCGCAATGGTTTAATGAATTAGTAATAAAATCTGATTTAGCCGAACACTCTGCCGTACGCGGCTGTATGGTGATCAAACCCTACGGTTATTCTATTTGGGAAAAGATGCAGGCCGCGCTCGACAAGATGTTTAAAGATACAGGCCACAGCAATGCTTATTTCCCTTTGTTCATTCCGAAATCTTTTTTTTCTAAGGAAGCCAGCCATGTAGAAGGCTTCGCAAAAGAGTGTGCTGTTGTAACGCATTATCGTCTTAAAAACGATGCAGATGGTAATATTGTTGTGGATGAAGACGCAAAATTAGAAGAAGAACTGATTGTGCGGCCAACTTCGGAAACCATCATCTGGAACACTTACCGCGGCTGGATACAATCTTACCGGGATTTGCCTTTGTTGATTAACCAGTGGGCAAATGTGGTGCGCTGGGAAATGCGTACGCGCTTGTTTCTCCGCACCACCGAATTTTTATGGCAGGAAGGCCACACCGCACATGCAACTGCCGAAGAAGCGATTGCAGAAACCGAACAAATGCTGGATGTTTATGCCGATTTTGCAGAAAACTGGCTGGCCTTACCGGTTATCAAAGGTAAAAAAACAGCCAACGAACGTTTTGCCGGCGCGTTGGATACGTATTGTATCGAAGCACTGATGCAGGACGGAAAAGCTTTACAGGCCGGGACTTCGCATTTCCTCGGACAAAATTTTGCCAAAGCTTTCGATGTAAAATTCTCGAATAAAGAAGGTAAACTGGATTACGTTTGGGCAACTTCCTGGGGCGTTTCAACCCGTTTGATGGGTGCACTTGTAATGGCGCATTCCGATGATGCCGGTTTGGTTCTGCCGCCTAAATTAGCACCGATACAAGTTGTTGTGGTGCCGATTTATAAGCATCAGGAAGAACTGGAAAACATCTCCGCTTTTGTAAAAGAACTCACAAAAAACCTTCGTAAAAGAAGCATCAGCATCAAATTTGATAACCGAGATACACAACGGCCGGGATTTAAATTTGCCGAATACGAACTGAAAGGTGTGCCTTTGCGTGTTGCTATCGGCAGCCGGGATATGCAAAACGGAACAGTAGAACTCGCCCGCCGCGATACCAAAACAAAAGAAACCGTTCCGCAGGAAGGTTTGGTAGAACGGATTGAGATTTTGTTAGAAGAAATCCAGCAGAACATCTATCAAAAAGCCTTGAAATTTCGTGATGAAAACATAACCCCGGTTGATACTTATGATGAATTTAAACGCTTACTGGACGAAAAGCCAGGATTTTTATCAGCGCATTGGGACGGCACTGGCGAAACCGAACAGCAAATCAAAGAAGAAACCAAAGCCACCATCCGCTGCATTCCATTGGATAATCCGCAGGAAGATGGCGTTTGCATCCTCAGCGGAAAACCTTCTACGCAACGTGTTTTATTTGCACGCGCCTATTAAAAAAGCCCCTCTCTTTTAAAGAGGGGTTGGGGTGAGGCATTTTAAACTGAACTAATGCTTCTTTTATCGATATAAATTCATCAACACATAAAAGCCTCACCCCAACCCCTCTCCCGTGGAGAGGGGCTGGGGTGAGGCTACTCAACAAACATGAAATTCGCAACAAAAGCCATACATGCAGGTCAGGAACCTGACCCGACAACCGGTGCCGTGATGACACCGATTTACCAAACTTCCACCTACTGGCAAAAATCGCCGGGCGACCATAAAGGTTACGAATATTCGCGGGGCACCAACCCAACCCGGACAGCTTTAGAAAATTGCCTGGCTGCGCTGGAAAACGGCAAGTTCGGACTGGCTTTTTCAAGCGGGATGGGCGCAACGGATGCCGTGATGAAACTGCTGCGCCCCGGCGATGAAGTGATTACCGGCAACGATTTGTACGGCGGTTCTTACCGTATGTTCACCAAATTGTACGCGCCTTATGGCATCAAATTCTATTTTATTGATTTGGCTGATCCGGAAAATATCAGGCAATACATCAACGGAAACACCAAACTGATTTGGGTAGAAACGCCCACCAACCCAACCATGCAGATTGTGGATATTGAAGCGGTCGCAAAAATTTCCAAAGAGCACATGCTTCTTTTAGCGGTAGATAATACGTTCGCTTCTCCATATTTACAAAATCCGCTGGATTTAGGTGCCGATATCGTGATACATTCGGTTACCAAATATCTGGGCGGCCACTCGGATGTGGTGATGGGCGCATTGATTGTAAACGATGAAAAACTGTACAAAGATTTATTTTTCATCTACAATGCAACCGGCGCAACGCCTGGCCCGCAGGATTGCTTTTTGGTTTTACGCGGAATAAAAACCTTACATCTGCGCATGAAAGCACATTGTGAAAACGGAAGACAAATCGCAGCCTTTTTAAAAAATCATCCGAAAGCTGACAAAATTTATTGGCCGGGTTTCCCAGACCATCCAAACCACGAAATCGCTAAAAAACAAATGCGCGATTTTGGCGGCATGATTTCTTTCACCCTAAAAGAAGCATCGCTGGAAGAAACATTCCGCGTGGCTGGTTCTTTTAAAGTTTTTACGCTGGCAGAATCGCTGGGCGGCGTAGAATCTTTAGTCAATCATCCCGTAACGATGACGCACGCTTCCATCCCGAAAGCTGACCGTGATAAAGTTGGTGTAACCGATAACTTGCTGCGTTTAAGCGTTGGTGTGGAGGATATTGAAGATTTATTGGAAGATTTGGAACGGGTTTTAGGTTAGAGGAATGCTTCTTTTATCACGTAAAAACAAATTATATACGTGATTGCGATCACGTATTTTTTAATTGTTCCTGAAATTGCTGACTGCCTTTTTTTAAGTATTCTTTAATTTGTTCAAAATCCATATCAGCCATTTCCAAAGATATTTTTTCTTTGATCGCCCTAAAGGTTTTAACAGTATCAAATTCTTTCTCTTTTATAATTTCTTTAGTCTTCATATTTAATAACTTCTTTTGGTGAACGTATTTCTAACTGAATGTAATTTGAACGAATATTAATAGAATTGTAGCCTCTGATGCGGTAAACATTTACAATATGTTTAAAATTCCAACTGATCAAAATATCTGCTTTATTAACGGTAGCTGTTGCAATATGTACACAATCATCAAAACTTGTTTTGCCAACAACTTTTTCTTGGATATATTTTGAGGCAAGTAACAGTATTTCATCATTTACAACAACACGTTCCATGTTATCTTTAGGAATCGTTTTAAAGTAATTTCTAACGCTAACAGGTGCATTTGTCAATTCACGTTCTGTTAAATCTGAGTATATACAAATGTTTTTTTCAAGTTTAATTTTTTCGAATAGTAAAAGTGTTTCTTCTTCAAATTCAACATCAGATACGCCTCCAAAAACAGATGTGTCAAGATAAAAACGTTGCGGCATATAACGAAGGTAATAAATTTCAGAATAGTATTTTCGCATTCTAAATGCAAACCAACCTTCAACAATTCCTCGATGCCAAAGTAATTCAATACAATCAACCAAACTTCATCGAAAACGACCCAATCGTCATCCCGCATCAATTCAACAAAAAGCAGGACATAGAAATCATGGGATTTTTTGCGGCGATGTTAGCCTGGGGGCAACGGAAAACTATCATCAACAAATGCCGGGAACTGATTGTAAGAATGGACGGTTCGCCGTTTGATTTCATTCAAAACCATCAGGAAACGGATTTAAAAGCTTTGCTGGGTTTTAAACACCGGACTTTTAATGATACCGATCTGTTATATTTCGTTTCGTTTTTTAGACAGCATTATCAAAGTTATGAATCTTTAGAAGATGCTTTTTTTATCGGCATAAATTCATCAACGGAAGAAATGCTGAACCATTTTCGCAGCTACTTTTTTTCGTTGCCGGATTTTCCGCGGCGAACGATCAAACACGTTTCTTCTCCGCAGCAAAAATCTACCTGCAAACGTTTGAATATGTTTTTGCGCTGGATGGTGCGAAAAGATGATTGTGGCGTTGATTTTGGTTTGTGGCAGAAGATAAAAGCGGCCGATTTAATTTGTCCCTGCGATTTGCATGTTGATCGCGTGGCGCGGAAACTGAAACTCATCACCCGGAAACAAAACGACTGGCAAACGGCGGTAGAACTGACAGAACGACTGCGGGAATTTGATCCGCAAGACCCGGTAAAGTATGATTTTGCTTTATTTGGATTGGGCATTGAAGAACGTTGGGGTGATGGTTTTGCCCTCGCTAAAATAGATTTTGATTAAATCGGGTTTTTCCTATTATCTTTATCCAACCAATTTTAATATGATGAAAAATACTTCTTTTATCACTGTTTTTGCAGTGTTTGCTGCTTTGTTTTTATGGAGAAACCCTGCTTCGGCGCAAGTTAGTCCGTCGATAGATCATATCACCGTTTATGTAGTCGATCTGCAAAAGAGCAGTGATTTCTACAAAAATGTGATGTTGTTAAAGGAAATCCCGGAACCATTTCACGATCAGCGGCACGTTTGGCTACGCATCGGTCCGCATTCGCAACTGCATATCGTAAAAGGTGCGAAAGAAATTATCAAGCGCGATATTAATATTCACCTGGCTTTTAACGTTCCGGTGATAGAAGATTTTGCAGCGCATTTAGATAAAATGAACGTGAAATACGGCAACTGGAAAGGCGACAGCAAATCGCCTGAATTAAGGCCGGATGGAGTAAAACAAATCTACTTTCAAGACCCGGACAATAACTGGATTGAAGTAAATACGGATAAGTTTTAGAAGAAGATGAAGAGAGCGGAGAGCGGGAAAACAAACAAGTTGATTCAAAATTTAGGTTGATAAAAGAAGCATACGCGTTACTCCCTCTCTTCTGGAGAGGGTTGGGGTGAGGCTGCTTCTTTTATCAGCTTTTTTTAATGAAAATTATTTACTGCCGGTTTCTGGTTTTGCTGCAGCCGTAGTTACCAGTTTCGCATTTTTCACATATTTATCCAACCATTGGTTTTGTTCCCAAAGTTTGTGCAGTAGGTTTTCTTTACCGCGGTAACCATGCGCTTCGTAAGGCAAATACACAAACCTAACCGTTCCGCCCAAACCTTTAATCGCGGCAAACAAACGTTCGCTGTTAATGGGGAAAGTTCCCGGATTATCATCTGCATCGCCATGAATTAACAGAATTGGTGTTTTGATTTTATCGGCAAAACTAAACGGACTCATATCATAATACAGCTTGGGGTCGTCCCAGTAAGTACGTTCTTCATTCTGGAAACCAAACGGCGTAAGCGTACGGTTATAAGCGCCGCTTTCGGCCAAGCCAGCTTTAAACAAATTGGTGTGCGCCAGTAAGTTAGCTGTCATAAATGCACCGTAACTGTGTCCGCCAACGGCCACCCGGTTACGGTCGCCCACGCCCATTTCCGCTAATTTATTAATAGCTGCTTCGGCATTCAGCTGCAACTGTTCTACAAAAGTATCGTTCGGTTTTTTGCCTTCTTTGGCTACAATCGGCATTTCGGCATTATCCAAAATGGCGTAACCGTTGGTAACGAAAAAAACCGGACTACCGCCGCCAATCAGTGTAAAACGATATTTTGAACCGCGGATTTGTGCCGCATCCGCTGCCGAATTAAACTCGCGCGGATAAGCCCAGATCAGCACCGGCAGCGGCCCGTCTTTCGCTTTGTCGTATCCCGCAGGCAAATATAAATCGCCCGTTAAATCCACGCCATCGCTTCTTTTATAGGTGATTTTTTGTTTGCTCACACCAACCAATTGCGGGTACGGATTGCTGAAATTCGTAACTGGCCGGTCGGCAATTTTTGCCGTTAAATCCTTCAAATAATAATTCGGTACTTCTTTTTGCGACTCTTTTCTGGTGATCAAAGTCAGTTTACTCGGGTCGATCACATCCACCACAAACTCGTAAGTCCCTTCGGCGCACCGCCAGATAATTTCATTTTGTTTTGTGCCGAGGTCAAACTTCGCCAGAAAAGGCAAATCACCTTTTGATGAAGCCCCGACAGTATTGTTCATCAAAATTTTTGTGCCGTTATCGGTAGTTTGGATTACGTTTCGGCCAAACTTGTTCTTCACCATCACCGGGTCGCCCGGATCGCTGTAAGCATCGGTTTGGTTGCGTTCCAATATTTTTTCTAAAGTGCCTGTACTGCTGTTGTACCGGCTGATTTTTTCCGTTTGACGTGAACGTAAGCCTTCGGAAACCAAAGCTACATTTGCATTTCCCCAGGTTGTGCCGCGGTAACGCAAAGTTGTTTTAAAAAGTTCTTTTGAAGCACCGGTAAAAGGCGCGGGCAACGCGTAAACCGCATCATGGAAATCCACTTTTCTGCGGATCAAACCGCTATCCAAAGGTTGTGCCCAAGTGATGGTAGCCGCTTCATCATCGCGCCAGTCAAAACCTCGGGGAATATTTTGCGTGTTGTCATAACCCGAAGGCGTGGCTTCGCGCGAAGGCAATTCCGCCAAAACTTTCAGGCTTTTTCCGCCTAAATCAGTTATGGTTACCGTCGACGGAAAACCCTGTGCAGTAACCAAATAGGAAAAAGGTTTGCGCAAAGTACGTTCCAGCAAATATTTTTTATCAGGCGATAAAGCCACCGAAGCATAAATCATCGGTTTGCCGATTGCTGTTTCTATGCAGCTTTTATTACGCACCAATTGCGAGGTGGCATAAAACTCGAACAATTGCTCATCGTAAGGCGTTTTAATCAAATCTTCATAAGTGGCGCTCGGTGCCATTTTGCCCAAATTTTGCTGTACGATTGGCCCTTTTGGCATCAACGGTTTTGCCGGTGCCGCGCTGGCCGGTTTCAGGGTTGCGCGGTACAAAACGGTGTTGTTATCTTCCCAGGTGATGCCGGTCCCAAGCACAATGTTCAACGGTTTTTTATTGATTTTTGAAGCTTTGTGCGTCATCACATCAATCTCATACAAATCCACGCTGCTGGCATTGGTTTGGGTAAAAACGATCTTTTTCTCGTCCGGGCTCCAGCTTGGCGCACCGGCCAGCAAAGGCGAAGGCAAGCCGCTCACCTGGAAACTCTGGTTGGTTTTGATGTTTTTGAGCGTAAAATTATTGATAACCAGCAACTGGCGGCTCGGTGCAAAATTGTTTGGGTTGATGCGCAAGCCGGCAATCCGCAGTTCCGGCCGCGCCAGTTCCTCGACAGAAGGGTAGGAGTTGCGGTCCATCAGCAGCATCCAATCGGCTTTACTGTCGATACTGGCATTGGGCGTTGGTTTGGCCAGCAGCAGATCGGCCATTGCTTTTGGCGGCATTTGGTAACTCACGGCATCTTGCGCTTTCACCCAAAAACCGGAAATCAGCAGGGCTAAAAAGAGTATTGGTTTTTTCATTGTGAAATTTTTTATGAAATAAAATCCAATTTACCATTTTTATTTTAGCCGAAATGTAATAATTTTAATACGTACGAAAATTGATGCCGTTTATTTTACGTCGATAAAAGAAGCATCCAATCAAAATAACGCATGATTGAACTAACTGCAACATTGCTTCAATTTGGAGAAAAAGGCGAGAAAACCGGCTGGACTTACCTTGCTATTCCGGCGGTAATCGCACAGGAAATCAAACCCAACAACAAATTAAGTTTTAGGGTGAAAGGGTTTTTAGATGGATTGGCGGTAAACGGTTTAGCTTTAGTGCCGATGGGCGAAGGCGATTTTATTTTACCCGTGAAAGCAGCATTGCGCAAAGCCATCCACAAAGAAAAAGGTGCCATGGTGAAGCTGCAATTGGAACTCGACACAGATTTCAAAATAGAAATGCCCGTAGATTTAGCCGAATGTTTTACCGATGAACCGGAAGCTTTGCAAAACTTTAACAAATTACCAAAATCGCACCGGCATTATTATTTTAAGTGGATAAACGAAGCTAAAACGGAAGTAACGCGCGTTAAAAGAATTGCTGCGACTTTGGATGCAGCTTGTAAAGGTTTGGGTTATGGGGAGATGATACGTGCAATGAAAAGTAAGCAATAATTGTACTTAGTGAATTGATTTAATTGAGATGTAAACTTTAAATTCATCTCTGCTTAGTTTGATGAAAGAAAGAACATATAAAATAAGGCAAACAGCTACAATTGAAACTATTAAGTCATGTTCAAAAACCCAAAGATTAAGGTTAAAATTTTTATTATCTTTTAAATACCTACTTGAAAATGCAATCAATCCAGGATTAAATAAAAACCATGTTCTTCCACCTATTCTACGCATAATCTGATCTTTAATAGATGTTTTAGTGTCTTTCGTAAAATATCCAATGTAATAATATCGGATCAGCATAAAAGTATTTAGAATTACTATTGCAAATGTAAAAAGTACAACTATAATGTAAGGTGAAAATGGAATGTATCTTATACTTAAAAAGACAATTAAAATCAGCATAGTTGTGGAAACTATGTTTGGAAACCTAAAGTTAGATTTAAAATAATCCCATTGTTGGCTGTTTGCTTCATCTGCTGCTGATTCAAGGCATTTTTTCTCCATAGCGATCAAACCTTTTCCGCCACCAAAATCATCTTTTATAATATTATTTACTGCATCTTGGAAAGAAACTTCTAAAGAGTTTTGTCCTAACGCAGTTGAAATATGATCGTAAACTTCTTCATAAGTTTCCCGGTAACTCAGCTCTTTCCGCAAGTATTTTTTTAAATTTTCTTCCTGTTGTAAAGTTGGCTTCATCCTAATTTCAGTTTTAAATTTAAAATGGATTGTAATTGGTTGATAAATTCCTGCGCTTCTTTGATTTTGTTAACCACATCTTTTTCACCTTCCTCTGTTAACTTGTAATATTTTCGCACACGATTATCTACAATTTCAGTATCAGTTTCCAGCAAACCATCGGCTTCCAATTTATGTAAAGCCGGGTACAAAGCACCTTGCGTCAATACAACTTCGCCAGCCGTAACTTCTTTTACTTTCTGAGTAATTTCATAACCATACATCCGGTTATTATCTTCCAGTAATTTTAAAATAATAGTTTGCAACGTACCTTTTAAAAGCGGACTGCCGTTCATAGAAACAAAAGTACATAATAATAGAAAGAATACACAGACTGGATAAAAATGGGATTAAGG
>CAXULQ010000021.1:0-24920 GCA_964251965.1 uncultured Sphingobacteriaceae bacterium | reverse complement strand
ATTTGTTTTACAAATATATACTTTTATACGTCATATTATATTTAACTTAACACTACTTGTGTTTAAGTTATGTATATACAGTTTATTACAAATCCTTACCTTCTTACTTTACTTTTAGTAAAACGTAAAAAAATATCTGCGTCCTTGTTTCAAAGCCCAGACTTTCATAAACGCGGATCGCACGCTCATTATCGTTACGAACATGTAAAAAAGGAATTTCCGATGCCGCTTTAATCCGATTAATTTGATACTTCAACAATTGCCTGGCATAACCTTTTCCCAAATAATTTAGATGTGTGCAGACCGCGCTGATTTCTGCATATTCAAACACATGTAAACGCTGCCCGGCCATAGCCACCAATTCTTCTCCGTCAAAAATTCCGTGGTAATAACCAAAATCAATAGTCCTTTCAGCAAACGGGCCGGGGTTGGTTAATTTAGTCAGGGCGAGCATTTGCGGTACGTGTTTCTTTTCTAACGGTACGATTTCCATTTGTACTTCTTCAAACAATTTTGAGTTTTCGTAAATCATTTGAAAACCCTCAAGGCACTGCAAAACCTTCCACTCCGCAGGAAAAAACATTTTTTTGGTGGAGATAAACACGATCAGTTCCTGCGGGATCAAACTATGAAGAAGCTTTAAGTTTTGGATGGAATCTTCTTTAAGCCCCACAAAGGGCGATACATCCTGTGCAAAATACTTTACCGCATCGTTACCATTTGACAGGTTGCTGTTGCCCGAAATCAAAGCATTCCAGGCAGGATTATCTAATACGTGTTCCATTTGCAAACGTATAAAACATCAAGATTATTTAGTGCTTCTTTTATCGGCTCAAAATCTATATGTCTCAGGTTTTTGTTTCAGAATGAAAATATTGACACAAAATTTATAGGCATAAAAGAAGCATTATACTTTTTTGACGAGAATTAGCGAACCCAGCCAGCACTTTTTAAAAATCCAACCAAACGCGGATCATTAACAGACATAGCCGGAAGCCAAATATTAAGCCGCCTGCGGTTCCAATAATTGCTTTCCGGATTGCCAGGTTTTGCAAACGAATAACGATACAAAACAGCTCGAATATATCGTGGCGGCTTGTTAGGAAAAGGGTTATCAGCAAACAAACTTACCGTACCGGGATCATTATGAAGGAGTTTCCACATTAAGTTTAACGTCCAGGGATATTCATTTGGAGATACCATTGCGGCAAACCACATTTGCCAATCTAAACGCAACTGGTAAGGCGCAATTTGCGGCGACGGTTTGTTGAGTAACACTGGCAAGCCTTTGTAGAGATAAGGTTTCCAGTTAGCTTTGTCGGTTGTATCCTGATCCATCGTTCCTTCAAATACTACGTTTAAACGTTCTTGCCCCACCGTTCCAAATGCACCGTAGGTGTTTACCAAATCAAGCGGATCGAAAGAGGTATTCATAATCTGGCCAGGCGATAAAATGTTTAAAGCCGGTTGGATACTTAGCACAGCAATAACAGCCGTAACAATCCAGGCGGTAGTTAACATCGGCTTCGATTCTTCAGCTTGATTTGCAGCAGCTTTCGCTTTTTGTACAAGTCGTTTTGGAAGGATTTGAGACCAAAAGCTATCATCGAAACAAGCCAAAGCAGGAACAATGGTGAGCCAGTTTAAGAACGAAAGGTTACCACTTAGGATAATATTAATTTGGAACAACACAATTACAACTCCTGCAATATGCCGAGCTAATCGTGGCCAAAACACAAACCAGGGTGCCACAAGTTCGGCGAGCCAGTTAAACCAAAGTCCGGTTTTTAGAACTGACCGGGGCAGAAAGTGGAACCATCGGCTTAACGGACCAGGAATGGGCTGGGTTTCAAAATGGTAGTAAAGCGCGGTTCCGTTTCGCCATACATCGTCGCCGCGGTACTTGATCATTCCGGCACCAAGCATAATGCGGCAAATCAGCCATCGAAATAAAACAATAATTGTAAATGGTGGCGCGTATTTTGGAAATGGGCGCATATCGAGCAGCGGACAAAGAAATATGGCGAGAAAACCGGTTTCGGTAAGCTGGATTTCCCAGCCGTATCCGTACCATTCTTGCCCAACGTGCACAAAAGACAGGTAAAGAAACCAGAGCACGGCAAGCAGCAAAGCATTTGCGTAACCTGCCACGACGATGCAGGAAAGTACAAATCCGATCCAGGCGACAGTTAAAAGTGCGGTATCCGAATGGACAAACCAAAAAACAGACGGCAAACGAACAAAGCCAGCACTATCAGACCCAAGCGCAGCACTTACTTGTTTGAGGTAATTTCCTACGGGAAGCAATCCGTTTGAGCCAATTAAAGGAGCAATTTGATTAATGGCGACGAGAAAAGCTATTGCATAAATAACGCCCAGCAAACGAAGGATAACATAACGGGTAAGCCAGTAAGTTGGAGAACTATTTGCCGCTTCCGGGACTTGATGAAATTCGTTGTCTGTTTCATTTGTCGTTTCCATTTCCTTAATCCGCAGGTTACTTTATTGACAGTCCAAGCACTTTTTTATTTATGGTCGATGCTTCTTTTATCCACTAAAAACCTAAAGCTGTAATGTTTTTTAAGTGATAAAAGAAGCATCGTGTTTTTGCTGATATAAATTTAAACAGATTGTTTAAGATACTCATCACCCAAATGGTTTAAAGGTTTGTATGCTTTCTCAACAACCAAAACCAACAGAATACCTAAAGTATAAGCCAGAATATCTGTCCATTCAAAAGACGTACCGATAATGGTACAGGCAATCTTCGATTTTTCGAGGCCGAGGACATTTACGATATGAAAATATTGCAAGGTCTCAATCACATAAGAAAAAACAAGAACAGAAAGAGCAGTTAGCTTTACTTTTGAATTTAAAAAGCTTTTGACGAAACAATAAATCAGTACAACAACCAAAAAATCGCCGCCATAAGGACGGATAATTTCATCATGAAAATAAACCGCAATTGTAATTTCTACTGCTAAAAGAAGTATGGTCAACAATAAATATTTAAGGTTAAATTTAAACATGGTTGTAAGTTATTTTAATTAATATTGTTAATGTGTGAGATTAAAACGGCAGCCTTTTCCCGTAAAATTTCTGGATTGGCTGCATTGATGTTCACTAAATAAAATTGACTTTCGCCTTTAGCCGCATGCCATCTCCATGTAAATTGGTTTGTGGTTTTGATCGTTCCGTTATCAAACCACCAAGCCGCGTAAAGCTGGTCTTTTCCCTTTTGCAAAACCGCAGTATAAACTTCAACTCCTGCTACCAATTCTTTCCTGATGTTTTTGAACCGATAACCACTGCCCGTCCAGCAAATTTTCGGGTCATGTTCCGGCGTGTAAAAAGTAGTTGGTTTTAAATAGATCAACGCTTCTTTATTCTCAAATTTCAAAATACCGCCAGTCAGTTCCTGCTTGTTATATCCGTTCAACTGTATGTTTTTAGACGATGTTATAAAGGAATCAGCTTTTACCAAATGCAGGGCAATAAAAATAAGAGTGCCTAAAAGAAGCATGTGCAGCAGCGGGAACTTTAAGGAATAAGATCGAGGATAAAATTTCATCACCTCCGCATCTTCCCGTGCTTTCCCTAACCAGTTTAAAAGCGGTTTTACACCTTTCATTAAAGGGAAGATCACATAGATGATCAGACAACAGATGCCGACAAAGTCATGAAAGAAAGTGCCGGGCATAATTTTAAAGGTTACCAGCAGCAGTATTCTGAAAAAATTGCTGACAATATTTAAAGCAATAGTTGCCATAAATAAAGCAAGAATGTGCAGAAAGCGAAAGTACTTGCCGGATTGCCGTTGGTAATGGGCCAGGACAAACAGGCAGATAATCAGCGAGGTAACCAGCATATTTAAACCAGCACAAGCAGGATCAACCGAAAACTCATATTTGGCCAGCAATATTTGGTTCCCGGATGCAGCAGCGTTAATGCCCATTAAATTTAAAAGGGCAGCAACCTGTTCACTCAACCATAACCTGACTGGAAATTCTGCCAAACTCGTAACGTGTTTAAATACCGGCGAAATAAGCAGCAGTAAAAACAGTATCACTTCACTTAGCTTTCCGATGGCGTTTTCTATCAACAGCATGGCAGCAAACAGCACCGCAATAAAAAGCATGGATTTTACAGGCAGCAGCAGGGCGATCAAAATCGCTATTAAAGCAGGAAACAAATACCTTAACGACTTTTGTTCCTGGTTTACGGTACAGATGTACGGAGCCAGCAACAAGCCTAAATACAAGTTGGCATCCCACAAAAAATACTGACCGATCAGCCAAAAAATTAAACATCCATAAGCAAGGATAAACCCAATGGTAAGGTAAGGCATAGCTGGCCTTTTTATTTCAACGGCAAACATGCTGCAAATTTTTAGGTGATGCTTTCGGTTTGTAAATCAGGTAAGCAGCAATGCTTAAAGCGAGTAAGATCAGCAGCCATTCATGCGGTTCGGGTACAGAACCAGAGGATTTCATGGAAGCATTTTTAAGGCTGTTTTTGCTTTGATTAATACCAAACCGCTCATAATCCTTTTGCGTTTCGAGCACCAGTAAACTTGATACCGGCGAAACTATGTAAGCTTGCTCGGCTTCAGCTAAAATATCAGGCTGAACTAAACTGCTGTTAAAATAAACAGCCGCTACTTTTTTCATTAAATCATTATAGGCAAATAAACGAAGCAGATGGTCTGGCGCCTGCCCGGTTTTAATGCCTTTTGCTTTTTGGATAACCAGTCCTGCATCTCCAATTACTACGGTCGAATCATTTTCCTGGTCCCGAACAAACTGGTGTTTATCCAACAGGTTGAATAAATTATCTTCGTTTCCTTGTGCATAAGTTAATACGCGTAGTTCTTTCAAAGCCTTAAAATAAGGACTTAACTGATGGCCGATATTATAAAACCGAATGCGTTTTGGTTCTTTCAGGTATGCTGTTAAATTCTCGGAAAACGCACTTCCTTCCAGATCGTTTAAGTTGGGAGAAGTATCTGTGCTTTTAGAAATAAGGATTGCTTTATCCGGATTTTGGATTTCAAATAATGGGAACAGACTGAAGTTTAACTTACTCATCAACGCATATACTTCTTGCAGGTTGTCGTTTGTAAGCCGGATCAGCTTGTCATCATAAATATAAACTGATTTTCCTTTTAGTTTTTCCCAGGCATACATAAATTCTTCTTTTGACCACGAACTGTTTACGTCCAAATAAAAAACTTCAGGGGTAAAACCTTCGTACTCGGGCTGGTAATTTTTCACTTCGTAAGCAGTGCCTGCAAAAGAAAAAGCAGTGCTGGAAAGTGGAGGCGCCTGGCAGGAAATTTCCCAGCCTGGTTCGTAAGTTCTATCAGCTTGATAAACTCCGAAAGTACTTTGTTTAAATTCATCTGGTATTTGTAATCCGGCCGGTTTCTGGGAGAAGCTTAACTGCAAGGTTTCTAAAGCTTTTGTGGCATCCGGGCCTTCAAAAAACGCATTTTCGTAAATCAGTCGATTGCCTTCTTTTCTTAAAGGACTCGTAATGCCCAGTTTAAACCGTCGGTTTTCTTTGGTATCGCATGGAAAAACCCTTACGCTAATCGTATTTCCTTCCTGCCAGTGCACAACTGAAGGGTCGTGCCTTTCTACGCCTACCACTTCGTGATAAGCAGAATCTGCTTTAGCTTTCGTGGTTAATCGTGATTTTTCTTCCTTTCCATTTATCCACAAAGAAAGAGAAGTAACTACGGAGCCTTCGGACAGATGAAAGGTGTAGATTGCTTCCTGCTGGTTCCATTGCCAAGGAGATTTGTTTTTAATGGTCAGCATTTTTTCGGTATAAGCCATTCGGTATTCGGGAAAAAGTTTGACGTTGCTGATTACGCTAACCGTTTCTAAATTATCGCCTGACCATAAACGCTCCTGTGCCTGATGCCTGGAATCGTACATCGATTTAAGGATTTTGATCTGCTCTTTTTCGTCCAGATTTGGTTTACTAAACAACATCGTGGCTATAACAACTAAGGGATCGTGTGCTTTAGGCTGATCAAAAGACCTGGAAGGCATGCCTCCCCAAAAAATATTCCCATCCGGTTTAACTTCGTGATAAACCAAACCTGTTTTAAAGATGCGCTCGGTAAAAGCAGACTTTTCTATATGTTGGCTTACGGCAATCCAGGCAGGCAGCTTAACTTCGTTTAGGGCACTTTGATTGAGGATTAAATTGATCTTTCGATTGGTGTTGTTCCACTGGATGAGAAAGCCGATGCAAAGCAATATGGGCAATACAAAGCCTGCAATGGAAGTAAAAAGTAAGTGTTTGTTTTCTTTTGCTTTTCTTAAAATGATCGTACTTGTAATTAAAGCCAGGCAAAGCGGAACATAAGTGTGTAAAGAAATGCCGATAGCAATAACGCCGATAACACTGATGCTGTAAAGCGGCAGCAGGTATATGGCGTAATATACAAACAGCAATAAGGCCGCGCCCAGCAAAAAGAAAAGTATGTGCTTAAAAAAAGCAGGCATTGACGGGAAGAGCACAACCAATAGTAGCGTTATACTGGAAATAACGATCCATACACTAAGCCAGGGAACAGAACTATCAAACACATTCATTTCACGGTTTAAGGCAAAAGCGCTGATGAACCATAATATGAGTAGCAATGCAGTATGTTCTATTTTTCCTTTGAATAATCCTCTGCTTTTGTTTGATAAGGAACGGATAAATAAAAGCAGTAAATAAGTCCCGGAGATGGTGTAGTTGATAAAAAAGGCACCGGAAGATGCACCTGAACCTGCTTGTTCGGTAAATACAAATACGAGTGTTGAAATTAGGATCAGGGTTAGTCCGCTGATGGACAGCGAATCTTGAAACAGGAATTCTTTGATTTTTTTCATGATTTTTAATTTTAAAAGTACTTTGAGTTACAAAGTATTGAGATAAAAAAATTTAGGTTTTTTGTTGGTTAATTAAATTTTCAAGCGCTTCCAAATGTTTTTTAAAAGCAGTAATACCTTTTGCAGATGCCTGGTAACGCGTATTGGGTTTTCTGCCTAAAAAAGATTTTGTTACGTTGATATACTCTTCTTTTTCCAGCGCTTTTAAATGCGATGCCAGATTACCGTCGGTCACATCCAGCAAATCTTTTAACGAGTTAAAATCATAACTCTCATTGGCCACCAAAACACTCATTGCTTGCAAGCGTATCCGGTTTTCAAAAGCTTTATCGAAATCAGTTAGTGCTATTTTCACGGTCGTATTTAAAGTGCATAATAGTACCATACAAAATATGCAGCAAACCAAAGCCGGTGGCCCAAAAAAACAGTCCAAAGCCAGGAAGAAGTGTTGCCAAAAGCCCTAAGCCAATTTCACATATCCCAAGCCATTTTACATCTCCAAAAGTGTACTGACTTGCTGCTACCAAAGAAAGGCCATAAAAAATAAGGCAGCCAGCGGCGATAATACCATAATGCCCTTGGGAAAACAGAATCAGCACAAAGCAACCGCCGGTTAATAAAGGTAAGGCACCGCTTAACAGCATAGATTTACTGCTTTGGTTCCAAATGCGCTGACCTCTTTTTCCGGCTTTACGAAAGGTAAGCCAAATGCCAGTTACGATAGATAATACCAACACGGCCGAGGCAATTAAGAAAAGCTTTTCAATTACGTTCTGGTTAGGGATGGAATACTCACTTACATTTCTATCAGTATAAATTAGTTTATAAGCAAAACCGGCACCGATCAAAGCATAGATACCAGCCATAACTCCTGATAATCCGCTGAGGGAAATAAACCGGGTGGACCGTTCCATAATTGATTTGATAGAACTGATCTCTGCTAATATGTCTTTATCTTCCATTGATGTAAAGTACTTTGTAATTCAAAGTAAAGATAAAGAATTTGTTCTTCCAAATTTTTTATGAAAAAAGAATTTACAGTAGTTTTTTAAGACTTAGGCTCAGCAATTTCCAATGCTTCTTTTATCACCTGAAAAATTATAAACCCGCTGATTTTAATATTGAATTAGCTAACCCAAATTTTAGGTGATAAAAGAAGCATTTTTGTTTTGCTGTTTTAAAGTTGAGCAGGTTTATAAAGCTTGTTTAAATTTTGTCGGTTTATTTTATCTGCTTCTTTAATCACCAGAAATAAGGCTTATAGGCGCAAAATAGGTACCACAGGTTTTTGTTAAATATACATTTGACCCATTCATTGCCCTTGGCTTTAGCCAACGGACAAAAAGGCAGCGGAGGGCTTTGGCCAAAAGTAGTTAAGCATTTAGCATTATTTGTAACAATTTGTGGTTGAGGAAGTATTAGGTATAAGCTTCTGTTTTTGCAGAAAGGCAACAAGGATCTTTACAAAAGATAATTAAAACTCATTAAATCATCTTGCCTCCAAATCAATCATCATCCTTCTTTTTCTTTTCCAAAATTACAAAGGCACTGCGTTTTGGTGCTGGCATAACAGCGTTTTCTCCTTTTACAGATTTCCAGATCACTTCGTTTAAATCTAAATCCGGTGCGGCATCTTCTTTCCGGAAATTGAATGATTCTGATCGCTTACTGCTTTTATTGTCAGCAATATTACGCCTGTTCAAGTCAATCTGGGCCGGTTTGCATTTGTAGGCTGTATAATCTGCTTTATTGGTAAAACACTCGTACATAGGCAAAGCAGCAGCATCATACTGGCTCATTGGTGGCAGGCCGAGAATAAGTTCAATCGTTCTTAATACACCTGATGTGGAATACATGCTGTGTATTACCGCATTTCGTTTTACATAAGGCCCTGCTACAAATACCGGCGAACGGTGTGCATCTACATGGTCTGGCCCGTTTTGAGCATCATCTTCCAAAATAAAAACCACTGCATCTTTCCAAATCGAACTGTTGGAAAGGTGTTCTAAGATACGGCCAACAGCGAGATCATTATCAGCAACAGCGGCCATAGGTGTGTATTTTCCTTTCTGTTGTCCGCTGGTATGATCGTTTGAAATCCTTAAAGTATTAAATTGCGGAACGGCACCAATGGTCAATAATGAATCAAAATCTTGTTCCCAAGCATCGGCACGCACCTGATCTTTAATAGTTAGGTCAAATCCTGGCGAATGTGGTCCCATATGTCCTTGCAAAGATTTAATGTGCGCATTGTTATACTCGCCAAATTCGCCGTAACTGCGGTAAGTCATGCCCGCCCTTTTGCAATAATCCCAGATGAAACCATCTTTTGGATAAGTTGCCTTTCTGCCACCTTCATAATTAGTAGTGCCGCCGCGTTTGCCATAACTTGTTGGCCAGGTTTTTTCTACTACATCTGTTGCATAAGCTGCCATGCTCCAGTTATGTCCGTCGGCGCTTACTTCGGCATCAACATAAAAATTATCCATCAACACAAACTCGTTGGCCAAAGCATGATGATTTGGCGTAACAGTACTTCCAAAAAGGCATAAAGATTTATCGCCATTCCCTTTTGGCATATCTCCCAGAACCTGATCGTAAGTGCGGTTTTCTTTGATGATGTAGAAAACGTGTTTTATGGGTGAAGTTTCTCCCTGCTTCCTTGGAATCGGATTTCCTGCTTCACCTTCGGCCGTTACCATTTTTTTATCGGTAAAAGGAGTATTGGCATAAACCTGCTTAGTGTAAGTTTTTAACTGATCTTGATTTGGAACATCGATCATCGATAAAGAACCTTTAAATAAACCTGCAATATATTGTAGCCTGCTGTTGGCTGTACTTCCGGTTTGATAACCGCTATTGTCAAATTTTGAAATAGGCTGAGGACCTTCCGGATTGGCCATCGACGTATTGCCTTTACCATTACTCACCAAAATTTTATTGCCCAAAACCTTTACACTGGTTGGATACCAGCCCACCGGGACAAAACCCTGGCTTTTGCTGTTTCCGGCCGTGGTAACATCAAAAACGGCAAGGCAATTGTTATCCGCATTGGCAATGTACAGCATTTTTTCATCGGGCGATAAAGCCAGTCCGTTGGTAGTTGAACCGGTTAAAGCAATAGGATAAAGTGTTGTGGACATGGTTTCGATAACGGTATTAGTCGCGGTTTTAATAACAGAAACCGAATTATCATTGGCATTTGCCACGTACAACAGCGTTCCTTTTCTATTAAAAAGCAGTTCGTTGGGATGGCTGCCTGTTTTGATGCTTGCCGTAATGGTTTGCGTAGCAGTATCAAAAACCACTACTTCCTCGCCTCCCCATAACGAAACATACAGGTTTTTCTCATCAGGAGAAAGCACACAACTATAAGCAATGGTAGCGAGTTGTATTTTTTTGAGTGTTTTGCGGGAAGCCAGATCGATTACATAAATGCTGCTGTCTTCTTTGGTTACGGTGTAAATGCGGCTGTTATCTTTTGTTACCGCGATGCCGGTTGGGCAGATTTTATTTTTTGGCCAGGGCAAACCTAAAGCAATCGTATCCGGCGTTTTGAGCTTGCTGTTTTTAACGGCAAAATCTAAAATACAATTGTCGTTTCCGCCCGAAGCATACAAATGTTTTTCATCATTGCTGAAAGCCAGGCCATACCAGGAAATGCCGGTTTCTTTTTCATCCAGTATTTTTTCTTTTTGAGGATCGATGAGTTGGATAGATTGCGTGCTTTGCCCATTATTGGTAACAGCAAGCAACTTGCCCGATTTGCTTAACTGCAAATTAAGCGGTAAATCTCCTAACGGAAGGGAACGGCCAGCTGGACTTAATTTCCAGCCGTTTGGCAATAAAATTTGTCCGCTTTGTTTTATTTTTCCGGGTACTTGCGCAATGGTTTCAAGGCTGAGGATGCTAATTAAAAGAGCAACTGTAAAACCGGATATTTTAACTGAATGATTCATGATAGAAATTGTGCAATTTAATTTTAACGCTGCTCATGCTTCTTTTATCGGTATAAAAACAGCATCAACAATTTTAACTAAAATAACCGAAGTGTAGTTAAATCTGTCAGGATGATAGCTCTTACCAAAAAAACACCGATAAAAGAAGCATGAGCTGGATTTGTATTTAATAATTATACTTTGCTGAGAATGTTAATCTTTCAAGCTTGTAGGAACAATGCCGGACGCTGCCGGAAACACACCTTCAATCTCATTAATAGCAGATGCTTTTGTCAACTGAACGATTGATTGTGTCCTCGCTTTTACCCATTTGCCTAAACGCGGATTGTAAATACCGCCGAGTTTATAATAAAAACCCTGGTCGGCAGGCGTAGTATAAGTTAAAGCAAGTGTATTTGAGCCTAATCTGTAAAATGGCTGAGCTTGCAGCGTAACAGGATTGATTACGTCATAAAAATCGGTATTAGCAATTTTGTAACCTACAGCCGGCGGCCCGGCCGAGTACAAAGAACCGCCTGTACCAACAAACATCACATCTATCGGTTGGGTATCTTTTGTTACCGTTGTACCGGTAAAAACAGCCATACCAAACGCATTACCGCTATTGGCAAAGAAGCCGCCGTTCCTGGCACCAAAACCATCACCATCGGTAGTAGTGTAATTGAATGACCTGATCCAATTAGAAGTAGCCATACTGGTTGAGCCAGATCCGTTTATGGTTTTTCCTGCTCCGCCAACATAAAAGAAAGTTCCTTTTTTTGCCGTTCCAGTTGTAAGGTTAAATTTAAATGTCCTGAACATGGTAGCCGCAACAGAGCCAACGGCAACAGATCCGCCGCCTGTAGCCCAGCCATTGGTTGGGAAACCAGATGGAACAGATGCACCGGCATTATTGGTAACCACTACGGAAAAAGGCGTTTTCGCAAAATCAATATCACGTGTTGCAAGCAATTGTATGTACTCATAATTGCCATCAGTGCCAGAAACATCATTGATAAAGCCGCTGATTACAATTGGCGTAATTTCGATAGTTGAGCTAAGCACTTGCACGTCGGAAGCTTTACGCAGCCGGATTTGAGGTGTTAGCTTACCATCAGCAGCAGCAGTATTAAAAACGATACCGTAAAAATTGGCACTTACAGGCAAATTATTGTTAGCAAACGTAGCTGATGCTTCGGTATGCAAGGTAATATTTTCGAAGCCGTCATTAACGGTTTTATCACCGGCAAATTTATCTGTTGGGGTTGGCAGCGGGTCAAAACCACCTTTTACAATAGCCACTAAAGTGCTTTCATAGGTAGCAGGATCAGCCAATATAGAACTGCTTGGAACTCGGTTAGCAAGAATAGTTTTTCCGCTGGCAATTTTTGTAACGGCACTGGCCGGAACATTTGTAATTTGTAATATCCCGTCAACCCTTTTTAACACTCCGCCAGCAATATTAACGCTTACAGAATCGCCGGAAACATATTTGGCAGCATCAGTTCCGATAGGAATTGAAATACCACGAAGTGCTGCTAAACGGCGATGATCCTGTATCACCAACAATCCGCCAGGCATATTTGCGCCGCTATAATCTGAAACTACGATGCCTGTAATTTTATCAGAACCATACATGTTTTCTACATTTAAGGTAACATCTGCGCCTTTGTACAAGTTGCGCAAATCATACATTGGTATAAACGGACTAATTTTACCTCCGGGATAATTACCTTCTTTTTTGCAACCTGCCCAAGTAAAGGCAACCATCAGCAACAAAGTATAAACTAAATATTTTTTCATTTGAATAATTATTAAATCAACTTGATTATTTCAATGCTTCTTTTATCACCTAAATTATTTTGTCATGCCGAACTTGTTTCGGCATTCCATCAAAAAGGTTTTGAATATGCCTGAGATATCCTGAAACAAGTTCAGGATGACAGCAGACAATCTTTGGTGCTTCTTTTATCACCTAAAAAATGTAATTGTTAAGCTTTTTGTATTGATAAGGAACATCATGCAAACACAAATTTATTGGCATAAAAGAAGCATCATTATTTTGTTATCTATCCAATTATCAATTACGGTTTCTGCCACCAAACCTGGGTTGATATTACATCCGGCCCCTGGGCAGTAACGGCCAGTTTATAATTTGTTGGATTTGCGGACTGAACATAAACCGGGTAAGTCATGCGTGCCGGCATTACGCCGCCATTTCTCAAACCGGGGCCTTTTGGTAGAATCGGATGACCTGTACGGCGATACTCAAACCACTGCTGGAAGTCTTCTAAAAACAAGGCGTAGTATTTTTGCAGATGGATTTTTTCCATCTTGTCATCCAACGATAAAGTATTGTTCCAGGAAATATCGGCATCGGTAAGATATTTACGAAACTCCGGAGTATTAATCGTAGTTGCCGTAGTTGGCGGGCCTGCTGCAACCGCATTTGGCCAGGTTGGCAACCACAAGGTAATACCATTTAAAACGCCTGTTTCCCAATAAGTTTGTGCTACGCCAGTTGTTATAAATCCTTTAACAGATGCTTCTGCAAGAATGTACTGCAGTTCTGCATAATTCATAATCATCCCGGTTAAAGGGTCAGTTTGTAAGCTTACTGCTGAAGTATTAGAATAAAAATAAGATTGAATCGTTGGAACAGTTCCGGCCAGGTAACCGCTTGGTACACCTGCAAAACCACTTGGGCCTTGTGCAATGCCCCATCTATTAAAGCCGTTGGTAGCGTATGTACTGATATTGATTCGGGGATCAAACCAGTCTCGCAAGTGACTGATAAAAAAATCACCTATTGCTGGTGCCCTCCAGTCTTGTTCCCGAACTGTTTGATAAGGAGAAACATAAACGCCGCCTGTCCATCGTAAAATGGCAGAATCATCATTACTTGTCATGATTGGATAGGTAGATGCCTCGGTATCTATGGCTTTGATCTTGGCAACAACATCCGCAGAAACTTCGCTTTTTCCGGATAGCCTTAATAACAAACGCAAATACAAGGAGTTACCAAATTTTCGCCATTTAGAAACATTGCCATAATAAACAGGATCGCTGGAAGCGGTTATTGCGGTACCTGTACTTAGCAGTGTATTTGCATTTTCTAACTGTTTAAATATATCCAGGTAAATATCTTTTTGCCTATCGAACGGTGGTTCATAAATGCTGCTGTCTCTGGAAAGATTAGATTTGAAATAAGGAATATCGCCGTAAGTATCCGTCAACAAAGAATATGTCCAAGCCTGGCAAATCAATGAAATGCCCTGATAAGATTTATTTAACGTTAACGGCTGACTTGCAATTTTATAGATGTCCTTAAAATTAGTAAGCTGTGTGTACAAGGCATTATATTGATCGTTCGAGACGGTATTCCTGTAATCATACCTAAAAATTGCAGCATCATCATCGCTTCGGTTAACGGTAACCTGCATCAATTCATTATTAAAACTTCTGTTACGAAGCATATTAGCACTTACTACACCTACTAATGCCGGTGCCAAAAGCTGTTGTGGTAAAGCATTTGGAACACCGTTAGGGTCAGTGTTAATTTTAGTAAAGTCTTTAGTGCACGATGTAAGTAACAGCACTAACATCATAACAGTACTTATATATTTATAAATTTTAGTTTTCATATTTTTTAATTAAAATCCAACAGTTAGGTTGATACCAAAAGTCCTTGTTGATGGAAACTGTGCTACTTCAAAACCTTGTACTATATCGCTACCGTCAAGCGTTCCGAATTCGGGATCGAAAATCGGCCAAGGCGACCAGATAAATAAATCACGTCCGTAAATACCAATTGTAGCACGCTGCAAGCCAAGCGCATGAGTAAGCCGTGGTGTTAAAGTAAAATCAACCCTTGCTTCCCTGAATTTTATAAAATCTGTACTAAATGTACTTCCTTCTGCATTATCTGCTCCCATTTGCGAGCGGTAATAACCATCTACATCAAAAGCGGTAACATCATTTGTGCGATAGGTACCATCCGTATTTTGTACTACGCCGTTACCAATAATCCCATTATATCTTCCTGGAAGTGTGCTTTTTAGTTTTCCCTGCTCAACTAATTTGTAATTTGATAGAGAATGTGCAACCGCACCATGCTGCGCATCAAATAATACGTTTAACCGGAATTGCTTATAGCTCCAGGTACTGCCGAGGCTGGTTCTAAATTTAGGACTGGTATTACCTAAATATTTTACATCAGTTGAAATTTTAGCAAAGCCGGTAACTGCATCGTAAACCACCTGTCCGTCTGGCGACCTTACATACCCTCTTCCATACAGATCACCCATGCTTCCGCCAACCTTGGCCACAATCTGCCCGCCTGCTACCGGGCCGTTTCTAAGAATTACAGTGCTATCTCCTAATTCTACTATCTTATTACGGTTTGCGGTAAAGGTGCCAAACACGTTCCAGCTAAAGTTTTTGCTCTTGATGGGTGTTCCGTTTAGTGCAAGCTCTATTCCTTTGTTGTTTACCTGCCCGATATTGGTTACAATAACGTCAGAGCCGGAAGCACGATCTGCAATTCTATTCAGAATTTGATTTTTTGTATTTCCGGTATATAGCGCAAGGTCAAAACCAAATCTGTTGTTAAAAAGTTGGATATTAGTTCCAACTTCGTAAGTAATAGTTTTTAAAGGTTTCAAATTTGGATTAGCCAATGCAGTTGGGTTTTGTAAAGCACCGCCGGGATATAAACCAGAACCCGCTGTAACATAGTTGAAAGAGGTTTGGTAAGGATTTGTAGTACCGCTTCCTACACCTGCAACTGATGCACGGAATTTGGCAAAACTGATTTGAGATGGCAATTTGGTAAAATCTGACAAAATAAAACTGGCACTGGCAGACGGATAGAAAAAGCCAGAGTTTGTAGTACGGTCTGGCGTTGCCAAGGTACTGGTCCAATCCTGGCGGCTGGTTAAATCTAAATAAAGATAATTTTTATAAGCTGCAGAAAGCAACCCATATAGGCTGTTAATTCTGTATTTGCTTTTATAAGGCATGGAAACCAAAGGGCCTGCAGCATTAGCCGTAGAATATATACCCGGATACGTTAATGAATCGGCTCTTACTTCATCTTTGTTATAAGTATTGGTAAGCGTACTTCCGCCGGCAGTAAAAGTCAGGTCAATATCTTTGGTAACCTTTTTATTATAGCGCAACAAAAAGTCGTTAGTTACTTCTTGTGAGTAGATATTTTGTGCACGATAAGAACCTTTGACTAATTTTGTACTTGCGTCGTAAGGCCGATCCTGTTCACGCTGATCATAGCCCATGTCCAGCGAGGTTCTTAACTGTAAGTTTAATCCTTTTATAATATCATAGTTGGCCTGTACGTTCCCGGTTATTGAGTTACGATTACGTTTGTTGATAAATTCATACGAAATAGCATAAGGATTTTGGGGAAAAGTGCTGAATGGATATTGAATATTTCGCCCTTCCTGTCCAAGTGTCCAATAATTACGCAACCAATCAGGATCGGCACTGGGCTGCCAGAAAATGAACCAGTACATAGGAGATTGATTACCATAACCTGCGCCTGGTAAATTATCACTGGAATTATTAATGTAACTTACTTTGGAAGCTATCGTTAACTTCTCGTTAACTTTTGAGTTTACTGATAAAGCTACCGTATTTCGCTCATAACCTGTATTAGGAATTATCCAGTTATTTTTCATGTTTGTTGCCGAAAAACGCGCTGTTGTTTTATCCGTACCGCCATCTACACTAACCGAGTTGGTAAAGGTTTTACCAGTTTCAAAAAAATTGCGGATTTTATTGGTGTAAGGCACCCAGGGCGTTCTGGTGGTACCTGCTTTTTGCGTAACAGGATCAAATTGATAAAAAGACTGCCCGTCAAACTTTGGCCCATAAGCAGAACTGGTACCGCTTGTACTGGCACCATCGGCGGTAGTGCCGTAAGAATAATAAGATGCTCCTCCTGTGCCCTGTCCGTACTCATACTGTAGGTCGGGCCATCGGTTTACAGATTCGATCGAAGCATTAGAGTTAAAAGTAACACCAAACCCTTTCCTCTTTGCGTTACCGGATTTAGTGGTGATGATTATAGCACCGTTAGCACCACGCATACCATACAAAGCAGCAGCAGCAGGCCCTTTTAATACCGTAACATTTTCAATATCCTGAGGGTTAATATCATTTAAACTGCTTCCATAATCAGCAGGCTGATTATCAGCACCAACACCATAAGTAACATCACTTGCATTTGCTGTTCGCCTGCCGCTGCTGTTATTAATTACAACACCATCTACTACATATAATGCCTCGTTATCACCGGTCAAGTTATTTTCACCGCGCAAGATAATTTTGTTCGATCCGCCAGGGCCGCTGTTGGATCTTATCAAGTTCAAACCGGCAACTTTGCCCGAAAGCGCATCTGTCCAGTTGCTGGATATGGCCTCTGTCAACTGTTCCCCCTGCACTACTGTTGCCGCATAACCAAGTGCCTTCTCTTCCCGCTTAATACCTAAAGCTGTGGTAATAGTTACTTCTTTTAATGCGGTACTTGAAGTAGCGAGTTTAAGGTTGAGTTTAGGCTCATCTTTATTAATTGTACGCTTTAGTTGATTGTAGCCGATGAGCGAAAAAGTAATTTGCGTATTACTGGCAGCACGAAAAGAGAATTGCCCTTGTGCATCTGTAATCGCTAAAACTTTTTTGTTACCATCGGTAATATTCACGCCCGACAATGGATAAGCATCTATTGAATCAACAACTACTCCTTTTATGCCATAAATATTTTGTGCAGAAGCAGGGTTTTGCAAGGATGACAAGGCAAGCAAAAACAGGACATAAGCAAGCCTGACGATTTGCTGCTTGTTCCAAACCTGCTGATTAAAATATAAGCTTTTAAAGTTTTTTTGAGTGGTTTCTTCCCTTGCAAATCTCAATCGTGCTTTAAAAGTTGAAGTAAAAATTTCCATTCGCTTCCTTTTAATTCAAGTAATTTAATTTTGAGGCAAAAGTGCGCAGGTGATGTTACGGGGATATTAAGTAATTATCATACTTATATTACCATTATTGGTACATTAAAAATTTCAAAATGCTTTTGGAGGAATGCTTCTTTTATCGACCTAAAATTTAGATGTAAGCAATTAAATGATTGATTGACAGCGACCTTATGTCGAAATAGTTAAATTCTTAGATTTAAGGAAATGTTTAATCAATGATTCGCCCGGCAACATTTACATTTAACATAAACATAACATTGTTTTTATATTAGGTACAGATGCGAACCTGATGTTTGCGCCAAATACATTACTTCTACAAATGCCGTCGTTTTTTCTTCACCTTAACTAATTCGTATGGCCAACCGCCGAAACTTTATAAAATCTGGTTTAACTGGTTTGGCAGGAATAACTTTATTGCCCGCCGTTGATGCGTTTGCAAACGAAAGCCATTTATATCCTGCTGCCGGAAAATTTAAGCTGCGGTTTGCTTTGGCATCTGATGGGCATTATGCCCAACCGGATACAGATTCGGATACTTTTTACAGCAACTTAATCAATTGGCTAAGTAAAGAACATCAGCAAAACCACCTGGATTTTGTGATTGTGAATGGCGACTTGGTGCACAACCGCCCTGATTTATTAAGCAAGGTAAAAGAAGCATATCTGGACAAGTTGCCGGTCCCTTATCATACGATTCCCGGCAACCACGATTTCGCAGACGCCAAAATATGGAAAAATGTTTTTGGTTATGAAGATAAGTACACGCTGGAATACGGCGATATTGGCTTTGTTTTGGCCAATACTGCAGATACTAAAGGTGGTTATGTTTGTCCGGATAATGCGTTTTTAAAAACATCGTTTGAAAAATTTAAATCTAAAAAATTAGTGTTTGCCATTTTGCACATTGCGCCACATCAATGGTTGCCGGAAGAAGAAAAAATATTTTTGAATTGCCCCGAAACGGTGGAATTATTGCATAGTTACCCTAATATTAAAGCTGCGTTTCATGGCCACGACCATTCTTTAGATGGCGTTCGGTACACCGGGAAATTTCCTCATTTCTTTGATTCTCATTTTGGCGGCAACTGGGGCACCGATTATAAAGGTTACCGTATTGTAGAAGTTGGTGCGGATAACCAGGTTTCTACCTATCAGGTCAATGCCAGTCAAAATCCGAAGTTAAATACAACGAGGATATAAAATTACAGTTTTTGGGTAAGTCCTTTTTACTTACATAATTTGATTCAATTTCCCTGTTTCTCATTGGCAATATAGAGAACATAACTATTCAAAATATAGTAAACTGTTTTCTGATACTTGTTATCGTCGGCCTGCCATTTAAGTAGGATCTTACAACTGTTATGCAATCAAACGCCAGGTTAATTTTATGAATTAAAATAGGCTTTGGCAGCGGGTATTTATCATATTTCGTACTTATATTGTGCCACCAGTTAATACGATCCTTTTCTTAGTAATGAATCAAACACCCGAACAGATTGCCCGTGATGAAATAGACCAGCAATTAGAAATTTGTGGATGGAAAGTTCAAAGCAAAAAGCAAATCAACCTGGCAGCAGGTTTAGGCGTTGCCGTTCGGGAATACCAAACTGATATTGGCCCTGCCGATTATGTACTGTTTGTAGATAAAAAACCGGTAGGCGTAATCGAAGCAAAATGGGAAGACGAAGATTTCCAAGAGGTTTCAAAAAGCAAAAAACTTTCAAAAAATAGAAAGCCGCCTAAGCAAATGCCAAAAGATGGAAGAAACCATTACCACCAGTTTGCAACAAGCAGAAGCATTAAGGCAAAGCATATTGAAAATGGCGTTTGAAGGGAAATTGGTAGTGGCGAATAAAATATAAGCGGTAATACCGACAATTACAAAACTTCTTAAACTAAAAAATATGGAACTTAGAAAAATACCTTTTTTCTTTAATCAAAGAATTTATGTCGTTCCTTCTTACCAACGTGGTTACAGTTGGAAAGAAGAAAATGTCTTAGACTTACTAAGAGATATTGACAATGCTTTACAGTTACAAAGTGATCATTATGTTGGCACTATTACACTTTTTAAGACTCCGCAAACTAAAAAAGTGGGTTTAAATAATTATAATATATATGAAATTGTTGATGGCCAACAAAGGTTTACAACTATTATCATTATACTTTCGGTTTTAATTAACAAACTAATTGCTGATGCATCAACTAAAAAGGAAGCAGAGGAAAAGAAAGAAATCTACTTAAACAAAAAAGGAACTTATATTTTCAACTATGAAGTTGATGAGGTAAGCAATCATTTCTTTCGCTCTGAAATTTTAAATATTGAAAATAAATCGTCTTTAGATGAAAATATTTACACAAGAAATTTATTTAAGGCAAAAACAACTGTAATTGATTTTTTTAATCAATCTCAAAATGAGAATAGAATAATTGATTTCCTAAGTGCTATAGAGGAAATACTTCAATTTAATGAATATGTAGTTGCAGATACGACAGAAATTGGTGTTGTATTTGAAACAATGAATAATAGAGGGATAGACTTATCAACCTTAGAACTAGTAAAAAATAGATTGTTATATTTAGTATCAAAGGTTGCAATTGATGAAGAAAACAAAAGTGAAGTAGTAGAACTTAGAAGTTCGGTTAACGTTTCTTGGGCAACTATATTAAAAAATCTAACCCTACCAGAAAGAGTTCTTGATGAAAATACTTTTTTAAACAATCACTGGATTGTTTATAATGGTTGGCATAAAGATAATCAAGCAAAGTATCAAATACTTAAAGTACAATTTACAATCGAGGCCATGGTTAAGGACCCGAAAGGGATCATAGATAAGATTAAAAGTTATTTAAAATCTTTAACAACAGCTTCTCTCTATTGGAGGTATATCAATTATCCAAATGACGAAAAAGCACTAAAAGAAGTTGTTAATGTTGATATTCGAGAAGAAATAAGAAAGTATTTAATAAAAATAAATAGGTTAAATAATAGCACCGTTAGACCTGTAATCTTGGCTAGTTTATTCAATATAAAAACTCAGCAAAATCATATAAAGGATATTTTAAAGTTGTGTGAATTGTTTTCTTTTAGAGTTTATGAAATGAACAAACGCAGAGCAGATACAGGTAAAAATGATCTGTTTAGAAGAGCAAAGGATTTATTGCAAGGTAGAGACGTTGACTTTAAAGTAATTAAGTTCTATTTAGCGTGGTATATTGATGAATATGGGAACATGAACAAATTCCAATCAGAAATGGACGAAATGTATCGTTCTCCTAAAAAACTCTGGTATTACAGTTGGAGTGGTTTAGTATATATGCTATTCGAGTATGAAGAAAGTTTGCGGGCGCATTCTGATAAAAAAGTAACGTATTCCTTTGCTTCTAAACGAAATTCTTCTATTGAGCATATTTATCCGCAAACTCCAAATGATAGGTACTGGACGAGTAGGTTTAAATCTAAATCACCTAAAAAAGAGTTATTACATTCATTGGGCAACTTAGTTCTCGTTTCCAAAGAAAGAAACTCTGAATATAAAAATTATGGCTATGATGTAAAAGCCTTTGGAAGCAGTATAATTAAAAATGCTTATGCAAATGGTTCTTTTTCGGAAATTAAACTATCAAGAGAATATACAGAGTGGACGCCAGATATTATAAAAGACCGTGAGACAAAACTCATGGCTTTTTTAAAGGATAGATGGAAGTTAGAAGAAGCTTTTAAAGAAAAATATCCTTATCCTGGCCCTCAAGAACCTAATACACTTATTTCAGATGATTCAGAAGGCTCAGAACTTGAAGAAATAGAATTATGACCTCTTTCGCAATCATATCCAAAGTCTGATCTTTCTGTAACACACTCCAAGATGACGGCGTTGGTTACGGTAGCATCAATCTGCCTGACTTAAAGATATGCTACCTTTAAAGCCGAAACTTTGCAAATGGAAAATATAAAAATCAATGCTTTAGGCCCAATCAAAGAAGCCAATATCAACTTTGGCGATCTAACGCTTTTTGTTGGTCCGCAAGCCAGCGGAAAAAGTATTTTGTTGCAACTGATCAAACTTTTGGTGGATAAAAGAAGCATCCGGCGTACCATTGAACAATACGGTTTTATCTGGAGCAACAACGAAGAAGAAATATTAGACCGGTATTTTGGTGAAGGTATGGGCGGCATTTGGACGAAAGACACCAGCGTTAATTTTGATGGGAAAACCTACAAATTAGATTATCTAAAACCGAAGCAAAACGAAAGCTACAAAAACGCAGAAGATCAGTTATTTTATATTCCTGCCCAACGCGTGATCTGTTTGCAAAATGGCTGGCCGCGCTACTTCACAGAATACGAAGATGCTGTGCCCTACATATTAAGGGATTTTAGTGAAACGTTGCGGCAGTTTTTAGAAAGTGGTTTAGGCATTAAAGAAGGTTCTCTGTTTCCGCAAAACCAAAGGCTAAAGCAGCCTTTTAGCAACTCTATCAACAATAGTATTTTCCATGATGGCAAAATTGTAATCGACCGGACTAATAAAAAACGTTTAAAATTAAATATCGGGAATTCCAGCTTACCTTTTATGGCCTGGAGTGCCGGGCAAAAGGAATTTATGCCTTTATTGTTGAGCTTCTATTATTTATGCCCTTCTGCTAAAGCAAGCCGTAAAGAAGGGATTAAATATGTAATCATAGAAGAACCAGAAATGGGTTTGCATCCGCAGGCTATTCAATCCGTGCTTTTACAAATGCTGGATTTGCTTTCCAGAGATTATAAAGTGATCGTTTCTACGCATTCGCCGGTACTGTTAGAATTTGCCTGGGCTTTTAACATCCTAAAAACAGCAAACGCTACCGGAAAAGAACTGCTGGATTTGTTTGGCCTTAAAAATTCCGCATCCTTAAAAATGCTTTTTGAAGATCAGCTAAAAAATAAAACGATCAACACTTATTACTTTGACAGAGGCATCGATCAGGTTAACATCCGGGATATATCCAGCTTGGATGCAGGAAGTGAAGATTTGGCCATTTCAGAATGGGGAGGATTGTCCTCTTTCAGTTCAAAAGCGACCGATCTGATCTCTAATATTGCTGCTAATAATGGCTAAGCGTAATTCATTTAAAACAGCCGTAACAGCTACACCCGATCTAACAAATTGTTATCAGCCAGGACTACAAGGTTTAGGCGTTCATAGTGGTAAAATAGTGCTTGCTCATACGTTATTATGTGAAGGCAGTGTAGATATTGATACTTGTGTTACCTCTAAATATCCAAACGATAGCCGTTGGGATTACTGCTTATCTTACAAGGGGAAAACTTATTTTGTGGAAGTGCATACAGCTAACACAAGGGAAGTTGGTGCAGTATTAAAGAAATTGCAATGGCTAAAAGATTGGTTAATCAGCAGCGCACCGGAATTAAACAAGTTAAAATCAAAAACTCCTTTTTATTGGATTCAATCCGGAAATTATAATATCCTTCCAAATTCCAAACAAGAAAGAAGAATGGCACAAGTAGGGTTAAAACCAATTTCTAAATTACATTTAAAATAACCTCATTCATGACCTCTTCCGCAATCATATCCAAAGTCTGGTCTTTCTGTAATACCCTTCGTGATGACGGCGTAGGTTACGGCGATTACCTGGAACAACTCACTTACCTGTTGTTTTTAAAAATGGCCGACGAATACAGCAAGCCGCCTTATAACCGTACTTTACCTGTTCCGCCGGAATACAACTGGGAAAGTTTAACCGCTTTGCGTGGTGCCGAACTGGAAGGGCATTACACCGAACTGCTGCGCACGTTAGGTTTGCAAAAAGGCATCCTCGGCCAGATATTTACCAAAAGCCAGAACAAGATACAAGATCCGGCCAAGCTGTGGAAACTGATCGACCTGATTGACAAGGAAAGCTGGATGATGATGGACACCGACGTAAAAGGCGACATTTACGAAGGTTTGCTGGAAAAGAATGCCGAAGATACCAAAAGCGGCGCCGGCCAGTATTTTACGCCGCGTGCTTTAATCCGGGCGATGGTTGCATGCGTTCGTCCGCAACCTGCCAAAACCATTGCCGATCCTGCCTGCGGAACAGGCGGTTTCTTTTTGGCTGCTTATGATTATATCGCTGATAATTACAATCTGGATAAGGAGCAGAAAAAGTTCCTGAAATACCATACTTTTTTTGGTAACGAAATTGTAGCCGGAACAAGACGGCTGGCACTGATGAACCTATTTTTGCATAACATTGGTGATATTGACAGTGATAACTTTATTTCGCCTGCCGATGCACTGATTGCTGATCCGGGCGTTCGTTATGATTATGTGCTGGCTAACCCGCCTTTCGGGAAAAAAGCAGTCAGATTTTTACCAACGAAGAAGGCGAACAGGAAAAAGAAGATTTAACCTATAACCGTCAGGATTTTTGGGCGACTACCAGCAACAAACAACTAAACTTTGTGCAGCACATCCGCACAATGTTAAAAACAACCGGCATGGCTGCGGTGGTATTGCCGGACAATGTTTTGTTTGAAGGCGGTGCAGGGGAAACGGTACGGAAGAAACTGCTGGAAACAACAGATTTACATACGATACTTCGTTTACCTACCGGAATCTTTTATGCCAATGGTGTAAAAGCAAACGTAGTTTTCTTTGATGCCAAAGCAGCATCCAAAGAACCCTGGACAAAAGAAGTTTGGTATTACGATTACCGCACCAACATCCACCATACTTTAAAAAAGAACCCGCTAAAGCTGAATGACTTGCAGGATTTTATCAATTGTTATCAACCGGAAAACCGCCACAAACGAACAGAAATATTTAACGCCGAAACCAACCCCGAAGGCAGGTGGCGCAAGTTTACGTATGAAGAGATCATCAGCAGGGATAAAACGAGTTTGGATATTACCTGGCTAAAAGATAAATCTCTGGCTGATCTGGATAACCTGCCTGATCCTGATGTTTTGGCTTTAGAGATTATGGAGAATTTGGAAGCAGGGCTGGAGAATTTCCGGTCGATTATTAAGCAGTTGGTGTAATAATCCTGAGATAGAAAAAGGTAATAACCTGAGTTCGATAAATCAGAAGGCTACGATTTGCTGGGATTTGTTTTGC
>CAXULQ010000020.1:0-25026 GCA_964251965.1 uncultured Sphingobacteriaceae bacterium | reverse complement strand
AGCTGACGGTAACACTGGAAAAAACTGTCCTAAAAGATTTATAGAGGAAATTTACAGAAAAAAATGTTAAGAATTTACGGTCGCTCGAAGCTTACGCCCAACTCGTACATTTGCGCAGCAAAACCAATCACAGACTTTTAAAAGCATAACCTTTATCCTGCCAAAATTCCAGTGCTTTTGGCAACACATATTCCAAACGTGGACAGGCTTTTAAACTATCATGAAATACAATTATAGAACCATTGCTGCTTTTATTCACCACATTTTGGTAACATTTTTGAGGCGAAAGTTCCAAGTCAAAATCCCCGCTTAAAACATCCCACATGATAATTTGATAGCTTTTTTTAAGGATAGAAAGTTGCGATTTTTTTGCCCTTCCGTACGGCGGACGGAACAATTTTGTACTGATTAACTGATTACATTTTTCGGTATTCTCCAAATAAACCTCATCCTTTGTATCCCATCCGCGCAAATGGTTAAAAGTATGGTTGCCGATGGCATGTCCGCCGGATTTAACAGCTTCCAAAATTTCCGGATGCTTTTGCACATTTTCCCCGATACAAAAAAACGTAGCTTTCGCCTCGTATTTTGCCAATGTTTGCAGCACAAAAGGTGTAACTTCCGGAATCGGGCCATCATCAAAAGTTAAATAAATAACTTTTTCTGCGCGGCTTTTCTGCCAGGTTAATCCCTGATAAAACCATTTTAACAGCGCGGGCGTTTTTACTAAATAAGGCATTTTCATCCAATCGCAATTTTGGTTTCTTACAGAAAAAAGGTTGCTAAAAGAAGCATTACTGCCGCGTAATTTTATAGTTAAACTATTTTCCTTTATTTGCAATAGTATAAATAAAAAGTACATCAGCATTAAATGGGGCAGGATAATTTAAGGATTGCTGTGATTGGCGGCGGAAGCTGGGCAACTGCTATCATCAAAATGCTGACGGACAATACCATTCCGAAAGAAATTTTTTGGTGGATGCGCAACGAAGAAACATTGCAGCAAATCCGCAAGTTTAAGCATAACCCAAAATACCTGAGTTCGGTGGCCATTTGTTTGAAGCCGGAAAATATTTCGACCCAAATAAAAGAAATTGTTGAAAAGGCAGAAGTGGTTATTTTGAACGTTCCGGCTGCTTTTTTAAAAGATGCGCTTCTGGGTTTGACGGATGCTTCTTTTACCGGCAAAAAAATCATCTCTGCCATCAAAGGTATCGTGCCGGACGAGAACCAGATTGTGGGCGATTTTATCCATCAGCATTACCATTTCCCGCTGGATAAATTCCTGGTTTTAAGCGGGCCTTGCCATGCAGAAGAAGTTGCGCTGGAAAAACTTTCGTATTTAACTTTGGCTTCGCAGGATAAAAAACTGGCTGCCGACCTTTCCTGCTATTTTAATACGCGTTATATCAAAACCAATATTTCGGATGATATTTACGGAACGGAATATGCGGCCGTGCTTAAAAATATTTATGCCATTGCCAGCGGGATTTGCCATGGCGTGGGTTATGGCGATAACTTTCAGGCGGTTTTAATTTCTAACGCCATCCGCGAGATCAAACGTTTTGTTGATGCAGTCCACCCGATCAACCGCGATATTAACGAATCCGCTTACCTGGGAGATCTTTTAGTTACCGGTTATTCGCAGTTCAGCCGCAACCGTACATTCGGCAACATGATCGGCAAAGGTTATACGGTAAATTCGGCACAACTGGAAATGAACATGATCGCCGAAGGTTATTATGCCGCAAATTGCCTACACGAGGTGAATAAAAAGTACAACGTACACATGCCGATCAGCAGTGCGGTTTACGCTATTTTGTATCAAAAAAGTAATCCGGTAACAGAAATGAAACAATTGGCAGAACAATTGAGTTAACCTTATCAACACTTAAATTAAAGTCATGAAAAAGATCAAAACCGTATTATTAACAGCCGCAGTATTATTTACTGTCCAATCGTTTGCTCAAAACACCGGAAAAGGTAAAGTTGGGACCGCCATCAACAAGGCTGGCAACAAAACGGCCGAACTTGCTGTAAAAGGCGTATCAGCCGTTGGGGACAAAGAATACAAAGGCAAAGTTGCCCCGGGCGGACAAGCTATTTACATCAACAAAAATTCTAAATATTATTATGTAAATAAAAAAGGCGCAAAAGTTTACGTTTCAAAAGTAAAATTGGTTGATAAGCCATCCAAATAACCAACCTTTATTTTTAATAAAAAATGCCCGGACAATTATCCGGGCATTTTTTATGTTTGCTAATTTTTAGGTGATAAAAGAAGCATTATAAAAACATCAACCATAACAATCCCTCAAATTAACCTGGTGAAAAATTACCTATTTCTTTTGGCCCTGGTTTCCTTTCCCTTACTACTTTCGAGTTGTAAAAGCAAAACGGCAAAAAATAAAATTATTGGCAACTGGCATTCCGAAGATAAGAAAACAGGTTTAAAAATTACCGCAAAAGAGTTTGTTTTGGATGAGGGCAGTGGACCGATTGCAGAAAATTATTTTATAAAAGGGGATACGCTTTTTACATCTTACGAAGGCAGCCAGCCGTACACCAAATTTGTCATTCAAAATTTGGCAGACAAAGGTTTTACGTTAGTTTATCCTGATTCTACTTCGGTAGATTTTGTTAAATAACAAAAAAGCCTTCGGATAATTCCGAAAGCTCTTTTCAACTAAACTAAAACTAAAAACTATGTGGTAAAAACAGCATCAGCTGTTTTAAAACCTTCTGCGGCGTTCGCCGCGGTCTTCCCGGCTTTTGCCTGAGAAATCCCGGAAACCGCTTCCGCCGCCAGCGTTTCCGGCATAACTGCGTTCACGTCCGCCATCGCGTCTTTCCCTGCTTCCGCCTTCCCTTCTTTGGTAAGCACCGCCGCCGGATGGCCTGGATCCGCCATTACTCTCGCCGCCTTCTGCAGGGCCGGAAACTTCAATCCGGACATCACGGCCCTGGAAATTTACCTCCTTAAAAGCAGTAATCACTTGCTGAGCTTCGTCGTTCGGTACTTCGAAGAAAGAATATACGCCTTTTACGTCAATCTTTCCAACCGTACGGCCGCTGATTTTGCTGGTGTTGCAGATATAACCCAACAAATCCCCGCGGGTAAAATTATCCACCGAACCAAGGTTGATAAACAAACGGGTAAAATCAGATTTCATTCCGGTACGGCCAAAACGGTCGCCGCTTTCTCGAACGCGTGATTCATCAGCCGAAGCATTTAAATCAGGTGCGTTTTTATAATATTCCAGGAAACGGTTAAACTCCAAAGAAGCAAAACGTTTGATGATATCTTCTTTGCTCAATTCTTCAAATTCGGCCATAATCCGCGGAATGTACTGATCGATCTGCGAATCGTTCACTTCTACATTATGCACTTTATGCACCAAACCAAACAATTGTTTTTCGCAAACATCAAAACCGGTCGGGATTTCTGCTTTCACAAACTTTTTGCCCAGCACCCGTTCAATCTGGCGTATTTTGCCAATTTCTTTTGCGTTGATAATGGCGATCGAGATACCGGTTTTTCCGGCACGGCCGGTACGGCCGCTGCGGTGGGTATAATTTTCAATCTCATCAGGCAAAGAATAATTGATCACGTGCGTAACATCGTTTACGTCAATCCCTCGTGCAGCAACATCAGTAGCAATTAACAATTGCAGGCTGCGGTCGCGGTAACGTTTCATTACCTTGTCGCGTTGTTGTTGCGATAAATCTCCGTGCAAAGAATCAGCATTGTAACCATCTTTAATCAATGATTCTGCAATTTCCTGCGTTTCGATTTTAGTACGGCAAAAAACGATACCAAAAATTTCGGGGTTAAAATCAACAATACGTTTAAAAGCGGCGTATTTATCGCGTGCTTTTACGATGTAGTATTCGTGCTCGATGTTCACATTTCCGGTATTTTTTGTGCCCATCGTAAGCTCAAAAGGATCGGTCATGTAGTTTTTTGCGATGCGGCGCACTTCTGCCGGCATCGTGGCCGAGAACAGCCAGGTTTTTTTCTCTTCAGGGGTGGTGGACAGGATTTCGTTAATGTCTTCCTGGAAGCCCATGTTCAGCATTTCGTCAGCTTCATCCAAAACAACGTACTGGATTTCTGAAAAATCAATGGCTTTGCGGCCGATGATATCCAGCATACGTCCGGGAGTTGCAACAACAATCTGTACGCCGCGTTTAATTTCGCGCAGCTGATCCATAATGCTGGAACCACCGTAAACAGCCACAACTTTAACGTTGTGCATGTTTTTGGAATAACTTTTAATGTCGCTTGTAATCTGCAAACACAACTCGCGGGTTGGGCAAAGGATCAAAGCTTGAGGCTTGTTTTGATCAAAGTCAATCAGTTCTAATAACGGCAGTCCGAAGGCGGCGGTTTTTCCGGTCCCTGTTTGGGCTAATCCGACAAAATCGTTGCTGCCTGTTAACAAAACCGGGATAGATTGTTCCTGGATTGGCGTAGGGGTTTCAAACCCTAAATCAGAAATGGCATTAACAATATCATGACGGATTCCCAGTTCAATAAATGGGTTCATGATGTAAATAACGAACTTAGCTGCATTGCTAAATCTGCCGCAAAAGTACATATAAATAAACTAATTTCCTATAAAGGCTTCATTATGATTTTGATGTGATAATTTTACCGTTATTACTATCGCCAATACTGTTTTTATCACTTAAAAAACTTTTTATGAAAAAACTCTTCGCCGCCCTCGCATTATTAAATTTTATGTCGATAAAAACAGCATCGGATTCTTATCTATGGATCATTCCTAATTCCGGCCATTCCACTCCTATTTATAAACGCGACCAGTTTAACCAGGTGGTAAGCGATTTTTTTAAGCAGCCTTACCGAAAGATAGAAGGTTACGCAAGGTTTAACTGACCGCTGTTTTTAGCAGGATAAAAGAAGCATCAAATAACTGTTGCATTTATTTATCCGATATTAGTTTCCAATCCCTGAACGATAAATGAAAATTATTAAAGAAAAACATTCCATCATTACACGTTGGACGCATTGGGTCAACTTCCCGATTTTGACGGTTATGATCTGGAGCGGAATGCTGATTTACTGGGCAAGCGATACTTATACTTTTACTTTATTTGGCCATACTTTTTTTCATTTTTTCCCGGATTCTTTTTACAAATTTTTCAATATCCCGGCCAGGCTGGCAGAAGGCATGGCTTTTCACTTTCTGTTTATGTGGTTTTTTACGCTGAACGGAATTTTATACTTCTTTTACACCCTGATTTCTGGTGCGTGGCGGGAACTGGTCCCTCAAAAAAATTCTTTTAAAGAAGCTTGGCAAGTGCTGCTGCACGATTTGCATATCCGCAAAACCGCACCGCCCCAAAATAAATACAACGCCGCCCAGCGGATCGCTTACACCGCTATTATCGTGATGGGTTTCGGCTCGGTTATCACCGGGCTGGCTATTTACAAACCGGCACAATTTTACTGGGTTACCTGGGTTTGCGGCGGCTACAATTTTGCCCGGATTGTGCATTTTGCCTTAACAATCGGTTATGTTTTGTTTTTTATTATCCACGTGGTACAAGTTGTTTTAGCCGGATGGAATAATTTCAGATCGGTAGTTTCGGGCTTTGAAGTGGTTGAAAAACCAGAAGCTAAACAGGAAAGTTTGCCGCTAAAAGATAATACCAACCCCGCAATCAACCCGCTGTAACATTATAGTAAATTACAATTGCCGCGACCTATAGGCTATAGATAAAGAATAACAAAACAGGCTTTTAGCCAAAAGATTGAAGATTTTAATGGCATAAAAGGAGCATAAAAAACAGTTTGAATAAAATTTAAACAAGCTTAAAAAATATTTATTTATATGGAAACTTCTTCCAATCAAAACAAAGAAACCAATAAGGAACTGACGGTTGAGCAAAAGATAAAACGACGCAATTTTATATCGTTTTCCACTTTTTTTGTTTTTGGAGGAGCGGCTTTTGGCGGCTGGAAATGGCTCTACAATTCGCCGGAGGAAACAGCAGGAATTACAGCCGGCGCACGAAAACCTTTGCGCCGCGCGCTAAATAAAACCGAACTTTTTTTCAGGAAGTTTTACAGCAATAACCATCTGGTCAAAACTTATCCGAAAACGATGGCTGCAAAAAAAGTGCGGGTAAACAGTGATATCGGGATGGATGATGAAGGTTTTAAGCCGGAAAACTGGATTCTGTCAGTCGTAAAAAGTAAAGGCGATGTTTTAAAAATAACGATGGATGAAATTAAAGCACTGCCCAAAACAGAGCTTGTTTTTAGTTTTAAATGTGTGGAAGGCTGGGACCAGATCCAGCACTGGGGAGGCGTAAAGTTTTCGGATTTTATCGATCATTTCAAGCTGAATGAACAAGCCCAAATGGATTATATCGGCATGGAAACGCCCAACGGCGGATATTATGTGGGTTTGGAAAGCGAAAGTGCCCTGCACCCGCAAACGCTGCTGGCTTATGAAATGAACGGCCAGCCGATTGCCATCGAACATGGTGCGCCGCTGCGTTTGATCATCCCGGTAAAATATGGCATTAAAAACCTGAAAAGGATCGGGAAAATCAACTTCAGCAACAAACGCCCAAAGGATTATTGGGCCGAGCAGGGTTATGATTATTATTCGGGCTTGTGATAGTTTTGAAGGATAAGATTTTAGGTTTGTTAGGGCCTGTTTAAATTTTATTCTATGGTTTTTGGCTAAAGCCAAACCTACAAGCAATTAATAGAATTGTTAAAATTCCCAGTGATATTCTTTTCATGGCATAAGGGTTTAAAAGGTTAAGTAATCTATCTTTCTTTCCCCTAAAATTCCGCAATCCCACACACATTTGCAACGTATTTTTACCTTTTTGATACCGTAAAAACACCCTGTTTAAAAGGGTGCTACTACGCTGAATATTCAGGTTTCAGATATATAAATTTGCGGCTGCAAACACCAACAAACCTTAATATTATGAACCCTGTAGGCACCTTAAATTATGCTAACCTTGAAAGCTTGGATTGGCAGCAGGCCAAAAAAACGAATGGTCAGCATTCAAAAAAGCTGCTGTCAGGTTTCGGGTTTCTAACGGCAATTAATTTTATCCGGAAAAATGATGCAGGAAACAATCTGAATCCAGTCAATTTAAGTATATCTAATAAACTACTGCGATGGACCTGTCACTTAATCTGAATGTAATCGAGGCGAAAGTAAATTATTTAGGCTACGAGTTGTTTACGGGCAGTTTAGATGATGTGGACTTTACGGGTAAAACAATCATCAATACCTTAAACCAGTACTCTTTTTGCATCGCCGAAAAAGACGCGGAGTTTAAAGAGGCTTTGCAACAATCCGATATATTGCTGCCCGACGGAATCGGAATTGTAGCTGCAGTAAAGTTAGATACGGGCAAACCAATCCGCAAAATTTCAGGATGGGATTTGCATGGCAACCTGTTGGCGCGTTTAAACCAGCAGTCGGGCCGCTGTTTTTACCTTGGTTCGTCTGTCCAAACCTTGTTAAAAGTGCAGCATCAGTTAACTTCGGATTTCCCTGATATTAAAGCTGGTTTTTATTCGCCGCCCTTTAAAGCCGTTTTTTCTACGGAAGAAAACGAACGGATGATCGAAGCCGTCAATAATTTTAAGCCCGATGTTTTGTTTATTGGGATGACTGCACCCAAGCAGGAAAAATGGGTTACCAAGCATCAGCACCAAATTAACGCATCCATTATTTGCACCATTGGTGCCGTGTTTGATTTTTATGCCGGCACAGTAAAACGGCCAGGTAAATTCTGGATTATTTTGGGGTTAGAATGGTTCGGCCGTTTGTTAAACGAACCAAAACGTTTATGGAAACGGTACTTGTATTACGGTCCTATATTTTTGTTTTTGCTGATTAAATACAAGTTGAATTTTAAGTAAAATTGGATTTCTTTTGTTTACAATTATAATTTAAAAATCAGCATAGCATCCGCACGGATGCTTTTTTTGTGCACTTTATTATTTTATTTACAATTCTTTTATTTATTTAAAGCCCATTACCGCAAACGGTCCGCCGATCTTACCAGTTTCTCATCCTTATTAATACTTCTAATTGCAAAAAAGACCAGCACAATGGCCAGAGAAGGCAGTATAATCCCCAAACCATAATTTTCTGAACGGACAGTTGTAATTGAGGCAATGGTTTTAACAGTTTCGGTTAAGTAAAAGCTATAGCCAATAATTAACACAACTACAATGTAACAGTAACTTGCCTGCTTTTTGCGGTTTTTATACAGAAAAATACCTGCTAAAGGAAGCAAGGCTGCAATAACGGTAACCAAACTTAACGTAACCAAAGAGGATGTTTTTGTTCGCACACCGTTAATCACTTCATAAATCCCGGCCACGGTAATACTATCGGCATGTCCATCTAAAATCAAATTATTGATCACCGGGAAAAGAAAAAGCCCGAACAAAACCAAGCTGGCCGCCAGTAAATAAACACTTTGTATGCGTTGTATCATTTTTTGTGTGGTAAAAGAAGCATCAAAGATAGAATACTTTGTAAATTAATTTTTGGCAGATGTTGCTTTTCAGCTTTTGTTACCTTTGCAAAAGTGGACGGAAAACAACGGTATTTTGCAGAATTGGCTTTTGATGGCACGCGCTATCACGGCTGGCAAATCCAGCAAAATGCGCTGAGCGTGCAGGAAGTTTTTAACAAAGCTTTGCAGGTTTTGCTGCGCGAACCCGTTGAAACTGTGGGTTGCGGACGAACGGATACGGGTGTACACGCGAGGCAACTGTTTGTGCATTTTGAGAAAGCGGTCAGCAATCAGCAATCAGCTGTCAGCTATCAGCCATCAGCCATCAGCGATTTGCAATTGGAAGCCAGGCAGGAGCTGATTGCCGATAGCTTAAAGCTGAAAGCCTCCTTAAACGCCCTTCTCCCAAAAGATATTGCCGTAAAACAAATCATTCCCGTTGCTGCCGATGCCCATGCGCGTTTTGATGCCACTTTGCGTGCTTACGAATATCACATTCATTTCAGCAAAGATCCTTTCAAGCAAAATTATAGCTGGCAATTGCGCGATTTTCCGGATGTGGGATTGATGAACCAGGCCATAAACATCATCAAAGAACATCGGGATTTTAGTTGTTTCAGCAAAAGCAACACACAGGTGAAGACTAATATTTGTGCGATAAAAGAAGCATTTTGGATAGAAAAGGAAGACAGATTGATATTCCATATTTCTGCGGATCGTTTTCTGCGGAACATGGTCCGGGCAATTGTGGGAACTTTAATTGCGGTTGGAAAAAAGGAAATCGAACCGGAAGCCGTACGCCAAATCATCGAAAGTAAAAACAGGAGTAAGGCCGGCGTGTCGGTTCCGGCTTGCGGTTTGTATTTAACAAAAGTTGTTTATCCTTATATTCCTTCAACCTAAAACAATTTATTAAAGCATCAATTTGATTTCAAACCTCAAACCTCAAACCTCAAACCTCAAACCTCAAACCTCAAACCTCAAACATGGCGGCAGTAACCGGTAAAGCACTTGATGTAAAACTATTAGGCAGGGTGCTGCAATATGTAAAACCTTATCGCAAACAGTTTGCCTGGGCGGCTTTGTTAACGGTTTTAATAGCGGTGCTTTCGCCGGTCAGGCCGTTTCTGATACAAGTTACTTTGGATAAATACATCCTGAATGCTGATTTTAACGGATTGCTGTACATGTCGTTGCTGATGCTGGGCTTGCTGGTTTTGCAGTCGGCCGTGCAATATTTTCAAACGTATTTAACCAACGCTTTGGGGCAGTCGGTTATTTTGAACTTGCGGACAGACGTTTTCAACCACCTCACACAACTCCGGCTTAAATATTTTGACCGCACGCCGATCGGTGTTTTGATCACGCGTTCGGTTTCTGATTTGGAAACGATTGCCGATATTTTTTCGGAAGGATTGATTTCCATCATCGGCGATATGCTGCAACTCATCGCGCTCATCGGCATCATGCTTTATACCGACTGGCGGCTAACGCTGGTAACGTTGATCCCGATGCCCGTGCTGATGCTGGCCACGTACTGGTTTAAGGAGGCGATCAAAACTTCTTTTCAGGAAGTGCGCACACAAGTTTCGCACCTGAACACTTTTTTGCAGGAACACATTTCGGGGATGAGCGTGATCCATTATTTTGCGCGGGAAGATCAGGAAATGCGGAAATTTGTAGCCGTAAACACCAAATACCGTGATGCCAATATCCAGTCCAACTGGTATTATTCCATTTTTTATCCGATGGTGGAAATCATTTCAGCCATGTCTTTAGGTTTGCTGGTTTGGTACGGTTCTACGCGGATTCTGGCTGATCCGCTGCATGTTTCGCCGGGAACGATCACGGCCTTTATTCTGTATATCAATATGGTTTTCAGGCCGATACGTGAGCTGGCCGATAAATTTAACACGCTGCAAATGGGCATGGTTGGTGCCGACCGAATTTTTAAGGTTTTGGATACCGATGAAAAAACGGTGAACAACGGCACTCTCGCCCCAAAAACCATTGCGGGAAGTATTGATTTTGATAACATCTGGTTTGCTTATAATGATGAAAATTATGTGCTAAAAGATGTATCGTTCCACATTAAACCGGGCGAAACATTGGCTTTGGTTGGCGCAACCGGTGCCGGGAAATCATCCACGATAAATATTTTAAACCGTTTTTATGAGATCAGCAAAGGTTCGGTTAAAGTTGATGGTGTAAACATTCAGGATTACGAATTGGGTTTTCTGCGTTCGCAAATTGCAACCGTAATCCAGGATGTGTTTCTGTTTTCGGATACGATTGCCAACAACATCAGCTTAAATAACCCAAATATCAGCAGGGAAAAAATAATTAGTGCCGCAAAAGAAGTAGGCGCGCACGAGTTTATTATGCGCTTGCCAAATGGTTACGATTATGAAGTGATGGAGCGCGGTTCTACACTTTCTGCCGGACAAGCGCAGCTGATTTCCTTTATCCGCGCTTTGGTTTACGATCCAAAAATTTTGGTTTTGGATGAAGCAACCGCATCCATCGATACCGAAACCGAAGAACTGATTCAGGAAGCCATTTTTAAACTGATGAAAGGCCGCACTTCTATCGTGATTGCGCACCGTTTATCCACCATCCAAAACGCCAATAAAATCATCGTTTTAGATCATGGCGAAATCAAGGAAATGGGTCCTCACCAGGAATTGCTTAAACTAAATGGCTTTTATAAACGGCTTTATGATTTGCAGTTTAACTCGAACGGAATCGCGAAGGCCGGCTAAAAAACACCGGTAAAAGAAGCATTTTACAATTGCGTGTTTTGAGTTGCAAAACCATATTAGTTTTCTGTTTGTAATTTAGTTTTAAATCAAAATCAAAATATATGGATACTGAAAAAGCCATTTTGGCTGGCGGATGCTTTTGGGGAGTGGAAGAATTATTTCGACATCAGCCCGGCGTTATCTCAACAGTTGTAGGTTATACCGGAGGAGATGTGCCCAATGCAACCTACCGCAATCATGGCACACATGCCGAAGGGATTGAAATTGTGTTCGATCCGGCAAAACTGTCTTACCGTAAACTGCTCGAATATTTCTTCCAGATTCACAACCCGACAACGCGTAATAGACAGGGAAACGACGTTGGCGCATCTTATCGTTCTGCGATCTTTTTTTTGAATGATATGCAACGCGAAACTGCACAAACATTAATTGCAGAAATGGAAGCATCGGGCAAATGGCCGGGAAAAATTGTAACTGAAGTTGTTTCCGCAGGCGATTTTTGGAATGCAGAAAAAGAACACCAGGATTATCTGCAAAAAAATCCTTTTGGATATACTTGTCATTATGAACGGCCGGAATGGGCTTTGGGATAATTCACTTAAAATAATGCCTGTTATTATTTCGCCTGAACAATCACTTATTGTTCGGGCGAAATTTTTACTTGCTGTTTTGCCAAATTTCTCCGTTTGTAAATAATTGCAGTTGTAAATGATAAAAGTAATCTTGCAATTAGCAATATTTCCAATTAATACCTGGTTGTGTTTCCAAATGTATGATGACTATTTAGACCGATAAAAATCCTGTGAAAACGCAAGCCTTTTTAGCTGTAAAAATAAAGAGATTGATTCTATTTTGCCTGTTTTTTTAAACCGAATTTAAACTATCGTACGATTTGCATTTTAACTCGATAGGTATAGCAAAAGTTGGTTGAGCCGTATTGGATTTGAAAAAGTTTTGCAACTGTTAAAAACGAATTATGCCCTGTCTCATACAGCTTTATAATCCGCAATTTTTCTTTGATATTGCACTTTGTACAATCGCGCACCAAAAACGCAAACCACGAGGTAACAAATGATGGGCAGATAGTAAGCATGGGCTACATTGTGATTGGCAATTTTACCCATGATATAAGGCATCAGTGCACCGCCCACTACGCCCATCGTGATATAAGAAGATGCCAGTTGAGAATGGCGGCCCAAGTTCTTGAGTCCCAAACTAAAAATGGTGGGGAACATAATGCTGAAAAAGAAATTGATAAGCAGCAGCGCAACGAAAGAAGGCCAGCCCCAGGCTTGTGCCACAATAATACACATCAGTACATTCGCACCTGCGTAAATAGCCAATAATTTGTTGGGTGCCACAAACTGCATAAAATAAGTACCTGTAAAACGGCCAACCATCATCATCAGCATACTAAGGCTAAAATAATTGGCCGCAGTAGCATCGGTAAAGCCCATTACATCGTGTCCGTAATTGATAAAATAAGCCCAAGTGCCGCCCTGTGCAGCCACGTTAAACAATTGTGCTACAACGGCCCACACAAAATGCTTATGTTGAAAGAGCGTTTTAGCAGGTTCTGTATCTACGTTTAAGGAGGATTCCGTGTTTTCCGGCGTGGCGTCGTGAGGATCGCTAAGCGAAGGTACTTTTACAAAAAAGAAAGCCAAGCCAAGCAGGGCAACAACAGATCCAATTAGGATGTATAGTGTTTTTACAGAATCAAGGCTGGCAGCAGCAACTACAGTACCTGCAGCAGCCGTAAAAAAGAAATATCGACCAATTTGTGGTCCTGATACGGCACCAATCCCATTAAAAGCATGTGCCAAATTGATTCGCCTGTCGCTGGTACGCTGATCGCCCAAAGCCGCTACAAAAGGATGAGCCACAGCTTCTAACGTTGCCAGTCCGCAGGCCAGCACGAATAAAGCAAGCCTAAAAGCAGTGAAAGAAAATGAATTGGCCGCCGGTACAAATAAAAATGCACCAATAGCATACAGCGCTAATCCAAACAAAACACCGTTTTTGTAGCCAAATTTTTTCATGACTAATCCAGCCGGAATACCCATCACCGCATAAGCACCAAATAAAGAAAGCTGTACCAGACCGGAATTTGCTTTGGATACATGCAATACATTTTGAAAGTGTTTGTTGAGTACGTCGCCCATGGTGATGGCCACGCCCCACAGCATAAAAAGAGAAGTAGCAAAAATTAGTGTTACAACATATTTCTTCTCCGTAAATTTGGGTTGCATAAAGTAGATTTTTATAGTATGAGAAATGTAATTATGGTATTGCTTAGTGTTTTGCAGGTTGCAGCTAATATAGGTATTGTGCACCTCCTGTTGAAATTTATGAATTTAAAAAGCAGATTAGCTAAAACGAAATCAGGTTTATGAAGTTTGCAACATCAACCGTACTTTTTTTATGCACTAATTTTTGACAAGTTATAATTCATGCTCATTGAACAAAATAGCAAATATGCAAACCACAAAAACATTTAACCAAACAGATACCGACCGCATTATCGAAATGGCTTGGGAAGACCGCACGCCTTTTGAAGCAATAGATTTCCAGTTTAGCCTGAAAGAATCGGAAGTAATTGAATTGATGCGCCGTGAAATGAAACCGCAAAGTTTTAAACGCTGGCGCAAGCGTGTGCAAGGCCGAAGCACTAAACATTTGCTGCTGCGAAACGAAACTATTAACCGTTTTAAATGCGACCGCCAACGGCAGGTTACCGGCAATAAAATCAGTAAAAGATAGTATCTTACCCAAGTTTTTTTGGCAGATACATTATGACTAAACTTTTCTCCAACCTTACTTTCCAGGTTATTGCTGCAATTATCGCCGGCGCTTTTGCCGGCTTTTTGTTTCCCGGTTTTGCCGCAACTGCCAAACTGATCAGTGCTTCTTTTATCAACCTAATTAACATGTTGATTGCGCCGATCATTTTTTTAACGATCGTTTTGGGTATCGCCAACATGGGCGACATGAAAAAAGTCGGTCGCGTTGGCGGTAAAGCATTACTTTATTTTGAACTGATTACCACGTTTGCGCTGCTGATCGGGATAATAATTGCCAACGTTATCAAGCCCGGAAACGGTTTTAAATCAACTACTTCTGTAGATGTCAGCAAAATTGCAGTCTATCAAAAAGAAGCTGCGGAGATGAAATGGGGAGAGTTTGTTACGCATATTATCCCGCACAATATTATCGAATCTTTTGCCAAAGGCGATATTTTGCAGATACTGTTTTTTGCCATCCTTTTTGGTTACGGGTTAAATAAAATGGCAGGCGAAGGTAGTTCAGTTTTACGTGGATTGGACAAGCTTTCCAAAGTTTTCTTCAACATCATGAAAATCGTGATGAAGCTGGCTCCGCTTGGTGCTTTCGGCGGGATGGCTTTTACGGTTGGCACTTATGGCATCAGCGCGTTGCTGCCGATGGCCAAACTGATGGTTTGCGTTTACCTCACCATGGCCCTGTTTATTTTTGTAGTTTTAAATGCGATATGCAGGTTTTATAAATTCAGTTTGTGGAAATATTTAAAGTTTATCCGCGCGGAGATTTTGATTGTTTTAGGAACATCTTCTTCCGAATCTGTACTGCCAAGTATGATGCAGAAAATGGAACAATTCGGTTGCGCCAAGCCGGTTGTTGGTTTGGTGATCCCGACGGGTTATTCTTTTAATCTGGATGGCACGACGATTTATTTGTCGATGAGCGTGATCTTTTTAGCGCAGGTTTTTCATATTGATCTTTCCCTCGCGCAGCAACTAACGATTATTGGTATTTTGATGGTAACTTCCAAAGGTGCGGCGGGCGTTACGGGCAGCGGTTTTATTGTGCTGAGTTCTACGCTGGCGGCGATAAAAGTGATCCCGGTGGAAGGAATTGCAATTTTGCTGGGTGTGGACAGGTTTATGTCGGAAGCACGGGCGATTACAAATATGATCGGCAACGGGATTGCTGCCGTGGTGATTGCCAAAAGTGAAAAGGAATTTGATGAAGCGAAATATTTGAAAGCGGTTGAGTGATGCTGTTTTTACCGGTATAAATTTGGATTTGCTGGCCGGTTAGTTTCCGTTTTGCTGCGTTAGGGATAGTAGTGGAAAGCCCGGAGCGCAGAGCGAGGACTTGGAACGGATAGCCCGACCGGCGCGCTTCTATCAGCGGCCGGTAACGCCCGAATTCTTGAAAGCCTCACCCTAAATCCCTCTCCAAAAGAGAGGGACTTGAGCGGCACTACCGACGTTGCATCTTCCATTAGTGCCGCTGCTCCCTCTCTTTTGGAGAGGGTTGGGGTGAGGCTTTTAAACTGATGAGGCTTTTTACCCGATAAAAACAGCATGATAAAAAGCGAATCCGATTATCAGCTTTTGCCAAAAAAAATTAGCTTTGCCATTAATAAAGAAAATCAACCATGAGCGTTCTCGTAAACAAAGATTCTAAAGTAATTGTCCAGGGTTTTACCGGCAACGAAGGTACTTACCATGCTTCGCAAATGATTGAATACGGAACCCAATTGGTGGGTGGCGTAACGCCGGGCAAAGGTGGTCAGCAGCACTTAGACCGCCCCGTTTTTAATACCGTAAAAGATGCGGTTGACCAAACCGGTGCCGATGTTTCCATCATTTTTGTGCCGCCTGCGTTTGCTGCGGATGCGATTATGGAAGCTGCCGAAGCCGGCATCAAAGTGATTGTTTGTATCACGGAAGGTATCCCGACGAAGGATATGATCCAGGTGAAAGAATATATTTCTGATCGCGATTGCCGTTTGATCGGCCCGAATTGTCCGGGGATTATTACTGCGGATGAAGCCAAAATCGGTATTATGCCAGGATTTATTTTTAAAAAAGGAAATGTTGGTGTGGTTTCAAAATCCGGGACGTTGACTTACGAAGCGGTTGACCAGGTGGTGAAAGCTGGTTTGGGGATTACGACGGCGATCGGTATTGGCGGCGATCCGATCATCGGCACACCAACCAAAGAAGCGGTTGAATTATTGATGAATGATCCGGAAACGCATGGCATTATCATGATCGGCGAAATTGGTGGCGGCATGGAAGCCGAAGCTGCACTTTGGATTAGAGATAACGGCACAAAACCGGTTGTTGGTTTTATTGCCGGACAAACCGCGCCTCCGGGACGTAGAATGGGCCACGCTGGTGCAATTGTTGGCGGCGCCGATGATACGGCTGCTGCCAAAATGAAAATTATGACGGAATGTGGGATTCGCGTTGTAGAATCTCCTGCGGAAATTGGTGCTGCAATGGCTGAGGAACTGGCGAAATTAGGATAGTAAAAACAGTGTTGTATTTTTTAATAGGGAATCCTGGCTTCGGCTGGGATTTTTTGTTTATTGAATGAAAGTGAAGCTGTAAAACATCCTTCCTTTAACCCTAAAGTGTTTACTTCAGAATTTTCAGATCGTGGATAACAACTTTTATCGTTTTAATAAGCCATACTTCTTTTATCAGCATAAAGTCAACACCACTCCAGCTTCAAACTCAAAATCCTAAATCAACGTTTACTCTTTAACAAACTAAAAATCAAAAAATGGAATACAATAAATTAACACCAGAAGAAGAATATGTAATTCTGCAAAAAGGCACCGAACGGCCTTTTACCGGAGAATATACGGATTTAAAAGATGCCGGAACTTATGTTTGTCGCCGTTGCAACACGCCGCTTTACACTTCGGACACCAAATTCGAATCGCATTGCGGCTGGCCAAGTTTCGATGATGAAATCCCCGGAGCGGTAAAACGCGTGGCTGATCGGGATGGCAGAAGAGTAGAAATAGTTTGCAACACTTGCGGTGCACATTTAGGCCATGTTTTTACGGGAGAACGGTTTACGGCTAAAAATACACGTCATTGTGTTAACTCTATTTCTATGAAATTTATCCCGGCAAAGGCTTAGTTTTAAAGAAAATTTGCCGTTATACGAGAAATATTTTTAGTAGTTATTAATGTGGATAACTTTTAATTTGTGTAAAACTTCATCTTCCTCACCGGTTTTTCAAAGTCTATATTTGTATCAAAGGCCGAACGAAAAGCGTTTAACCAACAGGTAATACTCAAAAATTACCGCCTTCGGTTTTGAAAATTAACATGAATTTATATTGTTAAAAGAAGCCTTCCAAACAGGAGGGCTTTTTTAACGGCTCATATTACAACATAAAATAAAACTACAAATGATTGCAAATCAGGAAGAAGAAGTATTGCTGCGGGAGAACAAGGATCGTTTTGTTATTCTGCCGATCAACTATCCCGCTATTTGGGAAATGTACAAAAAACACGAAGCCAGCTTTTGGACGGCCGAGGAAATCGATTTATCAGACGACCAGAAACACTGGGACAATTTGAGTGATGGCGAGCGTCATTTTATCTCGCACGTGCTGGCGTTTTTTGCGGCCAGCGACGGGATTGTGAACGAAAACCTGGCCGTAAACTTCATGAGCGAAGTGCAAGTTCCCGAAGCACGCTGTTTTTATGGCTTCCAAATTATGATGGAAAATATCCACTCCGAAACTTATGCGCTGCTGATCGATTCGTACATTAAAAACCCGGCAGAAAAAGACCGTTTGTTCCATGCCATCGATACCGTTCCATGTGTAAAGAAAAAAGCAGAATGGGCTTTAAAATGGATCAACAACGGCAATTTTGCACAGCGTTTGGTAGCTTTTGCCGCGGTGGAAGGTATTTTCTTTTCCGGCAGTTTCTGCTCTATTTTCTGGTTGAAAAAACGCGGGTTGATGCCGGGCTTAACTTTCAGTAACGAATTGATTTCTCGTGACGAAGGTTTGCATTGTGAGTTTGCGTGTTTATTATACAGCATGTTAAAAACCCAACTTTCCCAGGAAGAAGTAACCGAAATTATTGCCGATGCGGTTACCATCGAAAAAGAATTTGTTACTGATGCGCTTCCTGTTCGTTTGATTGGGATGAATGCAGATTTAATGGCGCAATATATCGAGTTTGTGGCTGATCGTTGGTTGGTAGAATTAGGTTACGATAAATTATATAACGCCGCCAATCCATTCGATTTTATGGAGATGATTTCTCTCCAAGGCAAAACTAATTTCTTCGAAAAACGCGTTGGCGATTACCAAAAAAGCGGCGTGTTAAATACGGAAGCTAAAAGCCAGGCTTTCTCGATGGATGAGGATTTTTAAGGAAGCCGATAGCTATCAGCAGTCAGCTATCAGCTTCTGCATAGCTTTTAACAAAAGTTGTTTAACATGAAATTCAAGCTGAAAGCTGATTGCTGAAAGCTAAAAACCACTTCAATACTCAAAACAATGTTTGTAATAAAAAGAGACGGCAAAACAGAAACCGTAAAATTCGACAAAATCACCGCAAGGGTAGAAAAATTGTGCTACAGTTTAAACCCGGCACTGGTTGACCCGATTGATGTAGCCAAAAAAGTAATTGAAGGTTTGTACGATGGCGTAACCACTTCCGAATTGGATAATCTGGCAGCAGAAACCGCTGCATCATTAACTACTAAACACCCGGATTATGCTTTGCTGGCTTCGCGCATTGCGGTTTCCAATCTGCATAAAAATACCATGAAATCGTTCTCTGGAACGATGCGGAAACTGCATGAATACGTAGATCGCAAAACGGGTAAAAATGCTTCGTTAATTGCGGATGACGTTTGGGAAGTGATCGAGCAAAACGCAGAATTATTAGACAGTACCATTATTTACGACCGCGATTTCGGCTTTGATTACTTCGGCTTCAAAACCCTGGAAAAATCATATTTATTAAAAATTGAAGGCCAGATTGTTGAGCGTCCGCAGCATTTATTTATGCGTGTTTCCGTTGGTATCCACAAACAGGATATCGAAAGCGCGATCAAAACCTATCATTTAATGAGCGAGCGTTGGTTTACCCATGCCACGCCAACTTTGTTTAATGCAGGGACGCCGAAAGCGCAAATGTCGAGCTGCTTTTTGCTAACCATGAAAGATGACAGCATCGAAGGTATTTACGATACGCTGAAACAAACGGCCAAAATATCGCAAAGTGCAGGCGGCATTGGTTTAAGCATCCATAACGTGCGTGCAACCGGTTCTTACATCAGCGGAACGAACGGAACCAGCAACGGCATCATCCCGATGCTAAAAGTTTTTAACGATACCGCCCGTTATGTAGATCAGGGCGGCGGCAAGCGTAAAGGTGCTTTCGCTATTTATTTGGAGCCTTGGCACGCCGATATCTTTGATTTCTTAGACCTACGCAAAAACCACGGGAAAGAAGAAATGCGCGCCCGCGATTTATTTTATGCGCTTTGGGTTTGCGATTTATTTATGAAAAGGGTAGAAGCAGACGGCAACTGGAGCTTGTTCTGTCCGCACGAAGCACCAGGTTTAGCAGATTGCCACGGCGCAGAATTTGAAGCTTTGTACGAACGTTACGAAAAAGAAGGCCGCGCCCGCAAAACCATTAAAGCACAGGAATTATGGTTTGCCATTTTAGATGCACAGGTTGAAACCGGAACGCCGTATTTGTTGTATAAAGATGCAGCAAACAGCAAATCCAATCAGCAAAATTTAGGAACGATCAAAAGTTCTAATTTATGTACCGAAATTATTGAGTACACTGCTGCCGATGAAGTTGCCGTTTGTAACCTGGCTTCGCTGGCTTTGCCGCGCTATGTCATTAACGGTCAGTTTGATCATGAGAAATTGTATGAAGTAACTTACCAGGTTACCCTCAACTTAAATACCGTTATCGATCAAAATTATTACCCGGTAGTTGAAGCACAAAACTCAAATTTGCGCCATCGTCCGGTTGGTTTGGGCGTACAAGGTTTGGCCGATGCTTTCATCAAATTGCGTTTGCCGTTTGAAAGTGCAGAAGCACAAAAGCTCAACAAGGAAATTTTTGAAACCATTTATTTTGCAGCCATGACGGCTTCAAAAGATTTGGCCATTAAAGATGGTGCTTACGAAACTTTTAAAGGTTCGCCATTATCCAAAGGGAAATTCCAATTTGATTTATGGAATGTAAAACCAGATAGCGGCCGTTGGAATTGGGACGAATTGCGTACAGAAGTTGTAAAACATGGTGTGCGTAATTCCTTGTTAGTTGCACCGATGCCAACTGCTTCCACTTCACAAATTTTGGGCAACAACGAATGTTTCGAACCTTACACTTCCAACATTTACACACGGCGGGTTTTAAGCGGAGAATTTGTGGTGGTGAATAAATTTTTGCTGCACGATTTGGTTGCTTTAGGTTTGTGGAACAGCAACATGAAGAACAAGATTATCACGGCAAACGGTTCAATCCAAAATATTCCGGAGATTCCTGCGGAGATCAAAGATTTGTACAAAACAGTTTGGGAGATTAAAATGCGTACCATAATTGATATGGCTGCCGATCGTGGCGCTTACATTTGCCAGTCGCAATCTTTAAACTTGTTTGTTAATCAGCCTAATGCTTCAAAATTAACATCGATGCACTTTTATGCCTGGAAAAAAGGTTTAAAAACCGGCATGTATTATTTGCGTACGCAAGCTGCTTCTCAAGCTGTGCAGTTTACGGTTGAAAACCAGGGCGGAAAAAATATGGATGCGGTTATTCCGGAGCATATCGATCAGGTTGCAGAAGAAATTTTGGCCGGACCAAATTGTTCGATGGAAGAAGGTTGCGTAACTTGTTCTGCATAAAGCATCAACACTAAAGCTTGATACTTCTTTTATCAACATAAAATTAAAAACAACAAAACGTTTCTCTCGTGGGGAACGTTTGTTGTTTATAAGCGATACTGTTTTTATCGGCATAAAAACAGTATCGCTTAAATTGTATCAGCATAAAAATGACTAAGCACGAAATTATTGCCTGCGAACGTTGCGGCAACAAGATAGAATGTAAAGCTAATTCTTTCACCAAATGCCAGTGCAGCGAAGTGCAGTTAACACACAATGAAATAGAATTTATCGCTGAAAGCTATGAAGGCTGTCTTTGTGCCGGTTGTTTATTGGAATTGCAGCAAACTTACCGGCAAAATTTGGATACAACAATTTCTTAACCAACTTCATCAAACAACGGCTTAGTTTAAACGTAGTTTAATTGAGTTTATCCGTATTTTTAGTAAGCAGGCATGACAGAAACTTGTTAACAATTACCTAAATTTGAACCCTTAAAGCAGTAAAATGAGATTTTTTGAAGAAAAAAGAAGAGAGGTGATGCGGCATATTGAAAAGTATATGCTGGAGAAAATGGATGAATACTTAAAGCCTATTGATCAAATTTGGCAGCCAAGTGATCTTCTTCCTGATTCTTCAAGAGATACTTTTTTTAGCGAGATAAAAGATCTGCAACAAAGCGCACAAGGTTTATCGTACGATTTGATTGCTGTTTTAATTGGCGATACGATTACCGAAGAAGCTTTGCCAACCTATGAATCGTGGTTGATGATGGTTCAGGGCGTTTCAAGTAATGAAGAAGGCGGCTGGATGAAATGGACACGCCACTGGACAGCAGAAGAAAACCGCCACGGCGATTTACTAAACAAATATTTGTACCTGTCCGGCCGTGTAAATATGCGGATGATGGAAGTATCAACCCAGTATTTAATTGCGGATGGTTTTGATATCGGCACCGGCCACGATCCTTACCGTAATTTTATTTACACGTCTTTCCAGGAACTGGCAACCAATGTTTCACACCGCCGTGTAGCCAGTCAGGCTAAAAAAGACGGTGATACTTTGCTGTCAAAAATGTGTGGTGTAATTGCTTCGGACGAAGCGCGCCATGCAAAAGCTTATATCAATTTTATTGGTAAAATATTTGAAGTGGATGCCAACGAAGCAATGATTGCTTTTGAAGATATGATGCGCCGGAAGATTGTAATGCCAGCTCACTTTTTGAGGGAAATGGGTATGATGATGGGGCAAACTTATGGTCATTTTACGGATGCAGCACAACGCTTGGGTATTTATACCGCGATTGATTATGTAGATATTATGAAACAATTGCTTGTTGATTGGCAGATAGAAAGTCAGCGGGATTTGAACGAAGCCGGCGAAAAAGCACGCGATTATCTGCTGAAATTGCCAGACCGTTTGGCAAAGATTGCAGACCGGATGAAAAACCCAGGACTCGAATATAAATTCAGCTGGATTAACGGATAAAAATTAAGAAGCTTCTTTTAAAGAGGCTTTTTTTATGCTGATAAAAACAGTATAGTAAATAGTATCTTTGCCGCATCATGGTTACAGCAGAACTGGCATTTAATTCCGGCGTTAGAACTTACAATAATTACGGTGCCTGGCTGCGGAAAAAATACAACGGCCAACGCGTTTTTAAAGTGATTGTTGATGGCGGTTTTACCTGCCCGAACCGCGACGGTACAAAAGGTTTCGGCGGTTGCACGTATTGCAATGTCGATTCTTTTACGCCATCCGTTTCCCGTTCCACGCCTTCCTTAAAAGAGCAAGTGATTAAAGGAATGGAACGTGCCCGCACCGGAAACCGTGCGGATAAATTCATCATTTACTTTCAACCCAACACCAATACTTACGCGCCGGTACATTATTTAAAAATGATGTATGATGAAGCGTTAAGCATCGACCCGGAAAATATTGTTGGTTTATCTGTTGGAACGCGCCCGGATTGTATTGACGCTGAGAAAATAGCTTTGTTAGAAAGTTATACCGATCGTTTTGATGTGGATTTGGAAATGGGCATGGAATCAATTTATAACAATACGCTTGACCAGATTAACCGTGGCTGCAAACATGAAGAATTAATTGCGGCTTTAGAACTGGTTAAAAATTCCAAATTATATATTTGTGTACATATCATTTTTGGATTCCCTTGGGAAACAAAAGAAATGATGTTGAAATACGCTGAAGAGATAAATCGTTTCCCTCAAATCAAATTCGTCAAATTTCACCATCTGCATATTGTAGAAGGTTCAATTATGGGCGTAAAATATAAACGCGAACCATTTCCGTTATTTAGTTTAGAAGATTATGCTGATTTTTTGTGTGAATTGCTGCCGCTTGTCCGCCCGGATATTGTGATCCAGCGCTTGTTCGGTTTATCAGATTTGGATTTGCTGATCGCGCCAAACTGGAACTTAAAAAAATCAGAAATACAATTTTTTATTGACCGGACTATTCAGCAAAGAGGAGTTGTACAAGGATCAGCGTTAAGAGTTAGCATTTAGCAATCTGCTTTCTGCAATCAGCTTTTGGGATGAGCCATGAACTATTATCTATAAACCAACCTACTTTGGCTCTTTGTACTTCCCAAATAAATCATCAATCGCTTTGGTACGATACGAAAATATCTTTTTAACTTCTTTATTTACTAAAACGCGGTTGGCAACCCGTCCAATTAAAGAATAAGGAACGGCGTAATCCAAAATATCGTGCATTAAAACACCGCCCGGAATTTCCGTAAAATGGTGCTGGTGATGCCATAAGGCGTACGGACCAAAAACCTGGTTATCTACGAAATATTTATGCTCATCTACGTGCGTAATTTCCGTCATCCAGTTCATCTTAATTCCAAAAACCGGGGAAACATGATAGGTGATAATCATTCCCGGATACATTTTCGTATCAGAAGTATAATTAGAAGTTACGGTAAACTTCATCTCTTTTGGCGTAATGCGCGCTAAGTTTAGCGGAGACGAAAAAAAATCCCAGGCTTCTGCCAACGGGATTGGTAATTTTTGCTCGAATTCTAAATGGTATGTTTTCACATCAAATTAACCCCAAAACTTGGCTAATTGTTTATGCTGTTTTTACTGCACCATTTTATTGGCGCAATACGAACTTGCAAAAGCTTCGGGTTTGGCTTTAAAAACGAAACCCATACTTAAAATATAACCCATAGCTTCGTGCAAAGCCTGGTTAGATTTAAACATCGGGTTCGTGTTGATGTCTGCGTGGACTTCTAAATCCACATCATACAAATCCAGCAAATCACAAAGCTGGTAAGCAATATCGATGGATTTTTGTACTTCTTTTAGCATCCTTTCTTTGATGCCCATTTTCTGGGAAGTCCGTTCCTGATGGATGTACATAAAGCCGCCGCGCTGCTCCCGTAAAAACACAATTACTGTTGCAAAATCAGTAACCGCACCTTTAACCTGAGAATCTGTGCCGATGCAAACTTTTAGTTTGTTGCCCAGTGCCGTTTCGCGTTCGATGGTTTTTTCTACTTCTTCTAAAATGGGCAGTTCGAGGATCTCGCCGCTAAATTTTCTCCAGGTCATAAAAATAGAAATTTAATATTCAACCCTGAATGAGGTTTAACGAAGTTAGGATTTAATAATTCTTAAAGCAATGGTTTTGAAGTAATTAAATTGTTAACAAAAGGTTGGTTGTTAACAAAAGTTATAATGATTTAAGTAATCAATATTATACATTTATACATGGAAGAAAATAAGCATTCTGAAATTCATATAACAAGCCGTTTAGAAATAGATCGACTTCATCTTCATCCAAACAAACATTTAATCTTACAGGCTTTACAGAAATACAATCCTCCTTTTGAACCGGAGTATTATAATTACAATAATGTAGAAGTAAGCCGCACTAAATTTCTTGATCTAAATGAAATTCAAGTATTCAAGACAAATTTTTTATGTGATCTTACTTGTACTAAAAATCCAGAAAACGAACATAGAATAGAAATAAAGAGTGTTTTACTAGTGTTAAGTTAATCGTGTAATGACGGATAAAGCCTCTTGAGTTTTATGC
>CAXULQ010000019.1:0-25569 GCA_964251965.1 uncultured Sphingobacteriaceae bacterium | reverse complement strand
TTGGCAGGCCCCATGAAGCCTGCCAAGGGTTGACACAGTTTATTTTACAGACCCTTTTCCGATGCTTCGCATCGGGACTACTCCTTTTTCCCTCACTTGCTATTACCCTCTAACAGCTTTTCAATGTCCTCTAATTTGTAGTACAGCAGTCCGCCGATCTTCGTATAACGGATCGTTCCGTTGACCCTCAAATTCTGTAATGTGCCGGGTGATATATTTAACAGCTTCCTGACTTCATAACTTTTCAGCCATTGTTTACTTTGGCCCTGACCCGGTTTTAAGAGATGCTTTATCTCGGTTAACATCTCGTTTTTAAATTGCTTTAAGTCTTCCCTTGTAATTAATTCAACGTTCATCTTTTCCTCCCTGATTTTTAGTTTTTTGTTGCATAATGGAGAGTACCTCGCTCTTTTTGAAATACACCCGCTTGTGCAGGCGCAAAAAAGGTAGTCCCTTTTTCATCCAGTCCGTAAGCGTTACTAATGACACGCCTAATTCTTCGGATAGCTCTTGTTTAGATAATAGCCGTTCATCCTGCGGCGGACTTCCGCCCGTTTTAAAATGTTCCTGTAATTCTGCCCTGACTGCATCCCTGATACACCGGCTTAGGGCTTCGTGATTTATTAAATCCATGCCGCAAATGAAAATAAAAAAGCAGCGCATGGCTGACCTTCAAAAATTTGAAGGTCAGATTTGAGGTGTTATTGAAAAGATAGCGCAACAAGTAATGGACTACTATACAGATAGTTGTCAAAAGGTGAGGATTAAGGCAACTATGGTTAAGTTGATATTTTACAAGCTTCTTTTTTTTGCAGGTACGATGGTAAAAAGCTGGTCTTTCTTGGGTATGTCCTTATATTTAGTAAGGTCGGCACTATTCTCCGGCGGAAAATAACGCTTAACACTCTCAAAGCTGATTTCCTTACCGCCTACTCTAAAATACTTAGCGATCATTTTACACCAAATATTTAGCGTGGTGGCATTCGTGAGTTCTTTGTTATCTTCCAGTTTAAGTTCCCTGATCTGTAATACCAAGTGATATAGCGTTCTCTGCCTACTTTCGCGAATGTCTATATAGTCTTTGGTCTCCAGTTCCCGGAGTTTCTTATTTTCTTCCTTAAGCTTTTTGTTTTCAGCGTTCAGTTTTGCAATTTCTTCCAGTTGGCGTTTGATCGTTTCCTGGTCGGTGGATTGAATGAACCATTGATCTATAGCGTTCAGGTAATCCAAAAATTCCTGCAACTGCATACGGTTTTGACGTTCCTGAACGTGTTTCGAGGTATAACGGTTCCTGTTAACAAGTTCGCTGATAGCATCATTAATAATTTGTTTGACGTGAACAAAGAATTCCTGCTCGGTTGCGTCATTATATTTAGTTAAAAAGAAGTTGAGGTGATGCTGATACAAAGATTCATATTGATCTTTGTTTTTCCTGTAAAGACGGAAAAGGAAATGATTGTCTTCATTTCCCTTTTTCCACGGTAACGGAAAGCCAATATCGTTGGTGTCCTTATTGAAATTAAATATTGCTCTATGCTTGAAATACTGTGGTCTCATACCTAACAGGTAGATTTATCATAAATTTGAGATAGAAAATCCAGCTTACAATTTAATAGATAGTTCAAGATGTCCGCCTAATCCTACTTCAATGATCTTTCTTAGAGTGGCTACCCGTACATCCTGTACATCATTTTCCACTTTGGATATATAGGCTTTGGTCGTTCCGCATTTATCAGCAAGTTCGGTTTGTGTCAACCCCTTGGCCTTGCGGGCTTCGTGAATTAACGCACCTAATTTAAACTCTTCAAAGCCCTGTTCAAAATTTTCCCGCTTAGGTATTCCTTTTTGCCCGTACTCTTTATCAATAAAGTCATCCAGCGTAATCAAATTATCGTTTTTCTTCATGGTATAACTCTTTTATTTTTAATGCCTTTTCTATTTCCTGTTTGGGTGTCTTTTGTGTCTTCTTTTGAAATCCGTTAGCCAGTATAATTAATTTACCTTCGTCAAAAAAGCAAAATATCCTGAAAATACCATTCCCCAACTGTACCCTGATTTCAAATAAATTTGCTGTACCCTCCAGGTGCTTTAAATAGGTTTCAGGTACATGCTGTACTTCCTCAATAAGCTTTAGTGTCCAGATGATCTTATCTTTAACTTTCTGCCGTTGTTTAGCCAGGAAATCCGGAAAATACTGCTTATAGATTGTTATGGTTCTAAATTTATTGGTTGTGTTTCTAAGAGCCTGTTTAAAATTTAGCTGTAGAAATTACAATGCTTCTTTTATCACTTAAAAATTAGTATTTGTACGATACATCAATGTAAAAACACCTATTTTATGCCGGTAAAAGAAGCATAAAAAATAAATAGATTGAATTTTAAACAGGCTCTAAATGTATGATAGTTTAAATTCGGTTAAAAAAAACAGGCAAAATAGAATCAATATCTTCATCTTTACAGTTAAAAAGGCTTGCGTTTTCACAGGATTATTATCCGGTCTAAATAGTCATCATACATTTGGAAACACAACCAATTTATTACTCTCGCTCATAACTTATACAAATATAAATAAAGTTGCCATTTTAGGCAACTTTTGATTTGATGATATAAATTTTCCTAATTATTGGTTAGCCATTCGCTTTTTTAGGTTCTGCATATCCTCGCTAAGTTTTTGTTCTACCACCTTTGCATATACTTGCGTTGATCGTATTGTTGTATGACCAAGCATCTTACTTACTGATTCAATGGGCACACCGTTACTTAGGGTTACCGTAGTAGCAAACGTATGTCGGGCTATATGGAAAGTAATCGCTTTATTAATATTACACAGATCAGCTATCTCTTTAAGATAGGCATTCATCTTTTGATTTGATATTACCGGGAATAACGTGCCATAATTAACCGCTTTAGGATGATTATAGTATTTCTTTATCAATTCTTCGGCTTGCGGCAGTAATGGGATACGTACATCGGTATCGGTTTTCTGTCTGCTGGTGATTAGCCAGTCGTTGCCATCAATGCCTTTAACGATGTTTCCGGCGGTCAGGTTCATGGTGTCTATGTAAGCCAAGCCAGTGTAACAACTGAAAAGAAAAAGATCTTTAACCACCTGCAAACGCTCTATAGTAAACTTTTTCTTTTCAATGGATGATAGTTCTTCCTTAGTCAGATAAAAACGCTCCACCTTGTCAAAATGCTGTTTGTATTTCGAGAATGGGTCTTTTTCAAGCCAATCCATTGTAATTGCCATATTTACCATTTTGCATAGCCGTTCAATGTGCTTCATAATGCCATTGTTATGTAATGGTTTTTGATGATCTTTCGGTTGATGCTTGCTTAGGAAAGTTTCAAAGTCCAGGATAAATTTATAGTTCAGTTCTGCAAGGCTGATGTCGTTTCTATGATATTTATCCTTTAAAAACTTCGCGATATACTTTTGGGTGGTATAATAGTTTTTCATTGTACCATCAGCCAGTTTATCTTTCATTTCCGTGTTGTGGTACTCACCAAGCTTAATCAAAGTGATCTCGTTATCATCTGCACCGACGAATAGGGACTTAACGGCATCAACTGTAATAACTTTTTTCTGCTGTACTAACTGGTGATAACCATCGGCAATTAAGGTACGCACCCGTTCGATATGTTCGTTTAGTTTACGGATTTCGTCTTTTGTTCCCCTTGCTTTTCCTTTGGCGTCGTCCCAATTCTGCGGGTTCACTTTCTTTTTTAACGATATTTCACATCGCCTACCATTTACGGAAATACGCGCAAATACTGTCGCGGGATCATCTTTTTTTTGCTTGGATAGTCTGATTACAAACTGAATACCAAATGTGTTACTGCTCCTCATATCAATTCATTTTAATTTTACTTAATAATCATTGACACAGTTGGTGAATTTTACTCACGGAAATGGAGATTAAAATACACCAAAAGCAATCAAAATAAATGATATAACTAATTGATATTCAGTTAATTATATCACTTTCTGTGAGCAAATTTAAAACTCTAAATTTACTCACGCAATTGCTCACATCTTCTTTGATATTGACTGGTGTTTTTTGGTAGGAATTAAAACAAAAAACCCGCAAATCAGTGTGATTTGCGGGTTTTTATACCATTTTGACTGGCTATCAGTCGGGATGGCAGGATTCGAACCTGCGGCCTCCACATCCCAAATGTGGCGCGATACCGGGCTACGCTACATCCCGATTGGGATTGCAAAAGTAGGGTTTTTATCAGAAGCACAAAATAAAAAAGCAAAAATTTACAAGGAATATTGCTAATAACGCAACAATTCTTTCATTACTAACACATTAAATTTTCAGGTCTGTGGATGTTTGGATATGGCTAAAGCACTTCTGCAACTACAAATGTACTTCCGCCGACAAAAATTAAATCATCTTCCCGGGCGTTATTTTTTGCAGCAGCCAATGCTTCTTTTACACTATCAAAATCATTACCATATAAACCGTGGTCTTCGGCCTGCCGTTTCAATGTATCAGCGGCCAAACCACGGGGCATATCTGGCTTGCAAAAGTAGTAAACGGCTTGTTTGGGCAGTAAACAAAGGATTTTGTTGATGTCTTTATCAGCAACCATCCCTAACACAAAATGCAGATTTTGATAGCTGGTTGATGCTATGTTTTGTACAACTTCAGCAATTCCTTCCGGGTTGTGGCCGGTATCGCAGATAATTAGAGGTTGCTTGTTGATGGTTTGCCATCTCCCGTTAAGTCCGGTTAGTTTTTTTACTTCTTTTAAGGCAGTAAAAACAGCATCGTGCGGGAGGTTAAAATTTTGTTTACGCAACTCACCAATTGCAGAAAGGACTGTTTTTAAGTTTTTGAGTTGATACAGACCAGTGAGGTCGAGGTTAAAAGTTAAAGGCTGAACAGCTAAATTTAGACCTGAGTTTGCTTTTTGAACTTCAACTTTAAGATATTCATCAACAAAATCCTCGTTTGCTACTTTTTGTGTTGTCCATTCTTCGGAAGCAAAACTAATCGGTGCATTTTCCAGCTTTGCTTTCTCCATAAAAACTTCCGCTACTTCTGGCTGATATTCCCCAATAACAACAGGAATTTGCGGTTTAATGATGCCCGCTTTTTCCGCAGCAATCTCCGGCAAAGTGTTGCCCAACAAATTCATGTGGTCCCAACCAATATTGGTAATGACTGAAAGCAGCGGCGTAATCACATTGGTCGAATCCAATCTTCCGCCCAAACCAACTTCTATTACCGCAATATCTACTTTTTCTTTAGCGAAATAAGCAAAAGCCATCGCAACGGTCATTTCAAAAAAAGAAGGTTCAATGGTGTCGATATTTTCCTGCTGATCAGCAACAAAATCAACAACTTCTTCTTCCGGAATCATTTCACCATTGATGCGGATGCGTTCCCGAAAATCTTTGAGATGAGGCGAAGTATATAAACCGGTTTTATACCCTGCGGTTTGCAAAACAGCTGCCAGCATGTGTGAAGTCGAGCCTTTGCCATTCGTTCCGCCAACATGGATAGTTTTAAACTGATGCTGCGGGTTGCCCAATTTTTCACAAAGCAACAAAGTATTGGTCAAATCTTTTTTAAAAGCCGAAGCACCAACACGGGTAAACATCGGCAACTGCGTATATAAATAATCAAGCGTTTGCTGGTAGGTCATGTTGAGGGAAGCTTTTGGTAAATGGTTAATAGTTCATAGCTCAAAACCGAACTTGCTAATTTATAGGCGATAAAAGAAGCATACAAGATACACCGATTAGAATTTGAAGGTTCTGACTATCAACTATGAACCATCAACCATAATCTATCAACCAAACCTACTGCACTCTAAACACAAAAACAACCGTTCCAACTTGTGTTTCCGGTGCGTTTTCGGCTGCGTTTAGTTTTACGCCGAGGACTGCATTTTCACATTTCTGTAACAAATCACTATCGCTGATGGTGGTTCCCCTTGCACCTGCACGGGCGTAAACTACATTTCCGTTTTTATCCACCCGAATGTCAACTACAATTTTACCAGCCCGATGGTTATCATCAGAAACACTTGGCTTAGTCAAAAAGTTACGTTGCGTCATGTTCAGGCTTCCGCCGTTGCCAGAACCCGTTCCGTTGTAATTGTTGGTTAAAGTTGTGCCGGTTGCTTTTCCCTGGTTGCCCGGTTTGTTGCCTGTCCCGTCGCCTTCGCCAGTACCGTCATTTTTTTTGCCTTTGTACAAAGCATTTTGGTTAATTTGTGGCTTTGCTTCTTTTACATCTGTTTTTGTGGCAACGGTTGTACTTGGCTTTTTGCTGTTGGGTGCCACTTCCGGTGCATCTTCTGTAGTTTGCGTAACTACTTTTTTATCACTGTTATCCGCACTAACTTTTTCGGTTGGTTGTACTTCCGGTTTTATTTTATCGGGCTTGCTTTTGCTGGCTTTTTCGGCAACGGATGGTTCTTCGATGCTCATATAATCCTTGCCCATTCCTTCATCGGTTGTGCCGTAATTAACTAAAATCCCGCCCGTGCCTTCTTCCTGTTTTGGCGGCATGGAAAAAACAATAAAGTAGGTGAGCAGCAAAAATAAGCCTAAAACTATGCCGGTCAGCAAAAAAGCTTTCGGATAATTGTTTTCTTCCCGGTCGTTTACCATTATTTAGGTTCTGTTGCCAGCACTAATTTTATGTTTAGCTTTTGCGAAGTATCCATCACTTCTACCACATCCTGTATGGCCACGGTTTTATCTACATATAAAACGATGGTTAATTCCGTCGCTATTTTTTTGTAGGATTGAAGCGTGGCAGATAAATCCGCAATCGGAACTTCTTTTTTATCAACATAATACCGAAGGTCTTTGGTGATGGAAACCGTAATGGTTTTTTTGGAAACTGCCTGCCCGGAAGAAGATTTCGGCAGCATCAATTTGATCACATTGGGATTTGTTACGGTTGATGCAATCAAAAAAAACAGCAGCAAAAAGAACATAATGTCGTTCATGGCCGAAGTGTTTACTTCTGCATGTGCACGGAGATGTCGTTTTCTTAAATTCATCTGCTGGGTTCTTCTAACAAATCAATAAACTCAACCGAATCGGTTTCTAACTTCAAAATTACTTTATCTACCATCATCTGTAAAATGTTGTAGCCTACAAAAGCCACAATCCCAACCAGTAATCCTGCTGCCGAGGTCACCATTTTTACATACAATCCGCCAGAAATAACGCCCATGCTGATGTTGTCCGTTTGAGAAATGTCATAAAAGATTTTGATCACGCCAGCAATCGTTCCCAAAAAACCAAACATGGGTGCAATACCGGCAACGATGCCGAGAATACCAATATTTTTTTCCAGTCTTGAAACTTCCAAACGACCAATATTTTCGATGGCACCTTCAATATCTTTAATCGGGCGGCCAATTCTGGTTAAACCTTTCAGCAACATGCGGCCCAAAGGCGAATTGCTGTTGCGGCAAATCGCAATGGCCGAATCCAGTTTCCCGGAAATAACATTTGCTTTGACCTGCGACATCAACGATGCTTCGTTTAGCCCAGCTTTTCTGATGGTGAAAAATCTTTCGAAAAAGATAACCAAACCTAATATGGCCAATATTGCAATCGGAACCATTACCCAGCCGCCTTTTAATAATAAATCACCAAAACGGAGTTCGTGAGGTTGTGCAGCACCGGCTTGTACTGCGCGGTTTAAAGTATCAACAGCTCTTTGCGCTGTATCGTTAGTTGCTTGAAGAAATAATAAAATCATTTATTGTAGTGTTGTATATGAGCATCTGAATTAGGGTCGCGCGCCCGCAGTTTTGCTATTGCGGCCTGTGCGGATTCTTTATCTTTAAACGAGCCAAATGTAACCAGCTTTAGCGTTCCGGAGGTGTTTTTTAATATTTTGGCATTGCGCATACCTTTTGCTTTTAACTGGTTAACAAAGGTTTTCGCACCTTTTAACGTTCTAAAAGTAGCACCAATTATTTCGTACGGCGATTTTTCTACCAAATCCGGGTCTGTTGCTTCAACGCCCGCCGTATCTTTTATAATTGGTTTTGGTGCAGGTGCAGCCATTTTTGATGAAGCAGCAATTGTATCTGCCGCAGGTTTTATTGATGTAATATTTTTCACCGCAGGTTGTTGTGAAATTGAATCCCGCTTTACAGTATCAACTTTAGGTTGAATAACTATCACGGCCGATTCTTCCGGCGAATGGAAGCGGTTGAACAATTGCGGGTAATAGGAATACAAAACATAACAGCCAATGATACAAAAGGCAAGCAGTAAAAATAGCGCACCCCAAAAACTATTGCTTCTTTTACGTTTGTTTTCTTCTGTTTCATCCGGTAGGTTGCTTGAAAATTCCCGGTAAAAGTTTTCTACATAATCCTGTTTGGTTATAACTTCTTTATCGTTAATGAAGTTGGAGGTTTCTTTTATCGGAGAAATATTTACCGGAGACAAGCCAAAATTTTCCTGGTTAAAAGAAGTATAACCTTGTTCCTTTTCTGCACCTGCTCCAACTTCCGAAGGAAACAATGCTTCTTTTATCGGTATATTTTTAGTCCCCAAATCATTTTTAAGCTGATCTGCAAATTTTTCTATAAAATATTTTGCCGCTTGCTGCGATATGTTTTTTTGCTTGCTGATGTAGTTTTCCAGTAATCCATCTTGCTTTTCTTCTGCAATAAAATGGACGCTGTTTTCAGGCGGATAAAAAAGCTGTTGTTTTTGGTTGTAAAATCCGGCAGTTTTACTTATCGAAAAAGTACCCAAACCAGGAACATAAACGGCATGCTCCTGGTATAGCAGTTCTTTAATGTAAGCCGCTACATCCATCCGGTTAAAATAAGGGTAAATTCAAAAACATTAAAATCCAACGCTTAGGCCGCCAAATATATTAAATCCGTTGGCAGGATAATAAAGATAAGTTTGATACTTGTTGCCTAACAAATTATTTGCCTGTACAAAAACGGAAAAACGTTTGGATATTTTGTAATCTGCGCCGCCGCTTAAATCCGCGTAAGAAGGTAAGGTAATAATTTTGTAACCGAGACTTGAAGAAGCAGGTTGCGCCAATCGGTCTTTAGTTTCGCCTCTAATCAGCAATGCTCCGTTTATCGTTACTTTTTTATTGATGTGGATATTTGTACCGGCAGTTAATTTTGCAGTTGGCAAATTCCAAGGTTGTGCTTCTGTTGCAAGCCTGTATTTTCGGTATTCCAATTTACCAAAAACGTCAACTGTTTCTGATGCTTTAAAATCCAAATCCCCGTTAAAACCGGTTACGGTTGATTTCCCGCCATCGTAAATCACAGCAAATTTATTCTGGCCTCTGCTGAAATTAAAATTATTGACAAACAGCGGTAGGCCGGTTATACTTTGGCGGATAAAAGCAGCTTTAAAGCCCAAACCAGGTATAACTGTCCCTTTTAAACCTGCGCTGATGGTTAAGCGGTTGATAGAATTTCTGATGTCAATATTCTGGTCCAGAAAAGGGTTTGTTTCCGATAAATTACGAAGCAAGGTTTTATCGATATCGCCGCGCGCTTCCCCAAAAATCCGGATGTATTTTGGCACAACCTGGAACTCGATTTTTGCTGCCGGAAATAACCGCAAACTGCTTTTGGTACCAAATTCGGAAACCAGGTTTACGCCAACATCAACCTTGTAATTTTCGCCTTGCAATTTTAAATATGGATTTGCTCGCAAAATATTGTTGCTCACATTGTACAAACTATCCTTCGTGCTTCCGGCATCTAACGAAGCATTTAAACCGGCGTAAAACTGATTGATGGTTTGGTTGAGCGATACATCGACTAAAATATTGTTTTCTTTGGCCTGGTAAGCATTATTAAAAACGTAGCCGCTAACTTTTACTGCATAAACGAAGTCGTTTTCTACATCTTTAAAATTTTTGGCGATCTCTGCTTCACCTTCAATTGTGTTAAAATGTTGTTTTCCTGGGATTAAATTTGTTGGCGGATTAGCCTGGTCAAAACCATAAAAATAATTGTTGCGGCGCGTGTAGTTGATTCGGCCGCTCACGCTATTGTTATCGCCAACGCTTTTGCCAAAAACACCAACTTCCTGCCTGCTGGCTTTTTGATCTGGCAAGCTTCCTTTTTGCGAAAACTGTTTGGCATATCCGCCATATTGTAAAGCCGGGTCGCGGCCGTTATCCAAATACAATTCCCCAAAAGTGGTAGTCAAATTGCCTAAACCTAACTTTGCGTAATTGTTGTACAAAGTATCGTCAGCAGTTTTTGGGATTTGCATCGCGTTCAGCGGACGGATTCCAGTGTTGTTGTCCAGGCGTTTATCCAACAAATTGGTATAAGAAAAGGCCGGTTTAAAATCCTGTTTATCGTCTAAGTTTGGGTTTCTACGGATTTTTACCGCGTCGGCCAAAACAGGTTTGTAAGCACTGGTCACTACAATTTCTTCGTTAAGGCTTTGCTGCGGTTGTTCTGGTTTTTTGGGAGATTTATTTCCCGCTTTTTTAACCGTATCTGCCGATGCTGTTTTTACCGTACTTTTTTTAGCAGGAGTTTTAGTTTTAGCCGGAACTATGGTTTTAGCAGGCGTAACTTTTTTTGCTTTGTCCGTCTTTTTTTTCTGAACAGGTTTTTGTTGCGAAATTGCAGGAACCGAACGAAGTATCAGGCCAAACAACAAAACGGTAAGAATATATTTTAACTTCATTGCTTAGTTCTCTTTCTTGGTATTAGTGTTTTGTTTGTTCAATTTCTCCAACTTGGCTTTGGCTTCCGGCAAAATATCATCGTTGCCTTTGTAATTTTCGATCACGCTTTGTAACGTACTTTTGGCTTGGAAAACATCCTTTAACGCTACATAATTATCAGCCAAAAGGATAAAACTTTTGGTGTACCAGTAATCATAGGCCGAAAGCGTTTTTCCAAATTCCAGGCAGGTTTTAATCGATGCTTTATAGTTGCCGCGCCGATATTCCAGTTCGGCCACATTGTATTTTGCTTCGGCGGCGGCAACAGTTTTGGTGTTAGTTACCACGTAATTAAATTCTTTGGTAGCATTTGTGGTGTCGCCTTTTAAAAGATAAGCTTTCCCTGCAGACAAGCCGCTTCTGTATTTATCTTCTTCAGAGGATTTTTCGTTGAGGCGAACCAAAGCAGCATATTTCAAAGTTTCGTCCGGCATCTGCATTTCAGAATACGACAGCAACAGGTTATTAATGGCGAAAGAATAATCCACTTTGTATTCTGAATTGGTTTCCAGATGTTTCAGGAAAACTACAGCTTCATTATACTTCTTTTGCCGGAGATAAATGTTCGACATGCTGATGAGCGATTTCTCGGTATAAACGCTCGTCCAATCGTTCAAAATAAAGTTGTAATCATTGACGGCTTCCTCCGGATGGTTTAGTCTGACGTTACTTTCTGCACGGATAAAACGCGCTTGTTTATCATTGATCGGTTTAGAAAACTTATCAAAATAAGCATTTACCGCATTTACAGCACCTGCAAAATCTCCGCGCAGATACAAATTGTTGGCTGCGGTAAACATCAAATTATCCTGTTGTGCCGAACTGTAATTGCCAATTGGCGTGGTTGCAGCATAATCAATAAATGTTTTGGCATCGCCTTTATCCGTATAAATTTTCTCAATTTGTTTGAGCGATTGCTTAGCTTCACCGGTAGAAGGATAATCTTTTACCACGCGTTTAAAGGATTCTAAAGCTAAATCATCCTGATTCGCATTATAATCAATCAAACCAATCGTAACCAAAGCGCGCGGCACATAACTGCTCTGCGGATATTTTTGGATCATCGCCATCAATCCGCTTCTGGCCTGATCGCCGTTGTTTTTAAGGAAGGAAGTATAAGCCATTTCAAAACTCGCATCATCCGCATAATCCGATGTTGGAAACTGCGTGAGCAAGCTTTGCAAAGTGCTGATCTTGGTGTCCAAAGCACCTTGCAAACCCTGGATCATCCCGCGCTGAAACAAAGCATAATCTTCGCCTTTTGCATGTTGGGAAAGGATTCGATTGTAATATTCGTTTGCTTTGCCGTAATTTTTCAAAACAAAATAACTGTCGCCTAAACGAAGTATCGCATCGTTTACGGTATTTTTGTCGCGCTCGCTGCCATTGATAAACCGTTCAAAATTATTCGCAGCTTTTTGATATTTTTCATCACCAAAAGCAGCATAACCCAAAGCGTAATTGGCATAATTGTAAACGCTGGTTAGTTTTGCGCCAGGCATATCTATAAATTTCTCAAAATTATCAACCGATTCGCCGTACTTGCGCACCTCGTACATCGATTCTGCCATCCAGTAAGTTGCCAAAGCTTCTATTTTATCGTCCACCGGATCTTTTAACGACCTTAAAAATATCCCGATGGCGTTTTCAAAAGCGCGTTCGTTATAAAATTGCAAACCGCGGTAATAAGTTACTTTTTGGTATGCTTCTTTTGCCGATGCATTTCTGTTGGTTACCGATTCTAAAATATCAACCGCTTCTTTGTAATTACTGGTAGAAAGCAAAATCTCGCCCAGCAAAACTTTAGCATCATTAATTTTGGTTGATCTTGGATAGTTTTTAAGGTACAAACGGATAGCTTCCAAAGCCTGGTTGTTAAATTGCAGCTCGTAAGAAAGTTTGGCATATTGGTACAAAGCATCTTCTTGTAAAGTTCGGTCAAAATCCAATCTCGATGCGACCTGGAAAGCATTACGCGCACTTTGCTTGTTGTTGACTTTCAAAAAAACATTTCCCAATGTATAATTTCCGCTTTGACTGTAGGAATCGGTTTTGTCAATCAACTTTTCCAGTTCCCGGATCGCACGCGGATTATTGCCGGTTTTGTAGTAAGCATAACCCATTTGGTAGCTGTCCTGGTTGTTTTGGGTTTTGTTCTGATCGCCTAATTGGAAACGCTCGTAATATTTAATCGCATCCGGATAATCAACTTTGGCAAAATACGAAGCCGCAATGATCCGCAGCATTTCGGTTTCATTAGTTTGCTTAGTTGTGTTGATGATCGGCACGGCATAAGCAATCACATCATCATATCTTTTATCTAAATAATAAACCGCGGAGATATAATATGGATAACTGGCTTCGTACTTTTTGGAGTTTTTTAGCTTCTCAAAATTGAGCAAAGCCAGATGATAATCTTTATTGAGATAAGCAATATAAGCAAAATAATAAGTGGCATCTTCAGAATACGGCGTTTTGCGGTCTTTAATTTCGCTAAAAATCAATTGCGCATTTTTGTAATCTTTCAGCTCAAAATAAGCGTAGCCTTTATCAAACTTGTATTCGGCGTTTTCTTTTCCGGTTAATTCCGAGGCTTGAACTAAGTCGAACCATTTCAAAGCATCTTCATATTTTTCTTGTTTAAAGTAGGATTTTCCAACCTGAAAATAAGCCACTTTTGCCAGCGGGTTTTCCGGATGTTCTTTGATAAAACGTCGGAACATACTTTCGGCATCATCGTTTCCTAAACTCAAGGCACAAACAGCTTCAAAATAATAAGCGTTTTCTTTTAGCAAAGAAGTTTCCGATTCAAAAACGGGCTGGTTACTGGTTTTGTTCCGGGGTTTTTCTACCAGGCGAAATTGTTCTGCTGCGGCAACGTATTTGCCCTTATCCAACAGTTCTACTGCAGATTGATAATTTCTGTTAAGGTTAAAGTAAGCGGTTTGCTGGGCACTTAAATTGTATACCGATAAAAAGAGTAGGGAAGTAATTAGGTACAGAACTTTTGTCATAGTTGTTTTGGTAACGGCGGTGCTAAATTAAAGACCTTGCCGATAATAACCGCGTAATATTTGTTTGAAATAAGGTTAGCGATTTTTTACCGCATAAAAACAGTATCATGCAGAAATAATCAGTTTTTAAGTTGACCCATTTTTACTGCAATAGTTTAATGAGGTTAACACCAATTGGATCAGTTGATTCTGCAGCGTTGGAAAGTATAACCACAGCAATCTTTTTCTCTGCATTGAAAGCAAAAAAACTGCTGCTGCCATAAGTTCTGCCACCATGAAAAAAATAATCGTCATTGTTGATTTTAGCCAAATGCCAGCCCAAACCTACCCTCTCTTTTTTATTGAAAGTAATTTGATGCGTTAATTGAAAAGCTTTAGATAATTCGCTTTGATCAACTTTCATATTTGCTTCCGCATACTTCAACAAATCGTTTACAGTTGACCGCAGCGAACCGCAAGCTTGCAAAGCACCAAAATCCCAGGCGGGCGTTTCATTGCCTTCCTGGTTATAAACTTTTAAAAAATGGGTTTTTTCCTGCGGAGATAAAAACTCGGTAGTGCTTTCTAATTTTAACGGTTTGCAGATGATCGTTTTAACCAATTGATCATAAGTTTTGCCGCTGATCCGTTCCAAAATCACACCCAATAAACCAACCGCCATATTCGAATAAGCATAAACTTCGCCTGGTTTAGATTGAAGTTTGCAGTTTTCCAGGTACGAAAAAAGCATTTCCCGTGTATAATGTTGATACGGGTTAAGCGGATTGTAATTGCCTTTTTCAAAATTATCCGGTAACGGCGATAAACCGGAAGTATGGTTACTCAGCATCAAAACTGATACTTCTTTTAGCACAGTATTTTTGGCAACGGCATCCGGCAAGTAATTGGTAATCGGATCCGTCAGTTTTATTTTTCCTTCATTTATAAAATGGGCTAATAAGGTTGCCGTAAACGTTTTGCTGATCGATCCGATTTCAAAAACCGAACTTGCATCTGGTAATTTACCATTTCCTCTGGCCGTTTCGCCATAATGGTAAATGCTGTTTTTACCGGCATAAATTATACCTACACTTAAACCAACGGTGTTTGATTTTTGGATGTATGATCGAATCACTGCATCAATTTCTTTTTCAATCGAAGTTTGTAATGGATTGGTAGTGGCAACCAGTTCAGTTTTATTTGGTTTTTCTTCTACAAAAGGTTTAAATTGAAATAATCCAATTTTAGAGTTTTCATCCAAGTTTAGAGATAATTGAAGTGTTGCTTTTTCAAACTGTAACTTGTAAAAGCTAATTTTATTTTCCGACTTTAAAAAAGGCGATTCTTTGATTTCACCTAAAGGGAAAATTTGCTTAGTTAAAAAATCAGTAAGATAATTTTTGGTTAATTTCTTTTGATAGTCTTTTCCAGTCAGATCATAAATTGCATCAGCATTCTTTGTGTTGATGTATTTCTTTAATACAACAACTGTAGAATCATTTTTTTGCTGCATATTTTGTGCAATTGAAGAGGAAGATATGGTAATCAACAATAAAAATAGAACAAGATAATTTTTATTTTTTAAAATCTTAACCATAATTGATATGCTTCTTTTACAATTATAAATTTATAATTGTATCTTGTAATTATGCAAATTATTACTTGTTTTCAGTTGATAAAAGAAGTATCTAAAAACTAAATTGATAACGTTTTATTAAAAGTTCAACTTGCTATCACATTTGTCCGGCCAGCAAATACAAAACCGCCATCCTAACCGCAACGCCATTTTCTACCTGATCCAAAATTATAGATTGTTTGCTATCGGCAACATCACTGGTAATTTCTACGCCGCGGTTAATCGGTCCGGGGTGCATCACGGTAATTTCTTTATCCAACGAATCCAAAATCTGTTTATTCAAGCCGTAAAGCATGGTGTATTCCCGCAACGATGGAAAGTATTTAATATCCTGCCGTTCTAATTGGATACGCAGCATATTAGCAACATCGCACCAATTCAAAGCTTTGATTAAATTGTGTTCCACTTTTACACCAAGCGAACCGATGAATTTCGGAATTAAAGTAGTCGGGCCGCAAACCATTACTTCTGCACCCAGCTGTTTCAGGCACAAAATGTTAGAAAGTGCCACACGCGAATGCAAAATATCTCCAACAATCACTACTTTTTTACCGCTTACTTCGCCATATTTTTCGCGGATAGAAAAAGCATCCAGCAAAGCCTGCGTTGGATGTTCGTGCGCGCCATCACCGGCATTTACAATTTGTGCTTTGATGTGCCGCGATAAAAAAATCCCGGCACCGGCATAAGGATGGCGCATCACCACCATATCTACTTTCATGGCCAAAATATTATTTACGGTATCAATCAGCGTTTCGCCTTTACTCACAGAAGAAGAAGCTGCCGCAAAATTAACGGTATCCGCAGAAAGCCTTTTTTGTGCAAGCTCGAAAGATAAACGGGTGCGGGTAGAGTTTTCAAAAAAAATATTGGCAATGGTTACATCGCGCAGGGACGGGACTTTTTTTATCGGACGGTTTAAAACGGCTTTAAAGTTTGCTGAGGTTTCAAAAATCAATTCAATATCGTTTCGGTTGAGGTCTTTGATACCTAAAAGATGTCGGGAGCTGAGTTTTTGCTGATCGGCCATTGTTTATTTTTCTGATAACAAAACCACTTTATCTTCTTCGTCTGCTTCTTTCCAGCTTACAATTACTTTTTGCGAAGCCACGGAATCTACCTGGATACCAATATAATCTGGCTCAATAGGTAACTGCCGCGAGTAACGTCGATCCACCAAAACCAATAACTCTACTTTTTGCGGCCGGCCGAAAGCCAGCATGGCGTCCATCGCGGCACGGATTGTCCTTCCCGTCCAAAGTACATCATCAACTAAAATAACTTTTTTATTTTCGATGATAAAATCGATCCTGGTTTGATTGGGCACCAAAGGGTTTTGCCTTCTGCGGAAATCGTCCCTGAAAAAAGTAATGTCTAAATCGCCGGAAAAAATCGGGTTGTTTGGCAAAATACTTTTTAACTCCGCGGCAATGCGTTTGGCTAAAAAAGGGCCGCGGGGCTGGATACCCAAAATTACAGAATCTGAAAAATCGTTGTGGTTTTCAATTAACTGCCGGCAGAGACGTTGGATGGTGATCCGGAATTTCGGACCGTCAAGCAGGGTGAGGTTTTGCATTACCGGGTGGATTTGGGCAAAATTAGGAATTTATTTGGTATAGCAACGCAGGTTTTGGGGTGATAAAAGAAGCATTGCTAAAAACTTTATTTTGATACCAGCAGGTTGCAACCAATTTTTACAAAATGCCACGGGCCTGCTGCCTTTAAAAAATACGTTTAAGCAGAGGCGTAGCCTCGGTGCATATTTTAGTAACGGATTTTAATCCGTTGCCATTAAAAACCGAAACCCAAAAAAGCCCCTCCGTTTTGTGGAGAGGCTTTGTATTAAAAAAGGAGGATTAATTAATTATTTATCTTCCGGTTTGCCGGATTTGCGTGCATCACTTTCAGCACCTTCCATTTGCTCTTTCAATTGAGCCAAAACGCTCAGATCGCCAAGTGTAGATTTTTCAACAGAATCTTTTACTTTTTTAACAGCAACGGTTGAAGCTTTCGCTTCTTTTTTGCGTTTGTCAAATTCTTCCATTCGGGCTTCTGCTCTGGCATCTTCCCAAACACGTGAATGTGAAATTACAATCCGTTTGTTCTCTTTGTTAAATTCAATTACTTTGAATTCGGCGACATCTTCTGTTTTTAACGGCTTGCCATCTTCCAGTATCGCATGTTTTGTCGGCACAAAACCTTCAACCCCGTAAGGCAAGGCAACGATAGAACCTTTATCAGTTACTTTAATAACCGTTCCGGTGTGTACAGAATCTACGTTAAAGATGGTTTCAAAAGTATCCCAAGGGTTTTCTTCTAATTGTTTATGGCCTAAGCTTAGCTTGCGGTTGTCAACATCAAGTTCTAAAACTACAACGTCTAACGTTTCGCCAACTTTAGTAAACTCGTTAGGATGGTTTATCTTTTTAGACCAGGAAAGATCAGAAATGTGGATCAAACCGTCAATTCCATCTTCCAGTTCAACAAAAACACCAAAGTTAGTCATGTTTTTAACTATTGCTTTGTGTTGGCTGCCAACCGGATATTTAGTTGAAGCTTGTTGCCAAGGATCAGGCGTTAATTGTTTAATGCCTAACGACATTTTGCGGTCGTCACGGTCTAAAGTTAAAATTTGTGCTTCAACTTCATCATTAACTTTCAAAAATTCTTGAGGGCTGCGCAAGTTTTGAGACCAGGACATTTCTGAAACATGTATCAAACCTTCAACTCCGGGAATAATTTCCAGGAAAGCACCATAATCAGCAACAGTAACAATACGGCCTTTAACTCTCGACCCAATTTGCAAATCCTGAGAAAGGCTTTGCCAAGGATGCGGCGTTAATTGTTTTAAACCTAAAGCAATACGTTTTTTCTCGTCATCAAAATCTAAAACAACCACGTTGATTTTTTGATCTAACGACAATACTTCACGCGGATGTTCGATACGGCCCCAGGAAATATCTGTAATGTGCAACAAACCGTCAACACCGCCCAAATCGATAAATACACCGAAATCAGTAATGTTTTTAACAGTTCCTTCTAAAATTTGTCCTTTCTCTAATTTAGCAACAATCTCGGTTTTTTGGTTTTCCAAATCATCTTCGATCAGTACTTTATGAGAAACAACAACATTTTTAAATTCGTGGTTGATTTTAACAACCTTAAACTCCATCGTTTTGCCTACGTAAATATCGTAGTCGCGGATAGGTTTAATATCAATTTGAGAGCCTGGTAAAAAGGCCTCAACACCAATTATATCTACAATTAAACCACCTTTGGTCCTGCTTTTTACATAACCTTCAATGATTTCATCTTTTTCTAATGCTTCATTAATACGTTCCCAAGAGCGTTGTGTTTTTGCACGTTTGCGGGAAAGTACCAATTGTCCGTTAACGTCTTCCTGAGATTCAACAAAAACATCCACAATATCACCTTTTTTCAAATCAGGTGTATCGCGAAATTCTGAAAGCGATACCAAACCATCAGATTTAAAACCAATGTTCAATACCACATCTTTGTTGTTGATTGTAACCACTGTACCCGTGATTATTTCTCCTTTGTTAATGGAGTGAAATGTACCATCATAAAGATGTTCCATTTTTTCGCGGTCTTCGTTCGAGTAATTACCGAACTTTTTGTCGTCTGCATCCCAATCAAAATCTCCGGCAGGCTGTGCCAGGTTTGTTTTGATGGATTCGATTAGTGTCGAATCTGCTTCGGACTCAATGTTTTCTTTCTCCATAAAACGGGACGATCCGTCCTGAAGTTCAGCTTGTTTTGCTTGTAATTCTTTTTCTGCTTCTTGTTTTTTTGCCATTAAATAATTTATCTCCTTTTCCCAAAATAGATTGGACTGCAAAAATAAAAAATTAATAGCTACCTCAAAAAAGTTTTTTTGTTATTTAATTGATTTTGAAGCGATTTTATAATTATTCCAACATTTTACAACCTTATATTGCTATGCTTCCATCAACAAACTGTCCATCTCCCAGAAAACCTGCATAAAATCAGCAGACAAAAGATCAATATAATGTTTAACCACTTCGCTTACAGCTTCTTCCTGGTGCTTGGTAAATGGGTTTTTCCAGATACGCTGGCAAATTCCTTTCAACGCATGTACCACACTGTTGATTTGAATGTAAGAGTACAAGTATTTTTCGTTGATAAACAAAGTATAAAAAGCAAGGAATTTTTGCGGATCAACGCCGTTCAACTTTAAAAAAGCACTGATATTGGCTTCTTCTGCATTTTTTAAATGGTCGTAAAAATCATCTGCAAAAACAGTATTGCTGGTGAGCAACAGGTTGTCCAGTATCAATTCCAACGTAATATGGCCTAAAAAAAAGGGTTTCACATTAGAACCGGCAAGTGCTGGCGTAAGCAATAATTTAAGCTGATGTGCATGATGCTTAAAAAAATCGCAGGAGTGGAAATGACGGTCGATCTCCAAATGTTTTTTCCAACCAGCAATAAGCGAATTAATCGCCGCATCATTTTGTGCTTGCATCCGATCTAATTTAACTTGGGCTTCTTTATCTGCATTTCTCAATAAATCGGGCATAACAGAGCCTAATACTTGGTAAGCATCATTACAATTACGGTCGAAATAAAAATGAGATAAAAAGTTCATTACCTGTAAATATACAAAACCGGATGCGAGAAATAATAGATTTTACCCGATAAAAGAAGCATGCCACCTGTAGAACCGCTTTTCTTTGATTCTATTATCTTTGCCACCTTTAATACAAACTGCTATGAATTTTGTTGAAGAATTACGCTGGAGAGGAATGCTACACGACTTGATGCCCGGCGTAGAAGAAAAACTGCTAAGCGGAATGGTTTCCGGTTATATTGGGTTTGATCCAACTGCAGATTCTTTGCATGTGGGCAGTTTAGCGCAGATCATGACGCTGATCCATTTTCAACAGTCTGGGCACAAACCATTTGTACTTGTGGGCGGTGCAACGGGCATGGTGGGCGATCCTTCCGGCAAATCTCAGGAACGAAATTTATTATCGTTAGATGAGCTTCAGCACAATTTAAATGGCATTCAAAAGCAGTTGGAGAAGTTTTTAGATTTCAAGAACGGTAAGAATAAAGCGGAAATCGTAAACAATTACGATTGGTTTCAAAACTTTTCATTCCTGGATTTTATCCGCGATGCCGGGAAGCACATCACTGTAAATTATATGTTGGCGAAAGATTCGGTGAAAAAGCGGCTGGAAGGCGAAACCGGCATGTCGTTTACCGAATTTAGTTACCAATTAATCCAAGGTTACGATTTTTATTATCTGTGGAAAAACCGGAATTGTTTGCTGCAAATGGGTGGATCGGACCAGTGGGGAAATATGGTTACCGGGACAGAACTCATCCGCCGGAAAGATCAGGGAGAAGCTTTTGCATTAACAACACAACTGATTAAAAAAGCGGACGGCAGCAAATTTGGCAAGTCCGAAAGCGGAAATATCTGGCTCGATCCGGCAAAAACTTCACCTTATCAGTTCTATCAGTTTTGGCTGAACGTTAGCGATGAAGATGCTAAAACTTACATCCGGATTTTCACCTTGCAAAAACAGCATGAAATTGAAACTTTAGAACAGGAACATAATACTGCCTCGCACTTGCGTATTTTGCAAAAAGCTTTGGCAAAAGATATTACAAGTCGTGTACATGGAGAAACAGAATATGAAAAAGCAATTAAGTCATCAGAGTTTCTGTTTGGAAATATTGGAATTGAGTTCTTGGATGAACTAACTGATATAGAAACCGAAGCATTGTTTGCAGGTGTACCAAATTTTAATATTGAAAAAACTGATTTAGAACAAGGAATTTCAATTGTTGACTTGTTGGCAGAAAAATCCAAGGTATTTTCTTCTAAAGGAGAAGCCAAGAAAATGCTTCAAGGCGGAGGCGTGTTTATCAACAAAACAAAAACAACAATTGATGCTGTTTTTAGTGCACAAAATTTGGTAAACCAAAAATACTTAGTAGTGCAAAAAGGGAAAAAAAATTATTTTTTATTGATTGCTAAAAAGCAGTTTCGTTAAAGTTTAACTTAAGATTATCACTCAATACAACATTTTAATTTAAGAGCGTGTTTAAATTTTGTCCGTAAGCTTTTTAGCTCTGTAGGAGCTACCTGTTTATAGAGTTATTTTGTGATTTGAACAAGCTCCGTAGGTGCTTCCTAAAAATTGTTCAATTATCGGAAGCACCTATAATGCTATTTGCATAGTTACAATTCATCTCTGCATATACTTTCAGCATAGAAACAAAATTTATGGGCATAAAAGAAGCATCATGAATCGTTCTGATAGAAATTTAAACAGGCTCTAAGATTATTTAAATTGAATAATCCTAACTTTTACAATTATTTCAACTATTGTAATTTTTAATTTTAATACAAGAAGTTATTGATTGAAGTTTCCATATATTCTTTTGCAATTAGCCTAAATAGTAATTTATTTTCTTTGCACTCATCACAACTATACTGTAAATGTTGCTTAATGTTAATACTGTTGAACGAATTGGAAATTGATTTGAGTATGTAGAAGTAGTTCGTTTTGATTGCTATAATTCTTTGTAGATAAAACACCAATGATAAATCTTTTGACAAGTTGTCCATAGGTTCATAATCATTATTACATGTTAAAATTTGTAATAGTTTAATATTTACAGGATCATTTTCTTCAACAGGTACTTCTTTTAATTCTGTAAAAATATCATTAACTCTTTCGATTTGAACATGCACTTCTGATAATAGTTCTTCAATTACATTTTGCAAATCTCCATAAAATGAATAATGTGCCATTGATGGCAAAGTGTTTTTTAAGTACAGTAGAATCGGAAATATCTTGTTCAAATTATATATAAATATTTTTCTTAGGGATGCTTCATCTAACTTCAAATTACCTGACAAGAAAGGTTTTTCCATAAATTTAACTTAATTCTAATAAAAAACTCCGCACAAAAAATATTTTATTAGGGATTAGCTAAATAAAAAAATTTATTAAGCTAAACTATGGTCTAATAATGCTTTAATTGTACAAGGTTTATTAAAAGGTGAACTAGTAGATTTTTGTTTTAAAATCTATTTGTTTAAAATATAAATCCGTAAATTTTAATGATTATATAAATGATAAAGTGATTTGGACTGTCCCCTATTATTTAAAGTTTTATACATTTATAATACGCTTTGTTTATATTCTTGTTAAAGATAGTTATTTTTAAGCAAGTAAACTAATATATTTATAAATTAAGGTAGTAAGAAAATATCTTATTTAATAAATTTTTAAGAGATGTATAAAATTTAATAACATTTCCGTAAAATTGTGGCTTTAATAACAGCGCCTATAGCTCAGTTGGTTAGAGTAGAAGACTCATAATCTTTTGGTCCCTGGTTCGAGCCCAGGTGGGCGCACAAAAAGCACCTTAAATGGTTTTAAAAATCCTGTAAATTAATTGATTTACAGGCTTTTATGTTTTTAGCCATATCAAATCAGATCAAACTTTCTCAAGGTTTACAATACCTATTCCGTAACCTGTTTTCAATTTTTACCTTCGAGGTATTGAAAAGTGGTCTAAAAAATTGTATATCAGTTATTTACAAATCTCAAAGTGCCATAAAACATGGTCTTTTTTGCCCCTTTTTGATACTTAAAACCGGAGGTTTCAATTCCAAAATTGAAACAAATTTTATTAAAATAAGGGAGAAAAAGGACATGAAAACGGGCAATACATTTGGTATCCAGTTCATTATCAGGCAGGATAAAATCAAAAACGACAAGGCACCTATCTATGCCAGGATCACTGTAAATGGTAAAATTGTCCATTTTGCGCTATAGCAATGGATTGATCCCGCCATTTGGGATACGAGCCGCGGTACCAGTAAAGGAAAGGGTGAGGCCGCTAAAAATATCAATAACGGTTTGGATCAGGTACGGCTTGCCTTAAGTAACTGCTACCAGCAGTTACAGGTGAAGGGTAAGCTAATAACACCTGACGCAATCAAGGATGCTTTTTTTGGTACAGAAAGTACCGAACCCAATACTTTAAGCAGGTTGGTCTAATACCACAACGAACAGGCAAAACACGAGCTCACCTGGAGCACTTTAAAACACTATTATGTTACCCAGCGCTACCTAGTAAAATTTATGGAAAAGCGGTTCCGGAAAAAGGGCGTGCTCCTACACGAGATCAACTATAAATTTATTGCAGACTTTGAGACTTATTTGCGATCACATAAGCCATTGGACCATCAGAAGCCTATGAACAACAACGGTGTGATGAAACACCTCATCCGACTGCGTAAAATGACGAATTTGGCCATTAGGCTGGACTGGTTACAAAATGATCCATTCAAGAATTTTAAAATCAAGCATCAGAAGGTAGAAAAGGAATTTTTAACTAAGACGGAGTTGGATAAAATTCATAAAAAGCAATTAGCTGTAGAGCGGCTGGAAATAGTCAGGGACGTATTTGTTTTTTGCTGCTATACAGGTTTGACTTATGTGGATGTGTTAAATTTAAAATACGATAATATTGTGGAAGGTTTGGACGGTGAAGACTGGATAAAAATTACCCGGCAGAAAACAAACATTCCGGTGAGTACCCCTATTCTGCCTGTTGCTGAAGAGATCATGGCCAGGTACATCAATCACCGCCGTTTGACGTTTTCAGATGCTATATTTCCAATCTTTTCGAATCAGAAAGTAAATAGCTATCTGAAGGAAATAGCTGACCTGTGCGGCATTAGAAAGTCCTTGAGTTTCCATGTTGCCAGACATACCTTCGCAACAACAGTTACGCTTTCAAATGGCGTACCAATAGAAACGGTGAGTAAGATGCTGGGCCATACAAAGATCGCGACTACTCAGATTTACGCACGTGTGCTGGAAAAGAAGGTAAGTGAGGATATGTCCACGCTAAAAAAGAAATTAGCATCTTCTGATTGATACTTCATGGTGCGACTTATCCAAGCGGGGATTCTTAAAGCAATTGCTATTCTCGATTGCTTATTTTAAACACAGCATAATTTCCACTAAAACTATAAATGGTCATAAAAACAAATATTAAATACTTTGGAAAAAATTACCGTTAAATCTATCGAACAGTTTATTAAAAAAAATGATATCGCCCTGATCTCAACGCATTCGAAACTTTGCGTTCCTATTATAAATAGATTGTGCCAAAAAATGCTGAAAGGCATAAAATTCGACGACATCAAAATATGTGATGATTTAATTATCGATGGACACCATCGTTATTTAAGCTCATTAATTGTAAATTACAAGATCAATTCTGTTCCAAGTAACAAAACGTTAGCAACCAAACCTTTCAACTGGTCAGACGTAGAATTTGATGAAAGAGATTGGGATACGGCATCAAAAATTTCCCACTTAAATGAGCAGGATGCTAGGTACAATGATATAGATATTGAAGTTGTACGCAAAATTACCTCTGAATAGAAATAAGTTTTAAATTTGTATGATGCTTATATTATTAGACATAGATGGCGTAATGGTTCCTGCCAACTCCTGGAAAAAGCCCGAACTTCACGCTGATGGGTTTCCTATGTTTAAACCGAAAGCAATAACTGCACTTCAAAAGATTGTTGCGGAAACCAACGCTTCGATATTATTAACGACTTCGCACAAGTACCGTTATAATATTCAGCAGTGGTTCGAGATATTTAAATCGAGAGGGATCTATCTCAATATGATAAATAGGTTAGAAAATAACACTTCTAATTTAAATAGGAAAGATGAAATATTGGCTTGGTATCTTTCAAACGATCATGAGAACGAAAGTTTTGTGATCATTGATGATGACAAATCATTAAATGAATTGCCACCAAACCTAAAAAACAAATTGGTTTTAACAAGTTCTTCGGTAGGCTTAACGGATGAGCTGGCCAATGACGCTATATTCATCCTTAATCATACCTCTTTCACATTTGCGTGAGGAAGACCGCTTTATGCAATTTGGAGACGTTTTCAACGAGCTGATTACTCTTATCTGGCTGGCTTTTGTTTCCAATAAATAAAAATGAAGTGATGCGGCGTTAAAAAGTTGTTTTAAACACTAATCCATTTTTTTTCAGGAAGGAAAGATTTTTTGGCTTTGTTTACTGTTCCATATTTCGTAATGCCGTGCTTTGAATGGAGATTCCGCTGAAATTGACCAGGTGATTCCGGGGTAAGCTGACCAGGCGTTC
>CAXULQ010000018.1:0-39651 GCA_964251965.1 uncultured Sphingobacteriaceae bacterium | reverse complement strand
AAATCAGTGCCTAAAAACTCCTAATTCAATCATAATTTATTAAATGAAAAATAGGTGCATAGGTACATTGCCTAAACGCAAAGTGTAAAAGGGGTGATAAGTTAAAGAGGGTTTAGAAACTTTTACTAAGCATAATTGGTGATATATGTCGATAAGTACCATGCTCAAGACCCGGCAAATGAAAAAACTGAGGCCAAACACGGCCCGAACCGTCTTTGGCAGCCGATCTATTATTACAGTCTAAGGACTTGTTCAAAATTCGATCTAATTATTTTGTCTGCTTCTTTTATCACCAAAAAATTAAAAGGTTTCTATAATTTTTGTATCGTTCAAAAAAAAACAGAAAATACAGGCATAAAAGAAGCATCGTAAACCTTTCTAATATAAATTTAAACAAGCCCTAAAATCAAATGATAACCTATCCTGGGAAATACAGCCAGTTTTAATGGCGAAAAAGCTATTAAAAACAGCGTTGATCGTTGTATTCTACCAATTTTTGTTTCGGGTCAGGTAGTCCAATTTGGATAAGCCTAAAAACAAATTTTAACATAATGTACTCCTGGCAAGTTGTTCAGGTGTATTTTACAAAAGGCTGTTTTAATCCTTGTAACCCTTAACCAATTAGATAAAGGTTTAACCTAAAAACTCATTTAAAAAAGTATTTAATACAATGCTTGACTCTAATAGAGGCCGCAAATTAAAATTTACAATAATGAATTACAAGATTCTAATTACCTGCTTTCTATTTTTATACAAATGCTCCAAAAAATAATAAATAAACCATGAAGAACAAGTTACTTTTAATTTTCATTTTACTGTATTTTCAATTGCCAATTTATGCACAGGTGTGGCATGTTTCGGGTACGGGAAAGGATTCTAACGATGGTAAATCGCCAGAAACTGCGTTCCGTTCTTTACAAAAAGCGGCAGACCTTGTAAAACCCGGAGATGTGGTTTTAATTGGCAACGGTATTTATACCAATGCTGAAAAAGGGAATGGCAGTGCGGTATTGTCCATTAACAAATCGGGCAGGGCTGATGCCTGGATTACCTGGAAAGCAAGGCCTGGCCAGCATCCCGAAATCCGTCCTTCTGGCTGGGCCGGGATTCAAATCACAGGTTCTTATCATATTATTGATGGAATAACTGTTACGGGCAGCAACGATTCCCTTGTATTGCTAAATGCACAGGAAGATGCCAAAAAAGTAACTCCAGACCCAAAATTTAACACAAACGGAATCTTTGTGAACGGAAGAACCAAAACGCCGGAAGAAAAACCGCATCATGTAATCATCCGAAACTGTATTGTTGGAAAATGTCCAGGCGGCGGGATTAATGCTATTGAAACCGATTACATTACTATAGAAGATTGTAAAGTTTATAATAACGCGTGGTTTATGCGGTACGGCGGCTCCGGTATTTCAACGCTTGATAATTGGGCACACGACGATGCCGCAGGCTATCACATTTTAATACAACGCAATTATGTTTGGAGTAACAGGACACAGGTTACGTGGGAAAAAGTTGGACGCTTAAGCGATGGCAATGGGATTATCCTCGATGTAACCGACCAGGAAGAGGCAAATGGCGCAACTAACCCAAACGGAGATGCAATAGTGAAGCCAGGCGGAAACCAGGCAGCTTTCCCGGCTGCTGTTCCGGCAGCAAAGCCAAAACGGCCTGAGTGGAAAGGGAGGTCGTTAGTTGCCAATAACCTAAGCATATTTAACGGCGGTTCGGGTATCCATACCTTTCGTACCAAGCATGTTGATATCATTAATAATACTACTTATTGGAACGGGCAAATAATGGGTTACCCGGAACTATTTGCAAACAGCTCAGAAGATATAGTTTTTTTAAATAACATCATCGTTCCGCGCCCGGCCGGGAAAGTTACTGCCAATAATAAAAACGCAAATATCCGTTGGGATTACAACTTGTACCCGGAAACGAAAACTTTATTAAAAGGGCCGAATGATATTGTTGCCAACCCAAAGTTTGTAAACATTGAGTATGATCCAACTAAGTGTGATTTTCATTTGGCAAAAGGTAGTCCGGCACTTAATTCCGGTTGCAATGATCTACAACAAAAAACAGATATTGACCATAAACCCAGGCCGAAAGGAGCTGGCCGGGACCGAGGCGCTTTTGAACAATGATTTATTTTTAAATAGATAAATGAAATTTTAAAAGTTTTTTTAGCCATAAAAGAAGCATGCCGGTTTTTAAAAAAACAGGCTGAAACACCTTATAATAAGTAGTAATAGCGTTTGTTAAAATACCTTACATCAAAACCAAACCAGCTGCTTAATTTTGTAAATTAAAATATTACTGATTGTTGTTTTTTAATTCCAATTAATAGTAATTTCGAACTCTGTATTTCCATCTGGCGAAACCAATAAACCAGATAAGCCAATTACCGTTTTATAAATTTTAAGTTGCATAAAGAACAGTATTGCTACGAGGAAGAAAAGATGCTATCATTGCTTGCAAATGGTAGTGAATATGCTTTTCAACTGATTTATGACAAACACCACAACCATATTTACAGGGTATCGATGCGCTATTTAAAATCTCCGATACTTGCCCAGGAAGTAGTACAGGATGTGTTTATGCAACTTTGGTCTAAACGGGAGCAGATCAACTGCCAACTGCCAATAGAAGCCTGGTTATTTACGGTTGCTAAAAACAACATTTTTAACAGGTTAAAAAAGCTGGCCAATGAGTGGAAAGCACTGGACTATCTCAAAAATACAAGCGAACAGGAAGATGATTCGCTTCAGGAAAAGTTGATAGACACCGATTGCCGGAACGTAATCAACAATGCACTTCAAACACTTTCCGGCATGCAGCTCCGCGTATATAAACTTGCCCGGGAAGAAAACCTTTCTTATTTGCAGATAGCAGAACACCTTAATATTTCCCCGCTTACCGTTAAAACACACATGTCACGGGCACTTTGCCAGATCAGGGGTTTTTTAAACCTGCACTGGAATAATGTAGCTTTGTTGGTTTTTTTTATCGGGTTGATCCAATAACAGCCAGGCAACAACCAAAGCTGCCGCAAAAAGGCTATCTTTTTAAAACAATCAATTTTTTGGTTTTGGACGAAGAAAGCTTTTATGCTTCTTTTATCCTGTTAAATATAGCTTGATTATATTTCTTGACTATATTTCTTGAGAAACCAAAGTAAGACCCTAATTATTTATTGCTAAAAGAAGCATAATGCCTTTTCCAAGTGTAAGCTTGGGCAAGCTTCAACTTCGTATTAAATAAATAATTCCGAATTATTTTAAAAGCTTGTACTCCTTTAGTACAAGAGGCTTGTATTAATGATTGTAAACCTGTTAAAACAAACATTACAATTATTATGGATTCGAATCAGCGGTTCAGCTATTTGTTAAACCTTTATATCAAAGGCACTATATCTTATGCTGAGCATGATGAGTTTTTCAATCTGGTTGCAACGGGGGATTATGACAGTATTTTAGGGCCAGTAATAGGTAAAACACTAACCGAAGCAGATGCTCACCCCGGTGTAAATTTACCCGGCCATGTTGCCCATAATTTGGTAAGGAATATTCTTGATACAGATAAAAGCAATGCAGTTTCCCCTAAAAGAAGCCATGTTTTAAGGCTTGCCGCAAAATGGCTGGCTGCCGCTTCGCTTCTCCTGGTTACAGCGATTTCTTTTTATTCAATCGTTTCAAAAAATAATTCAAACCGCTTTGTTTCGGATTTTGTAAAAAACAGCACAAAAAAAACCACGAACAATACCGATCGCCCGCTTGCGGTATTATTGCCCGACGGTAGCCGCATCGTTCTTCAGCCTAAATCTTCTTTATTTTATTCAAGCAGCAAATTTGCGGGCAAAAGAGAGGTTTATATGGAAGGGGAAGCTTTCTTTAAAATAGCTAAAAATCCGCTTAAGCCTTTTTATGTTTATTATAACAAAGTAGTTACCAAAGTATTAGGTACGTCTTTCAATATTAAAACAAACCGGCACACCGGGAATATCGAGGTTGCAGTGTTAACGGGAAAAGTGCAGGTTTATGAAAATGATAAAATTGTGAACTACCGGCAAGATAATATGAGCGTGATTGTAACACCGAACCAAAAAGCTATTTACGAAACAAAGAAACTTTTTTTTGAAACGGTTTTGGTAGACAAACCTGTACCTATACCGGTTATTGATGATGAAAAAACCTTAGTGGAAACCAAAGTTAAACCTGTTGATTTCGATTTTGACAACACGCATTTATCCGAAGTACTGCAAAAATTGGGAGATAGTTACGGTATAGAAATTATAGTAAGCAATGAAGATATATACAATTGTGTTTTTAGCGGTGACGTAACCAAGCAGGATTTATTTAGCAAGTTGAAAATTATTTGTTTGGCTACCGGCTGCGAGTACGAAATTAACAGAACCAAGATTTTAATAAAAGGGGACGGCTGTAAAAAAAATTAACAAGCTTGAATTAAACTATACAAAATTATAAACCTGTTTACGTTCAGTTTCATACAAATTGTATGCTTCTTTTTTCGGCTTAAAAAGTATATCATTTATACTTTTTAACCTGATCTAAAAGAATATAAAATTTATAGGGATAAAAGAAGTATCGTATTTTTTTAGGAATAAGTTTAAAATAACCAAACCAATTTAAAATAACTAATTATGATTATAGAATTCTACGATCCAACCTAAAGCAAAAAAAGAGCCGGAAGTGTGGGGACACAACCGACCCTTGTAACAGCTATGTGCTGTTGAGTTTTGAACAGAAGTTTTATTGACCAAAACCATACAAATTTATGAAATCTAAGCAACAACTGGTTGCTTCAGCCAAACTTGTTATGAAAATAACGATCGTACAGATATTTCTGGCCATAATCTTTATGTGTTCTCTGTACGCAAAAGAAGCAAACTCGCAAAATATCCTGGAGAAGAAGATTACTTTAAATGTTAAAGACGAATCGCTTAATAGGGTTATAAAACTGATTAAGGCACAAACAAACGTAGGGTTTAGTTTTAGTGAAAGTGCTATTAAATCTGGTATTACGATCACTTGTTCCGTTAGAAATAAAACACTGAGTGATTTTTTTGATAATGACCTGATTGCCTACAATATTGGTTACCGTGTTGTAAATGATCAGATTGTTTTATTTCAAAATAACAGGACAAAAACAGCCGGTGAAAAAGAAACCAGTACTGCCAACCCGGTATTTGCAGATATTTTAATTACAGGCTACGTTTATGATGATACAGGTTTGCCTTTGCCCGGTGCAACAATCCGTGAAAAAGGGACCAACAATGCCATTGCCACTGATGTAAAAGGTTTTTTTAGTCTTCGCGTTAAAAATCAGGATGCAATCCTGGTAATTAGCAGCATTGGCTTAACACCAAAGGAAGTAACAGTAGGGAATCAAAAATCCTTTAAAATTAACCTTGGTGCCAATTCCACTAATCTGCAGGATGTGGTGGTTATAGGTTACGGAACCCAGAAAAAGATTAACCAAACAGGTTCCAGCGCATCAATCACTACGAAAGAACTGACCCAATCCCCTGCCGCAAACATCAGCAATTCGTTGGTTGGGCGTTTGCCAGGCCTTTTTGCCTCGCAGGCAAGCGGCGAACCTGGTAATGACGCTTCCACGATCAGGATCAGGGGTGTGGGTACTTATACCGGGAATACAAATCCCTTGATTTTGGTAGATGGTATAGAAGTTACCAATTACAATAACATCGACCCAAACGAAATTGCCAGTTTAACCATTTTAAAAGATGCCACTTCCACAGCCGTTTATGGTATCCGCGGAGCAAACGGGGTTATCATTATCACTACAAAACGAGGAAAAGAAGGCCCGCCGAAAGTGAGTTATAGTTTTAACCAGGCGATAAACAGTTTTACCAACCAAAGGCACTCTATAAACAGTGTTGATTATGCAAACGGTTTTAACCAGGCATTATTAAACGATAGTTATGCATCGGGTGCAGTTTATGTCCCCCGTTATACGGCACAGGATATTGCGCTTTATCAATCCGGTACAGACCCTATTTTTCATTCCAACACCGATTGGCGAAGTCTCCTTTTTAAAAAAACATCCCTGCAGTCGCAACACAACCTTACCATTAGCGGCGGGCAAAAAGGGGTAAAATATTTTATATCTGCCGGTATATTTAACCAAGCCGGGCTGTTTACCGATACCAAAGAGATTACGCCCGACTTTTCGGCTGAGTCCACCTATCAACGTTATAACTTTCGTTCCAACTTTAATTTTGATATTACCAAACGTTTTAAGGCAACGCTGGACTTATCAACCCAGGCAGCAAATTTAAGCGGTAATAATTATTATTCAGCAGATAATTCTACATCTACCAGTAGATTAATTGCTGATATTTTGAGAACCGCGCCAACAGACGGGCCAGGCCAGGTGGACGGAAAAATCGTAACGCTGACAGCCAGTAGCTTTAATAATCCTTATATCAGTTTGCTTGCTGCCGGTTCAGGCAGCGGGTTAAGGCGCGAATACGATAACACTTTGAATGGCTTATTAAGGTTAGACCATGACCTTGACTTTGTTACCCCAGGTTTCAAAATACACGGAGATGTTGCCCTAACAACATTTAACAGCTCGATCATTAACAACACAAGAGCCTTAGTTACCTACTTAGCAGTAAAGCTGCCCGATGGCAGCATTAACTATGTACCTACTAACCCAAGTGCAACCCCTGAATTTAAGTTTGCAGCAAGCGGAACCGATACCCGCAGGATAACTGCTGAATTGGGGCTGGATTATGATCGGACGTTTGGCGGTGCCCATAACGTTACCGGCTTGTTGTTATATAACCAGCAAAAAACTTTTGACCCATCTTTATTATATGATATCCCCAAAGGGTACCAAAGCTATGTTGGGCGGATAACTTATGCTTATAAAAGCCGCTATCTGGCCGAATTTGATGCGGGTTATAACGGAACAGAGAACTTTGCGCCAGGTAAACGTTTTGGGTTTTTCCCCGCCTATTCTATAGGATGGCTGCCTACCGAAGAAAAATTCTTTCCAAAAAATAATGTCGTGAGTTTCCTGAAATTTAGGGCTTCATACGGTGAAGTTGGTAACGATAATATCGGTAACGGGAATGCAGCACGTTTTTTATATACCCCTACCAGTTATACCTATAAAGCCAATACGTATTATTTCGGTAATTATGGCTCTACTTTAAGCCCTGTTACCGGTGTTGTGGAAGGAAAAGCAGGAAACCCAAACATTACTTGGGAACGAGTCAAAAAAACCGATATCGGGACAGATATCTATTTATTTAAGGAGAAAGTAAAAATCACCGCTGATTATTTTAATTACGATACAAGAAATATACTTTCCACACCAAACACAATCAGTCTGGTTTCAGGCATTGTACAACCTGCGGTAAATTTAGGCAGGATGACTAATAAAGGTGCAGATGGTGAAATCTCTTATAACAATAATATAGGTGGGTTTAGCTATAGGATTTCTGCAAACTATAGCTTTGCGCGTAATAAAATTATTTTCCAGGACGAAATACCAAATGCCTATTCTTATCAAAACCGCACGGGGCAACGTTTCGGGCAATTTTATGGGATACCGGTTGTAGGTATTTATAATACCTGGGCACAGGTAAATGATGCAAATAGGCCTGTTTACGCCGCCAGCAACAATAAAGTACAACCGGGGGACTTTATTTATCGCGATGTAAACGGTGATGGCATCATCAATAGTTTTGACCAGGTGCCTGTTGGTTATTCTAATATACCCGAAAAAACGTATGGTGTTTCATTGGGCGGTTCTTATAAAGGCTTTGATTTCTCCATTTTATTTCAAGGGGTTGGTAATGTATCGCTTGGCTATAATAGCTACGATAGTAACGTAGGATATGGGGCAAGCCCGCCTGTGGGAGGACCTGATTACCTTACTCAAGCATGGTCTGCACAACGCTATGCACAGGGTTTACCTATTAATTTTCCTAGATATAGTGTAAACAATAACCCGAATGGTTTAGGAGGAGATTTTTTTATTGCCAATGCCAGTTATTTAAGGATAAAAAACGCAGAAATTGGTTACACCCTTAAAGCATCGTTATTTAAAAAATTGGGTGTTGCATCGGCCCGTATTTATGCCAATGGTAACAACTTGTACACTTGGGACAAGTTATTCCCGGGGGTCGATCCTGAGAATGCACCAACAGGTGATACCAACCAGGTTAATTACCCCTTGGTGCGGACAATTAATTTTGGCTTAAATGTTAACTTTTAATGTTAGTGAAAATGAAAAAAATAAAACCAATAGTAACACTGTTGTTTGTTGCCATTCTGCTGGTTATAGCTTCTTCCTGTAAAAAAGGCGCAAATTTTTTAGATAAGGCACCCGGTGTAAGTGTGGATGAAAATACTTTGTTTTCCTCCAGAGTGCAGTTAGATCAATTTTTGGCAACTATATATAAAAATGCCATGCCAGCCCTTTATAATTACCAAGATTTTTCGCTAACCACTACAACCGCATTCAATCAAAACGATGCTACTACCCCAGCCCATGGTACGGAGAGTATCTGTGACGAGGGCAAAGCTTCAGAAGCATCATTTATTCAGACTAATAACTGGAACTCCGGAGATGTTTCTGCCGCAAATATTACCAGCAGGGAAGATAGAAGGTACTATCAGCGCTGGATTGCCCTGCGAGAAATAGCCTTGATGTTAAAACGGGTAGATGAAGTGCCGGATGCCGACGCTGCCTATAAAGCCCAGGTAAAAGGGGAGGTAAAGGTGCTGCGGGCTTTAGATTATTTAGAAATGGTTAAGCGTTACGGTGGCGTGCCTATTGTAAACCAGGTATTTGATGCTGGTGCAAATATCAATGCGCTGGTTCCGCGCGCTTCCATAGCAGATACTTTTAGCTTCATCGTAAAGGATTGTGATGAGGCTTTACCAAGTTTGCCGGCAACATATTCTGCCTCATTAACCGGTCGGGTAACCAGTCTGGCGGCATTGGCGGTAAAGGCAAAAGCTTTACTTTATGCAGCCAGCCCACTGTATAATACGGCAACCCCTTATATGGATTTTGGTGCAAATAACAAATTAATTTGTTATACAAACTCTGATGTTAACCGCTGGAAACTGGCGGCAGATGCTGCAAAAGCCGTTTTGGACGCCGCGCCTGCAAGCGGTGTTGCCCTAATTGATGTTCCTGCAAATAGAAACCCTGCCACGCCACCGGTAGGCAGTTTAACACCGGTAGTTGGCAATTATTCTAATGCCTGGGAAGCCCCTAATAATTCGGAGATTATATTGGCGTTTCAAGGCTATCTTAGTAGAGACTTGAACAATCCCCCATTAAAATTTATTAGTCCACAATTTACCGGTCCGGGCTGGTCAGGGGTAACAGTGCCCTTAAATTTTTTCAGTAAATACGAAAAATTAGACGGTACGCCACAAACTTGGAGTGCCTCTGGAGGAACGGATTTGATTGCTATGTATAACCAGCTCGACCCCCGTTTTAAACAAACAATGTGTTACACAAATTCTTACTGGAACCCGGTCAATACCATTGTGCCGATTTATGCCGGTGGTTTACCAGCCATTGTGTACACCAACTGTCTTGGGGGTATATGGATGCATAAATTGATACCACGGGCAGCTACCACAAGTATTTCTACAACCGTAAACGATATTACTTTTAGCATTCACGAGTTTTACTTAGACTATGCGGAAGCTTTGAATGAATTTTCAGGGCCGAGTATAGCTGCTTATAGTGCTGTTAATGCCATTAGGAACCGGTCAGGTATGCCAGACTTTCCTAATACCCTGACCCAAAGCACCTTTAGGGACAAGCTGAGAAATGAAAGGGCAATTGAACTGGCCTATGAAGAACACCGCTTTTGGGATATTAAAAGGTGGATGATTGCCGAAAACGACGGCGTAATGCAAGGTGCCATGAGGGGCTTAAAAATTACGAAGGTAGGCAACAATTTTACCTGGGTGCCTTATACTTTTGAAACCCGGGTTTGGCTCCGGCAAGAATATATGCACCCTTTTCCTTTATCAGAAGTGCTTAAAGGCGGCCTGATACAAAACCCGGGATGGTAAAGGCAAACTGTTGACCCTTTAGCGCAATCTAAAGGGGCGATATGTTCATGTCGTTCAAAATATTTCCTCACAGTTATCAACTATAATTATGAAATTAAAATATACTAAAAAGATATTTTTAATCATACTCCTGGGTATGGTTTTAAATAACTTGGTCAATGCCCAGCAGGTAAAAGATCGGCCGTTATTAAAAACTGATTCTACTTTCGCCAAAAGCGACAGCATCATCAATATCGGTTATGGCACCCAGCTTAAAAGGAATGTTACCGGTGCCATTTCAACCGTTTACGGAACAGATCTCGAAAAAAGTTTCAGGCTTAACCTGGGCAGCAGCCTGTTTGGGCAACTGGCGGGTCTGACTATATTACAGGGAGGCTCTGAGCCTGGTGCAAGTGCACCTACCATATACGGCCGGGGCAGAAATACATTTGGCGGTGCAACAGACCAACCCTTAATTATTATTGATGGTTACATAACAGGCGGTACCGGTGCAGCCAGCAGTTTTATGCAGCTGATCCCGGAAGAGGTAGAAACAGTGTCCTTTTTGAAAGATGCTTCTGCAACTGCCATTTATGGAAGCAGGGCCGCCAATGGCGTTATTTTAGTCACTACCAAACGCGGTACAGCCGAACCTTTAAAAATAAGCTTTTCAACAAGGCAGGGCATTCAGCAGGCACAATATATCCCCCGGCCATTAAACTCCTATGATTATGCCAATTTATACAATGAAGCTTTGACAAATGATAGGTTGCCTTTAAAATATTCTGCTGCCGACCTTGCCGCTTACAAAAACAATACGGACCCTTATGGCCATCCTAATGTGGACTGGTATAGTCAGATATTAAGAAATGTGGTACCAGTTTCCAGTTACGATTTAAGTTTTAAGGGCGGGGACAAGAACACAAAATATTTTGTTGTCTTAAATGCCATAAACAATCAGGGGCTGTATAAAAATTTTGGCGATCAAAGTCCCATAAGTACTAATTCCGTTTATCACCGCTACAATTTTAGGTCTAACCTGGATATTAACCTTTCCAAACGCCTTTCGGTTGCCTTTAATATAGGCGGAACAGTTGAACAAACAAACAACCCTTACGATTATACCACCGCTTCCACATTTTCATTAATTGCAGGTTTGCCGCCCAATGCATTTCCGGTATATAACCCCAATGGCAGCTTTGGCGGAAGCACCACTTACGGGACATCGGGCGTTAATTCTAATCCATTAGGTAATTTGCTGCAAACCGGTTTCTACCAATCAAATGGTAGGACACTTGAGTCTGCGCTTAAGTTTACCGAGCAATTAGATATGCTTACCCCCGGTTTAAGTGTTTCGGGCGCTGTTTCTTTAAATAACTATTTTAATGACGGATCGGCAAAAAGCAGTGGCTATTCATCATATTCCGTATCTAACTTAACTGCAGCCACGCCAACTTATTCAAACGCTTTCGGCACAGTTTCTCCCCTTACCGGTTCAGAAACAGTGCGCGACCAGTACCGTAATTATATTATCCAGGGATTTTTAAATTACAAAAGAACGTTTGGGAAAAGTGACGTATCTGCATTAGCAATGATTAATACGGACAATATAGTATTGCCGGCGACAACCGGTAATGCTTCGGACCCTTATATCCATAATGGCGGCGGCGGGCGTTTAACTTATGTTTATGGTTCAAAATACATTGCGGAATATACGATGGGCATTACCGGCAGCAACAACTTCCCGGTTGGCAACCGTTATGGTTTTTTCCCTGCCGGTTCTTTGGGATGGATTGTATCAAATGAAAGTTTTTTAAAGAATAGCAAAGTTGTTAATTTTTTAAAATTACGCGGTTCGTACGGAATAGTTGGCAATGACAACATCGCCGGCGGTAGATATGCATTCACGCAGACTTATGCACAGACAGGAACCAGCGGTGTATATTATTTCGGGACTGCAAACACAGGTGCAAGCGGATATGCAGAAGGCGTAGTTGCCAACCCGAATGTAACCTGGGAAAGAGAGAAAAGCGTTAATATCGGTTTAGATGCAACTGTTTTTACCAGCTTTAATATTTACTTGGACGTTTACAACAGGAACCGTTATGATATAGCAGTAGTACCAAATAGTACGATACCGCAATATTTGGGCATACTCGTTCCGTATTATAACCAGGGTAAAGCAAACAATAAAGGGTTTGAAGCAAGCTTGAGTTATAAAAGCGACCCGAAAAGGTCTTTCCAGTACTATTTATTAGGTAACGTCTCCTATTCCGTCAACAAAATTGTATTTAACGCAGAAGCTTTACAACTAAATACTAATTTATACAATACAGGTTATCAGATTGGTCAATATTTTAGATATAAAGCCATTGGATTTTGGACACAAGACCAGGTTAACCAGCGTGCAGCTAACCCTGCTGCATTCCCTGCGCCTGTAGGCGTAACGGTACATCCGGGCGATATCAGGTATCAGGATGTTGGCGGGCCGGCGGGCAAACCTGATGGCATTATTGATGGCAATGATTTAGTCAGGACTCCATACACCAACTTACCTAAAATTAATGCCGGGCTAAATGCAGGCTTTAATTTTAAAGGTTTTGACCTGAATGCGGTATTCCAAGGTGAAGGCCAGGTTACTACTTACCTTTCTGGCCCGTATTTTACAGCTTTTCAAAACTTTGGCCCTGTAAGTCAGGTAGCGCTAGGCCGCTGGACACCGGAAACTGCTGCCACGGCCACTTTCCCCAGGTTGTCAACTGTATCATCCACAAATAACAACAACAACTACCTAAGTTCTACATTCTGGGAGCGCGACGGAAGTTTCATTAAACTGCGCAGTGCAGAACTTGGCTATACTTTTCCAATTGGCTTAGTTAACAAGGTTAAATTAAAATCCGCTCGGGTTTTTGTTAACGGTACCAATATTTTCTCTTTAGACCACATTAAGTACGGAGACCCGGAATCACTAAGCGGATACCCGGTACTTAGGACATTTACATTAGGTGCAAAAATCCAACTGTAGGCATTTATTGAAATTAAACAAATGAAAAAGAACATATTTAACCTGATGGTTGCCGCCATGTTTACTTTGGCGGGCTGTCAAAAACTCGACCGTGAAATTATCACCACAATTTCTCCGGCTCAATTTAATTCAAATTATGGCTTGGTGAACGGCCTGCTCAATTCTGTATATGCCGAACTTCCGGATGGTACCCTTTACATTAATGGCAATGCCATGTATGCCTCTGCAACTGATGAAGCCGAATTTACCACAGACCCTCACCCGGTGCAGCTTTTTAATACCGGTAGCTGGAACGCGATCAATAATCCGGATAATGGCAGTAACGGCACGACTAATGCCAACACTACTATTTGGGCACAATATTATCGCGGCATCCGCAAGGCTAACCAGTTAATTGTATCTACAAATAATATAAACAGTGATTATTATAAACTGGACCCTTCTGTAAGCGGACAAGCAAATTATGTAACACAGATTAATACAATAAAAAGATGGACGTATGAAGCACGTTTTTTAAGGGCTTATTTTTATTTTGAACTGGTTAAGCGTTATGGAGGAGTGCCGCTGCTTAATCAATCACTTCCTATTACCGCTGATATATCGCAGGTTAAACGGAACAGTTTAAGCGATTGCATCAACTTTATATCCAGTGAATGTGATTCTGCATCGGTACAGCTTCCACCCTATCCCGCATTGTCGGCTTATAGTGCTACAGATTTGGGTCGGGCAACAAAATACGCCGCGTTGGCTTTAAAAAGCCGTGTACTTTTGTATGCTGCCAGCGATTTATTTAATACCACCTCTTGGGCGGGAGGTTATGCCCACCCGGAATTGATCTCATTACCGGCCGGAGACAGGAATGCCCGTTGGAAAGCTGCATCCGATGCTGCAAAAGCTTGTATCGATGCTTTAGGTTCGCCAACACTTACAACCGGCTATAAAGCTTTGTTCAACACCAACAATAATGCTGAGATCCTTTTTGAAAGGAGCACCGCTGCCAATAATACTTTTGAAAGGGTAAACAGCCCTATCGGCTTTTCTTTAGGCCAAAGCGGCAATACACCTTCGCAGGATTTAGTAGATGCTTATGAAGTAAGGATGGGAACCGGATCTAGTGCAACCAGCGTTCCGTTTGACTGGACGAATGCTACACATGTTGCCAATATTTATAACTTTTCAACCACCTCTGCTGTTGGCCGCGACCCCAGGTTAGGGTTTACGGTTGTAACCAACGGTTCTGCTTTTGGTACGCCAAGCAGGACAGTGCAAACTTATACGGGCGGCCTCGATGCCTTGCCAATTATCAATGCTACCAAAACCGGTTATTACCTCAGAAAATACCAATTGGAGAGTTTAAACTTAAGCACTGGCCAAACCGGCGTGCATAGTTGGATTATTTTCCGTGTGCCCGAAATGTACCTGAATTACGCAGAAGCACTTAACGAATGGAGCCCGGGCAATACGGATATTAATAAATATGTGAACCTGGTGCGCAACAGGACGGGTGTTGCAATGCCTGCATTGCCATTAGGCTTGTCGCAGACTGATATGCGCACGAGAATCCGAAACGAAGAAAGAGTTGAGTTTGCATTTGAAGACCACCGCGCCTGGGACACCCGCCGATGGATGATTGCACCTGCCACGCTTGGTGCACCTTTAAGAGGTGTTACCATTACGCAAACTTCTCCAGGGGCTTTTTCTTACTTGCCTTTTGTTGTAGAGAACCGTGTATTTACGCCAAATATGTATTTATACCCTCTGCCACAAAGCGAGATCATCATTACGCCCGCCTTATTTCAAAACCCTTTATGGTAGTTGGCCGGAATTAGTTAACCAAACAATTAAAATTAGCTGCCCGAAATTAAATTATAAAAAAATGAGAAAGAAATTTTTTAACCATAACCTGGTACTAATGGCAGTGATTGGATTGCTATTGGTATTAGGCTCATGTAAATATCAAAAAATTGATCCTGCCAATTATCCCGATCAAAAGATATACATGGGAACGGCAGACGTGGCCAATCTCGGTACTAATGCCAATGGTATTTATGCCGTAAATGCTGTTGCCGTGCCCGGGCAGGTTTACAGATATACAGTCGACCTGACAAACAAAAAATTAAATGTGGTTTTAGGTGTTATACGTTCTGGCGTAACGTTAGATGGCGATGTTACCATTAATGTTAAGGCATCAACGGATACCATTACTAAGCTAATAACCGCCGGGAAACTGGTTGCAGGCACACAAGTCCTTCCAAATACTGCTTATACGCTAACTTCTTCGGTAACCATGCCGGCGGGCAATTATTCCCTTAGTTTTCCACTGGTAGTAGATTTAAATTTTCTGCTTAATAACCCCAATACAAAATATGCTTTGGCAGTAGGTGTTTCAAGTCCGCAAAGGGCCGTAAACCCGCTTTTGGCCACAACCATTATACTAATAGATACCCAATTTTTAATACCCACGGCAGCTTTTACCGCTGCGCCTGTTTCTGGCAGCACCAAGACGGTCAATTTTACCAATACATCCTTAAATGGCGTAAGCTATTCCTGGGATTTTGGTGATGGTACCCCTGTTGTTACAGATAAATCACCGGCACATACTTACGCAGCTTCGGGCACTTATACCGTCAAACTGACAACAACAGGGGCAACAGGAAGTGCGCAGGCGGCAACCACATCCACAGTAATAACAGTGATGTAAATTTTACAAGGATAGGCCTTGTTTAAATCATGTACAAAAGCTTGGAATACTTCTTTTATAACCTAAAAAACAACACGCATGATTTTAAAAAACGAGAGGTGGCCGACACAAATTTATAGGGATAAAAGAAGCATCAGGGTTTAGTACAAAGTAATTAAAAATTTAAAAAGATCAACATGAAAATTAGTAAATCGATATTAAGCATCTGCTTGCTTTTCTGTTTGGCGATGTATGGCTGCCAAAAAAATGAGTTTGCTATCAATAAAACCTCGGATAAGGCACATACACCTGTAACTTATTATGTTTCGCCAACCGGGTCCGATAATAATTTAGGCACTTTACAAACACTGCCTTTTAAAACGATTGAAAAAGCTGCTGCATTGACACAGCCTGGCGATATTGTTTATTTAATGAGCGGCGTTTTTAATTACACGTCAACCATTAATATTACCATTTCTGGTACTGCAAATAATTACATTACCTACGCGGCGTTGCCTAACAATACACCAAAAATTGTTTTCTCAGGTAATATCTATAATGCCGTTGTTATCAATGCATCCTATATTAAGTTTCAGGGTATTGAATTGCAGGGCGATAATGCCAACCTCACCCTCGCCAACGCAATGGCCGCTTATAACACTGCCGTTGCCGGCGGTGCATTAACAGGCGTTTATAATACTAACGGGTTAAACGTGGGGCCAAGTAGTAAAACAGCTACTGTTTTTCCTACCCATATAACCGTTAGTAATTGTATAGTCCATGATTTTTCCGGTGCCGGTATCGGTGCCGTAAGTGCGGATTATGTAACTATCCAGGGTAATACGGTTTATAATACTTCCTGGTACACTATGTATGCCACAAGCGGCATCAGTGTGCTAACGCCTTTTGACAGTGACCAAAATACCACTACTTATCGCAATCTGGTGATCAACAACACTTGTTACAATAATAAAACACAAGTGCCTTGGATAAACATAAAAGCACTTTCGGACGGGAATGGTATTATCATTGACATAAACACAACAACTGCCGGAGGCGGCCCGGCTTACACCGGAAAAACTTTGGTACAAAACAATGTAAGTTATAATAACGGAGGTTCGGGGATGCACGCCTTTTCTGCCGGGCATGTAGATATTATCAACAATACGGCGTACAACAACGGCCAGGTTGTGGGTTATGCGGATATCTATGCGTCCTACGCTAATGATGTAAGGGTGATAAACAATATTGCTTATGCAAAAACCGGTGGAAAAACAAATGATATTAAAAATAATACCAACGTAACTTATGATTATAATATTTACTACAACAGCAGTAATATTTTAATCATGGGTACGCATGATAAAGTTGCCAACCCTCAGTTTGTTAGCTTGTCCACAATTCCTGCGGTAGCAAATTTTCAACTCCAATCTACCAGCCCGGCCGTAAATGCAGCCACAAGCGCCATTTTTGCACCTACGGATATATTAGGCGTTACACGCCCGAAAGGGAGCGCACCGGATTGCGGCGCGTATGAATCGTTTTAAAACACAGGCAAATTTATTTTCAAAAAAGGATACTTCTTTTATCACTAAAAATTTCTAATTGGTTAAATTTAATTGGCTTAAAATTTACCGGTAAAAGAAGCATTAAAATTGATTCGATAAGCTCTGTCATTCCTCATTAATGAACAGAAGTTGGTGCAGAAAACCGGCGATATACAATAGGCTGATCTAACCGGACACGAAAACCATAAATAATGAATAACAAAGTTTTATTTATTGGGATTGTAAATGATTCGGTCGTGTTATCATTAGCGCTTAAGTTTTTAGTGGTTTGCCTTGCTTTGATATTGGTAATTTTCTCTGCATCGGCACAAACTAAAAAACGTTTATATATTGGCAACGATGACCATACGGACTATATGTGGTCTGGCGATGAAGCGCAGTACGATTCTGCTTTTGTAAAGATGCTGGATTACCAGTTGCGGAAAATTGATTCGACAAAAAATAACCCGCCGGATTTGCAGGCCAGGTTTAATTGCGACGGCAGTTACTGGTTAAAAACGTACTCAAAATATCGTTCTCCGGCTCAGTTTGAAAAACTTGTTGCTGCCATACGTTCCGGCCACATCAGCAGTCCGTTAACAACTTTGGTTAACTGTTACGGTGCGCAGCCAACAGAAGCAGTCATCCGTGGGATGTATTACGCAGGGCATTTAGAGCGTCAGTATAATCTAAGGTTCACACTGGCTAACGCTATGGAAAATAACACTTTGCCGCTTGGTTTAAGTTCTTTATGGGCAGGCTCCGGGGCGAAATACAGTTGGAAAGGTATCGGTGGCTATGGAAGCCAGCTGTCCTACGAAAGCCGTGCGGTCCGTAAGTACCAGCTGTACCGGTCTGCCGGACTTGATTCATCAGGGGTAATTATGAAATGGTATAACCCCGGCGGTAAAAAATATGGCCCGCTTGGCGGATATGCCGAATGCCGGATCACCCTGAAAAAAACAGATGCGGACAAGGATATGGACAAAGCAATCAGCTATTTGGATGATTTTGCGCATAGCCCTGTTTACCCTTATGATGCTGCGGCCGCTTTTGGTTACGGGCATGATGATTTGTCTTCTTTCGTTGCCGATCCTTATATTTTGGCAGCAAAAAAAGCAACTGACGAAAAGCGTACGGTAAGGGTTTCTAACGAAGAAGATTTCTTCCAAGACGTTGAAAAAAACTATCCAAACCTGCCGTCTCAGTCTGTAAGTTTTGGCAACGAATGGGATATTCTTTGCGCTTCCATGAATGAAACGACGGCTAAAGTAAGGCGGTCCACAGAAAAATTACGTTCCGCAGAAGCACTTTACGCTATTGTTGCTTTAAAAAACCCGGCTTTTGCAAACCAGTTAAAAGCGGAACGGGATTTGGCCTGGGATGGTTTCGGTATGTACTGGGAACACAACTGGACGGGCGACGGGCCGGTAAGCCAAGCTAAAAGGGCAGCCTGGCAAATCAAGCTTCAAAAAAACATCAGTCATTATGTTGATACATTGCAGAGCATGGCAGTCGCCGGTTTAGGCAGCCAAATTAAAAAAACCGCATTCCCGAGGTTTTTTGTTTTTAACCCCCTGGGATGGGAAAGAAGCGGTGTTGCCGATGTACTTTACAGCGGAAAGTTTCCGGTCAGGGTAATCGATCTAAGCTCAAATAAAGAAGTACTAAGCCAGCGCATTAGTAAAGACGGTAAATTTTTTTTACGGGTAAAAGTAGAATATTTGCCATCAGTTGGATATAAAGTTTTGGAAGTCCGCCCGGGCCATCCGCTTATGGCAAAAGCTGCCGCTGTTGTTAAAAACGGCTGGATCAGCAACTCCTTTTACAGCGTGCAATTATCCCGTTCGGGCACGATCACCCAAATTATTGATAAAAAAGCAAAACGGCAAATCGTAAGCAAAATTGATGGCAGGTATTTAAACGATATCGGAACAAATAATATTAATGCCGGACAGGAACTTGTGGTTGAAAACGCAGGCCCGGTATCTGTTACTTATAAAGCAGTTTCGGCAGTGCCTGTTCCACATACAACAAGGATAACCCTTTACGCCAATAGCCCTAAAATTGAAATCCGGAATAGTATAGATACCAATTTTACAGATGTTAAAACCTGGGCGTTCTCATTCAACCTTAACCAGGTTACCACACACCATGAAGAGCTTGGTGCTGTTTTAACGGTAAAAAAAGCTTCCCGCGGTGGTGATTATGCTGATCAAAACGCACGTTACGACTGGCAGACTTTTAATCATTTTGCCGATTTGAGCGAAAAAAACTATGGCGTTACCATCTCCAATTTAGATTGCAGCTTTTTTAAGCTCGGCAACGGAACAGTGGATTCTTTGGATGAAAATTCTGCCCGGTTAAATGCTTTGGCAGGCGGCCGGGTAGATAGAAAGGTAGAAGACAAAGGGATGCTGGGCATTGCAAACCAAAACGGGGAAACCAAGTTCAACTATTCGTTTGCTTTAACCACGCATCAAACAAGTTTCGACCCTTGCAATGCAATGAAGTTTGCAATGGGGCAACAAAACGATTTAGTTACCGGTTGGGCAACGGGAAACGCAGGGGAAACCGACAACCAAGCATTTTCTTTGATTCAAATAAATAATTCTAAAGTGCTTTTGTGGAGTTTAAAGCCTGCCGAAGACGGGATCAAAAGCGGATTGATTGCCCGTTTCTGGAATTTTGACAAGCACAATACCGAAACCGAAATCAAATTGGCCAAACCGGTTTTGCAAGCCTGGCAAACATCGCACATCGAAACAGATATTAAAACCTTAAAACCTGTTAACGGAATTTTGCCGGTGAGTTTTAGGGGGAACCAAATCAAAACTTACAGATTATTGGAGTAAACGTTTTTTGATAACTGCAAAAATTTATACCGATAAAAGAAGCATGGATAAGATATGCTTAAAAAACAAAAATAACATGGATAGAAGAAAATACATATTAAAAAAACCATGATAAAAACAGCATTGGCGATACTTTTTCAAGCCTTGATAATTTGTACAATAACAGCGCACAGCACTTTTGCACAAAAAGCAGGTAAAAGGCCGGTTGATTATGTAGATAATAGGATTGGTGTGGTCGATATTATTTCTGATTGTGTGATCGGGCCGCAATTGCCCCACGGGTCCATCAACCCAAGCCCGCAAACTATTAACGGTGAAGATGATGGTTATGCCCCGAACGAACCTATCCGCGGCTTTGGCCAGCTTCATGTAAGTGGCACAGGTTGGGGAACGAACGGACAGGTTTTTATCTCGCCGCAAATAGGTTTAGCTGTTGGGGAAACGGCACATGATTCGCCTAAATCGGCCGAAACCGCCAAGCCTTACGAATATGGTGTTACCTTAAGCCGTTATCAAATTGTAACTAAAGTAAGTCCGTCTTACCATTCGGCTATTTATCAGTTCAGCTTTCCAAAATCAGATAGCGCGAGTTTGTTGCTGGACATCACGCATAACATCCCGATGGATATAAAACCGCGCATAGGCGGTGCAGTATCAAATGGGGAAGTGCATTTTGAAAACCAAAACCATACCCGTTTTTCCGGTTATGGGATTTACCGCGGAGGGTTTGGCGGCGGCGATTATCCCATTTATTTTACTGCGGAAATCAGTAAGCAGCCGCAAAATTACGGTACTTGGATCAACGGAAAGATTAACCTGAAATCGGGTTCGCAAAGCCTGTTGGCAAAAAACGACCGCGTTGGTGCTTTCGTTAATTTTTCGACCAAAGCAAACGAAGTGGTGTATTTAAAAATAGCCCTGTCCTATAAAAGTATCGAACAGGCAAAAGCCTGGCTAAACCAGGAAATCCCGGCCTGGGACTACAACAAAGCCAGGCAAAATGCCAAAGAAATCTGGAACAAGCAGCTTGAAAAAATAGAAGTGGAAGGCGGTTCAGAAAAAGATAAAACCATTTTTTATACAGCCTTGTACCATGCACAACTGATGCCGCGGGACCGAACAAATGATACCAAACAATTTGGAAAAGATGTGCAAATGTGGGACGACCATTTTGCCGTTTGGGACACGTGGCGAACACTTTATCCCTTACATGCTTTGATCGATCCTGAAGTAGTGAGCGGCACGGTCAATTCTTTTATCGCCCGGTTTAAAAAAAATGGCGTGGTTAGGGACGCTTATGTAAACGGGAATGATATGGAAAACGAGCAGGGCGGCAACAATATTGATAATATCATCGCTGATGCCTACCAAAAAAATATCAAAGGCATCAATTGGGAAGAAGCTTACAAATTACTAAAATACGATGCCGACCACCAACGCTTAGGAAGTTTTGCCTGGAGAAAACAGGACAGTTTAAACAACACGTATAAAAAAACGGGATGGATTCCAGCTGGAATCATGTCTTGCTCTATGTCACTGGAATATTCTTACAACGATTACTGCACCGCACAAGTAGCGAAAGGTTTGGGCAAAACCGCCGATTACAATACCTATTTAGAACGAAGCAAGCTATGGGTAAACCTGTGGAACAAAAATGCGGAAAGCGAAGGTTTTAAAGGTTTTATCGAGCCAAAAACTTTAAAAGGGGATTTTGTTGACATTGATTTAAAGGCATATCCCGGCTCCTGGAAAAACTATTTTTATGAAGGTTCTTCCTGGAATTACTCCTGGTTTATGCCGCACCAGTTTAAAGAATTAGTAGCTTTAAACGGCGGAAATGAAGCTTTCGTAAAAAAACTGAATTATGGGTTCGAAAATAAATTGATCAACTATTCTAACGAGCCGGCATTTTTGGCCGTGCATGGCTTTTTGTATGCCGGCCGCCCGGACCTGACCAGCTACTGGGTGAGGCAATTGATGAGCAAGGCTTTTACCGATAAGGGTTATCCCGGAAACGATGACAGCGGCGCCATGAGTGCCTGGTATGCTTTTTCGGCAATGGGCTTTTTCCCAAATGCCGGCCAGGATATTTATTACCTCACCGGGCCTTCGTTCAGCAAAGTTAAAATGCACTTGGGTAACGGGCAGTTGTTAACCATCCTGGCACCAAAAGCCTCTGTAGAAAATATTTATGTACGAAGTATCAGGGTTAACGGAAAGAAATGGGACAGCCCGATAATTACCCAGGATATGATCAACAAAAACTGCACCATCGAATTTGAAATGGGCAATAAACCTGCAGCCTGATCATTTTCAGCAATAATATAAAAGCTTGTTTAAATTTATAGGGTAAAAGAAGTATGCAGATTTACAGGACAAATAAAATATACTACCAATGTTAGAAATTGTAAGGCAAAATAACCAAATCATCAATGCCAATGGGCTTAGGCAATATTTAATCGTTTGCTTTTGCTTGTTTTTTATTTCTTTTACCGGCCAACCGGCCCGGGCACAAAACAAACAGCTTTATTTAGATACGAAGCTGCCTACAGAACAGCGCGTAAACAGCTTGGTTGCACAGCTTACTTTAGAGCAGAAAATAAAGTTATTACAGTACCGCGGCATTGCCGTTAAAACTAACGGGCTGGATATCCCTGCTTACAACTGGTGGAACGAATGTTTGCACGGCGTGGCAAGGGCAGGAAAAGCGACTGTTTTTCCGCAAGCTATTGGCCTTGCAGCAACCTGGGACGCGCCTTTTATCCAACAAGTGGCCGATGCTATTTCTGATGAGGCCAGGGCAAAATATGAGTTTTTTTCCTCCAGGGATAAAAGGGGCATTTACCAGGGCTTGAATTTTTGGACACCAAACATCAACATCTTCCGGGACCCACGTTGGGGGAGAGGCATGGAAACCTATGGAGAAGACCCTTTTCTTACAGGCAAAATTGCTTCTTCCTTTATCCGTGGCTTGCAGGGCAATGACCCGAAGTATTTTAAAACGATCGCTACGGTAAAACATTTTGCAGTGCATAGCGGCCCGGAACAGTCGCGCCACCGTTTTAATGCAGCGGTAAGCGACCGGGATTTTTTTGAAACTTATACGCCTGCCTTTAAAATGGCTGTGCAGGAGGCCGGCGTTTATTCCCTGATGTGCGCCTACAACCGTTTCAGGGACAAGCCGTGCTGCGGGAGCAGTTACCTGCTTACGGATTTGTTACGCAACCAATGGGGTTTTAAAGGTTTTATTGTGACAGATTGCGGCGCGGTAAACGACTTTTTTACAAAAGGCGCCCACGAAGTTGTGCCAACCCCGGAAGAAGCATCTGCAATGGCCATTAAAGCAGGCGTTGACCTGGAGTGCGGCGATGTTTTTAATGCCCTGGACAAAGCGGTAGCCCAAAAATTAGTAACGGAAGCAGATTTGGATGTTGCCATAAAAAGGTTGTTTACCGCAAGGTTCCGCTTAGGTTTCTTTGATAAACCTGCTGATGTTCTTTACACTAAAATCCCTTACAGCGTTATTGAAAGTGATGCGCATAAACAGCTTTCGCTGGAAGCTGCCAAAAAATCAATTGTGCTCCTTAAAAACAGCAACAATATTTTGCCGCTTAAAAAAACCATTAAAACTTTGGCCGTGATCGGGCCGAATGCTAATAATGAAGAAGTGATGCTGGCAAATTACAATGGCTTTCCGTCGCACACCGTAACACCTTTAGAAGGTATCCGCAGAAAACTGCCTGCAACGAAAGTTCTTTACGCAAAAGGTTCTGCACATGCAGATGGCGTTGCTGCTTTAGACCTAATCCCGGCCGAATACTTTTTTCAGGATGCCAAAGGGGAAAAGCCAGGGCTGCAGGCTAAATATTATGTTGACAGCAATTTGCGGGAACAACCGGTTTTGTCGCGCATTGACCGTGATATTGATTTTAACTGGATAGGAAATGTTCCTCACCCAAAAATAGATGAAGAAAACTTTAGCGCAACCTGGTCCGGTTATTTAAAATCCCCCGTAACAGGTAAAGTTGTGTTGGATATATTCGGCAGCAGCCAGTTTGAAATGATCGTGGATGGTAAAAGTCTGTTTCGTTTCTCCAGCGAATATAGTGCAGGAAGTAACAATCAAGAGTTGACGTTAAAAAAAGGGGAGCTGCACCAAATTGTAATTAAGTATTACAACAATGGCCCAAGCCCGCAATTAAAATTAAGCTGGCAATTGCCTGTGGATCTGCAAAAAGAAGCTTTGGCGATAGCTGCCAAAGCAGATGCGGTTATACTTTGCATGGGTCTTTCGCCAAGGGTTGAAGGAGAGGAAATGAGGATTAAAACGGAAGGTTTTGATGGCGGCGACCGTACCATGCTCAAACTTCCTGCTGTACAGGAAAACCTGATCAAAGCGGTTGTTGCGCTGGGCAAACCGGTGATTTTAGTTTTGTTGAACGGCAGTGCGCTCGCCGTAAACTGGGAGCAGCAAAACATGCCGGCAATTCTGGAAACCTGGTACGGCGGGCAGGAAGGCGGAAATGCGATTGCCGATGTTTTGTTTGGCGACTATAATCCGTCGGGCAGGTTGCCCGTAACGTTTTATAAAACGGAAAAAGATTTGCCTTCGTTTGAAGATTACAACATGAAAGGCCGCACTTACCGCTATTTTAAAGGCAAACCGCTGTACAATTTTGGTTATGGGTTAAGCTACACCAACTTTACCTACACAAATTTTAAAATTAAAGATAACTATGCGGTAAACATGCCAATAACCGTAACTGTGGATGTGCAAAACACCGGTAAAAAAGATGGTGAAGAAGTGGTTCAGCTTTATCTCAAAAATTTAGGTTCGACGGTGCCCGTTCCGCTGCTTTCTTTAAAAGGGTTCCAACGAATTCCGCTGAAAAAAGGCGAAAAGAAAACGGTTTCCCTCAGCATAAAACCTGCTGATTTTGCGGTGATTGAAAACGATGGCGAAGCAATGATTAAACCAGGAAATTACGAAATAGCTGTGGGCGGAGGGCAACCGTCAAAACCGGGCGAAAAGCCAGCCCCGCGTGTTTTGATGAAGAAAATCCAGCTAAAAGGAAGTACGGCCAAAGGTTGAGAAATTGTTTGAACTATTGTATGCTTCTTTTATCACATAAAAAACAGTAAAGGTTATAGCTTTTTACTCAAACATCAGACACAAAATTTACAGGTATAAAAGAAGCATTATCATTATCCTGATAATGAAAATTAAACAAGCTATAAGTTAAGACAGAACATGGACCAGCAATACTTGGAAATCATACAAATTCCGAACTATGCAGTTGCCTTTTGGGAGAAATCGCCTGATTATGACTTGCCGCTCCGCGTACCTTATCTTGGCATGGGTTCATCATACTTTGCCCCGCTGGCATTTAAAATGATGGGCCTTGCCGTTTGGCCGGAAATTGCTTCGGAATATTTTAATTATCAGCACCAGGGCCAGAAATTACCCGAAGCCGTGATCTTGTCCCAGTCCGGCAGAAGTTCGGAAGCGTTGTGGTGCGCACAACTCTTTCAAAATTATACCGCCGTTTCCAATTATGCGGAAAGCGCTTTATGTACCGCTACCAATGTTTCTAAAACGGTTTTGCTGATGGCCGGGGACGAGCAGTATTCATCTTCCAATACCTACATCAATACATTATTGGCACTTTTTAAAGGTTTCGGAATGGATGCAAGCGGCGCGATAAATTTGCTGATAAAAAGAATGTCCGATTACGAATCACGCGGAAAGCAAATGGCCGGTCAGGTTTTTGATCTCCTTAACACAAAGCAAATAAACGGGATTTATATTTTGGGCAGCGGACCAAACCTGGCGACAGCTTTACAGGCATCGTTAATTTTGAGTGAAAGTACCAAGCGAAATTTTACCGGAATGGCCATGGCGCAATATGACCACGGCCCAAAAGAGACGGCTAAAAACAGCATCGTCATCCAGGTTATGGCCAAAGGGAAATCTTATCAACGCGGCCTTGCGCTTAACGATAAAATCAGTGCTGCCGGAGCCACGGTAATTACGGTTGAAGAACCCGGAACGGCAGAAAATTTTTCTATGCTGCACAATATTGTACCGTTCAATTTTATGGCTTACTATCTTGCTAAATATTTAAATATCAGCGATACTTTTTTAGTCGGCGGAAAAGTAACGGAAGTAGGTTAAGCTAATAATTTATAAAGGGCGGTACTTCAAACTATATCCCGTACCTAAAAAAGTATTTTAAAAACTAAGCTTTATGAAAACCTTTGCTGTTGGGATAGACATTGGCGGCACGCGGACCAAAATTGGTTTGGTTGACTTGCAGGAAGGTAAAGTAACGCAGCGCAAAATCATCCCGACGGAAACCAAAAACAGCATACTGTTTTTAAGGGGTATTTTTGATGCGGTAAACGGTTTTAAAGATGTTGCAGATAGCAAAAACAGTAAAATTATCGGTATCGGTTTTGGTGTCCCGAGTTTTGTTTTTGAGGGCGGCGTGGTAGATTCCACTTATGGTTTTTTAGATTTTATGGAAGATTATCCACTCAAAAACATCATTGAAAATGAACTTAAACTACCTTGCCTGCTAGATAACGATGCCCGTGTAGTTGCTTTAGGCGAAGCTTTATACGGCGCAGGAAAAGGTTACAACCGCGTACTGGTATTAACCCTGGGCACCGGCCTTGGCCTTGGTTTTACGGTTAACGGCAAATTAAACGAACCGCTTCCTTATGGGCACATGGCGGGCCACATCAGCATTATCCAAAACGATGTACTATGTTATTGCGGCAAAACCGGATGTTTGGAAGCGTTGGTTTCTGCAACGGGTTTATGCCTTGCCGCCGAACGGCTGCAATGTAAGTTTGATGAAACAAATGAAACGCTGACGGCAGAAAAAATATTTAAAGCAAGGATAAACCATCATCCGAAAGCTGTTTTACTGGTAGATGAATATTTGCATTTTTTGAAAACGGGGATTGATAATTACGTCAATATTTATGCGCCGGATATCGTGGTTTTGGGCGGAGGCGTGGCGAAAGGCCTGGCCAACGATTTGGACAAGTTGCATAATCCCGACCTGCTTTATCCATATAAATCTTACCGAACAGTTTTGGCCATATCTGAATTACAGGAAGAAGCCGGGATTTTAGGAAGCGCAGCTTTATTTAACTGATTCGAAAAACAACTTTAAAGCAAAACCCAATGAAATATAAAGACCAGATGTGGATTGTTTATTCGGTAGCCGCTGCCTTGTTCTGGGGGATTTGGGGCGTGGTTGCAAAGTTCATCTCCGCTGATATCAACCCTTACACCAACCATATGCTTTTTACGATCGGCATGCTGTTTACTTTACCGTTTGTGATCGGGAAAGTGCGAAAAACAAAACCTCAACGCAGAGGGGTTATCTGGGGTTTAATTGCCGGCTTGTTTGCGGTTATTGGCAACGTAGCTGTTTATCAGGCTTTTGTAGATGGCGGCATGGCAGCAATTGTGATACCGGTTACCAACCTTTATCCAATGGTAACTATTTTTATTGCCTTGCTTGTTTTTAAAGAAAAACTGAACTGGGTAAATGCGATAGGCATTTTGCTGGCCTTGCCTGCGGTAATTATGCTTTCGGGCCAATCATTGCTTTTTAATAATCCTTCGGCTTTTTTTAGGAAATTTGAAATGAATACCTGGCTGATCTACTCTTTTGTGGCCTTGTTTTTTTGGGGGATATTTAGCGCGGCACAAAAGGTAACCACCAATTATATTTCTGCGGAATGGTCTTACATCAGTTTTATTGTTTCGTCGGTGCTGATTTCGCTTGTTTTTGTAGCTTCCGGATCGGTTCAATACAACTTCCCCCAAAACACCTGGCTTTTGGGCGCACTTGCCGGGATGTTAAATGGTTTGGGTGTGCTCGCCAGTTTTGCCGCCTACGCAGCCGAAGGAAAAGCTTCCAAAGTCACCACTATTGCAGGTGCGCTGCAACCTGTTTTTACCATTGTGCTGGCCATACTGTTTTTATCAGAGAATTTATCTGCCATAGAATTTGTGGGAATCCTGCTTGCCATTTTAGGCGCGCTGACATTATCCTACGAGAAAACTAAAATCGTTCAGGAGAAACTAAGCTTGGTAAAATAGATGTACCAAGCATAAACTTAATTAAACTTTGTCTTCTAATCTGATGCTTCTTTTACAGCAAAAATTTTATTATTGAATAGATTGTTTAAATACAATTACTGATTTTCAATGCTAAAAGAAGTACCAGGATTATACCCTAAATTTCAAATTATCTTAAAAAGTCTCAGTTAATTTAAACCGATCAAAATACTGTATCAATTACAATCACTAAAAAATTATTTGATTAGGTTATCAAGTTAAAAAACGTACTTCTTTTACCACTATAAATTAATTATATCAAGCTTAACGGTTTTTTGTATGATAAAAGAAGTATCAAAAACACACATAACAAGCTTTCAAATAGCTAAATTGTATCAGCATTACTTAGATGATATAAATCAAGCAAGGTAATCTCATTTAGCTTGTATTGTAAATTAATTATTTGATTGATAATGTGTTGCCGTATTAATCCTGATTTGTTAGTAGCTGATATAATTATATTTTGTTTGTACCAGAAAAGGTAATATCCCTATTATTGTTAACCAATTTTACTAACCATTTAAACCTAAATGTCCAGAATATTTGTGATAGGCAGCTCAAATACCGATATGGTAATTAAGTCTCCAAAATTACCTGCCCCGGGAGAAACAGTCCTCGGTGGAAAGTTTCTGATGAACGCTGGCGGTAAAGGAGCCAACCAGGCCGTAACAGCTGCAAAACTTGGCGGGACGGTTGTTTTTGCAAGTAAAATAGGGGACGATATTTTTGGAAAGCAAGCGGTACAAGGTTTTCAACGGGAAGGGATCAATACTGATTTTATACTTACAGATATGGATTCCCCTTCTGGCGTAGCTTTGATTTTGGTGGATGGGAACGGAGAAAATAGTATTGCAGTAGCTTCTGGTGCCAACGGAAATATGCAATGTTCTGAATTAAAAAAAGTAATTGAACAAATTGAGAAAAACGATACAGTTTTATTACAATTGGAAATCCCGATCCCAACAGTAGAATATGCCATTAAAAAATGCAATGAAAAAGGCGCAAACGTTATTTTAAACCCAGCCCCGGCACATATTTTGGATGAGGGCATTTTTCAGTTTATCCACATCATAACACCCAATGAAACAGAGGCCGAATTACTGACCGGCATTAAAGTAACTGATTTAATAAGTGCAGAAGCGGCGGCAACGATATTGCAAAACAAAGGTGTTTCAAATGTGATCATTACGTTAGGTGCAAAAGGGGCGTACCTGCACAACAGCACAATAAAAAAATGTATCCCTTCGCCCAAGGCAACTGCTGTGGATACCACTGCTGCGGGTGATGTATTTAACGGCGCACTGGCAGTGGCCCTATCCGAAGCCTGTGATTTGGAACAAGCTGTTTATTTTGCCTGTAAAGCAGCCTCTGTTTCTGTAACGCGGATGGGTGCCCAATCATCAGTGCCAGCGCGCAGCGAATTGTAATATCTTTTAAATAAATCCAGGGAGCAAATATGTTTATCGTACAATCTTATCCTACAGCTATCGTTTTCTGTATCATTACCATGGTTTGCTGGGGTTCTTGGGCAAATACGCAGAAACTGGCTTCTAAAAACTGGCGGTTTGAATTGTTTTATTGGGACTATGTTTTGGGGATTTTACTGTTTTCCATAATTTCTGCCTTTACTTTAGGAAGCAATGGCAACCAAGGCAGAAGTTTTTTAAATGATCTGTCTCAGGCCAGCTTTGGCAACCTATTGAGTGCCCTTATAGGCGGCATTATTTTTAATGCTGCAAATATTTTGTTTTCTGCGGCCATTTCTATTGCCGGGATGGCGGTTGCATTTCCGGTAGCAATAGGCATAGCATTAGTATTGGGTGTGTTGCTTAATTATTTTGCATTGCAGCAAGGCAACCCGATATTTTTGTTTTTAGGCGTAGGTTGTGTAATTATAGCCATTTTGTTAAATGCTGCGGCTTTTAAAAAGGCAGACAAGGCAGCCAACAAAGTTTCGTCTAAAGGTGTAGTCCTCAGTATTATAGCTGGTGTGCTGATGTCTTTTTTCTACCGGTTTATTGCTGGGGCAATGGATTTAGAAAACTTTGCTTCCCCTGCTGTTGGTAAAATGACACCTTATACGGCTGTTTTTATTTTTTCTGTTGGAATATTATTAAGCAACTTTTTGTTCAATACTATTTTAATGAGAAAGCCATTTTCCGGGCCGCCGGCTACTTATGCCGATTATTTTAAAGGAAATTTTAAAACACATTTAACAGGTGTTTTAGGAGGATTGATATGGGGCTTAGGAAATTCTTTAAACCTGGTGGCCGCCGGAAAAGCTGGCCCGGCTATATCTTATGGTTTAGGGCAAGGTGCAACCCTGATTGCCGCTTTGTGGGGGATTTTGATTTGGAAAGAATTTAAAAACGCACCTAAAGGAACAAATACTTTATTAGGGAGCATGTTACTGGCTTATTTAGTAGGTTTAACTTTGATTGTGTTTGCCAGATAGTTGTAATTGATTAATTTTATGTTTAGCGTTATTTTCAATCCATTCTTTAATTCTTAATTTCCTGATAACATTACCATATTGCGGGCTTGTTTCCAATAAATATATCTTATCCACTATAGGTTGATAAGATTTAGAAAAAATTGCAGGGTCAATACAAAGTTGCGTAATCACACCCATCACTAAATTTTCAATTACACTGTCTTGTTTATTCAAATTTAATTTTCTTTTGAAAGACCGTATCTGATAAGGAAGATAATCGTAGTTCTTTAGTTCATATTGTGTAATCAAATACAATGTACGCAATTGATTATGAGTTTCATTGGATATATTGTTTTCGCGTAAATTAAGGATTGAATTTAACAAGCGGGCACATTCTTTGTATTCTTTACTATTAAAATAAATAAGCGAAACTGTTAATGACAATTGGGCCTGTAAGTTTGATGATGAACTTTTTAGCGTCCTGTTAACCAATGGCTGGTTCTCGATAATAAAAAGTTTGCCTTCCGAATATTGGCCGGATTGGTTTAGGACAGACAATTGGTGATAAACTACCAGCACCTGTACTTGTACTTTTAAGTCTTCAAAATCAGTATTAACTTGTGCTAATTGATCGATAAAAAACCCCATTTCTGCAAATTTTTCAACAGCAAATAAATCGATAAGGATACCATCTAAAAGCGAAATATAGTATTCCGGGGAATCAAACCAAAGGTTTTTGTTTTTTTGAAAGAGTGCGTTCAATTCATAAAATATTTTTAAACTTTCCCCGTGTTCGCCAACCATTAAAAAGTAGGTAGATTGAAAGTTTAAATGAATCTTTTTAGACTCAAAAGAACGATAACTGCGGTTGTTCAAAATTCTGCTTTCTTCCAATAATAAATCATTTAGCTTCGTTTTTTCTTGTACTGTGTTTACCGTCCCTTTTCGCCAGTAACGCATCAATAAAATTTCCTGCAATTTATAATGCCTGTGGGTTTGCATTTCATGTTCTAAAACTTCTTCTATAATTTGCTGCTTTTGGATCAATTCAAATTCATTAATACTGTTAAACTGGGTTCGCGATAAAAAACTGAGTTCTAATCTTGCTGCCATTAAAAAATAATTGTAATGTTCGTTTTTTAAAGCAATCTCTTTAACCTTGCCAAGCCGGTCAAAACACTCTTTTACAAATCCTTTGCGGTGCAAAATCTGTGCATCTTTTAACCAGTCAGTCAATTTGTTTTCAAGTCCGTTTTCGTTGTCAGCTTCGCGGAGCGTTTTCATCAATACTTTGACCAGATGTTTGCGGGCTGCTTCTAAACCATGTTTCCCGTATTTTTTTTCCAAAGCAGGGAAATTGATATTTTTCTCCGATAAAAGATAATCAAACAGTTGCAAATAATTTTTTTCCTGATCTTTAGAAGCAATTAATTTACCAAAGCAGCGGTTCTCGCTTTTAGTCATAGTCCGGATCAAATTCTGTAAAATGTAGATGTTCATCGGTTAGCTGGTTTAGTAGCTTAAATAATTAATAATCAGTTTTTTGTGATAGTTTCACTAAAATTAGTTTTAGCTAAATACGTATTTATTTGGTTAAATAGCTAACTGGATTAATATTAATATTGTAAGCCAATTATTAAAAATATTTTACAAAAGCACTTTTAATTACATCAAAATATGATGCTTCTTTTATGCATGTAATTTTATGGTTGGTTTTAAGAACCTAACTTTTATCCTGATTTTAGTATGATAAAAGAAGCATAATAAGTGAGCGTGTTAATCAAAATAAGTACACTACGATAATGTTAAATATGTTAAAATTTAAAACTCCCGTAATTTTAATTTCCTTAGTTTTTTTCTGTCAGTTAATCTTCGCGCAAAAACTACTATTGGATGGCAAATGGAAATATAATCTTAAAGACGATTCCTTGTTTTCATCATCTGCTTTTAACGATGCTGGCTGGAAGGAAAAAAGTGCAGGTAACCTTATTTTCAGTGAAGAAGAATTGAACACCGAAAGCAGGAATATGTGGTTAAGGAAAAAAGTGGTAATCCCTTCTTCTTTCAAAAAACAATTGGCTCAAACAGGTGCTTTATCAGTTTTTTTGGGTAGGATTTATCAAACAGACCAAGTATTTTTTAATGGAAAATTGATTGGCAAAACAAACTCTTCGGATATTAAAAGGGCTTACCTGATTGATGCGGGTTTAATTAAATGGGACGAAGAAAACACATTTGCCATCCAGATGCACCACTGGGGAGACAAGGCAGGTATTGAAAGCCCGAACCCTTATCTTGGAACAGCCCAGCCGGCCAATATTTTCGAACTTACTTCTTCTGCCGAAAATTTAAACAGAAAGCAGCCGGTAAACCAGAAACCAAATGTGTACAAGTGCACCGTCATCAACCGCGCTGCAAAAACTACGGGTGCTGATATCGGCGCAGACTTTTATGATCTTTCCAATAAAAAAATTGCAACTTACAGACAGCATATCACACTATCGCCGGGACGGCATGTTATCAAATTCCCTTATCAATCTAATTCTGCATTTCTTAAAATCCATTACGAACTAAACGTTCCTCAATATAAATATACAGCAAGTTGGAATGATGAATTTGGATATGACCAAGTAGTTTATGAACCTGCAATTGCAATTGTTCCGGATAAGGCAAAAGACCATTTTACATCTCCGGAACTGCAACAGCAAGTGATCAAAGGCTGGCTTGGCGACAGGATGGAAGACAATGAAGAAAAACGTTTATATGAGGTAGATGAAACGGCCATATTAGCTGGCTATATCAACAAACCCGGAGACCATCCCTGGATTGGAGAGCACGTTGGAAAGTTTTTAGATGCAGCTTGTACTACTTACAAAAACACGGGAAGTCCCCAACTTAGAATCCAATTGGATAGAACGGCACAACAACTCATCGCATCACAATTAAACAACGGTTACCTGGGTACTTACACGCCTGATAATTATTGGACAAGCTGGGATGTTTGGTCGCATAAATACAATATTATCGGTTTGCTGAGCTATTATTCTTTGTCCGGTTTTTCGCCAGCATTGAACGCGGCAAAAAAAGCAGGAGACTTACTTTGTAAAACATTTGGTTACAACAAAGGTCAATTAGACATTGTGAAAGCCGGAAGCCATGTTGGTATGGCTGCCACTTGTGTTTTAGAACCGATGGTGGACTTGTACAGATACACCGGCGACAAAAAATACCTCGACTTTTGTTATTACATCATTAAAAGTTTCGACCAGCAAAACGGCCCCAAAATCATTTCAACATTAGATGCAACAACACGCGTGGATAAAACAGCTAACGCAAAAGCTTACGAAATGCTATCTAACCTTGTCGGTATTGTTAAGCTGTACAAAGTTACCGGCGATGAACGTTTTTTACAACCTGTTTTATTGGCTTGGGACGATATTGTAAAAAAGCGTTTGTACATCACAGGCACCGCAAGTTCGTTTGAACATTTTCAGGACGATGATAATTTGCCAGCAACGGATAAAGACAATATGGGAGAAGGTTGTGTAACTGTTACCTGGATCCAACTCAACTACCAATTGCTATGTATTTATGGCGAGATGAAATTTATTAACGAACTGGAACGGTCTGTTTATAATCATTTAACCGGCGCAGAAAACCCGGAAAACGGCGCAGTTAGTTACTACACACCTTTAATTGGGATAAAACCTTACCGCTCTGTCATTACCTGCTGCATGTCCAGCGTGCCCCGCGGCATCGCCATGATCCCGCTTTTTGCCAATGGTAAAATTGATGGCAAGCCATCTTTTTTATTTTATCAGCCCGGGACTTATACAACAGAAGTTGCAAATAAAGTGAATTTGTCTTTTACTACAATTACCAAATTTCCTGCCGATGGCAACATCAACATAAAAGTGAATGCCGATAAACCTGTACAAACACCAATCAATTTTAGGAAACCTTATTGGGCAAATGAATTTTCAATTATTGTAAACGGAGAAAAACAAGTTGTAAACAACAATGATCTTTTAACAATTAATAGGCTTTGGAAAAAAGGTGATAACATAGCAATCAGCTTTAAAATACCGGTTAGGGTTTTAGATGGCGGCCGCAGTTATCCCGGTTATGTTGCGTTGCAACGAGGGCCGCAGGTTTTAGCTTTTGACAATAAGGTCAACGGTTTTAGTTCTGATAAAATTTCCATCGACCCGAAAAATTTACAGCTTCAGCCCGAACCTGCCGTCCTTCCGGCTAAATGGTTAGGCGGAACGGCTTATCAATTAAAAGCTTCTGCGGATACCAAAGATAAAAACATCATTTTGGTGCCTTATGCTGATGCAAGCCAAACAGGCGGCTCTATCTCAACCTGGATAAAAAAGGATGTAAGTAAATAATATTGGATGCTTCTTTTATCCTGCGAAAAATTAGTTTTACTTAGAATAAACCGATACAACTTTAGCTCTAAATAAACCAACAATGATTGTTAAAATGAGGCATGTTTATTTAATCCTGCAACTTATGTTGCTGTTGATAGCAGCAACAAGTTTAGCACAGGAAACTCAACCAATCCCCTTATTTTCTAAAGTACCGAACGCAAAAGTTGCTCCTGCGGACTATGCCGAAAAAGATGAAAAAGACAGGGTGAGCATGGTAACAGACCCAACTCTAACGCCTTTCTTCCCCGAAAAAGGTAAAGCCAACGGAACAGCTATATTAATTTGCCCCGGAGGAGCTTACGCTTTCTTAGCGTTGGAGCATGAAGGTGCCGATGTGGCAAAAAAGTTTAATGAAATTGGGGTAACCGCATTTGTTTTAAAATATCGTCTGCCCAGTGATAAAATCATGGTAGACAAATCCATCGGGCCTTTGCAGGATGCTCAACGTGCCATCCAAATTATTAGGCAGCGCGCGGTTGAATGGAATATTAATTCGGCAAAAGTAGGGATTATCGGGTTTTCTGCCGGTGGGCATTTAGCATCAACCGCTGGAACGCACTATGCTAAAACTGTGATTGAAAATAAGGAAAACATCAGCTTACGTCCGGATTTTATGATGTTGCTTTACCCGGTTATAACTTTTGGTGAACAGGCCCATAAAGGTTCAAGGAATAATTTAGTTGGCCAGGATGCATCCCAGGCGCAGTTAGACCTTTATTCGAACGAGAAGCAGGTAGATGCTAAAACACCACCAACTTTTATTGTACAAACCGGGGATGATAAAATTGTACCGGTACAAAACAGCCTCTTGTTTTACCAGGCTTTGCTAAAAGCCGGTGTAAAAGCAGAAATGCACTTGTACCAAGCGGGCGGCCATGGTTTTGGTCTCAATAATAAAAGCACGCAGGACTACTGGTTTGACCGCGGAAAAAATTGGTTGCTGTTGAACGGGTTTTTATAAATGTCGTCCCTATCGATACTTATTAGAACTGAATAGTTTTTCCTGTACTCCTTAACCATACTTCTGTTGTATTCCTTTCAAACTGGTGTATCTATTTTCTTTTCTGGATAATCCTAACTATTACGGTTGTTTGAAATTTTTAGCTGTTAACCAGATGCTTCTTTTATCACCTAAAAATTAGTAAACGTTTGTGCTTTTTTATTTAAAGAGGCAGATACAAATACGGTTTTATGTGGATAAAAGGAGTACAATTATTTTAAGTATCGTTTAAACCTGTTATTACATATAATGAAATTGCATTTAAAAGAACCGATGAAGTTTATCCTCGTGGCGGCCCTGCTATTAGTTTCCAATCTACTGAAAGCACAGGTTACGCTGCCGGATGATATTTTATCAACCTTAAACCAAAACCACCCGAGATTATTGGTAAAGTCGATGAAAGATTTTGATGACCTTAAAAAGCGTATCGCAACAGATGCTTTCCTAAAGAAATGTAGTCAGGTGATTTTACACAAAGCAGATTCAATCCTAACCTGCGATACTGTAAAATATATTTTGGCGAACCAGCTTGGCGGACAGTTATTGGAAGTTAGCCGGAACGTTTATAAAAGGGCATATATTTTGGCGATGGCCTACCGCCTCACCGGAAATAAAAAATATGCCGACAAGGTTTGGGGCGATTTATATGCGGCCTCGCATTTCCCCGATTGGAACCCCTGGCATTTTTTGGATGTTTCTGAAATGCTCCACGGTTTTGCCATCGGTTACGATTGGCTATATGATGTCTGGACACCGGGGCAGCGGAAAGTAATCAAACAGGCAATTGTGGACAAAGGCTTATCACGCGCTTATATCGGTTACAATGGTTTAGAAACTAATCATTTGGTTGATTGGCCAAAAGCAGTGAGCAATTGGAACCAGGTTTGCAGCGGCGGAGTTGGTTTGGCTGCGTTAGCCGTGGCAGATGAAGAGCCGAAACTTTGTAGTTATTTGATCAAACAAGCGGTCGAACACATCCCAAACACCATGAAAAGGTTAGGGCCGGACGGTGCCAGCGAAGAAGGCCCCGGCTATTGGGCTTTTGGCACACAGTACAACGTTGCTTTAATCGCCTCGCTTAAAACGGCTTTGGGTACAGATTTTGGGTTGGGCAAAATGGACGGCTTTTCAAAAACCGGTTCTTATTTTTTGGCGATGGCGGGCACGTTTGGTGTCCCGTTTGATTATGCCGATTGCTGGACAAATTTTATCCAGGCACCAGAACTTTTTTGGTTCGCCAAAGAATACAACCAGCCGTTACTGGCCACTTATCAAAAAAAACACCCCTGTTATTCCCCTTTGGAATTGCTGTGGTACGACCCCGAAATAAAAGGCGGGGCAGACCTCCCGGAAAATAATTATTACCGAAATGCCGAAGTTGCCACTATGCGCTCCTCTTGGCACGACCCAAAAGGTTGGTTTGTTGGTTTTAAGGCCGGCACTAACACTGCAAACCACGGGCACCTCGATATTGGAAATTTCGTGTTAGAGAAAAACGGCAAACGCTGGGCAATAGACCTGCAGCATGATAGTTATGCCTTGCCCGGATATTTCGACAGCAAACCGGACGGCCAGCGATGGACGTATTACCGCATGAAAGCCGAGGGCCACAACACGCTGGTTATCAACCCGGACAAGCAGCCAGACCAGGACCCGAAAGCCTCGACCACCATCAATAAATTTGTATCAAACCCGGTATCTTCTTTTGGTGTGATGGATATGGCAGCAGCTTACGGGCCAAAAGTTACATCAGCTACGCGGGGTATTGCTTTGCAAAACAAAAAGCAGGTGCTTGTTCAGGATGAAGTAACGGCTGCAAAACCAATAAAAGATTTGTACTGGTTTATGCAGACAAGGGCAGCAATCCAAATTTCTGCCGATAAAAGAAGCATGGTATTAAGTTTAGGGGATGAGAAGCTGAAGGCAGAGATCGTTAGCCCGCAAAAAGCCGGGTTTGAAGTATTGGAAGCGAAGCCTTTGCCCGCATCGGCACAACCAGCCAACGAGGACGCGAACAAAGGTGTCAGGCGTTTGTCCATCCACCTAAAAGATGTAGCCCAAACAACTATTGCCGTGGTTTTTAAAGAAGTGGGCGATAAATCTAAAACAACAAACCTAAAGCCTTTAAAAAAATGGTAACAGGAATAAGGTAAAACAGTAGTTTTAGACCTAAACAATTAGACGAAAATTCAAGAAATTTTGAATTGTATAAAAACTATTAAATTGAAAATTATACTTAAAAAATTGCTTTTAACAGGATGTATATTTTTTGTCCTGAACTCCGCATTTGCACAAACACAGATCAATGTTGCAAAAGAAATTGAACATGCAGCCACGCAGTATAAAGGGATGTTAAGCAGTCATCCGGACATCACCAAGTTCCCCCAATCGCTGTTTCCTGACGGCACCCCAAAAGATATGCCTTCTAACTGGTGGTGCAGCGGTTTTTTCGGAGGCTCACTTTGGTACTTGTACGATTACACACGCGATACCACCTGGAAAAATGCCGCAAACAAATGGACGATGGCCGTACAAAAGGAAAAGGGCAACACCTCGACCCACGATCTGGGTTTTATGCTTTACTGTTCTTTCGGCAACGGTTTCCGGCTCACCAACAATCAGGAATACAAGCAGGTTATGTTAACCGGGGCGTCATCGCTGGCCACGCGTTTTAACCCGAGTTATGGTGTGATCAAATCCTGGGACAGTTGGAAAACGTACGATTACCCGGTGATTATCGATAACATGATGAACCTGGAATTTTTATTATGGGCAGCCAAAGCATCAGGTGATAAAAAGTTTTATAATATCTGCATTTCCCACGCCGATCATACCTTAAAAAACCATTACCGTAAAGATTTCAGCAGCTACCATGTGGTTTGTTACGCTGAGGGCGGCAAAGTTTTGGCCCAAAAAACGCATCAGGGCTATTCGGACAGCTCTGCCTGGAGCCGCGGCCAAAGCTGGGGGCTGTACGGTTTTACGGTGATGTACCGGGAAACAAAGCAAAAAAAATACCTGGAACAGGCAGAACATATCGCCAACTTTATATTAAGCCATCCCAATTTGCCTGCTGATAAAATACCGTACTGGGATTTTAACGCGCCCAACATCCCAAACGAAGAACGGGACGCATCGGCAGGGGCGGTTATGGCTTCTGCTTTGTTAGAATTGAGCCAGTATAGTAAAACCAACGGCAAACGTTATTTTGATGCTGCAAAAACAATGTTGGCCAGCCTAACTACCTCGAAATATAAAGCAGAGACCGGCAGCAACGGGCACTTTATTTTAAAGCATAGCGTAGGTTCCAAACCTCAGAATTCTGAAGTTGATGTGCCGTTGGTTTATGCCGATTATTATTACCTGGAAGCTTTGCTGCGTTACGACCAGCTTCATAAAGGGCAAAAACTAAAATTCCTTTGATTTTTACCAGCGGGTATTAG
>CAXULQ010000017.1:0-45997 GCA_964251965.1 uncultured Sphingobacteriaceae bacterium | reverse complement strand
ATCACCTGGTCAGTTTGCCACGGAATTACACGGTCAGCTTCTCCGGAATATACAGTATGACTGTAAAGTAATAAAAATACTTGTGGAAATGTTGCAAAAGTCGAATGTCAGGTTATACAATCCGGCATTGGTAAAAAAAAATAGATTGGTCAGACTATGTTTTCAAAAACGCCTTTTTTTAAAATTCAAAAACGGATATTTCTTAGTACTGCACTAATAGGTTTTAGTGGGTTTACTGCAACTGCACAATCTGTAGTTAAAGCAACCATGGTATCAAATGCAGCTAACCAGCAATCCAATGCTTTTTATGTAAACAACCGAACACCACTGCAAAAGCAGCATTTTACAAAATTGCCAATAGGTAGCATCCACGCTGGTGGATGGCTAAAAAAAGCTTTAGAATTACAGCGCGACGGGCTTACTGGTAACCTGGGCGAGATCAGCATCTGGCTTTCAAAAACAAACAATGCCTGGCTGAATAAAGAAGGCAAAGGCCAATATGGCTGGGAAGAATTGCCTTATTGGTTAAAAGGCTATGCCAACATTGGTTATATGCTGAACGATAAAAAAATGATTAGCGAAGCTATGTTCTGGATTGATGCCGTTTTGAACAACCAGCGCGACAATGGTGATTTCGGTCCTGCCGTAGAACGAAAAGGCAACCGCGATTTATGGACGAATATGCCGATGCTCTGGTGTTTGCAATCCTATTACGAATATTCTAAAGACCCGCGTGTCCTTCCTTTTATGACACGTTATTTTAAATATGAACTGTCTGTTCCTGATAATAAATTTTTAAAGGATTACTGGGAGAACAGCAGGGGCGGCGATAACCTGTTGAGCGTGTACTGGCTTTACAACCGTACAGACGATAAATGGCTGCTCGACCTTGCAAACAAAATTGATAGAAACACAGCCAACTGGCGCCAGGATAATAATTTGCCAAACTGGCATAATGTAAATATTGCCGAATGTTTCAGGGAGCCAGCCACGTTTTACCTGCAAAGCCATGATCAGAAAGACCTAAATGCTACTTATAACGATTTCAAATTTATCCGTGCAATGTACGGGCAAGTTCCGGGTGGCATGTTTGGAAGTGATGAAAATGCACGAAAAGGTTACGTTGATCCCCGGCAAGCAGTTGAAACCTGTGGGATGGTAGAACAGATGACTTCTGACGAAATGCTGCTGGGCGATACTGGTGACCCTTTTTGGGCTGAGAATTGCGAAGATGTGGCTTTTAATACCTTTTCGGCTGCTTTTATGCCCGATTATAAATCGCTGCGTTATCTTACAGCACCTAATATGGTGGTAAGCGATAGTAAAAACCACCACCCGGGCATTGCCAATGAAGGGCCGTTTTTAATGATGAACCCTTTTAGTAGCCGTTGCTGCCAGCATAACCATGCCGCAGGTTGGGTTTATTTTGCTGAAAATACCTGGATGGCCACACCTGACAATGGCCTTGCAGCACAACTATATTCCGAAGGCGAGGTAAAAGCCAAAGTTGGCAATGGCACACCAGTTAGTTTAGTAGAAACTACCCATTATCCTTTTGAAAGCCAGGTCAACTTTACCGTCAATACGCCAAAAACAGTCAGCTTTCCGATCTACCTGCGAGTTCCGGCCTGGTGTAAAAATGCTTCGGTTAAAGTAAACGGACAGGCCGTAGCTGTAGAAACAAGCAGCGGCGATTATATCCGTTTGGTTAAAACCTGGAAAAACGGTGATAAAATTGCTTTGCAACTGCCGATGCAATTAAAAGTGCGGGAATGGAACGAGAACAAGAACAGCGTAAGTGTTAATTATGGTCCGCTTACTTATTCTCTAAAAATTGAGGAGAACTACACCCGCGAAGACAGTAAAGCTACTGCCATCGGCGATTCAAAATGGCAGGCAGGCGCTGACCCGAAAAAGTGGCCTTCTTACGAAATCCATCCCGCTTCTGCCTGGAACTATGGTTTGCTGATCGATAAATCTCACCCTGAAAACTCAATTGAAGTTATCCACAGAAGCTGGCCAAAAGACAATAACCCTTTTACCAACAATAATGCACCAATCGAACTAAAAGTAAAAGGAAAAATACTTCCTGGCTGGACAATAGACCAATACGGGCTTTGCGCCGTGTTGCCTCAAAGTCCGGTAAAAAGCGAACAGCCGGTAGCAGAACTTACTTTAGTACCGATGGGCGGCGCAAGGTTAAGAATTTCGGCTTTTCCGGTAACCGAATAGGGTTAATGGTTCATAATTAATGGTTCATAGGATCCAACACTAAATTTTACCCGGTAAAAGAAGCATTACACAATTGATCAACAATAGAGCTAAACAATATGAAAATGAAAAAAATATTCCTTCTTCTCGTTTTAACCGGAATGCAATATCTGGCAGTAAATGCCCAGAGTTTTAGGGCACCGGCTTATCCTCTTATTAACCATGATACTTATTTTAGTATATGGTCCACATCCGACAAGCTAACTGATGCGCCAACAAAACATTGGACTGGTACAGACCAATCGTTAACCGGCTTGATCAAAGTAGATGGAACTGCTTATCGTTTTATGGGCAATGAGGAAAAAACTTATAAAACTTTGATCCCAACATCAGACGAGGAAAACTATCAAACCAAATACATTGAAACCCAGCCTGCCAGTGGTTGGGAAAACGCTCAGTTTAACGACACCGACTGGAAAAATGGTATTGCCCCTTTTGGTGACAACGATGCAGATAAAACTTCCTGGAAGACAAAAGATATTTGGGTGAGAAGGACTTTTAACCTCGATCAGCTAAATTTCAAAAAACTGTATTTAAAGATTAGCCATGATGATAATGCAGAAGTTTACTTCAACGGCGAAAAGATTTATAATAAAATAGGCTGGGTACAAAAGTTTGTATTTATTGAAATTGATGATGCAATCAGGAAAAACTTAAAAGCAGGTAAGAACGTGCTGGCTATCCATTGCACAAATACTGCAGGCGGTGCTCATTTGGATGCAGGCATGGTTACCGAACCGGCATCGGCACAAAAAGCAAACATATTGGTGGCCAACCAAACTAAGGTAGATATGAACGCAACACAAACCATCTATAATTTTACCTGCGGAAAGGTTGATCTTGCCTTGACATTTACTTCGCCACTGTTGTTGAACGACCTGAATTTGCTCTCCCGCCCAATTTCCTATATTTCTTATAAAGTCAAAGCCAATGATAGCAAAACACACAACGTACAGGTTTACTTTGGTGCTTCTACGGATATTGCGGTAAACACATCCATGCAACCGGTAACAACACAGAAATACACTTCCAACAATATAGCCATATTAAAGGCCGGTACGGTAGAACAACCTGTACTACAGAAAAGAGGCGATGACGTGCGGATTGACTGGGGTTATATGTATGTAGGTGTACTGCAAAGCCATGGCAGCAACCAGTATGTAAGCAGTTCTACGGATGCTATAAACAACTTTTTGCAGAATTCGACTTCAACAAACATAAAGGACGGAAAGCATTTGGTGTTGAGTACGATCATTCCACTTGGAAAAGTTAGTAGCACACCAAAAGAACAGTTTATCATGCTGGGTTATGATGATTTGTATGCCGTTCAGTATTTCAACCAGAATTTAAAGGCTTGGTGGAAGCTCGACCCGTCAAAAACCATTGAAAGCGAATTGGGCGCAGCAGCAAGGGATTATGTTTCAATACTAAAAAGATGTACTGATTTTAACCAAAGCTTGCAAAACGCAGCAGTAGCAGCAGGCGGTGAAAATTATGCCAAACTTTGTGTTTTGGGTTATCGCCAGAGCATCTCGGCGCATAAATTAGTTAAAAGCCCGCAAGGCGAGATACTGTTTTTATCGAAGGAAAATTTTAGTGGCGGGTTTATCAATACGGTTGATGTAACTTATCCGTCGGCACCATTATACCTGGTTTATAATCCTGAGTTGATGGAAGGCATGATGAACGGAATATTTTATTTCAGCGAAAGCGGAAAAAACAAAAGCCCTTTTGCAGCACATGATTTGGGTACTTATCCATTGGCCAACGGGCAAACTTATGGTGAAGGTATGCCGGTGGAAGAATCTGGCAACATGCTGATCCTTGCCACTGCAATAGCCAAAGCGGAAGGCAATGCTAATTATGCCAAAAAACATTGGAAAACACTAACTACCTGGGCAAATTATTTGAATAAGGAGGGGCTTGACCCTGCAAACCAATTGTGTACCGATGACTTTGCCGGCCATTTGGCCCGTAATGCCAATCTTTCGGTAAAAGCCATTGTAGGGGTTGGTTGTTATGCCATGCTTGCCGAACAGATGGGCGATAAGGCCACAGCCGAAAAATACAGGAACAGTGCCAAAGAAATGGTTGGTAAATGGATGCAACTTGCCGATGCGGGCGACCATTACGCGCTTACTTTTGACAATAAAGACAGTTGGAGCGAAAAGTACAACATGGTTTGGGATAAAGTGCTCGGCCTAAACCTGTTTCCTAAATCTGTTTACGATAAGGAAGTTAAATACTATCTAACAAAGCAAAATGAATACGGCCTGCCTTTAGACAGCAGAAAAACCTATACTAAATCAGATTGGGTATTGTGGACAGCAGGATTAACTGACAACAAAAGCGATTTTAATGCGCTAGTAAATCCAATTTATAAATACACTTTAGAAACTTCTTCCCGTGTACCTGTGAGCGACTGGCATGAAACCACAACCGGTAAAATGGTTGGCTTTCAGGCACGAAGTGTGGTGGGCGGATATTTTATGAAGTTATTGGCCGATAAGTTTTCTAAACAATAAATCATACATCAGCATGCCAGGCGCCAAAAAGAATCGGGCTTGCTGTTGATACAAATACATAATTGCTTGTGTAAGTATTGTTCCGTTTAATTTCCATGCTTCTTTTGTAACCTGAAATCATGAAACTTTCTATGTTTTTGCATAATGCCAAATCCCTCTCCTATGGGGCTTAACACAGAATTTATATACATAAAAGAAGCATGGTGATTTTGCGGCCTAGATTAACCAAGTTTTGAATGAAGCCTATTTTAAATAGTCAAGCCTTAAAAAGTCATTAAACGATAGGTGTTATATTTTAAGGTTTCAGGTAAGAGTTGTGTAATAACCTGGACGATCCGAAAAAAAGTGCCAAAAGGTAATGTTTCCAGATATTCATCATTCTTTTGAGGTTCATTGCGGCAGCGGCAGCATCACATTGATGTTATCGCCTTTTATTCCTTTGTAAAAGTTGCGGCTTAGGCGGTGATCTGCTTTCAAATGACCGATTTTGGGCTCAATGGCTGCTCTTTGGGTAAAGCCTTTCTTCAATTTGGCTTTTCGATAGTCCGTTAGTTTGCGACTGAAAGTCTTGGGAGTATGAATAGTGGTTCCCAGTGCCTCTTTTCTTCCCCGGTAGCCCCGGTCCACAAAGGCTTCTTTGAGCCTGTGACCGGTGAGCCTTTGTTGCTGTTCCAGCGCGGCATCCAGCGTATGCCCGTCGTAATCATTCCCCGGGATGTTCAGCGCCCCGATGATCACGCCACTCTTTTGGGTAACCGTGATGGATACTTTACTGCCGAACTCATACTTCTTATGCTCTTTGCCTTTGCTGATGCACAGTACCTCCGGTTCATGAAGGCTATAAACTTTATTTTTGTCGTGTCGTTTTTGACGGAGTACCCGCTCAAACAGTTTCAGGTCGGTTGCATAACTTTCTGCCGGTAATTTCCTCCCGAGTTCCCTTACCAGTCTGCCGGCTATCGTTTTTACTTTTTTATCAGCTTTACGTGCTTTTGCTCCGTTTTTGGGATGGTTCCTGAAGCGTTGGTCGACACCCAGCTTCTTTAAGGTACGGGTGTAACTTTGGCGAAGTTCTATCCCCGCTTTGCCTGCTATTCCAACACACTTTTTGATGATCTTCCGGTGCAACTTGCTATCTGTAGGATAAGTGATATTCTTTTCTTGTACAGTGGTATCTATGCTGGCACTCTCTTCTTTACCGCCTTTGCCGTTGATGCGGATACTTTCCTTTAAGATCAACTCAACGCCTTCGGCACCGATCCGGTTACGGAAATGCACCAATTCGGATGCTTCACAGGGGGCTTTGGCTGTAAATACCTGCTCTCCGCTAAAGTATTGATAGTAACCATTTTCAGCCCACTGATCCACTACGCTCTCATCGCTCAGGTTACGGATGTGCTTCAATATCAGAAGCGCTACCATCAGACGTATCGGTTTGGCCGGGCGACCAAAGTCTTCCCGGTAGTGTTTCCTGAAGCTTTCTTCAAATAACTGCCAATTGATCACATCCGCTAAAATGTACAGCGAATGTTTATTGGACAACTGTTCTTCTAAACCTGGTTGCAAAAAACTCAACTGGATAGTGTTTATCGGTTTATTAAGCATAAATATCTGCAAGCTTTTGATGTCAATATCGGGAAAACTTGCAAATTATAGCAATATAAATTATTAACAATTTGTTGATAATCAAATAATTAAATACCTTTTAAGGAGTGACTAGTTAAATTAAGCCTATCGTTTAATACCGTTCAAAAATCTTTAAGTTCCTTAACTAAGCTGCGGGAGTATTAAAGTAATGGTTGGATAAACCGAAACTGATTGATTCAGCTGCCAATTTAGATTTGATCACTTCAAAAGCTGAAATACAGGTTATTGTCACAAGGTTGGTGAATAGGGGTCAATGTATTTTTTTCACTTATAGGCAAACGTATTAGCCAATGCTAAGCACCATTTTTGACCAAGTTGTAAGATAGTCATATTGGCTGTACAGGACACTATCTGAATAGTTGAAACAGTTATTATTTTCTTCGCAATTTGCGCTTAAGTTTCAGGGTTTCCGCTTTTTCCTGTATTTCCTGATTTGTAAGCTTTTGGTAGGATAGTAACCAGTTTATTAACATCTTTTCGAAAATCGGACTCCGCCGCCGGGTAAACCAATATAAGGCAATTCACCAGCAGATTTCAGCTGATGATGTGTTTGGCGGGACTATCCCGTTATGTTTCCGCGATCTCATATCCTCCAATTTCGTCTTCGTTACTTGAAATTTCGTTGGCCAGCCTGAACCAGTCCGCATTAAAGGGCTTTGCGTTGATAGTTCCCAAAGTATAAGCCGTTCTATTTCCTTTTCATTAAAAAAAACTGGAATTGATTTTTGAGTATATCGGCGATCAGCCGATCATTACATCAAATGTTCCCGGTTCTGTGGTAAGTTTCATTTTTCTATTCCATATCGCCAGGTCATCCGCTGGAATCATAAAATTGACGGATTTAATTTCACCCGGTTCCAGTGATATTTTGCTGAAATCCCCGCAGCGACAGGCGTACTTACAGAATTTATTTTATTGCCAAGGTAGAGCTGAACCACCTCCTTTCCCGAAACCGTACCGGTGTTTTTCACGTCAACAGTGATGTTTACCTTCTCATCCTTGTTAAATACCATTTTAGACACATGTAAATTTAAATAGCTGAATGTGGTGTAGCTCAGGCCGAATCCGAATGGAAACAAGGGTTCTGTGGAAGAAAAAACACAGTCCAGGCCCGGTTTTTCCGGCGTTCCATGCTGACGGTTAATTCCTTTGGCGGAATTTACATAGTTATAAAATACCGGGAGGTGGCCGGCTGATTGTGGAATTGACATATTCAGCCTGCCGGATGGATTTACTTTTCCAAATAATATGTTGGCGATAGCAGATCCTCCTTTTCCCCCCGGAATACCAGGCTTCCAACCAAGATGGCCGGAATATTATCTTTTTCCCATCCGATGCTCCATGGACGGCCATGTACCAGGACCAGAATAATCGGTTTTCCTGTTTTGTAAACGGCCTGTAAAAGTTCCCGCTGCACGTCATCATCAAAACAACCAGGTAGTACGTAAAGGGGTCGCTATGCGTACCTAATAAGTAGATGAGGCGCACTGGTGGAATTTTAGCAGTAATGAAGTTTCTTACTTCTTCGAATTCCAGTTCCTGCGCTTTGCTTAGTTCCGGGTTGATATCTATTAGCGGAATTAAAGGAGTGCCTTTGAAAACTATTCACGGTAAAGGGAAATATGAAACTATCTGGCAATTAGATATTTGCTAAAAAAAATGGGACAAAATGCAAAATTTCAATTTGTGCCTTTCAGTGATCCCGTTGGGATCCGAACCAATAATTTGAACATTGAAACGTATCAAAGACACCAAAATTCAGTTAAATTTTGGTGTTAATTATTTTTATTATAAAATAATTAATTATCTTTAGACTACGATTTTAGGAAAGAATACTTATTCCGTAACCTTGAGATTACAGTTTGTTGTAAAAATTTGATTTTCAGTTAATTACAAAACAAGGTTCGAGCCTAGGTGGGCGCACCTACAATCCTTTTAGTTTTTACTGAGGGGATTTGTTGTTTTTAAGCTAAATATACTTCTGTTCGTCTGAAATGCAGTTTTTAAATCTGTTAATTATTAAAACCCCTTCAAGTGTTTTAGAAAGAATTATTGTTCTAATATACCACTTTAAACTAATATTTGGCGCACAAATTGGCGCATATTTTTGGATTTTTTATAGTACTTCTCCTCTCCTTTTGTCCTTGGTTAAAGGAACTATCTGTTTTGTAGGCATTCGATTAAATATTATCTCTACGAATTGGAGTTTGAAACAACATTATTTGAAACAGGGAAAAGAACATTTTTAGAACAGCCCAGCTTTAAAAAATAAGTAAGGAAATATTTTGGCTACTGCTATTTTGCTTTCAATAATTTAAAGAATTAAAATACATTCATATTTCAGGACGAACGTTATTGGTATCGAAAATTAAAAACGTAATTAATAAAAAAACCTACCCATTTCTGGATAGGTCTCGTTGTTTGTTCTTGATAATTATATACAGTTTTAATTTTTCAAAAGCTATTTAGGTTTAATTCTGAAAACCGGTTCATAACCGATTTCCTTTCTTTTAGTTCCGGTGGAAGTGCGGAATTGGAGGAACTTTTTCCGAGATAACTTCAGTAAAGCCATATCGGAAGCAAAGCCGCCTTTTGTTTTGGTCACTTTTCTGACCTGCCGGTGGAAACCCTTGATGGCATTGGTGGTGTAGACCAACGGAAAGGGCTTGGCGAAGAAATGGAATTTGAATTCCGTCAGCCCGGAACTAAAGTTAAATTAATGTTCCAAAGTTCAATACTGTTTTTACAAGCTAAATTTTATTCCGTCCGCCAGAACTGAAGCAAAATAGTAAAACAAAATTTGATGTTTATTCCGTCTGCCAGTTTTTTGCCAAACCAATCTTGTGCGATGTTTAAATCTGCTTAAATAGGTCAATCAACGCATATTGTACAGCAATCATGTGTCCAGGTCTTTCAGTATCTTTGTACCCTCCATCAACAATTGTAAACCTTAAGATTTGTTCGTCCCTTTCTCTAAAAATAGATAGCAGTTTTATGAAATTTTCAATTTCCGGTCTTATATACCTTTCAAAGTTTTTCGGTAATACACTTTCGTCTGCTTCCCATTTATAAGTAAAGTAACAAACCTTAATCGCGTTTTCATGTGTTCCAAAACTTTTAATTTGATCTATTATTTCATTTTCATCTTCGATTTCAAGTTTTATTTTCACCCGCCCATATCTTTCAGCACTAACTTTGAATATTTCTTTCTCGCCGTATAAAGGAAGCTTATTTAAATCTATTTTTTTTGTGAATTTGTCACGAATTTCGTTATAAATACTTCCGCTAATTATTTCAGTCATTTTTTGTATTTCGGTAGAAAATATCGCACAATTTGCGGATTTCTGCAGGAAATATGTAGTTAGCTTTGACCAGTTGTTACGCTAGGATCCCAGCACCTTTTCATACTTCTTACCCCATTTTTCTTCCAGCTAATCCAGGCGCAGTTCGGCCAGCTCCAACGTTTCAGCCTGATAAATTGGAAGTTCTTCCAGCGGTCTGGATTGCCGTTCTTTTACTTAGGGAATAATCTTGTTTGTAATGGCCGCCAAGGTACTATGGCTGATCTGCTATCGTACATATCCTTGATGTGCTTCGAGATATCGCGCAGGTCCATCCTTAAAACCGTACATACCAATGATCTTTGGTTCCAAGCTCTCGGCAAGGATCGTTTCCCGCTTGCGGATCAGTTCCGGCTCGAAGCTGGGGTTACGGTTCCGGGGTGTATTGACAGATATAGTACCCTCTGATGTGCGTACATATTTACCCGTCTTGCCATTGCCGGAAATGTATTCCGCTTCATCCAAATACCTTTCCAGCTAGGCTTCCAGTGCTGCATCCAAAAAAATTTTAAGCAGGGGGAGCAAAACCACCATCCTTGCCGTACAGCGACTTGCCCGATCGAAGCTGCTCCAGGGCTTTCTTTTTCATCAGCCCGTACTCGAGCGGTTCTTCCTATTTCATTCTTAAACTATGTTAAAGGTAATTAATTACTCTTTGACACAGCCTATTTTTCAGCCTCTAAAAACAGGATTTTAAATCCTGTTTTTAGAGGCTGAAATTATATTAGAAACTATTATAACATTTGGAGTAAAATTATTGCTTTACTACTGTTATTATAATAGTTATACTTTTTATGAAATAAATAAGTTTTTAGTATTCGTCTTTACGGCCACCGCTTCCGCCTTTGTATCCACCACCGCTGTTTCCACCTTTGTAACCGCCTTTATCGTAGCCACCGCCACTACTTCTACCGCCGCCGCCGCCATATCCACCGCTTCCGCCTCTACTATTGCCGCCGCCGCCATAACCGCCACCGCTGTTTCCGCCTTTGTAGCCGCCACCACTATTTCCACCGCCAAAACTACTTCTTCTGGAATCGTCTCTTTTATCTTCAGATTTGTTTACTACGATAGAACGTCCTTCAACAGAAGAACCGTTTAGCTCGTCAATTGCTTTTTGTGCAGTTGCATCGTCCGGCATTTCAACAAAACCGAATCCTTTGCTTCTTCCCGAAAACTTGTCGATGATAATTTTTACTGATGATACTTCACCGTAAGCTTCAAAAACTTCTTTTAACTTGGTCTCTTCCAAAGAGAATGGAAGGCTTCCTACAAAAATGTTCATTATTGTTTTTAATTTGATTGTATATCTATTTCAAAAATACTTATATTAAATCTATAATTACTATTAAAAAAATTTATATTTTTTGTTAAAGTTCAGAGCCTGTTTTTAAATTTTATTCAGCAACAATTTTATGGCAGATAATTTGACCCTTTCTTTTGAGGTTTCCAGCAACGGTCCATAATTTCTACACAACCTTCTATCGTTATCTGACCAGGGGAAAGTCCTCTCGGCCACCACAAAAAGAACGCTTTCTATCGGTTTAACTAAACCTATAATAAATCCATTCCATTAATTTTAAACAGGATCTCAATTTGCACATCAAAAAGCGGCTTTAATACTTTATCGAAATATTTAATAAACAAAAAAGGTGTGCTAAAAATAGCACACCTTTCTATTTTAATGCTCCTAAAAGAAGCGTCTATTTTAATATAAGGTAAACTCTACACGACGGTTTTTCTGGCGTCCTGCTGCGGTTTTGTTAGTTGCAATTGGTTGTGTTTGACCATAACCTGTTGCTTCTATACGCGATGCATTTGCGCCTTTGCTAACCAAATATTGTCTAACTGCTTCTGCACGGTCTTTAGACAATTTTAAATTAAGCGTTGCAGAACCTGTGTTATCAGTATGGCCAGCAAGTTTTAAACTAAAGTTTTTGCTTACCAGTAAATCTGCAACTTTATTTAAGCTGGCAAAAGAATGGTCGCGGATTGTTGATTTTCCTAAGTCAAATTCTAAGTTCAAAATAGCATCCCTTACAACTTTCTTATCTTCTTCAGTTACATAAACTTTAACATCTGGTTTATTTACTGGCAACGCACAACCGGAACCATCAACAGCAGTACCTGAAGGTGTACCCGGGCATTTATCGAATTTATTCGCAACACCATCGGCATCATCATCTCCTAAATCCTTAGCATATTGTTGTTGCAACTGTTGTTGTGCTTGTTCATCTGCTAATCTTTTTTGTTCAGATGCTGAAAGCAAACCTTTCAATTCTGCGCTTTCCGCTGCACTTTCTTCTCTAAGTGCTGCAATCGGACTATAATTTGCCAACTGAGAAGATTTTTTACTGCCTAAAGAGAATTCTAAACCTGCGTGTGCATAAGAAAATCTGTCATTAGAACCACTACGTACACCATCAAAAACAGGTGTTTTCATAAAATAAACGTTGTAACCTAAATCAATGTTAATCGTTTTGGACAAGCCAAATTTTAAACCTGCGCCAACCGGAACAAACCAGTGTTCATCATAAGAACCAGCATTAACTATGGATGCAGGAAGACCTTGCACATTTGCACCAGATGACATATAACCTGCACCTGCAGTTACATATGGCGACAAAGCACTTCTTTTATGGTTAAGGCTTAAATTTGCAATTGTAAGGTTTGCACTTAATGCCGCGGACCAATCAATATTAGTTGTGAAACTGCTGTTGTTTTGTGCCACTGTTGGCGAAGGAAGGTAATTAGCTTGATAGCCTCTTACTTTACCGGCCAAAAAATCTGCCTGAATGCCAAAACTTGGTAAAATTTGTTTTTTGATGTAACCGCCGTAGCCCCAAGTTTCTTCTGGTGTGCGAAAATCACCATTTGATGCATTGTTAAAAGGTGTAAAGTGGGTCAGCATACCACCATTTAATCCGATAGACCAAGTCCGAAAAGTTTTTTTGTCAAAACGTTTCGTAGTGTCCGAATTCATGCCTTGAGCAAATAATGCCGTTGATAACCCCACAGTAGATAGTGTTAGGGCCAACTTTGTAATCTTTGATTTCATTTTTGTAAATTGTTTTAATGTTAAGTCTTGCACAATTTCTAATCTATTATTGTACAAACTACTTTAAACTAATACGTAAAAACACTGCCAAAGTTGAAATAGAGTTTGTTAAACAGAACTATGTACAGCTAAGTGTTTGACTCAGAACAACAAAAACTTAAATATTTTAACAAATAAATCAATCGATTGATTAACTCATTGTTGTCCTACTGCCCTATTAAATATACAATTTTTCCAGATAAAACTACTGTTGTACTAAAATCGTTTTTGGTACAGCGTTCTTGCAGCAAGTAGTAAATAGGGCAGCAATACTGTGTACTAATTTTAGGATGGTAAAAGAAGTATTATTTCTTTTTTCGCCATGGCTTTTTAGACCCTGAAGACGGTCTTCGTATTTCTGGTTGATAGATTGGCCCTTCGCCTAAAACCTGTGGCAGCGGCATTTGCTCCACCGCTTTTCCAATCAAAACTTCTATATTCCTAAATTTTCTCTGGTCTTTTTCGTTGATAAAAGTAATTGCCGTTCCGGTAGTTTCGGCACGGGCTGTGCGGCCGATACGATGGATGTAATCCTCCGGGTCATGCGGCACATCATAATTTATTACCAAACTTATACCTTCAACATCAATGCCTCGGGATAAAACATCTGTACCAATCAAAATAGGCAACTGTCTGCTTTTAAAGGCACGTAAAATTTGTTCCCGTTGCTCTTGCTCTAAATCAGAATGGAAAGCTTCCACCTTAAGCCCGGCACGGTAAAGTGTTTGGTACAATTGCTTTACTTTTTCTTTGGTCGATACAAATACGATTGTACTTGCGTAATTACCTTCTTTCAAAATGGATTTGATCAACGCTAACTTTTGGTGATCGAAAACCATATAAACCTGCTGCAAAATACCAACGGCTGGCTGCGAAAGTGCAATATTGATCTGCTCCGGCTGGTTTAATATTTTGTTGGAAAGTGCCCTGATTTTACCCGGCATTGTAGCAGAAAACAACAAAGTTTGCCTTTTTACAGGCAAATAACTAATGATACGCACAATATCATCATGAAAACCCATGTCCAGCATTCGGTCGGCTTCATCCAAAACCAAATGCTGCAACTCGTCCAGCTTAACAATACCAGAAGTTAAATGTGCGATCAACCTGCCAGGCGTTGCAATAATAATATCTACACCTTCGCTTAAAGAGCGGCGTTGCTGCTCGTAACTCGCGCCATCTCCTCCTCCATAAACAGCAATAGAACTGATGCCTGCAAAATAAGCCAGGCCTTCCGTTTGCTGATCTATCTGCTGAACCAACTCACGGGTTGGTGCCAGGATCAATGTATTTACCAAACTTTTTTGTTTGTTACTGCTAATCTGGTGCATAATGGGCAGCAGATACGCGGCAGTTTTACCGGTGCCGGTTTGGGCGCAGGCAATGAGATCGTGCTTATTTAAAATAATCGGGATAGCTTGTTCCTGGATTGGAGTGGGTTTACGGAAACCCATGCTGTCTAACCCTTCCTGCAGGTTTGGATCGAAGTTAAAATCGGTAAATGTCAAAAGTAATGAGCTGTAATAATGAACGTTCTGCTATAAAATTCTTGATTTTATAAAGATAAGTTTTTTTGCGGATGTAACACAAATGCTTCTTTTATCGGGATAAAAACAGTAATGCATTATCCTGCTTGCACTTCTGTTTTTTGTACAATGTTTGCAATGATTTGTTCGGCATGAACTCTTGAGTTTTCGATAAACCACAAATGCGTGTCCATTCCGCCGCAAACTACTCCGGCTAAATAAATCCCTTTCTGACTGGTTTCCATCGTTTCGGAGTTGTACTCGGGAAGCAACTTTTCATCAGCAGAAAGCACAACGCCCATTTTTTTTAAGAAACTGAAATCAGGCTGATAACCCGTTAAAGCCAGCACAAAATCATTCGGAATAGTGATTAAACCTTCCGGCGTTTGTATATCAACCTCAAATTCCCGTATTGCTGTTAATTGAGAATGATAATGCGCTTTGATCGTTCCTTCTTTAATCCGATTCATAATATCCGGACGAACCCAATATTTTACACGGTCGCTGATATCATTTTTGCGGATTACCATCGTTACTTCCGCGCCTTTTCGATAAGTTTCTAAAGCCGCATCCACAGAAGAATTACTGGCACCAATCACCACTACTTTTTGTAACGAGTAAAAATGCGGGTCTTTATAATAGTGGCGCACTTTTGGCAAATCTTCTCCCGGAATATTCATTTTAACCGGAACATCATAAAAACCCGTAGCAATAATGATGTTTTTAGCTTGATATGTTGCTTTGGTTGTGGTGATTTCGTAGTGGCCATTTTTAGCCTGATTGCTTAAAACGGGTTCAAAAAGGTGCATATTTAGCTCATTGGATGTTGCCACGCGTCGATAATATTCCAATGATTCAGCCCGTGTTGGTTTAATGTTGTTGGAAACGAAAGGAACGCCGCCAATTTCGAGTTTTTCTGAGGTCGAAAAGAAGGTCATCCCGGCTGGGTAGTTATATAAGGAGTTTACCAGCGTGCCTTTTTCTACAATTAAATAACTTAATCCGGCTTTTTTGGCTTCCAGTGCGCAAGCTAAACCGATTGGCCCGCCGCCTATAATTAATATATCGAGCATAAATTTTGATGGCTAAAAGAAGCATTGCAATATTAATAAACCTTTGATGCTTCTTTTATCAGTAAAAAATCATTAAAAAACAAAAGCCGGAACAAATCCGGCTTGTATAAAAAACACATGTTTTAAAAGAAAAAATGGGTAAGCTACTTCTATCGCACCGCTACAACTTTTTACCCTTGCTGCGTTCCCGCCCTGGGGGAGTTCAAAAGGAGCTGGCCGTAAAAGACTTACCCGCCACAAAAGTAGAAAAATTATACAGGTTTTATTTCTGATCTGTTTTTTTTATTAAAAACGCTCAATTTTAATTGCCGTTTTAAAGTACATCGGCAAATCGTGAAACTTCTGGGTTGGTGTTTCCAATACATTAATTTTATCTGCATAAAAAGAGCATTCGAATTTCACCTGTTCAAAATATGGCCACAACAATTCAAACTTTTCTTTTGTGATGGTTTGCACAATTGCAATGTGCGGAGTTTTGACCACACTTTTCGAAAATTTCTGATTGAATTTAGAAAGCGTATCTTTTACTGAGTTTCCCATTTCCACTTTTGCATAAATTGTATAATTGTTTCCGTAACGAAAATGATCAAAACCACATACTTTCACTTCAAAAGATTTGATGTAACCTACTTTTCGCTTATAATAAATTAGCTTTTCTTCGAAAACTGAAGCTTGTATATTAAAATCATGGTTGATTGTAATATGCGGAGTACTATGAAGCGAAGGATATGCGCCGATCAGTTCCCAGGCTTTTAATTTATAATAGGTAATCCTGGCCGTTAGGTTATGCCCAGGCGGAATAATCAGCAGGTAATCCTGCTTGTATGTTTTTGTAAAAGGTTCAATGTCAAATAAATACTGCATAGAGGTTTACTAATAAATTAGTAACTAATTAAAAGCCTTGTAAATACTTTTTTAATTCTTACGCAAAAAGAATAAACTTGTTATGGAAAAATCTGTCATAATTGTAACTTTTAAAATTGTATCAGGTATAATTAAAAAATTAACACGATAATTGCTGCATTTTCTAAGTAAGTTTAAATTAGACAAATCGATGAAACAACAACGCTTATTTTTGCCAACTGTTAGAGCAGTTTTTGCTCCGGTTGCATTTGCGTTAGTTTTGGTTTCCACTTCTATCCCTGCACTTAGACGACGACAGTTTTTTATTTCCCGGCTTTGAATTAATCACTTATTTTTTCGTTGTTGACCTATCCGGAAACAAAGTATTTGCTATTACTTCTATTTATTTCCGGCGTTAAAAGCCTTTTTAATGGAATTATTTGTTTTTCTCCATGACAATCCAAGATTTTAAAATATTAGTAGCTTCCGCAGAACATGCAGATTATGCTGCCAAAATTTGTGATGAAATGGCCGAATCCGCGAAAGCACGCGGCACCGGCATTGCAACACGCACACCAGAATATGTGGCCAATAAAATGCTGGAAGGCAAAGCCGTAATAGCTTTGCACAAAGACGGCACCTGGGCAGGTTTTTGTTATATCGAAACCTGGAGCCACGGCCAGTTTGTGGCAAATTCTGGTTTGATCGTTAATCCGGAATTTAGAAAAGTTGGTTTAGCAAAAGCTATCAAACACGAAGTTTTTAAATTGTCCCGCAAAAAATATCCGGATGCCAAAATATTTGGTTTAACAACAGGTTTGGCCGTGATGAAAATCAATTCGGAATTGGGTTACGAACCGGTAACTTATTCGGAATTAACGCAGGACGAAGCGTTTTGGCAAGGCTGCAAAAGCTGTGTCAACTATGATATTTTGATGAGTAAAGAACGCAAAAACTGCATGTGTACCGCCATGCTTTTCGACCCCGAAGAAAAAGCAAAAGAGATTGAAGATAAAATGAAAAAGCTGAGCCACAAAGCAACTTTGCTGGAACGGATTGAAAATGCTTTAAAAAAATCAACCAAAATAATGCAATTTTAAGTTTGAATATTACCAAACTAACCGATTTATAACATGAAAGAAAAAGTAGTTTTAGCTTTTAGCGGAGGTTTGGATACTTCGTTTTGCAGCATATATTTATCGCAGGATTTGGGTTTGGAAGTCCATTCCGTCATCGTAAACACCGGCGGATTTAGTGCCGAAGAACTGGCAGATGTGGAAAGCCGCGCTTACAAAATGGGAGTTGTTTCGCATTCAGTTGTGGATGAAACGGAAAATTTTTACAATACCTGCGTCCGCTATTTAATCTACGGAAATGTGTTAAAAAACAACACTTATCCGCTTTCTGTAAGCGCAGAACGTGTTAGTCAGGCTACCGCAATTGCTTTGTACGCGAAAAAAATCGGTGCCGATTATGTAGCGCACGGAAGTACCGGCGCGGGCAACGATCAGGTCCGGTTTGATATGATTTTTAACATCATCATCCCGGAGATAAAAATTTTAACGCCAATCCGCGATTTGAAATTGAGCCGTGAAGCAGAAATCAAATACCTGAAAGAGCACGGCGTGGAAATGAATTTCGAGAAAGCAAAATACTCCATTAATAAAGGCATTTGGGGAACTTCTGTGGGCGGAAAAGAAACGCTGACTTCCCACGAAGGTTTGCCGGACGATGCCTGGCCAACGCAACTCAGCAAAGAAGGTTCTGAAAAAGTAACGCTGGAATTTAAACAAGGCGAATTGGTTGCCATCAATCAGGAAACGTTCGATCATCCAACCAAAGCCATCCAGAAATTACAGGAAATTACTTCGCCTTACGCCATTGGCCGTGATATTCATGTGGGCGATACGATTATCGGCATTAAAGGCCGCGTTGGTTTCGAAGCCGCTGCGCCGATGGTGATCATCAAAGCGCATCATACGTTAGAAAAACATACGCTCACCAAATGGCAGTTAAGCTGGAAAGACCAGCTTGCTACCTTTTACGGCAATTGGCTGCATGAAGGCCAGTTCCATGATCCGGTGATGCGTAATATGGAAGCTTTTTTAACGGATACGCAAGAAAATGTAAGCGGAAAAGTTTTTGTGCAATTGTATCCGTACCGTTTCCAGGTTTTGGGAATTGAATCTGAACATGATTTAATGTCGAACAAATTTGGCAGTTACGGCGAAATGAACAATACCTGGAGCGGCGAAGATGTGAAAGGGTTTTCCAAAATCTTCGGTAACCAAACCGTTATCTATCACAAAGTTAACGCTCCGAAAGAGGACTAATTTGATGGCTTCCACAGAAAAAATCAAAGCCGGGATTATTGGCGGTGCAGGTTATACCGGCGGCGAAATGTTGCGTATCCTGCTCAACCATCCAAACGTAGAAATTGCTTTTGTGAACAGTAAAAGTAACGCCGGAAATTACTTGTATGAAGTGCACAAAGACCTTTTTGGTGATACGGAACTAAAATTTAGTAGTGAACTCTCTAACGATATTAATGTGTTGTTTCTATGCGTTGGCCATGGTGACGCGAAGAAATTCTTGGAAGCAAATCCAGTTGCTGATCATATTAAAATTATCGATTTAAGTCAGGATTTTAGGTTGAAGGAGGCGAAAGGTGAAAGGTTGAAAGGTGAAGGCGAAACCGAAACCTCGGGCCTCGCTCCTCGAACCTTTATCTACGGCCTGCCCGAACTCCAAAAAACATCGATAAAAGAAGCATCCAACATTGCCAATCCGGGTTGTTTTGCAACTTGCATCCAACTGGCTTTGCTTCCTTTGGCACACAAAAATTTGCTGCTAAAAGAAGTACATATTTCGGCCACAACAGGCTCAACCGGTGCCGGACAAAGCCTTTCGCCGACTTCGCATTTTACCTGGCGCAACGATAATCTGTCGGTTTACAAAGCTTTTAATCATCAGCATTTAAAGGAAATCAGCCAATCGTTAAACCAGTTGCAACCTGATTTCCCGGTTTATCCAAGCGATAAAAACAAACTCAATTTTATTCCTTACCGCGGAGATTTTACGCGCGGTATTTTAGCTTCCATTTATACGGAAAGTGATTTAAGCGAAGAAGAAGCGTTAGAATTATACACAAATTTTTACGCCGAACATCCTTTTACACACGTTACCAGTCGCGACATCGACCTAAAGCAAGTCGTAAATACCAACAAATGCTTCCTTCAAATTAAAAAACACGGCAATAAAATTTTCATCATCAGCATTATGGATAACCTGTTAAAAGGAGCATCCGGACAAGCAGTTCAAAATATGAATTTGATGTTCGATCTTCCAGAAACTACTGGCCTAAGATTAAAAGCAAACGCATTTTAGGAAGAGTTTTAAGTAATAAGTTATACGTTTTAAGTTATGCAAAATTACAAAGAGTTGAAAGTTTGGGACAAAGCGCATCAACTTACTTTAAAAGTTTATCAACTCACAAAGCTTTTTCCAAAAGAAGAAATCTATGGTTTAACAAGCCAAGTTCGCCGGTCTGCCTCTTCAATACCAGCTAATATTGCAGAAGGTTGCGGCAAAAATTCTCAGTTAGAATTGGCACACTATTTAAATACGTCTTTGGGTTCTGCTAATGAAACAGAATATCATTTATTGCTTGCCAAAGATTTAAACTATTTTCAGGTTGAAGAATACAATGTTTTAGCAGAACAAATCAATGAAATAAAAGCAATGCTTATTTCTCTTATATCTAAAGTTAGAAAAGTCTAAACCCTGCTTTCAACTTAAAACTTACAACATACAACTTATTACTCTCTTATGAAACCATTCGATGTATATCCTATAAATCACATAAACATAGTTCGAGGCCAGGGAAGCTTGGTTTGGGACGATAAAGGCCAGGAATACCTGGATTTATACGGCGGCCATGCGGTAATTTCTATCGGCCACACTAATCCGCATTATGTGGAACGGTTGGAAAACCAGTTGCATCAGTTGGGTTTTTATAGCAATTCGATTGAAATTCCAATTCAACAAGAATTAGCAGAAAAATTAGGTAAAGTTTCTGGCAGAGAAGATTATCAACTGTTTCTATGCAATTCCGGTGCCGAAGCAAATGAAAACGCATTGAAATTAGCTTCTTTTTACAACGGAAAAAAGAAAGTGATTGCGTTCAGGAAAGCTTTCCATGGCCGTACTTCCCTGGCGGTTGCGGTTACGGATAATCCTAAAATCTTGGCTCCAATTAACGAAACGGATAACGTTATTTTTCTGCCCTGGAATGACGAAACTGCTTTAGAACAAGCTTTTGCGGAAAATGAGATTTCTTCGGTCATAATCGAAGGTATTCAAGGTGTTGGCGGGATTCAGGTTGCGCCGGAGAGTTTCTTGCAGAAAATCCGTTCGCTTTGCGATGAATACAATGCTGTTTTTATCGCCGATTCTGTGCAATGCGGTTACGGTCGTACCGGTAAGTTTTACTCGCATGATTTTGCCGGAGTTGATGCGGATATTTACACCATGGCCAAAGGAATGGGCAACGGTTTCCCGATCGGCGGCATTTCCATCTCACCCAAAATAAAACCGGTTTATTATATGCTGGGCACTACTTTTGGCGGAAACCATTTGGCTTGCGCAGCGGGATTGGCCGTTTTAGAAGTGATGGAACGCGATAACCTGATGCAAAACGCTGCTGATTTGGGAGAATATTTAATCGAAGAACTGAAGAAATTTGAGCAGGTAAAAGAAGTACGCGGCCGTGGTTTGATGATCGGGATAGAATTGCCGGATTCTTTAGCGCATGTAAAAGCTGAACTTTTATTTAAGTATCATATTTTTACCGGAGAAGCCAAACCAAATGTAATCCGTTTGCTGCCTGCTTTAAATTTGACTAAAACCCATGCTGATCGTTTTCTGGAAAGCTTTAGTTTGGCTTTGAAAAATGCGCCGGTTGCGGTTTTTAATCCTTCGATGTAGGGGCGATTCATAAATCGCCCAACCAATATCACCGTCGATTTAGAATAAAATGTATTCGGGCGATTCATGAATCGCCCCTACAGCATCAAATTCCATGTTTATTCAACACAAAACCAATGAAATTCTCCTCCGTTAACGACATTGCCGATATAAATTACCTGGTAAAAGAAGCATTGGATCTGAAAAAAAATCCGTTCGCTTTTCAGCATCTTGGGAAAAATAAAACGATTGGTTTGGTTTTCATGAATCCAAGTTTACGCACCCGAATGAGCACGCAAAAAGCAGCTACAAATCTGGGTATGAATGTGATGGTTTTAAATATCGATAAAGAAGGCTGGGCTTTGGAGTTGCGTGATGGCGTAAAAATGGATGGCACAACAGTCGAACATATCCGCGAAGCAGCAGCCGTGATGGGCCAGTATGTTGATATTTTGGGTTTGCGTTCTTTTCCGGGATTGAAAGACCGGGAGGAAGATTATGGCGAAGTTATTTTTAACAATTTTGTAGAATTGTGCGGCGTTCCAGTGGTGAGTTTGGAATCTGCAACACGGCATCCGCTGCAAAGCCTGGCGGATTTGATGACGATTGAAGAACTTAAAACCAAATCTCGTCCGAAAGTGGTTTTAACCTGGGCACCGCATGTAAAAGCTTTGCCGCAAGCGGTTCCCAATTCTTTTTCTGAATGGATGTGTAAAGCAGATGTTGATTTTACCCTAACGCATCCGGCGGGACTGGAACTTTCTACCGAGTTTACAAAAAGTGCAAAAATCACTCATAATCAAACAGAAGCTTTGCAGGATGCGGATTTTATCTACGTAAAAAACTGGTCGGCTTTTGAGCCTTACGGGAAAGTTATCCCCGGAAATGAAGATTGGATGCTGACCAACGATAAATTAAAAAATACCAATAACGCTAAAGTAATGCACTGTTTGCCTGTTCGCCGCGACCTGGAATTATCCGCAGAAATACTGGACGGGCCAAATTCTATCGTGATAAAAGAAGCAGCAAACCGCGAATGGGCGGCGCAAGCGGTTTTAAAGCAAATGCTGGAAAGTTTGTAACTATTGTGGTTTACTGGCAAACAAGTTTTCTCTTTTTACAAAAAAATCTGTTACTTTATTAAGCGTTAGCCCCTGTACTACCACAGAAAAAATAACAATAAAGTAACAGCCGGCCTCAATAACTTCTCTGTATTTACTATCCGGAATAGAAAGTGCCAGGGCAATAGAAATACCGCCGCGAACGCCTGCCCAAGTCAGGATGCCAACATTATTATAGTTTACGTTTAATGTTCTCCGCAGAAAAATAACGGGTACTAAAACACTTAATCCCCTTGCTATTAAAATAACCAAAATCGCGCCCATACAAACAAACCAGTAATAACCTAAAAAAGGCATCATTACCATCCTTAAACCAATCATCACAAACAGCACGGTGTTCATCAGTTCGTCAATAATACTCCAAAACTTTCCCAAAAAATCATTTAGTTTGCCCGAAGGGTCTTTACCAAACTGTAAATTTCCAATCAGTAATCCTGCTGATACTACCGCTAACGGAATTGACAAATGCAGTTTATTAGCCAACACGGAAATGCCCATCACTAAAGCAAGCGAAACCATGACCAGGGTTTGAAAATCTTCTACTTTTCGCATAAGCCGGTAAGCAACAAAGGCTAAAAATCCGCCTAAAAAAGTTCCTCCAAAAACTTCCTGGGCAAATAAAACAACAATTTGTCCGGAATGGATTTTATCACCCGATTGAGAAATATATTCTAAAATACTAACAAAAAGGATGAGTCCGATGCCGTCATTAAAAAGCGATTCTCCGGTGATAATCGTTCCTAACTGTTTAGGCATGTTAGATTTTTTTAGGACAGCCGAAACTGCAACCGGATCTGTTGGCGAAATTAAGGCACCAAAAAGCAGGCAATATATAAACGGAATATCAACTTTAACCAAATCGGTAAGCCAGTTAAACAGCATGCCAAAAATAAAGGTGGAAAGTACTACACTAATCGTACTTAAAATAAACACGGGGCGCATCTGCCTTTTAAGCTCGGCCCAGTTAAACTTTAAGGCACTGGCAAAAAGTAAAAAGCCAAGCATTGTATTTAACAGGGTTTGCGAAAAATCGATGTTTTTATTTAAACCCGTAAGCGTTTGAAACAGGACCGGAAAAACTTCACCGGTAAAAACAGCAATGATAGAGGTAATTACAGCAATACTGATGACACCAATAGCGCCAGGCAATTTAAAAAACCTAACATTGATAAATGAAAAAACAGCGCTAACTGCAACCAGTATGGTAATAATTATAAAAATGCCCATAAACAAATATAGTTAAAGCCAGAATAGTAGCTTAGTGCCTATCAGCATTACCTTTTGTATACTTTCCAACTTCAAACCAAACAATTTTAACTTTAAATGCTTCTTTTATGGCAGTAAATATTCAAACTTAAATCAGCATAATTATGATAGATCCTAAAGATGAAGTTTTTAGAGACCTGGACGACCAGGCCAGGGAAGACGATAACAACCGCAGCCATTTTGATGCCGGTTTTCTTGGAGACGAAGAACAAGATACCGAAAGCGGAAATGTAACTGTTGAAAATGAAGAAGGACATGAAACACCAAAAGCCATGACGATAGCACAAGAAGGCGAAAAGCCTTGGGAACTAACCAGCGGAAGTACAAATTTAACAGAAGAACAATTGGAAAAAGTAAAGTCACCATCTACTAACAATGGAGAGGAAGACGAAACTTTCGTTCAGCCAGAAACAGAAGGAACAGGTTATCACGAAGAACCAGACCAGGTAAAAGTTGGCGGAGAAGAGTAACACTGCTTTTTTCTAATCCGATAAAAAACGCAATTGGCTTGATATGTCTGGTTGCGTTTTTTTATTTCGGATTTGTATCTTTGAACATCAATCCGAACAGAATTTACCTTACGATGCTGGTTTTATTTACTTCCAATATTAATATACCAAAGCGGTAAATGCTGAGCATAGACGAGATTAAAAAACCAATAGCTGCCGAAATTGATGTTTTTGAAAGCAAGTTCAAAGCTTCCATGCATAGTTCGGTCCCGCTCCTCGACCGCATTACCCATTATATTGTAAAACGAAAAGGCAAGCAAATACGCCCAATGTTTGTGTTTTTTAGCGCAGGTTTATGCGGTGGAATTAATGAATCCACGCATCGGGGAGCAGCTTTAGTTGAGCTTTTACATACCGCAACTTTGGTGCATGATGATGTGGTGGACAACTCCTATCAGCGTCGCGGCTTTTTTTCAATCAATGCTTTATGGAAAAACAAAATTGCAGTTTTGGTTGGCGATTATTTGCTATCAAAAGGTTTGCTGCTTTCGTTGGACAACAATGATTTTTCCCTGCTAAAAATAGTATCCGAAGCGGTAAAACAAATGAGCGAAGGCGAATTGCTGCAGATTGAAAAAGTTCGGAAAATGGATGTGGGCGAACCGATTTATTATGAAGTAATCCGGCAAAAAACAGCTTCTTTAATCGCTTCCTGTTGTGCTTGCGGTGCAGCTTCGGCCGGTGCAAATGCAGAAACGGTTGAACGAATGCGTCTTTTTGGAGAGAAAATCGGCATTGCTTTTCAAATTAAAGACGATATGTTCGATTTCGGTTTAGATGATGTGGGCAAACCTTTAGGCATTGATATTAAGGAAAAAAAGATTACGCTTCCTTTAATTTATGCCTTAAACAAAGCATCGAAATCTGATCGGCGAAACATGATCAACCTTGTTAAAAACCATAACGAAGAACCCAAAAAAGTAGCCGAAATTATTGGTTTTGTAAAAAATTCTGGCGGATTAAATTATGCAGAAACCCAAATGGCAAAATATCAGGAAGAAGCTTTTACCATTTTAAATACTTTTCCTCAAAATGACTTTCGCTTGGGTTTAGAGCAACTGGTACGTTTTACTACAGAACGTAAAAAATAGGTGGTAAAAGAAGTATCTTACCTACTATAATTTGTATTTAGCAAGTTTTTATAAATTAGTAAAATACTTCTACTAGTTATCTATTTAGAACTCTGCAAACTTGTTTACTTTTTATTGTTGTAAAGCATTTAAATATTTAGTCATGAAAAAATTGTTACTGTCTTTTTTGATGATGATTGCTTCAACATTCGAATTGTTTGCACAAGAAACAGTAGTGGATTCTATCAAATTAAAAACTAAAACAGCAACCGAACATGCAAAACGTTTTAAATTAGATAAACAGACTTGGAAAGTTTACAGGAAACATGGAATCAATTATACTTCAGATCATTTTAAGCCAAACACGGTTAACTCTGCTCATCCAGAATGGCTTACCGATTCTGTTTATGTAAAAACTTTTAGAGAAGCTGCTTACAAAAAAACAATTCGACGAAGTCTAATTCGCCATTATATTGTAACTGAAGCCAAACATGAAGTTATTGTTACTATCGGAATTGGGGTTATTCTTTTTTTAGTTGTATATGCGATCACGTCTGGTTACAAGTAGGTATTCCCATAATAAGTTTTCGATTTTTTAAATAATGTATCACTAATGTCAAAGCCATCTAATTATGAAACTTTTAAGTGTACTCGTTTTAATATTTCTTACATCAATATCATTTCTATTTGCACAATCAGTAAAGACAGATTCTACAGTATTTAAAACAAAAATTGCAACCGAAGATGCAAAACATTTTAAATTAGATAAACAAATTTGGCAGGCAAACAGAAAAGCCGGGTTTGACCCAACTTCAGATTATTTCAAGCCGAATACAACGAATGCCGCTCACCCTGAATGGCTTACCGATTCTGTTTATGTAAAAGCTTACCGAAATGCTGCTTATAGAAAGAATTTAAAAAGGCGAACTACCGGCCATTATTTTTTAGTTGGCGGGGGAATATATGTAGCTGCCCTTGGTGTAGGTTTGATTATATTTATTGCTGTTTACGCTTCAGGCGGTCTTAAGTAATCCCCCAAATTTTAAACTCTAAAAATAGTCGGTAAAAGAAGTATCAATCTTTAACTTTTGAATTTGAAAGGTGTAACTCCTACGCCATATTCTTCCCGACAAAACACTATTTTTACCTACCAAAATTAATCAGGGAATTTTAAGTTTTATGCCCACAACCGAAATTCTATTTCAGCAAGCCATACCATTATTACAACAACTAATTGCAACACCTTCTTTTAGTAAAGAAGAAAATATTACTGCGGAAATTATTAACGATTACCTGGTTGCAAATGACGTTAAAACCTATCGAAAGTTAAACAACGTTTGGGCTTGGAACAAGCATTTTGATCCTGCAAAACCAACCATTTTGCTTAATTCTCACCACGATACGGTTAAACCAAATTCTGGTTATACGCGCAACCCTTACGATGCTAAAATTAAAGAAGGCAAACTATTTGGTTTAGGCAGCAATGATGCAGGCGGCTGCTTAGTTTCGCTGATTGCCACTTTCTTATATTACTACGATCGACCCAATCTAAAATATAATTTTTGTTTGGCAACCACTGCGGAAGAAGAAATTTCTGGCAATAACGGCTTGGAATTGATTGTGCCCGAATTAGGGAAATTAGATTTTGGGATTGTAGGCGAACCTACTTTAATGCAACTGGCTATTGCCGAACGTGGTTTAATGGTTTTAGATTGCACCAGTTTTGGCCGTGCCGGGCACGCCGCCCGGGAAGAAGGCGAAAATGCGATTTATAAAGCTTTGAAAGATATAGAATGGTTTCGCACTTATCATTTTCCAAAAGAATCAGAACTATTTGGGCCGGTAAAAATGTCGGTTACGATTATCAATGCCGGTTCTCAGCATAATGTCGTTCCGGCAACTTGTACTTTTACGGTTGATGTGCGGGTAACCGATGCTTACCGAAACGAAGAAGTTTTAAACATGATCCGGGAACAAGTAGATTGCGAAGTAAAACCACGTTCCATCCGCTTAAAACCTTCTTCTATTTCAAAAAGCCACCCGATTGTGCAAGCCGGAATTAACTTAGGAAGAACAACATACGGCTCTCCTACTACTTCCGATCAATCGCTTTTAGATATTCCTTCGGTTAAATTAGGGCCTGGCGATTCGGGCCGTTCGCATATGGCAGATGAGTTTGTTTATGTAGATGAAATTAAGCAAGGCATCATATTGTATATCAAAATGTTGGACCAGTTGGCGAGGTAGGGTTAATATCAATCAGGCAACGGGTTAAAACCCGTTGCTACAATATACACCGAGGCTACGCCTCTTTACTTTGCCGCTTTTTATAGAGCCTTAGGCTCGGTCAATTTTGTAAAAATGGGTTTTAACTCATTTCAGAATAATAAAGAAAAAAAATATGAAAATCTGGCAAAAAAATATTTCTGTAAACCAACTGGTAGAAAATTTTACCGTTGGCCGTGACCGGGAATTTGACTTGCAATTAGCTGCTTTTGATGTACTTGGCTCGTTGGCACATACGCAAATGCTGGAAAGTATTGGTTTGATGACTGCAGAAGAACTTGCATCAGCCCAAAAAGAGCTGAAAAATATTTACAAGGATATTGAAGCCGGAAACTTCAGCATACAACCGGAAGTGGAAGACGTACACTCGCAAATCGAATGGCTTTTAACGCAACGCATTGGCGAAGCTGGCAAAAAAATTCACAGCGGCCGATCCCGCAATGATCAGGTTTTGCTTGACTTGAAATTATTTTTTCGCCACGAACTGCAGGAAATTGTAATTCAAATTCAAACACTTTTTAACCTGCTCATCAAATTAAGTAACCAACATAAAAATGTGCTGCTGCCCGGTTATACACATTTGCAAATTGCTATGCCGTCTTCTTTCGGCTTGTGGTTTGGCGCTTATGCCGAAAGTTTGGTGGACGATTTAGAAATGGTTTTGTCTGCTTATAAAATCACCAACAAAAATCCATTGGGCGCAGCTGCCGGCTACGGTTCTTCTTTCCCCATAAACCGTAGTTTAACAACCAAATTATTAGGTTTTGAAAGTTTGAACTATAATGTGGTTTATGCCTTAATGGGAAGAGGAAAAACAGAACGGATTATTGCCCAGGCCTTATCTGCTGTTGCAGCAACTTTGGCCAAAATGGCAATGGACCAGTGTTTGTATTTAAGTCAGAATTTTTCTTTTGTGAGTTATCCTGATCAGTTAACAACCGGTTCCAGCATTATGCCGCACAAAAAAAACCCGGACGTTTGGGAAATTATGCGAGGCAAATGTAACCGCATCCAGGCTTTGCCTAATGATATTGCTTTGATGACAACCAATTTGCCTTCTGGTTATCACCGGGATTTGCAATTATTAAAAGAAACCTTGTTCCCTGCTTTTACAGATTTAAAAGATTGCCTTTATATGGCCAGTTTTATGCTGGAAAATATCACGGTAAAAGAAGCAATTTTGGAGGATGACCGTTATCAGTATTTATTTAGTGTAGAAGAAACCAATCGTTTGGTTTTAAGCGGAGTTCCGTTCCGCGAAGCATATAAACAAATTGGTGCTTCAATCGAGAATGCTTCTTTTAGCCCACAAAAAACAGTAAACCATACGCATGAAGGCAGTATTGGCAATTTGTGCAATGAAGAAATAACCGAATGTATGCAAGATGTACTGAAGAATTTTCCTTTTAAGAAGGTTGATGAGGCAGTTGAAAAATTATTAAGCTAAATGAACGGACAAAACAGAAACGATATTTATCCGGGGCTGGAAGTGGATATTATCCTGAAAAAAGACCAGCGCAGCGGCAAAAGAACAAGAGGAATTGTGAAAGATTTGCTGACGAGTTCTGCTTTTCATTCCCGTGGCATTAAAGTTCGATTGGAAGACGGGCAAGTTGGGAGGGTTATTGAAGTTGTTGAGGAAGATTGAACAACAGTTGAATTAAAAATACTTCTTTTACCGGCTTAAATTCAATTTAACAAATACGATGAATAACTGGACAGAACTTAAAACTGAACCTGAATACAAAGTAGCACTTGAACGGACAATCACTATTTTTCATACTGAACCTGATACTCCTGAATTCGAGGAACTGGAGCAACTATTAGTACTGGTTAAGGATTATGAAGACAAATACATTCCGTTATAGTAGAAGCTTTTTTAAAAATTAGTAATATATTGGACAGATAATTTCTTTGTTAAAAAAACTCCGTAGTAATTACTATCCTAAAAGTAATTATGTGCCTTTTTCTGGTTAGCCTTGTTATATATGATAATCAACCTGAAGCCTACTTTATCCTCAAATAAATCGATCGCTTATGAAATCGGCTTTATCGCAAGTTATTTAATACAATTTTTTGGAGCGGCATAAGTTTTACGTCAACTTGTGCACAGGAAATTAATCTCAAAACAACATAGTTTCAAAACTTCTCGTAAAGTTGCATCCATAATTGTTTTGCTGCTGGCCAAAGATCTAAAGCAGACCCAGTTGCTTTGACAATGGTAATTATAAACAAAGCACGAACCATGGCTTTTAACATTCGCTTATTTTTGTATTTGTTCAGTACCTGGCTAAAGTTCATGTTTAAAGTTTTTAAAACGAATTAAGATTTGTCTAATTTGCAAAAGCTTCATTTAATGTGCTATCCATTGCCCGAAGTGAAATCCCCACATGGCTATCTTCACTAAAAATACCAAAATTAGGATGATCGTTGCAATTTTAAAAACTGGCTGATCTTTGTATTGACCAAATATTTGATTCAGATTCATTTTTAAATATAATGGTTTTTTTGAATTTCTATGAAAAGAATCAATTTTAACAAAAAAGTACCGATCAAAATACTTACCCATAAAAAAAGCTGCTTCCTTTTTGGAAGCAGCTTTTTTTCAACGAAAAATGATTTATATCCTGAATTAGATAACTTGTACATTTACCGCGTTCATGCCTTTTTTGCCACGCTCAACATCGTATTTAACTTTGTCGTTTTCACGGATCTGATCAATCAGTCCTGATGAGTGAACGAAGACATCTTCTTCACCTGAGTTTTCCGGAATAATAAATCCGAAGCCTTTTGTTTCGTTAAAAAATTTAACTGTACCTTCTTTTTGCATTGTAATTTGTATTTATAATTCTGCTAAGGTACATATTAAATTTGGTAAAGCTATTTATTTTACCGTAAAGTTCACTAAATAATCTCCCCAGGTCAACGATACTTTACCTGCCTTGTCTAATGTGTAAGTTAGTTTTTCGGTAAAAGATGGTGCTTTTTTTCCTTTCACATCAACTTGCAATATGTCCTGACTTTTAATTTCTTCATATTTTGTTCCCCATATGTTCCATGTTTTATTAAATATCAAGGTAAATTGATTATCTTTTTTAAGTGTAAAAAAAGAATATTTTCCTGCGGGAAGCGTTTTTCCTTCTATTTTGACATCCTTGTTAAATGCAAAAATAGTTGCTTCGTCAGCACCTGCTCGCCAAACTTTTCCTTCCATTGGCTCTAAGTCTTTTCCGATTGTACGTCCTTTAACCGAAGGGCGGCCATAGTCAATCTCAACCGTCAACCCACTGCCGGTTGTGGTTTTAACGGTATCATGTGGGCTTACTCTTTGCCCTTTTCCCATTTGCGCGTTGGCAGAATAAGTGGTAAATAAAGTGCCTGCTAAAAAGCACAGTAATAATTTTTTCATGGTTGTTTTTTTTATTAAAGCGAAGATGCAGAAAATTTACGGAAGCAAAATAAATTTCTGTTTTAAGGAATTATTTGGCAAACAAATTAATTGTGCTACCAATTTTTACCCTGTAAAAGAAGTATTACATAACAGGAATGGGTTTATTTGTAAAACTTAATACTTTCGTAAACTGTTCTCAAGCTTATAAATCAGCTTTTTATTTATGAAGAAATCAACAATAAAAACTTCCGTTTTGTTAGCTGCATTGGCTGGCTCTACTTTGTTTTTTGCTGCAAAAACAGCACCGTTTAAAAATTTAAAAACCGCGGATGAATCCGGATTAAAACTTCCCACAGGTTTTTCTGCCTTAATTGTGGCCGATAATCTTGGCCAGGCGAGGCATATTGCAGTTACTAATTCTGGTGATATTTATGTGAAGTTGAACCGAGCCAAAAACGGAAAAAGCATTTTAATGCTGCACGATAAAAACGGCGATGGCAAAGCTGATGATATTACCGGTTTCGGCACTTATGGCGGTACAGGAATGGCTATCAAAAATGGCTATTTATATGCTTCTTCTGATGAAAACGTTTATCGTTACAAATTAGATAACCAGCAACATGTGATGGATGGTACAAAACCGGAAGAGATTATTCACGGTTTAATTTCTCGCCATGAACATGAAAGTAAATCAGTTGCATTAGATAACGTCGGGAATATTTATGTAAATATTGGGGCTTACTCCAATTCCTGCCAAACAGAAGATCGGCAAAAAGGGTCAATGGGCAGAAATCCTTGTCCTATTTTAGATTCTGCTGGCGGCATTTGGCAATTTAAGGCCGATAAATTAAACCAGACTTACGGCGACGGCACCCGTTATGCAACCGGTTTGCGCAACGTGGTAGGTTTGGATTGGAACAACCAGGACAACCAGCTTTTTGTAATGCAGCATGGACGCGACCAATTGCACGATATTTTCCCGGATTTATACACTGTACAACAATCAGCGATTCTGCCAGCAGAATGTTTGTACGCAGTAAAAAAAGGCGATGACGCTGGCTGGCCATATTTGTACTACGACCCATATCAAAAGAAAAAAATATTGGCACCAGAATACGGTGGCGATGGCAAAAAAGAAGGATCATCAAAAGCGATTAGTCCGGTTATTGCATTTCCCGGCCATTTGGCACCCGATGGTTTGTTGTTTTATACCGGCAACAAATTTCCTGCCCGATATAAAAATGGTGCTTTTATCGCTTTTCATGGTTCCTGGAACCGCGCGCCAGAACCACAGGCAGGTTATTTCGTAGTTTTTGTTCCGTTTGAAAATGGTAAACCAGCAACCGATAAATGGGAAGTTTTTGCAGATAATTTTGCCGGTAGTGCCGATAAAACAAAATCAGGCCGTGCGGATCATCGTCCTTGCGGATTGGCTCAAGGCCCGGATGGTTCTATTTATGTTTCCGATGATTCTAAAGGAACCATTTACAAAATCAGTTACAACGGCAATTAATCCATTTTGACGAAAAACAGATCGTTTTGCTGATTTTTCCCTTTTGTTATCAAAACAAAAAAACAAAGTTAAAAGCAAACTAAGCAACACACAATCAACAATAAATAAATTTGTATGGTAAAAGAAGCATCGATATATTGATGCTTCTTTTACCATACTTTTTTTAATAGATACCGTGCCGAAGAAAAACGAATCGCTTAAGTTTAATAATTAACAGGTGAATTTTTTTACAGATTATTAGCTGCAATATCTACAAAAATTTATAGATATTGCAGCTTGTTATTTTAGTGTAACTTATGCAATCCAACCCAATTATCACCGTAAAAAACTTAGTGAAAAAGTACGGCAATTTTACCGCTGTCGATCAGATTAGTTTTGATGTTTACGAAGGTGAAATCTTTGGTTTGCTTGGCCCAAATGGTGCAGGAAAAACCACAACTTTAGAAATTTTGGAAACGTTGCGCGATAAAACTTCAGGTGAGGTTTTTGTCGATGGTTTTTCTGTTGATAAAGATCCCGGAAGCATCAAAAAACGGATCGGTGTGCAATTGCAGGCGGCAGGCTATTATCCAAACTTAACCTTGACCGAACTGATCGAGCTTTTTTCGGGTTTGTATGGGATAAAAGTTAGTCCGTTAGAAATGCTGGGCAAAGTTTCGCTGGTTGATAAAGCAAAAGCACGCTACAAAGAACTTTCGGGCGGACAAAAACAGCGTTTTTCTATCGCCACAACGCTCATTAATAACCCCAGAATTGTTTTTTTAGATGAGCCAACTACCGGTTTAGACCCGCAAGCCCGCCGTAATCTGTGGGATTTGATCCGCAACATTCGTGATGCCGGAACAACAGTTGTGATCACTACACATTACATGGACGAAGCCGAAGTATTGTGCGATCGCGTGGCTTTTGTGGATTCGGGAAAAGTGATCGGCATTAACTCGCCCGATCATTTTATCGATGAACTTGTGGCTTCCGGTTTCGAACGCGAAAAACAAGTAAAAAGCGCAAATTTGGAAGACGTATTTATCCATTTAACCGGTAAAGGTTTGCGGGAGATGTAAGAATGCAGGTAAGAGCTGTCAGGTATGAGGTGTCAGCCGATAGCAAAAACAGCATTATTAAATAAATATTCTATTGTAAAAGAAGCTCACACCTGATACCTCAAACCTAAATCTTATGAACTCACCTTTACCTTATAGCAACTTTAAAGCCACCTTAGCGATAGCAAAAGGCAGTTTCCGTTCCATATTGCGCAGCCCTTCTGCTGTGGTATTTACTTTGGCATTTCCGTTAATTTTTATCCTGGTTTTTGGTTTTATTGGTGGCGGCGGGATTACTATAGATGTGGGTGTTGCAAAAAACAACAATCCGAATAATCCAATTTATCAAGCATTAAAAAAGATAAAAGCCATTAATTTGGTAGAAACCGAAACACCGGAAGAAATGAAATCTGAACTGGAAAAAGGCCGTTTAGATGGTATTATAGCTGTTCAAAATAATCCCGGTAAACTTCCTGCCTATACCGTAAACGTTCAGTATACCAAAGCCTCTTTAGAAAAAGGTAACATTTTGAAATCGATGCTGAATAACGTTTTTTACCAGATCAATTTACACGCGCCAAATTCTCCTCCGCCTTTGGCAGAATTAAGAGAAGTTACGGTGGAAGGCCGTATTTATAAAACTATTGATTTTATTTTGCCCGGACAATTAGGTTTTTCTTTGCTTAGTTCGGGTGTTTTTGGGACTGCATTCGTGTTTATCAGTTTACGTCTTACGCTGGTTATCAAACGCTTTTTTGCTACACCCGTTCAACGTTTCAGTATTGTTTTGGGTGAAGCTTTGGCTCGGATTACTTTTGCTTTAACCGGTGCTTTAATCATCATTCTGATCGGGCATTTTGCTTTTGGTTTTACGCTGATCCATGGTTTTGTAACCGTCGTTAATATGCTGGTTATGGCGGCGATCGGCGTTATTGTTTTTATGGGATTTGGTTTCATCATTTCCGGTGTGGCCAAAAACGAAAGTTCGGTTCCGCCGATTGCCAATATTGTTACGTTGCCGCAGTTTTTGCTTTCGGGTACTTTTTTCTCCATCAGCGCATTTCCAAGCTGGCTGCAACCGATCAGCAAAGCGCTTCCGTTAACTTATTTAAATGATGCCATGCGCAAAATTGCTTTTGAAGGTGCAGGATTAACAGATGTTGGCCATCAGTTACTCATCCTGTTCATTTGGGGAATTGCCATTTATACTGTTGCCGTTAAAACTTTTAAATGGGAATGAGGTGAAGAGTGTTGAGTGGGAACCATGAACTATAACCGATGAACCATTAACCATCAGCTATTAACTTGCTTCTTTTACCATATAAATATTTGCAATTTGTATATTTGGCCGCATAAAAAGAGTGTAAAAACTACACTAAGTAAAGCTAAAATTATCAACCTGAAATTTTTTGATTATGAGTTTAATAATTGATGTACATGCCCGCCAAATCCTGGATTCGCGCGGCAACCCTACTATCGAAGTAGATGTTTTAACTGAAAACGGTGCAATGGGACGGGCTGCTGTTCCTTCCGGCGCTTCAACCGGTGCCCACGAAGCAGTTGAACTTCGTGATAACGACAAAACCAAATACATGGGCAAAGGCGTTTTACAAGCTGTTGCCAACGTGAACGATAAGCTGGCCAAAGAGTTAAATGGCATGGATGTTTTCGAGCAAAACGCTATCGACCAAATAATGATTGAGTTGGACGGAACGGAAAATAAAGGCAACCTCGGTGCTAACGCTATTTTGGGCGTTTCGCTGGCTGTTGCTAAAGCAGCTGCGCAGGAAAGCCGTCAGCCTTTGTACCGTTATATTGGTGGCGTAAATGCGAACACGCTTCCTATTCCGATGATGAATATCATCAACGGTGGTTCTCACTCTGATGCGCCTATTGCGTTTCAGGAGTTTATGATTATGCCTGTTGGCGCACCTTCTTTTTCTGAAGCATTAAGATGGGGATCTGAAATTTTCCATAACCTGAAAAAAATCCTGCATGATAGAGGACTTTCAACCGCAGTTGGCGACGAAGGTGGTTTTGCACCAACTTTTAAAGGCACGGAAGATGCTGCTGAAACTATTTTAAAAGCAATTGAAAAAGCAGGCTACAAACCAGGCGAAGAAGTATTTTTAGCCCTTGATTGTGCAGCATCGGAGTTTTATGTTGACGGAAAATATGATTATACCAAATTTGAAGGCGACAAAGGTGCCGTTCGTAACAGTGCCGAACAGGTTGAATATTTGGCTCAATTAGCAGAAAAATACCCGATTATCTCTATTGAAGACGGCATGTCTGAAGATGATTGGGATGGCTGGAAATTATTAACAGACAGATTAGGCAGCAAAGTGCAGTTAGTGGGCGACGATTTATTTGTAACCAATGTAACCCGTTTACAAGAAGGTATTGATAAGCACATTGGTAACTCAATTTTGGTAAAAGTAAACCAAATTGGTTCTTTAACCGAGACTATCAACGCGGTTAGTTTGGCACAAACCAATGGTTATACTTCCGTAATGAGCCACCGTTCCGGCGAAACTGAAGATGCTACCATTGCTGATTTAGCGGTTGCTTTAAATTGCGGTCAAATTAAAACCGGTTCTATTTCCCGTTCAGACCGGATTGCAAAATACAACCAATTACTGCGTATTGAAGAAGAATTAGGTGCGAGCGCAAAATTTATTGGAAAGAACTTTAAGTTTTTGAAGAAGTAGATTTTTAGTCGATAAAAGAAGTATTGCAAAAGCCAGCCGAAAAAGCTGGCTTTTTTTTTGAAATTTATCATTGATTGAAGTTTTATTACCGTAAGCTTTTAATAAATCTTATATGCTTGTTCTTTAAATAATTAGTTGATCTTTTATATAGTTTTTGGTATAATTGTTTATAACCTCTCATTGAATAAAATGAAAAAATATATGGCAGCAATATTTGTCTTTTTATACTTCAGCAATTGTATCAGTGCTCAAAACGCCAAATTAGAACCTTTGATTTTACAAGGTAAAATAACCAACTCCCCGGAAAAAACACTCAAAATTTTCTTTGAAGATGAAAATGATAAATTGGTTATTGACACAATAAAACTTAATGATGCTGGCGAATTTTATTTAAAAACTTTTAAAATTAAAAAACCGCAACGTACAAGTATCCAACAAAATAGCACTCAGTTAAATGGCATTTTTGTTGCCCCTGGTTATAACCTTACTATCACCGGTGATGGTTCAAATTTTTTAAGCTTATTTAAAAGTAAAAAAATTACTGGAATCGGTTCTGAAAGCAATCAGTACAGAATAAAAATCGATTCGATTTATGCAGTAAAAAAAGATACAACTCGATGGTACAGCTTAGATTTGAAAGCATTACTACAATATATTAAAAAGAAAAAAGTGCTTGAGGACTCGGTAGTAAATGTAGTGTTTAGCCGAAAACCAATACAGGATAAATACTTCGTTTTTTTTAAGAAAATGATTCAGGCTGATAATGAATCCTTGCAATTGTATTATCTACTGGAACATATTACACTAAACAAATACAGTTATGAGAAAATGGCATCACTTGTAAAAGAAAATATGCCGGAAAGCTTTTTAAGTGGTATATCTAAAGACGAATATCTTACATCTAACGATTACAAAATCTGGTTGCTCGGCACTTATATTGATTATATAAAACAGCTGGATAGAATGAGGGATTCTACAATTACCAAAAAAACTGATTATGAACTAACTAAAATTAACGAGGTATATAAAGGCAGGGTAAAAGATTTTTACTTATACAAAGTAATCAATTCTAGTATTGGTGGGAGCAGCTCGATTGAAAACTTAAATTCTACTAAAAAACGAATTGAGCCCTACTTCATTTCTCTTAAAAATGATGCTTACAAAAAAGATTTAATGGATGCTTTTAGTGAAAAGGAAAAGCAATTAATGCTGCTTCAAATAGGTAAGCCTGCACCTAAATTTACTGTATTTGGCTCAAATGGTAAAATTTATGAACTTGATAATTTTAAAGGTAAAGTTATTTATATCGATTTGTGGGCCAGTTGGTGTATCCCGTGTAGAGAAGAAATCCCAAGTTTTAGAAAACTCCATAGTAAATATAAAGACAATGATAAAATAGCTTTTATAAGTATAGCGGTTTCTGACGGAGAAAAAGAATGCAGAAAGGCAATTGCAGAAGATAAACCAGATTGGCTTCAACTTTATGACAAGGATGGTGTTGTTTCCAAATCATATGTTGCTAATACTATTCCCAAATATATTTTGATTGATAAAAACGGAAATATTGTAAACTTTGACGCACCCAGACCAAGTAATGTGGAAGAGATTGAGAAATTAATTAATCAGGAAATTGCTAAGAAGGTATTATAACAGTCAAAACTAAATTTTTGAATATTCAAGACGAACATACTTGCAGGAAAGCACATAGCTTGTATTAAACAGTAAGGAAAACAAACGTTAATTCAACATCCAAAATTAACCGTATCTTCGCAGCATTATTACCCGCTCTCTATTACCGGCTTTGATCTTAAGCACATCACCTGACCGCTAATACAGTCGTGTTAGCACATTTTATAAAGTACACATGTTATTTCAAGATTTAAATTTAATTGAGCCTATCCTCAAGGCTTTAAAACAAGAGGGTTATACCCAGCCCACACCTATCCAGGAACAATCTATCCCCCTAATTTTACAAGGAAAAGATTTATTAGGTTGTGCCCAAACCGGAACCGGCAAAACTGCCGCTTTCGCCATCCCGATTTTGCAGCTTTTATATCAGCAAAAACAGCAGCACAAAGAACAAAAAACAATTAAGTCATTAATTTTAACGCCAACGCGTGAACTGGCCATACAAATTGAAGAAAGCTTTAACGCATATGGCAGAAACACAGGATTAAAACATTTGGTAATTTTTGGCGGCGTTTCTCAAAACCCACAAACGGAAGCTTTAAAACGTGGTGTTGATATTTTAGTTGCAACGCCAGGCCGTTTGCTGGATTTAATGAACCAACGTTTCGTCAATTTACAACATGTCCAGATTTTGGTTTTAGATGAAGCCGACAGAATGCTAGACATGGGTTTTGTAAACGATGTTAAAAAAGTGATCGCAAAATTGCCCCAAAAACGTCAGACTTTATTTTTCTCGGCCACCATGCCCAACGAGATCAAGAGTTTGGCCGATACTATTTTAAATAAACCGGAAAGGGTTGAAGTTACGCCTGTTTCTTCCACTGCCGACACTATTGAACAAGCTGTTTTTATGGTAGAAAAAACGGATAAAAGAGCTTTGTTACTGCATGTTTTGAAAGATAAATCCATCGAAACAGCCTTGGTTTTTACCCGAACGAAACATGGTGCAGATAAAGTAGTGAAAGATTTGTTACGCGCTAATATTAGCGCAGAAGCGATCCACGGCAACAAATCTCAAAATGCGCGGCAACGTGCTTTAAGTAATTTCAAAGCGCGCACTACCAGGATTTTGGTTGCTACTGATATTGCTGCCCGCGGAATTGATGTGGACGAACTAACCCATGTTATTAATTATGAGTTGCCCAACATCCCCGAAACTTACGTCCACCGTATTGGCCGTACTGGCCGCGCTGGCTTAAACGGAACGGCACTTTCTTTTTGTGATGAGGAAGAACAGGATTTTTTGAAAGAAATCCACAAACTCATCAACAGGATTATTCCTGTTTCTGATCATCCTTATCCTCCGAAACAAGCTTTTATGGCACAAAAAAGTCAGCCTAAAACTAACAGCAGTAATGGTAACCGCGGGAAAAGAAATTCATCTGGCGAAAGTTTGAGAGGACGAAACCATAGCAGTTCGCGCAGGGAACGGACTTCTAACTAATGCTTCTTTTAGCCCTATAATTTTAGTAAACATTTGAGAACCAGGTTTTCTTGCTCCACTTTGGAAGCAACAAAACCTGGTTTTTTTCGTAAAGCCTGTTTGCAAATAACAAAACTACTTGCTTATCTTTAAATGGAATTTAAACCGCTTGTTATCATGCAACGCCTGCTTAATCTTTTCAGGAATAAATATTTTTTGATCAGCACCGTTTTTTTGGTTTGGCTGATATTTTTTGACCGAAACGATTTGCTTTCTCAATACGAATACCGCCAGCAATTAAATAAGCTGAAAGAAGAACATCAGTTTTATACCGCGCAAACTGCACAAGTACAAAAAGAACTGAACGAACTTACCTCTAACAAAGAAAAATTAGAAAAATTCGCCCGCGAAAAATACCTGATGAAGAAAGCCAACGAAGATATTTTTGTAATTGTTACCAAGAAAAAGGAAGAGAAAAAGTCATTTTTTAGCCGGTAAAAGAAGTATTATAACTACTGGTTGTTATTTATAATGGCCTTTTAAGGAATAAACGAGTAAATTATCATTAACAATTTGATAAATAATTCGATGTTCTGCATTTATTCTTCTCGATCATTTTCCAGATAATTCATGCTTTAAAGCTTCAGGTTTCCCAATTCCAGAATAGGGAGATTCTTTTATTGCTAAAATTAGCTTTTCAATTTTTATTTGAACAGGTATGTTTCCTGACTTTTTCCAATATTTAAGATCTTCTAAAGCAACTTCATCAAAAGCTACTTCCATAAATCTTCTACTTTTATCGTAATAAATTTTCCTTCTTTAAAATTCTTTTCAGACTTTTTTATTTTAGCTACAAATTCAGCGTTATAAGGAGAGTCCTTTTCTTTTTCAAACTCTACATCTATAGCCTTTAAAATTGCTTCGACAGTTGCTAATTGCTTTTGATTTTTAGGATGTACAATTATTGTTTCCATAGTCAAATTTAAAAAATAAACCTAAATTTCGCCATTCCTTCTCCTAAAAAACCACTCTAAGCTTAACAGCAAAAGGATCAGTATAAAAATCCATTTTTCGTCAATCAGTTCCAGGTAATTATTTTCCTCGTAGGCAATCGTTTTGATGTTTTCATTTTTCCTGATCAAACTGGCCAACTGGTTTAATTGCTCCGGAAAAACCATTTCGCCGCCGTTCTGCTTGGCAATAGTAAACAAAAGCTGATGGTTCGCTGCACTTTGTGCCGCTTCGGCAATTAAAGCTTTAATCGAAAAACTGCCGCTTGCTTTAAAGTTTTCGTTTCCTAATTTAGTTTGCGCTTCGTAAGTATAATCTCCAGAAGGCAAAACGCCAGCATTTAACTGATAGGATTGGTTGTTTCTGGAAAACTGATAACTGTAAGTTTTTCCCTCTTTGTTTTTAATGGTGATGGCAACATCCGGTTGATTGACCAGTTCGTACGCTTTGTTGTAAAGTTCTGCCTGCACCGTTACATTTTCGTCTTCATCAAAAACAGACTTTGCAGCAACAACATTAAAACGTTTGTTATTATTTTTAATACAAAGATATTGAACACTTTGCGACAACAATTCATCAACCGCATGATGGTTGCCAAATTGCTGGAACTCGTTTAAACGCCACTTCCATAAACCTTCGCCTGTTAAAACTGCTGTTCTTTGTCCGTTGTTTTCAGCAAAAGCAAGCAACGGATAAGATGTGGAAACAACGCCAATTTTTTGTTTGAGCAGAACTGATGTTGCTGCACCAAAACTGTAATTGCCAAATGGCGCCAGTAAAGGCGGGAAATTGCTGATTTTTGTTTTTACAGAATCCGACAAAATAAAGGTGCTAAAAGAAGCATCGGGCGCAGCAAAAACTTCTTGCATCGTTTGGTTGCTACTGCTGATACCAATCGTTTTTTGCAAACTGTTAAATTGTGAAAAATTACTTTCTCCACCCAACAGATACCAAATGGGCAGTTTTGTCCGCTCTGCCTGTGCCAATAAAGCTTGCAGGTTGATACGGTCATTTGGTAATTGTTCCAGAATTAATAAGCTGTAATCGTTCACTTTGTTCAAAGTAAAATCACTCCACAAACTGGTTTTTACTTCATAATTTTGATTGCTTTCCAACGATTCACGAATAGCAGCAATATCCGGATGCGGCGCATCATAAAGTATTAATATTTTTTTCCGGTTATCAATTACATCAACATAAATAGTTTCGGTATTATTGATTGTTGAAATTTCATCAGCAATTGGCAATAAGCTAAATTGATATTTATAGAGGCCTTTTTTAGAAGCATTTAATTTTACCGGAACCGTTTTTTTGAAATCATTTACCAAAACATTTATTTGCTGGGTAAAAATTCGTTTTCCGTCTTCGGTTACGTTTAATTGCAGGTTTTTCCCTTTGGTTTGCCTTGCTTCAACAAAAACTTCGGTTATAAAATCATTGCCCAAAAAAGCTGTTTTATTGTAATCAACATGATCAATTAAAACATCCGTTTTAGGAATTGTATCGCCCAAAGCAACCGTATAAATATTGGTTTTTAAGGTAGAAGCGGTATTAAGCGGAGAACTGCCACGGTTATACAAACCATCGGAAGCCAAAACTACCGCACCAATATTTTGATTGCCAAAACGGTTATTTAAAGACTCAAAAGCACCGGCAATGTCTGTTTGTTTGCCGTTTAAAGAATCAGAAAAACCATTAGAAAGATTTTTGCCGAAGTTAAATTCCTGCACATCATAACCATCGCCTAAAGTTTTTTTAAGTTGCTGAAGTTGTACAACAAAATTTTTTGGGTTGAAATTTTTTGAAGGAAACTGTTTGATAGAAGTAGAATTGTCCTGCAAAACAAGCACTAATGGTTTTTGCAAATGCTTGCTTACCGATTTTACCAAAGGTGCAAGCAATAAAAAAGACAGGATAAAAACAGCAATAGTACGGATTGCAAATAAAATATTTCTCCAGGTTTTGCTAATATTTGCGGGTTTTTGGTAAAGCAACAATCCGTATAAAACAGCAAGAATGATACAGCCAATCGTCCACCAACCAGAAACCACTCCCCACGAAACCGAAAATAAATAAAGCATATATGGTTGTAAAACGGTTGTAATCTATATTGTTGAAGTAACTATTTTAATACGAATTGGTCCTTTTAGTTTCTCTGGGTCAACTTTTTTACCTTTTTGCGTTATGGTTATTTGGTTTTGTGCTGCCAAATCAAAAGCTGCATCACGAACCGTTTGCATTTTTGTGCGCCAGTTATCACCAAACATTTCCCTGGCAACTTCCGAAGGACAAATACTTTTATCTTCTCCCCGCTTAAAAGCCATCGCTAAAATGGTTTTTTTAATGTCGTTTTCAGTCAAAATTTAAGGTGATAAAAGAAGTATCTGTAATAAAATTGTTTAAAGCATGCCGCCATCAACCGGAAAAACCTGACCAGTAATATAACTGCTCATATCCGAAGCTAAAAAAATGCACATGTTTGCCACGTCTTCTGTTTCGCCGGCACGTTTTAGTGGGATTGCATCCGTCCAGCCTTGCACTACTTTTGGGTCTAAAACTTCTGTCATTTCTGTGCGGATAAATCCCGGCGCAACAACATTTGTACGGATGTTTCTCGATCCTAATTCCTTTGCTATCGATTTAGAAAAACCAATAATTCCGGCTTTAGAAGCGGCGTAATTTGCCTGACCAGCATTTCCCTGCACACCAACAACCGAACTCATATTGATAAAAACACCGTTGCGATTTTTCATCATAATTTTTGACGCTGCTTTAGTAACGTTAAATATTGATTTCAAGTTAACGTTCAACACCTCGTCCCAATTTTGTTCGGTCATTCGCATCAACAAACCGTCTTTGGTGATGCCAGCGTTATTTACAACAATGTTAAGCGTACCAAAATCAGCAACAATTTGATTGACAAGTTTTTCTGCTTCTGTAAAGTTTGAAGCATCCGATTGATACCCTTTTATTTGTGTGCCAAATTTCTGCAATTCTTGTTCTAAAGCTTGTCCTTTTTCTACCGATGATAAATAAGTAAAAGCAACTTTTGCACCATGTTCGGCAAATTTTTCGGCAATTTTTCGTCCTATTCCTTTGGAAGCACCGGTAACCAGCGCAACTTTTCCTTCTAATAATTTCATTTATAATAATAAGATTTGGTGTGAAGTTAAAGAATTTGCCCTAAAGCATGAAAGACTTTTTGGGTGTATGCAAAATAACTAATGCTTCTTTTATCACATTAAATTCTTTATTTTTTATAAAGAACAATTTTCGTCTTACTAACAAAATTAGTTTATCTACCTTTGTAAAACTACTGCCAAATGCAGTTTAGTCGAAGTTGATTTATGTACGCAATTGTTGATATAGAAACTACTGGTGGACATGCCAGCGCGAATGGGATTACGGATATTGCCATTATCTTGCACGATGGCGAAAAGGTTTATCATCAATTTCAAACATTGATCAATCCGCAGCAAACAATTCCTGTTTATATTCAGGCTTTAACCGGTATCAATAATGATATGGTAAAAGAAGCACCAACATTTGCAGAAGTAGCCGCCGAAATCCATGCTTTGTTGCACGATAAAATTTTTATTGCACACAATGTAAATTTTGATTATTCTTTCGTCCGGCATCACCTTGCAGCTGCTGGTTTTGATTTGCAGTGTAAAAAATTATGTACGGTAAGGTTAAGCCGTAAAATTTTGCCGGGTTACACATCCTACAGTTTAGGTAAATTGTGCTATCAGTTAGGAATTGAAAACGAAAGCCGGCACCGTGCGATGGGCGATGCTTTTGCTACTGCTACTTTGTTTTCTATGTTGTTGAAGAATGATAAGGAAAATCACGTTCGGGCATCGTTACTTATTAAGTCAAAGGAACAAATACTTCCACCGCATTTACCTAAAGAAGTAATACAAAAGCTGCCCGAAAATCCTGGTGTCTATTATTTCCATGATCAAAAAGGTAAAGTGGTTTATGTTGGTAAAGCGAAAAATATTAAAAAAAGAGTGAATAGCCATTTTTCGGGAAATAATCCAAACAAGCAGCGACAAAATTTTCTGAGAGAAGTTTATAATATCACTTGGCAAATTTGCGGAACGGAACTGATGGCATTGATTTTAGAAGCTGCAGAAATAAAAAAATTTTGGCCAGCCTACAATCGAGCTTTAAAACGTTTTGAACATGATTATGCGCTTTACCAGTTTGAAGACCAAAATGGTTATTTGCGTTTAGCCATCGGAAAAAAGAAAAAGTACAATAAGCCAATTTATACTTTTGGATTGATGTTGGAGGGTTATGAGTTACTGAGAAAGCTGATAGTGGAGTTTAACCTTTGTCCAAAGCTTTGTTTCCTACAAAAAAACGATGAACGTTGCAACGGAATTGTTGATAACTATTGTTATGGCGCTTGTGAAGGAAAAGAATTGTCATCTGATTACAATGCAAAAGTTGTTAAAGCGATGGAGCAGCTTCGTGTTAATATGCCTACTTTTTTGATTTATGACGAAGGACGTGAAACTGACGAACAAAGTTTGATTTTAATGGAAGAAGGACAGTTTTACGGGATGGGATATGTAAAAGAAACTGTCGAAGATATTGATGTTAAAGTGTTAAAAGGGATGCTAACACCAATTGCAGGAAACGATTATATTAAAAATTTGATATTTCAATTTGCGAACAGTAATCCGGAAAAGCTGATTGCTGTTAATTGCTAAGATTTAAATTTAAAGATAGTTAGCAATTTATAAATGTACAAGTTTATGTTACTCCTAAATTTGTATGGATAAAAGAAGCAATGCATTTTTTGAAAGATTAATTTAGAAAATTCTTTTTTTGGACGATTCTTGCTGTTAATCTTTTTGATTAATCTAACTAAGGTAACAGATAATTTTCCTTTCAAACAAAAAACCTCTTTGCTTATTTCGGCAAAGAGGTTTTATGTAAGGTATGGCACCGACCTACTCTCCCACCTTTTACGGCAGTACCATCGGCTCTGGCGGGCTTAACTTCTCTGTTCGGAATGGGAAGAGGTGGACACCGCCGATATAGGCACCTGAATATTTTTAATGTTTCTTGAGTTTTAGTTTTAAGCTGGATTTAGTTTTTCTATGAACTATAAACCATTTACTATAAGCCAACAAACAATGACATATTATTGAAAGAAGATATTGTGTAGAGAAAACAACAGTATTAATTTGTTGGTGGTTAATAGTTCATAGTACCAAGTTATATTGCTATAACCAATGACCTAATCCCTATCAACCATTATAATTATCTGCTATGAGAAAGCTTCGGGTTATTAGTACTGCTTGGCTATGATGTCACCATCTTTACACCGGCAAGCCTATCAACGTAGTCGTCTGCTACGACCCTCAATGGAAGTCTCATCTCGTGGCTAGTTTCGCACTTAGATGCTTTCAGCGCTTATCTATTCCCAACGTAGCTACTCTGCAGTACACCTGGCGGCATAACAGATTCACCAGAGGTTAGTCCAACCCGGTCCTCTCGTACTAAGGTCAGCCCCACTCAAACTTCCTGCGCCCACAACAGATAGGGACCGAACTGTCTCGCGACGTTCTGAACCCAGCTCGCGTGCCACTTTAATGAGCGAACAGCTCAACCCTTGGGACCTTCTCCAGCCCCAGGATGTGACGAGCCGACATCGAGGTGCCA
>CAXULQ010000016.1:0-49197 GCA_964251965.1 uncultured Sphingobacteriaceae bacterium | reverse complement strand
GATTGCAAAGGTAGAAACCTTTTTTACTTTTCCAAAAAATATTTTGATTTATTTTAAAATAATTTCTGGTCAGGTTTTATAGGTTTTCAGCGCTTTTTACAAGGCCTTCGCCAACACCTCTACCAACAACTTTCAATTTTAAACCCCCCTCGCGGAAGCGGTCGCAAAAGTAATATTATTTAAAATAACACAAAAGTGTTTTGGAAAAATAAACCAACATTTCCTGCTAAACCATTGAAAAAGAATAAGAAAAAATTTAATATTGGCCAATAGAAAGTAAAACCAGTGTGCAAGCCTCTAATGTTTCAATTCCCTGTGCAGACGCTAACTGCTCTAATTCATTATTTTCTGTTCCAGGGTTAAATATGATTCTTTTGGGATTGGTATCTAAAATATATTTATACAAGCTTGTTTGGTTTTGCGGGCCAACATATAAAGTAATGGTATCAATATCTGTATGTATCTCTTCAGGTTTTTCAATTTGTACACCTGCAACCTCTCCTTTTTTGATTCCTACGTTAACAATAGAATGTCCTTTAACTTTCAAACGGTTAGCAGCAAGATAAGCGTATCGGCTCGGATCGGGCGTTGCACCTAAAATAATCGTTTTCTTATTTTCCATGTAAATGCTTCTTTTATCGGATAAATTATTGTTTCAACCCAAACTGTTTATAAGTTACGACAGTGCTTTTGCTACTGCTTCTGCGCAATTAATGCCATCAATTGCAGCAGAAATTATGCCACCAGCATAACCTGCCCCTTCTCCGCAGGGAAATAAACCTGAAATTTGCGGATGCTGGTAAGAAAACTTATCTCGCGGAATTTTTACCGGCGATGAAGTTCTGGATTCTACACCAACCAAAATCGCTTCATTGGTATAATAACCTTTCATTTTTTTGCCAAAACGCGGCAATGCTTCTTTTAGCCGGTAAAAAACTTTATTGGGCAATACTTCTTTTAACGATACACTTTTTGTTCCGGGAACGTAAGAATTAACCGGCAAATCAACCGATGATCTTCCTTCCACAAAATCAATCATTCGTTGTGCCGGCGCAATTTGGTTTCCGCCACCAGCTGCAAAAGCTGCTTGCTCGATCTGTTGCTGAAAATCTAATAATCGAAACGGATCATCTTCCTTGCCTTTTACATCTTCTAAATTTATCTGTACAACCGTTCCGGAGTTGGCAAAAGGATTATTTCGTTTGGAAGGACTCCAGCCGTTCACCACAATTTCGCCGGGTTTGGTGGCACAAGGCGCAATAATTCCTCCCGGACACATACAAAACGAAAAAACGCCGCGCTGATCTACCTGCTCCACCAAACTATAATAAGAAGGCGGGAGATATTCGCCCCGAACATCGCAGTGGTATTGAGAACGATCAATAGTTTCCTGCGGATGTTCAATCCTAACACCCAAAGCGAACGGTTTGGCTTCTACCAAAATGTTTTGCTGATGCAACAAATGATAAATATCCTGGGCCGAATGTCCTGTTGCTAAAATCACGGCATCACTTTTAAAGGTTTCGCCTGATGCTGTTTTTATGCCTGTAATTTTATTAAAAGCAGTTAAAAAGCTGGTAACCTTAGTGTTGAAGTGAATTTCTCCGCCTGCATTTTGAATACTTTCCCGGATTGCCGTAATAATTTGCGGCAGTTTATTAGTGCCGATATGCGGCCTCGCATCAACCAAAATATCTTTAGAAGCGCCGTGGGCAACAAAAGTATTTAGTACTTGTTGTATGTCTCCGCGCTTGGTAGAACGCGTGTACAGCTTGCCGTCAGAATATGTTCCTGCTCCGCCTTCGCCAAAACAATAATTTGATTCCGGGTTTACAATCCCTTCTTTATTTAGCACAGCGAGGTCACGCCGCCGCTCTTTTACATTTTTTCCGCGTTCTAAAATGATCGGTTTTAAACCTAATTCTATACATCGCAACGCGGCAAATAATCCGGCTGGGCCAGCACCAACAATTAAAACTGGTTTTGCATGATGGACGTTTTGATAAGCAACAGAAAAAATCTCTACTTCTGGATGTTCATCTACATAAACTTTAATTTGCAACCGATATAAAACTTGCTTTCCCCTGGCATCAATAGATCTTTTTAAAATTTTTAAGCTAAAAATTTTATCGAAAGTTATTTTTAATTTGGAAGAAGCCAGCTTTTTTAGTGCCAATTCGTCGTCCCGTTCCTGCGGTAAACATGTTATTTCTATCTCAGAGATCATAATTTGTCAGGTTTTTATCCCGAATTGTAACAAAGGTATGTAAATTGCATTCTATAGTTATAAATTGACAAGTAATCAAAACCTTTGAACATGAAAAAAATCGTATTTGGAATTTTATGCCTTTTCACGGCAATGTCTTTAAGCTCGTGCAGCTACAACAGCATGGTAAAAAAAGACGAAAATGTTAAAGCAGCCTGGGGCGCAGTGCAAAGCCAGTATCAACGTCGTTCGGACTTGATCCCAAATTTGGTAAACACTGTAAAAGGTGCTGCAAATTTTGAAAAAAGCACTTTAACAGCTGTTATCGAGGCTCGTGCAAAAGCAACTTCTATCCAAGTTGACCCATCAAAACTGACTCCAGAATCTATCCAGCAATTTCAAGCTGCACAAGGCCAGTTAGGTTCTGCGCTTGGAAAATTATTGGCAGTTTCCGAAGCTTATCCTGATTTAAAATCAAATGCCAATTTCCAAAGTTTGCAAACGCAACTGGAAGGTACAGAGAACCGCATCAATGTTTCCCGTTTGGATTTTAATACAGCCGTACAAGATTTTAACAGTACTGTCCGTTCGTTTCCGGCCAACATCACTGCCAAAATGTTTGGTTTTACAGAAAAAGGTTATTTTGCTGCCGAAGCTGGGGCTGATAAAGCACCAAAAGTTTCGTTTTAATTCTGTGGTGATTTTACAGATTTTTAAAATGCTTCTTTTATCAGGTATTTTTAATAGTGATTAACGAAAAAGTATTGATAAAACAAGCATGTCTCACCCAAAAGTCTGTGAAATCATTCTAAAAAAATCGGTGTAATCAATTCCAATAATCACTGTAATCATCAAAAACAATGGCACTATTTACAGAACAAGAACAGCAACTGATTAGAAAAGCGATAGAATCCGCAGAAAAAAGTACATCAGGAGAAATACGGGTTTGTGTTGAAAAAACTTGCAGCGAGGAAGCACTTGATCGCGCTGCAAATTATTTTAAACAGTTAAACATGCACAAAACCAAGTTGCGTAACGGTGTGCTGATTTATCTTTCTACAGTTGACCGTAAATTTGCGATTATTGGCGATGCAGGAATCCATAAAGCTGTTCCGGATAATTTTTGGGACGAGACTAAACAACTGATGCTTAGTCATTTTAAATATGGAAATTTAACGGAAGGGATTATCAGCGGATTAAAAATGGCCGGGGAACAACTGCAAAAATATTTCCCGAGCCAAGATACAGACAGCAACGAATTGCCTGATGATATTGCTTTTATGGATGGTAAATAATTGAAAAAAATGTTAAAAAAACTTTTGTTTACCTGGCTGCTCTTGTGCAGCAGTGTATTCCTTTTTGCCCAGCAATTTCCCGAAAAATCAACCACCTTAGTTACTGACTATACGGGTACTTTATCTGCCGATCAAAAGCAAAGCCTGGAGAATAAACTGGTTGCTTTTAATGATTCTACTTCAACCCAAATTGCTGTTGTTATTTTAAAATCTGTTGGCGAATATGATATTGCAGAATACGCCACGAAATTAGGCCGCAATTGGGGAATCGGCCAGAAAGGAAAAAATAACGGCATTTTACTGCTGGTTGCAGTTGGCGACCGCAAAGTAACTATCCAAACTGGTTATGGTGCCGAAGGAGCTGTGCCCGATATTACCACGCACGAGATTATTGAAAACGATATTACGCCAAATTTTAAACAAGGAAATTATTATGGCGGGATAGATGCTGCCACCAATTCGCTGATTAAATACATGAAAGGCGAGTACAAAGCACCTGCAAAAGCCCAACAGGTAAGCAATGGCGGAGGCGGTTCTGCTTTGATCATCATTATTATCGTTGTGGTGGTGATTATTTTAATTCGTCGTGGCGGCGGTGGCGGCGGTAGCCAGGTAATTGGCGGCCGCGGCGGTGCAAGCCCGTTCTGGTGGTTTTTGCTGGGTAATGCTTTAGGCGGAGGCGGAAGAAGCAGCGGAGGTGGTTTTGGCGGTTTTGGCGGTGGTGGAGATTCTGATGGCGGCGGTGGCTTTGGCGGTTTCGGCGGCGGAAGTTTTGGCGGCGGCGGATCAAGCGGAAGCTGGTGATGCTTCTTTTAGCATATAAAAAATGATACGAAGGGATTTTTTACAAGCCGAAATTGCAAAACTGGCACAAGCACTTGCCAAAATTTTAGGCTTAAAAGAAGCGGGGAAAAAGCAGGAAGTTATTTTTGCAATCAACAAATCTTTGCTGGAAGATTTTGATTTAAAGCTTGATGATTTACTGCTCCTAAACTCCGATCAGTTTAAACAACTTCTTGCTGCTAAGAATTATCCTTCTCAAAAATTAGATTTGTTAAGCCAGTTTTTGTGGGAAAGCATTTCTCCTTTTCAACCTAAACCCGAAACCTTTTTCATTATAAACCATATACTGATTATTTATCAATTGCTGGAACAAGAGCATCATACACAATCGCTCGAAAATTTAAACCGGCAGCAAATTCTCACCAAGTATTTACAACATAACCAACAAAATGGATAACCTGAAATGGGAAACACTTTCTACAGAATATATTATTAACAAACCCTGGGCAACAATGCGGAAAGATACATGTCGCATGCCTAACGGAACAATTGTGGATGATTACTATGTATTGGAATATTCGGACTGGGCAAATGCCGTTGCTATTACAGAAGATAATGAAGTTTTATTGGTGAAGCAATACCGGCACGCGGCAAATGTAGTTTTATTAGAAATTCCTGGCGGCGTAATTGATGCAGGCGAAGACCCGAAAACGGCAATGAAACGCGAACTGCTGGAAGAAACAGGTTATTTATTTGAAGACATAGAACCTATTTCGACTGTGTATCCAAACCCTTCTACCGGCACCAATACTTGCCATGCTTTTTTAGCGAAGGGCGGAAAGTTAGTTCAGGCACAAAAACTGGATGCGCATGAAGATATTATTGTTGAAAAAGTATCGATAAAAGAAGCAAAACAACTTTTACTGGATAACAAATTCGGACAAGCATTGCACATCAGCGCGTTATTTTATGCTTTGGTAAAACTTGGCGAAATAAAAATGTAATGCTTCTTTTATGGCACAAAAAAAGTCCTGACTAAAAATCAGGACTTTTTTTGTGAATTAGCTTTTTGCTTAATTCATTTTTAATTTCTTTTGGATATCGGCAACATAAGTTTTAAACTTTTTGTCGGTATCTATTAAATCTTCAACCGTTTGGCAGGCATAAATTACGGTGGAATGATCTCTTCCGCCAAAAAATTGTCCTATCGTTTTTAGCGAACTTTTGGTATGTGCTTTAGAAAGATACATCGAAATTTGTCTTGCTTGTACAATTTCACGCTTTCGGGTAGCCGATTTTACCATCTCAATCGGAACTTCGAAATACTCGCAAACTAATTTTTGGATTGATTCCATCGAAATTTCTTTGCTCGAGTTTTTGATAAAATTCTTCAGCATTAACCTTGCTAATGCCAGGTCAATTTCTTTTTTATTTAAAGTTGATTGTGCCAGCAACGAAACCATTGCGCCTTCCAATTCGCGCACGTTGTTATCAATATTATGGGCGACATATTCGATTACTTCTTGCGGCAATTCAATCCCATCTTGATAAATCTTCTTTTTCAGGATAGCCATTCGGGTTTCTAAATCCGGTATTTGTAAATCCGCAGATAATCCCCATTTAAATCTTGATAATAAACGCTCTTCCAGTCCGGCCAAATCTTTTGGCGATTTATCAGAAGTCAAAATAATCTGTTTTCCCGATTGATGCAAATGGTTAAAGATGTGAAAGAAAATATCCTGCGTTTTGTCTCGGCCGGCAAAATTGTGTACGTCATCCACAATCAATACATCCATCGCTTGATAAAAATTCACAAAATCGTTGATGTTGTTATTTTTTAAAGATTCTACAAACTGGGTTGTAAATTTTTCACAAGAAACATAAAGTACTAATTTTTCGGGAAAAACTTGCTTGATCTCGTTTCCAATTGCTTGCGCCAAATGCGTTTTTCCTAAGCCAACGCCACCGTAAATCATTAGTGGGTTAAAAGAAGTACCGCCGGGTTTAGCGGCTACTGCATATCCGGCAGAACGTGCCAAACGGTTACAATCACCTTCTATAAACGTTTCAAAAGTGTAATTCTGGTTTAACTGCGGGTCAACCTGCAATTTTCTTAATCCGGGTATTACAAACGGATTTTTAATGTCCTTATTAATAGAAACCGGAATCGGCATAGACTGATTTTTCCCTTCGCTTCCATTTCCGTTTGAAGGCATATTAGTAGTATAAGGTTTGGCCGAGGATTGCTCCATCACAATATTATACTCCAGCCTGCCTTCGTCCCCCAGCTGGTTCTTAATCGTTTTTCGTAACAAACCCACGTAATGTTCTTCCAGCCATTCATAAAAGAATAAACTGGGAACTTGTATTGTAAGAACGCTGCCTTCCTGCCTGATGGCTTTGATAGGCTCAAACCAAGTTTTAAAACTTTGTGCAGGAATGTTGTCTTTAATGATGTTAAGACAATGATTCCAGACGTGCGTACCCGTTTTTTCCATATATTTTTTGTAAAAAGGCGATTTCCATGCAACCAGCAAGGTTTCTGATGAGCCGGTTTGGAACACGAAGATTCAAAAAAAACATGTGGAAAAAAACTATAATTTACGATTTTTTATAAGCTGCTCTAATGCAAGCACATAAGAATTCCACCCCTATTTGTGCAAAAAAAATAATAAAAATGCTTTGTTTACATTGCTTTTTTTTATAATGAAGGAGTTAATATAGAATTAACATTAAAAAACAAAGATTTATTTAAACTGCTTATTATCAATTTTTTAAATATTAAAAAAACATTAAGCACTTGTATCTATATTAAAAAAAACGGTTCTTTTTACTTTACCTATACCCATTTTATCAATACTTATTAACATCGATGTTTCTATTATAAAATTTGGCTTGCTTCGTCATGGATCAGGGCGGATGCTATCTCGTAAGGGCTGTTCTCCATCCTGCTGATCTGGTCTAATACCAGCCTGCTAAACTCCCGGCAATTGGCTTGCGCCGGCATTGCCTTTATAGCACTGTTCATTAATGTAATTGTATCGTTTTTAACTCTTTTTACAATTTCCCAGGAAGCGCTGCTTACGTAAATCTGTTGGGTAATGTTATGCTCATATTCATTCCTGATTTCTTTTAATACCAGGTAATGCAGTTCTCCGGCAGAATAATTTTGATCATTCAACCTGATCAACAAATTAACAGGATTAATCCTATCGATAAACAAAGCCAAACGTTCATAGGCTTGCAAACGCAGTAAAAGTGTTTCTTTAGTAAAAGAATGTTTCAGCCCGATAAGCTGCTGTTTTTCAAAACGCTCCAGATAAGGTTTAGCTATGTAAAAAGCAGCCAGTACCACTAATAGACCCGAAACTGTTAATTTAATAATGTCGAAAAGATAATTGTTTAACATAAATTGAGTGTTGGTAAAAGGTCATAAACTTTTGGTGTATAACTAAATTGTGCAATTTCCTTTATATTTGTTAAGAAATTAAATAATAAAAAATGAGTACTGTAATGGAAGCCGTTGCAGCACCTGTTTCTTTTACAGCAGGTGCCGTTTCTGAATTAAAAAAGCTGATCGATCAGCAGGAAATAAGCCCGGATTTTGGTTTACGTGTTGGTGTAGAAGGCGGAGGCTGTTCTGGTATGAATTATATTTTAGGTTTCGACCAGAAAAAAGAAGGTGACCAGGAGTACATTATTGATGGCATTAAAACCTTTATGCACAAGGCACATGGTTTATATTTGGCCGGAATGCAGATTGATTTTCAGGATGGTTTAAATGCCCGCGGCTTTACTTTTAACAATCCAAATGCTGCCAGTACTTGCGGCTGCGGAACCTCCTTCTCTGTGTAATACTTCTTTTACCCTTAAAAAATTTCGCTGATTATCAATTCAGCAGTTTTTTGTTAAGACAATAGCTGATTTTTTAGCGGATAATCAAAAAGCAGTTTTTCTAAGTAAGTAGTTTTAAGCGACCGTTCTAACGCAGCAGCATGTTTAAGATGGTGCATATCGCTTGAAATAAAATCTACTAAATTTTGGTCAACCATTGCTTCAGCCATTATTTTGGTTTTTGAGCCATAATAACCAGTTAAAGAAATGGTATTCATTTGTAGGTCACATCCCAAGCTTTTAATGTTTTCACAATTTTCAACAGTAAAATAAGGATAACGCTCCGGATGAGCCAAAATAGGTTTATAGCCCATATCCTTCATTTTTTGAACAAGCGGAATTAAGTTTGGATGGACATCTATAAACGACATTTCAAAAAGTAAATAATTGTCGCCCATTGGCATTACCCGGCCTTCTTCTAACAAAACCTCAAAACCTTCATCTAGCAAGTGCTCTCCGGCCGCTTCAATTTCTATTTCAATATACTGTTTTTGCAGTTGGGTTTTTAATAACTTTAAAGCATCTCCAATCGTTTCTGGTGTGTTACGGTAATAATCTACCATAATATGCGGCGTAGCAATAATTTTTTTGATGCCCAAGTTAATCATCGCCTGAACCAAAACCACCGATTCTTCTACTGTTTGGGCACCATCATCAATGCCTGGCAAAACATGCGAGTGCATATCAACACCAAGTGTGCTTAAATCAAACGTCCTTAAACCATCACTCTTTTTTTTACCAAACAGACCAAAAAACATAATTAGCGGTTTTCATACTGATCCTGGTAATATTGCTTGTAATTGCCCGACGTAATATTGTTCAGCCATTCTTCATTGGTTAAATACCAGTCAACCGTTTTTTCCAGCCCCTGTTCAAAAGTAACGCTTGGTGTCCAGCCTAATTCGTTTTTCAATTTAGTGGCATCGATGGCATAACGTAAATCATGACCGGCCCGGTCTTTTACATAAGTGATTAGTTGTGCCGATTCTCCTGGTTCCCTGCCTAATTTATGATCCATAATCTTGCAGAGCAGTTGTACCAAATCAATGTTCTTCCACTCGTTATGCCCGCCAATGTTATAGGTTTTACCAGGTTTAGAGTTATGAAAAATAACATCAATTGCACGTGCATGGTCTTCTACCCAAAGCCAGTCACGGATATTTTCACCCTTTCCATAAACCGGAATTGGTTTTTTTTCCTGGATATTATGAATAGTCAGCGGAATTAATTTTTCCGGGAAATGGTTTGAACCGTAATTGTTAGAGCAATTAGAGATCACCGTATCCATTCCATAAGTATCCTGATAGGCACGGACTAAATGATCGGAACCTGCTTTGGATGCCGAATATGGAGAATGCGGATCATAAGCTGTTTCTTCTGTAAACATCCCGGTTTCGCCTAACGTTCCGTAAACTTCATCGGTAGAAACATGATAAAAACGGGTTTTATTGTATTTTCCTTTCCAGCAATCTCGTGCGGCATTCAACAAATTTGCTGTTCCTACTACGTTTGTCATCACAAATTCTAATGGATTGGTGATTGAACGGTCTACATGAGATTCTGCAGCAAGATGAATTACTGCATCTGGTTGTTCTTGATCAAATAAATTGTTGATAAAAGAAGCATCAACAATATCGTCTTTTACAAATTGGTAGTTAACTTCATTTTCAACGTCGTGCAAGTTAGCCAGGTTACCGGCATAAGTGAGTTTATCTAAGTTGATGATATGATATTGCGGATAATTTTTAACAAACCGCCTAACCACATGCGAACCAATAAAACCAGCACCTCCGGTAATTATAATTTTCTTTTCCATATAGTTTAGCTGCATGCTTCTTTTAGCACCTAATTTTTATAAAGGATTTTCGTTGATGTACCTTTCCCAATTCCACGCGGTTAACATCATTGCATCAACATTAAGTTCTGTTTTCCATTTTAACTTGTCTGCCGCTTTGGATACATCGCCCCAAACTTGTTCTACATCGCCAGGACGGCGCTGGCCAATTTCATAATTTAATTTAACGCCTGTTGTTTTTTCGAACGAATGGATCACTTCCAGCACAGAACTACCTTTACCCGTTCCGATGTTAAACGTATCATAACCAGTAAGATCAGTAGCTGTTTCCATATATTTTAAAGCAGCTACGTGCGCTTTTGCCAAATCAACTACGTGGATATAATCACGTACATTACTGCCATCAGGTGTATTATAATCACTTCCGAAGACAGTCAGCTTTTGCCGTTTGCCGATAGCTGTCTGGGTGATAAAAGGGACTAAATTTTGAGGTACACCAATCGGCAACTCTCCGATCAAAGCAGAATCGTGGGCACCAACCGGATTAAAATAACGAAGCGAAATAATATTTAACGAACTGCCGGAAGCAATAACATCCTGCAAAATTTCTTCTGCCACCTGTTTGGTATTGCCGTACGGAGACTGTGCTTTTTTTACCGGTGCTTTTTCTGTAACCGGCAGTTCGTCCGGCTGGCCATAAACGGTACAACTGGAAGAAAACACAAAATTAAGCTTTTTCCCTTCGTAGGCATTTAAAAGGTTTATTAAAGAGAAAAAGTTGTTCTTATAATACTTTAAAGGTTTTTGGACAGATTCCCCTACTGCTTTTGATGCCGCAAAATGAATAATGCCCGCAAGTTCCGGTTCTTTTTCTACCAGTTCTGCAATTTGATGCTCATAGCAAAGATCTAATTGGTAATAAATAGGTTTGAATCCAAGAATTTTACCGATCTGATCTAAAATTTTAGGGTTTGAGTTAGAAAGATTGTCCACAATTACAGGTTCGTAACCTGCATTTACCAGTTCTACAACTGTATGCGAGCCAATAAAACCCAATCCACCTGTTACCAAAATTTTTGACATGTTATTTATTATAGTAAGCAAAATCTTTATGCTGGATTTCTACATCCGGTAAAGATTTAAAATACGCGTAGGTAATTTTTAACCCTTCGGCACGTGATACTTTTGGTTCCCAGCCTAATATTGCCCTTGCTTTGGTAATGTCTGGCCGGCGTTGTTTCGGGTCATCCGTTGGCAACGGTTTACAAACTAATTCCTGGTCTGTTCCAGTCAGTTTGATAATTTCTTCTCCAAATTGCCTGATTGTTATTTCATCCGGATTACCAATATTCATGGGCTGCGTGTAATCGCTCATCAACAAGCGGTGGATTCCTTCGATCAAATCATCAACATAACAGAAAGAACGTGTTTGGGAGCCGTCACCAAAAATAGTTAACTCCTCTCCTCTTAAAGCCTGACCAATAAATGCTGGCAAAACACGGCCGTCGTTTAAGCGCATCCTTGGGCCATAAGTATTAAAAATACGAATGATGCGGGTTTCTACCTGGTGAAAGGTATGGTAAGCCATCGTGATCGCTTCCTGGAAACGCTTGGCCTCGTCATAAACTCCTCTTGGCCCAACCGGGTTTACATTTCCCCAGTATTCTTCGGGCTGAGGGTTTACGCTTGGATCGCCATAAACCTCCGAAGTGGAAGCAACTAAAATCCTGGCTTTTTTATCTTTTGCTAAACCCAACAAATTATGTGTCCCGAGAGAACCAACTTTTAGAGTTTGAATCGGGATCTTTAAATAATCGATCGGGCTTGCAGGCGAGGCAAAATGCAAAATATAATCTAATTGGCCAGAAATATGCACATATTTAGAAACATCATGGTTATAAAACTCAAAGTTTTCCAGCTTAAAAAGATGTTCGATATTTCTTAGGTCACCAGTAATAAGGTTGTCCATCGCAATCACATGGAAATCCTCTTTTATATAACGGTCGCACAAATGGGAACCTAAAAAGCCAGCTGCGCCTGTAATTAAAATACGTTTTCTTTTTTCCATTATTCAATAGTTTTTCTGCCGATGCTGCTGTAATAAAAGCCCATTTTGCTCATTCTGTCCAGATCGTATAAATTCCTGCCATCAAAAATAACATTATTCTTGAGTTTCTCTTTGATGTAAGAAAAGTCAGGAGTCCTGAAAACCGACCATTCCGTAACGATCAACAATGCATCGGCATCATTCAAAGCTGCATAACGGTCCGGTGCATAACTAATCTTGTCCCCTAAAATCTTCTGCACATTTGGCATTCCCTCCGGATCATAAGCAACTACAGAAGCACCATGTTTCACCAATTCATCAATAATATACAAAGCTGGTGCTTCGCGGATATCGTCTGTTTCTGGTTTAAAAGCCAAACCCCAAAGCGCAAACTTTTTGCCTTCTATTCCTTCTTTAAAATAAGATAATACTTTTTTTACCAGTATTTTTTTCTGGGTTTCGTTCACTTCCATTACAGAATCCAGAATTTTGAAATCGTAGCCATATTCTTTTGCCGATTTAAACATCGCCTGTACATCTTTTGGGAAACAACTGCCGCCGTAACCAACGCCTGGAAACAAAAAGCGTTTTCCGATACGGGCATCGGCACCAATACCAGCACGAACCATATCTACATTAGCGCCCACCAATTCGCACATGTTGGCCACTTCGTTCATAAAAGTGATTTTTGTAGCGAGAAAAGAATTAGCCGCATATTTTGTAAGTTCTGAAGAACGCTCGTCCATAAACAAAATCGGGTTTCCCTGACGCACATACGGCCCGTACAAATCACCCAATATTTCCCGGGCACGTTCATCAGTCGTTCCGATTACAACCCGGTCTGGTTTCATAAAATCTTCTACAGCAACACCTTCCCGTAAAAATTCGGGGTTAGAAACCACTGCAAATTCCATTGAAGTGTTTTCTTTAAAAACTGCAGTTACTTTATCTGCTGTACCAACAGGAACAGTAGATTTGGTAACGATCACTTTATATTCTGTGATGATTTTGGCAATATCTTTTGCGGCACCTAAAACATAACTTAAATCGGCCGAACCATCTCCACCCGGAGGCGTTGGTAAAGCCAGGAAAATAACCTGTGCTTCTTTGATGGCTTCGGCCAGGTCTTTTGTAAAATGCAAGCGGTCCTGTTTAATATTCCGGTGAAAAAGTTGTTCTAAACCAGGCTCATAGATTGGCAGAATGCCGTTTTGCATGGCTTTAACTTTTTCCTCATTAATGTCTACACAGATTACCTCATTTCCGGTTTCTGCAAGGCATGTTCCGGTTACTAATCCAACGTAACCTGTTCCTACTACGGCAATTTTCATATTTGAAATTTTTGTTTAAATTTTATGTTTTACCTTCGACGAATATATAAAAATTTGTTAATAGATGCTTTTTTTATACCGTTTCAGCATTCGCATTTATCAATTTGGTGTTTGGCTCGCCTCCTTTTTCAACCCAAAAGCAAAACTTTGGATAGAAGGCCGCCGTACCCAAAAGCTTGTTACGTTAAATGAAAGTATATGGTTCCATTTTGCTTCACTGGGCGAATTTGAGCAGGGACGGCCGGTGCTGGAAAAACTGCGTAATGAAAATCCATCGGTAAAAACAGTAGTTACTTTTTTTTCTCCTTCGGGATATGAGATCAGGAAAAATACATCGTTAGCCGATTATGTTTATTATTTGCCTTTGGATACCAGACTAAACGCCTTGGATTTTATCAGCACCATCAACCCTAAAATTGCCGTTTTTACAAAGTACGAATACTGGTATTTTATGATGGCCGAGCTGTACCAGCGTGAAATTCCGTTGTATATGATTTCTGCCATCTTCCGGCCGCAGCAAATATTTTTTAGAAGTTACGGAAGTTTTTACCGGAATATGCTTCTTTTAACGCATCATTTTTTTGTTCAGGATGAAGTTTCCAAACAATTGCTGGCAGAAATCAACATCAAAAATGTAACCGTTAGCGGCGATACCCGTTTTGACCGCGTTTGGGAAAATGCACAAACCGCAGAACCTTTGGCAGCGATAGCGGCTTTTAAAAACGGCCATAAAATTTTTATTGCCGGAAGTACCTGGCCGCCAGATGAAGAATTGATCGTAAACATAGTCCCGCTTTACCCTGATTGGAAATTTATCATCGCGCCGCACGAAATCAGTAAAGAGAAAATCAGTAGCCTGTTGCAAAAACTTCCGGTAGAAAAAACAATTTGTTATTCTGAAATCGTTTCAGATCCATGTATTTTACAGCAGAAACAGGTTTTGGTAATTGATAATATCGGCTTGCTTTCCCGCCTTTACCAATACGGAAACATTGCTTATATCGGCGGTGGTTTTGGTGTGGGCATTCATAATACTTTGGAAGCTGCCGCTTTTGGCTTGCCGGTTATTTTTGGGCCGAACTATCAAAAATTTAATGAAGCTGTGGATTTGATTAGGTTGAACGCAGGTTTTTCTGTTGTAAACGAAGCATCGCTGGAAAGTATCGTAGCGCAATTAATCAAAAATGAAGGTTTTTATCAGCAAGCTTCAACTAACGCTAAAAATTACACAAGGCAAAACACGGGTGCGACGAACAAGATCATGAATTATATTAGAAAGCATGATTTTCAAAACTTGAATAATTAGCCCACTCTTTTCATCCTTATTTTGGGCCGATAAAAGAAGTATTACGCAACCTAAGCAACCGCCATTTCCCGCAAAGCTTCGATAAACATTGGCGAATCATTTAAACTTTCTACTAATTGGATTTTTTCTCCGCCTAAAGCTTTAAATTCTTCTCCATATTCAACCGTAACTTCATAAACCGTTTCTAAACAATCAGCTACAAAGGCCGGACAAAATACCAGCATTTTTTTCACTCCTTTTTTGGCGAGTTCTGCAACCACTTCAACTGTATATGGTTTTACCCAAGGGTCATTTCCTAAGCGTGACTGGAAACAAATGGTGTATTGCCCTTTGCCAAGATTTAGTTTTTCGGCAATTAGTTTAGCCGTATTGTGGCATTGTGCCGAATAACAAAACTTATTGGCATCGGTTAAAACAGAACAGCAATTATCCACTTTTAAACAATGTTTTTGTGTAGGATCAGATTTGATTAACTGCCTTTGCGGCAAACCGTGAAAGCTAAATAGGATATGATCGTAAGTTTCCGGCTGATATTTGCGCCCGTTTTCGGCAAAGTTTTCGATCATCAATTGATTGTTATGAAAAGAATTAATGAAAGACAAATCCGGAATTGTGAGCCATTTACTAACCAATTCCATCACTTTTTGGTAAACCGAACCACTGCTAGCCGAAGCGTACTGCGGGAAAAGTGCAATCACTTTTAAACTATCTACATTAGCTGTTTTTAATTTTTCCAATGCAGATTCTATGGATGGGCTTTGGTAGCGCATCGCCAGTTCTACCTGATACGCATCGCCCAAACTTTCCTGCAATAATTCGGCTTGCTTGATACTGTAATACAACAAAGGCGAACCGTTTTCCGGCGACCAGATTTCCTTGTACAACTTAGCCGATTTAGGCGAACGAAAAGGAACAATTGCACCTTTTACCAGCAAAGCACGCAAGGCAGGATTAATATCGATTACGCGGCCATCCATCAAAAATTCGCCTAAATATTTGCGTACATCTGCTGTTTTCGGACTATCCGGCGTGCCCAGGTTTACTAATAAAACTCCTTTTTTTCCCATAAATTAATTGAGGCAATGCTTCTTTTATCGTGCAAAAATAGATTTAATCAGGAAGGAGTTGTTACGAAAATGATTGTGAAAGTCAATTTTACGGTTTGGTAACAGTTATATTAGATTATTATCTTATAGTTTTATTTCCACATCAATTATATTTACTATTTGTAATTGATGTTTAAAGCAGAACAATATTCGTCAAATAAGTAAACTTCTGTACCTAATCCTAAAGACCGTAAGTTTGGAATCAAATGCTTTGTTTCGTTTGATATAAAAACCGACTTTCCTTTATCTAAATGAGCTAAAATTAAGAAATCAGTAATATCGTTGATAGATTTATCTAAGTTATAACCCGATTGACACATTAATTCCATAATTCTATATTGTAGTAAAAATAGAGGATTAAATCGCACAATGATCTTGCTAAGCAATTTCTCTGTCAAAGTTGGAATTGGAAAATCCGAAGATGTATTACATACATACAAATACAAGCCTGTACCAAATTCTCTAAAAATAGAACCATTTCTTTTTGCAATTCTTAGCTCTTTTAATAGACTTGATCTTTTTTCTTCATTTTTAGCAAACACTTGCCATTTTCCAGCAAAGCTTGTATCATGCTTTTTTATATAATTATTGATGAATGAGTCTTTCCAACCAATTTTTAAAGTATTTAAAAAAGTATTTGCTTGTTGAATTGTATTTCCATTATTTTTAATAAATGAATCATTAAAATCTTCTTGGTTTATTTTTACTATTGATTCATATAGACTATTTTCTTTACAGGAATCTAAATATGGCTTTTCTCCTGAAATGAATTCTGTAAACTCACTATCTGGATTAGGAAGCATATTTGAAGAATTTAACCCGCTATGATAAACTGCTGCGTATAATCCAAACTTACACTCTAAATAGTTACTTGAACTTATTGAATCATTAAGATGAGCAAACATTTCAGACAAAACTAGATAAGAAACCTTTACATGAATTTTATTTTCTTGTTCAACTTCAGTTAGTTTTTGCAAGAAATCTTTAAGCCATGGAAAACCATTTTGAATTGTTAATCTTCCAAGAGATCTATAGCAATTAGTATCCCAATAAATACATTTTTGTGAGAAATTGGCACAGCCGTTATTGTCTAAAATCACATTATGATTATATATAGGTAAAGAGTTATAAACTTTCTTTTTCCCTCACACCCCTTTCATCTTCCACAACAACCACCAAGGCGTTCCCGGCGCATCATGATGTTCGTAGTGATAACCAAAAAAATAGCAGGTAAAAAAAGCAACGAAATGATTTTTGCCTTGCGAAGCAGATTGGTGCCGGTTATCGTGTTCGCCTTTGTGCGGTAAATAGGTGCCGAAATAAAAAAGTTGCAACGTACTTAGCAGCGAAGGTAAAACCCAAAACAAAATCAGGTTGGGTTGCGGAACCCAAATCTTCAATACATTAAATAAAACCGCCATAAAAACAACCTGCCAAATGGAAAGGTAATTGCGGATAAATCGAAAATACCAGCTAAAAAAGTTACCGTTGTGATAATCCGGATCGTGTTCGGTATGCACGTGGCTGTGGTGCAAATGGTGTTTGGTATATAATTTTGGATACCAGAAAGCGGCGTAAAACAAGGTACAAATCTGACCTATAATTTTATTTATCGTTGGATTTGGGGAAACGGTGCCATGCATCGCATCGTGTGCCGTGATAAAAAGGCCGGTGTACAAGTGCATCTGCACTAAAATAAGTAAATAAACCCAAGGATTTTTAAAGTTGAAATGCCAGTGCATCAGTAAAACTGTAGAAAATATCCACAAAGAAATTACCAATACTGCGAAAAATAAACCCAAGCCGGAGGACGTATATTTTCTGATACCTAAATCAGCCATCATGATTTTAATATTGTTCAAGCACTCCTTTTACTTCTTTCATCAGCCACATCGGCGTAGAGGTTGCGCCGCAAATGCCAACTTTATCATTGGCTGAAAACATGGAAATTTCCAGTTCATCCGCAGAAGAAACAAAATAAGTATTCGGATTGTATTTACGGCAAACTTCATACAAAACTTTACCATTGGAGGATTTTTTACCCGATACAAAAAGAATCTTATCAAACTGCCGCACAAAATCCGGCAAATCTTTATCCCGGTTAGAAACCTGCCTGCAAATGGTATCGTTGGCAATTACTTCGTGGCCGCGGCTAATCAGTTCATCTTTGATATGATAAAACTTTTCCATGCTCTTGGTCGTCTGGCTGTATAAAGTAAATTTTTGCGGAAGTTCTATATCGTCCAGTTCTTTCAAATCCTGGAAAACCAAAGCTTCATCATTCGTTTGTCCTTGTAAACCAATTACTTCTGCATGGCCGTGTTTTCCAAAAATCAGGATTTTTTCGTCCTGATCGTGTGATGATTTGATGCGGTTTTGCAACTTTAAAACAACCGGACAAGAAGCATCAATCAAATTAATATTATTTTCGAGGGCAACGCGATAAGTTTCGGGAGCTTCGCCGTGCGCACGGATCAACACTTTTTCGTGCTGCAGGTTTGGTAAATCTTCGTGGGAAATAATGCGCAAGCCTTTCTTTTTCAACCGTTCAACTTCTTCATCGTTATGCACAATATCACCCAAACAATACAAATAGCCATCTTGCGCCAAAATTTCTTCGGCCATATCAATAGCGTAAACCACGCCAAAACAAAATCCGGATTCCTGGTCTATTGTTACCTGTAGCTGATAGTTTCCCATATTGTGCAAATTTAACGTAAAATGCTGAATCTAAGTTTTTTAATTCTCATGCAAAATTCAGGAATGCAAAAAACAGAAACTGTACAATGAGTAAAGCAGGAGCAACTCGGTTTTGAAACCTAAAGTTAAAATATTGAAAAACAAGGAGTAAAGGTAAACTTACGACCATCCAGCCAACATAATTTTTAATTGGAACATAGCCGGTTTGCCAATGCCAGTAATCAAAACGGATGGCAATTGGTTCGATCAGTAAATCGAGCAAAACCAGCAAAAGGCAGCTGATAATAATTTTAAGCCATACTTCTTTTATCGGTAAATTTTGTGTGAAAACACCTGCCGAATAAACCAGTAAAAACCAATTGACACCGATCATCAGTGGGATTTCGTTCAGTTTAAAACCTAAAGTGTTGCCGTAAACATAATTGCCAAAAAGCCAGTGTTTATGCACGCCAACCCACTCGGCAGCAAAACCAAGAACCATGATAATTGAAGCAAAAAAGAGCAGTTTGGAGATACGCCCGTGATGGTTTAGGAGCAGTAAAAACAGCATCAGCAATAAATGGAACGGAACAATGCGGAGAAAAAGCGGCCGTAAAACGGGCATTATAAACCCGATCAAACCAACTATATGAAAGAGGATGATTACAAAAATTGAAATATTGGTTTTGCTGAAATTCAAACTTTTCTTCCTTTCCAGGTAGTGGTTTTGGTAAGATATTTTTTTACAGATAAATGCGCTACGACAACCAGACTCGCCATTTGCAAAGGATGCAGCAACAAGTTATAAAACGGATTTTGACCGGAAGACAACGAAACCATAATGCGCGTTAAAATGATGAGTGAAAGCATCATTAAAAAAAGTTGCAGGTTTAAAGTAAGGCCGACCAATAGTGGACCTCCGATTAAAAAAACAATGTAAAATAAAAAAGTAATAACGCTATAATTAAAAGGTGCCAAAAAGTTTTTGCTGAACCCGTAAATGGCTTCCCGGTAGTTGTTGTACATCCGGCAACGGATTAGCCCGTTAGCCAGCAAACCTTCTCCTTTTAGCTTGGCCTGCTTCACACATTTCATAATTTCTACGTCCTCAACTACCTGGTTTTTAACTTTTTCGTGCCATTGGTACTGATGGTATTTTTCGGCATTAAAAAACATAAATTGGCCACTGGCCGCAGCAAAAGCCGGATTTTTTGAAAGATAAATTAAACGCAAAGGCAATAAATTAAGCAGCATAAAGTGCATTAGCGGAACCACTAATTTTTCGCCAAAAGTTACCATCACCTGGTCGGTAAAAAGGCTCAGCAAAGCCAAACGATGTATTTTTGTACGGTAAACAGAACTGTTGATCAGCCCGTCGTAAATCTCTTCGTCGGCATCTAAAAACAATAAATGTTTACCTTTTGCCTGTTTTGCCAGTTGGTAACAGGCATAGTTTTTTCCCAGCCATCCTTGCGGCAAAGGTTTGCCTCGGATTACTTTAAATGCCTTGTTTTTTTGTGCAAACGCTGCACACAAATCGTAAGTTTTATCTGTGGAATGATCGTCTAAAATAATTACTTCTATATTTTTATAATCCTGTTTATCAATGGATTGAAGTAAGGTCAGAATATTTTTTTCTTCATCGCGGGCCGGAACCAGGATAGAAACCAGATCGTGGTATTGATGGGATACTTTGGTTAGTTTTGGATTAGAAATAAAGTTGAACAGAGTAACGCAAAAACGCAGGATCAGAAAAAAATAGATGAGGTAACAAAACAGAATAGCCATTATTTAACAATTGCAGTTTGCACTATTTTAGATTGCCAGTAATGCTGCTGATATGCCGACTGAACATCCGCAAGACTGGCAAAGTTTGCTGTTTCTATTTTTTTTAAATAAATAAACGCAGTTGCTTTTGCCTCAGAAAAATGTTCCATAAAAGAAGCTGCAAAAACGTACTGGAATTTATTTTGACTGAAACTTATAATTTTGGTTAAGCCTTTTTCAAAATCCACTTTTTCTACAAAATTAGAATACAATTTTCCCTGAGGAAAAATCAACAATAAATTTTGCGGGTCATTCAACAAATCTCCTGCAAATTCTAAAGTTTCTAAAATACTTTTTGATCCTTTAGAAACGGAAAATGCTCCGGTGTATTTCATAAAACTGTTTTTGCGGATGGTCTCTTCCAAAATCATGATGTGAAATTTCTTTTTGAAGAGCAGTTTGTTCAAATGAAAAAACAAAAACCCATCCCACCAACTAAAGTGGTTTGCAATGAGTAAAATAGCTTTTTCAGGATCAACCTCGATCTCATTAAATTTAACCTGATAAAAGTGTTTTGTTACACGACGAGAAATATACCAGGAAAAAAAGGTGTGTATCAACCAATTATCTTTATTTCTGATCATGCTTCTTTTATCGAGTAATTTTAATGGCTAACGTTGATCTGGTTTTCCAAAGTCTTGCAGTGAAAATCGTTGATTTGTTTGGTCAATCTTTCTAAATTAAAATCGTGGTTGGTGCCGCAATCCAGCAAATGGAAATAAGCCGTTGGTTTAAAGCTTTCGAAATAATCAATCAAAACAGTACAAAAAATAATCTGGCAATTGCCTTTGATGTTTTTGACGAGGTAACTGATGCCTTTTTCAACCTTGATTTCGGTGCTGTGATTAGATTCCAGCGAGCCCTGCGGAAAAACGTTTACCAAATTTTCCGGATTATTTAACTGTAAAGCAGCATATTGCATCGATTTGAACATATCACGCGAGGTCCGGCTGATCGAAAACGAACCTAACCGCCGTAACCACATCTGCTGCTGCAAATTTTCTTCCTGGATCATAGTAAACATTTTTTTATGAAAGATAAAATGCCCGAGATATGCTGCAAAAAAACCATCCCACCAACTAAAATGGTTGCATAAAAGAAGCACCGAATGGTTAGGTTTTAACTCAACCTGGTTGTATAAAGTAAGTTTACGGAAAGTACGCAGCATCCGCCAGCGCATAAAAGGCAAAAAAAACTGATAAAATAAACGATGCCTTTTGCTGGTAATCATGCCGTTTGTTTAGCCATGTAATTGTCCAGCTCCTGCGTAATGAGCCAATGGCCCATCGGCACCACATAAAGTTCTGGTTCGGCCAATAAACTCATTAGTTTTTTGCTGTTGCTTAACGGAAAAAGATCATCTTGCTCGCCAAAATATAACCGGCAGCGAATATGGTATTGATTGATAAGTGCAGCAATTTGCTCGATGTTTGGCTTGATGTTTTTAAAAAAATGAAGGGTAAAATAAGCATCCAGCCGTTTAGTGGGCGTATCGATTTCCCGATTGGCGATAGCGTACAAACTGTTATCGATCACTCTTAGCTTTTTCAAAAACAGTAATGCGCGGCCCATCATCCAGTTACTGTAGGTTAACTTTCTAAAAAGTTTTTGACCGATAAAAGAAGTACGAAGAAAATGAAAACCTTTATGTGTAACCAAACCGTCTGGTGCCAGCAAAATAATTTCATCGATCATCGGCGCCAATTGTTCAATTAAAAACAAAGCCATATTTGCGCCCATTGAATAGCCTAACAACGAAAACCGTTCTTCGCCAAACTGCCCAAACCAGGTTGTAATATATTTTTGCAGGAACCCGGGCTGCATTCCTGCCAATATGGATGCTTCTTTTACATCGTATAAATAAGAAGTGCCGTGGAAAAAATGGTCGAAAGCTACAATCCGATATTGTTTCAGCAGCGTTTGCTCAAACACCATAAATTTTTCTCCAGTCATCCCGTAACCATGAAAAGCAAACAATAATTTATCGCCGCTTCCAAATTCATGATAATGCACTTTGCCTAAACCCTCAATTTCCAGAAAACCCATAATAGCAAGTATAGCTATTTTTCCAAAAACTGTAGAAAGACTTAACCTACAAACTACATTAAATTAACAAAGGGCCAATGTTTTACCACTGGCCCTTCAATTGTTTTTAAAAAATTACTTACTCTTTTTCTTTTGATGCGGATACATTTACGCCGCCTTCTGCAATTTTGCTCAACAACTTGTCGGCATTTTTTTCTTCTGCCAGAGTTTCTTCCAGCAGTGCTTTTGCTTCTTCGTAACCTAAAACACCGGCTAAGGTTTTTAACGTTCCGTAAGTTGCAATTTCGTAATGCTCACATTTTTGCGCCGCAGAAATCAAAGCTACATCGCGTACTTCTGTGCCTTCTTCGGTATCGCTCAACAATTCATCAGCTTCTTTCAATAAACCGTTCATTGCTTCACATTTTATTGCTTCAGCTTCTTCACCAACAGATTTAAAAACTTGTTCTAAGCGTGCAATCTGTCCTTCAGTTTCTGCAAGATGTGTTGTAAAAGCGTTCTTCAATTTATCAGATGTAGAACCTTCAGCTAATTTTTTTAAACCTTTAACTAAATGTTTTTCAGCCCAATAAATATCTTTTAGCTCATCCACAAATAATACTTTTAAAGAATTTTCTTCTTCCGGCGTGCGTTCTACTAAAGAAGCAATTTTCGATTTTAATGTTGACATAAGTTTAATTTTTGAGGTTAAATTGATTTGTGAGGTAACAATCCGCAGTAAAAAATGTTTATGTATTTTAATCATCAACCCACTCGCTCACAATTTTTGCAGATAACAAAGCCAGCGGAATTCCACCGCCCGGATGCACACTTCCACCGCAAAAAAACAGGTTTTTAACTTTGGAACTTTTGTTGGAATGCCTTAAAAAAGCGGCAAACTGACTGTTGGAACTTGTACCATAAAGCGAACCCTGGTAAGATGAAGTTTTACTTTCGATGCTCCGCGGATCCAGAATACTTTCGCTAATAATCAAAGCACGAATATCCTCACCCAAAGCTTTTGATAATTTTTGAATGATATTTTCCCTTGCTTGTGCAATCAGCGCATCCCAATCCTGGCCCTGGTTGGATGGCACATTGATCATGGTAAACCAGTTTTCACAACCTTGCGGCGCATCTTTAGGTTCGTACTTGGAACTAATATTGAGATAAATTGTAGGGTCGTTACTGATATTTTTCTCTTTCCAGATATGTTCAAACTCCTGTTGATAACCTCCGCTGAAAAAAATGTTATGCAAATCCAGTTGCGGAAAAGTTTTCTTAATCCCCCAATAAAATATCAAAGCCGAGCTGCTCCGCTCCTGCTGCAAAGTTCGTTTTGGCGTTAATTTTGGATGATCCGAAAGCAATTTTTTATAAGTGAAATAAACATCGATGTTAGAAATAACAACGTCAGCTGTCAACGTTTCTCCTTTCACCCTTACACCTTTTGCCTTTCCACCTTCCAGCACAATTTTTTCAACCGGAGTTTGATAATAAAATTTCACCCCCAATCTTTCGGCCAGCGCAACCAGCGAAAGTGTGATCCGGTACATGCCGCCATCCGGAAAATAAGCACCAAAATGCTGCTCCAAATGCGGGATTACATTTAATGTTGCCGGTGCTTTAAATGGATTGGAACCGTTATAAGTGGCAAACCTGTCGGCATATTGCACCATTTTTGGGTCGGTAAAAAAAGCATTGTTAGCTTGGTGCATCGAGCGGAAAGCATCAATTTGCGGCAAGCGTAAAACCGATTTCAGCGTTTGCCAGCTTAAATAAGTTTTCAGCCTGTGCAAAGATTTTTCCAGGAAAACATGGTCCGTGATCTGGTAAATCCGCTTGCTATTTTTGAGATACTTTTTTATCGTTTCCGGCTGGTCGTTGGTTTTTCGGCCAATCTCTTCTGCAAAAATATTTTCATTATTTGAAGCATTCAGTTGCGTTTCATCCGGATAAAAATAACGGCAAACCAAATCTAATTTTTGGTAGGTAAAAGAAGCATTTGGTTTTTCTCCGGCCAGCTCAAAAAGCTCGTCCACATATTGCGGCATGGTAAACAAGCTCGGCCCAGCATCAAACCGGAAACTATCCTGTATGATTTCAGAAAGTTTTCCGCCGGGATAATGGTTCGCTTCCAAAACCTCCACTTCAAAACCCTTAATTGCCAAACGGATAGCGGTTGCAATCCCGGCAATTCCGGCACCGATAATGATTGCTTTTTTCATAAGGTTGTTAGCTTTTAGCTGCCAGCCGGTAGAACCGCAGCTTCGCTAATTTTAAAAAATAAAATTTAAGTGTTTTTACAGGGCGTTCAATTAAAAACCCATCGTTTGTGGTATTTGCATCGTTTCAAGCTTAGCGAAGAATTGGAATTTAAAATCCGTCAGCCGAAACCAAGGTTAAATTTATAATTAAATGTTGATGCTTCTTTTATCGGCTAAATTTTGTTCCTTCCGCAGAAACTGAAGTAAAATTGCAAAATAAAAGCTCATTTTTAATTTGTCAGCCGGTTTTTTTGCCAAAGTAATGCTGTGCATTCGCCTTATTCTACAATAATCAATTTATCAATACGGTCAAAATGTTTTTTATTTAAAGTCGCAAAAGGCAGATTATTTGCCAGAGCTGTTGCTGCAATAAAAAGGTCGGCTGTTTCAATAAGCTTTCGTTTTCGCTTCAACTCCTTGTTTAGGTCAACCGCTATTTTCGCAGCAATTCTGTCAAAAGGCAAAACATCAGTTTTTTGAAGAAAGTTGTCCCAAAAATCAACCTGACCTAAAGTTGCGCCGGTGTAAATTTCGTACTCAGTTACAGCTGAAATATTGTAGTTATAACCTTGCCTTACTAAGGAAACCAAAACCGAATTTGATTTATCAGTTTTACGGAAAAGATCAATGAGAATAGAAGTGTCTGCTAAAACTATTTTGTCCGCCATTGATTGATAGCTTTTCTGGTTTTAGCAATTTCATCAAGTTGCTTTTTATTAAAAGTTGGTGCGGTTAACAGAAAAGCCTCAAGATCAGAAACATCTTTATTTGATTCATTTTTTTCGTCTATTTCCTGTTTAAGTTTTGTCCACTGTGTTTGTGGCAGCATTTTAACCAACTGAACTAATTGGTCAAATCCTATTTCTACCTGTGCTTGCATAACCAAATTTAAGAAGTTTTTGTATAATGGCGAATAGTTGGCAGGTGACGCCCATCAAGCTGATTGCCGAAGGCCGACAGCTAAAATCTTTTCCAACAAAAAAGCAGAACCGTAATGGATCCTGCTTTTCCAGATACTGTTTTTATCGATGTTTTTTTTAGATTTCCTGGCCTGGAGAATGATGAACTTCTTCTACTTCGTGCTTACCTTCTAAAATCTCTTCGATCATTTTTTTATTAAAAGCCGGTAAATCTGCCGGTGTACGGCTGGTTACCAAGCCTTTATCTGTTACCACTTCTTCATCAACCCAATCTACCCCTGCATTTTTTAAATCTGTTTTTAAAGATGGATAAGAAGTCATCGTCCTACCGCTGATCATCCCGGTTTCGATCAAAGTTTGCGGACCGTGGCAAATGGCTGCAACCGGCTTGCCTTCATCCAAAAATGCAGAAACAAACGCCACGGCATCTTTGCTTTGACGGAGTTTATCCGGGTTTAAAACGCCGCCGGGCAGAACCAGCGCATCATAATCGTCCGGGCTTACTTCGCTTAATTTTTTGTCTGCGGTAATGGTAATCCCCCAATTAGTTTTGTCCCAGGCTTTGATTTCGCCGCCTTCCGGAGAAATTACGTGGACCGTTGCGCCGGCATCTTTTAAAGCTTGCTGCGGGCTGGTCAATTCTACTTGCTCAAAACCTTCTTCGGTTAAAATCGCTACTTTTTTATTGCTTAAATCAGCCATAATATTTTTATTTTTTTGTTTGGTACAAACCGTTTATTTGGTTTGTAAAATCAGAACAGCAGGCAGGAATGTTGGTTTTGAGAATTTGTAAAAAAGATGTTATCGTACTCCTTTTATCACATCAAAAACGGCATCGAAATTATCCGGTGCCGTTGCAAATTATTTTTAAATGTTGATTATCCGGTTACTTCTTCCGCTTGCCCGATCAAATGGTTTGCCATTAAATACTCCGCAATTTGCACGGCGTTTGTTGCCGCGCCTTTTCGCAAATTGTCAGAAACGATCCAGCAATTTAAAGTTTTGTCCTGACTTTCATCCCTGCGGATTCTTCCCACAAAAACTTCGTCTTTATCGTGCGCATCCAGCGGCATCGGGTATTTCAGGTTGGCTACATCATCAACCACCACAATTCCCGGCGAATTTTCCAATAGTGTTTTTACTTCGGATAAATCAAAATCACGTTCAAACTCTACGTTTACCGCTTCCGAATGGCCGCCCATCACCGGGATACGGACGGTAGTTGCCGTAACTCTGATGCTGTCATCACCCATGATCTTTTTGGTTTCGTTCACCATTTTCATTTCCTCTTTGGTGTAACCGTTTTCGGTAAAAACATCGATTTGAGGCAAAACATTTAAGTCGATTTTGTACGGATAAGCCATTGGCCCGTCAATCCCTTTGCGCTCGTTCATTAATTGCGCAACAGCTTTTACGCCCGTTCCGGTTACGGATTGATAGGTAGAAACCACCACGCGTTTAATTTTATAAGCATCATGCAGCGGTTTTAAAGCCACCACCATTTGGATGGTAGAACAATTTGGATTGGCAATAATTTTATCTTCGGCCGTTAAAACATGTGCGTTAACTTCCGGCACAACCAATTTTTTGGCTGGGTCCATGCGCCAGGCCGATGAATTATCAACTACCGTAATTCCGGCTGCGGCAAAAAGCGGTGCTTGCTCTAAAGAGGTGCTTCCTCCGGCGGAAAACAAAGCAATATCCGGTTTTTGGCTGATGGCAGTTTCCGCAGAAACCACCTGGTAGGCTTTCCCCTTAAACATAACTTCCTTGCCGATACTTTTTTCGGATGCAACCGGGATCAATTCTGTTACGGGGAAGTTGCGTTCTGCCAGAACCTGCAACATTTTCGTGCCTACCAAACCGGTGGCGCCTACTACTGCTACTTTCATTTTTGTATGATGGATATTTGAATTTGTAATTATTCAAATATGCGAAAGATTTTGCTTTTTTAGAGAAAGTTAGTTTTGATTAAGACGAAAAGAAAGGATATCTAAAACCAAAAACTCAATATTTTACCTCAGCAATTCAGGCCCTAAACATTGAACTTCTATAAATACCTCATGCAAATGGTTGAAATCAGTATCGGTTGTTACCAGTTTCAAACCAAGTAAGGCAGCTGTTGAAGCTATCCAGAGATCGTTTTTGCCCATATTTCTTGGGGTAGCAAAAGGATAATTTAAGTAAGAAGGGTTTCGGCATTGGGAAAAAGCGTCAATTTCAACATAAGTATTAATCAAGTTTTCGTTTATCTCAACAAATGTCACTCTATTTAAAAACACATCTATACCTTTCAATTTTCTATCTCCCCAATTGTTTTGTAATGCTATAGATTTTAACTCTGCAATAGAAACAATAGATGTAAAAACTTTTTTGTTATTGGGGTTGATAACTTGTGTTAAAATTTCAGAACTGGGATATTTGGCAATATGAAGTAAAATATTGGTATCAAACAATAAATTCATTTACTATCCTTTAACATTTTCAATGCAAGTGTTGCTTCCTCTTCTGTAAGAAAAGCATCTTTAGGTAATTCTTTTAACCGGTCTACAATATTTTCCGGATGTTTACCCATTTTATTGGCAAAAGCAGTCGTACCACCAGCTGCCAATATTTCTGATACTGAATACGCTTTATGACTTGAAAATAACGATTGAACATCGCTCTGTATTTTGGTGTTTCTTTTACTCATATACTAACTTCTTTTTTAATAAATCGAAATTACAATTTTTAGTGCATAAAAGAAGCATCCGCATTTCATCCATATCTAAAACGTTCAACACAAATTTTTACCTTTGGGGCTGATTGCTGAAAGCTGATTGCCGACAGCCAAAACCATCAACTACAAAAATATAAATGGGAAGAGCATTTGAATTCCGTAAAGAGCGGAAATTTAAAAGATGGGCCAAAATGGCCGTACAATTTACACGTTTAGGCAAAGAAATCGTGATGGCGGTAAAAGCCGGCGGCGGCAGTCCGGATACCAATTCCAGGTTAAAAACGGTAATGCAAAATGCCAAAGCGGTAAACATGCCGAAAGACCGCGTGGAAGCCGCCATCAAACGCGCCACCAGTAAAGATGAAAGCAATTACGAAGAGATTGTGTATGAAGGTTATGCGCCGCACGGCGTGGCCGTTTTGGTAGAAACCGCTACCGATAATACGAACAGAACGGTTGCCAATGTGCGCAGTTATTTCACCAAAACCAATGGTTCGTTGGGTAAAACCGGTTCGCTGGATTTTATTTTTAGCCGGAAATCGGTGTTTACTTTTGAGCCGAAAGATTTAGATTTAGATGAACTGGAACTCGAACTGATTGATGCAGGACTAGAAGATTTATTTGTGGAAACGGACGAAGAAGGAAACGACCTGGCCGTAATCCATACCGCTTATGAAGATTTTGGCAAGATGCAGAAAGCACTGGAAGAACAAGGTATCGAAACTAAAAGTGCCAAGCTGGAACGAGTTGCGCAGTCACACCACGACGTAACCGAAGAACAGGTTGCCGATGTAATGAAACTAATCGACAAGCTGGAAGAAGACGATGACGTGCAGGCCGTTTACCACAATATGGCGGAGTAATTGACAGTTTTTATGTGATAAAAGAAGTATCTTAGATTTCTTAAATTTGAAAAAATGGCCGATAAAGATTTTCTTGGAATAATTGCTGATATGTTAAGAAAACTGGATCAGCATTCGGAAGTATTAGAACGTCAATCAGATGTATTGCAAAAACAAACCGATGTGTTAACTGCATTTATGGATGGGACTGTAAAACAATTTGATCGACAACTTATCATCAATGAAAAATTAATTAGGCGCTTAGAGGTTTTAGAAACTAAAATGGATCGAAATTAATTTGTATATTAAAATCATCTTCAAAAACTTTTTGATAAATGTTAAATTTTGAAGACTTCTTTGCAAAAAAAAAAATAGACCTCGCACAATTACATAATGCCGAGCCAGATTTGTTTGCAGAATTCAGCATTCATTATCCTTTAATGGGCGAAAAAAGCTTCGACCACACCAAAAAATACTGGTTTAATAATTTGCGCCGTTTGTATCCCTTATCTACAGAAATCAAACCGCACGCCGTAAAAGCTGAGGCAATTTCTCAAATGGCGGTACAAGGTGTAGCGGTTGCGGCGGCACAAAATTTAAACGAAGCGATTGAAAAACCAAAGTTTAAAGAAGATAATTTACCAGGTTTAGTTGAAGAAAATGTACCGGTAAAAGAAGTATCACTGGCGGAAGAAGAAAAAACAATTATCGAAAACGAAGCTGAAATACCAGTTGCAAAACCTGTTTTCAAACCTCGGTTCAACATACAAAACATCAAAAAAGATGTGGTAAAAGAAGTATTGAAAACTGAAGCGGAAGTTTCAAAATCGGAAGAGAAGATTCAAGCAGAACCAGAAATTGAAAAACCGGAGCCAACGATCAAACCAACAGAAAACAACGAAGCGAAGCCTGTTTACAAGCCTCGCTTCCAAATGAAAAATATACCTAAACCGGCAGCAGAAAACTTGCCGCCAGCTACAGAATCAGAATAATTTAAGGCAGCAAAGTAAAATTTGCAGCCTGCACATCTCTCGAATTGGTGCCGGTATAAATTTTAAAATCGCCTGGTTCCGAAGCAAACTTCAGGTCGGAATTATAAAATTTCAGGTCGTTATCGGTGATCGTGAACTGTACATTCCGGCTCTCGCCTTTTTTCAGAAATATTTTTTGGAAACCTTTTAACTCTTTAACCGGCCGGGTGATGGAGCCAACCAAATCCTGCACGTACAATTGCACCACTTCTTCGCCATCGTAATTTCCGCTGTTGGTTACTTTTACCGTTACCTGTAATTTATCTGTTTTGCGGATTTGTGATTTGTTTAATACCGGTTTTTCATAGGTAAAAGAAGTATAGCTCAGCCCAAAACCAAAGGGGTACAACGGATCATTGGAAACATCCAGATAATTGGAACGGAACTTCTGGAACCATTCGCCTTCGCCCAGCGGCCGACCTGTATTTTTGTGGTTATAATATAGCGGCACCTGGCCAACGTTTTGCGGGAAAGTAGCCGTTAGTTTCCCGGAAGGATTTGCATTTCCAAACAACACATCGCTGATTGCATCTCCGGCTTCCGATCCGCCAAACCAAACATTTAAAATGGCCGGCACATTTTTGCTTTCCCAGATTAAATCCAACGGGCGGCCGGTAAACAAAACCAGCACGACCGGTTTCCCGGTTTTTAACAAAGCTTCGATTAATTCATGTTGAAGTTGAGGGATTTTGATATTGCTGCGGCTGCTGCTTTCGCCGCTCATCTCGGCCGATTCGCCAACGGCAGCCACAATTACATCTGCTTTATCGGCTGCTTTTAAAGCTTCTTTCAGGATGTCTTCGTTAGAACGTAAATCGCGGTGCAGGGTTTTTCCAAACATCGTGGCGTGTACTTCAAAAGCAGAATCCGCATCCAGGTTAGAACCTTTGGCGTACACAATTTTGGCTTTGCTGCCCGCCGCATCTTTTAAAGCCGTTACCAAAGATTTATAAGGTGTTGGATCGGCAGCAACGCTCCAGGTTCCGGCCATGTTTTCTTTTGCATCTGCCAACGGGCCGATTACGGCAATTGTCCCGCTTTTTTTAAGCGGTAAAATATTGTTTTGGTTTTTGAGGAGGACAAAACTTTTTGCCGCAATTTCGCGGGCAGCTTTTCGGTTGGCATCGGTATAAATCTCGGTCTGTGCCCTTTTTACATCACAAAAACGGTAAGGGTTGGCAAACAAACCGAGCTTGTATTTGGCTTCCAGGATTTTCCGGCACGCCTGGTCAATATCTTGCTGCATTACTTTTCCTTCCGCCAATGATTTTTTTAAGGTTGAGAGAAACCCTTCCCCAACCATATCCATATCAACCCCGGCTTTTAATGCCAATGCCGAAACCTGCTGCAAATCGCCCATTCCGTGAAGCGTCATTTCATTAATCCCGGTATAATCTGTTACCACGAAACCGTTAAAACCCCATTGCTTTTGCAGTACATTGGTTAACAACCATTTGTTGCCGGTTGCCGGGATGCCCTCAACCGTGTTAAAAGATGCCATCACGCTTCCTGCGCCGGCATCAACCGCAGCTTTATAAGGCGGAAAATAATCATTGTACATCTGCACGCGGCTCATATCTGCCGTGTTATATTCCCGCCCGGCTTCTACTGCACCGTACAAAGCAAAATGTTTTATGCAAGCCATAATGCGGTTTGGCTGAGAATAATCCTGTCCCTGATAACCTTTTACCATGGCGCGTGCAACCTGCGAACCGAGATAAGGGTCTTCCCCGGAACCTTCCGACATCCTTCCCCAGCGTGGGTCGCGGGAAATATCAACCATGGGCGAAAACGTCCAGCAAATCCCGTCGGCACTGGCTTCTGCAGCGGCTATTTGTGCGCTGCGTTCTACCGCCTGCATATCCCAGCTGCACGACAAACCCAACGGGATCGGGAAAACCGTTTGGTAACCGTGGATCACATCCATCCCAAAAATCAACGGTATTTTTAACCGGCTGTTCTCCACTGCAAATTGCTGCGCTGCCCTAATTTTTACCACAGATTTAATGTTGAACAAACCGCCAACCTGCCCGGCTTTTATTTTTTGTTCGATGCCGCTGTTGCCGGCCGTTCCGGTTGCAAAATCCCCGGAAGTTGGTAAATTAAGCTGACCGATCTTTTCGTCCAACGTCATTTTCTTCATCAAAGCAGCAACAAACTGGTTCATTTGCTGCGCATTTGGGTTAGCGGTTGATGCCTTTTTTTGCTGGCTAAAAACAGCATCAGCAAAAAATAAAGAAAAAATTAAAGTGATGCAGGCGGTACTTTTTTTCATAAAAAGGAATTACTGTTTGATTAAATGAGGTTTGATGGCCTTCGTCCAAATTTGATAACCCTGTTCGTTCATGTGTAATTGATCGGCAACATAAAGTTCTGGCCGCAATTGCTTTTTTTTGTCCAGCATACGCCTGTAAACATCGATAAAAGCTGTTTTTGGCTGCTTACGAAGATACTTCTTAATTAGTTTATTGGATTCGGTTACCGTTTGTTGAAATTTAGCGCGGCTTGGGCTTGGTTTGATCGAAATATAAGCAACCGGAACAAGCGGCAGCTTTTGGCGGATCAGCGTAAACAAGGTTTGGAAACGGTTTAAAACCGTATCTGCGGGAACGTTGGCGTAGGCAATATCGTTTTCGCCGCTGTAAATTACAATTTGCCTGGGCTGGTAAGGGCCTACCAAATCGTTAACGTAATAAATGGCATCCATTAAAGTGGAGCCGCCGAAACCGCGGTTAATGGCCTGATAAGCGGCAAACGTTTTTTCCAGGTTTTTCCAATTGGTAAACGATGAACTGCCGATAAATATAATACCGTTTTTTGCGGAAGGGCTTATGCTGTCGCGCTTTTTAAATGCCTCTATTTCATTGTTGCGTTTGTAGGTTGCCTGGGCAAAAGCTTTAAGGCACAGAAATTTAACCGTTAAAAGAAGTATTAAAAGTAAAAGGTATTTTTTCATGATTACATCAATTTATATTTGGACTTGTAAAACCCAATTTTTTTAACCCGGCTCTTACTTCCGGGCAGCTCATAAATAATTTCCAAAGTAAACCGGAACGGCCGTTTTCGATCATTACCACTTCCGGCCCCTGGTCAATCCCCAGATATTTTTTCGGGTACCAGTTTGCACTTTCACTAAAAGCATCGTAAAAACCATATTCGCCCCAAACTTTTTCACCCAAATCTTCATATAAATGGCGGATTACTTTCATCGATTCTTTCGGCGTGTAAGGATAAGAAGAAATTGCGGCAGTTGGCGAAATTACACCCAGATCATCTTTTTCGTTAGAACTGTGGGCGGCATAACCGTTTACAGAATAACTGGCCGTCAACCCCCAGCAATTCTCGCCATAACCTGCATAATGTTTTGGGTTTTGGATGCAGTAAGCACGGTTTATTTTGGTGTGATTGGTATTGTGCAGCCAGTAATCCGCATAACGGTCTTTCAAACCTTTCGGGTTGAGGCCCAAATACGAATAATGCGACCAGAAAAGCGGTCCAACGCCTTCGCCTTCTACATTATGTTTTAAAGTGATTTGATAACCGAAAGGTTTAACGTCGGTTTTGATATCACCGTTTCGCGCCCAGCCTTCGTGGTAAACAGCAGCGGGAATAGTGTGTGTTGGGGAAGATGCGGCCAGCACATACAAAATCAAACATTCGTTATAACCCTGCACCGGGAAGTTTTCGATCCAGCCATATTGCGGCGACCAGTGCCAGTACAACACGTTTTTTCCGCCTTGTTGATACCAGCTGTATTCCACGCCTTTCCAGATTTTATCGATACGGGCAGCGAGTTTTTTTTCTTCCGAAGAACCGTTTGCATAATACTGGCGGACACAAAGCAAGCCCTGCATCAGAAAAGAAGTTTCTACCAAATCGCCGCCGTTATCGGTTTTGCCAAACGCTTTTATTTTCCCGTTTGGCAGCATCCAATGCGAATAAGCACCGTGATAACGCTCAGCTTTTTCCAGGAAATTTACTATTTTTTCAAACCTTTCCATGCCTTGTTTTCGGGTGATGAAATGGCGTTCCATCCCAACCAAAATCGCCATCACCCCAAAACCTGATGCACCGGTTGCAATAGTTGTTTGGTCGTTATCCGGATAAATCCCATCCAGGTGCACACGTTCGTGCGCCATGCCGGATATTGGTTCTGCACCTTGCCAGAAATATTGAAAAGTACGTTTTTGAACTGTGTCCAGCAATTGGTTATCGGTTAGTTTTTGCTGGGTTTGGGCTTGTGCCGATACCGAAAATAAGGCGATAAAAACAGTATGCAGCAGCAATATGATAATCATCGTTCGGAAAACCGGTACTCTTTTTAGCAGCATATTTTTTGGGGTTGAAAAATAAAAAGGCGAAGTAAACCATACTCCGCCTGAAAAGGATAATTTTAGTAACCTGGGTTTTGGATGAGTTTTCCGCCGCTTAAATCAATCTGTGCCTGTTTAACTGCAACAAATGTAACAACTATAAGAGCCTGTTTAAAATTCAATCTATTTATTTTTTATGCTTCTTTTACCGGCATAAAATAGGTGTTTTTACATTGATGTATCGTACAAATACTAATTTTTAAGTGATAAAAGAAGCATTATAATTTCTACAGCTAAATTTTAAACAGGCTCTAATATTTAATGGAAATCTTTTTTATTCTGGTGAGTGAAAGTTCTTCGTTGATACTTTTTTTAGGGTTATAAAAGAAGCATCAACGGAATGAATGTTTGAAACATAAATTCCATGAAACTATCAATCGGCCTGAAACACTTTTTGTTTTTTTGCCGATGGATTTATTGGTTGCGGAACTTTTACATAATAGCCTGTACCATCGTACATACGTTTTCGCGGATGTGTTTTGCAAGTTTCGGAGCAGCAGCCGTCCAATTTCCATCCGCAATCCTCGCACTGCGTAAAATGTTCATTGCATTCGGGATTTGCGCAATTAATCATCTTTGGCGTTTCTGTACCACAATTAAAACAACGGGAAATAACAACCGGGTTAATCGAATTAACATCTACGGACAAACGGTTATCAAACACGTAACATTTACCTTCAAAATCTTTTCCGCCAGCTTCTTTTCCATATTTGATAATGCCGCCGTGCAACTGGTAAACGTTTTCAAAACCTTCTTTTAGCAATAATGCCGAAGCTTTTTCACATTTAATACCGCCAGTGCAATAAGTTATTATTTTTTTGTCTTTAAAAGAAGCAAGCTGGTTAATCATCTCCGGGAAATCCCGAAAGTTCTCCATATCCAGCGTAATAGCGTTTTTAAACTTTCCCAAATTGTGTTCATAATTAGAACGCACATCCAGCACAACCACGTCATCACGGTCTTTCATCTCCATAAATTCTTTTGGTTCGAGATGGATGCCGGTTTGTTTATTTGGGTCGATGATTTTTGGGTCGCGCAAACCAGAATGTACAATTTCGGATTTGTAGCGAACGTGCATTTTCATAAACGAAGGTTCTGCTACATCATCAACTTTAAAATCAATTTTAGAAAAACGAAGATCAGCATGCAAGGTTTGCATGTAAGTTTCGCATGCTTCTTTTATGCCCGAAATTGTTCCGTTCAAGCCTTCATCGGCCACAATTACACGGCCAACTAAATTAAGACTTTTGCAAAATTGCAAATGACCGGAAGCAAATTGTTCGGCATTTTCAATCGGAACGTAACAGTAATAAAGGATAGTTTGATATTTCATAACAACATTGATACTGGTGCAAACAGCGTAAAATGAAGTGCAAAAGTAAGGAGAAAGGTTGATGGTTCATAAACAATAGTTTATGGTATTTAGAACGGCAATGCAACTATTAACTATGTACCATTATCCATTAACCTCTCCTAAAACCCGTAATAAATCCGCAAGCCCTGGTGTATTTTCTTTTCGGCATTGTAGGCTAAACCGTAATCAACGCGAAAGATAAAACGTTGTAAACCAATGTAAAATTCACTGTAACTATTATACGCCCTGGTATAGCTGCCGGCTGCTGGTTGTTGCGTTAAATAAGCGGCACCGATAATTTCTTCTAATTTAAACTTACGCATAAAAGGGACTTTGTTTAACAAAAAGCCAGAAAAATTATGCTCGTAATGGGCTTCCAAATACTGCGTTTTGGTGCTGTACGGATAAAAATCTAAAAAGTGAAAAGAGCCGATGGTTGGGTTAAAAGTTAAACTTTGGTTACCCAAAAAGTGGTTGTAATCGGGATAAAAAATTTGCTTTTTGTTAAAGAATTTTCCGGCAGAAACCAGAAAAGAAGAATATCCATATAACCCTAACCTAATTCTGTTTTGGAAGATGTTGATAGAACCAAAATTATAATCTTCATCCGAACCTAACACATTAAAGGATTTGCGAAAATTTAACCTGACTTGTGGATACTTCGATGGCTCATAATATCTGCCATCTGGGCGGGTGGTGTATTGCTGGTCAAAAGTAAACAAGGCAGAAAAGTTAAAAGTTAACGACTGATATTCCGGAAATAATGGCCCATCTACACCAGTACTTAAAGGGTTGTTAGAAGAAAGCTGATTGTCTTGGTTAATCTTGCTTAACATTGCAGTGTTGTACAATTGCTTGTGGTTTGCATATTCCAATTGTCCGCGCAGCAAAATACCATTTGTTACTTCGCGTTGCGTACCAATCATGGCAGCTTCAGAACGGTAAAGCTTTAGGTAATTCTGCTGGTATAACAAAGTTCCGAGCGAATTAATAAATAAACTCTGCGTTCCCAAATTGTTGAGGTCTAAAACATCAGATCCAATTTTGCCAAAAATTGTTCCCTGGTTTATCGGGTCGTAACGATAATTAGCTTCAGCATTTAAACTTAAAATATGGTTAGAAAACCCGTAACGAATATTTGGGGTGATAGAAAAAGCACGCCGATATTCATCACTTTTGGTATAAGTTGCTTTTAAATTGACGGCAAAACCTTCTACCGTATTATAATGGATTAGTTTATAAGCCGGCGGAAAACTAAGTGTTGTATGATCATAACGATCGTTTTTGGTATAACCGGCAATCAGGAACGGGAAAACTTTGAAATGATTATTGGCACGTTCTACCGAATCTAAATAACGCTTAGTCTGCTTTCTGCCTGCTGTATCATCCCGAAACTTGTAATTTTTATTCTCTTCGGCAGTAAGCGGAACAGGACGGTTTTGGTTCCAATAAACCGAATCTTTTTTATTTATGCCTTTGGTGATCTTCATTACCTCACCATTAAAAAAGTTTTTCGGAAACTTTGGGTCAACATTGTAATTGCTGTAAATCCCGATAAAATAGCCATCAAATTTAAACCCTAAAACTTTTCCCTTAAAACCAAACTGCACAAAAGCGGGCTGCCAGATGTTGTTTTTAACGGGTATATATTGCTGGCTTAAATTTAAAGTATCCACAAAGTTGATTTGCGAATCTTTAGTAAGATGTAAATCAACACTGTAAATGCGCCATTGGCCGTCTACAATATAAATGTTTCCCCTAAAAACTGGATCAAAAGGCCGCCGTGGGATCACTTGTATTTTATCAACCGTTTGTCCGTTAATAACATCAGTGCCCAATAATTTATACTGATAATAAAAGAGGGCGTTATCCGCAATCGGCGAAACGAAACCACGATTGGTCAAACCGTTAAATTCGATCAGGTTTTGATAAAAAGTTAATTGCAGATCGGAAGCACGGTTAAAACTGAAAGCATTATTACGGCCTGCAATTTTAGACGAAACCATTACTTCTTTAACCTTGTCTGGCCTTTCAAAATTAAAATGCGATTCTGATTCTGAAAGATAGATGATCCCTTTACGGTTAGAATCCAGCTGTAAAACCTGCTGCACGTCCCGGCCTAAAATCTTTTTCGGCGCACTTAGCAGTTTCTGCACTCCTTTGATGTAAACATCACAGGAGTAAGCTTTTAACTCAGTTAAATACTGTTTTCTTTTACCGATTGCTTTACGAATGATTGCGTAGGCCGGATCTTCTGCATTGCCATCAACCGATACTTCTTTTAGCTGGTAAATTTCATTATCCAACACCACATCGTGCTGCAGGTTGTTTTCTACAGTCAAATGTTCCACCTTCTCCTTATAACCCACAAAGCGGTAAATGATATCGTAAGTGCCGGGTTTGATGCGTAACTGGTACAAACCTCTGTCGTTGGCAGAAGTACCTTGCGTGGTATTTTTAAGGTAGATGGAAGTGAACGGAATTGGTTTCCCTTGCGCATCGGTTATTTTACCGGAAATTAAATATTGCTGACTAAACGCGTTACAAACAAATAATAAGGATAAAAGTATCGGCAGTAGAATTTTTTTCATTAGGATAGATCGTTTTTGAACGTGATGAAGTTACGATATGCTTGTTAAATTGTGTTTGTAAGCTACACAATCATAACGGTTTGTTTGTAGGGTTTTGTTTTAGATAAATGCTTCTTTTACTGGTATATTTTCTTAATGTTTTATAAAACGTAAACATACCTGAAACCCTGGTAAACTTTTTGGTTTCCGCTGAAAGCAAAGCCATAATCAAAACGGATCAACAGTTTTTTTATACCGAAGTAAAATTCATGATAATTTGGCAAAATACCTTGCGTAAGAAATGAACCTCCAACAATTTCTTCCAACCTTAATTTACGGAATAATGGCAAGCGGTTTAAAAGGTATCCTCCAAAATCATGCTCAAAATGGCCTTCTAAATAATTGCGGTTAGTACTGTAAATATAATAGTTGAGGTAATGAAAACTGCCTAAAGAGGAATCAAAAACAAAAGGCTGGCCGCCGCGAAACTGTTTATAATCCGGGTAGTACAAGCTTTTATAGTTTAAAAACGAACCTGCCGACAAAAAATAAGACGAACTGCCAAGAACGCCAACCCGCACCCGATCCTGGAAAACATCAACCGAAGCAAAATCATAATTAACAACCGAACCTAAAATAGGGAAACCTTTACGATAGTTTACCCGAACCCGCGGATAAGGCGATGGCTCGATGTATTTGCCATCCGGCCGCATGGTATATTCCTGGTTAAAAGTAAAAGTAGCCGAGCCGCTGAAAGAAAGTGACCGATAACGCGGAAAAAGCGGTACATCACTTCCAGGGTCCAAAGGGTTGTTTGATGATTCCGATTTATTAGGAGGTGCTACTTGCGTACTGTCATCCTTGCCAGATAAAGTACGCAGGTTGTTTAAACTTCGGCGGTCTGCATATTCCATCAAACCGTTCAGCAAAATGCCGTTTTCTACTTCGCCTTGCGTTCCGCCTTGAACAAATTTAGATTGATATAGCTTTAACAAATTATGCTCGGCAAACAAAGTACTTAGCGTATTGATAAATAAACTGACCGTACCAGAGTTGTTTAAATCTAAAAAATCAGAACCAATTTTACCGTAAATACTGGCCTGCTTTAGTGGATTGTATTTGTAGGAAGCGTAAACATTGCTATTCAGCAATTCCGTACCAAAACTATAACGGATAATTGGTCTTATTTCCAAAGTTTTACCGTTAGAAGCAAATCTTTTGTAACGTGGTGCAACGTTAACGCCCCAGCCTTCTACCGAGTTGTAAAACACAATATCTTTTGGGGATTGAATATTATACCATTGCTTGGCATCACGGCTTTTGATGGTATAACCATTTAAAATCCAGGGCACAAGTAAAAAGGTATTGTTTACTTTTTTTGCCGAATCAAGATACTTTACCGACTGCCGTTTTTTGCCCAAACTGTCTTTGTTGTAATAATAAATTTCTTCTTGCCGGGTTAATGGCACTTGCCGATTTTCATCCCAGTAAACAGAATCTCTTTTTAATGCCGCTTTAGGAAATTCCATTACCTGCTTATTAAAAAAATCATCCGGAAAGTTTGGGTTGATCCGGTAATCAGAATAAATACTCTCATAATATCCGCCAAAAACAAAGCCCATTACTTTGCCCTGATAGTTAAAACGGACCGAAGAAGGCATCCAAACATCACCAATAACCGGAAAGAACTGTTGGGTTAGCCTTAGCGTATCCACAAAGTTGATGTTGGCCAATTTATACAATTTTAAATCCACACTGTGTATGCGCCATTCACCATCTACAATATAAATAAAACCGTTAAAAGTTGGATGGCTTTTATGTTTGGCAATAACTTGTATTTTGTGTATCCGATAACCGTTTTCTATAAAATCGCCTATTAACTTATATCTGTAAAAAGACAAAGCGTTATGTGCAATAGGCGAAACAAACGAACGGTTGCTCAGCGCGTCCCAATGCAGCAAGTTTCGGTAAAAATCGGTTTTTACATCTAAAGCACGGTTAAAAGCAATAGAAGCATGGTCGCCGGCAGACCGCGATGCCAACAATACTTCCTTTTGTTTATCGGGCCAGGAAAAGTTGTATTGCGAGCTGGCTTCGGACTGATAAATAATACTGCTGCCATTTTTATTTAAGCTGAGTGCTTTGACTACATTGTCCTGTAAATAACGTTTCGGCCCGCTAATCAATTTCTGCATACCTTTTAAATAAACGCTGCACGAATAACTGTTCACCTGTTTAAGGTAATATCGGCGTTTGGCTACCGCTTTCCTGATGATGGCATAAGCAGGGTCTTTATCCGAAGCCTGTGCTTCTTTTGGCAGGAAAGTTTCTGGTACAAGTTTAATATTGATTATCGTATCCTGCTTTAAATTTAATTTGACAAGGCTTTGCTTTTGTCCGGTTACACGAAAAACAAGGGTATAAAAACCAGGATCAAGCCGCAAATGATAAAAGCCCCGTTCGTTAGCAAGTGTACCCAGGGTAGTATGTTCGGCAAAAACAGCAGTAAAGGGTAAGCGTTTGCCTGCATTGTCTGTAACTATACCGCTAACCTCTGGCTGTTGTGCAAAAGCAAGCAAAGGAAACAGCAGTACGCAAACAAACAGAAAACTTTTTACCATGAAACAGAAAAACAATAAGATATGATGGAATAAAAAAAGTTTGACCTTGAACAATTTAACTTAGTAAATAAACAGAATTTTTACAAAGTCAAAGTACCCGCCTAAACAAACTTTAATTTAAAACGCGTTTATACCTGCTTTTTATACGATAAAAAAAGCATCCGGAATTTATTAAACAATGCGTAATCCGGCTTTAATTGGTGATTGATAAATTAAAATCGGGCAAATGGGCAAAACACCCGCAAATACATTTATAACCCTTATTTTTGTACTATAACGTAAAACGGTTTTTCCGGTAATTTATCATGCAAGAGCAAATTAATCAATATACTGCTGAAGTCAATACTTTTTATCCAGCCGACACTGTCGAACTTGAAGCTTTTCGCATTCGTTTTTTGGGGACGAAAGGCTTGATCAAAGACCTTTTTGATCAGTTTAAAGCTGTTAGTGCCGAAGAAAAACGTTCGTTGGGCAAAACTTTAAACGAGTTTAAGCAATTGGCCGAAGCGAAATACCAAAGCCTGAAAGAGCAACTGGATACGCAACCAGAAAAGGTTGTTTCTAAAGATGACCTTACTTTGCCCGGAGAAGGTTTTGCATTGGGTTCCCGCCATCCGCTTTCTTTAGTTCGGAACGAGATTATTGATATTTTTAAACGTTTGGGATTTATTGTTGCCGAAGGGCCTGAAATTGAAGACGACTGGCACAACTTCTCCGCTTTAAACTTCCCGCAGGAACATCCGGCGCGGGATATGCAGGATACTTTTTTCGTTAGTAAAAGCCTCACCAGCCTCACCCCGGCCCTCTCCTTTGGAGAGGGCCGGGGTGAGGCCGGTGATATTGCCCTTCGCACCCACACTTCTTCCGTGCAGGTGCGGATGATGGAAGCTGGCAAGCCGCCTTTCCGCGCTATTATGCCTGGCCGGGTTTACCGAAACGAAGCCATTTCTGCCCGTGCGCATTGCTTTTTTCATCAGGTGGAAGGGCTTTATGTAGATGAAAACGTTTCCTTTGCCGATCTCAAACAAACACTTTACCACTTCGTAAAAGAGTTGTACGACGAAGGCACGAAAGTCCGCTTCCGTCCCTCCTATTTTCCTTTTACAGAACCTTCTGCCGAAATGGACGTATCGTGCAGCATTTGCAAAGGTGCAGGCTGCCAGATGTGTAAATACAGTGGCTGGGTAGAAATTTTAGGTTGCGGAATGGTTGACCCAAACGTGTTGGAAAACTGCGGAATCGATTCTGAAAAATACACGGGTTTCGCTTTTGGCATGGGCATAGAAAGAATTACCAATTTAAAATATCAAATACGTGACCTGCGTTTATTTTCTGAAAATGACGTCCGTTTTTTAAATCAATTTCAAACTGAAATCAGTTGATCCGTAAATTATCTCCGATACTTCTTTTATGCCTGTTTTTTCTCTCCTGCGGAAAAACAAATGTAGGCACCATTCCTTACGTTCAGGTGAATTTTAGTGCACCCTTGTCTGATCCTCGCCTAAGCCGCCTTTCTGTTATTGGCGGTGCCGTAACGGTTGATGGCTACGGCGTTTGCGGCTTAATTATTTACCACAGCCCCGTTAGCGGATATGTTGCGTACGACCGCTGCAGTAGTTATGAGCCTGAAAACCGCTGTGCCATTACGCTTGATAGTCCTACTTTAACCGCAACCGATCCTTGCAGCGGCTCTAAATTTTCTTTAGACGATGGTTCTCCTGTTAAAGCTCCTGCAACACGTTATTTAAGGTCGTACTCCGTTAACGTAACCATCAACCAGATTTTTGTAAGCAACTGAAATGGAGCCAGATAGAACGACAGAAAGCATTAAGCAGGCCGCGCGAGAGCTTTACCGTAAATTTGGTTACCATAAAACCAGCGTTAACGAAATTGCCAAAAAAGCCAAAGTTGCCAAAGCAACTATTTACAAATACTTCGACAGCAAAGAAGCCATTTTACAGGTTTTGCTGATGGACTACATCCGCATCAGTGTGGACGATTTGATCCAAAACAGCGCTTCGGATATGGATGAGGAAAAGCATTTAACCAACCTCATCATGAAAACCAGCCGACTTTCGTACACCATTTGTAACGAATTTATTGGCTGGGATTTTATCCGCGAATCGGCCAATGCGCAGGATTTTCTGAAAAAACTATCCAACGAACTGGAAGAACTGTTATACAAATCTTTCACCGGCGTAAGTGAATTGCATATCAACGATACCTTTCCCGCAAGGTTGCGTTTCCTCATCAAATCCAGCAAAAGCATTGTGTTTAGTTTTGCTTTTACTTCCGTCAGCGATTCGGATGTGCGCAAGAACTTTGTAAGTTTCCAGAAAGAGATTTTGCCGTATTTGGTAAAGGCGGCTTTGAAGTAAATGCTTCTTTTATCAAGTAAAAATTAATAATACAAAGTAATTCCATTTGTTTAATAGCTCCTGTAGGAGCATCCTTGTTTATAAAAAATCTCCGTCAGGTTTTACAAGCTCCGTAGGTGCTTCCTTTTTCGACCTAATTTTATAGAAAGCACCTACGGAGCTTGTACCTTTTAAATTCTTAATCTATAAACAGGAAACCTCTACAAGGTTGAGGAATCAATAATGAAAATCTTTTTAAATATACTTTTGCCTACACGTTCAAAACATACTTCTTTTATCGCCTAATATCTTCTCTCCAACTCCATTTCCTAAAACTAAAATTACCGCTAAATTTGCGGTTCATGAGAAGTTCATCACCCCGCCAAAAAACAATTGCAGAAAACGTTGCCATTTTTGATATTGCCGAAGAAGGAAAAGGCGTTGGCCGCGCCGGCGAAATGGTGGTTTTTGTAGAGAAAGCTGTTCCGGGAGATGTGGCCGATATTGAAATTTTCCGCAAAAAAAAGAACTTCGGCGAAGCCAAAATTTCAGCCTTAAAAACAGCATCCGGTTTGCGTACCGAACCTTTTTGCCAGCATTTTGGCGATTGCGGCGGCTGCAAATGGCAGCACATGACGTACGAAGCGCAGCTGCATTACAAGCAAAAAACCGTTACTGATGCGCTGGAACGGATTGCTAAAATTGATGTGAGCGGTTTGATGCCGATTTTGCCTTCGCCGGAAACACGTTTTTACCGTAATAAGTTAGAGTTTACTTTTTCCGATCGTCGCTGGCTCACCAACAACGAAATCAGCAGCGGCGAAACTTTTACAACTGATGCACTTGGGTTCCATGTCCCGCTTTACTTTGACCGGATCTTGGATATTCAAAAATGCCATTTACAGTCTGATTCTTCCAACGAAATCCGAAACAGTGTCCGCAATTTCGCCATACAACATCAAATTAGTTTTTACAATTTAAGAAAGCATGAAGGTAGTTTGCGAAATTTGATTATTCGAACTTCTTCTACCGGAGAATTAATGGTGATTGTGGTTTTTGCTTTTGCAGAACAGCAACAAGTTACCAATTTGATGGAATTTGTGAGATCCAATTTCCCGCAAATTACTTCATTATTGTACATCATCAACCAAAAAAAGAACGATACAATTTTCGACCAGGAAGTTATAACTTATGCTGGCCGCGATTTTATTTATGAAGAAATGCGCACCGATTTTACCGGCATAAACAAAGTACGTTTCCGGATCGGGCCGAAATCTTTTTATCAAACTAACTCGCACCAAGCAACAAGATTGTATGAAGTGGTGCGCGATTTTGCCGAATTTAAAGGCGATGAATTAGTTTACGATTTATACACCGGTGCCGGAACAATTGCAAATTTCATTGCCGGAAAAGTAAAACAAGTGATCGGGATTGAATATGTAGAAAGCGCAATTGAAGATGCAAAAGTAAATTCTAACATTAACAATATCACCAATACCAAATTTTTTTCTGGCGATATGAAAGATGTTTTAAATGCTTCTTTTATCGCACAAAATGGTAAGCCGGATGTAATCATCACCGACCCGCCGCGCGCCGGTATGCACCCGGAAGTGGTGAACCGATTGATGGAAATGGAAGCCGAAAAAATTGTTTATGTTAGCTGCAACGTAGCAACACAAGCACGAGATTTACTGGTATTAAAAGATAAATATGAAGTGACAAAAATACAGCCGGTTGATATGTTTCCGCATACGCAACATGTTGAAAATGTGCTTCTTTTACAGTTAAAAAAATAACAGAATGAACCCGGAAGATTTATTACAGGAAGGCAGCGAAGAGGAAAAAAAGCAAAGAAGCCCGCTGGAAAGTTTGGAAGTTGATTTGAAGTTTTTCAATGATTCTATCAAAGAAGTTGCTATTGAAATTATGGAAGGTTTATCCAAGTATCCGATTTTTATTGCACACCAGCATGAAGTTGCTTTGGGCGAAGTCATTTTTGACCGGCACGATATGAATACAGAATGGACGATCCAAGCCTCAACTTTGGAAGAATTTATGGAACGCGGTGTGATCAAAAAAGAATTGAAAGAACGTTTTATCGATACTTATAAAAACCCCGACAAGTTTATGTGTGTGTTTGCAATTGTGCCCGATGGTGCCAACTTTGTGTTCTTTCCTTATGCTAAAGATTGATTTTTTTCTACTATCACAAAAATTAATCATGCTTCTTTTATCATTTAAAAATTATGTCTGAAAAAAAAATACTTGTTTTAAACAGTCGTCAGATCCAGCAAAAGATAGACCGGATTGCTTATCAAATTTTGGAAGATAATTTAGACGAAACAGAGATTATGCTGATTGGATTATTACACCGTGGATTTCGGTTAGCAACGCGTTTAAAAAATATTCTGGATGAAATTGCACCTTTTAAAGTTACGTTGATTAGCGTTGACTTGGATAAATCCAGTTCCAACTTAAACGGGTCTTTAAGTGTGCCGGTAGAAGATTGCGGTAATAAGGCTGTAATTTTGGTTGACGATGTTTTGAACAGCGGTAAAGCATTAGCTTATGCGTTTGGTATTTTCCTGGATATCCCAATAAAAAAAATCCGTACGGTTGTACTTGTGGACCGTAACCATAAAATCTTCCCGATTGCAACTGATTTTACCGGACTTGCACTTTCTACCGTTTTAAAAGAACATGTGGATGTAGTGTTGGATGAAAACGGCGAAGAAGATGCGGTTTATCTAAGATAATTAAACTTCTTTTTTAATACCAAACATGGCCAGCTCCTGGTCAATCCGCTTGTTCCAACGCTCCTGCTGCCCGTTATTGATGCCATGTTGCGTTTCATCGTCGTACTGATCTTGCAAGTGGTTCATCTCCCTAAAAAATTCGTAATATTGAAAGTTGATCAAACCATCACAATTGGAAACAGGCAATTTTAAAGTATGTATTTTTTGCTCAAAGCGTGCGGCAATTATCTTTACAATATCAAAATGCCGCTGTTCGTGGTTTAAAGTGTAATCATTACGGCCGTCGTTTTTTACCCAACAACCACTTTTGGGCACATAAACTTTCATATCCAAGTTAAGGCGGATTACACCGTTTACAATTTCCCGCTGTTCATCAAAACCAAAACTTGGGAAAACGGAAGCCACATATTTTGTACCCTGAGGTTTGTCTTGAAAATCTTCCCATCGTAACGGCCGTTTAACATCGTAATAAATGGTGTCGCCTTCCAGTTTTTCCTTATAATTTTTAAAAGTTACTTTAACTTCTTTGGCCAACTTTGGATTGTTATTGGCCTGGCTGTCCATCCAATTGTTTAAATATTTTAAGGCTGCATTTAAAGATCCGCTTAACAATGTTGCAGGTACATTAATTTGATTATCAGACCGGGCGTATTTACTATCGATTTGATAATCAGTTAAATGAATATTTTCTGGCTCTGCCATTAAATCAAAAGATAAAGAGAACGCAACCTTTCCTTCTATCCGGCCTTGCACTGCCAGCGTTTCGGTAACCTTGCATTCTTTTAAACGGACAACAACTGGCCTCAGGTTTTTATTTTGCGGAAAGCTTTGCCAAATAAAATCCTGAATTGCCGATAAGCCTCCTCCTTTTAAGTCAACCGCCTGCAAAGCCGGCTTTAGTTTTGGGTTAGTTACAGCGGGATAAATCCAGGCCACTGCTTTTTGTTCGGGCCGTTCATCTGTTATTTGGGCAACATAAAATTCTTTAGGTGTAATAATAGCTTTTTGCGGCATGAGGACGATCGGCCCGACCTGAACAGGTGCCGGAACAGCAAATGAAGAAAAAAGGGTGATAAAAACAGTATTGGCAACAGCAAAAAAAATGGCAAAGCCGCTCTCGGCCATCAATTTTTTAAACGATTTTAAAATGAATCTTAACAATTAAAATAAAGGTTTTAGGATATTTTTAACGTACCCCATACCCATTTTATTTTGTGCCGCCTGGTTAGGATTAATTACAGCAGCAGGCAAAACATACCAGCAATAATTATTTAATTAATAGTTAATATTATAACTTAGCTTTTGCTGTATTGAAAAAACAAGGCAAAAAATGGTTAAGAAAAGTAAACCATAATAAAAACAATTATGAGAGGACTAAACAAAGTAACATTAATTGGAAATTTAGGCAAATGCCCGGAAATACAACAACTTGAAGGAAACGTAGTTGTGGCTAAATTTTCTTTGGCCACAACTGAAATATTTAAAGACCGAAACGGACAAAGCCAAACACAAACCGAATGGCATACTATAGTGCTTTGGAGAAACCTGGCAGAACTGGCTGCAAAGTATTTACAAAAAGGGAGCCTGATTTACATAGAAGGTAAATTAAAAACCCGGCAGTTTGAAGACAAAGAAGGTAAAAAACATTACGTAACAGAAGTTGTGGCCGAACAACTGATTATGCTGGATAAAAAAACACTGACTGTTAAAAATGAATAAGACTGAAAATAGCCCCGAAGTAAAACAGCCATTGTACCAGTTTGAAGAAGCCGAACACCACAACAAGCCTGTAATTTTTATATACTTTGCTGATGATGCAAAGTTGGATGCACAAGTTAGAAAATTAAAAGGTGTTAAATGGAGCCGTACAAAAAAAGCCTGGTACGTGGCTGACAACCAACAATACCGACTGCAGTTTGACCTGCAGCCAAAACCACTTGGCAAAGAAGTATTGTTACATATCCACCAATGCAACCAGCCAGCTTTGCAGCTTTTAATTGAAACGCTGCAACTAAAAGCATACAGCGAAAGCACCATTAAAACCTACCGCAACGAATTTGCACAACTGCTATACCTGCTAAAACATGTACCTGTAAACACGCTTGAAAGTACAAAGCTGCGCAGTTACTTTTTGTATTGCACCAATACGCTTAAACTTTCTGAAAACACGCTGCACAGCCGGATGAATGCCGTAAAGTTTTATTTTGAACAGGTGCTGCACCGCGAAAAGTTATTTTTCGAGATCCCGAGGCCCAAAAAACCGACACAGCTACCCAAAGTAATTTCGGCAAAAGATATAAAAAAGCTGTTTGAGGAAACGGTAAATTTAAAGCACAACCTGATGCTGAAATTATGCTACGGGATGGGTTTGCGGGTAAGCGAAATTATAAATATTAAAATTACCGATATTGACAGTGCCAACATGCAGGTGCTGATTGAAAAGGCAAAAGGGAAAAAAGACCGGTATGCCAACTTGCCCGATAGTATTTTACAGCAGCTGCGCGATTATTATAAAGCATATAAACCCGAAAAATATTTGTTTGAAGGGCAGTACGGCGGCCAGTACAGCATCAGGAGCATACAAAAGGTTTTTAAAGATGCCATGAAAAAGGCCAGGATCAATAAAGCAACCGGCATCCACGGGTTGCGGCACAGCTTTGCCACACATTTGCTGGAAAGCGGTACAGATGTTAAATATATACAGGAACTACTGGGGCATAACGATATTAAAACCACCCTGCGTTACATCCACGTAAGCAAGCAAAGTTTAAAAAATGTTAAAAGCCCGTTGGACAAGCTTTAGCTTTTTTGCAGAAGGCGTACTTCGCATTTTGTATTGCCGGAGTGTACAGCAATACAAAAAAGCGAAGTACGCATTTTGTATTGTCCGCCTTAAAAAAAGCCGTATTTCAAGTCTATAAAAATAGTTAAACTGTTAATAATGAATGATGTACTTGTTAAATGCCGACCGTAATTTTTTGTTTAATAAAAATTTTTAGATTTGTAACCGACGGGCCGAAAGGTGCGTATATTTAAGAGTTAGGTACCATGCGGACAACCTTTCATACGACAACTAAATGGATAATGAAATAC
>CAXULQ010000015.1:0-50980 GCA_964251965.1 uncultured Sphingobacteriaceae bacterium | reverse complement strand
AATGATATAATGGGTTTTATTTCCATGTGCCACATAATCAGGGTTATGTTAAGTACGAATCCTAATCTCTTTTCCACTTGATATTCTCAGAAATTTAAATGCTAAATGTTCTACGCGATAAATTACATTCTACCCGGCCTGGTATATTACCTGGGCTTTTTACTGTTATTTCCTGTTTGTTCAGCAATAAAATTCTATTATTGGATCATAAAATATCCATCTTATGAGTGAACAAGCCAGGTTGAAATTAAACGGGAGCCTGTGGATAGAAACGGCAGAAGGGCCGGTGGTAGGTCCCGGAAGGGTAGAGCTTCTGGAACGTATCAAGCAATGTGGTTCAATTCGGCAGGCTGCTTTGCAGATGAATATGTCCTACCGTCAGGCCTGGCTGCTGGTTGACCACATGAATGCCCAACTGGATTCCCCTGTTGTGGTCTCACAGCGAGGGGGCAAAGGCGGCGGTAAGGCTGAGGTAACCGAAAAGGGGCAGAAAGTGATCGAACAGTTCAATTTGTTTTACGGAAAGTTTCAGGATTTTTTAGCAGAAAATAGCCCGGCTATTATTCTATAGAGCAACATTCAAACAACTATTATTTACAACAATTTCATCTGAATCTCAAACAATGTCATTATTTTCGTTATTCATCCACAGATATAACGAAAATAGAACTTCATGAAACAACAAATACGCTTCTCATTTCTGTTCACTATTTTAACATCTTTAATCAGTTTTAAAGCTTTTACCCAGTCCCGGGATACCAGTAACCACGTCTTTCGTTTAGGGGAAGTTGCAATCAGGGGTTACCGGGACAGTATATCCTCAAACCGGCTTGGGACTACTACCATAAATAAGTACAACCGGCTGGACGTTTCGCACGCACTTAACCTGCTTCCCGGCATCACTTTATCTGCCGTTGGGCCGCGTAACGAATCAGCAGTAAATGTGCATGGTTTTGATTTAAGGCAGGTACCGATTTACCTGGACGGCATGCCGCTTTATGTTCCTTATGACGGGTATGTTGACCTTGCCCGTTATACAACTTTTAACCTTTCGGAGATCCAGGTAGTAAAAGGCTACTCTTCCGTTCTTTACGGGCCGAATGCAGAAGGAGGTGCCATTAACCTGATTACCCGGAAACCGGTCAACCCGTTTGAAGCAAATGCAGTAGCAGGATGGATGACCGGGGGTTACCGGTTAAATACCAACCTGGGAGGCAAGCTAAACAAGTTTTACTATCAGGTCTCCGCTTCCCAGTTAAAGCAAAACTACTTTCCGTTGTCTTCCGATTTTGTGCCAACTAAAACAGAAGACGGCGGCCACCGGGACAACTCTTATCGCAATGATATCGGCGTTAGCGGTAAAATTGGTTTTACGCCTACTGAAAACCAGGAATATGCTATTGGCTACAGCTATCAGCATGGACAGAAAGGGACACCTGTTTACACCGGAACAGATGTTTTAAACTCTTTGTATAAAAGCCCGCGTTACTGGAAATGGCCTAACTGGGATACTGGGAGCCTTTACTTTTTAAGTAATAACCGCCTGAACAGCAATAACTCGATTAAAACCCGCTGGTATTATAACCAGTTTAAAAACGAGATTGACAGTTATGATGATGCTACTTACACGACCATAACTAAACCCTATGCTTTTAAAAGTATTTATGATGATTATACCCTTGGGGCAAGTATCATCTTTGAAAACACCTCGATCAAAAACAACAGCTTTAGTTTGGCGGGACATTATAAGCAGGATGTCCACCGGGAGCATAACGTGGGTGAACCTATACGCCGGGATGCCGATAACAACTATACACTTGGTGCCGAAGACACTTACCATTTGACTTCTGCCTTAAAAGTAAATGCTGGGGTAAGCTTTATGAACAGAAGCAGTGACGGGCAAGAGCAGTACAACAGCACGACGAAAGAAGTTTTCGATCTGCCTTCCGGTAGCAACAGTGCGTGGAACGTGCAGGGCCTGGCTCAGTATGACCTGAACAATAAGAATGCGCTTACTTTTTCGGTTGCCCGTAAAACCCGCTTTGCAACCATTAAAGACAGGTACTCTTATAAATTAGGGACCGCTATTCCCAATCCTGACCTGAAAGCGGAAGATGCCCTGAATTATAACCTGGGCTACCAGGGCAGACTTGCTGGTAAACTTTCGATAGAAGCATCTGGTTTCTATAGTAAGATCCATAACAGCATCCAAACCGTTAGCAACGTGCTTTATAATGCGACCACCAAAACAAACCTTTCTCAGGTGCAAAACGTAGGCAAGGCCGAATACTACGGCGCAGAAGCAGGCTTGGGTTATCAGCTAATCCCTCAACTCAAGATAGATGCTAATTATACCCACATCATCCGCAATAACCTAAGCAGTCCGCAGGTTTATTTTACGGACGTGCCAAAAGACAAAGTGTTTGCTTCTTTGGAATATAGCCCTATCACTCGGTTATATCTGCTTGCATCAGAAGAGTATAATTCTAAAAGATACAGTATCAGCTATGGTACTATAGCCGGAAGTTTCTACCTGACTAATGTGAAAGCCCACCTCGAACTGTACAAAGGCTTTTCTTTGGAAGGTGGGGTAGCTAACCTGACCAACCGAAATTACCAGCTTGTGGAAGGTTACCCGGAACAGGGGCGCAACTATTTTGCAAACCTCGTTTTTAATTATTAAGACTGTTTTCCAATGAAAAAATCTGAAAAATATTTGCCAGTCCTATGCCTGGTGTTAGCCTTTCTATTTAACCTGCCTGCTATTGCACAAACTACTGAAGTAAACATTGGCGGTGATGTGGAAAAGCCATTTAAGGTTAACACTGCCTCCTTTAGTGCAATGAAACAGATCAGCGTGAGGGTTACGGCGAACGATGGCAGGCAGCATGAATACACCGGCGTTTTGCTTTATGACCTGTTAACCCAGGCGGGGGCTATCCCAAACAAGCAGTTAAAAGGAAAAGCGCTGACCAAATATGTACTGGTAACGGCAGCGGACGGTTACCAGATTGTAATTGCGCTTCCCGAAATTGATCCTGCTTTTACCGATAAGACGATTATCCTTGCCAGTAAAGAAGACGGCGAAGATCTGGCCGCTAATTTCGGCCCTTACCGCCTCATTGTACCGGGCGATAAAAAGCCTGCCAGAAGTGCCATGCGGGTAGTATCAATCGATGTGCTTACAGCAAAGAAGCCTTAACGGTAGATAAATAATTTCCATTAATTGTTGTTAAAACGCCTGTCATTGATCAGCTCAACGTCCGTTAGGGTTTTTAAAAAAGCAATTATCTGTAGCTGCTCTGTAGTGGAAAGCTGCAACCCGGCTTTGCCTTTTTGCTTAAAGAGCGCATCCAGGTTGGCGTGGTTTTTCATTCCTTCATTATAGTGCTGCAAGACCTGTTTTAGAGAAACAAAGCGGCCGTCGTGCATATACGGGCCGGTGATCTCTATATTACGAAGCGTGGGAACACGAAACTTGCCCAGGTCTGCTTTCAGGTGGGTAAGACTGTCCCTGCCAAAATCTACAGAAACTTCTTCCAGCCCGTTATTGCGATAAGACAAATCAGTAAACAAGGGTTCGGTATGACAGGCACTGCATTTCTGTTTAAACAGTGCGTAACCGGCCTGCTCAGTAGCTGAAAACACAGTTCCCTGCTCCCGCCGGATGTATTTATCATATTTTGAGTTAGCTGAAACCATCATTACCGTAAACTGGGCGAGAGCTTTTAAAACATCTTCCTGGACAATTGTTGAATGGCCAAAAGCCTGTTTAAACATGCCCGGATAATTCCCGTCTTTTTGTAACGTAGTAAGTACATTACTTATGGTGTTTCCCATCTCGCAGGGATCGGTCAAGGCATTGACAGGAACACCTTGCATCGTCCTGATCCGTCCGTCCCACATGAACTCTTTCTGCCATGCGAGGTTAAAAAGCGGCGGCGCATTGCGTTTGCCCTTGCAAGCTTTTACCCCGGAACTAACCGCAGTTCCCAGGTTTGCAAAGGCAGCCGAAGACTGATGGCAACTGCCGCAGGAGACTATGCCGTCCGAGGATAAATTAGGATCATAAAACAGGGTTTTACCTAATGCAAAGCCAGCTGGTGTAATAGGGTTTGCTTTAAAATCGAAAAGAGGATTCGGAAAGTTTTTTGGTCTGGTAAACGAAATGCTATCTGAAGCGGCAAAAGAAAACAGGTAGGACGATGAATGAAAAGCACTAAGCAGGATTACCAGGCAAAGCGGAACCAAAAAAACAAAGTGTTTTGCCTTAATCATATTTCAAATAGTTCCGAGCGAAGGCGGATTAATGCAAAGATAATTTGATCCTCACATAAAACCTTAATATTCCTTTTGTAAGTATCCATTTGTTTATCTAATACTCTTGGAAATTTTTCAATAACGTCTTTTTAAAATTACCAAAAGGTGATGGCAAGCAGTGATCTATTAATGGATACTCTATTACATTTAAACGAACGTATTTCTGGTATTCACGATCATTCTTAAAATTGTCCGTTATTGCTCTTTTTACTGTTACAAAAAACTATTACATGAATTGTATTACACCTAAGTATAGCATTTGTAGGTTTAAATGTAACAGTAAATGTTCCAAAATTCGTTCCTTAAATCATAACTACGCTTAACTTGAAAACGCCGAGTTTTATTTTTTGATTGTTGCATATAAGTGATGAGCTTTTGAAATGATGATACCTTATCTAAAGCAAAAAGATAATTAAGATAAGGTGCTTCTTAAAAAAACTTACTTTTTAAACAGATCATTATTAGACAATACCATACCATAAATGTTGACGCGGCTTACTTTTCCGTCTATGGGTGGAGATTTCGGAATGCTTGACCAGTAGATTCCGTGCGATTAAGAGCACCTCGTTGTGTTCAACATAGAAGAAAAGTAAATTAATTATCAATAGGTTAGCATGATCAAAGTGTAACGGAATTACTTTTCTACTATTCCGGAATGAGGTGGTCAATGGCCGCGGAATCTCCAATAAGTAAGAAAAAAGTTGTTTTTTGAATTGATATTTGTGCTCTACCAAAAAGTACAATGCCTTGAACCACGTATAACAAATTTCTGCCAGCCTGTTACATTGTTACTTCTGCCAGCATTAGGAAACATCAGGTTTTTCAAATCTGTTCGATGCAGCAAGCCACATGAATGGCCTATTTCGTGTGCAATTGTAAACGTGGGATCAGTAGCACCTACAGGAGTAACTGTTACATAATCAGAAAATGGTCCTAAAGAACAGCCAATCTTCCCAGTGATTGAACGGACAACAAAAACGGTAATCGGAAAACCTAACGAAATAGGTATCAAATTCCAACCAGCCAAATTATTTGTAAAGAATACCCCTGCCTCACCAAGTTCGTTTTCAAACGCACCCGTATACAATCGACATTTAATGCCGCTTTTGGTGCTGACTCGCGAATTGTTTGTATAACAGGTTTACCGTAAGAAATAACTTTGATATTACACCTGTCCTTATATGTTTTGATGACATCGTTAACAGCAATTAGCAGACCGGGATCGTTTTCAATGATTGTGGGCGTCCCATTTTCATCACGTAGTATCATGACTTGTATCCGTAGCTTCTTCTGGACGGGCAACCAAAACAACAGCAAATTTGTACCTCGGTAAGTCAGTTCGATTATAATTTTAACTATAATGCGAACGATTGCTCTTATAGCCCTTACTACGGCTTTAACAACCTTCTTAATCTTTTTTATAAGGGAAGAAAACCAGCCCATGACTTTAGCTTATTATCGTAATCTCTATTGATTACTAATCAAAGATGGCTGAATGAAGACAGAGTGTAAAGAGTGATTATACTCTACATTAGAGCGAAATAATACGCGAAACGCAAGTAGCTTCTTGGTATTTTTACGGTTTAGCAGGCATTAAGACCAGACTATCAGTAAGCTCCAATTTTAACAGCAAAGGATCAGATACTACAATTTCCGGTTTGCCTTTGTAATCAATCACTTTACCGCTAACACAAACATTTCGACCTTTATAGGAACCTTCTCGTTGTTCTTTAAACTTGCTTCTGTCAGCACCAGGGATCATGATAGTAAATGCCTGGTTAGGGTAGTTACCACCCAGGTTCAATAAAACCATATTCGATCCATCCATTAACCGCGTTGTAAAAACCTTATCACAAACAGTAACATACTCACCAATGTGTTTCGCAATATCTTTACTTGCAACCATAGGAGGTGGTGGAGGCATTAGAACTACTTCCGTAATATGGTTTTTAGTAGTGTCGATTGTTGATTTTGCTTTTTGTGCTGATACTTTAAAAGTAAATACGGCTAAGAAGGCAATTGAAAAAGGAGAGGTTTCATGATTTAAAGTTAAAATTATTGCAGAAGGTTATGCTCATAAAATCTGCGCATTTTCCAAACAGTTGGTATAGTGCAAAGAGAACTGAAAATATTTTGTGCTGGATTCTTAAGAGTTACTTTTAGCTAGTTTTTAGCAAAAATAATATTGATTGCTGCCGTTCTATTTTATGTTGTTAAACAGTTTCTCCGAAAGTCAGTAGATTGTTATCCGGGTCAAGCAAGGAAAATTCTTTTTGTCCCCAAGGCTTTGTTTCTAATTTTCCGTTCGGATGTATATCTGTTTTATTCTCCAACATAGATTGATAAAGTTTATCAATTTCATCGGTTCGGATATAAACTTGACCGTAATTCTCTTTTGGATCCAGCTCTTTAAATTCAAAAAAGTGAATTTGTATATTGTCTTTTTTAACCATTAAATATTGGTCATAATTAACATTTCCTAATTCCTTAAAACCTAATTTGTTTACGTAGAAATCTTTTGTTGTTGATTTGTCACGCATTGGCAGTTTAGGATTTATCTCTCTTAGCATATTTTATCTGGTCAATATATAATTAATTCGGTCAGCCCTGCTTTTGCAAAAACGGTTTCAGGCATTCGTTGTTTATCGCTTATACCTTTCCATTATGTTTTGGGTCAAAATCCACCATCCATTCAATACCGAATTTATCTCTAAACATTCCAAAATAAGAACCCCAGGGACTGTTGCCAATTGGCATTTCAACATTTCCGCTTGCTGAAAGCCCGTTAAATAACTTGTCGGCTTCCTCACGACTTTCTGCACTTATAGATATTTTAGACCTGTTTTTATTTTCATTTACCTGACCCATAAATTCCGGAACATCGTTTCCCATTAGAACATTTTTGCCAATAGGTAAAGCGATGTGCATGATTTTGTTGGCTTCATTGTCTGTAACTGGAAATTCAGAACTTGATAAATCTTTGAAACGCATGATTTGTGCGAACTCTCCACCAAATACTGATTTGTAAAAATTGAATGCTTCCTCGGCATTTCCGTTGAAGTTGATGTAAGGATTTATAAGTGCCATAATTTTTAGGTTTAGGTTAATTTTATGTCTTATTCAAAATTGTAGTGCAAAGCATCACAATAGATTGATTTTTAGCTAATTTATAATTTTATTTCAGGAATTATAAATACATTTCTCATAGTTCCGATAGTTGCAATTCTAGTTTTACATAAGTAGAAGAATCGGAACCAAGTGTCGTCTATCAATTACTAAAAGTTAATCCAAAATAAAACTGTCCCGTTAAACAAAGCACTTTATTGATTTTTTTGGATTGATTTATTTAGAAAGAGTATTTGTGATTATCTGTTTTTGCTGTTTTTCTATTGCCTTATTATAATTACAAAAGATAATACCTATCTTAGAATTTCAAAGTTTCCTGCCGGTTAATCCTGATTACCATCCGATACTATATCTTAATTCTAACTAATTATTAATGTTTAATAATAGAACGTATTATGGAATTAGTTTTAAAACACTGTCAAACAGAACAAGGCTGCAATCACTTTACTGAATTAACATCTTCTAATCAAAAATTACTAAGTGTAATTGGTCGAGATATTAATAAGTCTGTTGCAAATTTGCTAGGTCTAATTGCCTTACTGGATGAAGAAGGTATTGCTGATCCTGATTTTAAGGCAATCCATATTTATTTAGCACAGGAATCTAAAAAACTGCATTTTATTGTTAGAGAAGTTTGTTGTTAGTTCAGGTTAAATAACTGTACAAAATTGTCCGATAAACATCTTTCGAAAGTTAATATTCTTTCCCCTTATGAATAGAGGTTAAATAAATAAGGTGTCGTTGTTGTAATTTAACTTATAATAATCCTGCACTTTTTATTTACAGTTCGTATAGGGTAGATAAAAGTGGAAACATTTTGTGCTGCTTTCCGCTACCTACCTGTTAAAAAAACCTCCAATAATATCGTCATATGGAAAATAACGGGTAAAAGTAGCAACGCATGACTTTCTAATATTAATAGGAAGATCAGAACCTTGTACAAATCCGAAATAAACCTTGCGACCTAATACCTCAATCTGGTAGTGGTTTTTTAGCACATCTGTTTCATCTTCTAAGTTTAAGGCTGGTCGAGACATAAATAATTTTATATTACGCAATTCAACCTCAATCATATCAGTTTGAAAGTCACGTAATTTTTCTTCGAAAGTTGGCATTTTTAGCGTTCCATTTTTAGAAGTATAACGTCGTTTATTTATTTTGATAATACACTTTTCTGTTTACGCATTTCATACTTAACCCAAAAGTTAAAAACCTCTCTAAACAAAGTAATTCATAGATTTTTTTAGATCGAATTATTGTAGCTCCTGAATACTTGGCACGTTTAGATGTAATACCCGGGGGGTAATACTTGCATCAATCCTTCTTAAGACCCATCAATGTCACTACCTGCATTGAAATCAGTCATTTAGAAATGCGTAACTGGAGTTGACCGTAAACCTTCTCCTACAAGAACAAATCGTACCTGACTGAAAAAAAAATCAACAATCTCGTTTAATGAGAAGGGTAACTAAAGTCCCTTTATAGCAGTTATAACTTGGGGCATATGTGATAAGTCCAAACGTGGTTAAGTCTTTAATACAAATATGATAGGTACTAATAGAGGAAATTTTGCTGTATTCCATGAGTATCCTCCGGCTTACTTTAAAAGGTAGCTTATACTTTTGTTGGTCCCAACATACGATAAGTGCAAAACACAGGCTAACATGAGAGGTGTTTAGACGACCGTCATCAGCTATTCTGCTTAAAAAAAAAAAAGCATCAAAAACTGGAACTGCCCCTTACTCATTGCCCCTTTTTCTCCAGCACCTTCAAAATGTCATCGTATTTATAGAAGAATACACCACCTACTTTCGTGAAAGAAAGCGTGCCATTGATACGGAAATTTTGAAGAGTACCTGGCGAGATATGCAATAATTTCCTGACCTCAGCACTCCGCAGCCATTGTTTTGGATCGTGGTTTTGAGGCTGCTTTATAATCAAGGAAAGTTCCCTGATCAAATCTTGCTTAAACAGTTCAAGGTCTTCTTTGGTAATTAGATCAATTTGGGCCATGGTGGTAAATCAAAACCCAAAATTGACTATTGAATAATAGGGATATTGCCAACTTTGAAAAGTTGGTATAGAATAATAGCCTTATAGAAATTCTGCATGGCTATTAAGATCATGGTCAGCTGGCTATTTTATCCAGTTTTTTTTTCAGCTTTTTCATATCCCGGCTGACCTTTGTATCGATGACTTTGGCATAATGTTGGGTTGTTTTAATATCTACGTGGCCGAGCATCTTACTGACGCTTTCAATTGGAACACCGTTGGTCAGGGTCACAGTTGTAGCGAATGTATGCCTTGATAAATGAAACGTCAGGTTCTGTTTAATGTCGCAGGCATCGGCAATTTCCTTCAAATAACTGTTCATTTTCTGGTTACTTAAAACCGGCAAAACAACATCCCCAATAACACATTTCGGATGATCTTTATATTTTGCAATAATTTGCAGCGCAGGTTTTAATAAAGGAATCCTGGAGGAATTATCATTTTTCTTTCTTTGTGTAAATATCCATTTCCCACCATCTACACCCGTCTTGATCTCGCTACGGGTCAATTTTTTAACATCGGCGTAGGACAAGCCCGTATAACAGCAAAAAACGAATATGTCCCGGACATTGGACACTCGTCCTACGCTAAATTCCTTTTTCATCAGCCGGTTAAGCTGCTGCTGACTTAAAAATTCGCGTTCCTTGACTTTCGCCGTCGACTTGAATTCTGAAAAAGGATTATCTCTTAAAAGCTTGGGTTTGAGGATATAATTGTTAACTACCTTTTTTAGATGCTTCAAATACTTAGCAGCAGATATGGGTTGGATACAACACTGCAATTTGAGATAGTGGTTAAAGTCATTGATAAAATTGTAATCAAGCAAATTGATCGACAAGTCATTCGATTGATAGTTTTTTTGGATAAAGCCGGTCAGGTGCAGCAAGCAGGTCCGGTACCCCTTTAAGGTGTTTTCCTCAAATTCTTTCCCGATCAGCTCCTGCATTTGCTTATTGTGCAGCCGGAAAATTTCCAAAAGTTGCGGAACCTTTTGCGGAATATCCCTGCCGAGAAATTTATCCCGCAAACTTGCCGCGGTGACAGCTTTTCCTTCTTTGACCATTAGCGTATGGACATCAAGTACTTTTTGTTGAAGGGTATCCAAATGGAAATTTAAAGATTTAGTAGCTTCGGTTTTGCCGTCTTCGCGATTGGTTTTAGAACACCACTTTTCGGGATTAGCGGTTCTCGTTGTTGCGCATTCTTTCGGGATTCCACATACTGTAAAGCGCATGTAAACAGGGATATTCCCCGATGTGTAGTTTTTGGGCTTCTTCAGATAGAAGAGCAGACTGTAACCTAATTCCATAAAAACAAGCTTAAAATGTAAAACAAAATAAGTTTGCAGCTACCTCAGTTACAAGATGTACGTTAATCGAACATCTTCTAATACAATAAGTTATATCTTTTTCAGTGAGTCACCAGCTTTACTTTTCCGACTCACCGAATTACTCACCGGAACGATACGATTTGGTGAAAAAAACAACGTTTTGCCTGAAAAAAAGAAAGCTGTAAACCAAGGATTTACAGCTTTTTGAATAATTTGACATTGATATTTGTAGCCCGTAGGGGAATCGAACCCCTGTTTCTAGAATGAAAATCTAACGTCCTAACCCCTAGACGAACGGGCCAATTCCTTTTATTTTGGATGGCGAAGATAGAAGTAAAATCACAAAACAAAAAAATAAAAAATAATTTTTACGACAGCACCTGTTTGTTGCTTGCTTAAATCTGCCGGATGAACATTTTAATGCCGCTATAAAGTATACTTTTGCCATTGGTTAAATGATACTTTCACTTCTAATACTTCTTTTATGGGGATAAAAACCAGTGCCTGTTCTTCAATAAAAACAATTATTTTTTGTTTGCTTTTTTCTTTGGGCTTTTATCAGGCAAAAGCCCAAACAGATAGTGTTGCCCACCTTAAAACGATACATGACAAAGAGGTATTCCTTAATAAATTTGAAGCTTATCAAGCAAGTAAAAATATAACCGGGCTATTAGCTATTGCCGATCATAACCATTATCCATCGCCTGCAAAAGTTTTATCCTGGCAAAAAGAGCTTCAGCTAAACGAACGGCAAAAAGCAGCTATCGGAGCCATCAATAAAGAATTGATTAGAAAGGTTAATGAAATGAACAACTTTTTAATTACCAACGAAAGGACGATGGACAGCCTTTTCAGGTATAAAAAAATCAATAACGGCACTTTGATTTTTTATACCAACCGGTACGGCCTTTACCAGGGCGAACTGCGCAATGCTTTATTACAGGCGTGTGTAAAAACCGAGGCACAGCTTACCTCAACACAAATTAAAAAATATGATGGTTTGCTTCAGGATTAGTATCTGTAATTACAAACCCGATTTTATACCTTTGCAGCCCAGTAACCAAACATGAAAATTACATTTGATTTTGAGAAGCCTTTAGGGGAATTGCAGCAGCAGATTGAAAAACTGGAGCAGGTAGAGGAAAAAACAAAAGTAGATATGTCGCCTACTTTAACAGAACTCCGCGGAAACCTTCGATCAAGAAAAGAAGAAATCTATGGTAATTTAAGCGGTTGGCAAAATGTTCAGATTTCCCGTCACCCCGAACGCCCATACACTTTGCAATACATAGAATCTATCAGTACTAATTTTACTGAATTGCATGGCGACCGCAATATTGGCGACGATAAAGCTATTGTTGGTGGCTTTGGATCGATAAACGGGCAAACTGTAATGTTTATCGGCCATCAAAAAGGCAGTAATACCAAAATGCGCCAGTACCGCAATTTTGGCATGGCCAACCCAGAGGGTTACCGCAAGGCACTTCGCTTGATGAAGATGGCCGAAAAATTTAACAAACCTATTGTTACGCTTATTGATACGCCTGGCGCTTACCCAGGCTTAGAAGCCGAAGAACGGGGACAAGGCGAAGCAATTGCACGGAACCTAATGGAAATGGCGGTTTTAAAAGTGCCGGTAATTTGTGTAATTATTGGGGAAGGTGCTTCCGGCGGTGCTTTGGGAATTGGTATTGGCGACCGTGTTTACATGTTGGAACATACCTGGTATTCTGTTATTTCGCCCGAATCATGTTCTTCCATTCTGTGGAGAACCTGGGACAATAAAGAAAAAGCTGCCGAAGTACTTAAACTGACTTCGACAGAAATGCATAAAAACAAGTTGATCGACGGTATTATTAAAGAACCGCTTGGCGGTGCGCACCAGGAGCCGGAAGCTATGTTTACTACCTTAAAAGAAGTATTGCTGAAAGATTTGGAAATGCTGAAGTCTAAAAACGTTGACACACTCGTTAACGAACGTGTCCAAAAGTTTTGTTCGATGGGTGTAGTTATTGATGAAGATTACCTTTTGCCAAAAGCACCCGAAGAAGAGGAAAATATCAACTCAGCAACAAAGCCGGCTTAAAGCCGGCTTTGTTGCTGATGCTTCTTTTACAGGGTAAAAATTTATTGTGGCTGTTGTTGTGGTGCTAAATTAGGCTGGTTCTCGTTTGGCCTCGCAGGAGTAGGCTGATCTTGTTGAAACATCGCACTAAACTTCTGCTGGTATTCGTTCATCAAACCGGTAACTTTTTGATTTAACGCTGGCTCTTTATTGTCTTTGGTTAGTTTAACCAGTTCATTCAATACCGAGATACACAACTGGATATCCCTTCCCTGCATCCTACGGTTATCATCGTTCATGGAAGCATAATAATTTAATTGGTCAGACACATAGTTCACAATTTGATTTACCGTTTTCGCTCCTATCGGCCTGTCGTTTAACTGATAAGCCAAATCCACCATATAAAATTTCCGGACAGCCACATCAGTGTACGGGTTTAGATCCGGCATAACCTGATCATAACGTTCTATCACTTTCTTAGCCAGGTCGGGGTGGCCTTCTTTATACAGGTTTTCGCCCAATGTTAAGAAAGTCCGTAAAATAACCGGGTAAAACATCGTACGCGATTCGTGGTCTAAGTACCGCGCGTATTTCATGTTTCCCCATTTAAATTTGGTCATCACGTTGTTGTACATCAGCATGGTATTGCTTCTTTCGGTTGCGCCGCCGGCACCAGCCGTAGTATCTGGCTTGTAAGGCACCAAACGGTAGGCAAAACCTTCATTATACATGTATTTATCCAAACCCATCATGTTATCGTTGCCAACAGTGATGGCAAAATAAACCGGACGTTTCCAGTTGTTATGCGATAAAATATCCATCATAGCAAGGTTATCTTTGGTTACATAATTGCCAGGATACTTCCAGTCTATCTCGGGTAAAATCCTTCCTTTTTCTGAAGCCGGGACTGTTCCGCTGTTCACTACAACATCAGCATTTACTGTCCACTTCAGGTTTTTGGTAGGAAGATAATTCATGCTTTGTCCGTTCTCATATTCCACTTTAGCACGGGCATCATCCGAAGTGATAAAATCGAAAACGTCTTTCAACTCCACGTTTCCGGGAAGTTTGGAATCGTTATAGTACGTTACATCGCGTACACCCGCTTCAAATTTTTCGTTTGGCATCGTGATTGGCAGTGGTGCAGACTGGTTCATCTTTTGTTTCATCTCGCGGATATACCAATCCGTTCCTAACAAACTTAGATTAACAATACGAACATCCGGCCGCACATTTTCTACTTCCTGTAAATACCAAAGCGGATAGGTATCGTTATCGCCATAAGTAAACAAAATAGCATTTTTTGCGCAGGAATTGAGGTAATTAAAAGCCATATCCGGCGGGGTGGTTTTGGTGGAACGATCATGATCGTCCCATTCCTGAAAAGCCATTAAAACCGGCACACAAAGCAAACAAAGTACAGTTGCGCCTGCTGCCGAAATTTGTGGTGAAGTAACTTTCCTTAATTTTTCGGCGATAAACAAAGTACCGATACCAATCCAAATGGCAAAAGCATAAAACGAACCGGCATAAGCATAATCCCGTTCGCGCGGCTGCAAAGGGTCTTGGTTTAAGTAAAGCAAAATAGCAAACCCGGTAAAAAAGAATAGCAAACCAACTACGCCGGCATCTTTTTGATTACGTTTAAAGTGATAAAAAGCACCAATCAAGCCTAAAATTAATGGCAGAAAAAACAGACGGTTGTAAGCTTTATCTGCTGTGATAGAAGCTGGCAAAGCACTTTGGTTGTCTAAACGCAAAGCATCAATTGGCTTAATTCCGCTTAACCAATTGCCATCGGTTACATTATTATTTTGTCCGTCGGCATCGTTCTGCCTTCCTACAAAGTTCCACAGCAAATAACGTGTGTACATCTGGTTAACCTGCCAGCTAAAAAAGAAGCCCAAGTTATCAGCAAAAGTTGGACTTTGGCCTTCGCCGATGTGCATCCAATCTTTATAAAAACCAATGTGATCGGATTTATCGCTGAACATGCGTGGAAAAATGGTATTTCTGTCGTAAACCACGTTCTGTTTTTTCCCGGCTACCTCGTATTTTTCTTTTCCTTTTCGGTAAATGGTTGCGCCTTCCGTTTGGTCAACAGCTTTAGAATCATAATACTGACCGTACATCAGCGGTGTATCCCCGTATTGGTCACGGTTTAAGTAACTCAACAAAGCAAAAGCGTTGTCTGGTTCGCTGTTGTTTAAGTTGGTGTGTGCTTTTGCTCGGATAATCAACATGGCAAAAGAACTATAACCAAATAAAATAAACACAGTGCAAGTCAAAATCATATTGAGGGCAAAACGTTTTTCCCTGATCTTGACCATATATTCTAAAAAGGCAACAATAGCAATTCCAATTAAACCACCAATAAAACCGCCGCTAACAGCCAACACCAAAACAAATGCAATAGCTGCAATCAATATGGTAGATTTTATTGGTTTGATGGTGTAGATAATTCCGGCGGTCATGGTAACTGCAATCAAAACGAAAAACACCGTCGCGCCACTCCAGAAACCAAAATTGAATGTGTTTACAAAAAGCAGATCAGCATAAGCTGCACCTTTAACCACATATTGGATAATGCCCCATAAAACTGCCGCCACAATAATTACACCTACAATAAGTGCCGTAATCGTTCCTTTTGCGGTTGCTTTTGGTGTTCTTCGGAAGTAATAAACACACGCAATTGCCGGAATGGCCAGCAAGTTTAACAAGTGAATGCCGATGGATAAACCCATAACGTAAGCAATAAAAACAATCCATCTGTCGGCTCCGGGTTCATCCGCATGTGCATCCCATTTCATGATTGCCCAAAAAACAATGGCGGTACATAAGGAAGAAAGTGCATAAACTTCAGCTTCTACCGCGGAAAACCAAAATGTGTCCGACCAAGCATAAGCCAAAGCACCAACTAAACCGGCACCAATAATTAAAATAGTTTTGCTAAGGTCGATTTCTTGCGATGCTGTTTTTACCACTATTTTTTTCGCAAGCGCAGTAATCGTCCAAAATAAAAACATAATGGTTGCAGCACTTGCAAGTGCAGAACTCAAGTTAATACAATACGCAACTTGCCTTCTGTTGCCGGCCAGCAAAGAAAACAGCTTGCCAATCATAGTAAAGAGCGGTGCGCCAGGCTGATGCGCTACTTGCAAACGGTAAGCACAGGCAATAAATTCGCCGCAATCCCAAAAACTGCCGTAAGGTTCTAAGCACAGAATATAGGTGACGGCAGCAATTAAAAAAGCCAGCCATCCAAACAAATTATTAATTTTATGATACTTCATGGAAGGTATAATTTCAGTCATAATTTTGTGGTGCCGAAATTAGCAAACTATCATGAAGTTTAGTGCCTTTAACTGTTTTGTTTAACAGGTTTTAACAATTAGCAGCTTGATGCTTCTTTTAGCAGGATAAAAAATATAAAAATTGCAGTTGAATTTTTAATTTATCATCCTATATTTGCATTCCTTTTCGGGAAGTTTGTTCAAAACGAAAAGAAGATTGCCCGATAGTATAAAGGTAGTACGACGGTTTTTGGTACCGTTTGTCTAGGTTCGAATCCTGGTCGGGCAACTTAAAAAGAGCAGACACGCTTGAGTAATGGCTGTCTGCTTTTTTACTTTAAAGGCAGCTTAACATTTTACTCATCATGCCTATACAGTTTAACCCCATCAAATTATTTTCAGGATCAGCAACACTGGAACTTTCCCGCAAGGTTGCAGAATGTTATGGAAAAGAATTGGGCGAAGTAATTTTATCGCGCTTTAGCGATGGAGAATTTCAACCGTACTTTAACGAATCTGTACGCGGCTCGGATGTTTTTTTAATTCAATCCACTAATCCGCCTACCGATAATTTAATGGAATTGTTAATGATGATTGATGCCGCACGCCGCGCTTCAGCACATTATGTTACGGCAGTTATCCCTTATTTTGGTTTGGCACGGCAAGATCGAAAAGACAAACCACGCGTTGCAATTGGTGCTAAATTAGTAGCAAATTTGTTGACTGCTGCAGGCATCAACCGCATCATGACGATGGATTTACATGCGGCACAAATACAAGGTTTTTTTGATATCCCAGTAGATCATCTGGATGCTGCCGTCATTTTTGTTCCGTATATTAAAAGCTTAAATCTGCCAAAACTGACGATTGCTTCGCCGGATATGGGCGGCTCTTATCGCGCACGTACTTTCGCCAAATTTTTTAATGCTGAAGTTGTCATTTGTGATAAACAACGCAAACGGGCAAACGAAATAGAATCGATGACGGTAATTGGCGATGTAACCGACCAACACATTGTTTTAATTGATGATATGTGCGATACAGCACGAACTTTAGCCAAAGCAGCCGGACTAATTATGGACCGCGGCGCACTAAGTGTACGGGCGGTTTGTACACATCCGATTTTATCAGGTGATGCTTATAATACGATTGAAGATTCTGCTTTAACCGAATTAATCGTTACCGATACCATTCCATTAAAGCAGCAAAGCAGCAAAATACGTGTGCTGTCTGCAGCCAAATTATTTGCCAGCGCAATTGCAAACGTAAACGAACATGGTTCTATCAGTCAACTATTTAATGTGGAGTGATAAGGTTAATAGATAATAGTTGATGGTTCATAGGACTGGCGAATTTGCAGGAACTATGAACTATTAACCATCAACAATGAACAAATTAATAAACAACAATAAACAACAAAACAATGAAATCAATTGCTATTAGCGGTTCTCCGAGAGAGAACGTAGGGAAAAGAGACGCTAAAGAGCTGCGTTACCAAGGCTTGGTGCCAGCAGTTCTTTATGGTGGGGCAACACAAACCCACTTTGCCGTGTCTGCAGCTGATTTGAAACCGGTAATTTACACACCAGAGGTTCATTTCATCGATTTAGAAGTTGCCGGCGTAAAAAGTCAGGCTATCATTCAGGCTACACAATTTCATCCGGTAACTGATCAGTTGATCCACATCGACTTTTTATTATTGGACGAAACCAAACCGATTACCATGGAAATCCCGATCCGCTTAACCGGAACTTCTCCAGGTGTAAAAACAGGTGGTAAATTGGTACAAAAACTGCGTAAATTACGTGTGAAAGGATTTCCAAAAGATCTTTTGGATACCATCGACGTAAGTATCGAAACACTGGAAGTTGGTAAATCTGTAAAAGTTAGCGAAATCAAATTGCCAAACTTAGCCATCACCAATTCTCCCGAAGATACCATCGTTTCTGTAACTACTTCGCGTGCATTACGCCAGGCAGAGCAGGAAGCAGCAACGCCAGGTAAAAAATAAATACTTCTTTTGTTTTGCAAAAGCCTTCAGCATAAAAACTGAAGGCTTTTTTTATGCTATAAAAACAGTATTATCTTTGGAGAAATGAAATATTTAATCGTTGGCCTTGGAAACATCGGCCCTGAATATGCAGATACGCGGCACAACATTGGTTTTATGGTTTTGGATGAACTTGCCAAACAAGAATCGGCACAGTTCTTTAACATGCGGCTGGCATATTACACGGAAGTGAATTACAAAGCGCGCACACTTCATCTCATCAAACCAACCACTTACATGAATTTAAGCGGAAAAGCCCTGAGTTATTGGATGAAAGAATTAAAAATCCCGGTAGAAAATGTTTTGGTTATTGTTGATGATTTGGCTTTACCCTTAGGCACTTTGCGCTTAAAACCAAAAGGAAGCGCGGCTGGCCACAACGGTTTAAAACACATCGAACTGATTTTAGGCAACAGTGATTATGCGCGTTTGCGTTTCGGCATCAGTGATAATTTTCCGAAAGGTAGACAAGTAGATTATGTTTTAAGCGGATTTGATAAGGATGAACAATTAAAATTGCCTGCGCTGATTGATCGTTCTATCGAAATGATTAAAAGTTTTGCAACAGTTGGAGCGGAATTGACAATGACAAAATTTAACCGATAAAAACAGTATCAGTGGAAAAAGAATATCATCAAAACAAAACCTTTTTTACCCTAAATCACGCTGAAAAAGAATTAGTTGGACGAGAATTTGACAATTGCATTTTTAAACAAGTTGATTTTAGCGATTGCAAAATCCAGAATTGTATTTTTTCGGATTGTGCTTTTGAAGATTGCAATTTAAGTATGGCGCAGTTAAATAACGTTGGTTTAAGCACCGTTAAATTTAAAAATTGCAAGTTATTAGGCGTTGATTTTAACAAGGCAAAAGATTTTTCTTTCGCCGTAACTTTTGATACTTGCATTTTAGATTATGCTTCTTTTAGCAAGAAAAAATTGAGAAATACGTTGTTTAAAAAATGCAGGTTAACAGAAGCTGATTTTCAGGAAAGCGATTTAACCGGAGCTGTATTTGCAGATTGCGACCTCAACAAAGCTTCTTTTAACAATACTATTTTGAATGAAACTGATTTTACTTCCGCTTATAACTTCTCCATCGATCCTGACAGAAACAAAATGAAAAAAGCAAAGTTTGCAGTTGCTGGTTTGCAAGGTTTGCTCGAAAAATACAATTTGATTGTTGTGGAATAGGATTTTCTCTCGATGCTTCTTTTATCGACAAAAATCTATGTAATCAATTCAAAAAATCTTTTAATTCCCAAAATAGAAGCACGTAACGAGCAGATTACTTTTCTCCTGTCGATATTTTTCTAAATTAGCAGTTCAAATTCTTCTCTCATGAAAAAATCATACCTTTTCCTGCTGCTCAGCGTCCTTTTTTTTGAATTCGCTTCTGCACAAAGCAATTATGCCAGCGATAATTACACCAAAAAAGAAGTGTACATCACTATGCGCGATGGCATTAAACTTTTTACATCTATTTATACACCAAAAGACGCTTCTCCGCAGAAAAAATACCCGATGATTATGCAGCGTACTTGTTACAGCGTTGCACCGTATGGAGCCGGAAAGTTTCCAAGGAGTTTAGGCCCATCAGAAATTATGATGAAAGAAGGTTATATCGTGGTGTATCAAGATGTACGCGGCCGTTATAAAAGTGAAGGAACCTGGACAAACATGACGCCGGTTATCGATAATAAAAAGGGTAAAACCGATGTAGATGAGCCTTCGGATACTTATGATACGATTGATTGGCTGGTTAAAAATGTGGCCAACAACAATGGTAAAGTTGGACAATGGGGAATATCTTATCCTGGATTTTACACAGCTGCCGGTATTTTATCTAATCATCCGGCTTTGAAAGCTTCTTCTCCGCAGGCACCTATATCCGATTTCTTTTTTGATGATTTCCACCACAACGGTTCTTTACTGGAATCCTACTTTTTTACTTATCCTGTTTTTGGCGTTCAAAAAACAAAAGCAGATACGAGTGGAAGTGCCTGGTACACAAACACAATGTTTAATCCCGGAACGAAGGATGGTTATCAGTTTTTGCTGGATATGGGTCCGTTAAGCAATGCAGATAAATATTATCACGACAATTTCTTCTGGCAGGAAACCATCAACCATCCAAATTACGATGAGTTTTGGCAGAAACGCGGTTTAACCAAACATTTTAACAAGGTAAAGCCAGCAGTAATGTTTGTAGGTGGTTGGTTTGATGCGGAAGATTTATCAGGTCCATTGGATATGTTTAAAAAAATTCATAAAACTGATCCGAGTGCTTACAACACCATTGTAATGGGTCCTTTCGGGCATGGCAGGTGGTCGCGCGAAACCGGTCATACTTTCCACTCTAATGTTTATTTTGGTGATAGCATTGCTACTTTTTACCAAAAAAATATTGAAGCAAAATTCTTCAACCATTTCTTAAAAGGAAACGGCGATAAAAACTCTGGTTTGCCCGAAGCCTACATGTACAATACCGGCAAAAAAGCCTGGGAAGAATTTGCGCAATGGCCAGCCGCTAACGCAACGCACCAAAAATTATATTTAAGTGCTGATGGAAAAATATCGATGACTGCTCCTGCTTCAACAGGTTCCATGTCTTATATCAGTGATCCCGCAAAACCGGTTCCTTATACTGAAGACAACAGTACAACAATGGGATTTACGCCGCATAATTACATGAGTGAAGATCAGCGTTTTGCAGGTCGTCGGCCAGATGTTTTGGTTTATCAAACCGATGTTTTGAAGGATGACATGACTTTAGGAGGCGAAATTCTATCGCACTTAAAAATTGCTTCTACCGGAACCGATGCTGATTTTATTGTGAAACTGATTGACGTTTATCCGGCAGATGAACCAAACAACCCAAATCAGCCAAACAAAACGGTTATTATGAGCAATTACGAGCAAATGGTACGGTCAGAAGTTATGCCAGCCCGTTTCCGTAACAGTTTTGAAAAACCGGAAGCTTTGGTTGCCAATCAAAAAACTGATGTAAATGTACGTTTGCAAGATGTTTTGCATACTTTCAAAAAAGGACACCGTTTAATGATCCAGGTTCAAAGTACGGCTTTCCCGTTGTTTGCCCGCAACCCGCAAAAATTTGTAGAAAACCCATATAAAGCCGCCGCAAGTGATTATGTTATAGCAACCGAAACTGTTTTTAACGATAGTTTTATTGATGTGGAAGTGTTGAAATAGAATGAGAAAGCTTCTTTTACCACTCTTTTTTTTGTGCCTGATTGTTAATTACAGTCAGGCACAACTGCTTCAACCCAAAGCAACATTTACCCATGCTGATACTTTGCGCGGCATGTTAACGCCGCTCCGCACTTGCTACGATATCAACTATTACCATTTAGATGTGAAGGTTGATATCGACCAGAAGTTTATCAGTGGCAGCAACGAGTTCAGGTTTACGGCAACGCAGGATTTTAAGCAGTTACAGTTCGATCTGTTCGCAAATTTAAAGGTAGAAAAAGTAGTTTTCCACGGAAAAAACCTGCCGTTTACTCGAGAAGCTAACGCCGTTTTCCTCACCTTCCCCAACATTATAAAAAAGGGTGTAAAAGAAGCATTTACGGTTTTTTATTCTGGTAATCCACGTGTTGCGAAACGCGCTCCCTGGGATGGCGGTTTTGTTTTTACGCAGGATACTGAAAGTAAACCTTGGGTTGCTACCGCTTGCGAAGGTTTGGGCGCGAGCGTTTGGTGGCCGAACAAAGATCACTTATCAGATGAAGTGGACAGCATGCTCATCAGCATCAGCGTGCCCAAAGGTATAAAAGATGTTTCTAACGGAAGGCTGCGAAAAGTAACTGAATTAAATAATGGTTACACGCGTTTTGACTGGGTGGTTAAAAATCCGATTAATAATTATGATGTGGAAGCGAACATTGGTAATTACGTGCATTTTGATGATACTTTTACCGGCGAAAAAGGCAAACTGACGTTAGATTACTGGGTTCTTCCTCAAAATCTCGACAAAGCCAAAAAACAATTCGGCGAAAATGTAAAACCAATGCTTACGGCTTTTGAACATTGGTTTGGCCCTTATCCTTTTTACGAAGACGGTTATAAATTGATCGAAACGCCGCATTTGGGCATGGAGCATCAAAGCGGCGTGGCTTATGGCAATCATTATCAAAACGGTTATCTTGGCCGTGATCTTTCCGGTACAGGTTGGGGTTTGAAATGGGATTTCATTGTGGTGCACGAAAGCGGCCACGAATGGTTTGGCAACAACATTACGGACAAAGATGCGGCTGATATGTGGATTCACGAGGGGTTTACCAACTACTCCGAATCGCTTTTTGTAGAGCAGCAGTTTGGCAAGCAGGCCGGCCAGGAATATGTGCTTGGAACGCGCCGTGCTATCCAAAATGATGAACCGATCATCGGAACTTATAACGTAAATAAAGAAGGTTCGGGCGATATGTATTATAAAGGCGGAAATATGCTGAATATGATTCGCACCATCATCAACAATGATGAAAAATGGCGCGGGATTTTGCGCGGGTTAAACAAAACTTTTTATCATCAAACGGTTACAACCGAACAGATTGTAGGTTACATCAACCAGCAATCTGGTTTAAATTTAACCGGTATTTTTGATCAATACCTTCGATATAAAAATATTCCAACTTTAGAATTCCGGTTTGAGAAAGAACAGGTTTTAGCCAGGTGGATTGCCGATGTAAATGGGTTTACGATGCCGGTAAAAATTAAAATTAAAGGCGGCGAATATCAATTTTTTAACCTTAATACTTCTTTTACGCCTATAAAATTAGCAGGTGCAAATCAAGACAATATTGAAGTAGATACTTTTAATTATTATATCGGTGTTTTGATCGATTAAATTTTAATTTTATTGTAACCATTTGCTATCAAACTGCATCTTACCTAAAAACTAACCTATGAAATCAATCCTAAAACCCATTGCGCTTGCCTTTTTGCTTACGTCAACCGGCTCGTTAACTTTTGCAGGTTCTATTAAAATCCCTGTCAAAAGCAGTAATATTGAAACGCAGGAACGTAAAGTTTCCGGCTTTCACGCCCTTGCTTCTTCCGGTTCTTTTGATGTGGTGCTGAGCCAGGGAAATACAGAATCTGTACGTGTAAAAGCTGATGCCGACATCATTAACGAAGTTATTACCGAAGTTAAAAACGGAACGCTGATGATCCATTCTAAAAATAACCACAACTGGGGAATGGGTAATATGTGGAACAACAAAACGGTTACAGTTTATGTGGTGGCGAAAGATTTAAACAGCATTGGCGTAAGTGGTTCGGGCGATTTAAAAATAGAAAACCAGTTTAACACCAGCAGTTTAGCATTACGTTTAAGCGGTTCGGGCGATTTTACAGGAAAAGTAAACGTAAAAACTTTGGAAGCAGCAATTTCCGGCTCCGGCTATTTTAAAATTGCCGGAAAAGCAGATGAATCAAACGTAGCTATTTCCGGCTCCGGGAATTTTGACGGCAATGATTTGATGACCAGATCTACCGCCATACGCATTTCCGGTTCTGGTGATGCTTCTATTTATGCCAGCGAAAAACTGGATGCTTCGGTTTCCGGTTCCGGCGATGTGCGTTACAGCGGCCATCCTAAAAGCGTTTCTAAAGTAGCCCATGGTTCCGGAGAAATTTCTGGTTCGTGATCGGATACTTCTTTTAGCACGTAAAAAAGCGGTGGACTTATTAGTTCATCGCTTTTTTGTTAGCTTTAATTTTCAATTACAATTCATGGAAACAATAACCGTACATCCTCAAAATAAAGAACAATCAAATGCTTTGGAAATCATTCTCAAAGCGATGAATGTGCCTTTTGAAAAAGAAGAAGAAAGTCCTTACAACCCAGAGTTTTTGGCTAAAATAAAGCGGGGTGAAAAAGCTGCTAAAGAAGAAAAAACCATGAAAGTAAATGTGGCCAACTTGTGGAAATAGAACTTTTTGAAGATGCTATCAATTTTCCCTCTTAATCCTTAAACCGCACCAAGTTTTTCCGCCCAATATCATAAACCAGTTTAAACGCTTGCTGGCTATCGCCCAAATTCCCCGGCGATTGGTGGAAACTCAAAATAAAACTTCCCCTAACCTGGCTGTAAATAAATGGCGTGTAAATCAAATCCAATCGGTTATACATTTTCTTGCTGTAAAAGGAGTCGCCGTAAGTAATGTTGTGTCCTTGCCCGGCGTAAAAATTATCCCGCAAACCAAAATGTTTATGGTTAAGGTTGATCTCGGCCACAAAACCTTTCGGTATCTGGAAACCATCCAAACCGCGAACACGTTCCAAAGAAAGCATCCCGCCGGCTTCAATCGTTAAAGAATCTAAAAAAGTTTTATGGCTGAAATCCAAACCAACGCGTAATTGTCCGCCGCCGTTATCACGGATAAAATCATTCGGCAGCAAAACCGCGGCACCGGCATCGTGCAGCAGCATAAAATAATGCGATAAAAAAAACGGTCCGTACGGGTTGGGCAAATATTTTCCGGATGCACCGAAAATAAACTGCTCGCGGTCGGTTGCCGTTTGTCGGCTTACCCAATCAATCCAAATCGTTTCTTTGCCCCAGGGGCTTTGGTAGCTGGTTAACAAACCCTGCACATTTGGCCGGAAATATTGCAGCGTATCGTTTAACAAAGCAATCGGATAATCGGTAATCAATCCTTCGCGCGGAAAAGCACCCAGGTTAAAAAGCCAGCCTTTTTTACCGGTAAAACTGTAGTAGATAACCGGGTCGGCTTTGCTAAAAAACGGCTTTTCGCCAAACTCATGGATGCCGTTCAGCCCAAAACGAAAATGGTTGACCGAATCTAAATTAACGCCCAAATCAAGCGCGGCACGTGCGCCGGAATAGGTGCGCGAACGTGGTTCGAACGCGCGGTATTCGCGGTTGTCAAAAAAACCGTAGCCGTTAAAATGGATGTCCAGGTTTTGGGCAACACAAATTTTAACCGATAAAAGAAGCATCAACAAAAAAAAGTAAAAACTGCGTAAAGTAGTATTCATAACAAATTATTGAACGGTAATTGGAATAAACGGACTATTGCGCGGACCAGAAAACGGCGGCGTTTTAACCGAAAACAAAAGTGTGTATTTTCCTTTCCGCGAAGGTGTTTTTAGATCGAATGGAAAGAATTTACTTTCGCCGGGTTTTAACTGGATTTGGTTGAAGGTTACCGGAGCTAATTGGTTGCTTAATATCGAATCTTCCTGCATTAGATAAGCGCGCAAAACCACAATATGCTGCTGGTTTTTATTGCTGAAATCAACAGGTTTGTTATATGGATTGGTGATTCTTAGATTGAGATGAACCGTTTTTCCGGGCGAAGTTTGGATTTGCGGCGAGTCGGCCTCCACCAAAATCTTCTGATAAGTTCGGGTTTGGTTGATCCAGGCACCATAAAAAATGCCTTTTGCGGTGTTTAAAGTATCAGTTTCAAATTGTTTTAACGGTTGATCTGTTACGTAATAAATTCGTTTTTGCTGCAAACTGTCTTCCATTGGCCAAATATCAAATTGTGTGTGCCGATAAAAGCGCGAATCGTACGAAAAACCTTTTAAGGAGTTAGTGTAATAGCTGTACCAGGCCGGGTTTTGAAAATTATCCGGGAAAATAACGTAAGCGTTTCCTGCTTTTTGTTTGATGTTTTCCGTCCATTCCGGGTTGCCGAAATAGCTTTTCACCACGCCAATTTTCATGCTGATCGGGTTTTTCAGCATCAACCCAAAACGCATCAGCAGTAAAAGGATTAAGTTGGCGTACAAAAGCGGTTGCAGCCATTTTGGTTTTTTTTGCTGATTGATTGAGATCAAAACCAGCAGCACCAAAGGCAAAAACCCGATCAAAGTCCAATGCGGCTGCACGGCAACTTTTAAGGTATTCGCGAGGAAGAAAAGCAAAGTCCCTACAAAATTAAACAGCAGCGTACGTGTAAAAATATCTGCGGAACGAAAACGAAATACACTGTAAAACCACAACCAGCCCACCAACGGGCCAGCCATAAAAAGCTGTCCAACTAAAAATAATCCGGTAAATTCAAACCGGTAATGGCTGGCAGAACGTTCAAATAAATGATACTTTACGGAAGGATAACCGTGGTTGATTTGCCAAAAAATGTGCGGTAAAAACAGTATCAGCGTAAGCGCGGCAACCAGCCAGAAAGATTTCCGCAGAAATAATTTTGGATTGGCTATCAGCGTAAAAATCACCAATAAAACGGCGTGGTATTTACTGTACAAAGCGCCAGCTAACGACAAGCTGAGCAAAACGGCAAAAAGCGGTTTGTCTTTCGCTAAATATTGCTGATAAAAGAAGTAGAATAAAGTGCTGAAAAAGAACAGCGGTGCATCCGGCGTGGTGGTAAAACCGAAGATGTGAAAAATGGAAATCGAACTTACAACAAGCACAAACCATTTGGCTTCTACCTGATATTTTTTTACGATCTGCCACAAAACCCACCACGAAAAAGTGCTTGTAAAAACAGTAAGCAACCGCAAACTTAGTTCGTTATGGAACAAGGAATCGCCGGCGCGGATAAACAAAGCCACCATCGGCGGATGGTCGAAATAGCCCCAATCCAAAAAGCGCGAGTAGAGCCAATAATATGCTTCGTCGGGATGAAGTTGTGTAAAATAGCTTTGCAGGAGGTTGGCTAACGTCCAAACCAGCAGGAAATACAGGACGGTTTTATCTGAAGAAACCTTCTTCTCCGTCATAAAAACCTTCATTTAAGCTGTGGAATGGGCATTGCCAAAGATATTATTTAAGAAGTAGATTTTTTGCCGGTAAAAACAGCATCAGCCTAAATCTTTCTCCTGCTTTTCTCTTTGCTGATTAACCCCAATTCCCGGCTGGTTTGCCCGGCAATGGCCGTGTTTTCCTGCGCGCGCCGAAAAAGGTAAGGCAATACTGCTTTTACCGGCCCAAAAGGCACGTACTTGGCCACGTTGTAACCGGCGTTAGAAAGGTTGAAACTTAAATTATCACTCATGCCCAGCAACTGCGAAAAATAAACATGCGGATGGTTGTGGTCGATCTGGTATTCGTTTAGCAAATCGGTCAGCAGTTTGCAGCTTTGCTCGTTGTGCGTGCCGCAAACAAAAGCAATGCGGCCGATATTTTTTATACAGAATCGGAGGGCCAGATCATAATCACGATCAGTAGCTGCTTTGTTGGGTTGGATCAACGTTGGATAACCTTTTTCTATCGCCCGTTTATTTTCCTTTTCCATATACGCGCCGCGCACCAATTTTGCGCCAAGCAGGAAATTTTCTTCCGAAGCAGTTTTAAAATCACTTTTTAAAGAGGCCAATTTATCGTGCCGGTAAAGCTGGTAAGTGTTGTAAACGATTGCTTTTTGCTGATTGTACTGCCGCATCATTTTCAACGCCAGTTTATCGATGGTGTGTTGGATCCAGGTTTCTTCTGCATCAACCATCACCGGAACGTTCAGATCAAAAGCCGTTTTGCAGATCAAATCCACCCGGTCAGAAACTTTTTGCCAGGCAATTTCTTCTTCCGCAGAAAAACTTAAATTGGCATCCGCTTTTTCCAGCAGCTCGAAACTGCCAACGCCGGTAACTTTAAAAACCGTTAACGGGATTGCCAGATCGCCTTTTGCGCGTTTTATCGTAGCGATGATCTGGTTGCGCGTTTCATCAAAAACCGATTCTTCGTTTTCGCCTTCCACCGAATAATCTAATATCGTTCCCACGTTTCCGGACTGCAAATTTCGTATCGCCGGTTCGCATTCGGCAATGGTTTCGCCTCCGCAGAAATGGTTGAAAACGGTTGCTTTGATGAGCGATTTGATCGGCAAACCAATTTTAAACGCAAAATTGGTAATTGGCGGACCAATTTTTACCAAAAAGTTTAGGTTGATGATTCTGAATAGCCAGTAGGCGCGTTTTAAATCCGCGTTACTTTCGTGGCGAAAAGCGATTTCTGTGTTTTCGAAAGATAAAGTTGTATTTTTAAAAGTAGATTGATGTGGCGCGGGAATTTCCATGATACAAAATTAGCGTTTGAACAACAGAATAATGTCCGCTACATTCAATTTTATATTTTTGCAAGCTTATGATCGAATTTAAATTACAGGGCGAATTTATTCCGCTCATCCAATTGCTGAAAGCTACGCATTTGGTGCAAACCGGCGGCGAAGCGCAAATGGTAGTTTCCGAAGGTTTGGTGAAGTATAACGGCGAAGTGGATTTCCGCAAAAGGCTAAAGGTAAAAGTTGGCGACCATGTAGAGTTCGACGGTAAAAAAATACACGTAAAATAAGTATGGAAACGATACAAAGCATCTCTTACCCGATTGTTTTTAACGATGATTTTGCCGCTTTAAACCGATTTATCCAAGAGGGAAAATACAGCAAAGTTTTCTTTTTGGTGGATGAACAAACCGAAAAACATTGCTTGCCATTGCTGATTAGTCAACTGCAAATTACCGAATACGATTTGATTGAAGTTACATCCGGCGAGGAAAATAAGAACATCGATTTTTGTATCGGCATTTGGCGGATGCTGATTGATTTTGGTGCCGACCGCAACAGTTTGCTTATCAATGTTGGCGGCGGCGTAATTACGGATATGGGCGGATTTGCAGCTTCAACGTTTAAGCGCGGAATTGATTTTGTGCAAATTCCAACCACGTTGCTTTCTCAGGTTGATGCTTCTGTTGGCGGCAAAACCGGCATTGATATGGATCATTTAAAAAATATTATCGGCACGTTTGCGCAGCCGAAAGCTGTTTTTATCGATACTTTTTTCTTGCGGACTTTACCACAACGCCAGCTTTTTTCCGGCTTTGCCGAGATGCTGAAACACGGTTTAATTGCTGATCGTGCATATTTTAACCTGCTAAAAGAAGCATCGCCGGAATCGATTGATGCGGAACTCATCCATCATTCCATCAACTTGAAAAACAATGTCGTTTTACAAGATCCGGAAGAAAAAGGTTTGCGTAAAATTCTAAATTTTGGTCATACGATTGGCCATGCTGTTGAAAGTTTTTCGTTGCAGGAAGGTAAAAACCCGTTGCTGCACGGCGAAGCAATTGCCATCGGAATGGTTTGCGAAGCTTGGTTATCACATAAAAAAACAGGTTTACCTGCGGAAGAATTGAACGAAATTGTACAAACCTTTCAAAAATTCTACGAAAAACATACGATAAAAGAAGCATCAATTCCAGCTTTGGTCGAACTGATGAAGAGCGATAAAAAGAACAATTCGGGGAAAATCAACTGTTCATTATTGACGCAGATTGGACAATGCACTATTGATATTTTCTGCAACGAAGAGGAACTTTGCGAAAGTTTATCCTTCTACCAGAACACATAATTTTCATGCTTCAATTAGAACCTAAAAATCAAGCCGCCGCCGGTTTATTTGCCCTGCTGATCATCCTCACGCTGGTAGAAATGTATTTCAGCTACCGCGAAGACCGCAAATTGTACGAAAAGCGCGATACCTGGACGAATATTTATTTGACTACGTTAACTTTTTTCATCAACCTGATTGTAAAAAGTGCCACGTTTTTTGTGCTGAATTACTTTTACCAGTTCCATTTTTTCGAGATCAAAAACGTGTTTTTGTATTGGTTTGTGCTGGTGGTAACGCAGGATTTTTTGTACTGGGTTTTGCATTACGTTGGCCATTATTGCCGTATGTTTTGGGCGATGCACGTTACGCACCATTCCTCCGAACATTTTAATTTAACCACCGGTTTTCGTTCCACCGTTTTCGAACCTTTTTACCGCGTTTTCTTCTATTTGCCGCTTGCGCTGATGGGTTTTTCGGCTTTGGATATTTTGTATGCTTATCTACTCACGCAGCTTTACGGCAATTTGGTGCATACGCAGGTAGAAATTAACTTCCCGAAATGGTACAGTTTGATTTTTGTAACGCCGGCGCATCACCGCATCCATCACGCTTCCAACGTTCCTTATTTAGATAAAAATATGGGCATGATGCTGATTATCTGGGACCGGATGTTTGGTACGTTTCAGGAAGATTTGCCCGAACCTATTAAATACGGTTTAACCACACAACCTGATGATATGGGCGCAGTTAACATCATCTTCCACGAGTGGAAAGCTTTACTAACTGACGTAAAAAAAGCATCTACTTTTACAGATAAAGTTAAATATCTGGTGATGCCACCCGGCTGGAGCCATGATGGTAGTACGCAGGTTGCCAAAGTGATGCAGCGGGAATATTATGCGGAGTTGGAACGGATGAAAGGATCAGAATTCTATGTGTTAAAAGAAGTATCTGCCTGAAAATTTTGAATTATGTTATTGCCAGAAAAACTTGCGGAACTCCATTCACATTACGGTGTATATTCTTACAACGATTTATGTTCTGATAATGGAAACATATTAGCAACACTCAAATAGTTTTCCACCTATAATTATTTAAGTAGTTTCTACAATGAATATATACAGTCTTACACTCAAATAAAAGCCATTTTAACAGATGATAAACGTGCACGAAGTAAAGACTTATTTTACATTGGAAATGAAGTAATTAAAACCAATCAGGCAAAATTATTTTTCGTTTTTGAGGGATCTTTATCTGACTCGGAAAAACTCAGCATAACTGTCTTAGCTCATTTATGGTTACAAAATCAAGATGATATTATTGATAGATTTTGCGGTAAGTATAATTGGTGGACAAAGCCAAACTATTTGGGTGTAAAAAACAAGCTCAAAATAATTCCAGAATTTGCACAAAACGCGTATGTGACGGATGCAATTAGAGTAGAAAATGAACACAAAAATCGCGAACTAATCTATAAAGAAATAGAGCTATTAAAACCGGAAATAGTAGTTTGCGTAGGCAAAGCTGCTCAATCTATTGTTGGAATGAAGTATTTGGAACAAGATACAAAGTTTCATAGCGTAAGATTTCCAAAGTACAAAAATGAAAAACAAGAATATGAAGAGCTATCTCTTATATTGACTAAAGTTCTCGGTATTTAATAAGGCTATTTTATATCGATCGAAACTTTAAAAAGGTAAAAGATCATCATCACTAATTCCATTAATGTTTTTTAAAGTATGATATTTTTCACTGATAAAATCCATTACTTCTAATAGCTGTTGTACGTTTTGGTCAGATAGTTCTCTAAAATCAGCAAGCTTAAAGTTTACAATTTCACCGTTTTCAAACATATCATCAACTTCTCTCAACTCACCTTGCATACTTAAATTCAGAACGGAATCATAAATGATACTGTTAAAATCTTCAAGATTATTTATAGTTTTAATAAGTAAAGTTCGATATTTTGTGCCTGTCGTATTTGAATTATCCATGATAAACTGACGTGATTTTACTACTAAATATACAATAATTTACATGCATATCCTACGCTATCAATACCTTAATTCATAAAAATAATTAAACTTTCCTCTTGACATTCTCCTTTTTCCATGTACATTTGAAAACGCAATACAACTATGATTAGTAGCAACACATTCTTTTTCGGTTTCTTTTACTTTTACTTTAGTGGTAAGAGCCGGGCCTGATATGTAAAATCTGAATAAAGAAATAAAATATCAAAAAGTCCCGGCCCAAACAGCCGGGACTTTTTGCATTGTAAAAACAGCATGAACAAACCAAGAGTTGCCATACAAGGGATCAAAGCTTCTTTCCATCAGGAAGCGGCCGTTAAGTTTTTTGGCGAAGACATCGAACTGGTAGAATGTACTTCGTTCAAACAAACTTTCGAGGCTTTGAATAATAAAGAAGCCGATTTTGTGGTAATGGCGATTGAAAACAGCATTGCCGGAAGTTTGCTGCCCAACTATTCGCTGATGATGAACTACAATTTCCCCGTTGTAGGCGAAGTTTCATTGCGTATCCAATTGCATCTTTTGGCTTATCCGGGTGTGAAATTTGAAGATGTAAAATTTGCCATTTCGCACCCGATTGCTTTGCGGCAATGTGTGGATTTTATGGAAGAATATCCGCAAATCAAAGTGATTGAAAGTACCGATACCGCCGCCTGCGCCAAACGTGTTCATGATGAAAAATTGCTGGATACTGTTGCGATTGCCAATACGATGGCGGCAGAATTATACGAATTGAATCCGCTGGAAAAACGCATCGAATCCAACAAAAAGAATTTTACGCGTTTTTTAATTTTAGCCGATAAACAAAGCAGCGTGGTTGCTGATCCGAATAAAGCTTCTTTGTGTTTCCAGGCAGGGAACGAAGTTGGTTCGCTCGCTAAAGTGTTGAATATTTTTGCCGAGCATGAAGTCAACCTCAGCAAAATACAATCGATGCCGGTTTTGGGCAAACCAAACGAGTATAATTTTTACGCGGATGTAGAATGGCAGGAATCCAAGCAATATGATGCAGCCATTAAACAGGTTTTAAAGCACACGCACAACTTCAACATTCTGGGCGAATACCATAAAAACGACAAAATTTAACATACTTCTTTTAGCACATAAAATCCTTAAAACTCAACGTTAAAACTCCATCATTATGAAACTCGATCTAAAAATACAACCACTCAGCTCTTGGATGAAAATCAACCACGAGCCATTGTTAATTGCCGGTCCGTGCAGCGCAGAAACTGAAGAACAATTGGTTGCCACCGCACATTTATTGGCCAAAACCGGAAAAGTAAGCGTTTTGCGCGCTGGCATTTGGAAACCGCGTACGCGTCCGGGCGAATTTGAAGGAATCGGCAACATCGGTTTAGAATGGTTAAAACGCGCCAAAGCAGAAACTGGTTTGCCAACTGCGGTGGAAGTGGCTAACGCCAAACACGTAGAAGAAGCGTTGAATGCGGGCGTTGACATTTTATGGATTGGTGCGCGTTCTACCGTTAACCCGTTTACAGTGCAGGAAATTGCGGATGCTTTAAAAGGCGTCGATATTCCGGTGATGGTAAAAAATCCCGTAAATCCTGATCTTTCTTTGTGGATTGGCGCTTTGGAGCGGATAAATCACGCAGGAATTACCAAATTGGCAGCCATCCATCGCGGGTTTTCCTCTTTCGATAAATCGGCTTTCCGCAACGAACCGCATTGGGATTTAGCCATCAGTTTAAAAACTTTAGCACCGGAATTACCAATTATTAACGATCCGAGTCATATTTGCGGCAACCGCGAACTGATTCCGTACATCGCACAAAAAGCTTTGGATATGGATATGCAAGGCTTGATGATCGAATCGCACATTGATCCTTCTGTGGCCTGGACCGATGCGAAACAACAGTTAACGCCTTCTGCTTTAAGTGAGTTGATGGACCATTTAACACAACGCAAACCGGAACTGAAAGACAAAGCGGTGATCGATAAAATGGCAGAACTACGTAAAGAAATTGATAAAATCGACGATCAGATCATCTCAAAAATGGCGGAAAGAATGGCCGTCGTGGAGAAAATTGGTGCTTACAAAAGGGACAACAACGTAACTATTTTGCAGGTAAACCGTTGGGACGAGATTTTGCACAAACGCACTTCCTACGCTAAAGCTTTAAAACTCAGCACTGATTTTACGGAGAAATTGCTGGAACTGATGCACCACGAATCCATCCGTAAGCAAACTGAAATCATGAACCATACTACCGTTGCTGAAGCTTAAATGGAAGCCGGAAATTTGATTTTGAGTAAACCTGATCGTGTAGTAAACACTACGATCAAACTCACGGGTTCTAAAAGCGAATGTAACCGTGCTTTGATTATTGAGGCTTTGAGCGAAGGAAAAGTTAAGGTAGAAAACTTATCGGAAGCAGCAGATACGGTTACGTTGGCGAAGGTGTTGGAAGAAGGTGCGGAGAGCGGAGAGCGAAGAACAGCACAAGTCCCCGCACCTCAAACCTCACACCCCGCACCTACCGTAAACATCGGCCCTGCCGGCACCGCAATGCGTTTTTTAACGGCATTTTTTACCTTGCAAAAACAGCATCAGGTGATTCTGACCGGTAGCGAACGAATGAAACAACGTCCAATTGGGATTTTGGTTGATGCGTTACGCAGTTTGGGTGCGGAGATTTTATATGTAGAAAATGAAGGTTTCCCTCCTATCAAAATTTCAGGCGGATTTGATCAAAAAACTACGGATATTACGATTAAAGGCGATATCAGCAGCCAGTATATTACCGCTTTGTTGCTGATCGCTTCGCAATTGCCGTTGGGTTTGAATTTACATATCGAAGGCGAATTAACTTCTCGTCCTTATGTAGAAATGACTTTATCGATGTTGCAGCAATGCGGCATCCAGCACCAATGGGACGGCAATATCATCTTCATCCAAAACCAGCCTTTTCAACCGGCAACCATTTATGTAGAACCAGATTGGAGCGCGGCTTCTTACTGGTATGCAATTGCAGCTTTATGCAATCAGGCTGAGATTGTCCTTCCGGGATTAACGCTTTACAGCTTGCAGGGCGATAGCACGATTACGGAGATTATGGCCAATTTTGGCATCACTTCGCAATTTAAAGATGGCGGCGTTTGGCTTAAAAAAGAACCGAAAGTGGTTGTCCGCAAGATTTTTGATTTCAAAACTTGTCCGGATCTGGCGCAAACTGTAATTGTGGTTTGCGCAGCTTTAGGCCACGATGCTTCTTTTACCGGCTTAGAAACTTTGAAGATAAAGGAAACGGACCGCATAAAAGCACTGCAAAACGAACTGGCAAAAATTGGTGTAGAATTGGTTGAAAAAGGACAGGTTTACAAATTAAACTGTGCTAAAAGAAGCATCCCCGAAAAAGTTTTTATCAATACTTACGAAGATCACCGCATGGCGATGGCTTTTGCACCGCTTGCTTTAATCGTTTCGGAAGTTGAAATTGAGGATTTTAAAGTGGTGGAGAAATCATATCCGGGATTTTGGAAAGATATAGAAAAAGCAGGGTTTGGAGTGAGGTATGAGGCATGAGCTATTAGCTTTCGGCTGTCAGCAATCAGCTTCTGCCTAAATTTTTCACTCTTGATACTCGATACTAAATACTTGATACTTCACCTCAAACCTCTCACCTCAAACCTAAAACAATGGCAGGCAATACATTCGGAAAAGCGTTCCGCATCACCACTTTCGGCGAATCTCATGGCGTGGCCATCGGTGTTATTATTGATGGTTGTCCGGCTGGCTTGGATATTGATCTGGAGTTTATCCAATCAGAATTAGATAAGCGCAAACCCGGACAATCCAAAATCACCACGCAGCGCAAAGAAAGCGACACGGTACAAATTTTATCGGGCGTTTTTGAAGGCAAATCAACCGGAACGCCCATAGCGATGCTGATCCCGAATGAAGATCAGCGTTCCAAAGATTATTCGCATAACGAAAATACTTTCCGGCCATCGCACGCAGATTTTACCTATCAAACGAAGTATGGCATCCGCGATCACCGTGGCGGCGGCCGTTCTTCTGCACGTGAAACTGCCGCGCGTGTTGCAGCAGGAGCTGTGGCAAAATTACTACTTTCAACACAAGGAATCGAGATTTTAGCTTCGGTAACCAGCGTTGGCAAAATGAACGCACCGGAAGTAAAAATCGATAACACAAAAGATTTTTTGCGCATCCGCGAAGAAAATATTGTACGATGTGCAGATCCGGAAACAGCCGTAAAAATGATGGATTACATTGATGACATCCGCAAAAAAGGTGATACCGTTGGCGGCAAAATCAGTTGTACGATTTTAAATTGTCCGGTTGGTTTGGGCGAACCGGTTTTTGATAAATTACATGCTGATCTGGGCAAAGCGATGCTATCCATCAACGCTGTTCATGGTTTTGAATATGGTTCCGGTTTTGCCGGAAGTGAAATGCTGGGTTCAGAACACAACGATATTTTCAGGAAAGATGAAAATGGAAATATCCAAACCTTGACCAACAATTCTGGCGGTGTGCAAGGCGGCATCAGCAACGGGATGCCGATTAATTTTAAAGTCGCTTTTAAACCCGTGGCCACCATTATGCAAAACCAGGAAACCATTGATGCCGAAGGAAACGCCTCCGAAATAAAAGGCAAAGGCCGCCATGATCCTTGTGTTGTACCGCGCGCCGTACCGATTGTGGAAGCGATGGCTGCGCTGGTTTTAGCTGATTTGTGGTTACGGAATTTGGGTGCGAAGTTGTAGGCTGATGCTTCTTTTATCAGGTAAAAATTTGGGTGCTAAAAGAAGCATTTGATTATTGATTAACAAATAAGTAAGTTTGTAACGCGCTTTAAGGCTGTGTCCATTTCGTGCGAATACGCAACTTAGATTTCGATCTACGACGTACCACATTATCAGCTTTAAAGCGTTTTCTATACCTTAATATTTAGCGAGTAAAGCTCATATTCACTTTTCGTTTGCCGTACGTAAAGCCAAACAATATACTTTTTATCATCAACCTCAATCAGACTTTCATACTTTAAAACATTTAAAATATGCGGTCTATTCCGGGTATCGTCTGCAGTATTTATATAAATAGCATTTTTGATAATTTCTGAAAGGCTTGTCAGCGCATGAACTTTTACATCACCAAACTTCGAAGTTACTTTATCAATAAACGTATTGTTTATCAAAAATAAATAACCGGTTTCTACATTTAAATATATTTTATTAAGATCATTAGCTTTGAGCCAAAGCTTAATCTCATTCCTAAATTCTTTCTGTGTTTGTTGGTTACGACAAAGAATAGAAGTGTCACAAACAGTTAAAATCATGAAGCATAAAACTAAAAATTATGTGCTAAAAGAAGCATTTAATTTTTCTGTAAAATTATAAATTCAATAATTAATATTCGCCGTATAAAGAATGGAATTACAAATCCAGCAAAAAGAAATATGATGAACATTGAATTCAGCAGCTTAAAACCAGTTAAGTATTTCGTATACATTATGCTTTTAATTTTCACAAGTTGTAAAGAACCAAAACCACCTCAAGTTACATTTGATGTTCATGCTTTAATTGGAAAGAATATTGATGAAGTACGTAAAGTTTTAGGTAAACCTTTAGAAAATCCACCAGACCCTCCTTCAAGTTTGAAAAAAGACCATTTTGAAAATCTTTACAAAAAACAGGGACAACTCCTATCAATTTACTTTAATCCTGATACCAGAAAAATAGAGTCCTTCAATATTGTTTCTTCTATGGGTTACGATAGCGTTAAAGATGTCTTGAAAATCGGTAATATGGATACTATAAATACTAATGATTATTGGATTGAGCCTGGAGAGCGTTACTTTTCTGAAACTTATAAAGGTGTTACAATACATCTTAAATAAAAATTCATTGTAACTACAAATTCCCTTTCAACCTCACATCAAACCTAAACCGCTCAACCGATACTATTTTTATACCACTAAAAGAAGCATGGTTTGGATTAAGCAGATAATTATATTCCAAATCAATAATAGCAGAAGGAACTTTTAAAACAGCAGCAGTATTGGCATTCAACCAATCGTTCCCTAATTTTTGTGTTAAAGGATATTGATCTACAGAATTCCAATTAGGATCGAGATTGGCCAAGTCTTCGATCTTTATTTCCTCGATCTTCAACGCATCTGCAACTTCAATAATAGACAAAGAGAAATTTCCGGCAGCCAAAGAAGCACCGCTTCGGTGCGCCAGATTTTCCAAGCAAGCCAAAGCAACAAAACGGATAAAAATCAGTGCGATAAAAGAAGTATTGGTTGCAGTTAATGTAGCTCAAATACGAGAAACCATTATAGCGTTCATTTGGTCTAACTGCGCTTTGGTAAATACGTTTTTTTGTGTTTTTGATGATAGATTTTTCGTCTCCCGAAATTTAACAGACGATTTTAAATCTTTTACTTTTAATATCCATCGGGTTCCGGTTCGGGAAATATCAAGTTTATAAGTAATTTTCGAAGTGTTTAAATCTAAAACCGTAACGCCTTCCCGTCCAAATGTTGTAATATAAAACTTGTAAAATTTATGCCCGGCCATATCAATATGGATCTTGGTCGTAAACTCATTTGACAAAGTTATGGATGTTAACAACAGCACTAAAACAGCGCATAAAAGTAGCAAGTTGACATACATTTTCGGATCAATGAAGATAAACACAACGAATGTAATTACAACTAAACCGGCCACGCCTTTCCAATAATATTGCCAGGTATTATCAACCGTTGGCTGATCTCCACAAGGAATAAATTCGAATTGCTGACCTTCCACCGTTCAGATTTTATACCGATAAAAACAGCATCAATAAATCTTAGGAAATTGTTTCGGCTTGCTCTCGCCCATCATTTCATAAACAATTTCGATCATATCATCGATGGAAGGTTTGCTGAAGTAATCGCCATCAGAACCGTACGGCGGACGATGGTCTTTCGCGGTTAGGGTTCGAGGCTGATTGTCTAAGAAATAGTAAGCTTTTTGCTTTTCAACGATTTGCTGCAAGATATATGCTGATGCACCGCTTGGCACATCTTCATCAACCACCAATAATTTATTGGTTTTTTTAACGGAAGCGGCACAAAGTCCGTCCAGATCAAAAGGATAAAGCGTTTGCGGGTCCACAATCTCTACCGAAATATTCATTTTTTCGAGTTCTGCGGCGGCTTCCTGCACCAGGCGAAGCGTTGAACCGTAAGAAACAATGGTTAAATCTATTCCATTTTTCACCACTTCTGCTTTACCTAACGGAACAGTGAAATCGCCTACGTTTGCCGGCAATTTTTCTTTGAGCCGATAACCGTTCAGGCATTCGATTACCAAAGCTGGTTCATTTCCGCGCAGCAAAGTATTGTACATTCCGGCAGCTTGTGTCATGTCGCGCGGAACACAAACGTGCATCCCACGAAGCGCGTTCACGATCATTCCCATCGGCGAACCGGAATGCCAGATTCCTTCTAAACGATGGCCGCGGGTGCGGACAATTACCGGCGCAATTTGTCCGCCGAAAGTGCGGTAACTCATTGTCGTTAAATCGTCCATCAGCACGTTCATCGCGTACGGCAGGTAATCCAGGTATTGGATTTCGGCAATCGGCCTTAATCCCCTCAGGGCTAAACCAATGCCCTGACCAATAATGGTACTTTCGCGGATGCCGGTATCCGTTACGCGCAGTGGGCCAAATTTTTCCTGCAAACCGGCAAAGCCCTGGTTTACGTCGCCGATGGCACCAACATCTTCGCCAAAAGCGATAATGCGCGGATCCCGGGAAAAATTAGCGGTAAAACAAGCATTCAGGATTTCCCGGCCGTCCATCAGCTTAGAATTTTCATCATAAACCGGAAGCTGAACAGGAACGGCCAGCGGCGATTCTGCGGTGTTGCTAAACTGCCGGGAATCGTACCGGATAATATTTTTATCCATTTCCTGCCGGTACAGTTCCATCAAATTATTGCGTTCCCCACTGTTTTCCCCTGCGGTAAGCAGCAAAGTTTTCCGCACGGCAGCAACCAAATCTTTTCGCCCTAAATCATTAATGGTGTTGATGTGCTTTACCAAGCCTTCTATTTTTTCGCCTGCGGCAGAAACCGGGACCAGTTCGCGGATCAGGTTTGCGGTTTGGTTGCGTTCAACTTCTATTTCCTGCTGTAAACTGTTCAAGGCATTGCGCTGGCATTCGCGCACGTATTTTTTGGCCTCATCTTCCAATTCGTCCAGTTCTTCGGCATTCGCAATTGCCGAATCTATGATCCAGGAACGCATTTTTGCCAAACAGTCGTGCTCTTTTTCCCATTGCAAACGTTCTTTGGTTTTGTAACGCTCGTGCGAACCGGAAGTAGAATGCCCGAGCGGCTGCGTTAATTCGGTAACATGGATGAGCACCGGCACGTGTTCGTTCCGGCAAAATTCGGCAGCTCTTTCATAAGTTTCGCACAAACCGGGATAATCCCAGCCGGGAACTTTAAATATTTCAAAACCTTCGGTGTTTTCGTCCCGCTGGAAACCTTTTAATATCTCGGAAATATCTTCTTTGGTGGTTTGGTATTTGGAGGGGACAGAAATCGCGTAACCATCGTCCCAAACAGAAACCGCCATCGGCACTTGCATTACGCCGGCGGCATTTATCACTTCAAAAAAAATACCTTCGGAAGTAGAACCGTTGCCGATGGTGCCGAAAGCAACTTCGTTCCCGTTGATTGAAAAAGTGTCCATATTGGCCAGTTCTTTATTTTCGCGGTATAATTTAGAAGCCCAGGCCAGTCCGATCAAGCGTGCCATTTGTCCGCCCGTGGTAGAAATATCTGCGGAAGAATTTTTCGTTTCTGTCAGGTTTTTCCAGCTGCCATCTTCATTTACGAAACGGGTGGCAAAATGGCTGTTCATTTGCCGGCCTGCCGAAGAAGGTTCTAGTTCTACATCCGGGTGTGCATATAGCTGACTGAAAAATTTGGTTACGTTAGAAATGCCTGTTGCAAAAGCAAAAGTTTGGTCGCGGTAATAGCCTGCGCGCCAATCGCCTTTTTTAAAAGCTTTGGCCATTGCCAGTTGTGCTACTTCTTTTCCATCGCCAAAAATGCCAAATTTGGCACGGCCGGTCAATGCTTCTTTTCTGCCGAGAATACTGGTTTGGCGGCTTTCAACTGCAATCCGGTAATCACTGATCACGATCTGCTTAAAATCATCAAAACTTAGTTCAGGTTTATCCAGCTGTACAACAGTATTCGTAGCTTCTAATTCTTGCATTTCAGGTTTCTGTACCAGCAAAAATAGTATTTAGTTCCGAATGTTTTTTTTAGAAAAGGCCAACCCTGAAATGAATTTTTCGTAACAATATTTTATATTGATAAAATTGACTTATATTTGTTTTAACAGTCTGATTAAAAGCTATGAAAAAATTAATGATGATTTGCGCACTGGTTGTAGGATTTACAATTACTGCATCGGCACAAACGGATAATAAAGCCGAGTTTAAGTTTGTTGAAGAAAAACACGATTTTGGCAAAGTACCACAGGGCAAGCCTGTTACAACCGATTTTGTATTTACCAACATTGGCGAGGAGCCTTTAATTTTAACGGAAGTGAAACCAACTTGTGGTTGCACGATTGCCGATTACACCAAAACGCCAGTAAAAAAAGGCGATAAAGGAAGCATCAAAATTACTTACAATGCTGCTGTAGAAGCACCTTTTAATAAAACAATTGTAGTTACATCCAACGCTAAAACACCAACAAAATATCTGGTTATTGTGGGCGAAGTAGTAAAAACCGCACCTGCGCCAACTAAATAAGCGATACTGTTTTTATCACCTAAAAAACTTCGTCCTGCAAAACAGGGCGAGGTTTTTTTATGGGAAAAAGTTATGAGCAGTCAGGTATCAGCTTTCAGCGATTTGCAAGTTTGAACTTAGAACTGGCAACCCGAAACCCGCAACTTCCCACTCACCACTTTTTCCTACTTTTGCTTTATGCCGAAAATATCAACCAAAGGCTGGCAAATGCCGGCTTCACCAATCAGAAAATTAACGCCTTTTGCTGATCAAGCCAAGCTTGAAGGCAAAAAAGTTTACCATTTAAATATCGGCCAGCCGGATATTGAAACGCCGGAAGTGATGTTGAATGCTGTTAAAAATATTGATTTTAAGGTTTGGGCTTACACAGCTTCGGAAGGAACGTTGGCTTATAGAACCAAGCTCACCAAATATTACAATAAGTTGGGTTACAACATAACGCCAGAGAATATTTTGGTTACCACTGGAGGATCAGAAGCAATCACGATTTCGATGATGGCTTGTTTGGATGCAGGTGATGAAGTGATCATTCCCGAACCTTTTTATGCCAACTACAACGGTTTTGCGCACCAAACCGGTATCGTAGTAAAACCCATACTTTCTTACATTGAAAATGGTTTTGCCTTGCCGCCAATTAGTGAGTTTGAGTTGCTAATTACGGAGAAAACTAAAGCCATCATGATCTGCAATCCGAATAATCCGACCGGTTATCTGTATTCCCGAGAGGAAATGGAAGCGTTGAAACAGTTGGCTTTGAAGTATGATCTGTATTTGTTTTCGGATGAAGCTTACCGCGAGTTTTGCTACGATGGGCGGGAATTCATTTCGCCGATGCACTTAGATGGTTTGGATGAAAATGTTATCGTTTTGGACACGGTTTCTAAAAGATACAGTGCCTGCGGCGCGCGTTTGGGCTGCATCATCACTAAAAACAAAAACGTAATTGCTGCTGCTTTAAAGTTTGCGCAAGCGCGGTTAAGCCCCGGAATGGTGGAGCAAATTGCCGGGACAGCTGCCGTGGATACGCCAGATACTTATTTTATCAACGTAAAAAACGAATACACCAAAAGGCGCGATTTACTGGTAAAAGCATTAAATAAAATTGAAGGCGTTTTTTGTCCGAACCCGGGCGGCGCATTTTATGTGGTGGCCAGGTTTCCGATTGATGACTCCGACAAATTTTGCCAGTGGATGCTGGAAAGTTTCAGTTACGAAAACCAAACCGTAATGATGGCACCGGCAACAGGCTTTTACAGTACACCAGGCGGCGGTTTAAATGAAGTGCGTTTGGCTTATGTTTTAAACACGGTTGACTTAGAAAAAGCGATGGTTTGTTTGGAAGAAGGGTTGAAGGTTTATCCGGGAAGGGTTTTGTAAGGAAGTTCATGGATTATAGTTCATGGATTATAGTTCATGGGTTATAGTAGCTGCATCTTGCATTTCCCATCAACTATGAACCATGATCTATTTCCATCAACTATGAACTAAAAACATTTTTTTCTATCGATAAAAACAGTATTTTTGCATCCACTTAAAACCTTTTGCCTTTAACCTTTCTACCCTAAAAAGGGCCCGACCGGAATTGACAGGATGGAGATAAGTAAGTAAGCATGCAGCGCGTTGGGCGAACTAGCGCTTTAATCTGAACGCTCACACTTTCAAATGGCGAAAATAACTACGCCTTAGCTGCCTAACTTAGAGTTAGCATAGCTTTCGTTCCGATGGTTTGCGGTTTCTTAGGGCCATCACCAGGAACGTCGAAATAAGAAACTGGTTTGCTGCCGGTGTGATCAGCAAACGAGATAAAGCACCTACGGAAATTGGTACAGGTTCGCGGCTGACCTTCCTGCTTCCCGACAATTAAACAGCAGCTAAGCATGTAGAAGGCTTACCTTATACCATGTTTGGACGAGAGTTCGAATCTCTCCGGGTCCACAAAAAGGGATTTTCTTAGGAAAGTCCCTTTTTTTTGAATTTCGAGCAAGCCCTTCCCGCTCATTACCCCGAAGTTATAAGCAAACATGGACATCAATCATGGTAGATGTTTGATAGATGCCCTTTCGTAGTACAATTGCTGTCGAACTCCATTGATACAAATTCACGCTTGAAATAGTCTCCGCCTAAATATAAACATACTTCATGTCTGTCACAGCGTTCAAATGCTTCTTCATCAGTTTATAGCCTTCTGACTGATCTCTTCCAAGTTTTTGGCGGAGGCTTTGCTCCCCCACCAAGTTGCTATTAAAGAAAAAGTAGTATTCATGATTGGGCCATTAACTGCGGGGGCTAATCCAACTGTGGCAATTTTGCCCATTTGTACGGCAATTCCGGATGCCAAACCGCCATTTTGCATGCCCACTTCTATAGCAATGGTACGGCTATTTAATTCGGATAAACCAAGTAACCGCCCTCCCCAGTAACCGAGCATTACACCTACTGTCATGTGTAAAAACATCGCCACAACTAAAGCAGTGCCGACATGTAACAGATTGTCCCTTCCTGCGGCAGTAATGACAATAATAATGCAAGCTATGCCCACCATAGATATTTTTGGCATGACTTTATCAATCCAAAGTGCTTTTTTATGAAAGAAATAATTGACTAAAACCCCGAGGAAAATAGGGGCAATCACTATTTTAAGTATGTCTAAAAACATGGCCTCAAAGCTTACAGGAACAAACTGTCCGCCTAAAAATTTCATTAATAAAGGCGTCATTAATGGAGCCAATAAGGTAGATACAGCGGTAACCGTTACAGAAAGCGCAAGATTAGCTTTCGCGATAAATGCAATTACGTTACTGGCCAAACCGCTTGGCATACATCCTACCAAAACAACACCTGCTGCAACTTCCGGCGGAAAGCCAAACACTTTTGCAATGGTAAAACCTACAAAGGGCATAATGGTGTAGTGGCAAAGCACGCCGATTAAAACAGCTTTTGGCATTTTGATTACACCAGACAAATCCTTCCAACACATGGTACAACCAACACCAAAGGTTATGATTTGCAGCAGCGGTACAATCAGGTTTTTAAATTTGAAATCACCAATATGGTCGAAAAATTGTGGAAAGGTCATGGCTACTGTTACCGATGCAAGGATAAACACGGTGTAAGCAAATTTTTTAAATTTTAACGTTTGCACCATGCTGAACGCCAGCAGAAGCCAAAATACAGTTAAGGCCAAACCACCACCACTGTTATTTTCGGTTGCAAATAAATAGATGGAAACCAAAAGTAAAATTATACTTGCTAAAAAAAGCACTTTAAGCAGGCTTCTCATTTTATAAAGATAAATTCATTTGGAGCAATGCTTCGTTTATCATACTAATTTCTTCCTGGGTCAACTTAAAGGATGTCGCTTTTACGTTGTCCTGCATTTGCGTGGCATCCCTTGCACCTACCAACACAGAAGTAATTGCCGGCTGTTGCATCGTCCAGTTGATGGTTAATTGTGCCAAGCTGATATTTCTTTCCTGTGCGATTTGGTTAATATTGTCCAGCATTTTCATTATTTCCCGGTGGTTAGGCTCCTTAAAATAGGCTGTACTTGGCCGATGGTCGCCTTCGTTAAAAGTATGTCCTAACTTTATTTTACCTGTGAGCAGCCCTTTTTGCAAAGAAGTATGCGGCAAAATACCAATACCATTTTCAACACAGAAAGGAACAATATCTTTTTCAATCCCGCGGTTTACCATACTGTAAGCAACCTGATTTGTCGAAATTGGCAGTACATCGTTTGCCCTTTTTAATAAATCAACCGGACAGTTACAAACACCTGCCGCCCGAATTTTACCTTGCCCGATCAATATTTCCAAAGCTTCCATCGTTTCTTCGATAGGCGTTGTACTTTCGGGCCAGTGCATTTGCAAAAGGTCGATATAATCCGTTTGTAAGCGTTTTAAACTTCGTTCACATTCTTCCATTACACTTTGCTTGCCATTGAACTTGTAAACTTTAACAGGGTTGCCGCTATTGTCTTTTGTATCAAAGGTAAAATCCCCTTTTTCCTGATCCCAAATCATACCAAACTTAGTCAGGAGCTGCACTTTTTCCCGCTTTCCTTTAACCGTATTTCCAACTACGGTTTCACTGTGGCCCATGCCGTAAACAGGAGCGGTATCGATGGTTGTTACACCATGATCGATAGCGGCTTCGATAGCTTTAACGGCATCGCCTTCATCGGCACCGCCCCAAAACCAGCCGCCGATAGCAAAAGCACCGTACGTTATGGCAGAAATTTGAATGGATGTTTTAGGTAAGTTTCTATATTCCATTTTGATGGATTGTTTCTTGTATAAAATTCTTTCCGAAAGCAGCAAGTTCGTTGTCCTGGAGCAAAACATCCGAGTGATCCATAATCCCTTTTCTTCCGCTAACACCAATCCCGCCAATTACTTTTCCTTCGGATTGGATGATAACCCCACCTGTAAAACCAGAAAAGTTTTCATCCGTCCAGTTCCTCATGTCAAAATCAACGTTCTTTTCATTTTTGGGGAATGAAGCCCAGTTGATCGTATCGCGCTGCCCAAGTACTGCGGAATATGCCTTGTTTTGCGCGAGCTTAATACTGGCCGGCATCACGTTGTCCATTGCGGCAAAACTTTTCAGCCTTCCTGCGGCATCTACTACGGCTACAGCAACCGGGCTGCCGCCATCTACCGTTGCTTTGGATATAATTTTTTGGGCAATATCGGTTGCCTCTTCCATCGAAATGGATACTGTTTTTACTGGCATAATTTTATGTTTTTATCTGGTCATTTCATCTGCGGCAAGCATAATAATACCAGGCACAAAGCCACGGTAATTCTTATCCATCAGGTCAACTTGTTTCTGCTCGGCAGTTACGGCCCAGCCGGTATAAGCATTGTGCACTTTCCCTTCGGCATCTACACTGTTCTTAATAAATGCCCAGCCTTTATTACATAAGTCATTATAATTTGGCGGGATCCAACCATTCCGCATACCTTCTTTTACCGAGGCAATTACCATGGCAACGCCTGTAACTTCTTCCGGGGAAAAAGGGTCATCCACCAGCACGTGCAAACCGCCGTTTTTACTTTGGTATTTTGTGGCACCATCGGCAATAACTTTCATAGCTTCTGCGGCTATTTTAAACTGGGGATGTTGTTTTGGCAGATGCCTGAGCAAACCACTGATGGCCCAAATAAGCCAGCCTTGCGAACGGCACCAGTAAGTTTTGGAAGGCTCGCCTTTAAACAAACCGGTGTGTACGATACTTTTCTCCTGATTCAAAAAGTATTTAATGCCCTGGTTTAACTGATAGATAGATTGTTTAAAATATACATCTGCAACACCTTTGTCCGTACTTAATGAAGCTGCAATAGCATTAGACCGCGTTGCCCAGTAAGCAGTATCGGGTATGGCAAATTCTGTAAAATTATAATCATCATGGCCGAGCATACCAAACCGATCCCGGGATGCGTACTGTAAAATTGCATCGGCAACATCAAAACAAACCCTTTTGGCAGTAAGATTATTGGTTTGGCGATAAAGCTCGTGAACCGGAAAAGCCACACCTAAATTAGCGGAGTAGATGACAAAAGTTAAAGGCCCGTCGCGCATAATCCTTGCTTTCGGGCCATCATATTGTTTGTAATATTCTTCGTCCGTTAATTTTCCATCATGCTCCACATGGTAATCAAACCATTTTTTTGAATATGCTAAACCTTCCTGATAGCCGCGTTTTGCAAACCTCAGCAAACCTTCAATTTGTATGGTGCCGTCCCAATCCGTGTTTACCGATTTATATTCTGCTTTCAGTACATTTTTAATTAAGGTTTTTATGTTTTCCGGCAAGTTTCCAGGAAGTCCGTTATCCAAATTTTCGGCGTTACTTAATTGCTTATCCAAAACAGGATAGTTTGAATTTTCACTTTTAGCAATTAGCGGAGATAGCAAAGTACCCGTAGTAAGTGATAACATTAAACTTGTAAAGTCTCTTCTTTCCATTATTTGCGATGCCTATTTTGAATAATTGATTTGGATTTGGATTGGGTTGGCCAACAGTTCTGCCGTTTGATTTAAATAGTCCTCGAAACCTTGAAGCGTTTCGAAGCGCGAATCGGTCTTTTCCCAGCAGGCAAAAAAGTAAAGCACTTTTTTGGTTTGTGCTGAAGTTTTTAGTGCGACAAAAGAAGTATTCGGAATGCTTGATGTATTGCTGGCCGTATGGCTTTCCACATATTCATCCGTTGGGAACATAATCGCCACGCCCAACTTTGTACCTGTACCTTCCGCTTGTGGCGCGTAAGTTGCAATGGAACTGAATTTAGAATTGTGTTTTCTATAAACAGCGCTATCGGCACTAAAATTGGCAATGCCCGAAACCAAATATTGGTTAGGTTTTAAAGCAACTTCAATATCGTTTTTGTAATAAAAATTGCCTTTGGTCATGGACATGGTTTCGCTGCCGTTTTCTTTAGCTGTGCCAACATCCCAATTTTTAAAATTCAATTTAAAAGCGGCCTGCAACGCCCCTTCATACAAAGCCTGAAAATAAGAAGTATCCGCATCTGCCAAACGGATAATTTTATTGTCTTCTTCAACAGCTAATGCGCCGGCACTTAAAGAGTTGCCTGTTTTAAAAATATCCATTCCCCAACTTTGCAAATCATGCCAGCTTGCGCCAACGCCTACTTTTTCTAAAATCGGTTCCGAAGTAATTTTGCCGTAAACATCCTTTCCGTTCCTGCTATCGAAGAATGCCCTAAAGGCTACTTTGTCGTTTTCTATTCCCGGGCCTTCCATTTGATAAACCGGCTCGGCAATGTTTTGCGTAAAACCGCGGCTGCGTTTTAAATAAGTAATTTCTTTTCCGGGTTCTGTGGTTTTGCTCCTTAAACTAAACCTCACATTGGTAGTTTTTGGAAACTGTATTTGCTGTTCCGGCTTTACCCAATTTAAAGTCAAAGTATCTTTTGAATTTGGGACGAGGCTTACTTCTATCAATAAATTGTCCCACTTTCCATCTAAATTATTGTCCACAAGCTGGTTTATATAAACTTTTGCACCTTTTTTTATCAAAGGAAAATAACCGGGATAAACAGGTTTAAATTGATTTCTGCCGATGCTGATTACTTCGTTTACCCGATTTAAATTGTAAGGGTTTTGCAGGATTATTTTGATGCTTGACAGTTTTTTTTGCGGTTCTGCTACAACCAAATCTTTTACCGATAAAAGAAGCATACAAACAGAAACGGCTATCATCAATTTTAACCGGCCTTTTGTTGTATTACTTAGAAACTTCATTTTATAAATATTGATGAACGTTAAACTGACAGCGATCTGCAAGTCTCAACTTGAAAATATTAGAAAAAGAAAAATTGGTTTACCAATAATTGGTTTACCAAATATAGACGAATTTTTAGATTTCCAAAAGAATTTAAAAAAATAAAAATTAGGTTTTATGTGTAGAGAAAAGAGGCAATGCTTCTTTTATCGGATAAAAAAAGGTAGGTTGTAACCTTTTTTGAAAGAGATAAAAAATATTTTGTTGGCATAAAAGAAGCATGGCCATCTTTAAGGACGAATACAAAAACCTGATCACAACAATCAAACATGGTTTAGGAAAAACTTTTAAGCAGAAATTTGCAGACCTTTATAATTACTTAAATGTATTTGCATGGCCTTTTCAACCGCGTCAACATCTCTCGAAATAATAGCATCAAGAATTTGATGATGTTCGTTAATTGCTTTCAAACTGGTTTCGCCAACACAAATCTTTTTATCATTAATATTTTTAATCAAATCCGGAATGAGCACCAGTAACATCGATTCGATGAAAGTATTTTTTGTTGCGCCGGCCAGTTTGATGTGAAAAAGCATATCGTCGTCAACCGCATTTTCGTTATTTTTAACTTTGCTGTCAAAATCCTTTAAAGCATCCTTCATCTGCAAGATATCGTCGTCGGTTCTGCGTATCGCCGCTAATTTTGCAGCATTGATTTCCAGCAGATACCGTCCTTCCATCATTGATTCAAAATCTTCTTTGTTAAACTTGATAATATCTGAGAAAATACTGTCCATCACTTTTAAACTAAACCCGGAAACATACGTGCCACTTTGCGGAGATGTTTTTAGCAATCCGTAAAATTCGAGTTTCATTATTGCTTCGCGGATGTAACCTCTGCCTACGCCAAACTTATCAGATAATAACCTTTCTGGAGGCAGCCGGTCGCCAGGTTTAAGCTGGCCAGAAATAATTAAATGTTTTAATTGGTTAATTATTTTATCAACCGGTTTTTCAACCTGTATAACTTGTAAATTTCCTAAAACATCCGATACTGCCATAAAACAAAGATAATATTGGTAAACCAATTTGAGGTTAACAATTTTGATAATTCTGAAGCACAAGTAAGCCGCCTCACCAAACCGTTTTAATGAAAATGGTTTCTGTCGGGATTTCAATTTACAACACTTCTTTTATACCGATAAATCTTTTGGACTTAAAAGTATTAGCTGTAAGCAATTATTGATAACAAGGTTCCTGCTGGTTTAACAATCATTTGCTATTCGAAAACAGCCAGCTAAAAAGTGTTGGTTCTTCAAAAGCTTTATCCCAGCTATTGTGCCCGGTATTTGGGTACAAAGTAAACTTTACCGGAATGTTACGCTGTTTCATGACAGCGACCAGGTTCTTATCAAACTCCGGGGAAACCACATTGTCGTTTTCACCATGAAAAACCCACCATTTTACATGCTTTAATTTTGGTGCGGCACTAACATCAACCGCACCGCAAATAGGAAAAGCAGCGGCAAACAACCTCGGGTTCCTTTTTACGATATCGTAAGTGCCCATGCCGCCTAAAGAAAGCCCGCCGACATATATTTGTTTTTTGTTGACCGGATAGCTGCGGATGATATTTTTCACCAACTTTTGAAGTAATTGCATGGCCGAAGTTGGTTTAGCGTCAGGCGGCATCACCAGCACGTCTTTACCGGCAGAATCTTTGGTTCGGTCGTCATCCACCCAGTTGCTTTTTCTGGCGCATTGCGGTATTATAACGATGGCCGGGTACTTTTTCCGGATGCTGTCCCTGATGAACAAAAAGCCGCCATGTACAAGTTGTGCAGTGTTATTGTTCCCTTTTTCACCGCTTCCATGCAGAAAAAGTATCATCGGATATTTCTTCCCCGGATCATAGTTCTCAGGCAACAACAACCGGTAAGGCATCGTGTCCTGCTTTATAATGAAGAGCTTTTTTTCGTAAAGCGAATTATCCTGCGCCAGTAAATGGTTAGCAATAACAAACAACCATAAGGCAATCAATGCTTTTTTTATCATGATATTTTCGATAAACGCTTTTAAACGTATTTCCTTTTAATTGATTGGTAAATTCAATATTTACCTATCGTTCCAACCGGCCATTCATCCATCAGATAACCCATCACCTGCATTTTCAAAACGAAAATGTACTCCTTTGCTTTTAATTACAAATGATTGCATGACCGGGCGTAGTGATAGTTTTTTTTATGATAAACTAAGAGCCTGTTTAAATTTCTATCAGAACAATTCATGATGCTTTTTTTATGCCCA
>CAXULQ010000014.1:0-58281 GCA_964251965.1 uncultured Sphingobacteriaceae bacterium | reverse complement strand
ACTTAGAGCGTGTTTAAATTTTGTCCGTAAGCTTTTTAGCTCTGTAGGAGTTACCTGTTTATAGAGCTATTTTGTGATTTGAACCAAGCTCCGTAGGTGCTTCCTAAAAATTGTTCAATTATCGGAAGCACCTATGATGCTATTTGCATAGTTACAATTCATCTCTACATATACTTTCAGCATAAAAACAAAATTTATGGGCATAAAAGAAGCATCATGAATTGTTCTGATAGAAATTTAAACAGGCTCTTATAATAATATTGTTTAAAGGTTGTTAAACCTGTTTTAGCAGAATCCTTTAGAATCATAAGGCCAAATAACATTAATATTAACCCAGGCTTTTTTCAACCTAAATTCTCGGTGATTAATAAACTTTATTTTTAGTGCTGATATGGCCTTGCAAATTCATAAAAAAATTAACAAAAAATTTTGAATGATGTAGTTAAATGTATTTCTTTGTCCTACAAAGCCTATAGGTTATATATTGTATGAAAAAAAGTTTACAAAGAAAGAACAACTTCGAAAGACCTTTAACATTTTTTACTGTGAAACATCTACATTTTTTCTCCAGTTCCTCTATTGCCTGCAGGTGTTGCTGCTGTTAACTGTTTGATCAACTCTGATAACAGTACGCTCCCGTTTTAATTCCTATTTCACATTTCGCAGCCAATTATTAAGCTGTGTAATAGCTGATTAGTTTCTTTTACTCTTTAAAACTTATTATGAAACATTTCTACAAAAGAAGCGTGTATGTGCTTTTGTGCCTTTTATTTGCACAAATTGCTTTTGCACAAACTGACAGTAAACCTGCCATCAATTCAAGACTAACTGGTGTTGTACTTGATGGCCGAACAAAACAGCCGCTGCCCGGAGCTGTAATAACCATTAAAGGCACAACTCATGCCGTTTCGGCTGATCAAAATGGCAAATTTTCCTTTGCAACCGGCCAGACTTTTCCTTACACCCTGGTAATAAGTTTTGTGGGCTTTGCCAAACAAGAAGTTGTTGCCAATGGAAGCCCGATTGAGATACAACTTCAAGAAAGTATCAATCAGCTTAATGATGTTATTGTTACTGGCTACAGCACGCAGGAACGTAAATTTATTGTCGGCTCGATTACAAGTGTGAGCGGAAATGATATTAAAGATATTCCCGCGGCAGGCTTTAACCAGATGTTACAGGGAAAAGCCACTGGTGTTCAGGTTTTGTCTAACAGCGGTGTGCCGGGCGGCGGCGTAACGTTTAGGGTCAGGGGCAATAACTCGATCAATGCTTCGGTAGATCCATTGTATATTATTGATGGTGTATTTGTTAGTAATAGCGATCCTGTTCAAACTGGCTTGGGTAATCAACAGCAGTCAAACCCGCTTGCAGACCTAAACCCCAACGATATTGAAAACATTCAAATATTAAAAGATGCCAATGCTACGGCTATTTATGGTTCTTTAGGTGCCAATGGAGTAATTATTGTTACCACAAAACGAGGCAAGCGCAATACAAAATCACGGATCAATTTCAATACTTACCAAGGCTGGTCGACCGCCATAAAAAAATTCAAAGTTACCAGCGGCCCGGAAACTGCTTTACTCAGCAATGAAGCCAGAATTAATACAGCTAAAGATAACGGAATCGACCCTTCCACCATTACAGGATTGATAGCCAATCCAAGTTCACAGCCAACTTACAACCGTACAGACGATCTGTTTAGGGTTGCCCGTACAGAAAATTATGACCTTTCTACCCAGGGCGGATCAGAAAACAGCGATTATTACATTGCTTTGGGTTATTTAAACCAGCAATCAATTGTAAAACCATCTGATTATAACCGTTATACGGCAAGGTTAAATTATGATAACTATTTAACCACAAAACTTAAAGTAGGAACCAGTATTAACATCAGCCGGTCAGAGCGAAACTTGAGTGGTAGTGATAACAATCCGCAAGGTGTAATCAATTCGGCATTGTATCCGCGTTCTTACTTGCCGGTCTATAATGCTGATGGTTCTTATGCGCGTTATGGAAGCTTTGATAACCACATTGCGCTCATCAACAATCTAAATAATAATGCTGTGGGCTGGCGCAGTATCGGTAATCTTTTCGCAGAATACACTTTTCTTCCGGGCTTAAAATTAAGAAGCAGTTGGAGCATCGATAATAATGATGAGTATGAAAACGATTACGCCAATACATTGATCAGTGCTGGTATTGCTACCAATGGATCAGCAGCATCTTACGAAACAAAAAATATTGTTTATACCAACGAGCAGGTTTTAACTTACATAAAAACATTCGGTAAAAACAGTATGCACAATATTAATGCGCTGATCGGAAATACCTTAAATACCGTAACCGGACAAGGAACTTCGGCTACCGGTATTGGCTTCGCTACCAACAACTTAACCGCCATTAGTGCTGCTGCAACAACAACCGGTTCTTCCTTAAGCAATACCGCAAAACTGGTTTCCTTTTTTGGGAAAGCAAGTTATACTTATGATGATAAATATACCATTGACGGAAGTATCCGCGCAGATGCATCTTCCAAATTCGGGAAAAATAAGCAATGGGGATATTTTCCTTCGGGAGGTTTGGTGTGGCGTGCCGGCCAGGAAGATTTCATTAAAAAATTAAACTTTTTTGATGAGCTAAAATTTAGGGGAAGTATCGGCCTATCCGGTAACCAGAATGGGATTGGCCCGTACGCTGCTTTAGGTTTATGGTCATCAGGAGCTAACTATTTAGCCCAGGCCGGAACTGCGCCTTCGCAGTTAGCTAATCCTGATTTAACCTGGGAAACCACACGCCAGGTTGATTTTGGAACCGAGTTTTCCATCTTCAAAAGCAGGTTAAATATCAGTGTAGATTATTATAATAAATATACCTACAACCTATTGTTGAATGTGCCGGTTCCGTACCGTTCCGGCTTTGCCAGTTATCTTCAAAATTATGGTGCTGTTCGAAATAAAGGCGTTGAAGTGGCAGTCCGTTCAACAAACATCGATACAAAAAATGTTAGATGGACAACAGATTTTAACATCTCCTGGAACAATAATAAAATTGAAAAGCTCGCTTCTGATATTGCACAGGGTGCATCCGGCCGAAACATTTCTATTTTAAGACAAGGTTATGCCGTAAACTCTTTTCAGCTTTACAAACAGTTGTATGTCGATCCTCAAACGGGAAATGCTGTTTACGAGGATGTAAATAAAGATGGAAAAATAACTTCTGCCGATAGACAAATTGTTGGAAACGCTCTTCCAAAATACACCGGAGGCTTCACCAACAATATTTCCTACAAAAACTTCGACCTCAATTTCTTTTTCTACTTCCAACAAGGCAATAAGATCATGAACATGAACGATTTCTTTATGGTTCATGGTGGCACGCAAGCTAATATTGGGTTTCTGCCGAGACAGTTAGACCGGTGGACAACTCCAGGCCAGATTACTGATATCCCCAGGTTAACTACTTACAGCGCTGATCCAACTGTAAACGGAGGTTCTGCAAATAATTACGGCGGAAATGTCGCCAACTTGAGTTCACGTTACCTGCAAGATGGTTCTTTTATCAGGTTAAAAACATTGTCGTTAGGTTATAATTTCCCTTCAGCATTTACTCAAAAAATAGGGGTAAACAAAGCAAGGCTGTATGTGCAGGCTACCAACCTGTTAACTTTTACGCATTATGATGGCCTTGATCCCGAAATCAGTTCGCAAAGCAATAACCAAAATACGGCAGGTTATGATTGGGCAACGGTACCGCAGCCTCGTACTGTTCAAGTTGGTATTAACGTAACCCTTTAATCACTAAAACAATGAAACGAACATACAGATATACTTTTTTTCTAATTGCCTTGGTACTTGGAACAACATCCTGCAAAAAATACTTGGATGAAAAACCCAATAATTTAATTGCAACCCAAGATGCAATTACCGATGCCACGACAGCACGCGCCGCGATTATCGGAGCTTATGACAGGGTGCAGGGATATTATGCCTCCTCTTATCCAACTTTAGGCGTAATGCCTGCCGATAATGTAATTTTTAACGGTACTTTAAATGAATATCTACAGCTTGATCAGAATTCGGTACCGGTTGATAATGTCATCACCGTTGCTGCTTATCAAGCAATTTATCGCGCTGTCAACTCGGCCAATAGCGTTATTGCTTTTGTGCCGTCCGTTGTCGATCCGTTACTAACCGCTGATGAAAAAAATAAAATTTTAGGTGAAGCTTACTTTATCCGTGCATTAGCCTATTTTGATTTGGGCCGGGCCTGGGGAGGCGTTCAGTTACAATTAAAACCAACAACCGACCTGACCGGATTAAAGGGCGTTAAAAGAAGTACGCTCGACCAAACCTATGACCAGGTTTTGGCCGATCTTACACAAGCAGAACAGCTACTGCCCGAAGATGCAACAACCCGAAACCGTGCACAAAAAAGCACGGCAAGGGCGTTGCGCGCACGTTTGCATTTGTACAGAAAACAATGGGCCAATGCCGAAACCTATGCCACACAGGTAATCAACAATACCAAATACGCTTTGGTTAAGCCTTACAAAGCTTTTTTTACCGCACCTTTTTTAACCTCTGAATCTGTATTTGAACTAAGTTACTCGGTAAATGACAGGAATACTTATTGGAATTTATGGTATCCCAGTTCTGCCGGCGGGCAATATACTTTAAAACCTTCGGATGCTTTGGTGGCTAAGCTAAATAATCCAGCGATCGGTGGAAACCGCAACGCGTTAATTGCAGGTACTGGAACCGGTGTTTATGGTGTACTATACAATACAACATCTTCAAGTATTGATCCATCCTACCTGATCCGTATTGCTGAACTTTACCTAATTAGGGCAGAAGCAAGGGCGCAGCAGGGAACTAATTTAGCGGGTGCAGCAGCAGATTTAAACGTCATTCGTGATCGCGCAGGCTTAGGTCCAACTACGGCAAAAACCCAGGCAGAATTGCTGCTGGCGATAGAAAATGAAAACAGCGTAGAATTTGCTTTCGAAGCACACCGGTGGTTTGATTTGGTGCGAACAGGAAGGGCTGGCGCAGTGTTGGGCTTAACAAATCAAAACTACTGGCTGTTTCCAATTCCATATTCTGATATTCTTTCTGATCCGGATGTTACCCAAAATCCTGGTTACTAAATTAGTGCAAATTTTAAAAGCTAAATAATTATGAAATCCATTTATAAAATAGCATTGGTGTTTATTGGCCTGATGTTATTCACCCTAAAGTTTACTTCGGCACAAAACAATTATTATTTTCCCAAGGCCCAAGCATTAGACACCAAAATTCCTACGCCAGAACAGTTTTTAGGCTATCCTATCGGTTCTTATTTTACACGATACGAACAAGTAGTGGCTTACCTGCGGGAATTGGCGCGCGTTTCTGACCGTGTGCATATCCAAACCATCGGCAAAACTTATGAACAGCGCGAACAGGTAATCGTTACAATCACTTCTCCGGCAAATTATGGCAAATTGGAGCAGATCAGGCAGGAGCATTTAAATCAGATTGATCCGGCAAAAGCAGTATTGAATACCAGTGCGCCGATCATTATCCATTTAGGTTATGGTGTGCATGGCAACGAAACTTCCAGTACAGAAACCAGTTTATTAGTCGCTTATTATTTGGCGGCAAGCAACGATCAGGAAACGCAGAAATGGCTCAACGAATCGGTAATTTTTATTGATCCGGCTTTAAACCCTGATGGCCGCGACCGCGCAGCTAACTGGCATAACGCTTATCATTCAGATCCTCCGGTTGGCGATCCTGTGGATAAAGAACATCAGGAAGGCTGGCCAAATGGGCGAACAAACCATTATTTTACAGATCTAAACCGTGATTGGTTAAACTTAGTTCAGGTAGAAAGCCGCAACCGCGTGGAGTTTTTTCATAAATGGTATCCAAATGTGCAAATTGATTTCCACGAGCAAGGTGCTAATGCTACTTATTATTTTGAACCGACGCCAAAACGCCACGAAAGTCCTATTGTTCCGCAGTTTTTGTATGATTACAATGCCATCCTTGCAAAATATCATGCAAAAGCTTTGGATGATATTGGTTCTTTTTACTTCACCAAAGAAAATTATGATAACTTGTCGCCCATTTACGGTTCCACTTATCCAAAGTTTTTTGGTACGGTAGCGGCTACTTTTGAGCAGGCAAGTTCGCGAGGCATTTTGCAAGAATCAACCAACGGCCCTTTAAAATTTTCTTTCACCATCAGGAACCATTTAGCCACCAGTTTTTCTACTATCCGCGGATCTATAGCCGAAAAAGCCGGTTTATTTAAAGAACAAAAAGATTTTTTTAAATACGCTTTAGATCAAGGCGCAAAAAATCCGGCTAAAGCATTTGTTTTTGGCGATAGCAAGGATGCCACGCTAACCCAGAAGTTTTTAGGCTTATTATTGCAGCACCGGGTAAAAGTTTACGAACTGAACAACAATTTAACGCAGGACGGAAAAACGTTTGAAAAAGGCAAGGCTTACCTGGTTCCTTCGGCGCAGCCAAATTTCCTGATTGTACATTCGCTGTTTGAAGAAAATATTTTAAAGGACAGCATTTATTACGATAACACCGGCTGGAGCATTATCCATGCTTACGGTTTAAAATATGCCAAGGTAAATGCTTCTTTTACCACAGGAAATATTGTTACTGCATTAAATACAGTTAAAGGCGAAGTATCCGGCGGAAAATCCAGCTACGCTTATTTGTTAAATTATACCGATTACAACGCGAGCAAAGTTTTGTACCAATTGCTTGTAAAAAATATACTGGTAAAAACAGCATTCAAAACGTTTGCTGCCAATACCGCTTCGGGCAAAAAGGCTTACGGCTATGGTTCGTTAGTGATTCCTGTAGCCGGCCAGACTATTTCTGCCGATTCGCTTTACCGCGCTGTGCAGGAAGTTGCTGCGGATGCGCACATCAATATTGCATCGGTAACAAGCGGTTTTAGTGCCGAAGGGATTGACCTCGGCAGCAGTAACATTCGTGCTGTGCGGAAGCCTGAAGTTGCTTTGGCTTTTGGACAGGGCGTAACTGCCGGAGAAGCCGGACAGGTATGGTTTCTGTTGAATCAACATTTAAACTTACCGGTATCAAAAATTGATTTGGCAAACTTTCAGCGCGCATCCTTAAAAAGATATAACGTGCTTGTTTTACCCGGTGGAAATTACAATGCCTGGGACAAAACTGTGGTTGATAAAATAAAAGCCTGGGTAAACGACGGCGGCACTTTGATCACCTTTCAAACCGCAACCGCATGGGCTGTTCAGCAGGAAATTGTTAAAGAACGCTTAGGAGCAACCGATGCTTTAGGCAGAGGCGACCGCGCCGAAGTTGCAGCGGTTGAAACGCCAGCTCAAAAACCTGTTTCGGTAATTGCACCAAATGCTAACGGACGAAGAAATGCTACCGTTAAAACAGATACTGCATCTTACAAAAAACCGTCATCAGGAAGATTAGATTTTGCCCGACAGGAAGATGTAGAAGGTTCCAGAAGAATTAACGGGGCGATATTTGTGGCCGATATTGATATTTCCCATCCGATAGCATTCGGGTTAACCAGCAGAAAATTGTATATCAATAAAAACGGCCCTACTTTGCTACTGCCAAGCGCAAACAAGTACGCCACCGTTGCGCAGTACAGCAATAAACCATTTGTTAACGGCTACACGTCCAAAGCAAATATTGCAAAAGTTGCAGGTTCGGCGGCGATTATCGCAACGGCTGCAGGCAATGGCGAAGTAGTTTTATTTGCCGATGATCCGACTTATCGCGGCTACTGGTTAGGCACCAGCCGGATTTTTTTGAATGCTGTTTTCTTTGCCAATTTGTTAAATAATGGATTTGGCCAATAAATAAAAAGCAGATGAGCAGGTAAGTTTTTACATGTTCATCTTTGCTATTGGTGGAGTGGCCGAGTGGTTAGGCGGAAGTCTGCAAAACTTTTTACGGCGGTTCGAATCCGCCCTCACACCTCAAAATAAATCAGTATGAAAAAACTTAATTTTTTATTTCTGTTTGTAATAATGCTGGCTGGCCCTTCAGTATTTGCACAAACTACAACTGCGCCCGGTTTTACGATCGAAAATTACTACAAAGTAAAGTGGGGACATGCGGATGAGTTTATTTCTCTATGGAAAAAGAACCATTACCCGCTGCTTAAAAAGTTACTTGAAAAAGGAGATGTACTTAGCATTAAAGCAGAAACACCAATTATCCATAGCAGTGAAGATAGCCGCTGGGATTTTAAAATCATCCTGGTTTTTAAAAACGAGCATTTGGCTTTTGATTACAGCATCGTTGATCCTTACAAAAAGCAATTATTTCCCGATCAGGAAGCTTACCAAAAGGCAGAACAATATCGTTTTGAATTACTGCTTGCCCATTGGGATGTACCGGTAGAAGCTGTTAAACTTAACTGATTTGAATCAGGGTAAAATTTAAAATGCTTCTTTTATCACTATTTTTTGGGGTGATAAAAGAAGCATGAGCATTCCCTGCTGATAAATACCAAACTGGTTTTTGTTACCAGCCTTTTACGGCACCGCCTTTAAAAGCCAGTTGTGCAGCTTGTTCTACTTCCGGCGATTGGTACGACTTTACAAATTTTTGGATCTCGGCTTTGTTTTTATCTTTCTCCTGCGAAACAATAATGTTTACGTAAGGCGATTTTTTATCTTCCATAAACAAACCATCACGGTTGGCAATCAAACCTACGGGCGTAGCAAAAGTGTTGTTGATGATGGCGATAGCAACGTTCTGGTCGTCCAGCGCACGCGGTAATTGTGGTGCTTCCAGTTCCAAAATTTTCAGGTTTTTAGGATTGCTTACAACATCATTTAGGGTTGGCAGCAAGCCTACATTATCTTTCAGTTTTAACAAACCGGCTTTTTGCAGTAATAGCAAAGCACGGCCGCTGTTGGTTGGATCATTTGGGATAATGACCGTACTTTCATCTTTTAACTGACTGATATTTTTGATTTTCCTGGAATATCCGGCCAGCGGGTAAACAAAAGTATCGCCTAAAACAGCGAATTTATAACCCCGCTGTTTTGCCTGAACATCTAAGTAAGGCCGGTTTTGAAAAACGTTGACATCGATATCGCCTTGCCGTAACGATTCATTCGGCATCACATAATCACTAAATTGAACCAGTTCTACATCCAGCCCGTATTTATCTTTGGCAACTTTTTGTGCAGCTTGTGCAACTACAAATTCCGGTCCGACCTCAACGCCTACTTTAAGGTGATTAGCACTTTGTTTGTTTCCGCCGCAACCCGAAAAAACTATCGTAAAAGAAGCAATTAAAACTACTGCCGAAAGCTTAAAATTCATTTTCATATAACTAATTTATTTTCTGTGATCAACGCTTTTAGCTAATCGCTCACTGCTGGTTTGAATTAGGAATACCAGCGCCACCAATAAAACCAGCACGGTGTTCATCACCACTGTATCGTAGCCAATATACCCGTACTGGTAACCGATTTGCCCTAAACCACCTGCGCCAACTGCACCGCCCATGGCAGAATATCCAACCAATGTAATCAAGGTGATGGACGCACTGTTGATAATAGAAGGCAACGCTTCCGGTAATAATATTTTAAAAACAATTTGGGCAGGCGTTGCGCCCATGGCACGCGCGGCTTCTATCAATCCGTGCGGAATTTCGATCAGGCTATTTTCTACCATCCGGGCGATAAATGGCGCGGCACCAATACTTAGCGGCACCAGCGCAGCCTGTACACCAATGGAAGTACCAACCAAGATTCGTGTAAACGGAATCATCCACACAATCAAAATGATAAATGGGATTGACCTGAAAATATTAACCAAAGTAGAAATGAAACGGTTTAGGTTTGGATGTTCCAGCACCTGGCCTTTCCTGGTCATGAACAGCAATACGCCAGTTGGCAAACCAAGTACAAAACCGAAAAAGCCGGACAAAAACGTCATGACAATCGTTTCCCAGGTTCCTTTAACCAGCATCAACAACATCGAATCAGACATAACCTAAAACCTCCGCTTTAATTTGGTGTGTGTGGTAATATTCTAATACTTTTTGATTATTTTCCTGCTTTCCTGTTGCCTCGACTAACATCACGCCAAATTTAACGCCGCCGGCATAATCCATTTGCGAACAGATTACATGGTTGTCTATTTCAAATAATTTTGTTACTTCTGATAATATCGGAATATCTGCCGATTGCCCGGAAAATTCCAGTTTTAAAATTGGATGTGTTTTGCCAACAGGTGATGCCGATAACCTTTGTTCAAACTCTACCGGTAAAGAAAGCTGTATCGACGAAGAAATAAATTGCCTCGCCAAATCTGTTTTTGGGTGAGAAAAGATCTCGCTTACCGTTCCCTGCTCTATTAATTTGCCGTTACTGATCACGGCAACTTCATTACAAATTTCTTTTACCACGTGCATTTCGTGGGTGATTAGCAAGATGGTGATATCAAAACGCTGGTTAATATCTTTTAACAGAGTCAGGATGGATCGGGTCGTGGCCGGATCCAAAGCGCTCGTTGCTTCATCGCACAATAACACTTTTGGATTGTTGGCCAACGTTCTGGCAATGGCCACACGCTGCTTTTGTCCGCCTGATAAACTGGAAGGATAATTGTTCACTTTTTCTTCCAGCCCTACCAAAGTTAACAGTTCTGCAACCCGCACTTTTATCTCGTCTTTAGGCGTATTGCTTAATTCTAACGGGAAAGCAATGTTCTCATAAACCGTTCTGGATAATAGCAGGTTGAAATGCTGAAAGATCATTCCGATCTGTCTTCTCGCTGTAACCAATTCTGCAGAAGAGAGCTGATTTAAATTTTGGCCGTTAACAATAACTTGTCCTGATGTTGGTTTTTCCAGTAAATTAACACAACGGATCAGCGTACTTTTCCCGGCACCGGAAGAACCGATTACACCATAAATTTTACCTTTTGGAACGAAAAGAGAAACATCAGACAATGCGTTTATTTCACTGTTTTTTTGGTAAAAAGTTTTGGTTACATTTTTTAATTCAATCATTACTGCAATTCAATTGCCCGAAATTTATCTTTTGTTAAATCAGTTTCAACCTTACAAAGGCCGCAAATATAGGTTCAAATAAATAAGCCGGTTGCAATTTTTCATTATATTTTGAAGAATCGAATGTGTATTACATCAAATACCAATGCTTCTTTTATCACCTTAAAACTGATGCTGATGTTCTATTTTGATGCCGAGTAACAACTTTTAGGTGATAAAAGAAGCATTGGCCTGATGCCAAATTATTTTTGAAAACAGATATATCCGTAAATTATAATTTTAGGATTTACCAACGGATGTTTCCTAATGCGTTCCACATCTTCGGCTACGCTTTTTTCCAGGTTTTTAAATGTTAGAAAAGATATATACCTGGCTTGATGATGAAGTAAGCTGATTGTTTGTGTTGGACTTTGTGTTCGAGACATAATTTGAATGTTTAATATTCATGTTTAATTTCAAAAAAAGGCCGGTAAAAACAGTATTACGCCTATGTTGATTGCTATATCAAAAACTGCTTATTCCTGATTGGAACAACAGTTTTTCCTCTGCTGCCAATTGGGTTTTCTTTCTTTTTTCTTCTTTTAAAAAGTAGTATTTCATGATAGGCCCTGAAAGCATCATGCTGACAACCGTCATCACTACTAAACCTTCAAAAACCGGTTCATTGATAATCTTTGCCTGTAATGCCAGTAAACCCAATACAATTTCCTGCGAACCGCGCGCATTCATACCAAAAGCAACGGCGATGGATTCATTTTTAGTCATTCCGCTCAGTTTACTGCCAATTCCTGCCCCGAAAAGTTTGGCAAAGCAAGCAACCAGCAGGATAACAATAACGATCTCCGGATTAAAATTGGTAATAAAATTCAACCTCAAACCAACCGAAGCGAAAAAAAGCGGTGCCAGGACGTTAATGGTAAACTGATGAAGGACATATTTGTGCTGCTCGGTAAACTGAGCGGAATCTCCAATGGCCACGCCTACTAAAAAAGCACCGAAAACACCCCGGATACCTAAAGATTCTGTAGCAATAGCACCTAAAAAACAAAGGCAGGCAGCAAGGGTAATAACCCCGCCGGCGTTTAAGTTCTTCACGGCAAATGCCAGCAGCCGGTTGATGAGCCAGCGGCCAAGTGTTAACATAAACACGGCAAAAATAATTACAATGGAAACCGACCAGAAGGAAACGTTTTCTTTACCTGCATTCATCATTTGGATGATTACAGAAAAAAGGATCCAGCCTAAAAAATCATCTACCATAGCGGAAGTAAGCACAATATTGCCGATTTTAGTTTTTAGGATATCTAAATCAATTAATATTTTGGCAATAACAGAAAGGGCTGTAATGGATAAAGCTGTACCAAAAAACAAGGCGGTTACCAGTTGGTTGTTTGTTCCGTTTGCAAAAAACCGCTCATAAAAAAACCACACGGCTGCAAAACCTATGGCAAAAGGGAAAATGATGCCGGTTAAACTAATGGCGATAGCCTGTTTTCCGTTTTGCCTGATCTGTTTCAAATCTACCTCAAAACCTGCAATAAACATCAGCAGGATAATGCCCACGTTGGCAATGCCATCAAACGCGGCAAAAGCCTGCGGGGCGGCAAGAAACAGGTGATGAAAAAGGTTAGGCAGATACGTACCGATCAGGGTTGGGCCGAGGATAATTCCGGCTAAGATCTCTCCCATAATAGCCGGCAGCTTATATTTACGGCATAACTCGCCTAATACCCGGGCAAGCAAAAGCACTGCAATCAAAATGATTAAAAAATGGAACAGTTCGAAGGAACTAAGCTTGGAAACCATTGGCGGAAAAGTTTTTGGTGGAAATTGAGGTTGCTGTTACAGGAAATAATCAAAAGTATCGCTTCGCAGCCCCAGGCGTATCGTTTCTAAGGGGATAACTTCATCAGGGGCAATATTGCCCAGGTTTACATTGGTGCCGATTAGTTTGATAAACCATACCTGCTGCGCCTTTTGCGGTGCTTCCCAGATGATTTTTTCCGGAGGGATTTGTGTGAGGATTTCATCTACAAGCCCCTGCCGCACTTCTCCCGTGCCACGGTAAACACCAACGTTGCCGCCTTCGCGTGCTTCGGCTATCACTTTCCACGAACCGGCCTGCAGTTCTGCGTTCATCAGCTCAACCCATTTGTAAGGCGCATAAATGGTATCAATATCTTTCGACCCAACTTCAGAAATTACGGTAACCTGTTTGCCCAGATCAGCAATATAACCGCATTTTTCCTGATGGTCTATTGTGATCGAACCATCAGAAACCTCTGCAAATTCCATTTGGTATTGGTCGAGCAGCCGTTTGTAATCGTCGTATTTACCGCGGATAATAAAAGCCTCAAACAAGGTCCCGCCAAAATAAACCGGCAATTTGGCTTCGCGGTACAAGGCCAGTTTTTCTTTCAAATGAGGTGTAACATAAGAAGTTGCCCAGCCAAGCTTCACAATATCAGTATGCGCTGCAGCACTTTGCAAAAAATCCTCTACTTCGCGCAGGCTCAGCCCTTTATCCATTACCATCGTCATCCCGTTATTTCTGGGTTTCGGTTCGCGCTCCGGCAGGTTTGTTATGTTGTAGTTCATTTGTTTAGATATCCAAAAATATTGCTGTTGCTTCGTTTACCCCTAAAATTAGCTGCCCTGCTTTTCGGTCTTAATTTTCGGTAGCAGACAAATATATAATATTTACCCTATAGGTTTAGTAGATTAAATATTATTGCTATTTTTGAGCCATAAATAATCGTAAATGAAAAAGACACTTTCTACTTTACTATTGTTTGCGCCGGGGATATTATTGGCGCAAAACATAAATTATACCCTTAAAGGAAGCATCAGCAATTTAAGCAAACCTGCAAAAGTTTACCTGTCTTACCGCACGGCCAGCAGTAATGCAACGGATTCTGCAACGGTACAGAACGGAAAATTCGTTTTTAACGGAAGTGTGGCAGAACCGGTAAAAGCCTCTTTGCGGTTGGCCCATCCTGATGCTGCAAAGAGCAGTGCAGATGTATTAGCATTATACCTGGAGCCGGGAAACATTACGGTTAACGCTGCAGATTCTATCCACAATGCTACTGTAAAAGGTGCAGCACTCAACAAAAATAACCAGGAATTAACGGCTGCATTAAAACCTTTTACCAATCGGATCAAAGCTTTATCTGCCGAAGCCAGGGCTTTGCCGGTAAGCCAGCGGACTACGGAAGCAGAAGCTGCATTTGATAAACGCTACGAAGCCATCGAGCAGGAACAAAAAGCGGTTTTAAAGGATTTTATCACCATACATCAGCCAACGCTGGTTAGTCTGGATGCGTTAAAATCTTTCGGCGGTTCTTTCCCGGATGCGGCAGAAGTGGAGCCTTTGTTTAAAAAATTAGAACCTGCCGTTAAAAATACCATCGCCGGTAAGCAATATGCTTCGTGGCTGGCCGGCTGGAAAGCTACTGCTATCGGCGCAGCGGCACCTTTGTTTAGTCAGAACAATAAGGATGGCCAGCCGGTTTCCTTATCTTCTTTTAAGGGCAAATATTTACTGGTTGATTTCTGGGCTTCCTGGTGCGGCCCTTGCCGAAGGGAAAATCCGAACATTGTAAAAACTTTCAATCAGTATAAGGATAAAAATTTTACCATTTTGGGCGTTTCGCTGGATAGCAAAAAAGAAGCCTGGCTGAAAGCGGTTGAAGCTGACGGGCTGAACTGGGCGCAGGTTTCCGACCTTAAATTCTGGAAAAATGAAGTAGCCGAATTGTATGGCGTACGTGCCATTCCGCAAAACTTTTTGTTGGATCCTGATGGAAAAATCATCGCCAAAAATTTAAACGGCGAACAGCTTGCCGCTAAGCTGAAAGAAGTTTTACCGGCTACGGGTATCACCGCAGCTCCGTCAAAATAGTTCATTTTCAATTAGCCATCGGAGGAAATTAATAACGAAGTTGTTTAACCTTCTATTTAAACGGGTTGAAACCCATTTCTACAAAATTGGTCGAGCCTACAGCTCTATAAAACTTGCAATTGGAGAGGCGTAGCCTCGGTAGATCTTGTAGCAATGGGTTTAAACCCGGTTGATTTTAGCCCGGTAAAAGAAGTATCTTAAAAAACAAAAAAATAGTTTAAACAACTTCAACAGTATGCACCTAAATTATCTGGCATTTGCCGTGCCGCTTTTTGTGTTTTTAATGCTGCTGGAGTATTTTGTGGCACAAAAACAGCAAAAGGATTATTTTAACCTACACGCTTCTATTGCTAACGTAAGCATTGGTATTGCCGAACGTTTGAGCGATGTGCTGGTTGCCGGTTTATTCTACTTTGTTTACGATTACCTGCAAAAGCATTTTGGGATTTTCCACATAACACCAACCTGGTGGATGTGGGTTGTGCTGCTGCTTTTTACAGATTTTATCTGGTATTGGTATCACCGTTATGCACACCAAATAAATATTTTTTGGGCGGTGCATGTAGTTCACCATCAAAGTGAGGATTTTAATTATACCGTTTCTGCCCGGATCACCGTTTTCCAGGCGGTTGTGCGTACTGCTTTCTGGTGCGTGCTGCCAATTATCGGTTTTCCGGCTTCCATGATTACGGTGATGCTGCTGGTGCACGGTTTATATCCTTTTTTTGTGCATACACGCGTGATCGGGAAGCTGGGCTGGTTAGAATATATTTTGGTAACACCTTCGCACCACCGCGTTCACCATGCCGCAAATGACCATTATTTAGATAAAAATTATGGCGATGTACTCATTATTTGGGACCATATTTTCGGAACGTTTGCAGCAGAAAAAGAAGAACCCGTTTACGGTTTAACAGAACCGCTGCGTTCGCATAGTTTTTTATGGCAGCATTTTCATTTTCTGGCAGAACTTTGGCTGACTGTAAAAAACATCCCTACGCTAAAAGGTAAATTCAAAACTGTTTTTGGCAGTCCGAATTTGATCGATACCGATGCCCGCGGCAAAGCAGAACATATTTTTCACATCAACCAAAACGAAAAAGCACCAAACCCTAATTTAAATTCCTACGTGGTTTGGCAAATAATAGCTGCTTTGTTTGCCCTGTTTTTTTTCATTTTGTTTGAGCATTATCTCAACCTCAATTTTAAGTTCCTGTTTACGTTGCTTACCGTTTTAACTTTGGTTAACTGCGGCGCGATTCTGGAACAGAAAAAATGGATTTTCAACATCGAATTTATACGTATGCTCAATGCGGTTGCTTTGGGATGGCCTTTTTTAAACCATCAAAACCAGGGGATTTTATTGATGATAAGTGCCGTATTTATCATCATCGTTTTATTTTATCACAGTGTAGAAAAAAAATATCTTTCTATCGTTTACAGACATGAAAAAGATAGGAGCCAATTTTAATAGTTAAACAATCAAATGATTACTCCACCAAAAACCAAACAGGCAAAACCGATGCGAATGTGTTTTACAGGCCAATCCCGATGTTGGTAATCAATATTTTTTTCGGCACTTCGTTCTATTTAGTAAGCAGCAAATTCTATTCATTTTTTAATCCGGTTGCAATCCACGTTCAAAAATTTTCATGCTTCTTTTATCACTATAAATTTTATCTCACCTAAAAAGTAGAAAAATAACAGCTGCTGTTTTTTAGGTGATAAAAGAAGCATGAAATAAAGAACGGGTTTTAAACAGGCAACATCATATTAAATTTCTTATGTCAGGCATATACCAAAAATTCACGTTAAATAACATCATTACACCTCAGCAAAAATCTTTTTTTAACGAACACGGCTTTATCCATTTTAAAAATTTTATTAAACCGGAAACCGTGCAGGATATTATCCGGGCTTCTTTACAGGTACAGCAAAACTGGATCGGGAATAAAGTTGAAAAGGTAAACGGCGTACCCATTAAGTACGGCAAAGATCTGGATGGCTCTACCATCGTGCAGCGTTTTGCTTTTATCAACCAGCAGCACCCGGAGCTTGGCGAATTTGCAAAAGATCCCAGGTTTCAGGTTTTACTCGACCTAATCGGCCCGGGAGCCAGGTTGGGGACCGAAGAAAAAGACGGCATGGTGTTTAACCATTATGTAAACAGTGCGGGCAGCAAGTTCACCAAAATGGGCTGGCACACAGATGGTTTGCGTGATGTTTTCCACGGACAAAAGCTAAACCCAATGCTTAACGTTGGCATCCATTTGAGTACGATGCTGCCTGAAAACGGCGGGTTAAGGATTTTGCCGGGAACGCACACGCAAAATCTCTATAACACACTTTTCCGCAAAAAATACTTTTTAGATAACAATGCAGATGCAAACGAAGTGGCCATCATCCCGGAAGCCGGAGATTTAACTGTGCATGACGGCAGGTTGTGGCACCGCGTTGCACAATCAAAAGTAACAGGCGAAGAAAGCCGCAGGCGGGTAATTTACATCCCGATTATTGCCGGGAAGTATGAACCAAAACATGAAAACAGCCCGACTGCTTTTTATCAAAAATTTGCCGGGATCGTTAAATAAGGGCGTGTTTAAATTTTTATCAGCAAAAATGATAATGCTTCTTTTATCACTATAAATTCTGTTTTTTATATTCGGGACAAATGTTGAAGCATTAAATTCGATGGTTTTTAGGTGATAAAAGAAGCATAGAAAATACATTGAACAAATTTTAAACCGGCCCTTAGCAAAATAAAAAAGTGTAATTAAAAAATAGTTTATGTAATTAGTAGGTTATTAAAATATTGCCTTGCTTTTGTTTTAGAAGATGATGGTAAAATCAAAAAGTTTACGAGTAAACCTGCACTTTAAGTTTTTCCTGCTGCCAGCCGCTTTGCTGCTGCTACTGGTTGCTTACAGCTTTACCGGGCGCAGCGGCAGCCTGAAAATTACCGGTAAAAGATTGAATGATACGATCAAACGGCCTGCAAGCTTTGGCTTTGGCCGTGCTGCAACTGCACCGGAAATTGCCCGCTGGGATATTGCTATCCGTCCGGATGGGAAAGGTTTGCCTGCAGGTTCAGGGAATGTGCAATCTGGCAAAATCATTTATATGGCTAAATGTGCTGCTTGCCACGGGGCTACCGGTATAGATAATCCTGCTGTTAAATTACCAGGGCCTGCACTCGTTAATGATTCCCTTGCTAAGGGAAAAGTAAAAACCATTGGTAATTACTGGCCGTATGCCACAACTATTTTTGATTATATCCGGCGTACCATGCCCTACAATGCACCCGGTTCGTTAACCAATAATGAAGTTTACAGCGTAACCGCTTATTTGTTAAATGCCAATAAGCTGATTAAGGCAGCTGCTGTAATCAATGCCAAAACGTTGCCGGAAGTAAAAATGCCTGCACAAAAATTATATATTCCAGATGACCGCAAAGGCGGGCCGGAAGTAAAATGAAAAACGCAATGCTTCTTTTACAACATAAAATTTATGCTGACAGTAAATAAATCAGAAGCGAAAAGTTCACCATTTTTTAGGTGATAAAAGAAGCATCGAAAAGATATCGAACAAAATCTAAACAGGCTTTATGATTGATTCTTCGGGAAAAGAACCTTTTAAAAATAGTAAAAAGATCAGTCGTAGGCACTTATTGCTTGGTAGTGCCGCAACTGGTGCGCTTATTTATGTACAATCTGCTTTTGGCAAGGTAATACAATCGGTTGCACCAGCTTTGCTCCCGGATGACCCAACCAAAAAGTTAGGCCCGCCGCCAAGCGTATTGGGCAAACGTTCTGCTTTTGAACATCCGTTGCGCAAGCCGTCCGATATTTCATCACGTACACCATTGCAGGATTTGTACAGTACGATCACGCCATCCGATCTGCATTATGAAAGGCACCACGCTGGTGTGCCGGTTATCGACCCAAACAACTACGAACTCCTGGTCCATGGTATGGTTGATAAACCGATGATCTTTAAGCTACAGGACCTTAAACGTTTCCCTTCTTTCAGCAGGACATTTTTCCTGGAATGTTCCGGCAATTTCCGTTCCGGCAAAGAGGAAATGACGGCACAGGACATTTGCGGTCTGACCAGCCAGAGCGAGTGGACAGGCGTTATGCTTTCTACTTTATTTAGGGAAGTAGGCGTAAAACCTAAAGCTACCTGGTTTTTGGCTGAAGGCTCGGATGCTTCGGTAATGACCCGCAGTATCCCGGTTAACAAAGGCTGGGAAGATGCGATGATTGCGTATGCACAAAACGGGGAAGCTGTCCGGCCGGAGCAGGGTTATCCGGCGAGGTTGCTGCTTCCCGGTTGGGAAGGAAATACCTGTGTTAAATGGATCAGAAGGATCGAACTGTCAGACCAGCCTTTTATGACACGGGAAGAAACCTCAAAATATACCTATCCGGTTAACGATAAAATCCGTCAGTTTAGTTTTGTGATGGATGCACGCTCGATCATTACTTTTCCATCTTTCCCGCAAAAAGTAGAACGCGGCTGGATTGAAATACGCGGCATTGCCTGGACCGGAAGAGGTAAAATAACCCGTGTTGAAATCAGCACCGATGCCGGGAAAAACTGGCAGCCCGCGAAACTTCAGGAACCGGTTTTAGATAAAGCGCATACCTATTTCCGGTATTTATGGCAATGGAACGGGGAAGAAACCGAGATCATGAGCCGTGCCGTTGATGAAACAGGATATATCCAGCCAACTTTAAAGCAGCTTACCCAGGTACGCGGTGCAGATTTGGGCGGTTATCACCTCAACCCAATTACCGCGTGGCAAATTAAACGTGATGGAAGGGTGTTATTTCAACCGGAATTTAAAGGATGATTGCAGTTGAAAAAATATCGGAACAAAGAAATTAATGTGAGAGCCTGATATTTATAGTGCTTCTTTTATGCCTGTAAATTCTACGTGAACTGTTATTTCAACAGGAACAAAAAAACGGCATTAATTTTTATATGATAAAAAAAGCATAGAAAAGTTGCCGAATGAAATTTAAACACGCTCTAATAATTATGAGTTTTACCATCAAAATAATTGTTTTTTTGCCTTTATACCATTGAGCTACAATTGAATAATAACACAAGTTCGGCATCATACAAATTAGTACGCGGAATTAGTCGCTGGGATTTTGTTGCCCTTATTATCAATATCACAATCGGTGCCGGAATATTGGGTTTGCCTTCCAAAATATATTTATTGCTGGGGAGCTATAGTATTTGGGCTTTTGCGGGTTGTGCACTGCTTATCATGGCGCTTATTTTATGCTTTGCCGAAGTAGGGAGCCGCTTTAAAGGCACAGGCGGCCCATACCTTTATACCTTAACCACTTTAGGCCCGCTCACCGGTTTTATCGCAGGTTGGGTTTTGTGGTTATCCAGGCTGTTTAGCTTTGCTTCTGTTTGTAACTTGTTTGTAGATTATGTGGCTTACCTATGGCCAGATGCATTGCAAGGTAACATCAGGTTAAGTTTAATTGCTGTTGTTATTTTGTTGCTGGCTGTTATTAATTACCGCGGCATACGTACGGCAACAATCATTAATAATGTGATCACCATCAGTAAACTGCTGGTTCTATTAATTTTTGTAAGTGTAGGTTTGTTTTATGTAAAACCGCAGGCTTATGTACTGGTTAAGCCTTTGTCGTTCTCGTCTTTTGCGTCATCAGTACTCCTGCTGATTTTTGCGTTTTCAGGATTTGATGTAGCCGCAGTGCCGGCCGGCGAAGTAAAAGATCCGCAAAAAACAGTTCCTTATGGTTTATTCATGGCTCTTGCAGTAGTAACCCTGCTGTATATTGGAATACAATACGTTTGTATGGGCACCCTTCCAGGCTTGGCTCATTCAGCAAAACCGATAGCCGAAGCAGCAAGCCGTTTTATGGGAACTGGCGGCAGTTATTTAATTACCATCGGTGCTTTAATAACCATGCTGGGAACCTTAAATGTACTCCTGTTAACCAGCTCCAGGTTACTATTTGCCATGGCAGAACAAGGACAATTATTTAAACAATTAGGTTACGTTCATCACAAGTATCATACGCCTTGGGCAGCACTGTGGCTATCTGCTTTAGTGCTTGTTGTGCTTACTGCCAGCGGATCGTTTATACATGCACTTACTATAAGTGCTATTATCCGTTTATTTACTTTCATAACCACTTGCCTGGCTTTACCTTTGCTCCGGGGCAAAGAGGCTGCCCCAGCACCATTTACCGTAAAATTTGGGGTAGCTATAGCTATCTTTTCTATCGTGTTCTGTTTGTTGTTATTGGTTAATATTACCCGTCAGGAAGCCCTGGATTCGCTTATTGCTGTGCTCATTGGTGTAACTGTGTATTTTTCGTACCGCTACATTTTTGCGGTCAAATCTTCGTTTGCTTAAATACAATGTCTAAAAATTTTACATCAGTTGCTGTTCGTACCCGGCAACGGGTTGCCGAAATATCCTGGTTTGATGATTTATGTGGTGGCGATACAGCGTACCTTAGTGTATTGGACAATGAACGTCGGAGCAGTTTTGCGCATTGCAGCGATATTACCCTTGCAGCAGAAAAGCTTGGTTACAGCAATATATTACTGCCCACCTCTTATACTGTAGGGCAGGATGTGCTCACTTTTGCCGCTGGTATTGCCCCTCAAACGCATAAAATTAATCTGCTAACGGCTATTCGCTGCGGCGAAATACATCCGCCGATGTTAGCCAGAGCTATTGCTTCGCTCGATCATATGCTTAAAGGCAGGCTTACCATTAACATCATTAATTCGGACTTACCGGGTTACCGAGAGGATGCCGAATTTCGATACCAGCGATGTGCTGAAACTATTGAAATATTAAAGCAAGCCTGGACAAAAGAACGGATTCAGCATAAAGGTAAACTCTATGAATTTGATTTGCCATCAGACCCGGCCAAACCTTATCAGCAGAACGGTGGCCCTTTGCTGTATTTTGGTGGTACATCAGATGGTGCACGGGAGCTTTGCGCACGTTATTGCGATCTGTTTTTGATGTGGCCCGAAACCGAAGAAATGCTGTATGAGAATATGCAGGATGTGAGTTCCCGTGCTGCCAAATATGGTCGGGAGATTGATTTTGGTTTGCGCATCCATGTTATTGTGCGCGAAACCGAAGATGAGGCCCGAACTTATGCCAAAAAATTAATGTCGAAATTTGATGCAATCAAAGGTGCTGAGATCAAAGCTCGTGCGCAGGATTCCTGGTCGTTGGGAGTAAAACGGCAGAATGATTTACGAGCTAACGCAGATAAAGATGGCTTTGTAGAACCTTATTTATGGACAGATATTGGTAAAGCCCGTTCCGGAGCTGGTGGTTGCCTGGTAGGTAACCCCGAACAAATACTGGAAAAACTAAACCGTTATCTGGATATGGGTATGCGCGCCTTCATTTTATCGGGCTATCCGTTAATAGATGAGGCCCATCATTTCGCACGCTTAGTGCTTCCTCATTTGCCAAACGTTTCTATGCCGGTTTTACAAGGCCGGATACCAGAAAATGAGCCGGTAACACCGCTGACCACAGGTGAATTAAAATAAAAACACTGGTTATTATAGTACAATACAAGCGAGAGTAGTAGCAACAATATAACAGAATACGCAAATAGCTAAAATGTACATACTTCTTTTACCACCTATTTTTCATACTGAACGGTCATTTTCGCTACACGTTCTTCTAACGATTCCATTGTCATTTTTTCCCGCAAACGGTCAACCAAAATCGGGAAGGCAAAAGGTGTTGGCCGTTTGATGGTTTTGATAACGATTTCCTGTGTAGAGATTCTTTGTAACGCTGCTCTCAACCTAAATTCTTCTAACTGATACGCCAACGCTTCGTTATAAGCTTGCCGCACCAACAAATTGTCCGGTTCGTATTCACTAAAAACCTCGAACAGTAACGAAGTAGAAGCCTGCAAATGCTTGTTTTTGATGGGCCGGCCCGGATAACCGGTAAAAACCAAACCGGCAATATGCGCAATATCGCGGAAACGGCGTTTGGCCATTTCGGTGGCGTTTAAGCTTTGCTGGATGTCGTCCAACAGATTATTTTGGGAGAAGAGATCTTCCTCCAATGCTTCTTTTATCGGTATAAAATCATCCGTCAATAATTCAAATCCGTAATCGTTCATGGCGATGGAAAAAGTAGCTTTTTTGATCAGTGCCAAGCGGTAAGCCAAAAGCGAAGCCATTCCTTCGTGCACTTGCCGGCCTTCAAACGGGTAAAAAAACAAATGGTGGCCTTCGCGCGATTCCAGTTCTTCGATCAAAAACTGGTGACTTTGCGGCAAACAGGAATCTTTAGCCTGCAAATCGAACAAGGGTTTCAACGCTTTTATTTCGATGTCTTTTTCCAGTCCGTGCGCTACTTCATCCAGCTTTTGGCGGATCACAGCGCAATATTGCGACGAAAGTTGCATCCGCTGCCCCATCCAACTGGGAATTATACCTTTTTTGGAAGCTGATTTTTTAACGAAAGCCGTCATGTCTTTCACCTTGATCAGCTCTAAACTTCTTCCTGCAAACCAAAAATTATCACCGGGTTTTATTTTGGAAATAAAGTTTTCTTCAATCGTGCCCAAACTGCCGCCGCTTAACCATTTTACGCGAAGGCTAACTTCGCTGGTGATTGTTCCCATACTCATCCGGTGGCGCATGGCCACGCGGCGGTTGTTTACTTTGTACAAACCTTCTTCGATTTCGACCTTTAAAAACTCGTCGTATTGGCCGAGCGTTTTGCCGCCGTAAACTATAAAATCGAGCAAACTGCCAAATTCTTCGCGCGTGAGATCGGCGTAAGCATGTGCTGTTTTTACCTGCCTAAAAACAGCATCGGCATAAAAACCTTCCGAAACGGCCAGCGTAACCAAATACTGCATCAGCACATCAAAAGCCAGCAAAACCGGGTCGCGGCTTTCATAAATTCCGGCCAGCATCGCTTCTTTTAAAGCTGCGCCTTCCATCAGTTCCAGCGAATGTGTGGGGACGAAATACGCTTTGGAAGTTGCACCAGGATGATGCCCGCTGCGGCCGGCTCGCTGCATAAAACGGGCAACACCTTTCGGACTACCGATTTGGATTACGGTATCGACGGGACGAAAATCGACACCCAAATCCAAACTTGACGTGCAAACCACCAGCTTCAGCATTTCTTCGTGCAACGCATTTTCCACCCATTTCCGCAAATCGTTATCCAGCGAACCGTGGTGCATCGCCATAATTCCTGCATATTCCGGGTATTTATCCAAAATTGCGTGATACCAAATTTCAGCATGCGCACGCGTGTTGCAAAACAATAAAGTCGTATTGCTTTTGGCCACAATTTCCATCACTTGCGGCAGCAGTTTTACGCCGAGGTGCCCGCTCCAGGAATACTTTTCGATTTGGTGTGGAATAACAGATTCTATGGTGATCTTTTTCTCAATAGCAGACCGAATCAAACGGATATTTTCCTTCGGAAAATCATTTCCCAGCAACACATCCGCCGCTTGTTCTAAATTACCGATAGTTGCAGAGATGCCCCAGATTGCTCCCCTCCAACTCCCCTCAAAAAGGGGAGGGTTTGCACCGGTGGCTCCCTCTTCTGTGGAGAGGGCTGGGGTGAGGCCCTTCAACCTTGACAATCCCAACTCCACCTGCACACCTCTTTTACTGCCTAAAAGTTCGTGCCATTCGTCCACAACCACCAATTGCAAATGTTGCAGCGTTTTGGGATAATCTTTTTGCGCGAGCATTAAATGCAGGCTTTCGGGCGTAGTTAACAAAACTTCCGGGAGTTTTTTACGAAGTGCATTTCTTTCTGCGGTAGAAGTATCGCCAGTCCGTGTGCCGATCGTCCAGGGCAAACCTAAATCATCACAAACGGACTGCATCGCTTTGCGGATATCATTGGTTAAAGCCCGAAGCGGCGTAATCCAAAGCAGTAAAAGTCCGTTGTTTTTTCGGGTCTGGTAATCTTTCGGATATTCGTTGATGTAACCAACCAAAAAAGGCAGAAAAAGTGCAAACGTTTTACCGCTGCCCGTTGGCGCATTGAGCAAGCCCGAATTTCCGGCCAGGTAAGCATCTTCCATTTCCTGCTGAAAGGCGAACTGCTTCCATTTTTTTTGCTTGTACCAACTGCGAATTACCTGCTGCCCTTTTGTTAACATCTGCTATCTATACAAAGTTAAAAGGGTTTGGTTGAGAGGCAAAAAGAGGCTTATCGAAAAGTTATTAAAAAAGACATGCTAAAAGGAGTATCCTTGTTTTTGAAGTAATAATCGGCGTTGAATTTCTACTGTAACTTCAATTGATTGTCAATCTTGTTTGGATGCAATTGGTTCAGTCCCGCTAAAATTTTGTCGGCACCTTTTTTTTCGGTTTTGCCTTGGAGTGTAATAATGTTGCCTTTTACCTCCGCCTCAACCAAAGGAAAATCCTTGAGCACACTGTCAACTGCTTGTTTAAGTACCAAATCGCCGTTCAAAACTACGGGCGCAATTTCAATGCGGTTGATAATCCCTTTTACAATGTTTATGCTCTTTATAGTTTGTTCTACTTCGCCTTTTGATTTTTCGGAAGTACATTTTCCGGTCAAAGTAACTACGCCGCCATCAACGGTATAATTTACGGCTGCAAAGTTTAATTCGTTTTTAGCTTTTGCGGCTATGTCTGCTTTAATGTTTTTGTCTTGGTTGGCCTGGCTGCAACTTGTACCTAATAAAAGAAGCACACACATCAAAACCACAGGTAAAATTAGTGGAAGCCTCAGTTTTTGGGCGATAAAAGAAGTAGGTAAGCGATTGGTTGGAGTTGCCATTTTTTGTTGATTGTTAAGCTTTTATTTAAAGCTGAAACAACGGCCGTTGTTTTAATTTTTACCGATCAAATTGCCGCATTTAATGCTCGGCCGTTGATGTACCGATAAGTGCAGGTACGGTAATGGTAATCTATCTCATATAAAAACTATGAAATACGAATCACCATGAAAAAATTTCTAATCGCTTTAATCGTCTTTACTTCCTGCAAAACACAGCAAAAATACTTATTCAAGCCTGGCGATACGGTTAAAGTACACCAAACTAAGTTTTTAATATTGGATTACAACAAGGACCGTAAAGGTTTTTTTTACAAAGCGAAAGATTTGAAGCATGGTTACTACGTTGAATATTTTTCTCAGGAGCGATTGAAACCGGGAACTGATTTCCCCAAAAAAACATTCGTAGTTAAAAATTGATCTGGCTTCCAATTCTTTTTGACAAAAAGTAGAATAAATAAAAATGCTTCTTTTACCAACCAATTTTTGGGTTGATAAAAGAAGCATCAAATGAATTCTGGTCATGAACAATGATCCATCATCCATAACCAGTTTTACTACTTTTTCTCCGGCAATAAAATAAACCGGATCAAGTTATCGCCGCTTAAATATTGGTTTGCGGCCGTTTTGGTGCTTTGAATAGTAATTTGGTTTAAGTTTTTTACATGCTCCAATACATCTGCCGGGTCTTGCTGATATTGGTAACTTTTAGAAATCTGTCCTAACCAAAAACCGTTGTTTTTCAATTGCAATTCGGTCGAGCGGCTTTCTTCTGCATTAAACTTCTGGATGTCGGTTGCTTCGGCACCGTTCTTCTTAATCTTGTCGATTTCCTCCAAAGCAGCGTCAATTAGCTTGTTCACATTTTCGGGCGCACAGCCAAAAGAAACCGTAATGTTGTAGCGTTGGTTTGGGATTTTGGTGTAACTGGTCTGCACCTGCGGCGAGTAAACGCCGCTTTCCTTTTCGCGCAAACGTTCGATCATTTTAATGTTCAGGATTTCTTCCAAAGCGTCCAATTGTAAATTGTTGGCTTCATCGAACTTGTAATCTCCAGTAAAAACCAAACGAACCGTGCTTTTTGCTTCCAAACCTTTATAAACCGTTTTGGTGATTTTACCAGCCGGAGCATGAATATTAAGGTTTTTGTAAGAAGTATTACTTCCGGTTGCAGGCAAAGCACCAAGGTATTTTTCCAACAATGGTTTTATTTTTTCTGGATCGAAATTACCAACCAAAGTAAAAACAGCATGACTGTTATCAGCAAAACGCTGCTGGTAAAAAGTGTAAGCTTTATCTAACGAAACAGCATCCAACTGTTTTAAAGTTGGCGTTTGTCCGCGCATATTGTAACTGCTCATAACAGCAGCTATGGTATCCTGAAAAACATTTTCGGGAACAGAACCGCGGCTGCCAATATCGGTTTTGTATTGAATAAGGTTGGAATTCCAAATATCAGGATCTTTACGAGGAGCAGTTGTGTAAAGGTAGATGAGCTGCAAGGCTGTTTCTAAATCTGCAGGAGAAGCGTTTCCACTAAATCCTTGCGCTGTAGAACTGATATACGGCGAAACATTTGCAATTTTGCCAGTCAGCATTTTATCCAATTGTATCTGCGTAAAAGAACCAACGCCGCTGCTGCCGATCACACCATCTGCCATATCTGCCGAAGTATAATCCGCATCGCTGGCCAAAGAAGTTCCGCCAAAACTATAACTGTTGATCAGGATCTGGTCGTTCTTAAAATCTGTAGGTTTTAAAACTACTTTTACACCGTTTGCAAGTGTCAATTCTGTTGTGCTGATGCTTGCGTTTTTCTTTTCGGAAACAATTTTAGAACCAGTCGGAATTTTTTCCAGCAGCGGTTTGTTGCTCACTTCATCCACATAAGCTTTAATTCCTTCTCCGGCAGTCGAAATCCAGTTTAACAACGTCTTTTCATTCGGCAAATTTGCTTTTTCCTTTTCCGGGGCTTGTACAATTACCACACGGTTTTGGTCGCTAATGAATTTGCCAGTCAGCGCATTTACTTCGCTCAGCTTAATTTGGCCAATGTTGTTTTTATAGAAGTCATACTTAAAATCAATACTTGGGATAGCATCGCCTTCCAAAAAGTTTTGCTGGTACTCGTTTACAAAAACGGCCGAACGGGTTTTATCTTTCTCTTTAAACTGTTGTTCTAACGTAGCCATCACACCTTTTTTGGCACGGTCAAGTTCGGTTTGTGTAAAACCAAATTTTTGTACACGTTCATTTTCGGCAACAATTGCCTTGATGCCTTTTTCCAGTTCGCCGGGTTTGGCATATACAACAGAAGAAAAAGCATCTAACTTAGCCAAAAAGCCTCCATAACCGCTTCCAGCCGCCAAAAATGGTGGATTGCTTTTTTGGGTAAGTTCGGCAATGCGCGCATTAATCATATTGTTAAACAAATTAACACGCATGTTTTGCAGCAAATCGAATGTGTTTTTCGTTGTTGTACCGGGATGTTTAACAAAGATTTGTGCGATGGTATAAGGTTGTTCTTTATCCGTTACGATTTTTACCAGCGTTTGCTTGTGAGCCGGAATGCTGTATTGAACAAAAGGTTTTTCTTTAACCGGATTTTTCAGTTCCGAGAAATTCTCCCTAATTAGTTGCAGCACTTTTTGCGGGTCAAAATCGCCAACGGCAACAACAGCTTGTAAATCAGGGCGGTACCAATCTTTGTAAAATTCCTTGATTAACGGATGTTTAAAATTCTTCAGCACATCTTCTTTTCCAATCGGCAAACGTTGGGCGTAGCGCGAATTGTTCAACATTACCGGAAGCGTTTGCAGTTGAATCCGTTCCTGCGCGTTTTTTCCGCGCAGCCTTTCTTCTTCTAAGATAACGCCTCGTTCACTGTCTATCTCGCCATCATCAAACGTATCCAAACCGGCCCAATTGGCCAGGATATCAAAACCTTTGGCAAAAAGTTTGGCACTGTCTGTTGGCAGCGGCAATTGGTAAACTGTTTGATCGAAAGAAGTGTAAGCATTGATATCGGCACCAAAACGCACACCAGATTTTTGCAGGAAATTGATCAGCTCATTCTTAGGGAAATCCCGCGTACCGTTAAAAGACATGTGTTCTACAAAATGTGCCAGACCTTGCTGGTCATCATTCTCCAAAACAGAACCTGCTTTGTTTACCAGGTATAATTCTGCACGGTTTTTAGGTTCGGTATTTTTGCGGATGTAATACGTTAAGCCGTTTGGCAATTTGCCGATCAGCACGGCAGGATCGGCCGGAATAAGCGAGCCGGCAAGTGTTTCTGTTTGAGGCTTGTTTTTGGGTGAAGGCTGCGGTTTGGTTTTGGTTTGGGCAGATGCTGAACCAAAGATCAGTAGGCCAGCCGAAAAATAAAGCAGGTGTTTTTTATTCATGAAATAGGTTTTAGATTGATTATTTGATAGCTGATACTGTTTTTATCACCTCTTTTTTAAGATTGATATTCTGTTGATTACCTTGTGGCAAAAGCTAAATCTGTTGTAAAAGCCTCTATCGTAAATAATTTCAGGCAATGATATAGAAGTTTACACTAACTAATATTTGAATTTAATCCTGGTAAGCCAAGTACAAGCTTTACCATTTCTTCTATTTCAGTTGCCTCTTTTTCATTGATTTTATTTCCATAGTGTTCTTGCAATGGTGGTAATGAAACGCTAAATTCTCCTAAGAAAATTATACGTCTAAAAATAACATCATGCACATAAGATTTAGTTTCATCATTTGTAATATTAAGCCTGTTAATAATTACAGTTCTCAAGTTAACTATTGCTTCCTTAACAGTAGGCTCGGAAATTAAGTCTTTTAATAAATCCAAATGTGTTTTAGCAATATATTTTTCTGATTCTCCACGTCGAGCAAGCAAAGAAAAAAATTCATCAATTGAACAACCATTTGCTTTTGCATCTCGATCAACCATTGCTGGCAAAAAATTCTTCCATTTAATAATTGCATAAATAATAGCTTTTGCTGGATTATCTATTTCTTGCCTTTCTTTCGTATTAAATAGGTTGTTTAAAAAGTTCATATTATTGATTTAATATAATTTTTGAGAAATAATTATTGTATTAAGTCTTCTTCAAATACACTTTTAAATTTAAATTTATGATTCAAAACGCAGTATTTGCCTTCAAAAGATTGGATTTGTCCTACTACATAATCAAAACCTTGTATCACATGTATTTCAGTTCTTGCTAAAATGTCAACCCCTATAATATACAGTATTCCGTTCAAATTTTTGAGATTTTTTGAGGTTAATGCGAATTCTTTAGTTGCCAAAATAATTAAGGTCTCATTATTTTGTCCTTTTACTATACTGCCTAAACTGAATTTCATATTTAAGAATGTTAGATTTAAGAAATTTGAAATAGACAGAACTACATCATTGCCTAATTTTAATTAAACCTTAATGATAATGTTTTTTCGGTACATCAGCCACAAAATTACAAACCAAATTAAAACATAAGTGAGTGCGCCAGCCAGCGAAGCATTGATCGGCGAAAAGAAAGGCGTATAAAAAGTTTCGTATAAATAGGTTTTAGAATCAACCGGTTTGCTATCGAGCATCAGCATAATCCGGCTCATGATACGTGGAATTATTCCCGACAGGAAAAAAACGGTGATCGGGTTTACCCCAAAAACTACAAAAAATTTGGTAAAACGGCGGTAACCTTGCACATCCGTTAGCCAATACAATAATGTTAGCCCGATAGTTGCCAAACCTCCGCAGTACAAAACGAAAGAGCTGGTCCACAATGCTTTGTTTATCGGGAAAAAAAGGTCAACAATTAAACCTGCAATTGTAGCCAATACGCCAACGGAAAAAAGCCAGGAAACTTTCTGTGCATCATTTTGATCTTTTCGTTTTAAAAAAGTACCGATCAATACACCGAAAATGCAAGTTGCAACAGCCGGAATATCGGTTAAAATACCTTCCGGGTCCCAGGTTTTGGATGATTTCCACAGATGCGCTTCTGTTAAAATCCCGCGGTCAATCCAGGCACCGAGATTGGTTTCGGGATTGAGGTTAGCGTAACCAACTCCGGGAACGGGAACGAAAGTCATAATTAGAAAATAACCAACCAAAATCGCCCAGAAAATAATAGAAAGTATTTTTTTATTTTGATAGAGGTAAAGCAGTCCGGTAATTAAATAAACCACGGCAATGCGTTGCAGCACGCCCGGAATGCGAACGGTTGAGAATTGAAATAAGGGAAAAAGGTTGAGGATTAGCCCGAGCGCAAATAAAATAACACCTCGGCGGATAACGCCCCACAGTAATTTTTTATGCTGCGCCGTATCCTGTTTCCGGCTTTCCATGGAATAAACAATTGAAACGCCAACGATAAACAGGAAGAACGGAAAAACGAGATCTGTTGGCGTGCAGCCGTTCCAATCCGAATGTTCCAGCGGCGGATAAATATGTGCCCAATTGCCGGGATTGTTTACCAGCGTCATCATGGCAACGGTGATCCCGCGGAAAACATCGAGCGAAAGGAGGCGTGTTTTGGAGGTTTTTTGAGTTAGGTTTTCGGTCATACTTCTTTTATCGGTAAAAAATCAGCAAGAAAAATTTCAATGCAAGAGAAAATAAATTAGTTTAGGTGGTCCGCAATCTACTTAAAACTACAACACTTTGAACAGCAATTTACAGCAACTTTTTGCAATTGCGCAAAAGAAAGAAAAGATAATTATCGGGCTGATGTCGGGCACTTCTTTGGACGGTTTAGACGTGGCTTTATGCAAATTCAGCGGCAGCGGGATGCAAACAAAATTTGAACTGCTGGAATTTGAAACGGTTGGTTACGATAATTTTTTTAGGGAAGAAGTGAGGCAGGTTTTTTCAAAAAAACTGGTCGATCTGGAAAAGCTGACTTTGCTGAATGCTTATATAGGAAATTTTCACGGTGAACTTATTTTGCAATGCCTCGAAAAATGGCAGGTAAAAACAGCATCGGTTGATTTGATTGCCAGCCACGGACAAACGATTTACCATGCGCCGAAACACCAGCATCAGCAAAAAAACTATCCGAATGCTACGTTGCAAATTGGCGACGGCGACCATTTGGCGATGAAAACAGGGATTATTACCATCAGCGATTTCCGGCAAAAACATTTGGCTGCCGGAGGCGAAGGCGCGCCGCTGGCTTTGTACGGCGATGTAATTTTAGGAAGCAAAAAAGGTGAAAACCGGATTTTGCTAAACCTGGGCGGCATTGCCAATTTTACATTTTTGCCTGCCGATGCTTCTTTTAGCACCATAATTTCGACAGATGTTGGCCCGGGAAATACATTGGTTGATGCCGCTTGTCGCCAGTATTTTAATTTGCCTTTTGATGAAGATTCTAAAATTGCGTTTTCCGGAGAAGTTGACGAAGGATTGCTAACTGCTTTAAAAGAACATCCTTTTTTTGCGGAAGCTTTGCCAAAATCAACAGGACCGGAATTGTTTAATATGGATTATGTGCAGTTGGCGCAAGAAAGGTCATCAACACAAAAAATTAACCCGGCAGATTTGGTGGCAACGCTTACTTTTTTTAGTGCCGAAATTATTGCAGGTTGTATCCTCCAAAATTTCCCTGCGGATAATTTGCAAATTTTTGCCAGTGGCGGCGGTGCGCGGAACCCTTTCCTGATCCAAAGCCTACAAAATTTACTGCCTAAAAGCAGCATCCGAAATTCTGCCGCAATTGGTTTAACCGCCGATGCCAAAGAAGCGGTACTTTTTGCTTTGCTGGCCAATGAAGCGGTTGCGGGAGAGCCAATGTCGATCAACCAAAACCCAGCTGTTTTGATGGGGAAATTTTCTTTTCCATATTAATAATATTGTTGCAATAAGGGTTTTTGACGGGAAACGATAATAATTTAGAAAATCAGCAAAAAGTATATTACATTGCGGTTGCTAATGCTTCGGGCTGCTTTTAACTAAAGTATTTTTTTGAAAGCTGTAGTCGGATTATTTTTAACAGGCTTACTGCTATTACTTCTTTTATAAATTAATGCTTAATCAACAAACTAAACAAACCACGAATGAAAAAAAATTTACTTTTATTTTTTCTGGGGTTTCTGTTTTGTGCTGCACAAGCTGTGGCCCAAACCAAAACCATCACCGGAAAAGTTGTAGCCGATGAAGACGGCTATGCACTGCCTGGGGTTTCTGTAAAAATTAAAGGAACTAACATCGGTAGCCAAACTAACCAACAAGGCGGCTACACGATTAAAGCGAGTACCGGGCAGACATTGGTTTTTAGCTTTGTTGGTACAATTACACAAGAAATAACGGTTGGAGCACCAACTACCATTAACGTACAGTTAAAGCAGGATACAAAAACACTGAATGAAGTTACGGTAACAACTGGTTTTGGTGTTAGTCAGAAACAGCGCGACTTAACTTCGCCTGTACAAACCGTAAAGGGTTCAGACATCCAACAAACACAGCGCGAAAACTTTTTAAATGCATTGCAAGGCCGTGTGGCAGGTGCAACAGTTACCAGTACAAGTGGTAATCCTGGTGCTTCGTCTTCTATTGTTTTGCGTGGGGTGAATTCTATTGGCGGCAGTAATAGTCCGCTATTCGTAATTGATGGTGTCCGTATCAGTAACGATGCTGTTGACCAAAGTTTGCTGACTTCAAATGGTGCAAACAGGAGCGCAGATTTTACCAATCGGATTGCAGATTTAAACCCGGATGATATTGAAACCGTTACTGTTTTAAAAGGAGCCGATGCTGCTGCGGTTTATGGTTCTTCAGCTTCTGGCGGTGCAATTGTAATTACCACCAGAAAAGGACATAGCGGTAATGGTGCAGTAACTTATGACAACAACTTCAGTTTTGCCAATGCTTATTTGTTCCCTAAAATACAAAACACTTTCGGCATTGGTACAAACGGTAATACCAGTGCCGCAGTACGTACGGCGTTCGGCCCGGCTTACGCTCCCGGGACACAAACTTTTAATAACCTAAAAAACACGGTTCAAACTGGCCATGTAGTACAAAATAATGTTGCTTTTGAAGGAGGTAATGATGTATCAACGTATCGTGTTTCGGCTTCCTTTCGGGATGCAACCGGCGTGCTGCCTGTAGAGTATAACAACAAAGCATCCATCCGTTTTGCAGGTACTTCAAAGCTTTCATCAAAACTAAGCAGCAGTGCATCGTTCAATTATTTTAATATTGATAACCGCAAGTTGAACAAAGGTGCTACAGGTACTTTCCTTGATGCTTTAGCCTGGCCTACTTTTGATGATGTGCGCAAATATCAAAATGCCGATGGAAGCAAAAGATTGATTTTACCTTTAACTGCGTCTGGAGGTGTTGCGGATGATTTTGACAACCCGCTTTGGGATGCGCATAATAACATCAGTTCTGATAAAACAAACCGGGTTGTAGGAACTGTTGATTTATCATACGACCCTACAACGTGGTTAAATATCCGTGGCTTAACGGGTATAGATTATGCCGGGACACAAGGGAATAATTTTATCAGCCAAAATAGCTTAGCTGCACAAAATTCTGCTATAAACGGTTTTGCAAACACAACCGGTTTAAATGCGGGAGGTATTATCGACAATTATGCTGATAACAACTTGCAATTAAACGGGTCTTTATTTGCTACCGTTAAAAAATCTTTTAAAAACTTTCGGACTACGTTTGCTATAGGCACCGAAGCCATTAGTAATTCTGAAGATTTAAACGGTTTTTATGGCGAAAAATTTATTCAGCCTGATTTTAACAGCATTAACAATACTGCGCCAACAACACAACGTTCATCGGATTATTTAAAAAGAACACGTTACTTATCTGGCATTGCCAGGCTGGGCGTTGTTTACAAGGAAATGATCACCTTAAACGCTACTGCAAGGGAAGAATATAGTTCCAGGTTATCCGGTACGGCGCAAGACCATTACTTCTATCCTTCGGTAGGCGCAGGGTTTATTTTTACAGAACTGTCCGGTTTAAAAGATAATAATATCCTTTCTTATGGTAAACTAAGGGCTTCTTATGCCGAAGTAGGTAAAGACCCGGCAGCACCGTATAAAATATTTTCAACCTTGTTGCAACAGGCTACAACAGGCGGAGGGTTTGCTTATGATGTTACCGGAAACAATCCTCGTTTAAGGCCAGAAAGAGATAAAGAACTTGACTTAGGCGCAGAATTACAATTTTTTAAAGGCCGTTTAACGGCTGATATTAGCTACTATCAAGTTGTTGGAACTAACGAGATATTTAATCCGCGCATCAGTTATGCTTCGGGTTACATATTGGAATATTTAAACGGTGGCGAGGTAAAAAATCATGGTATAGAAGTAGCATTAACAGGATCTCCTGTAAAATCAAAAACGTTTTCCTGGGACATATTTTTGAATTTTACTTCTGCACATGGCAAAGTAACCAATCTTGGAGGTTTACCAGAATATTACAACTCTGATACTTGGTTGTATAGTAACGTACGGTCGAGTGTATTTCCGGGAAGCAGCACAACCAATATTGCTGCTTACAATTACGCCAGAAATAATGCAGGCCAGATACTGGTTGATCCAAGCACCGGTTTGCCTATTAACAACCTTACTTTCGGTGTTGTTGGTGACCGGCAACCTAAATTTAGCATCGGTTTAGGCAATCATTTTGCTTATAAAAACTTCGACCTTAATTTCCTTTTCGACATTCGTAAAGGTGGTGATGTATTCAATGGAAATGAATTATTCCTAACCAGATATGGTTTGAGTGCCCGTACTGCAGACAGGTTGACGCCTATAACTGTTCCTGGTGTATTAAAAGATGGAAAAGAAAATAGTGCTACCCCAACAGTTAACACCATACAAGTTACGCCTTACTACCAAAATACTTACTATACCAGTAATATAGATGCTGATTTTATTGAACATAATATCAGTTGGGTAAGGCTTAAAGATATCACATTGAGTTATAAACTGCCACAATCTATCATCAACAGACAAAAGGTTTTTAAATATGCCAGTGTTTTTGTAACTGCTACGGATGTATTTTTAATTACCAACTATTCTGGTGCCGATCCGGATGTAAACGGAACCAACTCTTCCACTTTGGGTTCTGGTGCTGCCGGGTTTGACTACGGAACATTACCTACGCCCCGTGTAATTTCTTTAGGTTTAAGGGTAAGGTTATAAAACAACAATCACATGAAAAAAATAAAATATACTGTAGTTGCACTGCTAACACTATTTTCGGTTAGCAGCTGTAAAAAATTTATAGATGTAAACAACAACCCAAACGCTCCAGTAGCTGTGGATGCATCAAGTTTGCTGCCGCCAATTGAGGCAGGCATGGCCAGAGGGGTTTGGTTTGATAGCCGTTATGTTGGTCAATACGCACAAGTTTGGGGAGCTGCTGCTGCAAACAACGTTTGGGACCAAGAAGGTTATGTACCTTCAAGTGATTCCGGCGGTGAAATGTGGCGTACCGTTTATTTTAGCCTTGGGCAAAACATAACTTTATTATGGCAGGATGCCACAGCTAAACAAAAGTATGATTACATCGGTGTTGGCTGGGCTATACGTGCCTGGGGATGGCAGACCGGAGGCGACTTGTACAATAATATGATTGTAAAAGAAGCATTCGATCCAACACGTTTAACGTTCGATTATGATGCACCACAAGATGTTTATGCCGAAGTGGTTAGAGATTGCAGGCAGGCTTTGTATTATTTAAACCTATCGATTAAAACAGACGGTTTAACTGTAAATAAGGAAGGTTTAGGAAAAGGCGATTACATATATTACGGCGACCGCAGCAAATGGATCAAATTTGTTTATGGCATATTGGCTCAAAACGCTTTACATCTTAGCAACAAAGCCAGCTTTAATCCTGATGATGTAAAAAAATATGTCGACAGCTCTTTTGTTAGCAATGCAGATAATGCAAGTGTAGAAAACCGTGGTTCAGTATCAGGCGATTCAAACTTCTGGGGAACTGTCCGTGGAAATTTAGGATCATTTAGGCAATCTGATTATATGGTAAGGCTGCTCGACGGACGTATTTTTACAGGATCCACGACACCAAGTAACACACTTGACCCACGCTTACCACTCATACTCGCACCAAGTAAAGATGGTGTGTATCGCGGTGTTGTCGGCAGCAACGGCGATCCAAATACAAGTGATGCCAATACCCTAATTCCGTTTTTATTTGGTCAGGGCATAACAACTTACCCTGCAGCAGGAAGTGTGCAACATTATATTTACAGCGATGCTTCAAGAGGGGTATTTATGACTTACCCTGAACTACAGTTTTTTAAAGCAGAAGCTTTATATAAAAAAGGGGATATTCCTGGTGCATTTGCGGCATATCGAACAGCAGTATTAGCAAGTCTTGATTTTGTGAGCAACCCTCCTATCGGCCAAAATTTAACCGGTACTCAAAATTACATTAGTGAGGCAACTAAAGCGGCATACATGGCAGGTCCCTGCGTAAGGCAAACAGCAGCCACATTACAGTTAAGCGATATCATGCAGCAAAAGTTCATTTCACTATTTGTTTGGGGAAATTTTGAAGCATGGGCAGATGAGAGACGGTATAATTATGATCCATCTATTTTTCAAGGCTTTCAAAAACCCGGGGCACTTTATCCTGATAATGCAGGCAAGCAGGTTTACCTACTTAGGCCGCGTTACAACTCAGAATATATTTGGAATGTACCTTCTCTAAAGGCAATTGGTGCTTTAGATCCTGATTATCACACCAAAAAACCATGGTTTATTTTACCTTAACTCTAAGACTACATGAAAAAGATATTATATATAACAACCTGCCTGCTTGCGCTATCGATAACAAGTTGTAAAAAAACCATTTTAAAACAAGTATCAAACCCGGCAACAGGTGTGCAAATTAAATTTATCCACGCTGCACCCGGCGTTCCGGCCTTAGACGCTTTTGTTAACAATATTCAAATTACACCAACTGTAAATGCTTCTGTAACCGATAATAGTGCGCCAACATCAATTGTTACCGGTTATAGTTATGCAGGTGTATTTCCGGGAAGTAATTATGCAGTTGTAAGTTCCGGCAATACAGCCATTAAAATCGCGGCTTCTACTCCTGTACCTGCTTTAGTGAGCAAGCAAACTGTAACACCTGGCACTGCAGTAGGCACTCTTACACAAACTACAACTGATGGCTCAGCCTATTCGGTGTTTACCATGGGCTTACCCGGTTCGGCTACCAATGAATTGACCACCATAATTATCCAGGATAAATTTTCAACGACAGTTAGCGGTAAAGCATATATCCGTTTGGCTTATTTAATACCAAATGGGGCTGCAATTGATTTGCAAGGTACTTACACACCGACGGGCGGCCTTGCCACTACTTCTACCGTGATCAGCAACACCAGTTATGGAAACATAACAGATTTTATGCCCGTAACAGTTAACGCATTAAGCACTACTTCTTATACCTTTCAAATGTATCTTACCGGCACAACTACAAAATTAGGCACTGTTTCTGCAGCTATATCGCTAACTCCGGGAAGATTCTATACCATTATTGGAAGAGGATTGGCCACCGATTATATTGTGCCAGGCGCGGGTATCACTTTAAAAGCCAGCACAAGGCCAACTTTGCCAACCACCGATCCAACGACAAAATTCCCGGAAATTTATTTTAACCCGGCTGGTATCACTTTTTACACTAACATGTAAATTTTCCCCTAATAAAAGAAGCATCCGAGCCTCACCCCAACCCTCTCCAAAAGAGAGGGAGCAGGTGGATGCTTCTTTTATCCTACAAAATCTTATAACCCAAACTTAAATGGAAAACATTTTGCTTTTGGCCAAAAGCAGGATTGATTTCGGTTAAACCGCCTTCGTACCTTAAATCCACCGAAAAGTTCAAAATATCAACACCTGCACCAGCCTGATAACCTAAAGTACTATTGCGGTAATTGCCAAAATCCTGATAGGCATTTTTAACGTTTTGAGAAAGGTTCTCATTGTTGTTCAACACGTAAGAATACATCGGCCCGGCCATCAACCTAAAATTTAATTTACTCAAACCAAAAGACTGGCCCAACAGTAAAGGGACATTTAAAGTGGTAAAACGGACTTTCCCGCTTTCGGTTACGGTTTGATTGGATTGATTGTACTGAAAATTAAAATTACTGCCCGAGCTGCCTAAATAAACTTCGGGCTGCAAATAAAAACCTTTTCCGATACGTGCCCACGCACCAAACTGATAACCTGGAAGTTCAGTTGCGTCAACTTGACCGTTGTTTACGCTGATATGGGAAAAATTAACGCCGCCTTTTAAACCGAGGCTAAACTGGGCTTTTGCACTAAAACTTAATGCTGCAATTAATAAGGTGAAAAAGTATTTTTTCATGTTCGTTTTTTGGTGTTTGATTAAAACCTGCTTCTATAGTTTAACGTAAGGCAATTTTAAAAAAAGCCGATGCTGTTTTTAAACGCTTAAAATTTGTATTAGGTTTGAATAAAAAAATTCAAATGGCAGAAATTACCATCAGCAATAAAGACTGGGAACGCGTTAAAATTAAAGTACAGCGGAAATACAACAGCCTGACCGACGAGCAATTGCAATATTCCGAAGGAAACGAAGAAGACCTGATTGGCCGGATTATGAAGTTAGTTAACCGCGACCGGGAATATGTTGTTTTTACCTTGAAAAAAGCATTGGTCAACATTGATAATAATCGTTTGTAAATACAGTTTTTAGTAAAGATATTCCTGTAAATTAGTTTTTCAGATTAAATTTTATGAAAAAGGGCAGTACGTTGTTAGGCAAGCATAAAAAATGGATTTTATGCGGTGGTGTTTTTTTATTAGCTGCAACAAGCTGGAGTTTTCAGGACGACCTTTTCCAGGTAGCCAAAAACCTGGATATTTTTGCTACGGTTTATAAGGAAGTTAACATTAATTATGTGGACGAGATCAACTCCACCAAACTGATTAAAAGAGGTTTGGATGCGATGATGGAAAGTTTGGACCCATACACTGAATTTGTTCCGGAATCAGAAATTGAAGATTACAAACTGCATTACATCAGCACGCAATACGGCGGCATTGGCGCAGGTGTATATAACCGAGATAAAAAAGTAATTATATCTCAATTATTTGAAGGATATCCGGCACAAAAAGCAGACGTAAGAGTTGGCGATTTGGTATTGAAGATCAACGACGTTGACCTGGCCGGTAAAAATGGGGAAGAAGTAAGCCAGTTGCTGAAAGGGGCCAATGGCGGGCCTGTAAAGTTATTGGTTAAACGCGAAGGTGTAGCGCAGCCAATCGTTAAAAACCTGTTCCGTGAAGAAATTAAACAACCGAATGTGTCTTACCACGGCATGTTGAAAAGCGGGATCGGTTACATCAAATTAGATAAGTTCCTGGAGAATTCCGGACAGGAAGTGCAAGACGCGCTACTCGACCTTAAAAAAAATAACCCGAAAGGCATTGTGCTCGATTTGCGTTTTAATGGCGGCGGCATTTTACAGGAAGCGGTTAAAATCGTCAACTTTTTCGTACCAAAAGGCGTAGAAGTGGTTTCGCAAAAAGGCAAGGTAAAAGAGAAAAACAATATTTACTACACCCAAAATACGCCGATTGAAACCGATTTGCCGTTGGTAGTTTTGGTAAATTCGCGCTCGGCTTCTGCTTCAGAAATTGTGGCCGGTGCTTTACAGGATTTGGACCGTGCAGTCATCATCGGCCAGCGCAGTTACGGCAAAGGTTTGGTGCAGCAAACGTTCAGCATGCCTTATAACAGTTTGGTTAAAATCACTATTTCTAAATATTATGTGCCTTCGGGGAGATGCATCCAGGCGTTGGATTATACACACCGCAAGGAAGACGGAACGGTTGTAAAAGTAGCCGATTCGCTTATCCATGAATTTAAAACGAAAGACGGACGGTCGGTTTATGATGGCAGCGGCATTTACCCGGATGTAGTGGTAAAACAAGACCCAATCGCTAATATTACCAAAGCGTTGATTACTAAAATGCTGATTTTCAACTACGCCAACGCTTACCGCAACACGCACAACCAGTTGCCTTCTTCGGAAAATTTTACAATAAGCGATGCAGATTACAACGATTTTGTGAAATATTTGGCCGGAAAAGATTACAGTTACAGCACACAAACAGAAAGGCTGCTGACGGATTTAAAAGCAGTTGCCGAGCACGAAAAACAGTTGACAGAAATACAAACGGAGTACGACGCGTTAAAAAACAAACTCGCAGTAAGCAAAAAGAATGATTTAACACAACATCAGGCAGAGATCAAACAAATCCTGGAAAGCGAATTGGTAACACGTTATTATTACGAAAAAGGACGAATAGAAGACAGTTTTAAGTACGATAAAGAACTGGCCGCTGCAACATTAGTGATCCAAAATAAACCAGAACTGGCTTCAATTTTAAAAGGCGAAGGCAATCATAAAGTAATCGGTAAACCAATTGCTGCGGATTTGGCAGCAAAAAAGTTAGATATTGATAATTAATTATTTGATCGTTTAACTACTTTATATATCGCTTTTCCCCACAAAACGCCTAATGCTTATGCGCCTTTTGCGTTGGGGTGAAGGTAGAAAATGCCCTGCTGGCCGTTTTCGTGCTGCATCAATTCTTCATGGTGCTTTTTGAAATATCGGAAGCCTTTTTTATCTCCTAAAAATACTTGTTTTGGGTGCGTTTTTGTGTAGCTTTTAACCAGCAAATGGATTTGAGGGAAATAATTTTGTAACCGGGCCAAACCTTCTGCCAGATATTTGGAGTGATTATACGTGTTCTCACTGTACCACAAAGGATGGTGAAAAATGATTTTGCAATGCGGAAAATTTAACAAAAGCTGATCGGCAATGGCTTTTAGGTTTTTGTAATAATCTTCCGGAGAAACTGGCGCACCGTTTGGTCCGCTGATCGCGCTGTCATTCGTCCCAAGGATAATCGAAAAAACAAGTAAAGCATCAGGATTTTTAAAAGTACTTGCTGCCAGTTTTACCTTATTAAAAACAGTATTGGTTTGCGGCAAAAAATCTACCGTAGTAAAACCGCTTACGCCTTGGTTTGAAAAATCTACGTCGCCAATTTCCTGCTGTTTCTGTAAATAACTACTGGCAAAAACGGGCGGAGCCATCGTTTTGAAGTCTTTTAATCCTGCTCCGTGTGTAATGCTGTTACCAATAAAAACTACATTTAAATTGACCTTTTCCCGCTGCTGCGCATATAAAAAAGGGTGATAAAAGAAGCATGCAAAAAGTAGCATTAATTGCACGATGCTTCTTTTACCGGTTGTTTTTTGTTGGATCAGTCTTTCCATTTTAAACCTATATTTTGGAACATAAACGCCCATTTATCCGTCTCCTGACTAATAACTTGTGCGGTAGAACGGCCTGCTCCATGTCCGGCTTTTGTTTCAATCCGGATTAAAACCGGTGCTTTTCCTTTCTGAACTTCCTGCAAACGCGCCGCAAACTTAAAAGAATGTGCTGGCACTACGCGGTCATCATGATCTGCAGTTGTAACCATTGTTGCCGGATAATCAGCAGGTTTTAAAGCATGATAAGGTGAATAATTATACAGATATTCAAACATTTCCTTAGAATCTTCTGCCGTTCCGTAATCATAAGCCCAGCCTGCGCCAGCTGTAAATTGATGATAACGAAGCATATCTAAAACGCCAACCGCCGGGAAAGCAACTTTACATAAATCTGGCCGCTGCGTTATTGTTGCACCAACTAATAATCCGCCGTTAGATCCGCCTGCAATTGCTAAATATTCTTTAGAAGTATACTGATTTTGAAAGAGATATTCGGCAGCGGCAATAAAATCATCAAAAACGTTTTGCTTGTTCAATTTCGTTCCGGCCAAATGCCAGTTTTCGCCGTACTCGCCGCCGCCGCGCAAATTCGGGACGGCGTAAATCCCGCCTTGTTCCAGCAAGATAATGTTCGAAGTGCTGAAAGCTGGCGTTAAATTCACCCCAAAACCACCGTAAGCGTACAGCAAAGTTGGGTTTTTGCCGTTTAGTTCGATGCCTTTTCGATGCGTAATCATCATCGGGATTTTCGTCCCGTCTTTTGAAGGATAAAAAACCTGCTTCGATTCGTACAACTTAGGCTCAAAACTTACGCCCGATCTTTTGTACAGTTCCGATTTTCCCGAAACAATATCATACTTAAAAATAGTTGGCGGATACACGTAGGAAGTGAACGTGTAATACGTTTCCCGCTCCTCTTTTTTTGCGCTGAAACCGCCAGCCGTACCAATTGCGGGTAAAGTAATTTGGTGCTCCAGGTTGCCGTTTTGATCGTACTGCAAAATCATCGAAGTGGCATCTTTTAAATACTCGGCAAACAGCTTTCCGCCGCCGGTAGAAATGCTTAAAACGTTTTTGGTTTCGGCAATTAAATCCTGCCAGTTTTTCGGTTTTGGATTGAAAGCATCAACCGTAACTAACTTAAAATTTGGCGCATTTAAATTGGTAAAAATGTACAGTTTACCATCTACATTATCAATAATTTCCTGGTCGCTGCCGAAGTTATCGACCACGTTAATAATGTCGTTTTCCGGCTTTGACAGATCCTGCAAATACAACTCGTTTCCGGTTGTACTATTGGCTGCGGAAATCACCAAAAAACGTTCATCTTCTGTTAAATAAGCGCCAACATAACGGCGCGGCGTTTCTGCTCCGCCAAAAATTAATTTATCTTCAACTTGTGGTGTATTCAGCTTGTGGTAAAAAAGCTGGTGATATTGCGTTAATCCGGCTAACTGACTGCCTTCTTTCGGCTTTTCGTAACTGCTGTAATAAAAGCCCTGATTGCCTTTCCAAGCCAAGCCGGAAAACTTTACGTCGAGCAAAGTATCGCCAATAATGGTTTTATTTTCTGTTGAAATTACAATCACTTTACGCCAGTCAGAACCGCCCTCAGAAATCTGGTAGGCCGCCAAACTGCCGTCTTTACTAAAGCTGATTCCGCCCAAAGAAGTTGTTCCATCCGCAGAAAAAGTATTTGGGTCGAGAAAAATTTCCGGTTCGCCGTCGCCAAATTGCCGGTACAAAACCGACTGGCTTTGCAAACCATTGTTTTTGTAGAAGTACGTGTATTTTCCCTCAGTAAAAGGAGCACTGTATTTTTCGTAATTCCACAACTTTTCCAACTTTTTGTGTATTGCTTCGCGGAAAGGAATTTGCGCCAGATAATGTTGTGTTACTTCGTTTTCTGCTTCAACCCAAGCTTTTGTTTCTTCGGCTTGGTCGTCTTCCAGCCAGCGGTACGGGTCAGGAACTTGTGTTCCGAAGTAATCATCTGTAATATTTCCTTTTGCAGTTTGCGGGTAAGTCTTTATTTTGATGTCCATTTTTTGTGTTGATATAGCTGCGTAACGGCTGCCGCTAAATAAACTATTTTTGTTTATAATTTTGGATGCTGTTTTTACCGCACTAATTTTTTGCCGATAAAAACAGCATTCTTCGATTTCCCAAACCTTTGCTTTTTACTGTATTTTTGCCGCTATGGCCGTTCGCGATAAACTCTATTTTGCTTCCGATTTCCATCTGGGCGTTCCGGATTACGCTTCGTCGCGCAGGCGGGAAGATTTGCTGGTTCGCTGGCTTGATTTTGTTGGAAATGATGCAGCCGAAATTTTTTTGATGGGCGATGTGTTTGATTTCTGGTTCGAATATAAAACCGTAGTACCAAAAGGTTACATCCGTTTTTTGGGAAAACTGGCCGAACTATCCGACACTGGCGTAAAACTTTACTTTTTTAAAGGCAACCACGATATGTGGATGTTCGAGTATTTGAAAACAGAACTTGGCGCAACCATCATCAGCAACGAACTAAAGATTGAACGCAACGGCAAAAAGTTTTTTCTGCACCACGGCGATGGCCTTGGCCCGGGCGACTCATTTTATAAATTGTTGAAATGGTTTTTTAGAAGCAAAACTTGTCAATGGCTTTTTGCGCGTTTGCATCCGAATTTGGGTATCGGCATCGCTACAAAGTGGAGCCGGAAAAGTAGGATTATCAACGAAGGAGTTGAAGAATCTAAAATTGGGCAGCAGGAATGGCTGGTTACTTTTTGCAAGGAAGTTTTAAAAACGCGCTATTTCGATTATATGGTTTTTGGTCACCGGCACTTGCCGCTGGATATTCAACTCAACGAAAACAGCCGTTACCTAAATTTGGGCGAATGGGTTTACCACAAAACCTATGCTGTTTTTACCGGTGAAAATTTGGAGTTGAAGTATTTTGAGCGGGAAGAGCAGCTGCAATCAACCTAAAATTAATTTGTTAAAAAGCCGTATTTTTGCACGATAAAAGAAGCATTGTGCAATCGGACTAATCCGAAAACTGGATTAGCAGCAGCAACTTCTTATTCAAAATAAAACATGTTAGATAAATTAGAAGCGATTAAACAGCGCTGGCAAAACGTAGAATTTGAACTGAGCAACCCGGAAGTTACCAAAGATATGAAGCGTTATGCACAGCTAAACCGCGAATATAAAGAGCTGAGCAAAGTGGTGGACGAATACTACGTTTACGAGAACGTGATGAGCAATATCGATGCTAACCGGGAAATCCTATCAACCGAAAAAGACGAAGATTTTAAGGAAATGGCCAAAGCCGAGCTGGACGAGCTTTTGGTGCGGCAGGAAGAACTGGAATCTAAAATCAGGTTGATGCTAATCCCCAAAGATCCGGAAGATGCTAAAAATGCAATCCTGGAAATCCGCGGCGGCACCGGCGGCGATGAAGCTGCCCTATTTGCAGGAGATTTATTTAGGATGTACACGCGTTTTTTCGAGAAAAAAGGCTGGCAATATGCTATTGTTGATATGACGGAAGGCACGGCGGGCGGTTATAAAGAGGTGATTATTGAAGTGAACGGGGAAGATGTTTACGGTTTGCTGAAATATGAATCGGGCGTGCACCGCGTGCAACGTGTACCGGATACGGAAACACAGGGCCGTGTACATACTTCGGCTGCTTCGATTGCGGTTTTGCCGGAAGTGGAAGAAGTGGATTTTTATTTGAACCCGGCTGATGTGGATATGCAAACTTCGCGCTCCGGCGGTGCAGGCGGTCAGAATGTAAATAAAGTAGAAACCAAAGTGCAGTTAACACACCGGCCATCGGGCATGGTAGTAGTTTGCCAGATCGAGCGTTCGCAATTTGGTAACCGGGAGCGCGCCATGGAAATGCTGCGCAGTAAATTATATGATATCGAATTGCAAAAACACAACGGGGATATTGCAGCAAAACGTAAAACGATGGTTTCGACGGGCGACCGTTCGGCAAAAATCCGCACCTATAATTATCCGCAGGGCCGTGTAACTGAACATCGTGTAGGTTTAACCCTGTACAACCTTCCGGCGATTATGGATGGTGATATACAGGATATTATAGAAGCTTTGCAATTTGCAGAAAACGCAGAGAAATTGCAGGAAGGCACCACGATATAATTTTTTTGAGTAATACATTGCAAAAACCAAAATCAAAGCTATATTTGCAACCTCAAACGGAGTGGTAGTTCAGCTGGTTAGAATGCCTGCCTGTCACGCAGGAGGTCGCGGGTTCGAGTCCCGTCCATTCCGCTAGAATCAATGTCAAAAACAACTTAAAGCCTGTAAATTAAATATTTACAGGCTTTTTTATTTGTCCCAATACGCCAAAAGATGCACTCTTTCTCAAAAAAATGGTGAGCATCTGGTGAGCAGTCCGGGGACAGTAAAGAAATGCTCACCAGAAATCTTGTAATAACCTGTGTTATAAGTAGTTCATTCATTGAACATCTTGACTGCAAGTGACGGAATTAACAATTTTGTTTCACTTTAAAATCATGTGTCATGAGAATTAACATGAACCTGCTTTTCTATCTAAAGAAAAGATCAACTTATCAAAGCGGGCCTGTGGCCATTTACCTCCGCTTTAACCTTAACGGGCAACGGGCTGAAACCTCGACCGGCAAAACCTGTGAGCCTTCCCGCTGGAACGCCCAGTCCGGCAGGGCAAACGGCACCAAAGAAGAAATCCGGTCATTAAATGCTTTTCTAGATAGCCTGCAAGCGAAAGCGCAGGAACTGTTTCAAAACATGCAGTTAAGGGAAGAAGTACTGACTGCTGAAAATGTCAAGAACCACTTTACCGGGAAAGGCGAAAAGTCGTTTTCGCTTGTTAGGGTATTTGAAGACCATAACCGAAAAATGGAAAGCTTGGTTGGTCAGGAATTTGAAAAAAGTACGCTGCAACGTTATAAAACCTGCCTGATGCACGTTCAGGACTTCCTGCAATTGCAGTACAATTTGTCAGACATCCCCGTTAGTAAGATCAGCTTCAAATTTTTAAATGACTTTGAATACTACCTGTTAAGCATTCGTAAATGCGGTAACAACTCTGCAATCAAGTATGTGAAGAACCTGGGCAAGATTGTGCGGATCTGTTTGGGAAACGGCTGGCTGAGCATTGACCCTTATACGAATTACAAGCCTAAAACTAAAAAGACGCACCGGATAGTGCTGACCAAAGAGGAACTGAGCAGACTGGCCGAAAAGGAATTCAGCGTGGAAAGGCTGAACCAGGTAAAAGATATGTTTGTTTTCAGCTGCTATACCGGCCTTTCCTATGCGGACACGAGAAAGCTCAAAAGGTCTGAGGTAATGAAAGGTGTTGATGGCAACCTATGGATTTATACCAACCGGCAGAAAACGGATACCTTATCGCGCATACCCGTACTGCCTTGCGCCTTAGCAGTAATGAACAAGTACGCAGATCATCCCCAATGCTCAAATAAAGGATTACTGCTGCCAATAATGAGTAACCAGAAGATGAACGCTTATTTAAAGGAAATAGCCGATCTGTGCGGAATTGATAAACCGCTCACTTTCCATATTGCCCGTCATACTTTTGCCACTACGGTAACGCTTAATAACGGTGTCCCGATTGAAAGCGTAGCGAAGATGATGGGGCATACCAGCATTAAGACCACGCAGATTTACGCGAAAGTAATGGATCATAAAATAAGCGAGGATATGGAAGTATTAAAGCAAAAGCTGTTTATTTAAGGAACAAGAATTGATGTATGAGGCAGATGTTGCAACAATGCAGCATCTGCCTCTGCTTTTAATAACAAAACTGGGAAGTAGCGTATTAAACCGTTTTTTTCCTAACTTCCATGAATCACCAAAGCATTACAGTTAGGGAATCAAACTAAACTGCTGCCTGTATTTTTCGCCTATTGGTATAACCTCCTTAGCTATGATAATGGTATTTTTACTCGCCTTATCAACAAAGTTTTTGTTAACCAGATACGAGCGGTGTACCCGTAAAAACATATCCGCAGGCAGCAGTTCATTTAAATACTTCATGGTCATATGCGTTAGATAATTGCCTTTAGTGGTGCAAAGCAAGATGTAATCTTTTACCGACTGTGCATACTGCAAGTCCGTGTGGGCAATTTTTATTAATTGACCTGATACTTTAAAATAGGTATAAGACTTCGGTTCGACAGACTCGGGCTTGTATATTTTAAGCAGCCGCTGAATACTTTTTTCAAAACGCTCATAAGTAATGGGCTTTAACAAATAATCAATAGCTTCAAGCTCAAAGCCGGTAAGGGCATGTTCAGCAAAAGCGGTCGTAAAAATTACAGCCGGAGGGTTTTTAAGCGAACGGACAAAATCTAATCCATTAATGCCCGGCATCTTAATATCCAAAAACATTAGGTCTACCGACCGGCTATGCAACAACTGAAAGGCATCAACTGCATTGTTGCATTTGCTTACTAACTGTAAGTTATCCATCCGGCTAATAAAGTTTTCGAGCACCTCCTGCGCCAGCGGCTCGTCATCCACGATAATACATTTCATGGCGTGGTTTGCAGGGTTAAAGTGACTTGATATTGTTTCTCTTCATCGGAGGTCACCAGTTGATATTGATCCGGGTACAAAATATTTAACCGCCTTATCACGTTGGAAATGCCAATACCTTTTGCAGTTTCTTTGGGCGGGACAGCCGGTTTGCTATTAGTTACTTCCAGCACCAGTTCTTTTTCCGTTTGGCAAATTACAATGTTTACCTGGCCACTCCCTGTTTCTTGTTCAAGGCCATGTTTAAACGCATTTTCAATAAAGGGCAATAAAAGCAGTGGTTCAATATGGTAATTAGGACTAACTCCCTGAACATCGAAACCTATACACACGTTTTGCTGATGCCGAATTCTTTCTACAGTAATGTAATTAGACAAAAACTCGATTTCGCGGGTTAATAACACACTCGGCTTGGAGGCTTCATACAAAATATATCTCATCATTTCGCCCAGCTTAGCTATCATCGGTGCCGTATCCACAGACCTCCTTAGGGCAAGCGCATAAATATTATTAAGCGTATTGAAAAAGAAATGCGGCTGCAATTGCGCCTTGAGGTAGTTTAGCTCTGAGTAAAGTTGCTGCTCTTTGATGGTTTTCATCTCATCGTTCTGGTGCAGCGTCCGAACCAGGAAGGCCAAACCCAATAAAGGAAAAATAGCTGATATAAGCAGGTAGTTGATAGCAAAATAAAGACGGGGACTATTCATTTGGGCCAAAGTGCGTGCGTGGATATCTGCGGATATAAATTTAAAATGAACAATAACCCAGTCTCTGCCATACTTGGCAGATAAATGATAGAATACAACAAACCCCACCAGGCAAAGCACAATAGCAGCTATATTACGGTTAAAAACACAACGCTTTAAAAAGCCCCAGTAAAGCAGGCCATAAACTATGAAATCAAATGCGCCGCAAACTATCCGGTAATCTATATCTTCCGCAAATTTTAGTATGTTGTGCTCCTCGTAAGAGCTGTATTCCAAATCGCTGATTAGAGTTATCATAAACGAAATGAAAAACAGGAAGCACAGTTCTATGCCTAAATATTTCTGCTTGAAACTAAGGCGGAGTTTAGTCATGTCAGCAAATTAAGCATTATCAGTATAAGAGTGGGAGCCGCAAAGAAAATTTCGACAAAACGGGTTAAATTTTAGACGAAGGCGATATTTAAAGCTTGGTCGAATTTTCGTAGTGCTTAGTCTAATTAAAAAAAAAGCTATAAGGGCAGGTTGTATTTTTGGATAAACTAAACCCTACACCATGAAATATTTACGCACCTTAATCGCTGTTGTTGCCCTGTCCGGGGCTGCATTTGCTACCCGGTCTTCCTCCGGTTATACTATCACCGGAACGGTAAGCGGCCTCGACGACGGCACCTGGCTTTACCTTCGCACAGCTAAGCCTGACGTGGATATTGATTCCTGCCAGGTAAAAGGTGGGAAGTTTCGTATGAGTGGCAAAATAAGGGAGAAGGCGGTACAGGTTTACCTGCATACGGCCAAATACACTAATTATGTAAGTTTCTGGATAGAAAACGTCCCGATCAGTATTACGGCTAAGGCAGGTGCGTTTAAAAAGGCTGTCATTCAGGGTTCGCAAACCCAAGAGGAATACAACCTACTGGACGCATCAAGGTTGCCACTAACTAACCGGCAAGATAGCTTGACTAAGTTAGCCGGGGCATCGAAAGATATCGAAGCCCGTAAAGCGTTAAAAGTGCAGCTTCAGGCAATACGCGACGAAGAAAAAGAGCTGGATCAAAGGTACGTCCAGCAGCATCCGCGATCACTGATCTCCGCTTACCTGCTAAGCGTATATGCATCTACCTGGGGAAAGGAACGTTCGCAGGCTTTATATCAAAATTTCAGCCCGGAAATAAAAGCAACCAGGTACGGGCAAGAAATCCATGATTTCGTTACCCTGAACAAAAGCCTGAAATTGGGCGACCAGTTTGCGGACTTTGAACAGGCGAACCAATCCGGACAGAAAATAAAGTTATCAAATATTAAGGGGAAATATATCCTGCTTGATTTCTGGGCCTCCTGGTGCGGCCCCTGCCGGGAGGAAAACCCGGCCCTGGTCAAAACCTATCAGCGGTTCAAGGGTAAAGGCTTTGAGATATTAGGCGTATCACTCGATGATAATAAAGCAAATTGGTTAAAAGCTGTTAAAGATGACGGACTAATTTGGGAAAACGTTAGCGATCTGAAAGGCGATCAAAACCGTGCTGCATTGATGTACGGTATTAGTTTTGTCCCTAATAACTTTTTGATTAACGAGCAGGGAACTATTATCGCTACCAATTTGAGAGGTCAAAAACTTGATGACAAGTTAGCAGAACTATTATCAGCCGGATCAGACAAACTTTAAATGAACTCCCGCTAATCAATAGGGAAAATACAAGCTTTTTCGGACTGTTTAGAAATATAATTCATCCACAACCCATTATTTATTTTGTTAAACGAGCCTGGGCATTACAATGCTTAAACAACGGCAGCAGTCAGCAGTGAAAGTGTCAAGGGTGGTGCTGCCTAAAAAAACAAACAAAAGGCACCATTTACAAGCCCTTGATGCTTTTGCTGCGGTGCTAATTTTGTGGAGGCGGTGTACTGCAACGATAGCACAAAAGATGGTTTATCCCAATAACTGGCTTATTACTCCAACTTTTAAATTATAAGTTATACTTGTTGGAAATGTCCCCATTGTTATTGAGAAATCATCATTCCTTGCCATTACCGGTGGGGTTTGACAAATTTAAAATATACTGCGCATAAGTGCTTTCAGCTATTTCTATAAGCTTACCTATTTCTTGTAAGAGTATGTTAACAGAAGAAGGGTCAGGGTTAGCCTCACTATGATACCGGGTTTGCAAATATGCCTTGTGCAACAATTCATACCGAAGCCGCCCGTCCTGCGTCTGCTGTAAGGTAGTAGCGTTAAGTCCATCCGTAAAAAGCAAAGTTATCCTGAAAAGCCTCGAAAGGTTATGCGTAACGACATGATAACCTAAAACTGCTTGTATAATCGCCTTCAAAACGCTTTCGGTAGCCGCATGAAGTAGAAACAGGGCAAGCGAAAAATTGTCATTTTCCAGATAAAATGCTGCACCTTTTAAAAATGCCTTTCCCTGCGTTCCCCAACGCCACCAGTGAAAGTTTGCCCTTTCCAATAAAATATCAGTAGTTATATTTACAGGGTTTACGACATCTATCGTACCGGATTTATAAATCGTCTTGCCTCTGCTGACAGCCTTGTTCCAAAACCTCCTGCCATTCGAAACGCCAATTTTTGCACTATTTGCTTTATGGACAAAAGCATGAATATTCGCTAAATACCGCAAACTGTCCTCAATTTTATTGCTTACTTCGCTTTCCGGCCTTTTTTCAGCAGTGCTCAACAGGATTAAAAGAAAATAGGTAAAAGGCTCAGGATGGGTGCCCAAATGAATCATCATGACTACCTCCGGGAACAGTCTAAGGATAACTTTTTTTACTTCTTCAAGCCCTAACTTTTCTGCTGGCGAAGGGTTCGGATCAATCTCTTTTAGTGGTATTTCCTTTAGTTGCGGTTCTGATAATGCTGTTTTTTCTGGTGCTACTATTGGCGTTACAACCTTTATTTTTTCCGATGTTGCTGTTTTTTCAGACGTTACTACCTTTTCAAGCGGTTCTACTTTTTCTTTCTTTTGCCAGCCATCTTTGTGCATGGTACGGTCAGTTTCCCTTTGGTGTATTAGCTAGGCGGCGGAATAAAGTTTTAAAAGGTTATGATAAACAGTTAACAGTTCGGCCGAGCTAATGGCTTCATCCGCAGAATTGCGGTAAAAAGCAGAGTGAAGCCACTCATGCAACTGCTCTCTATACTGCTGAGGGCCTATCTCTTTAAATGCTTTCGTTATGGCAAAGTATGGATTGACCAGTTCTTTTGTTTTGAGATTTTTAGGAAAACATAGCCATTGCTCTTTTTCCTCTTCCATGCGTTCTTCGGAAGTTTCCTTGAACTGCAAACGGTTTTTCTGATAGCATAACGAAAGCAGGTGCAGGGCTTCAAGTAATTGTAAGTTTAGATCATAGGTAAAAAGCAGGGAACCGGGGCCATGCCTGTCGCCTTTATAGTACCGCTTCGCGGTGACGTAATAACGCCATTCCTTGAGGTCTCTTTTATGTCCTTTTAGCGAACTTGTAGAAAAAAAGTCAATGATTACGGTTAAGGGGTTTTGTATTTCTGACTGGTTCAGGTTTTTAGGGTAATGCTCCCACGGTACAAAAGTATCATGAAACATAGTTTTTTAAGATTATGCATGCCTGGATTAGCACTGCATTTTAAAGAAAGCGCATAGCGAAAGTGTACCGAACTATTCCCGGTTGTGCTTTACAATGAAGCCTATGTTTTGTACATTTACCCTTATTAATACTTTTGAGCTATGGCAGAGACGTTACATATTGGCAGAAAGATTGGCAGGATTCGTGAACTTCGTGGAATGAAGCAGGAAACCTTGGCTGCTGAATTGGGAATTAGCCAACAGGCAGTTTCTAAAATTGAGCAAAGTGCTGAGGTTGAAGATGAAGCTCTGCAAAAAATAGCTAAAGTGTTAGGTGTTACCACAGATGCTGTAAAAAACTTTAGTGAAGAGGGCGTGTTCAATTATTTCAATACTTTCAACGACAGTAGTGTAAACCACGGGCCATTTGGAAACCAACACTGTACATTTAACCCATTAGATAAATTAATAGAGATAGTCGAAGAAAATAAAAAGCTTTACGAACGTTTACTACAAAGTGAACGAGAAAAGGTTGAACTTTTGAAAAAGCAATAAGCTATTAAGAAAGCTCTTCTATACGTACTTTTATGTTCGTTTTGAAAATAGGAAATCCGACAGCCTCCCTGTTCTCTATCGATACTATTTCTCTTTTTACAATTACAGGCATTTTTGCCTACCTATAGAACTCCAGTCCTAAAGGTTATCCCTGAAAACTTAGGATGTCTTTGTTGCAATGAACGATTAATTTTGCAGCAAAGTCCAAAAATTTTATTGCTTTTAATTGTTTAGGCTGGTCATCTTTAAAATCATGGTGGCACCCATTTTCAGACGATATTTGTAAAAATCACCGCTACCACTGCGGTTAAACCCTATAATAAATAGCGTAAAAACAGCATAACAAGTCCCGTACAATTACTGAAATTATTCTTTTGCCTTGTCCATAGCTTTACTAACAGTAAACACTTAAAAAGCAATCGTTATGGAAAAGAATGAAACGTCACGTATTGAAAAAGTACGTGAAGAAATCAAAAAAGCAACCGCATTTGGGTTACAACCGCCTTCTTTTATTCCTCTTGGCAAAAATTTCCGAACAGAAGGGCTAATGCCGGTTCTTTTTTCACACGACACCCTGGTTGTGCCTGATGGCAACGCTACGCTTAATTCTTTGGAAAATAAGTCGGGGATTTTAGCGGACAAAGAACCAAAACCTTTAGTATTCAGTCCAAAAATACTTACCGAGCTCATCAGGTACCAATTGGAAGCCATTAGCGATCACAACCACGGGGAAATAGCACCGCAAGTATTGAAGCTGTTTTCGGAACTTTCTTCGCAAGTTAGGGACTATAGTACAATAGCTTCCTTACACAAAGAAGTTTTAACCAAAGTATTTGGAACCGATTACTTTACAAAAGGTGGTGAGGCAAAAATAAAAGCGAATTAAAAGATAAACAGGACTCATTCATACTAAATATTATAGTCATGTCAGTACACGCAGAATTCTATAAAGACAAGAATTTCGGAGGAGCAGTAGATACATTTGATAGCAACTCCCGTTATTTTTGGATAAAATTTGGAAGTAGTTTTAAAAATGAAATTTCATCATTTCGAGCCCGTGCCTACGGGGGCTTTAACGGGAATGTTTATGGGATGACCGACGGCAATTTTTTGGGGAAATATATCTCCTTAAATATTGCAGAGAACACCACTTCGTGGTGGAGTTATGTAGGGGGTGCATTAAACGATGACATTGAATCGGTTTTATTAATAAATCGTAATAAAAATGAGCTGGTGCTAGAACTGAAAAGTTATATAATACCAGACTTTATAAGCGGAATGGACGATAAATTAAGGGGAACACAGGTGTCAAGGCGTGGTGATCCAAGGATATTTACAACGTTCTGGCCAGGTTACGACCCATCAAAAATCTTTGTAAGTATTGAACAGGACTTACACGTTGCTATTGACTGGTGGCCGGATTATGATGCACAGGTTAGATATGACATCTACCTCTATTTGGATAACAAGGGTCATGTAAATGGATATGTTGCCTGGGTTTATGTTTGGGTTGAAGGTGGTGTTTTTTCGGGAAAAATATATAATGACCTACAGCCAAAATTATTTGCTGGGGCTTCTACCATTACAGAAAAAATACAGGCTAAACTGTCCTTGTTTTCTTCTGTAAATTTCAATGGTCTTTATCTGTTACCGGGGCCTCAACCGTCTAGTTCATTTGGTGATACAGGTGACACAAAGAGCAACTCAACTTTAGTTTTGATAAGGTAGAAATCAAAACGAGTAGTGTCTGGTTCGAATTTATTTAATTGTGGCTATTACTGTAATTGGTAATAGCCACAGTTGCGTCTCACCGCCGGTTCGTCCTTGCCTGTTTTTTACGGTGCCTGTTTCTTCCTAAAATAGCCTCGTCATCAATGTCATCACTTATCTCGATACCAGTAGCCAAATCACTACGGTCATACAGATGATCAAAGGAAGGATAATTGTCCAAAGCAGCATCCTGGTTTGTTTCCAGTGGACTTTCTCGACCTGGTTTATTTGCTGTAAAACCAGCTCCTGAATTTGTTTCAACTCCGAAAACGCTTTCTGGTTGCTGATGGTGATTTCTTGAATGTGATGCAGGGTTTGCAGAAAGTCCTGTACTCCTTTGTCTTCCGCGCTTTGCTGACTGCCTGTCTGCTGATATTCCTTCCGGTGGTTTTGCTGCACCGAGTTCTCCATATTTTGCTTTTGTCCTGCTGTTTGCCTCGCTAACTGCCGCGCTGTCCCTGCTTTGTTCATAACCGGTGTTTTTACTGATTTCTCCCCACTTAAAGCTGTTGCCCAATCCTTTACCCGTTGCTTTAAAATCCTTATAGAAATAAGTAATACCGCTTACCCTGCCAGTAGTGGCCGAATCATTAAAAAGAAAGCTGATACCAACTTTTTCGCCTTTGCTGATAAATTCGTTTAAATCCCTGCAACGCTGGCGTAACAAAGCCCCAAGTAGTTCCTGTAAAATCATTTTATCTGATGCTTTGCCGGTACGTTCTATCATTGCCAGTTCCGGGCGGGTAGGCGCGCGTTGCGATAGCCGGATCGCCTGATCGGCCGATCGGCTGATTTCCTGTTCTGGTGATAGGTTGTTCCCCTGATCCGGTGCTATACTGCTTTTCTGATCGGCTGATCCTATGCTCGCGTGATCTAATGATTTGCTGCTTGCATGATCTAATGATAAGCCGTTCTTCTGATCGGCTGATCCGCTGATCGCCTGATCTAATGATTTGCTACTCGCCCGATCTGGTGATAAGCTGGTCGCCTGTTCTACAGATCGCAGGTTATACTTTTTCTCAAGCTTTTTTACCAGTGCTTCGCTTCTTTTATAATTATTACTATCAGATACGACGCTTCCATCAAAAGAAATGCGGTTTGCGAGCACGTGCAAATGCGGATGCTCCGCGTCGTAATGCCTGAAGATCAAAAACTGGTTACCAGTAAAACCCATGCCTTTTAAGTAGTCATGAGCTATGGAAAGCAACTTTTCATTGTCCAGCTGGTCTGCTTCCTCTACCGAAAAGTTAAGGCTGGTATGATAAACGTACCGGTTTAAATTAGGGTGCAAGCTTCGCAATAAGTCCACTTCCTGCTTAACCTGCTTCGGGTCAAGCACAGTAAAGTTCAGATCGAGCAATTCAGCCCGCTGGTTCAGGTCAGGATGATGCAGCTTTTTGTAGTTGTAATTGAATGCGCCCATAAAGCTTTTACCGATCTTCTGGCTTGCTATCATTTACCCTTTATCAATTTTTTAATCAGGATGCTTTCCTTATGGTTAAGCGACATCAGGAGATCCATTAAATTAGTAGGCAGAAACCCCGAATTCACTTTATGAGTAAGCTGGTTCAGGTTAACGCCTATCTTTTTAAGTTCTAAAAAAGTTTCCCTATCAATAACTGCTGCCCGTGCTTCCGGGAACTTTCCCTTAAATACTTTATCCCTAATGAGTACTGCCGGTGCCATTCCGCATTGCCGGGCGAGCATTACCAACCTATCCATTTCTTCTTCCGTAAGCCTAACCGTAAAGTTAATTGTACGCCTTTCAGCTTTTTCCTTTTGAGGTCTTCCCATAAGTTTTTACTCTTTTAACCCTTCCTTTTTTCATTCTGCTAAACGAAGTGCGGCAGAAAATCTCCAACTCCGGGTGATAACCCGCGGAGCGTTTCCGCAGTGCGGAAACATGCCTTGCTCAGAACCGCCGGGATATACTGTGCCTTTTATTCATTGGATGCTTTTGTTTGGGTTTTTGGTTGCCCTATAGTATCTGGGCTGCACCAACAAAGAAACCTGACCTGGCTGCCTTTGTAGTAGTTGTAGGTGGGACGGTACTCGATGTAGCCAAACGATTCAAGCTCCCGAAGACATTTGTGATAAGTGGCAACGGATGCAATCCGCGCCAGTGGCATCAGTTCCCTTCGGCTTACGGTAAAAGTTTCCGTATATCCGCTTTGCTGCCAAAAAAAGAAAAGGGCCAAGTAAAGGCTTTGGTGCGTAGGCAATAGCCGGGCCTCCTTTTGCGATTCCTTGCAAAAGAAAACCAGAGGTTGTAAAGCTTCCATTACCTGCCTCCCCTTTCTAAAATCCCCGAAATGTCCTCCTGCTTGTAATACAGGATACCGCCAATCTTGGTGTAACAAAGGGTGCCGTTAATACGCAGGTTCTGTAAAGTACCCGGTGAAATATTAAGGAGCTTCCTTACTTCGCTGCTCTTTAACCATTGTTTTTGCGTCTGTGTTGAGGGTGAAAGGAATTGTTTTAATTCCGAAAATAGCTCTTGTTTAAAGAGCAATAAATCTTCTTTGGTAATGATGTCAATTGCTGCCATCACGATAAATTAAAATGTAAGGTGGGACTTTACGAAGGGACTTGTTCATAAAGCTGCGAAGCATCTTCGCATTTAGAAGAGCTATAGAATATGTTCATTCTGTATTCTTCAAGCTCTTGGGATATTATTCCCGGGGCAAATATCGAAAGTTACAATTGATTTAAGCTGGCCTAAATTATAAGTTTAAATAATAAAAACAGCTTGTCAAGTTGGGACTGATATAATAAAGTAAGAATATGTATTTCAATATCCTATAACGCAACACCATTTTCATTTTGAAATTTCGGTAACATTCACCGGGGCACTTCGTATTGCGCTATAAAACTATTTATCGAGATTTTCATTATGAAAAAATTTTACACTTTTCTTTGTACCTGCTTGTTAGTTTTAACGGTGTCTGTTTCTAATGCCCAAGACAGTTTTCAACCTGGTTACGCTGTGTTAAACGATGGCACACGTGTCAGCGGTG
>CAXULQ010000013.1:0-77373 GCA_964251965.1 uncultured Sphingobacteriaceae bacterium | reverse complement strand
TAAACCAAATTTACACTTTGATGCTCACTCCTTTAAAATTAGTAACTTAGGTTATCGTAAATAACCAAACTGTAATACAAGGCTTAATAAGCTTAGAAATTAAAGCGGATCACGTTTATATGCACCTTTTAATAAAGGAAAATCAAAAGTTTACGCAGGCGTTCCTGGTAATTTGGTAGCTTTTGCCTGTAAACTTTCTTTTCAGCGTGGGCATGAAGGCAACGTTTCCTTCTTTTCTAAAACACAACTCGTTCAACATTATATCAACAGCTTAGGTGCTACGCATGTTGGCAGCGTATCATGATTATTGACACAATTGCGGCATTAAAACTTATCAATAAATATTTTCCAAATGAAAAATAAACAAAAAGAACTTGATGTAGATTTTATTGGCGGACAAGGACCAATGACCAAAGAAGAGGAACTTGCAATTACTGAGTTTATCCGTGCTGATAAGGAAAAACGCAGTTTGCAAGAATTACGAAAAGTTAAAACAAAAACTTCCCCTAAAAGCGAACAACATGCTTAACAAAAGCACAAAACCGCCATCTGCAAAGTTTTTCAAAAGCATAATCTCCAAACTAATCCTTAATTTGCAACGATGCAATTTAAAGAAATCGTTGGACAGGAAACCATCAAGCAAAAGCTAATCGCAACCGTAAAAGAAAACCGGGTTAGCCATGCGCAATTGTTTTTAGGACCGGAAGGCTCGGGCAGTTTGGCTTTGGCGGTTGCTTATGCACAATTTATTTCCTGCGAAAACAAACAGGAAAATGATTCCTGCGGAGAATGTTCTTCGTGCCGTAAATACCAGAAATTAGTTCATCCGGATTTGCATTTTTCGTATCCGTTTTTTGCGAAGCACAAAGACGATACGGCACTTACTTTTATTGATTCCTGGCGAAAAGCTTTCCTCAAAAATCCATACCTCAACCTAAACGAATGGCGGACTTATTTGGAAGCGGAAAATAAACAGGCCAACATTAATATTGCCGAATGTCATCAGATTATCCGGAAACTGAGTTTTAAACCTTTTGAATCAGAGTATAAAATTCTGATTATGTGGCTGCCGGAATATTTGGACAAAGAAGGCAACACGCTTTTAAAAATTATTGAAGAACCGGCGCAGAAAACGCTTTTTTTATTAGTTGCAGAATCTCAGGATGATATTTTAAACACGATTCTTTCCCGAACACAACTCGTTAAAATTCCGGCGTTAAAAGATGCAGATGTGCAGGAATATCTGGAGCAACATCATCAAACCGAACATTTATCAGCACAGATTGCCTACCTCAGCAATGGAAACCTGACTGCCGCGCTGCACATGATCGCCAGAAACGACAGCAGTTACCACGAACTTTTTGCACGCTGGCTGCGGCTGTGTTTCACCAATGATGGTTTAAAACTGATTGATTTTACCGAAACGTTGGCCAAGTTAGGCCGCGAAAACCAGAAGAATTTTTTGCAGTACGGCATGTGCTTTATCCGCGAATGCGGAATGCTAATTTCAGGTGCCGGAAGCTTGGTTCATCTGCCCGAAAAAGAACTGGTTGTAGCGCAGAACATGGCTACCAAGGTTTTAACTATGGCGATGGTGGAAGTGATTGCAGATGAGCTGGATAAAGCGTATTACCATGTGGAGCGGAATGCCAATCCGAGAATCTTATTTTTAGATGTATCTTTGCAATTAGTCAAAATTTTAAAATTTAAAACGTTCCCGCAAGGGACTCAACATATATTATACTAACATGGGATGTGGAAGTTGTTCAACGGGCGGATGTGCGCCTGCGGGCTGCAAAAGTAACGGCGCTTGCCTTACTAATGGTTGCAGCAAATTAGATGTTTACGATTGGCTTTCCAACATGGATATGCCTTCCAGCTATAAACCTTTTCAAATTGTAGAAGTAAAATTTAAAGGTTCGCGCAAAGATTTCTACCTCAATACAGATAATCATTATTTAGAAAACGGCGAGTTGGTGGTTACCGAAACTACGACCGGCGGCTTTGATGTCGGCCACGTTTCCATCACCGGCGAACTGGTGCGGATGCAGCTTGTAAAAAAGCATATAAAAGAAGCAGATGTAACCAAAAAAATCTTCCGCAAAGCTACAACATCGGATGTAGATAAATGGAAAGCGGCCAAAGAGCAAGAGTGGGAGACGATGCACAGCGCACGAAAACTGGCGCTGGATTTGAACCTTTCCATGAAGATCAGTGACGTTGATTATCAAGGCGATAAAACCAAAGCTACTTTTTATTATACGGCAGAAGGCCGGGTTGATTTCCGCGAACTAATCAAAAAAATGGCAGAAGCTTTCCGGATCCGGATTGAAATGCGTCAGATTGGTATGCGCCAGGAAGCCAGTCGTTTAGGCGGAATTGGTTCCTGCGGAAGAGAACTTTGCTGCTCTACCTGGCTGACCGATTTTAAAACGGTTTCTACTTCCGCGGCGCGTTATCAGAATTTATCTTTAAATACTCTAAAACTGGCCGGGCAATGCGGCAAATTAAAATGCTGTTTAAACTATGAATTAGACAGTTATATGGATGCTTTGAAAGACATTCCGGATGATGTGCATATTTTGCGTACCGAAAAAGGCGATGCACGTTTGCAAAAAACGGATATTTTTAAAAAACTGATGTGGTTTTCTTATCCGAAAGATGAAAACTGGGTTCCGGTGCCGATTAAACACGTTCGGGAAATCCAAGTCATCAACAAAAGCGGCGAACTGGTTCCGGATTTAGGCGAAAGCAAAGCGATAGATGTAAACGCGGTGAAAGCTTTTGATTACGAAAATGTTGTTGGTCAGGATAGTTTAACGCGTTTGGACGAACGTTCCGCCAACCGCAACAAAAAGAACAATAACAACAACCGCAACAAACCAAAACCAGCTGCCGAAAGCGGACCAAAACCGGTTGTACAAGTTACAAAATCGGTTACGCAAAATGTGCCGGTAAAAACAGTATTGCCCAATAATCCCGAAAATCTGGCAGAAGGAACCGCGGCGGCGAGAGAAGGCAACCCGAACCGCCGGAATAATCATCGCAGGAACCGGCCAAACCGCAACCCGAATAATCCTAATCAACCCAACAATCCCAAAGCAGAATGATCAGGATAAAGCTGTTTTTATATACTGTTTTTATCGGTGTTTTTTTAGTGTTGACAGCTTGCAACGAGCCGGGAACGTTGGTTGATCAGAGTTCGGAAATCAGCAATCATAACTGGTTTTACGGCAACAGAATAAAAACGGAAGTTAAAATTACAGATACTTCCGTTCCTTATAATTTGTATTTCAACTTGCGCCATTCTGCGGATTACCGATATTCCAACATCTTCGTTCTGGTTCATGAAACCAGTCCCGATCATCAAACTAAAACCATTCGTTACGAATTTAAATTAGCCAATCCTGACGGCGAATGGCTGGGCAACGGTTCCGGCAATTTGTACAGTTACCGCTTGGCTTTGAAAACGAATTATCGCTTTCCGGTTAAAGGAACTTATTTGTTTACGATTGAGCAGAATATGCGTGATAATCCTTTGCGGGAGGTTTCTGATGTGGGTTTGCGGGTGGAAAGGGCGAAGTAAAGCTTTGATTTGTAATTTTTAAACGAGGGTAAAAAACTGACTTTTTTACCCTCGTTATTATCCATTTTATTTCATTTATTTAGATAAAGATTTTCTGCAAAATGGATTTAAGATTAGAGGTTGAGTTTAGCAAAACCGAGTTAACAACACAAATTGATTCCCTTAAAAACGGTATCGATCAGTTAGGGCCTTTTTCCCAGGAAATTGAAGATAAAGTAATGCAAAAGCTGCGTTTAGAATGGAATTATCATTCTAACGCGATAGAAGGAAACCGTTTAAATTACGGTGAAACAGTTGCTTTTTTAATGACCGGAATTACGGCAAAAGGCAAATCTTTAAAAGACCATTTAGATATTCGCGGACATAATGAAGCGATTAAATTTCTGCTTGATATCGTAAAAGATGAAAGAGATTTAACTGAAACAGATATTCGTTCTTTGCATGAAATGATTCTGGTAGAACCTTATGATTCTCCGGCCAGAACAGCTGATGGAACGCCAACAAAAAAGCGAATTACTTTAGGTGAATATAAAACGTCTGTAAATCATGTAAAAACAGTTACAGGCGAAACTCATTATTACGCTTCAACGGAAGAAACGCCTGCAAAAATGCAGGAATTGATGGACTGGTATAAAGAAGCAAGCGTAAATAAAGAAATCCATCCTTTAATTTTAGCTGCTTTATTTCACTATAAATTTGTGGCGATTCATCCGTTTGACGATGGAAACGGCCGTTTATCACGCATTTTGATGAACCTGATTTTGATGCGAACTGATTATCCGCCGGTTGTCATAAAAATGGAAGACCGACAAGTTTATTACTCCAATTTAAGTTTGGCTGATACCGGTAATTATTTTCCATTTATAGAATTTGTTTGCAATTATTTAACTTCTTCTTTAAACTTATATATCAAAGCGATTGAAGGCGGAGATATTGATGAACCGGAAGATATTGATAAGGAAATTGCGCTGTTTAAGTTGGAGTTACAAGGTAAGTTATCTGTTAAAGAGAGAAAATCTAATGAAAATGTCGAACAAATAATGGTTAAAGAATTTGATCCGTTATTTTCAATGATTCAAAATAAAATATCTGAGTTTGATGATTTTTTTTATGACGTTTCTTTCTCTGTCAGCTTAAACAAAAAACATACTTTTTTTTATGATTTTCTTGGTAATACTTTAAGCATGAAAATAGACCAGTTAAATGAAAAAGAAAGTATTACATATGATTTCTATTCTACTTTATCACTTAAAATATATTTAAACGAATTTAAGGGTTTAAATAACTTTAGCACTACTATTGAATTACAAATGATGTTTGAAAATTACGAGTATTTAATAAACATCCAAAATTCTACTTTTTCTTTAACTAAGCAATATAATCAAAGTATAACCGAAGAAGAGTGTAATTTAATTTTAAGACAATTGATCGCTACTCTCAAAAACAATATTCAAAAGAACCTCTAATCTATCTTTACTAAATTTCCTTTTTAAATTTCAGTAAATAAACACCATTCTCCTTTTTGCCGTTCTGACTATCACTCGTTACTGTTTTTATCCCGCTAAAAACAGCATCACCCAAAACAAGTTTTTCTGCAGAGGATTTCAGCCGTTCACAAAATGAAAAATCCTGCTAAATTACTTTACCATAAATCATTTTAAATAATGTTACCTGCTTTTGAATAAAAAACAGGTTTATCTAAGATATTCGCAATAAGCGCAATATAAGAAGTACAAAAAATACTGTTATGCTGTAAATTTGTACCAGAATTTTTATCGGTAAAAACAGTATTCCCCTTTAATAGCTTTAACTGATAAACATCATTAAATCAATATTCGATCTTCCAAAGTGTATGAATATAGAAATACTAAAAGCACTGGTCTAAAATAATTGCATCATGAACATTCACAATAAAGATATTGGAACAAAGCAAAAAGCACTTGCCATTAACCTTGATCCTGCTATTTATGGTTCGTTTGCAGAAATTGGTGCCGGACAAGACGTGGCCGCCCATTTTTTTAAAGCCGGTGCTGCTGCCGGAACAATAGCCAAAACCATGTCTGCTTATGACATGACTTTCTCTGATGCCATCTACGGCGTACAGCAACTGAAGCGTTACGTAAGCGAGCAGCGTTTAATGTCCATGCTTGACCATGAGTATCAATTATTGATAGAACGATTAGCCCTGCAACGCGGCGATACAACCACTTTTTTTGCATTTTCGGGCACGTTCTCCGCTTTAAATTACCATAAAACCAATGAAGGCCACGGCTGGATGGGTGTACGTTTTCAGCAAGAGCCAAACGGTGTATCGCACGATGTTATTTTGCATGTAAAACTGCTCGATAATGATAACGTGTTGCAGCAGCAAGCTGTAGGTATTTTAGGTGTTAACTTAATGTACGCCTGCTTTTATTATCATGAAACGCCGTCGGTATTTTTATTGTCTTTGATGGATGATTTAACAAAAGACCGCATCCAAATCGATATGATCCGTTTTGAAGGACCAGGTTTTAGTAAAGTGGATAACCGTTTGATGAGTTTGCACCTGGTAAAATACGGATTTTCTGATGCAGCACTTTTTGGCCCGGATGGCAGAAACATTCAGCCTTCCGAAATTTTATACAAGAGGCATATTGTAGTAATGCGCGGCCGTTTTAGGCCGCTGATCAACATACACTTAGATATGCTAAACAGAGGTGTAGAACAATTTATGCAAGAACCTGATGTAGATTCTACTAAGGTTGTTGTCATAACAGAACTTACTTTGCAATCTTTAAAAGAGCGGAATGCTGATGCCGCTGCAGAAATAGATGAAAAAGATTTTCTTGACCGTGTTGATATTCTCTGTTCACTCGGACAAAAGGTACTCATCTCCAATTTTCACGAATATTATAAACTGGCAGCTTACCTTTCCAAAATTACCCAACTTAAAATTGGCGTTGTTTTAGGGTATCCAAACCTGGGTTATATCTTTTCAGAAGAACACTATTCTAATCTTCCGGGAGGAATTTTAGAATCTTTTGCCACTTTATTTAGCCGAAAAGTAAAGCTGTTTATCTATCCAACATTAAGTAACGGTGTAATTATGAATTGTATGGCGTTTTCTCCGCCTGCTCATCTCGTAGATTTATTTGAATACCTTATTGCCAATGATAAAATAGAAGATATCAGAGAATATAATGAAAAAAACCTTCATATACAAACAGATAAAGTATTGCAGCTTATTAAACAAAGCGCAGAAGGCTGGGAAGAATATGTGCCTGATGAGGTTGCCAATATGATAAAAGAGCGTTCTTTATTTGGTTTTAAGGATGAAAATAATGTTTTGAAACAATAGATTTTATAACAGTTAAGGTTTTATTTCATTTTTGTTTATCGCAATTAGTTTTATCAAATTATTACTTTTGATAAAAATTTTAGTAAATGAACACCATTCTTCTTATTGCCGTTCTTGCTATTTTACTCGTTGCTGTTTTTATCCTGCTAAAAAAAGCATCGCCCGCAATGAGTTTTTCTGCGGAGGATTTTACGCGTTTGCAGGATGAAAATATCCTACTGAAAATCAACTTAGCAAAAGTAGAAGAACGTGCTGTAAACCTGCATCAGGAAAAAGAAAATACAACTTTAATGCTGCGCGAAGAACAAGACCGATTGATTGCCGATCTGGCGGAAGAACGCGAATTGCACAATGAAACCAAGCAGCATTTAGAAAGAGCAAATGCTTTTTTTACCGCACAAAAAGAGCAATTAGAAAATCAGAAAGTAGAAGTGGAGCAAACGCGTCAGCATTTTCAGCGGGAATTTGAAAACGTGGCCAATAAAATCCTCGACGAAAAAACACAGAAATTTACCGAATCTAACCGCAGTAATATGGATTTACTGTTGCATCCGCTGAAAGAAAATATTAAAGCTTTTGAAGCCAAAGTGGATAAAGTTTACAAAGATGAATCTAACGAACGTTTTACGCTGAAAGGTACAATTGATGAGCTGATCAAGCAAACCAAAATCATTCAGGATGATGCCACAAACCTCACCAAAGCGTTAAAAGGTGACACCAAAATGCAGGGAAATTGGGGCGAAGTGATCTTGGATCGCGTATTGGAAGCTTCGGGTTTGGTGGAAGGCGAAAGTTATACCAAACAGGGCAAAAACATGAACTTGATGGATGAGGCTGGCAACCGTTTTCAGCCGGACGTGATCGTCCATCTACCAGAAAATAAACACTTGATTATCGATTCTAAAGTTTCTTTAATTGCTTATGAACGGCTGGTAAATTCTATCTCCGAAGAAGAAAAAAATAACCATTTACGGCAGCATGTGCTTTCGGTAAAAAACCATATTTCCGGCCTCAGTAGTAAAAGTTACCAGAACTTAAACGGCTTAACCTCGCCGGAATTTGTGCTGCTTTTTGTGCCGATAGAATCCTCTTTTGCCATCGCCATTCAGCACGATCTGGAACTGTTTGATTTCGCCTGGAAAAAACGCGTAGTTTTGGTTACACCTTCCACGTTGCTGGCTACTTTAAAAACCATTGCTTCCGTTTGGAAACAGGAACAGCAAACCCGAAATGCGTTTGACATTGCCACTAAAGCAGGTTTGCTGTACGACAAATTCGTAGGTTTTACCGAAGATATGAAGAAAATTGAACAGCATATCGACGGCAGTAAAAAAGCTTATAACGATGCATACAGCAAGTTAACTACTGGCAGCGGGAACTTAACCGGCCGGGCAGAAACACTACGAAAATTAGGTGCTAAAAACAGCAAGGTGCTGGATCAAAAATTATTGAGTGAGGAGGAATGAGGTTTGAGCTTTTAGGTATCAGCTTTCGGCAATCAACCATTAACTATAACGCATACTTCTTTTACCGGTGTTTTTTTTAGGTGAAGTTTACTTATTAAAAGCATTCCAGCCCTGCGCTTTCAATTCATGTACCTTACCTGATTTGGAAACTAAATTATAGCCCGCAGCAGCTTCTGTAATATGTCCGATGATGCTGATGTCGGCATTATGTTTAATTTTATCAAAATCAGTTTGTTTGATGGTAAAAAGCAGTTCGTAATCTTCGCCGCCGCTTAACGCGCAAACGGTTGGATCGAGGCCAAATTCGCGTGCTGTTTCGTAAGTCATTGGGTCGATTGGAATTTTATCTTCGTAAAGTGTACAGCCTTTGTTACTTTGGCTGCAAATGTGCAGCATTTCGGAGGCCAAACCATCCGAAACATCGATCATGGAAGTCGGCTTGATTTTCAATTCTTTTAAAATCGAAATAATATCGCCGCGTGCTTCCGGCTTTAACTGGCGTTCTACAATGTAATCTTTGCCTTCCAAATCCGGCTGAATATTTGGGTTAGAAAGATAAACCTGCTTTTCCCGTTCCAGCAGTTGCAAACCCACGTACGCTCCGCCTAAATCGCCGGAAACACAGATTAGATCGCCTTCTTCGGCGGTGTTGCGGTAAACTAAATCGGCTTCATCTGCATAACCAATACTCGTTACACTGATGACCAAACCTTGTTTGGAAGAAGAAGTATCGCCGCCAATCAAATCTATTTTGTATTGATCGCATGCCAGCAAAACGCCCTGATACAATTCTTCCACGGCTTCCAACGGAAACTTACTGGAAATTCCAATTGAAAAAGTAATCTGACTGACCGTGCCGTTCATCGCATAAATATCACTTAAATTTACTTGTACTGCTTTGAAACCCAAATGTTTAAGCGGAACATAAGCTAAATCAAAGTGAACGCCTTCCAGCAATAAATCAGTAGAAATCAAGGTTTTTTTTCCGGCGAAATCCATTACCGCGGCATCATCTCCAATTCCTTTTACAGAAGTTTTTTCGCGGAGTACAATATTTTTGGTGAGATGACTGATCAGGCCAAATTCGCCTAAAGCTGCAATCTCTGTTTTTTCTTTGTTATCGAACATGATTTGGATTTGTTGGATTTTTTTGATTATTGAATAAATGTCTGAATTTGGATTTGCGGGATTTTTTTGATTATTGGATTTTACCTGCTAAAAGAAGCATGACTATATCATTTGCAATTCTCCAATAATTAAATTAATCCAAAAAATCCAAATCAAAGACCTAAACGTGCCGATATTTCCAGCATCCGTTCAATCGGCACCACAGCTTTTTCAATAATATGTGCCGGTACAAAAATTTCCGGCTGTTCGTTTTTCATACACAAATAAAGCTTTTCCAAGGTATTTCTTTTCATATGCGGACAATCATTGCAGGCACAACTGTTGTTTGGCGGTGCCGGAATAAATGTTTTCGTTGGATTATCGCGCTGCATCTGGTGCAAAATCCCGGATTCTGTAGCCACAATAAACTCGTTTGCCGGATTTTTGATCGTGTAATTTAGCAGTCCAGTTGTGGAGCCGATGTAATCAGCCATTTCTAAAATTGCATCTTCACATTCTGGATGTGCGATAAATTTTGCTGCCGGATAACGCTCTTTTAACCGGGTAATTTTCTCCCTCGAAAAAATCTCGTGCACCATGCAGGCTCCGTTCCACAAAACCAAATCCCGTCCGCTTTTTTTCGCTACATATTTTCCTAAATTCCGGTCCGGCCCGAAGATTATTTTTTGTTCCGGCGACAAACTTTGCACAATCTGGACGGCGTTACTGGACGTACAAACAATATCACTCAAAGCCTTCAATTCTGCCGTACAATTTACATAAGTGATCACCAAATGATCCGGATATTGCTCCTTGAATTTCCTGAACAAGTGCGGCGGACAACTATCTGCCAGCGAACAACCGGCTTTGCTATCCGGCAGCAAAACTTTTTTCTTTGGAGACAAAATTTTGGCAGTTTCGGCCATAAAATGCACGCCGGCAAAAACGATTACGTCGGCATCAGTTTTGGCCGCCTGCTGCGAAAGCCCCAAACTGTCGCCAATATAATCGGCAATGTCCTGAATATCAGCTTCCTGATAATAATGTGCCAGTATAATTGCATTTTTTTCTTTTTTTAATTTTTCGATTTCGGCAAAAAGATCAAGCGACGGATCAATGTATTCGTCGGCAAAACCTTTCACCCGTATTTCTTCAAAAGTATCCATTTTTAACATTTCAATAAAAACAACTTATTCTTTAAAAAATAAAACTACGATTTATTAGTGTGTTGGTTTCGTTAAAAAACCGGCTTAAAAACATTTGCAAATGTAGTTGAAGGTTTCTTACCAACATCTTATAAACAAAATGTTTACTTTATCGTGCTGATTTACTGCTTCTTTTATCGGCCAAAATTATTTTTAAAAGTTTTACTGTTGATTTTTAGGTGATTTAAGAATGTTGAAAGCAGCCGGTAAAACTGTTTGTAACTTACCTAAAATAAAACGGCAGGTAATGGTTATCAACACTAATTAGAATGAATAAAAATTTGCAGGTTTTTTATCACCGCGAATTTAACATCTTTACATTTGTTGTTAACATCACGTTTAGGATGCTGTTTTTAGCCTGTATTTTATGAGTAGAAATGTTGATTACCTGGTTATTGGTTCTGGTATTGCCGGGCTGAGTTTTGCGTTGAAAGCTGCACAACACGGTAAGGTCTTGATTGTTACAAAATCTAACGAAGATGAATCGAACACCAAATATGCGCAAGGCGGCGTGGCTGTAGTTGTGGATAAAGAAGAAGATTCGTTCGAAAAACACATCGAGGACACGCTGATTGCAGGTGATGGTTTGTGTAATGAAGAAGTGGTGAAGATTGTGGTGGAAGAAGGCCCGCAAAGAATTAAAGAAATTATTGATTACGGAACCAATTTCGATAAAACCAATCAGGGGATTTTTGACCTGGCAAAAGAAGGCGGACACTCTGAAAGCCGTGTGCTGCATTATAAAGATATCACCGGTTTCGAGATCGAACGTGCGTTGCTGGAGCAGATCCACCAAAGCAAAAACATCGAAATTTTAACACATTATTTTGCAATTGATTTAATCACGCAGCATCATCTGGGCGAATTTGTAGACCGCTCGAGCAAGGATATTACCTGTTTTGGCATCTATGTTTTAAACCATTTGACGAATGAAGTTGAAAAGTTTTTGTCGAAAATAACGGTAATGGCTTCCGGCGGCGCGGGCCATATTTATTCCATTACTACCAATCCGACCATTGCAACCGGCGACGGTTTGGCGATGGTTTACCGGGCAAAAGGCAAAGTGCGCGATATGGAATTTATCCAGTTCCATCCAACGGCTTTGTACAATCCGGGCGATTATCCTTCATTTCTGATTTCGGAAGCTGTGCGTGGTTTTGGCGGGATTTTAAAGCGGCGGAATGGGGAGGAGTTTATGCAGGAATATGATCCGCGGAAATCCCTTGCGCCGCGGGATATTGTAGCACGTGCGATTGATGCGGAGATGAAAAAATCGGGCGATGATTTCGTTTATCTCGATATCCGGCACCGCAGTAAAGATGATTTGCTGGCGCATTTCCCTAATATCTACGCCAAATGTTTGTCTATCGGGATTGATATGACGAAGGATTTAATCCCGGTTTCGCCGGCGAGCCATTACATGTGCGGCGGCATAATGGTTGATACGCACGGGCAATCGTCCATCCAGCATTTGTATGCCTGCGGCGAATGTTCTTCCACCGGATTGCATGGTGCAAACCGTTTGGCTTCTAATTCTTTGTTAGAAGCTTTGGTTTTTGCCCACCGTATTTTTGAAGATGCGATACCAAAAGCTAATGCTTCTTTTATGCCGTTAAATATCCCGGACTGGAACGAGTTTGGTGTAGCGCAGCAAAATGAAGATATTTTGGTAACACACAACGTCCGCGAAATGCAGAAAATTATGAACGATTATGTTGGGATTGTACGTTCGGATTTTCGTTCTGAAAGAGCTTTGCGCCGGTTGCGTTTGTTGTATGAAGAGACAGAAGATTTCTACAAAAAAACCAAGTTATCGGTCAAACTTTGTGAGTTGCGTAATTTGATACAAGTGTCTTATCTGGTTGTAAAATCAGCGATGATTAGAAAAGAAAGCAGGGGATTGCATTTTACTACGGATTATCCAAATCATCAGTCAGGGCTGCAGAATACTATTTTATGAAAAGCAGTCGATAAAAGAAGCATTATTAAAGAGCGGAAAACGGGGTTCGAACCCGCGACCTTCAGTTTGGGAAACTGATGCTCTACCAGCTGAGCTACTTCCGCAGAAAAAATAAAAACGAATGTAAAAATTATTTTTATAATGCCACTGATCCTGCCTGTAAAAGATAAACTCCCTGTAATTGGCAGCGATTGCTTTATTGCTGAAAATGCTACGGTTGTTGGCGATGTTACCATCGGAAACCAATGTTCTGTTTGGTTTAATGCGGTGATTAGAGGCGATGTTAATTCAATTACGATTGGAGATTTTACCAATATCCAAGACGGTGTGATTGTTCATTGTACTTATCAAAAGGCAGCGACTGTTATTGGCCATCATGTTTCTGTTGGCCACAACTCCATAATTCATGGCTGTACGCTGCAAAATTATATTTTGATTGGAATGGGGGCGATAGTGATGGACCATGCAATTGTAGAAGATTATTGCATTATTGCCGCTGGTGCTGTTGTGTTGGAAAATACACATTGCGAATCCGGTTTTATTTATGCAGGAACACCGGCTAATAAACTAAAAGCTGTTTCTGAAGTGCAAATGCAAATGCTGAAACAGCTTCCTTTAAATTATAACTTGTATTCGAGCTGGTTTAACGAGTAGGCGGTGGTTTTGGCACTTCTATATTCTCGTTCATTTCCCAGTTTACCCGTAAGCTAAATTCTTTATTATAATACCAAATTGGTTCTGGCAGGGTTCTGTTTTTCACATTACCGGTATCCCATTTGCCATTTCTATTAAGGTCGTAAATTACCCGTGCGCGATATTTGCCGATGGAATAACTTATAAAATTTAGCTTTTGATTTCGGTTGATCGAGATACTTTTAATAACCTTTTTATCCGAATTTAGGAGTTCAAAGATATAAGCTTTCGAAGTATCAGGTAAAGTGACATTGAATATCATCGTGCTATAATTTTCCTCTTTATCCAATTGAAATGAAAAAGTAGATTTTTTATTTTTATTTCCAAAAATGTCTATAAAAGTGCCTTCATTTAGTAGCACGTCATAATGTTTTCCAGGTTTCCACGGATATTTTAAAGTGTATCTTCTTAAACTGGAAGTATCTTTTTCTAAGCTGAAACCATATTTCGGCACAGAATCTTCATTCAAAACAATTTGTGCTTCGTTAGTTGATTCTATCGGAAAGCTTGCTGATAACTGCAAATCTGTTTTAGGTTTTAACGCGTTACCGCTTGAGTTATTACTGATCCCCAGATTCCTTTTATAAGTCTCCTTTCTCCCTCTTCTTAAAGTAATCGTATCTAAAGCTTTATCGGCAGATAAAACAGCTACTTTAATAGAATCAAAATCAACATTTCTCAAATACAATTTTGCAGTGTCGGCGTTTTTGCTAAACTCTACAAGCTTTGAATTATTTAATGCAGCGGGTTGTAAAATGCGTAAAGAAGGGTTAGCGACGCCTTTATTAAAAGTGTAAAACAAGGTTCCATCAGGGTTTATTTTTCGGTCTATCACCCTAAACTTCGGAGGGATTTGTTTGAACAATACCAATTGTATTCCTGATGTATCTTTTTTCAAACGAATATCTCTCGGTAGCAGGGCAATTAATTCCTGGTCGTTATCGTAAATTTTATTGGGGCTTGCTTCTTTTAAGGCATAAATTCTGTAAGTGTTAGCGTGGAGGTTGCTAATTTTAAAATTGCCCGCAGTATCGGTTGTGCTGTAATAAGCCGGTTTTTTCTTGCCGAATAGGGCAGAATCCTGTTTACTGGTAAAGATAAAAACGGTGGCTTCTTTTTCGGGTTCTTGCGTTTCAGAATTAATTACTTTGCCGGCAATTGTTAACGAATCGATTTCGTTTCCAGTTGTAAAAACATAAGTAAAATTTTTGAGGATGTTATTTTCATTTACGTCTCCAATTGCTTTCCCGAAGTTGATTACATAAGTTGTGTTTTTATGCAACGAATCTTTTAGGTCGATAACTAAACTTCTTTGTTTGATATGATATTCCGGTGGTTTTTCCTGTGCCGGCGAAACGCTGATTTCCTGGTATTGGTTATTCAGTTTAAAATATTCGTCAAAATCTAACCGGATTTCTTTTGCGTCAAATTTTATTGTTTTATCCGCAGGTGTAGCTTTTAATAATTTAGGTGGAGTTTTGTCCCTTGGCCCGCCTTGTGGTTTTTGGATGCTTGCACAACCATAAACAGTAATAAATATTGTAAAAACAGCAATTTGTAAAAGGTGAAAAACCGAAATCTTTTTAAAGGCCATTTATATGCGTTAAAATCAAATATTTTTTTTGAACGAAGATTATCATTAAATCAAATAGATATTCTTTTATAACAACTTTATTTCATTTGATAAAAATGCTGTTTTTACCATACTTTTTTTATTATCGGCTAATGTGAACCATCAATACGGAAACATCAGAAGGAGAAACGCCAGAAATCCTGGAAGCTTGTCCCAACGTTCTTGGTTTAATTTTAATTAACTTTTCTCTTGCTTCTTTTGATATAGAAAAAACATCATTATAATTAAACGAAGGATTGATCTCTTTATCCTCCATCTTTTTCATTTTGTTTACAATCTCCAATTCTTTTTCAAAATAGGATTCGTATTTGATTTTGATTTCGGCTTGTTCAATAGTTTCCTGATCAAAGCCAACAAGAAAATTGTTCAGCAAAGTACTTGCTTCTTTTAGCGTATTAAAATTAATTTGCGGCCTGCCAAGTATAGCAGATAATTTCACGTTTTGGTTGATGCTGCTTGTTTCCGCTTTTTCCAACAGACCGTTTACTTCTTCAGGTTTGATGGAATTTAATTTTACAAATTTTACAATTTCATCTGCATTTTTTATTTTTTGGTTTACAGATTCCATTCTTTCATCATCTATCAATCCAAGTTCGTAGCCAATAGGAGTGAGGCGAATATCTGCATTGTCTTGCCGCAACAACAAACGATGTTCTGCCCTTGAGGTAAACATGCGGTAAGGCTCTTCAGTTCCTTTGGTTACTAAATCATCAATTAAAACACCAATATAAGATTCTGATCTTTTCATGATTAACGCCGGTTTTCCCGTTACGTTTCGATGCGCATTAATCCCTGCAATAAAACCTTGACAAGCTGCTTCTTCGTAGCCAGTTGTTCCGTTTATTTGCCCGGCAAAAAACAGATTGCTAATTAATTTAGTTTCTAATGTTAATTTAAGCTGAGTTGGAGGAAAGAAATCGTATTCAATAGCATAACCTGGCCTAAACATTTTGACCTTTTCAAATCCGGGAATTTGTAGTAGAGCTTTGTATTGAACATCTTCCGGTAAGGAAGTGGAAAATCCGTTAACATAAATTTCTACTGTATTCCAGCCTTCTGGCTCTACAAATATTTGGTGGCGGTCACGCTCTGCAAAACGATTGATTTTATCTTCTATTGAAGGACAATATCTTGGACCCAAACCTTTAATCCTGCCACTAAACATAGGAGATTTTTCAAAACCTTCTTTTAAAGTTTCGTGGACATTGAAATTTGTATAAGTAATCCAGCAGCAACTTTGTTCTATTGGTTTTTTAATTTTGGTGTACGAAAATTCTCCTCTTTCATCATCTCCCCATTGCTCTTCCATTTTAGAGTAGTCTAAGCTACGCCCATCAACTCGTGGAGGAGTTCCTGTTTTCATTCTTCCAGCTTCAAAGCCTAATTCTATTAATTGCTCTGTAATCCCATGTGATGCTTTTTCTGCTGTTCTTCCCCCGCCAAATTTTTTCTCACCAATATGGATCAAACCGTTTAAAAAAGTTCCGTTAGTTAAAATCACGGCATCCGACTCTATCTCAATTCCTAAAGAAGTTTTAACACCAGAAACTTTTCCATCTTTAACGATGATGTTATTTACGGTATCCTGCCAAAAATCTACATTTGGATTTTTTTCAAGCATTAACCGCCATTCTTCTGCAAATCGCATTCGGTCAACTTGTGCTCTCGGGCTCCACATTGCTGGTCCCTTTGATCGGTTAAGCATTCTAAACTGAATAGTGGTTTTATCGGTAATAATTCCGGAACCGCCACCCATAGCATCGATTTCGCGTACAATTTGCCCTTTTGCCACGCCGCCCATTGCCGGGTTGCAACTCATTTGGGCAATTGTGCCCATATTCATTGTTATCAGCAAAACTGATGAACCAAGATTTCCTGCCGCCGCTGCTGCTTCACATCCTGCATGGCCACCGCCAACAACAATTACATCGTATTTTTTAAACATCATTAAATAGTTTCACGTGAAACATTTTTTAAATCGTATTATCCTTCTTTTAAATCAGTTAATACTAACCAACGTTCTAAAAACCCATCTAACTCTTTTTGGGAAGATTGAATGCAATTAGAAGTTTCGATTAATTCGTTAGATGTTAAAGAAGAGTCATTAAGAGATTTATTTAAATCGGAAATAAGAGCTTCAAGCTTAGCAATAGAATTTTCTATCTCCTGAAGTTCTTTTTCTTCCTTAAACTGAAAGTTAGTTTTTTTTGTATCTAAAGTAGAAGGTTTAACTGTTTTAACTTGGTTTTTTAAATCCTGTTTACTTGCAGCTTCTTCCAAACGAAAATCAGTATAATTGCCATTATATATTTGCAGATTACCGTTTCCAGTAAATATAAATAACTGCTCTGTAAGTTTGTCAATCAAATACCGATCGTGAGAAACCAAAACAATTACACCTGCAAAAGCGGTAAGAAAATCTTCGAGAACATTTAATGTGTCAGTATCTAAATCGTTGGTTGGCTCATCCAGAATCAAAAAGTTTGGATTTTTAATCAAAATAGTTAACAACTGTAACCGCTTCTTTTCGCCACCACTTAAATTACTGATAAAACCGTGTTGCTTTTTAGGCGGAAATAGGAATTGAGTAAGCAATTGCGAAGCGGAAAGTAATTTTCCATCAGCCATTGTGATAAACTCTGCTACTTCTTTTATCACATCAATTACTCGATCAGCATCATTAAAATTTAAACCAGACTGGCGGTAATAACCGATAGAGGTGGTTTCTCCAACGCTAATAATGCCAGAATCAGGACTGATTTCTCCAGTCAATAAATTAAGAAAAGTAGATTTTCCGCTACCGTTTTTTCCGGCTAAACCAATTCGGTCTCCTTTTTTAAACACATAATTGAAATCTTCAATAATTGTAGTGTTGTTAAAAGATTTTTTAAGGTGATTAATTTCGACAATCTTGTTGCCTTGTCTTGCCGATTTTATTGTCAGCTCTAACTGTTCCTTATTGCCGTTATTTTGTGTTCTACTTTGAAGATCGTAAAAAGCATCAATACGTGATTTTGACTTTGTGCTTCGCGCCTGAGGCATTCTTCTCATCCACTCCAATTCTTTTTTCAATAAGTTGGAATTTTTTTGATAACGTGCTTGATCAACAGCTTCCCGTTCGGCCCTTTTTTCTAAATAGTAGCTGTAGTTTCCATTATATGGAAATATTTTTTGTTGGTCAATTTCTAAAATTTCATTGCAAACATTATCAAGAAAATACCGATCATGCGTTACCAATAGAATAGTTTTATTGCCAGATGTTAAAAAGCTTTCCAGCCACTCGATAGTTTCGATATCCAAATGATTAGTCGGCTCATCTAAAATAAAAAGTTCCGGATCGCTTATTAATAATTCGGCTAAAGCCAAACGCTTTTTTTGCCCGCCAGAAAGTGTTTTGATTTGCTGATCTAAATGATGTACGTCTAATCGATCTAAAATATTCTTGATCTTGTATTCATATTCCCAGGCTTCAAGCTCTGTTATTTTATTGGTAATAATCTCAATCTGGTCATAATTCTCAGGATCGTTTTCCAGCAGTAACTCGTATTCTTTAATCAGTTGCTGCTGCTCATTATCAGATTTAAAAATAAAATCATTAATGGTTTCTTCGGGATTAAATAAAGGATCTTGTTCCAAATAACCCATCGAAAGAAACTTACTTTTAACAACTTTGCCTTCTGTTGGCTTTAGTTTTTCGGCCAAAATTTTTAAAAGTGTTGATTTGCCCGCACCATTGGCACCAACTAATGCAATCCTTCTTCCCGAATTGATACCAAAAGTTTGCTGCCTGAATAACCAGTTATCATGGAAAGAGTGGCCAAGGTTCTCGGCTGAAATTAAAGTACTCACGCTAATTTTTTTATTTGATCTGAAGGATAAGTGAAAATGCCGGAATTGTTTTTTAAAGATTGATTTACCATTGCGCCGGCAACAACTTCCGCAGAGATGCTTTTGTATTTTTCAAGCTTTCCGAATAAAATTGGATCAATCACGTTCATTAAAACTGTTGCAAAACGTTCACCAATTCGTTTTTCTTGTCGGCTTCCAGTTAACAGCGAAGGCTGATAAATGTAAAGGCAACGTATTGAAATGTTTTTTAAAGCATCTTCCGTTTCCCCTTTCAGCTTTGTATAAAAAGAGAAAGACTGTGGATTGGCACCGAGAGAAGAAATAAAATGAAATTGCTGCATACTGTTTTTAGCACCTATTTTTGCTAAATGAACAGGATAATCATGGTCAATCTTCCTATAAATTTTTAAATCGGGTGTTTTGCTTCGTGTAGTGCCTAAACAACAAAAAATAGCGTGACCGTTAATGTCATCAGCATATTCATCCAAACGATTAAAATCTACAACTAATTGTGTTAACTTTTTATGCTGTACGCTTAATTTTTTCCTCGTTAAAACAAGTACTTCGTGATAGTCGAAATGGTTAAGCAATTGGTTTAATAACGTACTTCCAACTAAACCGCTTGCTCCAGCAATAACTGCTTTGTATGGCATAAAATTTTTGTGAATACAAAAGTACGGATTAAGAATTTGGAATACAGATAGAATGATAAAATTGGTTAAACGATAAGCAAGTGCTGGCAAATAAAAATTTATACTTCTGTCAACATTTGTAAATAAAATTCGTTAAAGCTAATATTCCAATCGAAAAAATATATAACCTTATTAATTTATGGCTGAACAAGCATTGCCTGCTTGGAGGAAAACGTTTGAAGAAGCAGGATCACAGATCGTATTTTTTGGAAATTTTTTAAGAAACATATTTAAATCCGGGTTTGAATGGTCTGAATTTATACGGCAATGTTACGAAATCGGCTATAAATCTTTAACCCTTGTAGGATTAACAGGATTTATAATGGGTTTAGTGCTTACCCTGCAATCCCGGCCAACACTGGCAGACTTTGGGGCCGAAAGCTGGCTTCCGGGAATGGTTTCATTATCAATAGTGCGCGAAATCGGGCCGGTAATTACAGCAATTATTTGCGCCGGTAGGGTTGCTTCTGGTATCGGGGCAGAGTTAGGCAGTATGAACGTAACAGAACAAATTGATGCAATGGAAGTTTCCGGTGCCAATCCAATCCAATACTTAGTTGTTACCCGTATTTTGGCAACAACAATCATGATTCCAATACTAACCTTTATATCAGATGCAATAGCATTATTTGGCGGTTATTTAGCTGTAAACATTGATGGTAAAGTAAGTTTTTACCTGTATTTTACCAAATCCATTGCGGTTTTGGGTTTTAGCGATATTTTTCCGGCAACCATTAAAACGATATTCTTTGGTTTAGCCATCGGTTTTATAGGTTGTTATAAAGGGATTAATTCAAATAAAGGAACCGAAAGTGTTGGTTTGGCCGCAAACTCTGCAGTTGTTACTTCTTCATTGTGGATTTTTGTGATTGATGCCATCGCTGTACAATTAACCAATATATTAGCCTATCATTAATATGGAACCAACGGTTAATAGTCAGGATAACAATATAAAACCTACTGCCATTACAGAAGAAAATGTTGTAGAAATAAGAGGGCTAAAAAAAGCATTTAGCGGTTATGAAGTTTTAAAAAATATCAACCTAAATTTAAAGCGCGGGGAAAACTTGGTGGTTTTGGGCAAATCCGGGCAGGGCAAATCTGTAACCATTAAATGTATTGTCGGCTTATTAACAAAAGATGAAGGCTCTGTAAAAGTTTTTAACGAAGAGGTTTCTGATTTAAGCGACGAAGAACTCAAAGCATTAAGAACTAAAATTGGTTTTCTATTTCAAAACTCGGCATTATATGATTCGATGACTGTTCGCGAAAATTTAGAGTTTCCTTTAACAAGAGTTCTAAAGTTGACCGACAATGCGGAAATTACATCAAGAATAGAAGAAGTTTTAGAAGGCGTTGGGTTAACGAACGCAATCGATAAAATGCCTTCAGACCTTTCTGGCGGAATGAGAAAACGGATTGGTTTGGCCAGGACATTAATTATGAAGCCGGAAATTATGCTTTATGATGAACCTACAACAGGCCTCGACCCGATAACTTCCAAAGAAATAAGTGAATTGATCCTTCAAATGCAAAAAAAATATAAAACTTCTTCTATAATCATCACCCATGATATGGCGTGTGCAGAAATTACAGCAGACCGATTGGTGGTAATGAATGATGGGGAATATATAGCAGAAGGAAAGTACAAAGAGCTTGAAAATTCGGAGAACGAACTGGTACGATCTTTTTTTAAATAATAGATTATGAAAACAAACAGCGGACAAAAATTAAAATTAGGAATATTTACTTTTATCGGTGTGTTGATATTGGTTTTGGCCATCTTTTTTATTGGTAAATCAAAAAGTCTGTTTAATACCACGTTTAATATTTACGGTGTATTTAAAAACGTAAACGGATTACAAGTTGGCAATAATGTACGTTTTGCAGGTATTAATGTTGGTGTTATCCAAAACATCAGAATTGTATCTGATACAGCCGTTCGGGTTGATTTAACGATTAATAAAGACGTGCAAAAGTTTTTAAGAAAAGATGTTAAAGCAGCAATCGGAAGTGACGGTTTAATGGGCGATAAACTTATTGTGATCAATCCGGGAACAGCACAAACCGGAGAGTTAGACAATGGAGACAAAGTTAACACAATCAATCCGTTGGATGTAGATAAAATTATTGGTAAAGTAACCCGGGTTGCCGATAATGCAGAAATTTTAACATCAAACCTTTCTGATATTGTTTATAAAATTAACCATGGTAAAGGAAGCATTGGCAAGTTGTTGTCAAGCGACAAATTGGCCAATGATTTAGAAGGAACTGTTAGGCAAGCAAACAGCACTTTAAAAACAGTTAAAAAAGGTACAGAAGGATTTAGTCAGAATATGGAAGCCGCGCAGCATAATTTTTTGCTTCGCGGATTTTTCAACAAGAAAAAGAAAGCAGCTCAAAAGAAACGGGATTCCATCAAAACCGCTAAAAGCCAGCAGGAATAAAAGTTAACATTTACATCAACAAATCCTTAATATCTTCTGGTGTCAGGGATTTTATAAAATTGCCATCTGTAGTAATCAAAGCATTGGCAACATGTATTTTTTGTTGCTGTAAAAGAAGTATCTTTTCTTCAATACTGTTTTTAGTGATGAATTTATATATAATCACTTTTTTTGTTTGCCCGATCCGATGCGTTCGGTCTATCGCTTGTTGTTCTACTGCTGGGTTCCACCAAGGGTCTAAAATAAAAACGTAATCAGCTTCGGTCAGGTTTAAACCAACGCCGCCAGCTTTAATAGAAATAAGGAAAATGCGCAGATCTTTATTTTCCTGAAACTCCGTAATAATTTCTTCCCGGTTTTTTGTCTTGCCATCTAAATAAGCGTAAGGAATATTTTCTCCATCCAAATGGTTCCTAAAAATCGTTAATTGCCGCACAAATTGAGAAAAAACCAAAACTTTATGCCCAACTTCCAAAGCATTGGTCAGCATTTCCCAAACATCATCAAACTTACCAGAACCACCAGTATAACTCTCATCAATTAAACGAGGATGGTTAGCAATTTGCCTTAACTTAATTAAACCTTGTAAAACATGAAGTTTTGCTTGTGCAAATGTGCCTTCTTCAATACTTTTTAAAAGCTCGTTCCTGTATTCTGACTTAACTTTTTCGTATTCATCGGCCTGTTCATCGCACATTTCAGAATAAAATAAATTTTCTGTTTTTGATGGCAGTTCGGTAGCAACTTGCTCTTTGGTTCGCCTTAAAATAAAAGGTTTGATCAAAACCTGTAAACGGTGCGCTTTGTCTTCGTCTTTTTTCTTCTCGATAGGAATAACAAAATTATTTTGAAAATAAGATTGATTGCCCAACAAACCTGGATTGATAAAAGAAACTTGCGTCCATAAATCATTCACCGAATTTTCTACCGGCGTTCCGCTTAAAATCAATTTATAACGAGATTTTAGTTCGATTGCCGCTTGAAAAGATTTGGAAGAAGAATTTTTAATATTCTGGCTTTCATCTAAAATGATGTATTCAAAAAAGAAATCTTTTAGCAAAGCAATATCAATCCGCATAATGCCGTAAGTCGTAATAACAACATCATAATTGCTGAAAATTGCGGCATCACGAAAGCGTGCAGTGCCGGTATGAGTTAAAATTTGTATTTCCGGAGTGAACTTTTTGGCTTCGTTTATCCAATTATAAATAAGCGAAGTTGGCATAATAATCAAAGAAGTAACTTTATTTTCTATATTCTCTTCTTTGTTTTTTTGAAGTAAAGCAAGCGTTTGGATGGTTTTGCCCAAACCCATATCGTCTGCCAGGCAACCGCCAAAATGGTATTTTTTTAAAAAATGGAACCAATCATAACCTGCTTTTTGATAAGGGCGCAATTCGCCGTTAAAATTTTGCGGCAACTCTATTTCCTCCAAACTTTCAAAGTTATTTAACTGCTGTAGTTTTCGGTTCATGGTAACTTCGGCATAATCACTTGTTGCCAATTCGTTAACTAAACCAATATGATGTTTTTTAAGCCGAAGTTTATCTGTTCCATCACTAAAGTAAAGCAGGTTGCTGTACTGCGAAAACCATTTTTCCGGAATTACGGCAATCTCACCGGAAGGCAAAATAAACTCGCGCCGTTTATTTAAGATATGTTGTTTTAGTTCGATAAACGGAATGGCGTAATTACCAAAGTAAACGATTGCGTAAATATCAAACCAATCGTTGCCTTCCCTAATTTCGAGGTTAATTTTGGGGTTTGCAAAAATAAAACGTTTGTTGCCTTCCGGCTGCTCAATTTCAAAACCGTTTTCCATCAGTTGGTCGTGATGCTCGTTCAGCCAGTTAAAAACGGATAACGAATGATTTTCTTCGTCTTCGACCAAATCAACTTCCAGGTTTTGGAAAAGGTTGGATACTGTTTTTAGCCCTAAATTTTCCAGTTCCAAAAACTTCTTTTTTTCCCAGGCAATACTTCTTTTAATGCGATAAAAGAAGTATTGATCGTCTCTGTTTTCAATCCGCACAGAAACCTGCCGCCCATCTGCATACGGAAAAACAGCTTCTCCATATTTAAAAAACAGTTGAATTTGTGAAACGCCTCCTTCTGTATAAATCGGTTTTAAAACAGGTTCTGCATTGTAACGTTCGCTAATAATTTCAAAACCTTGTGCATAAACCGCATACTTTTCAATTAGCGGCGCAACAAATTTTTCGTAATAAGTTTTTTCCGAGGATTTTGGGATCGAGATATAGCGCTTATCCAAAAACGGAAGCAGTTTTTTGCCTTCAATATCTTTTTCGAAGTAATAAAGTACATCTTGCAGCAGTAAATACGCCGGAGAATTGCAGATGATTTCTGCACCTTTAAACATAAACTCAATCCGCTGCCCTTTGTATTTAATGGTTGGATAATAGCGTGTTTCGTTTTCGTTTCTGCGGAAGTGAAATAAAACAGTGGCTGGTTCCGATGCAATTTGTACAAAACGCTCTGCCGGATAACCTTCGCGGCTCATCACGCATAATTCTTTTTGTGGCAGTAAAAGAAGTGCTTCGGCAAGTTTTTTTTCAATTTTAGGCCGAAGTTTTTCAAAAGATTCTTCGGTGTAGATTTTAGAAAAAAACTCAAGCGGCCTGATTGGCTTTTTATAATATTTTAAAATGATGTGGCTTTGTTCGATTTCCTGCAAAATCCGGATCAGCTTTCGGTCTGTATCATCCAGACATTCAGCAAATTCTTCGGCTGTATTTACAAACAAACGCTGGTGCGTAAGTGAATATTCGCCGTTTGAATTAAGTTGGACAACATGCGGCTCGATCAAATACGAAAGATATTCATGCTTGCAAATAGCATAAATAATCTTACAAGGTTTGCTGCTGTCAACTCTTAACATGTTGTCTTCCTGATAACCTGATTGTTGCAATTACAATTAGGCAAAAGGTTCAAACGTAATCAGAATTACCTTAAAAGAAAAACTGTTTATATAAATTTAGGTGATAAAAGAAGCATTAAAATTCAGCGAGTTTTAAAGGAGAATTTCTCCGGAGAAAACCTGAACTGCTGGCCCTTCCAAAAAAATATCAGAAAATGTAGAGCCATTGTAATTAAATTTTACGCCTAAATCTCCGCCTAAAACTTTTATTGGGGTAAAAACAGCACCGGTTTTTTGCTGATGCTTGGCCATTGCCAAAGCAACAGCCGTTACACCAGTTCCGCAGGCATAAGTTTCATCTTCTACGCCACGCTCAAAAGTGCGCACGAAATAGCCATTGTTTACAGGTTCAACAAAATTTATGTTGATGCCGTCTTTTTGATAAGTTGGATTATTACGGATGGCAAAACCATCCTGGTAAACGTTTTTATGCTCTAAATCCTCCACCAATTCTACATAATGCGGCGAACCAGTGTTAAGAATATAAGCTTCGCCATCACGATTGATCGTATTCACATTAATCATTTGTAAACTCACCCAATCGCCCGTTTCGGAAATTGTGGCATAATGTGCGCCATCAACTGCCAAAAAGTTTGTTTCTTTTTTGATCAAGCCTAAAAACTTGGCGAAAGCAACAATGCAACGCCCGCCGTTACCGCACATGCTGCTTGGTTTTCCATCGGCGTTGTAATAAATCATTTCAAAATCAAATGCTTCTTTTACCTGCAAAAACATGATGCCGTCACCGCCAATGCCAAACCTTCTATCGCATAACCTTACAATCAGTTCTGGTTGACGATGGTTAAATTGCTGTAAACGATTGTCTATCAATATAAAATCGTTCCCAGCACCTTGGTATTTGTAGAAAACCTGTTTCACGTTTTGCAATTATTAATAAGCACAAAATTGGTTTTCTTTAGTTATAAAACAAAAGATTGTAGCAAATGGTGATCAGCCAAAAATTACCTTTAACGGTTTAACATTTTTTAACACTGTATAAAGCAACTTTAGGTTGATTATAAAGTCAATAAGGCATTAAATTTGAATAATGAATTTCAAAAATTAAAGAGACAAAAATTAAATATGAAAAAAGTAGGATTATCATTAATGACGGCCATTTTGGGAGGCGCTATTGCCGTGGGTGCCTACAAAATGGTTGAACCTAAAACAACAGACGCTGGAACGTTTGAAGACAGACAAAAAGTTTATTTTGCAAGCAACCATGTTGCGCCGATGATGTCATCTGCCGGAACAGTAGATTTTACACAAGCAGCAGCAGCCGTTACACCGGCCGTAGTTTACATTCGTACAACTTATTCTTCTTCGCAAGGCGGCGGTGGCCAGGATCAGATGGAGCAAATGTTTGGTGATATGTTTGGCATGCGCCGCAGGCAGCCATCCGGCCCGCAAAAAGCTTCTGGTTCGGGCGTTATTATTTCTACCGATGGTTATATCGTTACCAATAACCACGTAGTAGATAAAGCAGATAAAATTGAGATTACAACGAATGACCATCGCCAATTTAGTGCTAAAGTAATCGGCACAGACCCAAATACAGATTTGGCTTTAATTAAAATTAGTGCTACCAATTTACCAATTGTAAAATTTGGCAATTCTGACGATGCCAAAGTTGGAGAATGGGTTTTGGCTGTAGGTAATCCGTTTAACCTGGCTTCTACGGTTACAGCAGGCATTGTAAGTGCAAAAGGCCGGTCTGTAGGAATTATTGGAAGAGGCGATGACGATGACGATAACAATCAAATGATTGATCCAAATATGAGCCGTTCACAAGCACAAACACCTGTTTTAAATAAAGGGATTGAATCTTTTATCCAAACTGATGCGGTTATTAATCCTGGAAACAGTGGCGGTGCTTTGGTTAATACAAGAGGCGAATTGATCGGAATTAACTCAGCTATTCTTTCACACACTGGTTCTTACGAAGGTTATGGTTTTGCCATTCCAATTAACTTAGCTAAAAAAGTTTTGAACGATATTGAAAAATTCGGCAAAGTAAAACGCGGTTATGTTGGTGTTCAGTTTAGAGAATTAAACCCTGATGCTGCGCAAGAGTTAAATATAAAAACAACCAACGGTTTGTTTGTAAATGAACTGGTAAAAGGCGGCGGTGCAGAACAAGCTGGTATCCGTAGAAACGATATTATCACCAAAGTTGATGGCAACACAGTTTATGAATCTTCTGATTTGCAAGAGAAAGTTGCTCGCTTGCAACCTGGTGATAAAATTAACTTAACTGTTTTACGTGATGGACAAGAAAAAACATTTGCCGTTACGCTTAAAGCGGATAATAGTAATGTTTTAGCAAGTAATACCAGAAATAAATCAACAGAAGAGATTTATAATAAATTAGGTGCAAGCTTTGCTCCATTAACTAATACACAAAAACAAAAGTATAATTTAAAAAGTGGTGTGTTGGTATCACAGGTTCGCCAAGGACGTTTGTTTGATCAATTAGAGATTGAAGAAGGTTCTGTTATTACTGGCATTAATAAAGTGCCTGTAAACTCGCCGGCTGATATTGATAAAGCACTTTCTAATATCAAAGGTGGATCGTTATTTATCTCTGGAGTTAGGCCAGATGGCAGCACGTTTAACAACGGTTATCAAATGAACAATTAAAAAAAGTATCGATAAAAGAAGTATCAAAAACCTGCAAAGTAAAATTTGCAGGTTTTTTTGTTTTGTGGTTATTTTGCAGCGATGATTTGTGATGGAATAGAATTCTTTTTTAAACAACAAACACTTCTTTTACTGCCACAAAAAGCGGTTTACTGGAAAGATCAGAAAGTATTAATTCTTGCCGATGTACATTTAGGGAAAACGGCACATTTTCGTAAAGCCGGAATTGCTATTCCGCAAGAACTTGCACAAAAAGATTTAGAAGTGCTATCTGCTTTGGTTGAGGAACATCAGCCTGAAAAAATAATTTTCTTAGGCGATTTATTTCACAGCGATAAAAACAGCGACTGGCATTGGTTTAGTTTATGGCGGGAAAAGTATAGCAACATCAACATGGTTTTGGTTAAAGGAAACCATGATATTATCAAGGAGGAACACTTTATCAATTTAGGCATCGAAGTCCAAAAAGAATTATTTATGAAGCCCTTTCGGATGGCTCATCATCCGTTAAAAAAACAAGAAGTAAAAGAACATGAAGCATATACTTTATGCGGCCATATCCATCCGGGAGTTAATTTACGGGGAAAAGGCCGCGATGCCGTAACTCTGGCTTGCTTTGCTTTTGGTTCTTACCAGGCTATTTTACCTTCTTTTGGAAAGTTTACCGGCAGGATTGCGGTTCAGCATCAGGAAGTTGACCGTGTTTTTGGTATTTTAAATGATAAAGTAATTGCGTTTTAGGTAAAGTAAATAAAATCACGTATTGATCATTTAGATTGTTTCTAAATAAATACTGAAACACATATTAGCAAGAACCTTTAATATCTTTTCAGCTTTAATAAATACTTTTGTAATAATAATCCTAAAATTAATATCTCAATGAGTGGTTCTAAGCATACGCTTTCTTCGTCAATTGGAAAAAAACTGATCATGTCATTAACCGGTTTGTTTCTTTGCTTGTTTCTGATTGTACATTTAAGCGGTAACTTTCAATTATTTAAAGATGACGGTGGCTTGGCTTTTAATGATTATTCTCATTTCATGACGCATTTTCCACCGATAAAAGTAGTATCGTATTTGTTGTACCTCACTATTATCGGTCATTCTATTTATGCTTTGATCTTAACAATAAACAACCGAAAAGCTCGTCCGGTAAATTATGTCCTTCAGCCAAAATCGCCCAGTATCTGGTCTTCGCGCAACATGGGAATTTTAGGTTCGTTTCTGTTGCTTTTTATTGTGATCCACATGGGAAATTTTTGGTACAGTTACCATAAAGATGAATGGTTTAAAAACCACGAAGGGCCGAAAATGCCATTTAAAGAGTATCGGACAGACCTTAAAACAGGCAAATTAGTTTCGGCAAAACAATTACCGCAAGGCGAATACGAATATGCCAAATATGTTGATGTAAATACGCAGCAGGAAATAACCATTGCCAAAGATTTACAGGCACAAGTTATTTTCTCGTTCAGTTCACCTATATACGTGTTGTTTTATGTGATTGCGATGGCTTCGTTGTCCTTTCATTTACTGCATGGCTTTCAAAGCAGTTGGCAAACAATTGGCATGAACCATCGTAAATATAAGCCGATTGTAAACCAGATTGGGATTTGGCTTTTTGCCGTAATTATCCCGATTGGGTTTGCAGCAATGCCTATTGTTTATTATTTCACCAAAAGATAAATCAGCATAAAGTTTAAAAACCGGATGCTTCTTTTATAAGATAAAAATTAACAAAATGGAATTAAATGCCAAACTGCCGGAAGGGCCATTAGCAGAAAAGTGGAACAAGCAAAAGTTCAACCTAAAACTGGTCAACCCGTCTAACAAGCGAAAGTACAATGTAATTATTGTAGGTACAGGTTTAGCTGGTGCTTCTGCTGCGGCATCGTTGGCTGAATTGGGTTATAACGTAACTGCTTTTTGCTTTCAGGATAGTCCGCGCCGTGCGCATTCGATAGCTGCACAAGGTGGAATCAACGCTGCAAAAAATTACCAGAACGATGGCGATAGTATTTACCGTTTATTTTATGATACGATAAAAGGTGGCGATTACCGTGCACGTGAAGCCAACGTTTACCGTTTAGCTGAGGTTTCTGTTAATATTATCGACCAATGCGTGGCGCAAGGTGTTCCTTTTGCCCGCGAATACGGCGGTTTACTGGATAACCGCTCTTTTGGTGGTGCACAAGTTTCCAGAACATTTTATGCACGCGGCCAAACCGGTCAACAGCTTCTTTTAGGAGCATATTCTGCGCTAAACCGTCAAATTAATTTAGGTAAAGTAAAAATGTACACGCGTACAGAAATGCTGGACGTAGTTGTTGCTGATGGCAAAGCACAAGGAATTGTAACCCGTAATTTAAGAACAGGCGCGATCGAAACGCATGCCGGACATGCTGTATTATTATGCACTGGCGGTTACAGTAACGTTTTTTACTTATCTACCAACGCAATCGGTTCTAATGTTACTGCTGCCTGGCGGGCGCACAAACGCGGTGCTTATTTTGCAAATCCGTGTTTTACACAAATCCACCCAACTTGTATCCCTGTTTCCGGAGACCATCAATCTAAATTAACATTGATGTCGGAATCTTTACGGAACGACGGTCGGGTTTGGGCGCCGAAAACAGTAGCAACAGCCGAAAAACTCCGCAAAGGAGAAATCAAGGTAACCGACATAAAAGAAGAAGACCGGGATTACTTTTTAGAACGTAAATATCCTTCTTTTGGTAACTTGGTTCCGCGTGATGTGGCTTCCCGAAATGCCAAAGAAGTTTCTGATGAAGGCCGTGGCGTAGGTGCTTCCGGAAAAGCTGTTTTTCTGGATTTTGCAGATGCCATTAAGCGTTTAAGTGAAGAAACAGTTGCTGCCAAATACGGCAACTTGTTTGATATGTACTACCAAATTACGGACGAAAACCCATACAAACAACCGATGCGCATTTATCCCGCTGTGCATTATACCATGGGTGGGCTTTGGGTAGATTATAATTTAATGACGACTATTCCTGGTTGTTACGCTTTAGGTGAAGCTAATTTTTCTGATCACGGCGCAAATCGTTTAGGTGCTTCTGCACTGATGCAAGGTTTGGCCGATGGTTATTTTGTAATACCTTATACTTTGGGTGATTATCTGGCTACAATCGGCCCGAAACCTATCGATCCAAATCATCCGGCTTTTGCACAAACTAAAAAAGATGTAGAAGTGCGGGTTGCCAAGTTCCTTTCTATGAAAAAAGGCACTAAAACGGTTAATGAATATCACCGGGATTTAGGTCATATTATATGGGAATATTGCGGCATGGCCCGTAACGAAGCAGGATTGATCAAAGCAAAAGGGTTAATTCAAGCTTTAAAAATTGATTTTTGGAAAAATGCAATTGTTCCCGGTGAAAATGAAGAAATCAATTTTTCTTTAGAACGTGCCGGCCGAGTTGCAGATTTTATCGAATTGGGAGAATTGATGGTTGATGATGCTTTAATGCGCCGTGAATCTTGCGGAGGACATTTCCGCGAAGAATCTCAAACAGAAGAAGGAGAAGCTAAACGCGACGACGAAAATTTTTCTTTTGTTGCCGCTTGGGAATACGCCGGAGAAAATCAGCCTGAAATATTGAATAAGGAAGAATTGATTTTCGAAAACGTTAAATTAACACAAAGAAGCTATAAATAATAGTTGCCTGTTTTCGGTTGCAAGTTATTGGTTTCAACTCGCTGCTGTCAACTTACAACTTACGATAATTAATATGAGTAACGGAAATATGAATTTGACGCTAAAAGTATGGCGCCAAAAGGATGTAAAAACACCAGGTAAGATTGTAACTTATCCAGCAAATGATATTTCTCCGGATATGTCTTTCCTGGAAATGTTAGATGTAGTAAACGAAGGTTTGGCCCTTAAAGGAGAAGATCCAATTTACTTTGACCATGATTGTCGCGAAGGAATTTGCGGCATGTGTTCGTTGTACATTAATGGCCGCCCGCATGGACCGAAACAGGGAATTACTTCTTGTCAGTTGCACATGCGCAGCTTTTACGACGGGCAAACTATCACCATAGAGCCTTGGAGGGCAGCAGCTTTTCCGGTAGTAAAAGATTTGGCGACAGACCGTTCTGCTTTTGACAGAATCCAACATGCAGGTGGTTTTATTTCTATTAATACAGGCGGCGTACCGGATGCAAATGAAATCCCGATCCCGAAACCAATTGCTGATGAAGCTTTTAATTCGGCAACTTGCATCCAATGCGGAGCATGTGTTGCAGCTTGCAAAAATGCTTCTGCCATGCTGTTTGTATCTGCAAAAATATCGCAACTGGCTTTGTTGCCTCAAGGCCAGCCAGAACGTTATCAGCGTGTACAAAATATGGTGGCGCAAATGGACGAAGAAGGGTTTGGTAACTGTACCAACACCGCAGCTTGCGAAGCAGAATGCCCGAAAGAAATTAAGCTAACCAATATTGCGAGAATGAACGGCGATTTTTTAACAGCCAAATTCTTTAAATCAGAAGAAGCACACGCTTAAAGCATAAGTAAATATTATTGAGTCAGCAAAAAGCCTTGCCAAATTTGGCAGGGCTTTTTGTTTGGGTTTGTTTTGCAAATGCTTCTTTTATCGGCTAAAATTTAATGTCCCAGCAAAATGACAAACGTTAAACCCGTATCTTATCCCGATGCAGTATTTTTATGCCGATAAAAGAAGCATCATACAAATCTTATTCCCTCACTCAATGCAGTTTGCGTTCCATTTAAAAAAAACATTTTTTTTCCTGACATTTTTAAGCTTCCTGCTGATCTTCAGCAGTAAAAGCCAGGCCATGCAAACTGCCGCAAGCGATACGGTTTCTACCAGCGACGTGCAGTTTTCTCCTTTGCCTGCCGATACAACATCTGCAAAAACGACAGATCCAGCTAAAAACGACGTTGTTAAAAAAGAAGTAAAAGCCATTTCACAAAAGCAAGAGCAGCAAAGTTTGTGGGCAATATTTTTGGCAGGTTTGTTAGGCGGTTTTGCCGCGCTGCTTATGCCTTGCATCTTCCCAATGCTTCCTTTAACGGTAAGTTATTTTACAAAAACGGCACAGTCCAGGGGCAGCGCAATTAGCAAAGCTGTTATTTACGGGCTTTCTATCATTGTTATTTATGTAGCTTTTGGGTTGATCATTACGGTAATTTTTGGTGCCGATGCTTTAAATAATTTGGCAACCAATGGTGTTTTTAATATGGTTTTTTTCTTATTGCTGATTGTTTTTGCCATTTCCTTTTTTGGTGCTTTTGAAATTACTTTACCTTCTGCCTGGGCCAATAAAATGGATGAGCAATCAGATAAAGGCGGAATGATTGGCTTGTTTTTTATGGCTGCTACGTTAGCTTTGGTTTCTTTTTCGTGTACCGGCCCAATTATCGGTACTTTGTTAGTGCAAGCTGCAACATCAGGTGCTTTGCTTGGCCCGGCAGTTGGCATGTTTGGCTTTTCGCTGGCTTTGGCTATTCCGTTTGCTTTGTTTGCGATGTTCCCATCCTGGTTAAATTCGCTGCCAAAATCTGGTGGCTGGTTAAACAGTGTAAAAGTTGTTTTAGGTTTTCTGGAATTGGCTTTAGCATTAAAGTTCTTATCAAATGTTGATCTGGCTTATCATTGGGAATGGTTTGACCGGGAAATTTTCCTTGTATTATGGATCGTTATTTTTGGGTTGATGGGTTTGTATCTCCTCGGAAAATTAAAGTTTTCGCATGATTCCCCCTTCGATTTTATTTCTATTCCGCGTTTATTTCTGGCGATTATTGTCTTTGCTTTTACCGTTTACATGGTTCCGGGTTTGTGGGGCGCACCTTTAAAATCAATTTCTGCTTTTTTGCCTCCGCTGCAAACGCAGGATTTTGACTTGTACACGCCAAGCCTCACCGCAAGTAATCGTACTTCAAATACTTCAACCCAAAACAATAATGAAGCACCGCACAAATACGCTTCTATTTTTAAGGCACCTTTAGGTTTAAATGCTTTTTTTGATTACGACGATGCTTTAGCTTATGCAAAGAAAAACCATAAGCCAATTATGATCGATTTTACCGGTCATGCTTGTGTAAATTGCCGCAAAATGGAAGCAAGTGTGTGGACAGATAAAGCAGTTTATAACCTGATCAGCAATGATTTTGTACTGCTACAGCTTTATGTGGATGACAAAACAGATCTGCAAGCAAGTGAACAAACCGTTACTCCTCAAGGAAAAAAAATTAAAACGATTGGCAATAAATGGAGCGAGTTCCAAGCTTCCAAGTTTAAAGCAAACTCCCAGCCTTTTTATGTTTTGTTGGATGACGAAGGAAATTTATTAGTTCCGCCGCAAGGTGCAGATTATAATCCAGAGAACTACAAAAACTTTTTGCAAAGTGGGTTAAATGCGTTTGGCAAAACAGCAATAAAATAACTTTTTATAGACGCAATACTTCTTTTATACCTGTAAAAGAAGTATTTGCATCAATATTAAAATTATTGAAACCATTATGTTGCAATTGTGTTAGCCTCAAATCAATCACACTAAAATTATCACTTATGAAAAATTCTGTTGAAGGCTTAGGCATATTTCTGTTAGGAACAGCCGTAGGCGCTGCTTTAGGTATATTATTTGCGCCAGATGCAGGCGAAGAAACCCGCAATGCATTGGTTGAAACCGCTAACTCTACTTGGGATACCGTTAAAGAAAAAGTAAAAGCAGGCGAAGATGAGCTAAACCAATACAAAGACAAGGCTGTAGATTATAAAAATCAGGTAGTTGATCAGGCAAAATCAAAAGTTGATGAGTATAAGGATCAAGCAGAAGGTTTAAAAGATCAGGCAAAATCAAAGGTTAAAGAAAAATCAAACGATTTAAACGACGAAATTCAACAGGCATAACTGTAAATTTTAACAATATTAAAAATCCTGGAGTACAGTAATTCATGCTACTGTTTTTCAGGATTTTTTATTTTGAAGAAGTTCTATCATTCTACCCAAAAAAGGTTGATAAAAGAAGCATGGTTGTGGTACATATCTTCGTGAAAATCCTGTCCTTATTTTCCATGCTGTTTTTATCACACTAAAATCTTGGTGGTTGTTGGATTAAAAATTTAATTGAAACTTAAAGTTACAAAACAGGTAAAAGCATCAACGGCAGCTTTTGGGGACAAAGCAATACTGCTTGGTAACATAAGATAATCAAATTGTTACAGTTTAAAAAAGCGTAATAAATGGCTTTAAAATATGCGAAAATGTAACAATGATGCCAATCACACGAATGTTACAGCACTTGATTTAAAGCTGACGAAACTTTTACGAATTTGCGCTGTCTTTGCAAGAAAACAAAAAACACTGATTTATTCCTTCAACCCTAAATATATGAAACGACAGATACTTTGCCTAATTATTTTTTTGCTGGCAGCAGCAAATGTTTTGCATGCACAAACGTTGCACGAAGTGCGCGGCATAGTACAAGATACAACTGGGGCTACTTTACCTGGCGCAAGTGTAAAACTGATTTCCGCGTCTGATACTTTGGCCACTTCCGTTGGTATGGATGGTTCGTTTGTGTTTCCGAGGGTAAAAGCAACAGAATTTAGGTTGACGGTTGATTTAATAGGTTTTCAAACCATTGTTAGAAGATACTTGCCACAGCCGCAAAATCCAAGTGTTGTTAATGTTGGCGTAATTAAAATCAGGGCATCAGCTACGCAGTTAAAAGGCGTAACCATTGTTGGCATTAATGCGGTAAAGCTTAAAGAAGATACGGTAGAGTTTAATGCCAATGCTTATAAAGTGAGGCCAAATGCGCCAACAGAAGATATGATTAAAAAATTGCCGGGCGTAGATGTAGATGCAAACGGAAATGTTACTGCGCAAGGCAAGCAGGTTACCAAAGTTAGGATCAACGGAAAAGATTTTATGGGAGGAGATGTACAGTCGGTTACAAAAAATCTGCCTGCCGATGTAATTGAAAGTATCCAGATGATTGATGATTATGGCGATCAGGCAAACTTAACGGGTGTTAAAACAGGCGAGCCGGACAAGATTATGAACATCGTTATCCGTAAAGATAGAAATGTAGGATATTCATTACAGGCAACTGCAGGGGTTGGCCGCGATGCTTTGCCTGCAACCAATACTACCGGCAGTCCAACCGATCCTGCTGCTATTAACAATAACGAAGACCATAACCGTTATTTAGGAACTGTTAACTATTTTAGCTTTAAAGGCGACAGGCAAATATCTCTTTTAGGAAATATCAACAATACCAACATCAATACCTTTACTTATGGCGGCGGTGGTGTTGCGCGTGGTGGTGGAGGCGGTTTTGGAGGCGGTGGTGGTGGCGGAGGCCGAGGTAATGCTTTGCAAGGCGCAAGTACTACTTCAAACCAAAATGGTATTACGGATGCCCATGCTATTGGTTTAAATTTCAGGGACCAGTGGGGGAAATATTTATCTATTTATGGCAGCTATAGTTTTTCAGACAATACAGTTCATACGATCAGTAATTCTTTCCAGCAAAATATTATTAGCGGCAGTTTAACCAGTAACACAACCCAGGACAATAATCAGCAACAGGAAAACATAAATCATCGTTTTACCTGGAATATGGAATACAAGCCAGATACGGTTAATTACCTTAAAGTAACACCAACATTTTCTTATGCGGGTGTAAATACCAACGCTAATTCTACTTTAAGCAATACTGTAAGCGAAATACCGAATACAGCCTACAGCCAAAGCACTACAAATAATTCAAAATCGCCTAATTATGGCATAAATGTTTTGTACAACCATCGTTTTCGGGCTACCCGTCGTAATTTGAGTATCAATTTTTCTGCAAGTTCAGCTAAAACGGACGAATTTGATAATCCTATAACCAACTATACTGCCGGCCCTCATACTGCACCGCAGTATCAATTAATTAACACCAACAGCCGCACCAACAGTATCGGAACAAATTTTTCTTACCTGGAACCAATAGGAAAGCGGTCGTACATGGAACTTAGTTACAATTTTAACCATTCTTATACATCAAGTGATAAGGAAACAGATACGATTACTACTGCTAACCAGGAGGTTTTTTATCCAAGGTTTAGTAACAATTATAACTATACTTTTACAACTAACCGCTTTGGGCTTAATTATCGTTTTGTAGACAAAAAATATAATTATACTTTAGGAGTAGGTGTGCAGCCTACTGTTTTAGATGGTTTTTCTCCAACAACCGGACAAAGTACCCATGTTTCAACGTTTAATTTCTCTCCTGCTGCCCACTTTGTTTATAATTTCTCCAGAAGTCAGGCTTTAAATATTAATTATAATGGTTCCAGCAGCCAGCCAAATTTTAACTATTTACAACCCGTTATAGACTTCTCAAATGCTTTATATCCGGTTCAGGGAAATCCAAACTTAAAGCCAGAGTTTAACAACAACTTTACGCTGCGTTATAACAAGTTTAATTTTGCAACAGGAGATGTTTTGTTTACGAACCTTACATTTAACCAAACAGATAATAAAATTGTAACCAACTCTATTTATTATCCTAAAAACGATGTTTTAAATAAAAACCTTGCTGGGACTTATTTAACCCAATACCTAAATACTGATGGTTACTATACATCTTCTTTTATAGGCACTTATGCTAAACCATGGGCACAAAGAAAATACACGCTGATGTTTAATGCGCAAGCTACTTATACCAACAATATTGGTTACAGCAGCAGTGTCGCATATGATGCCGTAAGTAATACCGAATCGATGACTACTTTAAGAAATATTGCCAAAAGTTTGGTTATAACACCAGGAGTACGGTTTAGAACGGATATTACCGATGTGATCGATGCCGAATTTAGAACCAGTTACAGCATTAGCACTATTAATAACTCTATCATAGCTACAAATTTTCAAAATACTGCTGCTAAAACCCTCACATTCGGTTTAAACGGTAAAAATTATTTGTGGAAAAATTATACGGTAAGTTATGACTATAGCAAATTAATTTACAGTGGCTATAACGGTGTAGCTCAAAAAAACCCTAATATTTTAAATGCTTACCTTGAACGCCGGTTTTTAAAAAACAATGCTGCGACCGTTCGTTTAGCTGCTTATGATTTATTTAATCAAAATACGGGTTATACTTATACACCAAATGGTTCAGGTTATACAGTTTCAAATGTTAACCGTTTAGGCCGTTATTACCTGCTTTCATTTAGTTTGAGGTTGCAAAAATTTGCCGGCAAATCACCGCAGCAGGATGATTTTAGAGGAGGAGAACGTAGGGGCGATGGCGGCAGCCGTGGCCCTGGTGGTGGCGGTCCTCCGGGAGGCGGTGGCCCTCCGGGTGGCGGTCCTCCAATGGATTAAAATAGTGTATAAAAAGAGCATCAGGAAATTTTTCTGATGCTCTTTTTGCTTATAGAAAACAAGATATTCATCGGCACAAAACTAAATACAGGAAAACCAGTTGATTGACAAGAAGTATAAAATTATTGGATACTTCTTTTATCAACCTAAAATTAAAATTATGAAAGCTGAATGGAACAACCAAATTATAGCCGAAAGCGATGCCACCATCGTAGTAGAAAACAACCAGTATTTCCCGCTGGAATCCGTTAAAAATGAGTACCTGAAATTATCTTCCACGCATACTACCTGCCCGTGGAAAGGCTTGGCGTCGTATTATACATTAGATGTGGACGGCAAACAAAACCCTGATGCGGCCTGGTTTTATCCGGAACCAAAACATGCGGCAGCACAGATTAAAAACTACGTAGCGTTCTGGAAGGGCGTAAAAATTACCCGATAAAAGCAGCATCGATGAAAACTTATGATGCCATTGTAATTGGTTCCGGCCAGGCGGGTACGCCTTTGGCAAAAAAACTGGCCAAAGCAGGCAAAAAAACCGCCCTGATAGAAAAACGTTTTGTGGGAGGGACTTGTGTAAACGACGGCTGCACGCCAACCAAAGCCTTAATCGGTTCTGCACGGGCTGCATACGTGGTCACAAGAAAAGATATGGGCGTTATCGTAAAGGATTTTAAAGTTGATTTCCCGGCGATCATCAAACGAAAAGACGATATCGTTATCAAATCCCGGCAAGGCGGACAACAAGGTTTGGAGGAAACCGAAAACCTGGATTTGATTTTTGGTGATGCTTCTTTTATCGATAAAAAAACTTTATCTGTAAAATTGAATGCTGGCGGCGAAGAAGAAATGACAGCTGATTTGATTTTTATTGACACCGGCGCAAAAACTACGATTCCAAAAATTGAAGGCATAGAAACAATATCATATCTAACTTCAACCACCATTCTGGATTTGAAGGAACTGCCTGAAAGCCTGATTGTTATTGGTGGAAATTACATCGGTTTGGAGTTTGGGCAGATGTTCTCGCGCTTTGGCAGTAAAGTTACGCTGATTGAAAAATCGGAACGCATCATGGTGCGTGAAGATGAAGATGTAAGCGAAAGTGTAACGGATTTTTTAAAGGAAGAAGGGATTGAAATTATCACTTCCGCAGAAACCGTTAAAATTGAAAAATCTGCCGTCGGCGTTACGTTAACCCTCAAAACCAAAACCAAAATAGGCGAACAAAAAGTTTCTGCTGCACAAATACTGCTTGCTGTTGGCCGTACGCCGCAAACTAAAACGCTTGGCTTAGAAAATACAGGCGTGGAAATCGACGACAAAGGCTACGTAAAAGTAAACGATAAGCTGGAAACCACCGCGCAAGGTATTTATGCTTTAGGCGATGTAAAACCTGGCCCGGCGTTTACGCATATCGCTTATAATGATCATTTGATCGTACTGAAAAATTTAACGGAAGGTGCGGATTTAACCATAAAAGGTCGGCCGGTACCGTATTGTATGTTCACAGATCCGCAGCTGGGCCGCATCGGCTTATCAGAAAGTGAAGCAAAAAAGCAAAACCTCGACGTAAAAATTGCCAAACTGGAAATGGGCCACGTTGCCCGCGCCAATGAGATCGGAGAAAAAAAAGGCTTTATGAAAGCCGTTGTAGATGCCAAAACCGATCAAATTTTGGGTGCAACCGTTTTAGGTTACGAAGGCGGCGAAATCATGTCGGTTTTGCAGATGGCGATGCAGGGAAAAATAACGGCGCACGAATTGCGCGAAAACATTTTTGCGCACCCAACTACATCAGAATCGATCAATAACCTTTTTATGTCGATAGAAGAAGCGTAACTTGCTTCCATGATTGTAGCCGAGCACCTGCGTAAAGATTTTGGTAAAACTGCTGCGGTTGATGATATTTCTTTCGAGGTAAAAGAAGGCGAAACGCTGGTGCTTCTGGGCACCAGCGGCTGCGGCAAAACCACCACTTTGAAAATGATAAACCGGCTGACGGAACCTTCCGGCGGCCGGATCAGCGTAAACGGTAAAGATGTTTTAGCGCAAAATCAGGACGAATTGCGGCGCGGAATCGGCTATGTTTTGCAGGACAACGGCTTGTTCCCGCATTATACCGTTGCCGAAAATATGGCTATCGTTCCCAAATTATTAAAATGGGACCAGCAGAAAATCTCTGAAAGAACCCGAACTTTACTGGAAAAGCTTCATCTTCCCGAAAAATATTTGTCCTTATATCCAAACAAATTAAGCGGCGGCCAGCAGCAGCGCATTGGTTTGGCGCGCGCTTTAATGGCCGATCCGCCGGTTTTGTTAATGGACGAAGCTTTTGGTGCTTTGGATCCAATTACGCGCGCTTCCATCCGCAAAGAATTTAAAAATCTGGATGAACTGAAGCGCAAAACCATCGTCATGGTAACGCACGATGTGCAGGAAGCTTTTGAAATGGCCGACCGGATTTGTTTGATGGATGCCGGAAAAATTAAACAGATTGGAACGCCCGCAGAATTGTTATTTAAACCGGCAGATGCTTTTGTTTCTTCGTTTTTAGATGATCAGCGTTTGCAGTTAGAACTCAAAGCCGTTTCTTTAAATGATTTGTGGGAGCAGCTTGCTTCTTTTACCGGTGAAAAATCAGTGCCGGAAATTACTTCGGAAAGCAGCGTTTGGGAAACCGTTTCCATCCTTCAACAAAATAATTTACAGCAAATCAGCATTTATCAATCCAAAACTGATTCCCGGAAACAAGCAAGTCCGCAGGAATTAATGAATGTTTTTTTTACGCATAAAAATTTGGTGCCATGAACAACGCGCAAAGTTTGTGGCAATTTATGCGGCAGGAACACGAAAAACTGTTGCAGCAAACCGTGCAGCATTTGGGTTTAACGTTTATCTCGCTGTTTTTGGCGATTTTGATTGGTTTGCCATTGGGAATCTGGATCGCCCGAAAAAAACAATTCGCCGGAAGCGTTTTGGGTTTCGCAGGCGTTTTGCAAACTATCCCGAGTTTGGCTTTGCTCGGTTTTATGATTCCGTTGCTGGGAATCGGTCCGAAACCGGCTATTGTTGCGCTTTTTTTATACGCTTTGCTGCCCATCATCCGCAATACTTACACCGGAATTACCGAAGTAAATGCAACCGTAAAAGAAGCTGCGCGCGGCATGGGCATGAGCGTTTGGCAAATTTTGTTTAAAGTTGAATTACCGCTGGCGATGCCGGTTTTGCTGGCCGGAATCCGTACCGCAACCGTCATAAATGTTGGCGTGGCAACTTTGGCGGCGTTTATTGCGGCCGGCGGTTTGGGCGAATTTATTTTTGGCGGAATTTCTCTTAATAATTCTAACATGATTTTGGCCGGAGCGATTCCGGCGGCACTTTTAGCAATTATTTTAGATTTTTTGTTGTCGAGGATTCAAAACCTCAGCCTGAAAAAAGTTAAGATTTTTCTGTGGGTTTTTCCGGCAGTGATACTTCTTTTATCGGCTGTTTATTGGTTTCCTTCCACCCAAAAAAACAAACTGCTGGCCGGTTTTACACCCGAATTTATGGGCAGGCGCGACGGCGATTTAGGTTTGCGTCAGGTTTACGGACTGAAAATTAAAACCGTCGTCATCAGTGATGCGGTGATGTATAAAGCGGCTTACGAAAAGGAGCTGGACGTGATCAGCGGTTACAGTACCGACGGCCGTTTAAAAGCTTTCGGTTTAACAATTCTGGAGGATGACAAGCACATTTTCCCGCCGTATTATTGTGCGCCGGTTGTGCGGAAAGATGCACTGCAAAAATTCCCAGAACTGGAAAAAACGTTAAATTTACTAACCGGAACGATCAACGATTCAGTGATGACAGATTTGAATTACAAAGTCGATCAACTTAAACAATCTCCCGAAAAAACAGCGCATGATTTTCTGCTGCAAAAGAAGCTTTTTCGTCCTTCCCGGAACGGAAAAAACGGAACGGTGCGCATCGGCTCCAAAATATTCGGCGAGCAATATATTCTGGCGGCCATGTATGCTGATCTAATTCAAGGTTATACCGATTACGCAGTTTCCACCAAAACCGGTTTGGGCGGCACCAAAATTTGTTTTGATGCGCTTACCAATAACCAGATCGATTTTTACCCCGAATATACCGGCACCGGTTTGCTGGTAATTTTGCAGGCTTCACAAAAAACAACAGATTCTATCGGCAGCAGCAAACTCAAAGTGTATGATTTTGTTAGAAAGAAGTTTAAACAGCAATATGCGCTGGAATGGTTGAAGCCGATCGGTTTCAATAACGCTTATGCGCTGATGATGAGACATAAACAAGCACATGAGTTACATATTAGAACCATCTCCGATCTTACCAGATACCTCAGCAGCAACTGATTTGCTTAACCGCTACATAACCGTTCGCAACCGGTCTAAACAAATCTGCGCACCGCTGCAAACGGAAGATTACGTGGTGCAGCCAACGCCCGATGTCAGTCCGCCGAAATGGCATCTCGGTCACACCACCTGGTTTTTTGAAACATTTATATTGAAGCCAAATGTTATTGGCTATCAGGAATTTAATGCGGATTACAATTACGTTTTCAACAGTTATTACGAAAGCGTTGGCACAAGAGTAATCCGTACCAACCGCGGAAACCTGAGCCGGCCAACCGTACAGGATATTTATGCGTACCGCAATTATGTGGACGAAGCGATGGAAAACTTGCTAAGCTGCGAGGTTTCTGCGGAATTGCACGAACTCCTGACGCTTGGGTTTTATCACGAAGAGCAGCACCAGGAATTATTGTGGACGGATATTAAATACATCCTCGGTCATAACCCGCTTTTTCCGGCTTATGCCGAAAATTATCCCGGTAAAAACAGTATGCCCAAAAGTGATGCTGTTTTTATCCCCATAAAATCTGGTTTGTATGAAATTGGCCACGAAGGTGAAGGTTTTTATTTTGATAATGAACGGGGCCGGCATACGGTGTATTTACCCGATTTCGAGATCAGCAGCCAACCGGTAACCAATGCAGAATATTTGGAATTTTTGGAAGATAGCGGTTACCAGAACTTCCGTTTCTGGCACGCAGAAGGCTGGGATTGGGTAAAAAACAACGACATTAAAGCACCGCTTTACTGGCACCAAATCGACGGCAAATGGTGCAATTATACTTTGGGCGGGATCAAATTGCTTGATTTAACCGAATCGGTTTGCCACGTGAGTTACTTTGAAGCCGCAGCTTTTGCCAGTTGGAAGGGTTTGCGTTTGCCAACCGAATTTGAGTGGGAAGTTGCTTCAGAAAAAATGGATTGGGGCCGATGTTGGGAATGGACGAACAGCGCGTATCTGCCGTATCCCGGTTTTGTTACCGCGCCGGGTGCCATTGGCGAGTATAACGGCAAATTTATGGTTAACCAGATGGTTTTGCGGGGTGCTTCGGATGTAACTTCACCTAACCACAGCCGAAAAACTTACCGTAATTTTTTCCAAACAAGTGCACGCTGGCAATACACCGGGATCCGTTTGGTAAGATAATATAATCAGCATGGACAAAACTTTACTAACTGAATTGATGCCCGGTTTAACCGCAGCAGAAAAGCATACCGATACTTTTTTGGGTGATGTTTTGGCCGGATTGTCTTCTTCGCCAAAAAAACTGCAATCCAAGTATTTTTATGATGCGGCCGGCGATAAACTTTTCCAGGAGATTATGAACTGCCCGGAATATTATTTGACGGATTGCGAACTGGAGATATTTTCGGAACAAACCGTGGAACTTACCCAGACATTAACAACCCGTTTTAAGGAATTTGATTTAATCGAACTCGGTGCCGGCGATGCGACCAAATCCACTTTTTTATTGCAGGAATTGCTGGCTCAACAAGTCGATTTTACCTATATGCCGATCGATATTTCTTCCAACGTCATCAATCAGTTAGAACAAAACCTGCCCGAAAAGCTGCCAGGTTTGCAAATGCGCGGTTTAAACGGCGACTATTTTGATATGCTAAAAGAAGCATCGCAGCTTTCAGCGCGGCCAAAAGTGGTTTTGTTTATGGGATCGAACATCGGAAATATGCCGGTAAAAGAAGCATTCGATTTTTGCGGGGTTTTGCGGCAGCAGCTTTCGTTGGGTGATTTGGCGATTATCGGTTTTGATTTGAAAAAGAACCCGAAAACCATTTTAGCAGCTTATAGCGACGCTGTAGGAATCACCAAAAACTTCAATTTAAATTTGTTAACACGGATTAACAGCGAATTGAATGCAAATTTCAACATTAACAATTTTGATCATTACCCGGTTTACGATCCGCAAACCGGTGCCTGTAAAAGCTTTTTAGTGAGCTTGATTCAGCAGGAAATCAAAATCGGTTCAATAAAAATTTTGTTTGAAGAAAACGAATTGATCGATATGGAAGTGTCGCAAAAATATGCGTTGCCGGAAACCGATGAAATGGCTTTGGAAGCCGGTTTTGAACCTGTCCGGTATTTTTTTGATCGAAAAAAATGGTTTGTGGACGTGGTTTGGAAGTGTGTATAACCGAATTTTTCAACTGTAAAACAAGCATCAGTTTATACCGTTTTCAATAAAACCAAAGCCATTTCTATGAAAATCAATTCTCCTTCCCGCCGTAATTTCCTTCGCCAATTGTCCGTTGGTGCGGGAGCATTAACTTTAGGTTCATCACTTTCCTCTTTTGATGGGCTTCTTTTAGCAGATAAAAAACTTGGTATCGCGCTGGTTGGTTTAGGCGGATATGCGGGCGGACAGCTGGCACCTGCTTTACTTCAAACCAAAAATTGTTATTTGGCCGGGATTGTAACGGGAACGCCGGAAAAAGCAAAAACCTGGTCGGCAAAATATAACATCCCGCAAAAAAATATTTACAACTACCAAAATTTCGATTCTATCGCCCAAAACCCGGATATTGATATTGTTTACGTGGTGCTGCCGGTTGCATTGCACAAAGAGTTTACCATCCGCGCAGCAAAAGCCGGAAAACATGTGATCTGCGAAAAACCGATGGCTTTAAATGCTGCCGATTGCCGGGAAATGATTGCCGCTTGCAAACAGGAAAACCGGATGCTTTCTATCGGTTACCGGCTGCATTTCGAGCCGCACAATTTGGAAGTGATGCGGCTTGGCCAAAAGCAAATATTAGGAAAAGTAACGGCTTTAGAAACAGCGAACGGTTTTGTTTGGGGAGGGCCTCCAACTTGGCGTTTAAAAAAGGCACTTTCCGGCGGCGGCGCGTTGATGGATATGGGAATTTATGCAATACAAGGTTCACGCTATACTTTGGGCCAGGAACCGCTTTTTGTGAAAGCAACGCAGGAAAAAACCAAACCCGAATTGTTTAAAGATGTGGACGAAACGATTTTCTGGGAACTGGAATTCCCGAATAATTTTGTGGCGAAAGGGAAATCAAGCTATAACAATAATTGGGGTTCGCTGAAAGCAAAAACTACCAATGGTTTTTTTGAACTCGAACCGGCTTTTGGTTACGGTGGTTTGGACGGAAAAACATCTAACGGGCCGATGAACATTCCAAACATTAACCAGCAAGCAGCGCAAATGGATGATTTTGCCAATTGCATCAACCTAAAAAAACCAACGCGCGTGCCCGGCGAAGAAGGTTTGAAAGATATGCTGGTGGTTGATGCGATTTACCGCAGTTTAGATTCGGGCAAACGGGAGAAAATTGGTTGATCATCAAAAAAACACTGCTAAAAGAAGCATTGAAATGCGATGGTTGATAGTCGGAGTCTCAGTAACAATCACTAATATAGCATAGTGAATTTAACTCCGACTTTACAAAAACCGCTTAAAATATTACAGGCTTCTGCCGGTTCCGGTAAAACGTTTAGCTTAACGGCGCATTACCTCACGCTTTTGTTTGATAACGAGCTAAAGTACCGCGAAGTGCTGGCCGTAACTTTTACCAACAAAGCAACCGAGGAAATGAAAAGCCGCATTTTAAGTGTGCTGCGTTCGTTGGCTTTGGGCGAAGAGAGTGCGGCAGTTTTCCGAAAAATCATTCAGGAAGCACATCCATTCCTCAACCCAAACCAATTGCAGGAGCGCGCGCATAAAATTTACCGGCGAATTTTGCACGATTACAGTCGTTTCGCCATCAACACCATTGATGGTTTTGTGCAGCAGGTGATCCGCAGTTTTACTTTTGAATTAGGTTTGGATGCCGGTTACAAACTGGAAATGAACCAGGAAAAAGTGAAAAAAGCTTTAGCCGATAAACTGAACGAACGGCTGGACGAAAAGCCCGAACTGCTGCAATGGATCATCAATTTGGCGTTGGACCGCGTGGGCGAAAACAAAAGCTGGAACTACCGCCGCGAACTGCTCGAATTAACCAGCGAAATTTTTAAGGAACGTTACCAGCCTTTTGAAAACGCGCTGAAAGAGTTGGATGCTGCCGTTGTGTTCCGGGATTTAATGAAACTTACACTGACACAGATTGCTCTTTTTGAAGAATCGTTTGAAGTTTTAGGCGGAGAAGCTTTGCAGATCTGGGAAAAATCGGGCGTGCAACTGCAAGAACTTGTAGGAAAATCCAGGCATCCGTTTTCTAAAATCCATAAACTTGCCGCTGGCGACCAGGCTGTTTTTATCGACCTAAAAAAGGTAATCGCCAACCCGGAAGAATACCAGAAAGGTGGAAATTTGACGGCTTCGGTTGCTGGTTTGTATCGAGATATAAATCCCGTTTTGCTTGGTTTACAGGATTTTTTCTCCACAGAAACCGGCAAGTACGAAATGGCCAAAGCCATCAATACAAACCTGTATTACTTGCGGCTGATGCAGGAAATGGCCGGTTTACTGAAAGATTATCGCGAAGAAAACCAAACGTTATTGATCAGCGATGCGCAGTTTTTGCTGAAAGGAATTACGGCAGACCAGCGCGACAACCCTTCTTTTATCTGGGAAAAAATGGGCAACCGGTATAAAAATTTCCTGTTTGATGAATTCCAGGATACTTCGGCTTTTCAATGGGACAATTTTTTGCCGCTGCTGCAAAATGCGATGGCAGAAGCAAACGGTAAATTTATCGACCATTTAATTGTGGGCGATGTAAAGCAATCGATTTACCGTTGGCGCAACGGCGATTGGCGGATTCTTCATCAACAGGCAAAATTAGATGTTGGGAACCATAACATTATAGAGAATAATTTAGAAGAAAATTACCGCAGCGCAGCCAACATCATCGATTTTAACAACCATCTTTTCCGGGAAATCCCCCAAATCCTGCAAACCTTTGTCAACCAAAAAGTACTGGAAGAAGGCAGTGAAGAAATATACGAAAACTGGTGGAAAACAAAAGGTTTAGACCACATTATCCCGGATGCTTACCTGCAAAGTTTCCAGAAAAAAGCAGGCAGCACATTAGCTGGCGGTTCTGTAGAAGTACTGTTTTTACCGGTAGAAAATAATCTTTTTCGCGCTTCGCAAGTTCGGGAAGCTGCGTTGTTAGCTTTATCAGAAAAATTGAACGATTGGATTGGTTCGGGCAGATATGAGGCCGGGCAAATCTGTATTTTGGTCCGCAGCAACCGCGAAGCAAGGGACGTGATCGGGCATTTGATGATCGACCAGCAATCCCGGAAAATCAACCAGGAAAAAACAGGCGAACGTTTTGGTGTTTACGAAGTGCTTTCGGGCGAGGCTTTGCTCATCAACAACAATTCCGCGGTAAAACTTTTGGTAAGCACGCTGCAACTGATGGTTACGCAAAACGGGCAATCGATGCTGTATAAAGCGTTGTGCGTGCAACTGTATTTCAAGCAGTTAGGGAAAACCGTGCCTTCCGGGGCCTGGCTCAACTTAAAAGATACACCGGTAACGCGCTTGCAAAATCTGCTTCCGCCCGAATTTTGTCGCAATTTTTACACCTGGCAGCAATTGCCGCTAAACGAACTGGCTGAGCAGCTGATTTCGGTTTACGGTTTGGATACGCAGCAGCAACATTTGCCTTATCTGTTTGCTTTCCGCGATATGCTGGCCAAGTTTACACAGCAGGGCGAACTCGGTATCACGCGTTTTTTAGAGTGGTGGGAAGAGGAAGGCGCATCAAAAGCTTTGCCATCCGGAACGCAAAACGATGCGGTGCAGGTGATGACGGTCCATAAATCAAAAGGCTTAGCTTTTGATGTAGTGATGCTGCCATTTTGCAGTTGGGATTTGGACGGGATGCCGAACAGCATTTTTTGGGTGGATACGCAGGGAACGCCTTACGAAAAGCTGCAGTCCGTCCCCGTTAATTATAAAAAAGCGTTAGGCAAATCTGCTTTTTCCAAAGCTTATTTTGAGGAATTGCTTTTCAATTTGATGGATGCGCTGAATATGTTGTATGTTGCTACCACGCGCACGCGCAACCATTTGTACATTACCGCGCCGGGACAAGGGAAAAACGATTGTAAAACAAGCATTGTTGGCGATTTGATTTTGGAAGCTTTGAAAAATCCGGTTATGGGTTTGAATGCTTCTTTTACCGGTGATAATTTTATTTTGGACGAACCGGTTGCTGAAAAAGTATCGGTAAAAACAGCATCGGCCCAAAAAATCCGGCTGAAAAAATATCCGGTTTCGCAGCGGCTAAGTCAGGCGTTGGCCGGTAAAAAAGTGTGGGGCAAGCTGGATTTGTTAAGCGGCGATGCAGCGCAACATAAAGGCATCATCCTGCACGAACTTTTGGCACGAACGATGGAGCTATCCAAACTGCCCAAAGTGCTCAACGAAATGCAGCAGGAAGGTTTGATCCGCGAAGCAGAAAAAGAAGGAATCAAGCTGAATGCTTTAAGCGTTCTGCAAAACAAAGATTTGAAAGCCTTATTGAGCAAACCTTATCAGGATTTAAGCGAGCAAACCATCATCGACAGTAAAGGTGAAAGTTACCGGCCGGATAAAGTTTTAATTGGAAACGATGAAGTGCTGATCATCGATTTTAAATTTACTGCCGACCAACGCCCGGAACATTTTACACAAGTAAAAGTTTACCGCAAATTGTTGACGGATATGAATTACAGGAATGTGAAAAGCTATTTGTATTACGGTTTTTTGCAGGAGTTGGTGGAGGTGTAAGTTAGAGAAATTTGATTACCGAAACGATTAACACAACTTCTGCTATTCCAACAGCTACTATCCATTTAATGATTTCTGTTTTGAAATTTATAACATCCGCTTTTAATAGCAAAACATCTTCTTTCATAACTGAAACATCATTTTTTGTGAGTAAAATATCCTCTTCATCAGTTGTCATAATAACTTGATTTATTACAAAAATAGCATTAATGACGGTTACACCATACAAACCCGCCTATTTCAGTTTTTTAAATCATTGGATAACAGATGCAAACCTGCTTTTTCAATTTGCCGGAACGGAGTTTTCTTATCCGATAACCGAAAAACAAATCGAAGATTATCAGCAAAAAAATCCCGACCGGCAGTTTTATATAGGTTTAAATGAAGCGAAAGAACCGATAGCTTTTGGTGAAATTATCCCGCAGGAAAACAACATTCCAAGAATTGGCAGATTATTAATTGGCAATCCAGAAGAACGCGGGAAAGGTTACGGTACTTCTTTTATCCACCTTTTATTGGGAAAATGCCAGGCTTTGTTTCAAACTAAAACCGTTGAATTATTTGTGTTGGAGGATAATCTTCCGGCAATTCGTTGTTATCAAAAAATCGGGTTTCAGTTTTTGCTAAACCAAACCTGGCAGGTAAGTCATTACGGGCAAAACTTTGTACTGCTCAAAATGGCTTGTAAAATTTAATTTTATCTATCCAAATGATCCCCTTTCTACACGATGTTGCTGCCGATTTAATTGCCCGTTTAGGCGATGATTTAAAGCAGGCCGCCATTATTTTTAACAACAAACGCCCGGAAGCTTTCCTGAAAAAACATTTGGGCGAGTTGCAGGGCAATGCTTCTTTTAGCCCTGCTTTTTTCACGGTTTCTTCGTTTTTTGCGGCTTCGACTAATCTGGTGGTGGCCGATCAGCTGAAACAGTTTTTTATTTTGCACCAGGAATTTAACAAATTGTTGATCGCCGAAGGAAAACCTGCGCTTTCGCCTGACCAGTTTTTCCCGATGGCAAATATTATTTTAAGTGATTTTGCCGAAGTAGATTACGATCTGGTTAACGCCGAAAATTTGTTTACGCAGCTGGAAGATATTGCCGAAATCCAGCAACAGTTCAGTCATTTTACCGAAGAGCAGCAGCAATTTTTGGAGCAATTCTGGTCGTCTTTTTCTGCGGATAAACAACGTACGGACCAGCAAAAATTCTTGGAGTTGTGGAAACGGATGCCAGCTTTGTACCGCAACTTTCATCAAAGTTTACAAAACCAGGGATCGATTACTTCGGCACAAACCTATCGCCGTTTGGCGGAAGGAACGGCAGATGACCCGAAATTTATTTCTGCGTACAAAAAACTCATTTTCATCGGTTTTAACGCGCTGAATAAATGCGAAGAAAAGCTGTTTAAGCAATGGCAAAATGAGGATTGCGCGCTGTTTTATTTTGATACCGACGATTATTATTTGCAGGATGATTTGCAGGAAGCCGGCATTTTTCTCCGCAGAAATATCCGCCAAAGCGGATTGGTCAATTCTTTTCCTGCACAAAGTTTTTTAGGCGATAAAAGAAGCATTGTGGATGTGATTAAAACGCAAGGCCACGCCGCGCAAGCTAAAGTTTTGACGCATCAAATCAATTTTGAGGCTTTGGCCGAGTTTGCAGATAATCCCGAAAAAGCCGCAATTATTCTGGCTGATGAAACATTGCTCGTTCCGGTAATGCAAACGCTGCCGCCGGAAGCCGGGATTGTAAACATTGCGATGGGTTATCCGCTCACGCAGTCGCCTCTTTTCGGGTTGACGGAATTGTGGCTGAACATCCAGGAACAAATCAACAAAAAACAAAAAAACACGGTTTATTACCGCGATGCGCTGGCGTTTTTATCGCACCCTTTGTCGGGCGTAAAAGCTGCCGAGCGCGAACGCTTACAAAATTTATTGTTGGAAAAGCAATGGGTGGAAGTTCCGCTGACCGAACTGCATCTGATTTCGGCTTTGGCACCCAACTTTTTTACTTCCCGCCACAGCGGTTTGCAAACCATCGATGCTTTGTATTTGATGCTGACCGCCGTTTTAGAGCAGCGGCAAAGGCAAAACCAGCTGAACGAACTGGAAGCAAACCTGATTTTGGAAGCCTGCAAAAAGCTGAATTTGCTGTACGATAATTTGGATTACTACGCGCCTTCTTTAGGTTTATCGCTGGTTTTTGCCTTGATCCGGAAAACGCTTAGCATTTTGGCTGTTCCGTTAGAAGGCGAACCGTTGCGCGGAATACAAGTGATGGGAATGCTGGAAAGCCGTTGCCTGGACTTTGAGCATGTGATAATTTTAGGCATGAACGAAGGCGTGATGCCGAAACGCAATGCTAACCCAAGTTTCATTCCCGATAGTTTGCGCCGCGCCAACGGGATGCCGGTTTTAGAAAACCAGGATGCTATTTCTGCCTATCTTTTTTACCGTTTGCTGCAACGGTCAGCAAAAGTAACATTGGTTTATGATGGTTTAGGCGGAGATACAGAAGCTGCAGAACCAAGTCGTTTTATCCGCCAGCTGGCGTACGAAAGTAAGCTGCAATTTAACTATTTGCAGCAGGAACAGCCGGTTAAAATCGAACCGTCCAACGTCATCATCATTCCCAAAACCGGCAAAGTCTGGAAAGCGATGGAAAGCTTCTTTTACCAGGGAAACCCTTTCAAAACCAATAATATTTCGGCCACGGCATTAACCACTTATTTAACGTGTTCGCTGCAGTTTTTCTTTCGTTATGTGGCGAAGATGAAAGAGCCGGAAGAAGTAACCGAAAACCTGGAAGCCAGCCAGATCGGTTCGGCTTTGCACCAAGGTTTAGAGTGGTTTTATCAGGATTTGCTGAAAGTGGATGCGCTGATCTCTGTAGAAAAAATCAACGCAAAACTTGCAGAAGTTGCAGAATACAGTCGCGCGGCTTTATCCGAAGTGATCTACGGCAACCGGAAAACCTTGCAAAAACCCAACAGTATGCAGCAAATTGTATTGCAGATTGTGGGCGAATACATGCAAACGATTTTGAAGCACGACGCCGTTTCTGAACCTTTCCGCATCATCGAACTGGAAAATAAAAAGGATTACAAATACCATTATCCCATAAAAATTAATGGCCAAACGCAGTATTTGCAGTTGTATGGTATTTTGGACCGGGTTGACGAGCACAACGGCAAAACGCGCATTGTGGATTACAAAACCGGAAGTGATGAGCTTAAATTTGCTTCGCTCGAAAAACTGTTTGAGCGCGATGGCAAAGCGCAAAACAAGGCCGTGGTACAAACGCTTTTCTACACCTACATTTACGAGCAGGTGAAACAAGCCAGCAAGGTAGAGCCGAATTTGTACGTGGTGCGCAAGATGAAGCAGGAAGGCACACGCTTTAAATCGGGCAGAACGGTTTTGCAGGAATTTGACTTGGAAGACGCGAAAGTGATGTTCAAAGATTATCTGCAAAAAACGCTGAACGAAATGTTCGATGTTCAAATTCCTTTTAACCAAACTACGCGGATTGAGAATTGCCAGTATTGTCCGTACAAAGATATTTGCGAGCGTTGATGTATGGCTGATGCTGTTTTTATCGGATAAAAATTTTAAACAATTTTTTATGGATTTTATGGTTTTTAAAACCCAATTATATTGAGAGATGGTTTAAATGAAGGATCAATACAGGTAAGATTTATATTTGCTGAAGCGCAAGCTGATGATGCTTTCTTTAATTTAGCTAATTTTAATAAAAGGTAAAACGCTATGACTAAACAAAAAAGCGAGAAGTTATGATCACTAAAAAAAGTTTATCCGGTTTCATTTTCGTGTTGATTGCTTTTTCACATTCAACGGTACTGTCCCAAACTGTTTTAACTGAGCTAAAGCACCGGCTCCAGTCCCCGTATTTTGAAAACCTGTATGCTAAAACCTACTATAGTCTGCTTGACAGAATTGGAAAAGACGGCTTTTTGCCCGAATCACAAACGGGGGCTTATGAAGGCATGTATTGCCGCACTACAGGTGCAATGGTATCGTTACTGTTGGAGACCGGGCGTTTGAAGGAGGCCGAACTTAACATCAAATGCGTGCTGGATGCTACCGTGCAATACGATATGGAGCGTATCCCTCATGTAATCGGTTTAAAAAACAATTCTTATACTATCATCAGTGATGAGCACCAGATAGATGGGCAGGCGCATGTGCTGCTGGCATGGGCACGCTTGGCATTAAAGCGCGGGCATACCGTTTTTGAAGATAAAACCTGGCCATTGGTCAGCGTTATCATGAAGCGCACTTGCGACCGGACATTCTTTCAGCATGGTAGGTGGTCGGTAGAAACTGGGCTGGTGCGGAACATCTCTTTTGAACATTCAAGGGAAGGCCGCAGATGGGATACCTGGGATTTGTTAACGCAAAGTTTTGTTGGTGCAGCATTAAAAAACATGGCCGCAGTTGCAGCCCGGCGAGGCGACAAAAATTTAGCCGACAACTGGCTTAAAAACTTATCAATTCTTAAAGAAGGCATCCAAAAAAACCTGACAACGGTTAGAAATGGCGACACAACCTATCTTGAAATGCGTTTGCCCAATTCTAATGGCGGTGTACCATATCTTGGAATGGGCTGGGTAACACTTTCGCCCATAGCGGCCCAATGGGAAGGCATGAGCCATGCGGTGATGACAAATACAGTAAAAGCCATGCAGCGGACAATGCTGAAAAAAACCAACGGTGTAACCTGGATGCCGACAGACAGTTATCCTGACGGAACAGTATCTAATGAAATAATTGGCAAGGGCATGGCTTGGGAGTTGGATTTTGCCCGTAGCGAAAAAGATTATAACCGTATTGATGAAATATTAAAGCTGATTGAAATAGTTAACGCCGCAAAACCGTTATATATGGAAGGTGGGTGGCTTGATGGCAGCAGCCATAAACAAGCTGACCGGCTGACCGACCATGATTTTGCGGAAATGACAAAAGCAGTATGGAAAACTAAAGATGCCGGTAACGGAGAGCAATGTGCCTGGTGGTGCTGGGCAATGGCGAGGCTAAGGAAAGAAGCAGGGCTTTCGGCAGAACCAAAAAGGGTAAGCAACAGCAAATAACCTTCGCATAAAATTTAAAGCTTGTTTATTTTTGTCCTTTTTACTTTCGATGCTTCTTTTATCATTTAAAAATGGCAGCGTTTAGTTTTGGAAGATGCCAGGCCCGGTTTCCAAAATTATCTGCAAAAAACATTGGACGAAATGTTTGATGTTCAAGTTCCTTTTAACCAAACTACATGGATTGAAAACTGCCAGTATTGTTCGTGTAAAAATATTTGTGAACGTTAATGCAATGCTTCTTTTATCGGGTAAAAACTGGTACAGTTATCGCGTTGATTTTTGTAGGATAAAAGAAGCATCTTCAGAAATCCATTTTATACTTTTGTTTATGCCTGTTTTTTCTAAATACGTTTTCTTCAGCGGCTTGCTCATCTGTTTTGCTGCCGCAACTTTCGCCCAAAAACCGCAAAATGCAGATCAAGAAAAGCAGAAAAACCATTGGGTAGATTCTGTTTTCAGGAAACTAAGCCGCCACGACCGGATTGCGCAACTGCTGATGGTTCGTGCGCATACCAATTTAGGTTTGGCTTATGAAGATTCGGTGGCAAACGTCATCCAAAACGAACATATTGGTGGGTTGGTATTTTTCCAGGGCGGGCCTGGCAGGCAAGCGGCGTTGACCAATCGTTACCAAAAACTGTCGCGCATTCCGCTGCTGGTTGCCATGGATGGCGAATGGGGTTTGGGTATGCGGCTGGATTCGACTATTTCTTTTCCGTACCAGATGACATTGGGTGCCATCCGCGATAATGATTTGATCTATAAAATGGGTCAGTTTGTGGCGAAGGATTTTAAACGGTTAGGCTTGCAGATGAATTTTGCACCGGATATGGATGTGAACAATAACCCGAATAATCCCGTTATCGGTTTCCGTTCTTTTGGTGATAACAAATTTAATGTGGCTAAAAAAGGCATTGCTTATTTAACCGGGATGCAAAGCGGCGGCATCCTCACTACGGCCAAACATTTTCCCGGCCACGGCGATACCGATGTAGATTCTCATCAGGATTTGCCGCTGCTGCCGTTTACCGTGCAGCGTTTGGATTCGTTGGAGATGTACCCTTTCCGGGAAGCGATTAAAGCCGGGATTAGCGGGATTATGGTCGCCCACATGAATATCCCGGCTTTAGACACTACGGCGCACTTGCCTTCCACGCTTTCAAAACCAATTGTTACCGGTGTTTTAAAAGAGCAGTTGGGTTTTAAAGGATTGGTGGTTTCGGATGCGATGGAGATGAAAGGCGTGGTCAAATACTTCCCGAATTCGGAAGCGGACGTGCTGGCTTTAAATGCCGGGAACGATATTTTAGAACTCACCCAAAACTCGGTACGTGCGGTTCATGCCATCAAAAAAGCAATTCATAAAGGCACGATCAACAAACAGGAATTTTTTAGTAAAGTAAAAAAAGTACTGGCTGCCAAATATGCGGTTGGGTTAAACCATCCGGCAGAAATCCAGGAACAAAATTTATATGCTGACCTCAATTCTGAACCTGCCAAAAACCTCAACCAGGAATTAACCGATGCGGCAATTACTTTGATAAAAGGCGATACGGCCATTGCGCGTTTAAACCCTCTCCGGAAAACGGCTTTACTGGCCATCGGCACCGATAAAATCACGCCTTTTCAAATCGGTTTACAGCGTTGGTTTAGTAATAATAATGTTTTCTTCGCCCCAAAAACAGCATCCGCAGAAGAGTTGAACCAACTATCTAATCAGCTTAAAACTTACGACCAGGTTTTAATTGGCGTTTTTGATACCCGTGCCAGGCCCTATAATAAACTGGATTATAAACCTGATTTACAGCAATTTACTAACCAGGTTACGGCGTTAAATAATAGTGTGGTAAGTGTTTTTGCCAATCCGTACACCATTTCGGGTTTTAGCGGGATGGAAAAAAGTCCTGCGCTGATTGCGGGTTATCAAAACAGCGCAGAAATGCAGCGGTCGGCGGTAAAAGTGATCAGCAAACAGTTAAAACCGATCGGCACGTTGCCGGTAAATATCAACGCTGATTTTGTTTTTGGGATGGGGATTGTATCCCGGTAAAACAAAAACCGAAATTAAAAACCAATGCTTCTTTTATCGGCATAAAATACCTTTTTCAACCCAAAACCACGGTTGCAAATCAGGTTTTACTGCTTATATTTGCCACTTAAACACAATTGATTTTACACGGGATGAGAGAAATACAGTTCAGAGAAGCACTTCGGGAAGCCATGAACGAGGAAATGCGCAAAGACGACACTATTTTTTTAATGGGTGAAGAAGTTGCCGAATACAATGGTGCCTACAAGGTAAGCCAGGGAATGCTGGACGAATTTGGCGACAAACGGATAATAGATACGCCGATTTCTGAATTGGGTTTTACCGGGATTGCCATCGGTGCCGGGATGAACGGTTTGAAACCAATTGTAGAATTCATGACGTTCAACTTTTCGCTGGTTGCGATCGATCAGATCATTAACGGTGCTGCAAAATTAATGTCGATGAGCGGCGGACAGTTTTCCTCACCAATTGTATTTCGCGGCCCAACCGGAAATGCCGGCATGTTAAGCTCGCAGCATAGCCAGTGTTTTGAAAACTGGTATGCCAACTGTCCGGGTTTAAAAGTGGTTGTTCCGTCCAATCCTGCGGATGCGAAAGGCTTGTTAAAATCTGCCATTATCGATCCTGACCCGGTTATTTTTATGGAATCTGAGTTGATGTACGGCGATAAAGGCGAAGTGCCGGAAGAAACTTATTACATAGAAATTGGTAAAGCCAAAGTTGTAAAAGAAGGGACTGATGTTACGCTGGTTGGTTTCGGTAAGATCATGAAAGTGGTTTTAGCCGCTGCTGCCGAACTGGAGAAAGAAGGGATCCACGCAGAAATAATCGATTTGCGCACCGTGCGACCGATTGATTATCCTTGTATTTTAAACTCCGTTAAAAAAACAAACCGTTTGGTAATTGTGGAAGAAAGCTGGCCTTTAGGTTCCATCGCCACAGAAATTGCTTTTAAAGTGCAAAAAGATGCTTTCGATTATTTAGACGCGCCGATTTTGCGGATTATGGGCGGAGACGTTCCGTTGCCTTACGCGCCAACATTGATCCAGGAATATTTACCAAACCCGGATAAAGTAGTTAAAGCGGTTAAAGAAGTTATGTACGTTAAAAAGTAAATTTCAACGTTAAAAAATACAACAAGATATAAAAGCCTGCACGTTTTTAAACATGCAGGCTTTTTTTATGCCGATAAAAGAAGCATTTATTTTGCAGGTTCTTCGCCTGTTGCTTTTGCTTTTTGTTTTAATGCCTGCCTGCGGCGCACAATTTTGCGGGCCACCGAGTTTTCTCTCCGCGCGTTCTTTTTCACCATTACTTTAAACTGATAAAAACTGATGTCGATGCTCCGCGTATCCGGATTGTGCACCAGATAAACGATCAGCAAAATGATTAGCCCGATGATAACCCCTAAAAAAATAAATGAATGTTCCATTGTAATGCCCTCTCTCCATTACAATATTACGTATTAATTGCTAAAAAAGTTAGCAAAATAAATTATTTATTTTTGGTGTTGAATATTAAAAGGCACCAATGCTTCTTTTATCGGCTAAAATTTGATAGAGAAATTCTTGGGTAAAATTTTAGCTTACCAACAGTTTATAACCCTTTCCGTGCACATTGATAATTTCAACGCTTGGGTCGTCTTTTAAATACTTACGGATTTTGCTTAAAAAAACATCCATGCTGCGGCCGTTAAAGTAATTATCGTCGTGCCAGATGTTTAATAACGCTTCTTCGCGTGTAAGCACTGTATTTTGTTTGAGGCAAAGCAAACGCAACAGTTCTGCTTCTTTTGTCGATAGTTTTTGTTGAGGAAAACCTTCTGCTAATATCTGTTGGGTGGAAAAATCAAAATTGTACTTGCCGATTTTAAAGCGCGTTGGTTTTTCTTCTTCTTTTTTATCCTGGTTGGCTACTCTTTTTAATAAGGCATTTATGCGTAACAGTAATTCTTCAATACGAAAAGGTTTGGTAATGTAATCATCGCCGCCGAGGTTAAAAGCGGCAGCTTTATCTTCCATCATGCCTTTTGCCGTCGCAAAAATAATCGGTACGTCCGGGTTCATTTTGCGGATTTCTTTTCCCAGCGTAAAACCGTCCTTTTTCGGCATCATCACATCCAATATCACCAAATCGAACGGTTCTTTGGTAAAGGCGCGCAAACCTTCATCGCCGTCTTTGCTCAGCACCACATCAAACTTTCCTTTTATCTGCAAATAATCCTGTAACAACATGCCCAAGTTTGGGTCATCTTCTGCCAGTAAAAGTTTTTTGTTCATGTAATTAAGGTTAATAACGTTTACTGATTTTTAGGTGATAAAAGAAGCATGGCCAATAATCGGCTTATTTAGACCAATGGAAATTTAAGTTCAAAAACCGAGCCTTTATCTTTTTCGGAGCGAACGCTAATGCTGCCGTTTAAGCGCTTCACAATGGTGTTTACGTAACTTAAACCCAAACCGAAACCTTTAACATCATGCAAATTGCCGGTTGGTATGCGGTAAAACTGTTCGAAAATTTTGGCCTGCTGGTCGCGGTTCATGCCAATTCCTTTATCGGCAACACTAATTAACAGTTGGCTGTCTGTGTTTTTAGTGCTGATGCGAATTTCGGGCTTGCCTTCGCTGTATTTAATAGCGTTGTCTATCAGGTTGTACAAAACGTTGGAAAAGTGCAGTTCATCCGCTTTGATAACTGCTGGCAACGCATTTAAATCTAATTGAACTTCCGCTTCGTGCTTTTGTATTTTAAGTGCCATGCTATCCACAACGGCGGTAACCTGTTCGTTTACATCAATTTCTTTCAGGTCTAACTTAAAATCGTCCTGCTCGATTCGGGCAACATTTAAAACACGTTCAATATGACTTCCTAAACGCACGTTTTCATCATAAATAATTCCAGCTAAACGTAAAATGCGCGATTTATCCTGCACAATTTCTTCATCTTTTAAAGCTTCACTTGCAATCATGATGGTTGAAACAGGTGTTTTAAATTCATGCGTCATGTTGTTGATAAACTCCGTTTTCATTTCAGAAATCTTTTTCTGCCTAAAAATTAACAAGATGGTATAAGCAAAGCAAAGGATCAGCACCAAAAGCAAACCACCGGAAATGCCCATGGTGGCAGTCATCCTGTTGATGATGAGCCGGTTTTTTTCGGGGAAAGATATTTGCAGCATCCCAGGATCATTTACCACTTCTTTGGTAAAAATGGGCGTTTGATAACTGCTGGCCAGTATAAACTTTGGCTTTTCGCCGTTGCTGTTATAAGCATTAGAAAAAATTAGCGAATCATGCGAAGCGGTAGTAACTTCGTAACTAAAAGGCAGGCCAATACCTTTGTTATGCAATTCAAAACGTAGCAAAGAGTCGATCATAAGCTGGTCTATGCGTGTGCCTAAAGGCTCGTCTGCTTTCTGGTACTCTTCGGCCACTTTCTCGATCACGTTCATTTTCTGCGGCGTCATCAGTTTTGCTTTGATCAAATGCACAGAATCTTCTAACAGTTTTTTGATGCGTTTAAAAGTCTGTTCTTTTTTTAAACGCTGCTGCTCTTTAACCCAAAGCGGGTTAAGGGTAGGCAAAGAAATGATGGTTGGGCCGGACTGCGGATCGTTGTAAGCGTAACGCGCAGTATCGTATTTATTTAGGTTTGACCGGAGTTGCTTGCGTAGCTGAGGTGTAAGTTTAGGACTTGCAACTTGGGTGATTTGCCCGTAAAGCTGCCCGTGCTCGTCCACATATTCTTCTACATGTACTTGCTGATAACTTAAAATTTCTTCGGGATTGTTGCTCTGGTCATGCAGGTTTTTTAAACTGTCTTTTATGCTGGCAATCCGGCGTTGTTTGCGTTCAATTTCCGGGTGCAGGTTTACATTATTTTGTTTTTCTAAAGAGAACTCCCCTGGGTTTTCTGGCACTTCAGTATAAACAAAACGACCAAAGTTTTTGCTTCTTCCGCTATAAATGGTGTGCTTTACCGGACTTTTCATCCGCTCCATAAAATTGATGGCATCCTGCTTTTCAATTTTAGCAACCACACGGCTTAATGCTTCGGAAACAGAACTATCAAAAACCTGCGATTGAAGGCGATAAGATTCCAGGAGAAAATTAAACTGCATGGCCATCACGCCCAACAGCGCCAGGCCCATTAATCCTATAATCAGGCTAATGCGTTTCGTTTTCATCTAAACAAAATCGTTTTTAAAAATAATGGGCCATCTAAATTCATTTCTTTGCAATACATTCCAAATACAAACATATTTAAGTTATAGGCAGCCGGATAAGTGTTTAACATATTTTAACATCTGTTAACCAGCGTTTAACACCTCAGCCTTTAAAAATATATAATTATTTGCGCCCTTAAATTTAGGTAGATAAAACAGTATTGGCCAGCGGCAAAAGGAGAGAAACTAAAACAGAAGGTTGCCGTAAAAAACAAAAATCGGGCGATTTAGAAAAAGGAAAATTTCTGCGGATTTTACAGCAGGCAGTATTAAAAAAGGTAGGATGCGGAAGACGTTTTGTGCTTCAGTTAAAAATATTCAACCAAAGCCCCAATACCAATCCATATAGTTGTTTTAAGCCCTCGTTTTTTTTCACGAGGGCTTTCTTTTGTTAGAATGGAAGGTCGTCGTCTTCCGCCGCATTGGAGCTGATATCGGCAGCAGGCGCGTAGGCCGGTGTTGAGGCGTTGCTGGAAGCAGCAGACAACACATTAATTTTCCATAATTGCAACGTGTTAAAATAAACTACCTTTCCGGTTTTGTCAGTCCACTTGCGGCCTTTCAGGTTAAAAAACACTTCCACATCGTCTCCAGCTTTTACATTGTCCATCAACGCGCAACGGTCCTGGATGGATTCAAATTTTAAATATTCCGGGTATTGCGGGTTTTCCACATACTCCACAATCAGTTCTCTTTTTTTTAAAGAATCGGTTACTTGCATAGTGGCCGAAACTTCGTGTACTTTTCCTTTAATCTCCATGGGTTAATAATTTAAAGTGTAAAGTTAACAGATCGCCAATAAAAACGCCTGCTTAAAAACGTATTTTTGCAGGAATTATGACGGATGTTTTCAACACAAAAAGTAAAATAATAATTACCTGCAACAAGCGGTTGTCAGAATATTTAAAGCAGGAAGTAGAAGATTTGGGCTTCACCATCAAACGTTTTTTTAGCACCGGCGTAGAACTGGAAGGAACGGTGAACGATTGTATCCCGCTGAACCTGAACCTGCGCTGCGCCAGCCAGGTTTTGTATTCCGTTGCTTCTTTTGAGGCGAGAAACCCCGGCGAACTGTACAACCGTTTGATGGAAATTGAATGGGAAAACCTGATTGCTTTTGATGGTTATTTTTCGGTTACTTCCAACGTAAACAACGAGTTTATTACCACGCCGCTTTTTGCCAATGTGAAAGTGAAAGATGCGGTGGTTGATCGGATCAAAGATAAAAAAGGCATCCGGCCAAACTCCGGCCCGGAGTGGAACAAAACCGTTTTGCATTTGTACTGGCAGGAAAGCCAGGCCGATATTTTCCTGGATACCTCCGGCGAAACTTTGTCCAAACACGGTTACCGCAAAATCCCGGGCAAAGCGCCCATGCTGGAAGCGTTGGCAACCAGTACGATTTTGGCGAGCAACTGGGACCAGAAAAGTACGTTCATCAACCCGATGTGCGGTGCCGGGACTTTAGCGATAGAAGCTGCATTGCTGGCCACCAACAAACGCCCCGGATTTTTTCGCATGAATTATGCTTTCATGCACATTTTAGGTTACGATGAGCAGGTATTTTTTACAGAACGCCGGAAGTTGAAAGATTTGTCCAAAAAAGAAATCAACTTTAAAATAATTGCTTCCGATATTTCTGCGGATGCGGTTTCTATCTCCCAAAATAATGCGAAAACGGCTGGCGTGGATCATTTGATTACGTTCCATGTTTGTGATTTTGCTGAAACAGAAGTGCCCGAACAAGCCGGCGTGGTTTTCTTCAACCCCGAATATGGCGAACGTTTGGGCGTACACACCAAACTGGAAGCCACCTACAAACGCATCGGCGACTTTTTAAAAACCGATTGCAAAGGTTACCGCGGCTATGTTTTTACCGGCAACCCGGAACTCGCCAAAAAAGTAGGGCTAAAAGCAGCACGCAAAATCGAGTTTTTTAACGGCAAGCTGGATTGCAGGCTGATGGAATATGAGTTGTATGATGGTAGTAAAAGAGAGGCGAGTGAGCGGCCGGTTGCGAAGTAAAATAAGTAGTTTATAAAAGTTATCGCATTTGTCCTAATCCAAATAAGTAATAAATTATGAAACGGCTCATACTTCTGGCTTTTGTATTAATAGCTTTTGGTTGTAAAAAAGGAAATAAGGCTTCACCAGAAGTTTTTATGGCAAATCCTTTTTCTAATGTTGTAATTTTGGGCAATAGTATCACTTTTGCTCCCGCAAATCCAAGCATTGGTTGGAATGCCAATTGGGGAATGGCCGCATCAGCTCCTGAAAAAGATTACGTACATCTTTTAACGACTAAGTTTAAGCAACAAGAGGCCAACGCAAATGTAAGTGCTAAAAATGTCGCTGATTTTGAAGTAAATTATGCAACGTATGATTTCGATACAGAGTTGAAAAGCTACCGCGACAGTAAACCGGATTTATTAATCCTTAGAATTGGTGAAAACGTGCAAAGTACATTTGATTCAGTCGTTTTTGCAAAGCGGTATCAGGCATTAATTGCCTATTTCAAAACAAATAATTCTCAATTAAAAGTGTTAGCTGTTGGTTCTTTTTGGTCTCAGCCCAATAAAGATTATATCAACAATATCATGGGCAGGTATACGCCCTACATCTCTTTAGCTTCGTTAAGCACCAATAACAGCAATTTTGCTTTTGATATGCAAAATGTAAGCGATGGCGTTAAACAACATCCGGGCGATAAAGGCATGCAAGCAATTGCGGATTTGATTTGGGCTAAAGTTATAACGATGGGTAATTGAACTGGCCAAAAAAGTAGGGCTAAAAGCAGCACGCAAAATCGAGTTTTTTAACGGGAAACTGGATTGCAGGCTGATGGAATATGAGTTGTACGATGGCAGTAAGCGGGAAGCGGGTGAGCGACCGGGAGCAAAGGATTAATTAATGCCATGCTTCTTTTATCATATAAAAATTAAGCCAATAGATAGGTAGTCGCAATTTGCGACCACCTGAAAACTATTAAATACAATATGGTAAAAAAGGAAACAGAACGATAATTTTCGAAAGAAATAGAAGCAATGGTATCATAAAACGTGATAGCTCACCTGTTAAAAAGGTTTTAGGTTTTACAAATAGTAAGTGTAACAATTATTGTTCTAATTTTTCCATTTCCAGTCTAAAACGTCGATTGTGTGTAAACCGTTTGGGGAAATGTTTTCCGCGCTGATAATCTGCTATTAGATGCAAAAGTTTTTTCTTGTTATAAATCAGTCTTTCTATTGGTCCGTCAATAAATGATAAGGCACCCATAACAATTATAGGAGCAGACCCAAGAGTAAGTATGTAAGTATTTGGATTAGCTGCTAAAATCAACCCTCCGCCGATAACAAATAAACCTATAGCTGTTTCAACCACAGTCGCTTTTCTTAGCCTGAAATAATAATTGATTAAAGCACGTGTAGAATCATCTTTGCCATAAGTATTTAAGAAATATTGTTGAGGATGTTTAAAATCATTCAGGTTGATTGTTAAATTATTTTCGTTGATTATTTTTTGTGCGAAAACTGTTAAATTAGATAACAAAATAATGACTAGAAAAAAAAGAAGGATTTTCATGAAGTTCAGGTTTAAGGAGTAACTAATATACTTCTTTTATCGACAAAAAAATCAATCTATCAACTGCACCTCAAAATCCTTTTCATCCTTCAAATTCAAAAACTCCTGATCGCACGTTAACAATACAGCTTTTTTAGCAATAGTTAACGCAGCAGCAAAAGCATCCGCATAAGAAAGCCTAAAAGCAGCCTTCAACTTTGCGGCTTGCAAGGCTAATTTTAAATCAGCTTCAATTATGTTTAACGGGAAATTCAGTAGAGCATCAATAGCTAAATCAGCTTGCTTGGCAGAATTTTTCCTGCTGATCATGTAGTAAATTTCACCCACATTTACGGTAGTAATCCAGCCGGTAATTTCATCATTGCTCATTTTAATTAGCAATTTCTGTATCAGTTCCCAGCTTTTTTCTTTTGTAAAAAAAGCAATCAGCGCATAACTGTCAAATACATAATGCTTCATTTAGATAGCTTTTGCTCCTCTTTTTCAAGGTCTTCGTTTTTCCAAGCTTGGTATTCTTCTTTTGTTGGCGCAGTTTCTTTCAGCATTCCGGCGTATTGGCTAAAAAAGGACTCGTCCATCGGTTTAAGTACAATCGCACCGTTCTCTTCAAAAAAGGCAATTTTCTTTCCTGGCTCGATGCCATATTTCTTTCTTAATCTGGCCGGTACAACCACTTGTCCTTTTGTAGTCATTAATGAAGTTTCCATGCTCAATTTGAATTAGTAATACAAATATAAAAAGTAATACCTTTTGCAGCCTTAAATCTTTGAAATATCCTTACAACCCACTATACTTCTTTTATCATACCAAATTACTCAACCAAAATTGAATTTTAACGGAAGCTAAACCGACCGGGATTTACATTCCAGGCGAGGTTATTCCTGATTTATTTATTATCTATGTAAAGTAGATTACAAATTTTTCCGTTACAACATGCTCACCTTAACTAAAACCCAGCAATACATAGATACAGAAGAACAATACGGCGCGCACAACTACCATCCGTTGCCTGTCGTTTTGTCCAAAGGTTTAGGGGTTTTTGTGTGGGATGTGGAGGGCAAACGCTATTACGATTTTTTATCTGCCTACAGCGCGGTTAACCAAGGCCATTGCCATCCGCGCATTATTGGAGCATTAATAAAACAGGCACAACAACTCACACTTACTTCAAGGGCTTTTTACAACGACCAGCTGGGCAATGCCGAAGAATATATTTGTAGTTTGTTTGGTTACGATAAAGCTTTGTTTATGAATTCGGGTGCCGAAGCCGTAGAAACAGCCATCAAGCTGGCCCGGAAATGGGCTTATCAACATAAAGGCATCGAAAACAACAGGGCAAATATTGTAGTTGCAGCAGGTAATTTTCATGGCCGCACAACAGGGATCATCTCGTTTTCTGATAGTGTAGAATCAAGGAACGAATTTGGCCCTTATCTTCCGGGCTTTACCATCATTCCTTATAATAATTTAGAAGCACTTGAACGTGCCTTTAAAAGCAATCCTAATATTTGTGCTTTTTTGGTGGAACCGATCCAGGGAGAAGCTGGTGTAATTATCCCCGACAAAGGTTATCTTGCTGCTGCCCATGCACTTTGCAAAAAATATAACGTACTGCTGCTGGCCGATGAAATACAAACCGGCATCGGCCGTACAGGAAAAGTTTTGGCAAGTGATTATGAAGATGTACATGCCGATATGCTGATTATCGGCAAAGCGATGGCTGGCGGTGTACTTCCGGTATCGGCTGTTTTGGCTGATGATGAAATTATGTTGTGTATCAGGCCGGGCGAACATGGCTCTACTTTTGGAGGCAATCCGCTTGCCGCAGCCGTTTGTGTGGCAGCTTTACAAGTTGTGGCCGATGAAAAGCTGGCAGAAAATGCTTTTGATATGGGCATCGTTTTTAGGGCGCGCATGCAAAAGCTGAAGGAAAAATATCCCGAAATTATTAAAGAGGTAAGGGGCAAAGGATTGTTAAATGCAATAGATATTGCCCAGGAAATTCCCTTTACTGCCTGGGAAATATGCCTCGCATTAAAAGACAACGGACTGCTGGCAAAACCCACTCACGGCCATACCATCCGTTTTTCTCCTCCGCTGGTTATCACCTCTGCAGAAATGGATAATTGTTGTGCCATTATCGAAAAAACAATTGCAGGTTTTTCTGTCTGATTAGGAAAAGAACCGCGATGCTTCTTTTATCGACATAAATCCTAATGCTTAAAATACCACAGTTTTTGGTAACAGCATTATTCTCGCAACTATAGAAATTTTGTAAATTGTAGGCGTCTTTATTTCTCATTTCATCATGTACAAGTTTGCTTTTACAGGTTTAATATCCATCTGTTGTTTAATAACTGTTGCCCAAACTTATCAGCCTGCTGTTTTCATAGATCAGGACAGAAACCAAAAAATTGCAGCTACTTTTCCGGTTATCGATCAGTTATATAAAGATTATGTTGAGAAAAATCATTTTCCGGGTTTGGTTTATGGGATTGTAGTGGATGGAAAATTAGTGCATAAAGGAAGCATCGGTTATACCGATTTATCCACTAAAACTCCGGCAAATGCAAATTCTGCTTTTCGTATCGCCTCCATGACCAAGAGCTTTACGGCAATGGCCATTTTAAAACTGCGCGATGAAGGCAAGCTTAAGCTGGACGATCCGGTTAGCCTGTACATTCCGGAAATGAAGAATATGCCTTACCTCACCAAAGATGCTTCTCCCGTCACCATCCGAAATTTACTAACACATTCTGCTGGCTATCCCGAAGATAATCCTTGGGGAGACCGGCAGTTGGCGGATACGGATGAGGAGTTAATTTCAATCTATAAAAAGGGCGTTTCTTTTTCTAATAACCCGGGTTTAGGTTACGAATACAGCAATTTGGGTTTTGCTACTTTAGGTTATATTATTAAAAAAGTTTCGGGCGAAAAGTATGAGGATTACATCTCCAAAAACATTTTAAAGCCTTTGGGAATGACGCACACTTATTGGGAATATACTAAAGTCCCAAAAGAAACTTTGGCACACGGTTACCGTTGGCTGGATGAGCAATGGGTAGAGCAGCCGTTGCTGCACGATGGTTCTTATGGCGCAATGGGCGGATTGATCACCACAATCGAAGATTTTAGTAAGTACATGGAATTGCATCTTTCGGCCTGGCCACCGCGGGATGATGCCGAAACTGGTCCGGTTAAACGAAGTTCTATTCGGGAAATGCAGTATCCCTGGGATTTTTCGGCACTTAATGTCAACGCAAAAACAACAAATGGCAAACCCTGTCCAACTGCAACCGCTTATTGCTACGGGTTAAGATGGCTGAAAGATTGCGATAACCGGGTTTATATTGGCCATACCGGCGGTTTGCCAGGATTTGGTAGTCAATGGAATATTATACCCGAATATGGTATTGGTATCGTTTCGTTTGCCAACTTAACTTATGCCCGGGCTGGTTATCCAAATACGCAGGCTTTGGATACCTTGCTTGCGCTTTTGGGTATAAAACCACGGTCTTTACCTGCTTCTGCAATTTTAAATCAGCGTAAAAACGAATTGATTAAATTGTTGCCCAACTGGGATCATGCAAAGGAAAGCAACATCTTCGCCCAAAATTTTTGGTTGGATTATTTTCCGGAGAAGTTAAAAGCGGAAGCAACAGAGGCATTTGCCAAAGCCGGAAAAATTATCGCCGTTAGGGAAATGGTTGCCGATAACCAGTTGCGCGGAAATTTTATAATGGAAGGAGAAAAGGCAAACATCAAAGTAACTTTTACCTTAACACCAGAAAATCCGCCGCTGATACAGGAATATCATTTGGATTTGGTTGCCAGGTAATTGATATGGAAGAAAGCTGTCCACCATCTATATCCTGAAAACAGTGATACTTCTTTTAGCACTAAAAAATTTGTTTTTAACCTCTCACCTAAAATGATTAAGAAAGTATTCGTTTTTACAATCTGTTTTATGCTGTTTTTATCGCCTGTTTTTTCATCTGTTTATTATGTTGCTACCGATGGAAATAACCTAAATCCCGGGTAAACGCATCAACTATTGGGCCTATCCCGGATGTTTTGAAACGAAAAAAGCTGTTCGCAAATAAATTGTTCAGTTTATTTTTATCCGCTACAATATTTTCTCAATGCTTCTTTTAGCACATAAAATTTTGCCGGCCTTGATATTACTGTTTGTCGCCTTTAATCGTTTCTGTTACTTTGCCACAATCCGCCATGCTTTTGCCATAATAAGGGTTTTGGATATTGGCAGATGCGTTTAGCCAGTATTGCTTTTTCATCGGGCAATATTGGCGGTAAACGGTAGTGCCGGGTTTAAAGCTTTTTAGCAAAGCGTACATCTCATCAGAAAGTGAAGCGAAGTGCTCTCGCTGATGGCCAATGCTTTTAGATTCGCTGATATGCTGGCTGTTATAAGCCAATTTCCCGCCGTAATCTGCCCAAGCCGTTTTTTGTCCTGCATCTAATTGGTCAGCCTTTACCTGTTTAATTGCTTTAACCAAAGCAGAAGCATTGTTATTGGCCATGCGGCTATCATCGTTTACCAATGCTTTTTCTACGCCTAAATATGCTTGCAACACTTGGGCAATGGCTGAATTGCTGTTTTGTGCTTTAGTTTGATAACAGGCAAAAATTGCCAGCATCAATATCAATTTTTTGATGTTTTTCATAGTAAAACTTTAATAAACAATATCAAAGATAAGTCTTGAACAAGATAACATTACAAGATTTTGCAGATAAAAAAAATGCCACGCAACTATTAAAGTTACCTGGCATTTTTGCTTATCATCGTCATAAACTTTAAACAGTTTACAACGTAACGGAAGCTTGATAAAGGTTATCTGAAAAACTATTTTTCCCAGCCTTCGCCTTTTTTTGCATGTCCGTTTTTAATATGTTCTTCTGCTTTAGCTTTTCCTAAAATGGCAGCCATATTGTTTCCATCAGCATCTTTTCCTACCGCAATATATCTGCCCGATTTGCAATTGATAACAGGATCAACCATTGGAACATTTTTGGTTTTGGTTTTAACAGAATAAGCAGTTATACCGCCTTCTGTTTCTTCTTTTTTAGCTTTTGCCATGAGATTTAGATTTTAATAATTGTTTTGTTTTAACTTGTAAAAATACAATTTGTTTATATTAAATAACAGTTTGTAAATTAAACCTAAAAATATGCTTTTTAAGTTCAAAAACGGCATACAAATGTTAGGGTTATAAAAGTATAAAAAATTTTAAAACACCACTACTTTAATTTTACATGGTAAAAGAAGCATAAGGTTCATAGGCAAAAGCGGAACGAGGAATGGCTTAGCATTCTATTGTTACAACATATCCGAATAATGGTTTTCGAGCTTTAAACCGGTTTCTTTATTAAGCTTAATTTGTTTGGTATGTTGCTCAATCAGTAACAAACCTGGCTCCATACTGTGCGATGCTGCAATAGTTTTGGCTTCAAACAGGTCTGCGTTTGCTTGTTTAAAATCGCCCAAGCTTGATTTAACATCTGCCAAAACTAATAATGAGCCAATAACCTGCGTATAGTTTTTTTGCTGCCTTGATATGGCGTTGCTGCGAAGCACATACCATTTTGCTTCTGAAAAACGTTTGTGGCTGAAATAGAAATTCGTAAGGTTATCAAACTGTATGCGCATGGCATCACTTCCATAACGTGCGCTGTGGCGAAGGTTTTTCATCAGGAAAGCTTCTTCTGCATTTATACTGTAACGGCTCCGGCCTAAATCGGTATTAAAGCCGTTAAAAGAAGTAGTATGCAATACTTCAGATGCAAATTTATTTTCAGGGGGAGATAAAGTTAGCGTTGGCAGGCGCTCATAGTTTTTATGCCACGGTAACTTGGTGTACCATTGGGCAGAAGCCTTGATGGAAAAAAGGCCGATAAAAACAGCTAAAATTATTTTCATAACTTATTGGTTGTTGCGAAGAATCCAAAACGTATTAACGATTAGAGGTTAAAACTGTTACAATTTAACTAAAAACTTCCAGTTCCCCATCATAACATGCCCAAACCATGTACGGATGTGTATCGGCATGATAAATTTCCCCGGTTGATTTAATGCCGATAACCCCTGCAAAACCGTCAAACGCACTCAATTCCTGCAAAGTTTTTTCACAGGCATCACCCAGCTTAAAACCATCGGTTACGCGGGTTACAATTTTAGCGGCAACGGCACCGCTGGTAATATCTTCGCCAACGCCCGTACAGGAAACTGCCGCAAAACGGTTGGCATAATTGCCGGCAATGGTAGCAGAATCACTTACGCGGCAGGGGATTTCAAAGCCTTTTCCCCCTGTTGAAGTAGCGGCTGCCAGATCGCCGTGAATATCTAAAGCAACACAGCCCACTGTGCCGAGACGGACAGAATTTTGCAGCTTCTGCTCGTATTCCTGCTTGCGTTGCGGCGTTTGCGGGTTGAAGTATGGGAAACCATGTTCGCGGGCAAAATCTTTGGCCCCGCTTCCGCTTAAAACCCGGTCCTGGAGCGGGAGCAGTTTCTCGGCAACCTGGATTGGGTTTTTTACATCTTCAACATTAATCACCCCGGAGAAGCGTTCGGTTTTTCCATCCATTAAAGCAGCACTCAGCCGGATTTTGCCGTCGCTTTGGATTTGCGAACCTAAACCGGCGTTAAACAAATCGCAATCTTCCAATAAACTCACCGTAAAAACAGCAGTTTGCACAGCCGTATGGGTTTTTAAAAAAGTATAACCGGCTTCGGCAATGGTTGCTAAAGCTTCCTGTTTGGCTTTTTTGATTTCCTGGTTAGTACCGGATTCGCTAAAAAACCCGCCGTGGATAATCAGTTTCATGTTAATAATTATTGTCTGGAATGTCTATCGGTAAATCGGCTGCCATTTTAATCGTTTTGTTGATAAACAATTTATGCTGGCGCAGATCAAATTTATCATAAATAGACATTACATGCACTTTCAAGTTTTCAACAGAAACGGGCATACCCAGTTCAACGTTGTAAATATTGGTTTCGATGATATTCCGGCCATCAACAACAATGGTTAGGCCAGAGCCAATCGCTTCCATGGTTTTACCTTCGGTGATTAGCAGTCCCGCATCTTCGCCTAAACCAATCCCTAAAATCCCGGGGTTGCTGGCCACGGCATAAAACAAACGGCCAATGCGGCCGCGCTGCACAAAATGGGTATCAATAATTACAGAATCGATAAAACCGAGGCCGGCCGTAATCTGCACTTCACCTTTAATCATGGCTTCGTTGCTTTGGCCGCGGTAAATCATGTTGGCCGAAGCTGCGGCGGCACCGGCGGAAGTTCCGGCAACCAGCAAATTATTATGCAGATAACGGTCTTTCAGGATAAATAAAAATTCTGTCCCGCCAAAAATAGAACTTAGCCGAAGCTGGTCGCCGCCGGTAAACATCACCACATCAGCTTTTTGGATACGGGCTAAATAAGCAGGGTTAGCGGCATCCTCGCGGCTGCGGATATCCAGCACATGAACATTTTCTACATGAAGCTGGTTAAACGCTTTAATATATTCTTCGCCAACCAGTTCCGGTATTTGGGAAGCCGTGGTAATTACTTCTACAACAGGGTTTCCCGGATTGGCAGATTCTGTAATAATCCGTTTTAATATTCCGCGTTCAAAAAACCGGAGATGGTCCGGCTTTTTGATACTTTCTAATTCACTTATGTTCGTACCCAGGTCAACGGCACCACCAATAATTACTAATTTCCCTTTTGGTATGATCATTAATCAAAAAATTAAGGTATTTTTCCAAAGATAACGGCACAAGCGGTTAAAAAGTTAATGTTGGTTACATTTTTTATCCAAAAATTATTTACTTGCAAGTGTTTTAACAAAAAAACAGGTATAAAAGAAGTATTTGAATTATATTATTTATGAAGATTGAAAAGATCCAGGTATTAAAAGGCCCTAACATTTGGAGTACTTACCGGAAAAAGCTGATACAAATGCGCTTGGATTTGGAAGAACTGGAAGAGCAGCCAACCAATACAATCGAAGGTTTTTATGAACGGCTGGAAAAGCTGATCCCTTCTTTGTACAGCCACCGCTGTTCGCCCGGCGTGCCCGGAGGATTTTTTATAAGGGTAAAAGAAGGCACCTGGATGGGGCATGTGATCGAGCACATTGCCCTGGAAATACAAACCCTGGCCGGCATGGAAACCGGTTATGGCCGCACCAGGGAAACCAAAGACAAAGGCGTTTATAATGTGGTTTTTAATTATGAAGAAGAAAAAGTAGGCGTTTACGCAGCCGAAGCAGCCGTTAAAATTGCCGAAGCTTTAATTAAAAGTTTGCCTTACGACCTGGAGGAAGACATCCGCCAGCTTAAAAAAATCCGCGAAGAAACTCGTTTGGGGCCAAGTACGGGTTCGGTGGTGGAAGAAGCGATTGCGCGCGATATCCCATGGATACGGCTGAACAAGCAATCTTTGGTGCAATTGGGCTACGGCAAAAACCAGGTGCGCATCCGGGCAACCATGACGGAGCGTACCAGCAGCATTGCCGTTGATTTGGCCAGCAACAAAGAAGAAACCAAAAGATTACTGGAAGAACAGGCGATCCCGGTAGCAAAAGGCATCACCATAACTTCTGTAAACGGTGTGCACGAAGCGATTAGAAAAGTTGGTTTCCCGTTGGTTTTCAAGCCCCTGGATGGCAACCATGGCCGCGGCGCAACCATCAACGTAAAAACCGAACAGGAAGCGGTGGATGCTTTTGAACATGCAGCCCGGATTTCCAGAAAGGTAATTGCAGAAAAGTTTATTTCGGGTTATGATTTCCGCGTTTTAGTGGTTGATTCTAAAATGGTGGCCGCTGCTTTACGTGTTCCGGCCCATGTTACCGGCAACGGTGTAAAAACTATACAGGAGTTGATCGATCTGGAAAACCAGGACCCGCGGCGTGGTTACGGGCACGAAAAAGTGCTGACGGAAATCAGTATCGACCGTGATTCTTTGGATTTGCTGAACAAAAAAGGCTATTCTGTAAATACCGTTCCGGCAGCCGGGGAAATTGTTTATCTTAAATCTACTGCAAACCTCAGTACCGGCGGAACATCGATAGACGTTACGGATATGGTGCACCCGGAAAATGTATTTATCTGCGAGCGGATTTCCAGGATCATCGGTTTGGATATTTGCGGGATCGATATCCAGGCACAAAATTTAACCGAGCCGCTTACCATAAACGGCGGCGTTGTGCTGGAAGTAAATGCCGCACCAGGCTTTAGGATGCACCTGGCACCAAGCGAAGGTTTGGCGCGCAACGTTGCCGCTTCGGTAATTGATATGTTGTACCCTTACGGCAAATCGGCCCGTATCCCGATCATTGCAATTACCGGAACCAACGGCAAAACTACGACCACGCGTTTGATCGCCCACATCGTTAAAAACAACGGTTACCGCGTTGGCTTTACTACTTCGGATGGGATTTACGTGCAAAATACGCTGATGGTTAAAGGCGATACGACCGGCCCGGTAAGTGCAGAATTTATTTTAAAAGACCCAACGGTAGATTTTGCCGTACTGGAAACCGCCCGCGGCGGCATCCTGCGTTCGGGTTTGGGTTTTGCGCAATGCGATATCGGCGTGGTTACCAACATCCAGGAAGACCATCTGGGTTTAAACGACATCCACACGCTTGATGATTTAACACGGGTAAAAGAAGTAGTGGTCAATTCCGTCAAAAAATCCGGCTGGGCGGTGATCAATGCGGATAACGAATACTGCGTCCAGATTGCCAAAAGGGCAAATTGCAACGTGGTTTATTTCAGCATGGACGAGAACAATCCGATCATTGTTAAACAAAGCAGCGACAGCAATATTTCCTGTGTTTACGAGAACGGCTACATCACCATAAAAAAAGGCGACTGGAAAATACGGGTACAAAAAGCGGCACAAATCCCGCTCACTTTTGGCGGAACGGTTGGTTTCATGATCCAGAATGTACTGGCTGCAACGCTGGCCGCTTTTGTTTGGGGTTTCCGTACGGAGGATATTAAAACTTCACTCGAAACATTTATCCCTTCGGCAGCGCAAACGCCCGGACGGATGAATATCTTCAATTTCAAGGAGTTCAAAATTATGGTTGATTTTGCCCACAACCCGGATGGTTTTAACGGCATCAAACAATATTTGAAAACGATAGATTCCCTGCAGAAAATTGGTTTGATTGCCGGTACGGGCGACCGCCGCGACGAAGACATCCGCGAAATTGGCCGGATTGCAGCCGAAATGTTCGATCACGTGATCTTCCGCCAGGAAAACCATTTGCGCGGCCGGAAAAAAGAAGAACTTTTAAGGCTGATGGAAGAAGGGTTTTTATCGGCCGGCTTAAACAAAACCTACGAAATTGCCGATAAAGGGCTGGATGTGTTTCAGCACGCCATCCGCATGGCAAAACCAGGTGCTTTTATTGTTGCATTAAGTGATGTGGTGGATAATGCGATTGACGTGGTGCACCGTTTTCAGGAAAAAGAACGCGCCGGGGAAATTATTTAACTTTCCGCCGGCTTAAATATTCATGCCATAAAAGCATGGTGGCGATAGTTCTAAATGGTTTCCAGGCTTCTGCAATTTGTAGGAGCCTTTCTTTTGAAGTTTCTTTTGGCAGTTTTTTTAGTTTTTTAAGCGCGTTGACGGCGGCCAGGTCTCCAACCGGAAAAACATCGGTACGGTGTAAAACAAACATCAGGTAAACATCTGTCGTCCAGTTGCCTATGCCTTTTATAGAAGTGAGTTTCTGGCGGATTTGTTCATCCGGCAAAAGTTCCAAATCTTCTAAAATTAGGTTTCCATTTACAATATTTCGGGCCAAATCTCTGGCATAAACCGTTTTTTGCCTGCTGAAATAACAAGCTTTCAGTTCTTCATCACTTAAAATCAACAGGTTTTCTGCGGAGGCAATTCCAATTTTCCCTTTCAGTTTTTGTAAAGCCGCCAGCGCAGAAGCCAGCGAAACCTGCTGCTCTAAAATGATATGGATGAGCGATTCGAAAGTATTTGGCCGATTCCAAAACTGCGGATAACCAAAATCAGAAATTATAGTGCTAAAAGAAGCATCGCGGCTGGCCAGCTCATTGCAAAGCTGATGGAGATTTTGTTCGGTAAAAGAAGTAATCATTTAAAATTTATAGCTGGTTCAGTCTCTTTCATGTTCCTGCTTTTCAATTTCCTTCTTCATTTCATCTATCAGTTGCTGTTCGGTTGGCAAATATAATTTGTATTCGCTTGCAAAAATAGTTTTGTTGTTTTCGGGCAGCGAGATTTTAACCACGGCGTTATTTTTCTCGGCACAAAGCAAAATACCGATTGTTGGGTTCTCAAAATCTTTCTTTTCAAAACGGTCATAATAGTTCACGTACATTTGTAATTGTCCTATATCCTGATGGGTAAATTTCGTGGTTTTTATCTCAACGATAATAAAACATTGCAAAAGCCGGTTGTAAAAAACAAGGTCAATAAAAAACTCGTCACCTTCAATATGTAAGCGTTTTTGCCTCGCCACAAAAGCAAAACCATTGCCCAGTTCCAATAAAAAATCCTGTAAATTGGTAATAATGGCTTGTTCCAGGCCCTTTTCATAATAGGAAGGTTCCATTTTCAACCCTAAAAATTCCAGGTACATCGGGTCTTTTATAATTTCTTTTGCATCTGAGGGCTGTTGTTCGCCCCTTGCCACGGCTAAAACACTTTGCCCGTCGTTGCTCATCAGCAACCTTTCCCAAAGGCTGCTGTAAATTTGCCGTTCTAACTGGCGTGTTGTCCAATTGTTTTTTATAGTTTCTGCTATATAAAATTCCCTTTTGTCTTCATTTTCAATTCGTATCAATAATTTATAATGCGTCCATCCCAATTGCGAATGCAGTGCGTTCGCAATTGGGAATATTCGGTAAAACTGCCGGAACAATTCTATCTGGCGCTTTGAAAAGCCGCTTCCGTATTGAGGTTCTAATTGTTCTGCAATAAATTTAGTAAGGTAATTGCCATAAGTTGCACGCTCTTTTCCTTCCTGTTCCTCTTCAAAAATACGCTGCCCGATTTGCCAATACATCAATGTGCGCTCGTAATCTACAGTGCGGACCGCTTTATCTTTTGCATGGCTGATAATGGTTTTAATATCTGTTATAATAGAGTGGTTGGTAAGCATTTTTAAGATTAGTTTTATAGAAAAACAAAATTAGTTTAGTACGATAATACGGATTGTAACCGCTTCCCTTTTAGTTATTTTGTAAGAATTTATTAAAGAGATGAATTTATCAAACCACAACAAACCCCTTCAAACCATACTATTTTTATCGTTGTTTTCTTTGCTTCTTTCATCCTGTTCGATACTTAAAAAAACATCGGTAAAAACAGCATCAACCACCATCGGCAGTTTAAAATTCCTGGATGAGTACGATTTGCCGTACAACCTGCAATATAAAAATACAACTGTGGGCGGCTTGTCATCCATTGATTACGATGCGAAAAACGATGTGTATTATTTAATCAGTGATGACCGTTCGGAGATCAATTCGTCACGTTTTTATACGGCTAAAATTAGCTTGACCGGAAAAGAAATCAACAGTGTAAAAATGGTAAACGTTACCACTTTGCTTCAACAGGACGGAAAACCTTACCCGGATCTAAAAAAGCATACCAAAGAAACAGTTGACCCGGAAGCGATGCGTTATAATCCAATAACCAAGGAATTGGTTTGGGGCAGCGAAGGGGAACGTATTGTAAAACAAGGAGATACGGTTTTGATTGATCCATCCGTTAATACTGTTTTTACCGATGGAAAATATAAAAACGCATTGGTTTTGCCGGATATTTTGAAAATGAACGCAACCGAAACGGGGCCGCGCAAAAACGGCGTTTTAGAAGGTTTAACTTTTGCGGATGATTACAAAACGCTTTACGTAAACCTGGAAGAACCGCTGTACCAGGATGGGCCGCGGGCCGATTTAACAGACGTAAACCCATTAATCCGGATTTTTAAATTTGATTGGAAAACAAAGCAAAACACGGCGCAATACGCGTACAAACTGGAGCCGGTTGCTTATCCTGCAAAACCCGAAAGTGGTTTTAAAGTGAACGGTATCCCGGATATCCTTTCCATCAACAAAAACCAGTTGCTGGTTACAGAACGTTCTTTTTCGGATGGCCGGGAAGGTTGCGTAATCCGCGTTTTTCTGGCTGATTTAAGTGCGGCGGATAATGTAATGGGTAATCCTTCTTTAAGCAAAAACCCGCCGCAGCATTTAATCAGCAAAAAACTATTGCTCAACATGGATGACCTGAAAATTTATATTGATAACCTGAGTTCGATTAATAGATGAGATAAAGTTTGTCAATCAAAAGAAATGTA
>CAXULQ010000012.1:0-85631 GCA_964251965.1 uncultured Sphingobacteriaceae bacterium | reverse complement strand
AACAAATCCCAGCAAATCGTAGCCTTCTGATTTATCGAACTCAGGTTATTAGTAATCCTGACTTGTTTCGGTCGCGATTTTCATTTGCTGCTTATCATTGGATCAATATAGCAAATGAAAAAAGTTCCTGAAGTCTGCTACATCTTTAAACGATTAAAATTTGGCTTTCGGTTCTACTACCATTATAAATACGCCCTGATGATTGATAACGCCAGCTTTTGTAGTGGCGTTTGAAGATGGCGAAGCAATGTAAGCAATGGCATAAGGACTGTAATAATCCGGCACGATAAGATGAAAGGCGGGAGGATAAAGAAGATTGCCTTTAAAGTCGATTACACCAAGACTATTCGTACCTGAAATGTACAAATGATTTGCCCAAAAATATATTCCTGAACGGTCATACTTTTCTATCAGCAACCCCTTTTTGCCCGTTTCCAAATTTTTTGTTTTAGAAAACTCCGACAGCGTGTGAAAATTACCCAATGTATCAAGCAAAGCGATCTCCTGACTGGCTGATCCCCAAAATGCGTAACCATTTGTAAATCTGCCGCTTCTATAATCCAGCGCATCGTTCACCAGGTCGAATTGGTGATAGAGGGTTGGGTAATAAGGCGGGCGATTATCTCCTGTACCAATTTTTATTTTCACATTGCCTTGTCTATCAATGTAAGCGTAATCAAACTTCTTATCTTTACTGGCCGGTTTCACCAAAGCAAGCCCATCATGAAAATCCCCAGGAATGTTTTCAAATATAAAAGGAATAACCTCTTTTCCCGTTTCATCAATAAAACCCCATTTAACAAATCCAAACTCGTCGGCCTTAGCCACAGCCGCGCGCCCTTCGCTGAATTCATGCCCGTTTAAGTATTTCACAGGTACCACGACTTTCTGCTGTATCGTTGCATAGCCGACAGCAGGAGGAGTGTTTTGGGTAACTTTTCCGTAATAAGGTACTGGCGATGCCGATGCGCGAAAAAGAAAAAGTTTCGGCAGTATAGATGTATTATAGTAGTTTTCTAAATCCGCGCTGGTGGCAAGATAATTAGAATGGTATGGAAGGATATTACCTCTGGAATCTATATAGATCGTTTTGCGGTCTTTTGTTCCTATTTGGGCTATCTTGGTTGATCCAAAGGGACTGACAGAAAAGTATTGCATAGGCACTACGACTTGTCCTTTCGTGTTTATAAATCCTTGACTGCCGGAATTAAGGTCTTTTACGCCTAAAAGCGTAGTGAAAAATTGAAAATCTTTAGATGATCCGTCATTAAAATCATATTTTCCCCACGGTACGATAACTTTTCCATTTATATCTATCAGTGCTTCCGAATTTCCTTTTCTCACGATGCAAGTACCGTTGACGATAGCACCGATCTGGTCGACATCTAATTTAATTGCATCGGGTGCCACATCCCCTGCTTTTAAATTTGGATATGTTTTTTCCTCATATTTTTGAATTATCTCCGAAGCACCATTCAAAAAGAGATTATCGTTACCAGCAGGAGAACCGCCCTGCTTCTGTGCTTTTTGTTGCCCTTTACTATTGCAGCCAAAAATGGCTATCAACATTACAGGAAGTAAATATTTTATTTTCATTTGTTGGTTAGAATTAATTTTGTTTGGTCAGATTGACTTGTACCTTAAAAAACTCTTATTTTTAGTTTCTTGCTGCCAGAAAATCTTTCTCGTAAAAAATACGAGTGCTGCCCAAGGCAATCATTTTTTGTAACGGATCGTCTTTTTGCACCAACTTATAGCAGTTTTGCCAGTTTATAATTCCGGCATCACTTACCGTTCCCGATATGATCGTCAAAGACTTGTTTGGGATACCTTCACTGACACTGGAGACATTTAGAAAAGCAGTGAAGTTTTTGCCATCGCCAGACAAGAAAGAACCAAGGCCTTTGGCAACGTCTAAATTATCAGGTGTTTGGTAATCTATCGATATTGTCAAGCTTGCATTGTTCTGGTTGTAAAATTTGTAGGTATAATCCGAAAATTTCTGTCCTGTTTTGTTGCGGTTGGAATTATCAAATGAGCAATAATACTGGTTTAAATAGTACGAGCCCTCCAATTTTGGCGGCGTTTTTCCTTCATAGATGACCATTCCGAATTGCCGTAGGCTATCAATCGTTTTGAGGGATACGATATTTAAAATATCCTGTGAAAAAGCATTATTCTTATTAGGAGCTGCTTCTTCTTTTTGACAGGAGGAGCTAAGAAAAGTAACGATCAAGAATAATAGCGTAAAATTAGTTTCTAAAGTCTTTTTCATTTTATAGTGCAATTGGTAATTGTGTCAATTTAGATTGGTATCGAAAATAGAATTGATAGCTTTTGGCATTACGTTATTTAAGCGGGCTTTGTATAACCAGCAATTTGGGTCAATTTGTCAAGCAGGCTTTCTGCTTCAAACTCTCCTAAGTAATTTGCAATAACAACTTCTTTCGTTGCATAACGAATAGCAATCATAAATCCTGCGGCATTTAGTTTTTCTTTTAAAGAATTTCCTAAAATCATGGATGCACTTCTGATGCCATTTGACAAAGCATGGGCAGTACCCGCAAGATTAGGAGTATAGTAACCAGTAGAAGTGTAAGTTCTTTCCGATACTTCCCGCCCTTTTCGCGTTTGAATTAGGAATGCGCTGATATGGTCGAGCTGATAGCTTTTGCCATCGGCAATCAACTGGCTTTTGCTTATCTTGATTTCTCCGGTTTTTCTGCTTCGGTTAATGAAATAAACAATGCCACAAGGGATAATAGCCATTAAGGTTAGCCAGGTGATAAATACAGAACCCATAGAAGCCGAATGACCAAAAATAGACGAAGCGACGAATATTGCGGGAACGGCGGTGTAAAGGGCAATAGGAATTAAAATACTATTACTGACTAATTTTTGAGTATAAAAAATTTTAGTGTACTCACCTTCCTGATTGACGGTGAAATTATAGATTGGGTTGACTTCTTGCATAACGGTAGGTGCTGTTTTGAATAGGTTGTTCCAGTTTTGTTTTCGGTGGGTTTATTATTTAATTATTGCAGACAAGTGAAAGCTTGGAGTAACTTGTCCTGCTGTTTTTCATTAAGCATGTCTGCGTATTGCCCGTCTTTTTCAGAGTGAATGACAAAGGTTTTTAGTTTTGTTTGTTTGAACAGAGTTTCCGCCTTGCTTCCGGGTTCGAGAATGACACTGTATTTTACGTCGGTCAGTTGGGGTTTTAAGGCATTGTTGACGTTTGGCAATGTACCGTAGCTTGCAACCGTTTTTAAAGCAATGACGGTATTGTCGGTAAATAGAAATTGCGCGCTGTCAATCTTTAGTGTTGCAACATTCTTGGTGTCCGTCGCAAACATGCTAATAAGGGCTTTGGTATTATAAACCAGAGTAATTTTGCCCCCGTCTTTGCCAATAAGAAAATTGCCAAGCCGCGACGGTGTTTGTACCACTGAAAAATGTTGACCATTCGCGGCTTTAACAGTTGTAAACTTACAATCCTTGTTTTGCGCCCTGATTTGTGAAGAAGCCAACAAGGCCAGGCTTAAAAATAAAACTTGTTTCATAGAAAATAGATTAATGAAGTGAATAATTAAAGCTGAAAGATATTTTTTAAAATTTATGGGGATTAAATTACGAAGATATAATTATATCTGGAAAGATATTTTTATCTTTTATAAATATTTTATTAAATATACAGGATACTTTATCAAAATAACAATTATTTTCCCTTTCCTATTTTTACTCAAATGGGAAATGAAAAGCAGATTTACAACCGTATTAAATCAGTTTTGGCACTCAAACAGATTAAAAACAAAACGTTGGCTGCGCATTTGAACGTCAGCGTTCAAACAGTATCTAAATGGTGTACTAATTACAGCCAGCCTTCAATTCCTGAGCTATATGCTATTGCCACTTATTTGAAAGTCGGCGTTGCTGAATTGCTTGAGCCAATGCCAGCAAGCAAGACCTCCATCGGCTAAGGCTAAATGCTATTTGCCAGAAATCCTAAATCCGAAATTTACCTGATGCTTCTTTTATCGGCCTAAATCTATATCGCCTAAATTCTAATCCCGCTTTAATGTGATGCTTCTTTTATCGCTATAATTTTGGTGTAAAATATTTACGATGCACCGAAATCCATTAGCTGTTCTTTTTCTATGCCTGTTTTGGTTTGTAGCTGCCGGAAATTTCACTTTTGCCCAGGCTCCCCCACCTGGCCGGGATACGGTAAAACTTACTATTAAACAGGCAGAAGAACAGTTTTTAAAAAATAACCTGCAATTAATTATAGAGCAATACAACATCAGTACGGCACAGGCACAGGTAATTACAGCGCGGTTGTTTCAAAATCCTGATTTTAATTTTTCCAACGTCTTATATAATCCAACCACCAAAAGGATTTTTGATGTTAGTGCTTCCACAGGCGAATATACTTTTAGTGTGAACCAGCTTTTTTTAACTGCTGGCAAACGCAACAAAAATATCCAATTAGCTAAAATTGGAATCCAACAATCACAATATCAGTTTTTTGATTTATTGCGAACGCTGAAACTAACATTGCGTACAGATTTTTTTACAATTTATTTTCAGCAGCAATCTGCCAAGGTTTATGATGCCGAAATTACTTCTTTAACAAAACTTTTAAAAGCTTACAAAGAACAATATGCAAAAGGCAATATTGCCGAAAAAGAAGTGATCAGGATCCAATCTCAATTGTATTCTTTACAATCGGAATATACAAACTTGGAAGTTGGCATCGATACAACTCAAAACCAATTGAAGTTTTTGATTCGGACAAACCCAAATACTTACATCGTACCACAATACAATTATGAGTTGAATGGGAAGCAAATCGTAACTTCCATACCTTATCAAAAGTTGTTGGATTCGGCTTATACAAACCGCGGTGATTTGAAACTAGCAAAAGCAACCTTAGACTACAACAGTGTAAACTTAACCCTACAAAAAGCTAACGCAGTACCTGATGTTAGTATTGGTGTAGATTACGATAAACAAGCCAGTTATATTAAGGATTATACGGGGATTGGGATCGGGTTTGCATTGCCGTTTTTCAACAGAAACCAGGGAAATATCAAACAAGCCAGAATAGCGATAGACCAAAGTAAAACGCAATTACAAAACCAGCAAAACCAGGTTGAAAGTAATATTGCCATCAATTACAAAGTTGCACTTCGATACGAAAATGTTTACAACAGTTTTGACCCTACTTTTAAAACTGACTTTACACATTTAATCAACGAAGTTTTTATCAATTACGAAAAAAGAAATATTGGATTGTTGGAATTCCTGGATTTTTATGATTCGTACAAGGTTAATATTTTGCAATTAAACAACATCCAACTTAACCGCATCACTTCTTTGGAGCAGTTAAATTTTGTTACCGGCACACCATTTTTTAATCAATAGTTTGCCCTGATTTTTCCTAAAAATATCAACATGAAAAAAAAGACCGATAAAAACAGTATCTATATTATTTCCAGTTATTTTCTGTTGTCCGTACTGTTCTCTTGTAAATCAAAAGAAACTTTTACAGATACAAGAGTGGCGAATGTTGTGCCTGATTCTTTGATGAGGACGATGGTAATTGATACCGCAAAAACATCCAATATTACCAATGCCATCATGTTTAATGGCATCGTAGATTTCAATACCAATAATGTAGTCAATGTTTTTCCATTGGTGAGCGGAAACGTTCAAAATGTAAATGTGATGCCCGGCGATTATGTGCATAAAGGCCAAGTTTTGGGCGTAGTAAAAAGTGCCGAAGTGGCCAACTTCAATTCTACAGTAACTACTGCCGATGCCACGGTGCGTTTAACTGCCCGGCAGTTGGCTCAGCAAAAAGATTTGTATAAAAGCGGTTTGGCATCCGAAGTGGACATCACCAACGCAGAAGTTGCTTACGAACAGGCAGTTGCAGCGAAAACAGCAGCAGAAAAAGTATTGAGCGTAAACGGCAACAACAGAAACGGCGAGTATTTGATCAAAGCGCCAATAGAAGGTTTTGTTGTGCAAAAGAATGTAACCAACGGCATGGCCATCCGAACGGATAATAATACCGGACTTTTCACCATATCCGACCTGAAAAATGTTTGGGTACAAGCTAATGTTTATGAAGAAAATATTGCCAAAGTACACCGCGGCGATCCGGTTGATGTAACTACCATTTCGTACCCGGACAAGGTTTTTAAAGGAAAAGTGGATGAACTGATGAACGTGCTCGACCCAACATCTAAAGTAATGAAAATGAGGGTCGTGCTAAACAATCCAGGCTATGCTTTAAAGCCGGAAATGTTTGCAACCGTAAGCTTGAACGACCGGGAAAACAAACAAGCCGTTTCGGTTGCCAGCAGTGCGCTTGTTTTTGACCACAGCCAGTATTATGTAATCACTGTAAAAGGTGAAAAAGACGTGCAAATCAGGCCGGTAGATATCATCAGCATCAACGGAAGCACGGTTTATATTAAAAGTGGACTAAGTCCAGGCGAACGGGTAATCGGCTCGAATGCGCTGCTTATTTATGGTTCTTTAAATAGCTAAGGTTTTCAATATCAAATAAATAGAAATGATTAAAGTCCTTAGAGGTGTTATCGGTTTTTCTTTAAAAAACAAATATCTCATTATACTTCTGGCCGTTGCATTGGTTTTGACGGGGATTTACACCTTCCTGCAAATGCCAATCGAAGCTTTTCCGGATGTAACCAATACGGAGGTGGATATTATTACCCAATGGCCGGGCCAAAGCGCAGAAGAAGTAGAGAAATTGGTAACCATCCCGATAGAAATCGCTTTAAACCCGGTACAGAAAAAAGCCAGTCTCCGGTCTTCAACGATCTTCGGCCTAAGTTATGTCAAAGTAATTTTTGACGATAACGTTTTAGACGATGAAGCCCGGCAGCAGGTTTATAATTTATTAAACAATGCAACTATGCCGGCCGGGATTGTCCCTTCTGTACAGCCGCCGATCGGGCCAACTGGGGAAATCTTTCGGTATACACTCAAAAGTTCTGTACGCGATGTAAGGGAATTAAAAACGATACAGGACTGGGTGATCGACAGGCGTTTAAGGGCGATACAAGGCATCGGTAATATTACCAGTTTTGGCGGAAAAACAAAAGCTTACGAAATAACCGTTGATCCCGGGAAATTAGCTACGTTGGGTATTACGCCTTTAGATGTTTTTGCGGCCGTGCAAAAAACAAATATCAATGTTGGCGGTGATATGATCATCCAAAATAATCAGGCTTTTGCCGTGCGCGGACTTGGATTATTGCAAGATATCAACCAGATTAAAAATATAGTAGTAAGCAATAACAACGGCGTTCCGGTGATTGTGAATGATGTCGCATCGGTTTCGATATCCAATGTACCCAGGCTGGGCTGGGTGAGCAGAAGTGATGCAACGACCGACAAAAACGGTAAGCGGAAAGTAGTTGATGATGAAGATGCGGTAGAAGCCATCATTGTAATGCGCAAAGGCCAGAACCCAACTATTGTTCTGGCTGCTTTAAAAGCCGAAATCAACAAAATTAATAATGAGATTTTGCCTGCGGATACGAAGATCGTGCCTTATTACGACCGTTCCAACCTGATTGGTTTTGCAACGCATACGGTGTTGCATAATTTGATCGAAGGTATTTTGCTGGTAACCTTTTTGGTGTCCATCTTTATGTTCAATTGGCGCACCACTTTAATTGTTTCGATCATCATCCCGATGGCTTTGCTGTTTGCGTTTATTTGCCTGCATTTGATGGGCATGTCGGCAAACCTGCTGTCCTTAGGCGCTGTAGATTTCGGAATTATCATTGATGGCGCGGTGGTAATGGTAGAAGGCATGTTTGTTATTTTAGACCATAAAGCCGTGGTAATGGGCATGGAAAGGTTTAACAAAGTGATTAAACTTGGGTTGATCAAAAACGAAGGCGCAAACCTGGGTAAAGCTATTTTCTTTGCCAAATTAATTATCATCACCGGTTTGCTGCCAGTATTCGCTTTTCAAAAAGTAGAAGGCAAATTATTCTCTCCGCTTGCTTATACATTGGGCTTTGCATTGCTTGGCGCATTGATCACCACGCTTACCTTGGTGCCGGTTTTGATCAGCATGCTCCTTAAAAAGAACGTACACGAAAAGCACAACCCATTTGTACACAACCTCACAAGTTTTATGCTTTTTGGCTTCACTACTTCTTTTAAGTACAAAAATTTAGTGGTGATCGTATCCTTAATTGCCATGGTTGTTGGCTTGTTTTCATTTACTTTTTTGGGAAGTGAGTTTTTGCCGGAACTAAATGAAGGTTCCATCTGGCTGCGTGTACAATTGCCTTACAGTGTTTCGTTGGATAAATCGGTAGAAACATCAACAAAAGTTCGGAAAATATTAATGTCTTTTCCGCAAGTTCAATACGCGGTATCACAGACTGGCTGCCCAGACGATAGTATAGATGTAGCCGGATTTTACAACAACGAATTTAATGTGATTATGTATCCGGAAGATGACTGGAAACCAAAAATCACGAAGGAAGAACTCATCAGCCAAATGAATTTAAAGCTGGCCAAACTACCGGGCACTGATCTTAACTTTTCGCAGCCCATCAGCGACAATGTGGAAGAAGCCGTCTCTGGCGTTAAAGGCTCTATCGTTGTAAAAGTTTATGGCGATTCTTTGAATTATACCGAAGCAAAAGTAAACCAGGTTTATAACGTACTAAAAGGCGTTAGGGGAATTGAAGATTTGGGCGTGTTAAAAAGCATCGGTTTGCCCGAGTTGGACATCCGGTGGTTTTTAGCCTTTGGGTTTTCCAGCTAATTTTTGGCTGGGCGTACAGAAAAACAGACGAAACGGCCAGGTAAATGCAAGTTTAAACGCAATTCTGATTTAACAATCTATTTTACTTTTTAAGAAATTACATGCTTCTTTTATCGGGCAAAAATTGGTGTTGATGCAGAAGATTCAGGAATTTTTAAACTCAATGTGTAATTATCAAAAACTAATTTTTACCCGATAAAAGAAGCATAAACCAAATCGAATTAATATTCAACAAAATTTTGTACCTGTAAAAATAGTACTGCTGAGAAAGGCTTTGTTATCTCACTTCACCACAATTGTTATACTTTGTGTGATGTGTGCGCTAAAATAACCCAACGCGTCAGGGGTAATATTACTCGGGGGGTTAGAAGGCGTAACACCGCCGCCGGGGCCGTTAACTTCCTGCTGCATTAAATTGTACCAATAGGTATAAACCGGTTTGTCTATACATTGCATTTCTACGGTTACTTTGTCTCCCGAGTAGATGTCAACATTGTCACGCAATTCAATGTTGACATACCTACCATCCGTAAAATCATCATTATAAGCAAAAATAGTGTTGACTTGTGTTCCGTTAACGTACATCACAAAACGGTACTGGTTTTTTGTTTGTGCTGGATCTCGGTAGTGCACCAAGATATTCTTGGTTTTGCCGTCAAACTCATTATTTTTTGTCGTGATCGAATCCAAAACCACAGCTTGCGGTATTGCAGAACTTGCCGTATAGGTATTTCCGCTGGTTAAAACAGTCATGGTATAAGTGTTTCCGGCAATACCAGCCAAATTGTTAAGCACATAAGTCCCGGCCGGCTTTTCTGTTAAAGTATAACTGTTGCCTGCCTGATCGCTTATGGTAACTTTTGCACCAGATACAGCAGGATAATTATTGGCATTGGTAAACGATACGTTTTGACTGAGCTTTATATACTGCGGGCTTGAAATATTGGTGATATTACCTTCAATTACCAACTTATTGGTATCGTTGCGCAATTTTAAATCAATCACTTTTGTGCAGGATGTTGCTATTATCACGGTAAATAATGCTGTTATATAAAATTTGAAAAGTTTCTTTTTCATGTCTCTTACATTAAAATTTAAAATTCCAGGTTACTGATGGAATCCTGGTTGCAAAAATGCTCGTTTCAACAGCTTCTGTAGTATTTGGCACCGTTTTGCTATTGCGAAAAGTAATGATATAAGGATCTCGGTGTGCATAAACATTGTAAATCCCAAACGTAAAACTGGAATGATACTTTTTATGCTCCTTCCCTTCCAGCGTAGCCCCAATATCTAACCTGTTTGTAGACGGTTGGCGATAACCGTTACGTTCAGAATAAGAAAAAGTAGTTAAGCCGCCAATGTTATATTTCCCGGTCGGATAAGTAACTGCATTGCCCGTACCATAAATAAAAGTACTTGAAAACGTCCAGCGTTTGTTTAATTGATAAATCCCGACAACAGAAACATCATGCGTACGGTCTTGCCGTGCCGGGAAATAATTTCCGTTGTTGATCGCATCAAACCTTCTTTCTGTCCTGGAAAGCGTGTAGCCAATCCAGCCGTTAAACCGCCCATACTTTTTCTTTAAAAACAATTCTAAACCATAAGCCCGGCCAGAGCCGTAAACCAATTGCGATTCTACATCCTGGTTAACAACTAATTGCGCACCATCTTTATAATCAATTTGGTTCTGAAGCCATTTATAATACACTTCCGCAGAAAACTCGTACGTATTTTCTTTAAAATTCTTAAAGTAGCCGGTAGAAACCTGGTCGGCAATTTCCGGCTTGATATTGTTGCTGCTCATCACATATAAATCCGTTGGTGTACTGCTGGTCGAGTTACTTAGCAAGTGTATATTTTGTGTATTGCGGTTATAAGAAGCTTTGATGGAATTTTCATCATTAAGTGCGTAACTTGCAGAAAAGCGCGGCTCCAGGTTAAAATAGTTTTTTACGTTTTTACCGGAAGCATAAACATCAGAAATCAAAGCATTGCCCGCAGCATCATAAGTTTTAAAAGTTCCGGGACCTAATAAATAAAAACTACTTAACCTAATGCCGTAAAGTAAAGTCAGTTTATCGTTTGCCTTCCACTCATCGCTTACATAAGCTGCATTTTCAAATCCATACCTTTTTTCGGTGCTTTTGCTGTTAAAGCTGGACGTTGCCGTAGTTGTAATATCGCCCGGCGAAATACTATGGTGCAAAATATTCAACCCAAACTTTAACTTGTGGCTGTTGCCCATGGAATATTGCAAATCTTCTTTTAAATTAACATCTGTTATTTGCGAGCGCACTTTAAAATTGTCATTGCTGCTTAAACTTTGAATGGTATAATTGTAATTGCTGAAAATAAGCGACGTGTTAGAAAAAAGCCGGTTGTTAAACAAATGGTTAAACCGTATAGTTCCTGTAGAATTTCCCCAATCCGTACCAAACTGGTCTTTTAAACCCAATACATCTTTACCGAAGTAGCCGGAAAGATAAAGCACGTTTTTATCATCAAAATGGTAATTGGCTTTAGCATTGATGTCGTAGAAATACAAAGAACTGCCTTTAAGCGTTGTATCGGAAGAAGCCCTTAAAAAAACATCAATATAAGTACGCCTTGCACTCACCATAAAAGATCCTTTATCTTTTACCAGCGGCCCTTCTACTTTTATGCGCGAAGAAATCAATCCTAAACCACCCTGAACCGTGTAATCCTTGTTGTTCCCTTCATTCATTTTAATGTCTAAAACGGATGACAACCGGCCGCCATATTCTGCTGGCATTCCTCCTTTAAAAATGCTAACATCTTTTATCGCATCAGAATTGAAGGTTGAAAAAAAGCCGAACAAATGCGATGCGTTGTAAACCGTTGCTTCGTCCAGCAAGATTAAGTTTTGGTCTGATGCGCCGCCGCGCACATAAAAACCAGTGTTTCCTTCACCTGCCGATTTTACGCCCGGCAACAAGGTTATCGTTTTTAAAATGTCCCTTTCGCCCAGTAAAACCGGCACGTTGTTAATTTGCGCCATGTTCAGCTTTTCCAAACCCATTTGCGGCGAAAGTACCTGGTCATTGTTCGGTTTATTCGCACTAACAACAACTTCTTTTAAACTGCTTTTTGTAGGAAGGGAAATATTTAAGCTTTGGCTTTTGTGCAACGAAACCTGACGGACAACAGTTTCATTTCCAATATAACTAAACAGCAGCGTGTATTCGCCTTGCGGTGCGGAAATGGAATAAAAGCCATAACTGTTGGTAGTTGTTCCGCTTTGTGGGATTTCTTTGATCCTGATCGTTGCACCAATCAGTTGTTCGCCAGTTGCCTCGTCCTTGATTGTACCGCTGATGGTCAGTTTTTTCTGTGCAAAAGAAGTATAAGTTGTAAGCAAAAAGAAAATGAAAAGTAGAAATTTGGCCATTTATAAAATTGATGTTAAGCTATTTTGAATTGAAACATCAACTTTAAAACTGTTTAAAGCAAGTAATATTTTGATGGATATTTTTATTGATAAATAAAAGGCTTTTACTTTTAGTTTGATAATCGGCGATACTTCTTTTATTGTACTTTTTTTGTGATTCTTTGTCGGGATAAATCTTCAAACCAATCTTTCGTCCCAAAAATAATTCTCAGTTCTAACCAAATTCACTTTACCAGCAAAATCAGGATGTTTAGTGTTGATCAAATAATTATATTCTTGGGCAATAATAGCCGAAGGAACTTTCAAAATCAGCGATTGCTTGCTTTTATACCAATCGCTGCCGATTTCCTGCAAAGCCGGATAAACGGTGTCACTACGCCAATTTTTAGGTAAATTGCTTTGAAAAATTAGGGTGATTAATTCTTCCTCATCTGCAATAGAAATAATCATAACACGATAAGCAAAAGCTGGCATGATATTATTTCGATGTACAACCAATTCTAAAGTAGCAAGCGAACGCGAACTTCCGGTATAAACAACATATTCTTCTGCTTTATTCCATCTGTTTTCTGATCCGGAAGCTGTTAATTCTTTGGCAAATGCTTCTTTTACAATCCTAAAAACTTCCATTTATTAGGCATTATCACCATATTCCATTCCGGTAAGTCGATCATCAATAAATTTCATTCCGCTGCTGGTATGCATAAAAGTAATCGGTGCTTTTTTATCAAAATAAAAATTTTCCTTTTCCAGCCACTCAACAAAATCCGCTGCTCTACCAAAAACTTCAGCTCCGTGTCTGATCAATGATAACGCCATCAAAGCACGTTCTTTAATACTTTCTTTTATTTTCGCATCCGGTTTGGTGTAAGTGCGGTAAGTTTTTACGCTGATGTCCAGCCAATCTGCTATTTTTTCATCGGTAAAAGAAGTAATATCTTTTATAGCTTTAAAATGCTGATATCCAGCTTTATTATTCCTGATCAAACCTAAAGTAGCAGCGTGATCAATTCGTGATGGAATATAACTGAGCATTGGTTCTTCGAATGTTCCCATCTCCAAATTTAGTAATTTTTCCTTTTACAAAAAGTATTTTTACCTTTTTTATTGCTGAAATTACCGATACTTCTTTTACCACCTATAATTCTATAAATTGTATTTCCTAATTTCGCAGCTAATTCTGTTCAACAATGATCCTTAAAAAAGAGAAAAAATATATTCCCCAAAACTTAGAAATTAAGTGGGAAAACCTGGAACCGATTTTTACCGAGCTGCAAAACCGTACCATCAATTCTGTTGAAGATTTAGAACAATGGCTGCGCGACCGAAGCGAACTGGAAGCTGCGCTGGAAGAGGATTTTGCCTGGCGATATATCAGAATGACGTGTGATACAGCGAACGAAGAACTGTTGCAAAACTTCCAATATTTTGCAACAGAGATCGAACCAAAAATTGCGCCGTTAAATAATGAATTGAACCAAAAATTGATGGGTTCTTCGTTTAAAGACGAACTAAACGAAGAAAAATATTTCATTTTGCTTCGCGGAATCAAAAAATCGTTGGAGCTTTTCCGCGAAGAAAATATTCCGCTGCAAACTGAATTGCAAGTTGAAGCGCAAAAATATCAATCTATAACCGGCGCGATGTCGGTTTTTATCGATGACAAAGAATATACGTTAGAACAAGCTGCCGTTTTTTTAAAAGGAATCGACCGCGAAAAACGCCAGCAGGTTTGGGAAAAAATCACCTTCCGCAGGTTGCAGGACAAAGAACAACTCGACACACTTTTTAACCACTTAAAAACAGTACGCCATCAGGTTGCGCTGAACGCCGGTTTTGAAAACTTCCGCGATTACATGTTCCAGGCTTTGGGCCGTTTCGATTATACGCCGCACGATTGCTATAAATTCCATCAAGCCATCGAAAGTGAAATCGTACCAATTCTACGTGAACAAGCCGAAAAACGAAAAGCAGCTTTAGGCTTGCAAACGTTAAAACCCTGGGATACCGAAGTTGATATTTCTGGAAAACCAGCTTTAAAACCTTTTGAAAACGGACAGGAATTGATCGGAAAATCGATCAAATGTTTCAATAATATCAGTCCGGATTTAGGCGAAAAGCTAAACACGATGCGCGAGTACGGATTGTTTGATGTGGAAAGCCGAAAAGGCAAAGCGCCGGGCGGTTATAATTATCCGCTGGCAGAAACTGGTGCGCCTTTTATCTTCATGAATTCTGCCGGAACTTTTCGCGATTTAACGACGATGGTCCACGAAGGCGGACACGCCATTCATACTTTTTTAACCGCTGGTTTAGAGTTGAATGATTTTAAACATTGTCCGAGCGAAGTTGCAGAACTCGCTTCCATGTCGATGGAATTAATTTCGATGGACAATTGGAACGTTTATTTTGAAAATGAAGAAGATTTAAAACGCGCCAAACGCGACCAGCTTTTTGATGTTTTGAAAACGCTTCCCTGGGTTGCCGTTGTTGATCAATTCCAACATTGGATTTACACCAATCCAGATCATACTTCAGAACAAAGAACCGAAGCCTGGACACAAATTTATAATCAGTTTGGTTCTGGTTTTGTGGATTGGAGCGAACATCGCGAAGCAGAACAAAACCTGTGGCAAAAGCAGTTGCATATTTTCGAAGTGCCTTTTTATTATATCGAATACGGCATGGCGCAACTTGGCGCGATTGCGGTTTGGAAAAACTACAAGGAAAACCCAGAAAAAGGTTTACAGCAATATTTAGATGCTTTGAAATTGGGTTACACTAAAACCATCACAGAAATTTACGAAACCGCGGGAATTAAATTTGATTTCAGTGCAGGATATGTAAAAGAACTGGCTGCTTTTGTAAAGGCAGAAATGGAGAAAATTTAAGCTACCCTAATTTTACCTGATAAAAACAGTATGTTACACTTTACGTTCATACTGTTTTTACTGCCTATTTTTATGTGAGGGCAAATAGTAAAAGCCATACGCATCCTCAAAACGACTATGACTACTTACACTGCTCTTATCATACTCAGCGGATTGGTTATTTTTTCTTACCTCTTTGATCTGATCTCTAAAAAAACCCGTGTCCCGGCAGTTTTACTATTGCTTGCTTTAGGCATCGGGCTACATTTTCTGGTGAATTATATCGGTTTTAAAACCTTTAACTTTTTAAAGATTTTGCCGGCTTTAGGAACGATCGGTTTAATATTAATTGTATTTGAAGGTGCACTGGAACTGAAATACGATAAGGAAAAAAACGGGTTAATCCTGCGTTCGTTTTTCTCTGCATTGATTATCTTATTAAGCACAAGCGTTGTTCTGGCTTTTATTTTACAGCGTCTTTCCGGCAGTTCCTTTTCGGCCAGCTTTCTAAATGCCATTCCTTTCAGCATCATTAGTTCGGCAATCGCCATTTCATCTGCCGGTGCCATGGATGATCACAAAAGGGAATATATCATTTACGAAACCTCCTTTTCTGATATATTGGGCATTGTACTGTTCAATTTTATGCTGAACAACCCAAATGTTAAAGCAGCTTCGTTCATAAACCTTGGCCTCGAAACCTTTTCCATACTTCTTTTATCGGTTATTTCTTGTCTTTTTTTACTGTATTTGTTAAGTCGGCTGCAGCATCACGTCAAGTTTTTTCTCATCATTTCGATCTTGGTAATGGTTTACGCATTTGGCGAACAATTCCATTTATCGGCCTTGATCCTGGTTTTGGCTTTGGGTTTATTCTTGAACAATGCCAATCAGATAAAATTAAAGTGGTTCAGAAAATACTTTTTGTACCCGAAATTATCGCGTGATTTAAGGCAGCTTTTTCAATTATCCGCAGAAAGTGCTTTTATTATCCGAACTTTTTTCTTTGTGATTTTTGGCTTCACCATGAACCTGCACGAACTGGAAAACATAGAAGTTGTGGAATATGGCGTATTGATTTTGGTTGCCATTTACGTCGTCCGTTTTATAAGTTTAAAATTTGTGGCCAAAACAGATTTGCTGCCCGAATTATTTATTTCTCCGCGAGGTTTAATTACCATTTTATTGTATTATAACTTGCCGGAAAATTTAAAGTTAAAAGGGATTGAGACAGGACTTTTGTTTTTGGTTATTTTAGGTACAAGCATCATCATGAGTTTCGGTTTATTGTTTTCGGGGAAAAAGGAAGCACCGGAACCGATTGTGAGCTAAAGTTTTTATTTGAAGAAACAGGTACAAAAAATTAAAAGGTTTATTTTTTGTTTCTGCTGAAAATACCGCTGTCCCAACTATTGGTTTGTAAAAATGGCTGGCGATCAATCCAGTACAACCAAAAAGCAGTTACAAAAACACCCAAAGCAGAACCTGCAGTTACATCTATTAAAAAATGCTCGCTTAAATACATGCGCGAGTAGGCGATTAAAACGGCGATAAGCAGCGAAAACCAGCCCCACCATTTATTTTTGGCAACATAAGTTAATACAACGGCTGCCGTAAAAGCCGAAACAGAATGGCCGGAAGGAAAGCTGTTGGTATCCAGCATCACTACTCCTTTTACCAGATAAATTCCGTTTAATTTTTTTGCAAAAAACAAATGCGGCCGCGGTGCTTTTACCAAATGTTTAATGGTTTGAGAAATTACAAACGTTAGTATATAACTGCTTGCCAGTAAAAAACCTTTTCTAAAATTTATTAAAAATACTACGATAGAAAATAAAATACAGCTATCACTTGCGCCTAATTGCGTAATATGTGCTAAAAAAACATCTGTAAAAACAGTATGCCGGTGGTTAATGGCAAAATAGATATCCTCTTTTGTAAAAATGAGCATGATCAGAATACAAAATGCCAGTAAAATGAAATAAGGGTACAAGAACGGACTTATTTTTTTTAAAAAATCTAACGGCGTAACTGTCTTTTCTTCCATTTAATAATTTCAGACTAATATTATAGTAATTTTTTAATAAGTTTGGTCGAAGTGCAAACGCAATAATACTATAAATGAACAAAAGTTTATTCCGAAAAAAATCAGTTTCTAAATTATTAGAAGACCTTGCCTCTGGCTACGGAGACAGCGAACATCAGCACGGAGGCGGCCTGAACAAAGTCCTTAAAACGAAAGATTTAACTTTTATGGGCATTGCGGCCGTAATTGGCGCCGGTATTTTTTCAACCATCGGCGTGGCTTCTTTTAATGGCGGCCCTGGCGTTACCATACTTTTTGTAATTACTGCCATCACTTGCGGCTTTTCGGCTTTGTGTTATGCCGAATTTGCTTCGCGCATACCCGTTTCCGGCAGTGCTTATACGTATGCTTATGCTTCTTTTGGCGAACTGATTGCGTGGATTATCGGCTGGGATTTATTGATGGAATACGCCATTGGCAATATTGCAGTTGCCATTTCCTGGAGTAAATATTTTACCAATTTGCTCGAAGGTTTTCATGTTCATATCCCAGGTTTTTTAACCATGGATTATCTTTCCGCCTATCGCGGGTTTGGGCAGTTAGAAAAACTGAAAGCTTCTGGTGCGGCAATTGATGAAAATATAAGGCTTGCAGCAGCAGCCTGGAACAGCGCGCCGCAAATCGGAAGTTTAAAATTAATTGCTGATGTGCCTGCTCTATTTATCGTTTTTATGATCACCTGGCTGGTTTACGTGGGCATCCGCGAAACCAAAAAAGCGACCAACGCTATGGTGATGCTGAAAATTGCAGTTGTTTTAGGTGTGATTATTTTAGGGTTTTTCTACATACAACCGGCCAACTGGCATCCGTTTTTGCCAAACGGTTTTGCTGGGGTGATGAAAGGCGTCTCGGGTGTGTTTTTTGCTTATATCGGTTTTGATGCCATTTCTACAACCGCAGAAGAATGCGAAAACCCACAGCGGGATTTGCCGCGCGGAATGATTTATTCCTTAATAATTTGTACGGTTTTATACATTCTGATTGCGTTGGTTTTAACCGGAATGGTGAATTATAAAGAATTGCAGGTGGAAGATCCTCTGGCTTTTGTTTTTGCACGGATTGGTTTAAAAAATATCAGTTATATCATTTCGATCAGTGCAGTTGTTGCTACCGCCAGTGTTTTGCTGATCTTCCAAATGGGGCAGCCACGCATTTGGATGAGCATGAGCCGCGATGGTTTGCTGCCAAAAGCTTTTTCGCGCATCCACCCCAAATATCATACACCATCTTTTGCAACTATTGTTACCGGTTTTGTGGTTGCCATTCCGGCTTTATTTTTAAACCTAACGGAAGTAACAGATTTAACCAGCATCGGTACTTTATTTGCTTTTGTATTAGTTTGCGGAGGTGTTTTGTTGTTGCCTAAAGATGAAGAAGTACAAAAGGAAGGCACTCACAAAAAATTTAAAATCCCTTACGTTAACTCCAAATACATTGTACCCGTTTTGTTTTTGGTTGGGTTGGTCGTTTTCTGGAAACCATTTACCGCACTTTTTCATTACACAGGTGATCATGATAAATTGCCTTATTTTTTATTTTTCGGTCTTTCTGCTGTTTTAGCCGTACTATCTTTTCTTAAAAACTTGTCGCTTATTCCGGTTTTAGGTTTATTAAGCTGTTTTTATTTGATGACCGAACTTGGTTATACTAATTGGCTTCGGTTTTTGATCTGGCTCGTTATTGGTTTGGTTATTTATTTTACCTACAGCTATAAGCACAGTAAGTTGAACTCGGCAGAATAAGAATGCTTCTTTTACCACCTATATTTTTATGTGATAAAAGAAGCATCTCAATATTAATGTGTACGGATACGGCTGATGTTTACAGATTCTTGTTCTGCAAGTAAAAGTGGGACTTGCTCTACCGTTACAAAGCTTAGATCAAGCCCGAAACCGCGTTCTTCGGACAAACTCAAGCCTTTCAAAATCACATAATATTCCATAATAAATTGTTCGATAAAAGAAAGGTTGTGCGACCTCGACAATACTTTTTCTAAAACAACAAACCTAAAATCGCCCACGATTTTATATTTGTTGAGGGTTGTGTATTTACTGGTGATATCAACTTCTGCGTTTTTAACCAGGTCTTCCACTACTTTTCTAAATAAAACATTAATCCGTTGTTCTACCCGGAAACCTAATTTAAAATCAATACGGATCAATTTTCCCGGCACTAAAAAATTTACTTTATATTCGCTGATATACGGCTCGTCCATTACATCAACATGCACCAGCCAATAAACATCCGCCCGTTTGGGCTTTTTTTGTAAGATGGAATAAATAATTTTAGATTCGATTTCCGAACTGAAGTTGGCACTGGTTAAGTAAACCAGTTGAGAGGCAAATTTCGGCACAGATTCATCCTCGCTTAATTCGCTGATGATCGGATAATAATCACTCAGCTCAATAAATTTGATATATCTGTTCCTGATTTTTCTGGCCAAATGCCAGGTCCACATAATAGAAAACAAAATACAACCAATCATCACTGTAAACCATCCGCCATGCACAAACTTAACCAGGTTACTGGCCAAAAAGCTGCCTTCTATCAGCACAAATACGGTTAAAAAAGTATAGACGATGTAGTTGGGATATTTCTTCCGCTTCAAATAAATGGATACCAATATGGTGGTCATCAGCATAGCGATAGTTATGCTTAAACCATAGGCAGATTCCATCTTTTCCGACCTTCTGAAAATTGCCACAACAGTTAAACATCCTGCCCAGAGCAACCAATTGATGCTGGGCACATACAATTGTCCTTTTTGATTACTTGGATAATTGATTTTTATTTTGGGCCACAAGTTTAACCTTACGGCTTCTGATATTAATGTAAAAGAACCGGAAATTAAAGCCTGGCTGGCGATTACTGCTGCCACAGTTGCGATACAAATCCCAAATATGAGGAACCAGGGAGGCATGATTTCATAAAACGGGTTGCGCGGCCCTAACTTTAAACTTTCGTGATGTAACAACCAAACCGACTGCCCTAAGTAATTTAAAATAAGGCAGGTTTTAACATAAACCCAACTCACCCGGATATTGTCCCGGCCGCAATGGCCTAAATCAGAATACAAAGCCTCGGCACCTGTAGTACACAAAAATACGGCGCCTAAAACAATAAAAGCATTAGGGTCATGCGCTAATAATTGGTAAGCGTAATATGGATTTAACGCTTTAAAAATAGAAGGCATTTTGATAATATAAGAAATCCCCAGTACGCCCATCATTGTAAACCAAATTAGCATAATCGGCCCAAAAGCTTTACCAACCAGCGAAGTACCAAATTGCTGTATTAAAAACAAGCCAGTAATAATGGCTACTACAATATAAACAGTGGGCAGGCCTTTATAAATAATATCCAAACCCTGAATAGCCGAAGAAATAGTGATCGGCGGCGTAATAATCCCATCGGCCAGTAAGGCGCAACCGCCAACTACGGCCGGTATTATCAACCATTTGGCTTTTTTTCGTACCAAAGAAAACAAGGAAAAAATGCCGCCTTCCCCTTTATTATCTGCCTGGAGGGTAATAACTACATATTTTAAGGTGGTTTGAAGGGTAAGTGTCCAAAAAATACAAGACATTCCGCCTAAAATCAAGATATTAGAAATAGGCTGGCTGTTAACAATAGCTGTAAAAACGTACAGCGGAGAAGTGCCAATATCACCATAAATTATTCCTAAACTTATTAAAAACCCGGCAGCAGAGAACTTGTGTAAATTTTTATGGTTCACGTTTTAATTATCATAATTAAAATCGTATAAATAGTATTAAAATTTAACAAAATTAGATTGTAAATACTATCTTAGACTTGGCACGAAATTAGACAATTTTTCAGTTGTTAAATATTGTTAAATTAAATGCTCTTTTTATCGATGTTATTTTTAGTGCATAAGTAAATATATACTTTTGGTAAGATTTTATCTATGAAACACAAATACCCAATTTTTAGCTGTTTATTGGTTTTGCTGGCAGCAATCCTTTCATTTGGTTTTGTGTTGAAAGAAAATAATACTGTTAATATTAGTTATGATAGTATCCCATCAAAATTTATTACAAAAGCAGAGCGTGTTTCTTACTTAAAAAGTGGTTTAAAAGTAACCCTTCCGCCTTTTAAAAGCAATCAAAACCAAATTGGTACAAGTAAACAAACCACAGTTAAACTCGAAAACGAAAAACTGCTTACAGATGTAAGTATCTACCCAAACCCAATTACTGATAAGCTTTACCTAACTTATAATGTTAAAAAAAGCACAAACGTTTCCATCAAAATTATGGACCTTTTAGGCAATGATGTGATTACGTTGATGACGCAACGTGTAGAAGCAGGCGAACAAAAAAACACTTTCCAGATTAGCAACAGGTTGTCCAGCGGTTTTTATTTTGTCAGGATGATTGTAGGTACAGAATCTGTTATCAAACGAATTTCTGTAATGTAACAGCTATTTTATATGTAAGGCGCTATCGTTTTATAACGGTAGCGCTTTTTTATTTTATAGTTTTGGCTAAAATTACACGAATGAAGATCATTGCAATTGGCCGTAATTATGCCGAACATGCTAAAGAATTAAACAATCCAATACCGGCAGCACCGGTTATTTTTATGAAACCGGATACAGCGGTTTTGAAGGACAACAAACCTTTTTATCATCCGGATTTTTCAGAAGATATTCACCACGAAATAGAAATTGTGCTAAAAGTAAGCAAGGAAGGCAAAAACATAAGCGAGAAATTTGCAGCAACTTATTATGACGAACTTGCTTTAGGCATTGATTTTACAGCACGCGACACTCAGCAAAAACATAAAGAAAAAGGCCTTCCCTGGGAATTGGCCAAAAGCTTTGACAATTCTGCACCGGTAAGCAATTTTGTTCCGAAGGAAAAGTTTGCCAATATTTACCAAGTCAATTTTCACTTGGATGTGAACCAGGAAACACGCCAAACCGGAAACACTAAAGATTTACTTTTTTCTTTTGAACAGATCATCGTTTTTGTATCCCAATATATTACTTTGAAAAAAGGAGATTTAATTTTTACCGGAACACCGGCCGGTGTTTCTAAAGTAAAAGCAGGCGACCATTTAGAAGGTTACCTTGAAAACGAAAAGCTGCTTGATTTTTTTGTGCGATAGGATGTTTAGAAAATTTCTATTAGGTTTTTGCTCCCTGTTTGTTTTTTATCATTTATCAGCACAAATACTTGTACCAAGCAGCAATTTGCCGCAAAGCATTTACCGCTACCCGCAGGATTATTTTCGTTACCCGCTGGATTTGCCGCCCAGTACGGCAGGTTCTTTTGCCGAATTAAGGCCAAACCATTTCCATTCCGGGCTTGATTTTAAAACCAACCAACGTACCGGTTTTCCTGTTCATGCCGTTGCCGAAGGTTTTGTTTCGCGGATGCGCGTGCAATATGGCGGTTTCGGATTGGCCGTTTACATCACTCATCCTAACGGCTATACTTCTGTTTACGGACATTTAGAACGGGTTTCTTCAGAATTAACCAAGATTATTAAAGATTATCAGTACAAAAACCAGGTTTACGAAGCTGATATTGCTTTAGAAATTTTGCAGGTAATGTTGCAAAAAGGCGAAGTTTTCGCCTGGTCTGGCAATGCTGGTGCTTCTGCCGGCCCGCATTTGCATTTTGAAATCCGGGAAACTTCAACAGAAAAAACCGTAAATGCACAGTTGTTCGGGTTAACAATCCCAGACCGTGTTCCGCCTGCTATTGCTGTTATTTACGCTTATCATCTCAACGGAAAACCTTTTAGTGAAAGCACTACCAAGCAGTTTATTCCGGTTATTGGCTCTACAGGAAATTACAGGCTAAAAGGAGCATCGCCTATCCATTTAAGCGGACAAACTGCTTTCGGTATCACCACCAACGATATGAATAGTACTTCGTTTAACCGAAATGGTATTTATGCCATCCAGCTAAATGCCGACGGAAAAATGCTTTATGTTTTTACGGCAGACCGTTTTGCTTTTGATGAAACCCATGCCATTAATTCTCATATTGATTACCCTGCTTTTTTAAGTTATGGGCGATGGATCCAAAAAAGTTTTGTTGATCCCGGGAACCAGATTGGCTTGTACAACGGTACGCAAAACCGAGGCGTTATTGATTTTAACGATGATGCCCTGCATGATATGGAATACATAGTAACAGATATTGCAGGAAACAAGTCGGTACTTAAATTTCAGGTTAAATCTACTCCGCCTCCGCAGGAAAATACAATTGCCGAGTCAAAAGGAACCTTTTTTAAATATAACCAACAGAATTCGTTTGTTACTAATCAGGTTAAAGTAATCATCCCCGAAGGAGATTTATTCAATAACCTCGATTTTATTTACAGTACATCAGCTAAAAAAATGGGAGGTTATTCTATTGTCCATCACATTCATAACCGATTTACGCCACTGCACGATAGTATTGAACTTTGGATAAAACCTGACGTTTCGTTGGGCAATAATGCAAATAAAGCTGTAATTGTAAATACAAATTACAGTTCGCAAGGTGGAATTTTTCGGGATGGTTTTGTGAAAGCCAACGTACGTAACTTCGGTGATTATTTTGTTGCTTTGGATACGATAGCCCCAATAATTATACCTGCAAACATCTCCGAAGGAAAAAATATGGCTGCTGCCCGTAACCTGACTTTTCGTATCGGTGATAATTTATCAGGAATTAAAACTTACAATGCTTATATCGACGGGCAATGGGTTTTGCTGGAACATGATTATAAATCCAAATTGTACAGATATTTTTTTGATGAACATTGTACGTCAGGAAAACATCAATTAGCTTTGGTAGTTACAGATCAGAAAGACAACGTAAAAAAACTAACCTTAAATTTTTACCGATAAAAGAAGTATTTACCAATTTTGAAGTTATGAACGCGATTTTAAAAGAAGGCGACAAAGCACCAAACTTTTCTGCAAAAGACCAAAACGGAAAAACGGTTACATTAACTGATTTTCTGGACAAAAAACTAATCCTGTATTTTTATCCAAAAGATGATACGCCTGGTTGCACCGCCGAGGCTTGCAGTTTTCGGGACAATTATCAATCGTTGCTGCAGCAAGGTTACAATGTAGTTGGCGTTAGTACCGACGACGAAAAATCCCATAAAAAATTTGAATCTAAACATACGCTGCCGTTTCCGTTAATTGCCGATACCGAGAAAGCAATTGTAGAAAGCTACGGTCTTTGGGTGGAGAAAAACATGTACGGCAAAAAATATATGGGCACGGCGCGCACTACTTTTATAATTGACCAAACCGGCATTATCCAAAAAATAATAGAAAAAGTAGATACCAAAAACTCATCACAGCAAGTGTTGGATTTATTGGCCTAATCTGTAAGCTAAACATAGTTAATCAGGTTTTATGCAAAATACCATGCTGTTTTTATCGATATAAATTCTATTATGCTTTTAAAATCCATAGAAACTTTATATTTATTTTGAAAAGACTAAGTTTGTGTAAATAATCAGATCATAAACTATAATATTGTTAGATGTCGATACAGGTTGAAGATACAGAAATACTTGCCAAGTTTCAGCAGGAAAAGACACGAAACGAGGCCTTTAACCTACTGCTAAAAAAATACCAGCAAAAAATTTACTGGCACATCCGCCGGATGGTGATTGACCATGACGATACAGATGATTTAGTGCAGGATGTTTTTGTAAAAGTTTGGAAAAACCTGCTTGGTTTTCGTAATGATGCACAGCTTTACACTTGGATGTACCGCATTGCAACTAACGAATGCATCACTTTTTTGAACCGAAAGAAATTAAAAAACAATGTTTCTTTTGACGATGTATCTTACGAATTATCAGAATCGTTAACAGAATCTGCTTATTTTGATGGCGACAAGGCGCAGCGCAAATTGCAAAAAGCGATCCTCACTTTGCCCGAAAAGCAAAGGCTGGTTTTCAACTTAAAATATTTTGATGAAATGAAGTACGAAGATATGTCTGACGTGTTGGGCACAAGCGTTGGTGCTTTAAAATCGTCCTTCCATTTGGCGGTTAAAAAAATTGAAGCATACCTGCTTGCAGAAGATTAATAGAAATAGGTGTTAAACCTTTTGAAAAAAAATGATTCTATCTTTTCGTGATGAATGATAATATTGAGCATAAAGACTGGTTAAACGATTTTCCCGCTTTAAAAAAGCAAAACACGGAAAATCCGTTTCTGGTTCCCGAAAACTTTTTCGAGGAACAAGAGGAATGCATCCATTCGGCTATTTATGCAGATGAGTTGAAGCTAAAAATTCCATCTGCAGGTTTTACTGTACCGGATGGATATTTTGAAAAAATGCAGGAACAAATTCTTTCGGTTATTCAACTGGAAGGGTTGCGCCCTGCAAATGAGCCTTTGGTTAAGTCTGATCAATTTTTTGATGAGCAGCAAAGCATCATTGCCGCACGGATAAAAATTAATGAATTTACTGCTTTAGGAAGCGGCTTTACTGTCCCTGAAAATTATTTTGAAGGACTGTCAGACCGGATCAACAAAAAAACAGGCATAAAAGAAGTACAAAAGCCTGCAAAAATTAGAACCTTGTTTACCAAAGCAGCCTGGAAATATGCTACCGCAGCTTGTATAGCGGTTGCCGTAACTACCGGTATTTTTGTTAAACAATATCAGGCGGCACATAATTTGCAAAACCGGCTTTCTAATTTGCCGGATGCAGATATCGAAAATTATTTAAAAATTAATGCCGATACCTACGATAATCATATTATTTTAGAAAACAGTACTTCTGATACCGGCTTAGCTATTAAAAACAATTTGGAAAGCAGTACCGACAGCAACGGAATGACCCAAAATTAAAGGTTGCATTATGAAATTTTCAAAAATAAATATGATCAAGAAATACAGTATTGGACTTGTCCTGCTGATTTTATTTGGTAAAGCAGAGTGGACGGCAGCACAAAATTTCCGTGTTCCGGGCCGTACCAACCAGGATACCAGAAGCAATTTTAATAACAGCAATATTGACAATACAGCAGGTATGCAGAAAATTCAATCCATCAAGTCGGATTATTTGTCTGAAAACATGCATCTCACAAATGATGAAGCTGATAAATTCTGGCCGGTTTACAACCAGTATCAAAAAGAACTGGACCTGGTTTTGCACCAAAAAAGACAAAACATGCTTAATTCGCAAAAAAACCCGCAAGATATTGTAAATGACAATTTGGAGTACGACTCTAAAATTTTGACAATCAAAAAGCATTACAATGACGAGTTTTCCCGGATTTTGCCTTCAGATAAATTGATGCATTTTTACAAAAGCGAACGTTTGTTTAACGAAGAAATGATACAAAGGCTTAAAAACAAAAGAAACAATAATGATTAGATTTTACTTTTAGTTTTAACTTTTACAAAAGGCTTTTAACTGGTGTTAAAGGCCTTTTGTATTTTTGCACATGCTTACAAACCGCCAGCTTTTTTTGCTGAATGTTGCCCAAACTTCCAACTCGCCCAGGTTATTAGAAATTGAACGTGCCGAAGGATTGTATTTATTTGATGTTGAAGGCAAAGCATACATAGATTTAGTTTCTGGTTTTGCCGTAAGCAATATCGGCCATCGGCATCCAAAAATTGTGCAAGCGATTAAAGATCAGGTAGATTTGTATATGCATTTGAGTGTTTACGGCGAATTTGTGCAATCGCCGCAGGTAAAACTGGCGCAAAAAATCACCTCGCTCCTGCCCGATTCGCTCAACTCAGTTTACTTTACCAACTCGGGCACAGAAGCAACGGAAGGTGCCATGAAACTGGCCAAAAGGTTTACAGGCCGGTCAGAAATTATTGCCTGTAAAAACAGTTATCACGGCAGTACGCAAGGTGCTTTAAGTTTGATGGGAAATGAGGAATACAAGCAGGCATATCGACCTTTGCTTCCCCAAATCAGGTTCATCAATTTCAATCAAAAGCAAGATTTAGAAGAAATTACAACAGAAACTGCAGCCGTAATTGTAGAAACAATACAAGGAGAAGCAGGTATCCAAGTTCCTACTTTGGATTACATGCTTCTTTTAAGGCATAAATGTTCTCAAACTAATACTTTGCTTATTTTGGACGAAATACAAAGCGGATTAGGCAGAACCGGAAAACTGTTTGCTTTTGAACATTTTAACATCGTCCCGGATATTTTATTAACTGCAAAAGCATTAGGTGGCGGCATGCCTTTGGGCGCTTTTATCGCGGCAAAACACATAATGGATGCGCTGAAAGAAAACCCAATTTTAGGACATATTACTACTTTTGGCGGCCATCCGGTTTGTTGCGCCGCTGGTTTAGCTTCGCTGGAAGTAATCCTAAATGAAGATTTAATGAAAGATGTTTCTGAAAAAGAAAAACTGTTTCGGGAATTACTTCAACATCCAAAAATCAAAGAAGTGCGGGGAAAAGGATTGATGCTTTCGATCCAATTGAGCAATTTTAATCAAGTAGAAAGTATAAGCAAACATTGTGTTGAAAACGGCGTGATTGTAGATTGGTTTTTGCATTGCGAAACTGCTTTACGGATTGCGCCGCCGTTAATTATTACAGAAGCAGAAATAAGAAAAGCTTGTGTGGTTATTTTGGAAGCAATAGATTATTGTTCCTGAATCCTATACTGTTTTTATGCCGATAAAAACAGCATCAGGCCATTTTGTTCCTTTTGATCAAATATGCTTTTAAAACCTGGTCATAACCATCGTGCAAATTGGCATCTACTAAATCAATGTGGTATTGGGCACATTTCAATTCCAAGTTATGCCGATAATTGTTTAATGCTGAACGGTAACCTTCGCGGATTTCGTTTGGATGGACTTTCATTTCCTCGCCGCTTTCCAGATCAACAAAATGATACGGCCGGTTCTCAAAATTAAATTCCAGTTCTTTCTGATGGTCTGCAATATTAAAAACAACAATTTCGTGTTTGCTGTGCCTTAAATGCTGCAAGGCCGCAAAAAGGTCGGCAGATTTTTGTTCGTCCATGGCGTTTTCCAGCATATCGCTAAAAATAATTAGGAGCGAACGCTTGTGTACTTGTCCGGCCAGTTGATGTAAAACCTGGGAGATTCCGGTTGACTGCCTGCTTCTTTTATCGGCTAAAATCTTTTCTAAAGCCGCGAAAAGATAAAACAAATGGGCAGAAGTTGATTTTGCCTGACTGATAAAATCTACCTGATCAGAAAACAAACAAAGGCCGAAAGCATCGCGCTGTTTCTTAAACAAATACATTAACGAAGCTGCGGAATAAACGGCAAACTCCAATTTGCTCATCCCTTTTTCCGGAAAGTTCATGGAAGATGAAGTATCCAAAACCAAAAAACAACGCAGGTTTGTTTCTTCTTCAAACTGTTTAATAAACATTTTATCTGTCCGCGCCATCAGTTTCCAATCCACATTACGGACTGATTCGCCATTGTTATAAGCACGATGTTCGGCAAATTCCACCGAAAAACCATGAAACGGACTTTGGTGCAAACCAGTAATAAAACCCTCTACAACTTGTTTGGCCAACAGTTCGAGATTTGCAAATTGTTGAATTTCCTGGTTGAGGCTTAAAGCATTGATCATGATATAAAGCTAACATTTCTACCTTTAGCAAATATACTTCTATTAAAAAGAATTGCTTTTAGATAAAGAGCAGCCGTTTTTGTTATTTTAATTCCTATCCTTTTGTATTATATTACGTTGATTGAATTGTTATTCCCAACTTAATTTCGGAATTGCTTCAATTCCTGCATGATTTTGCTTGTAAAAAAAGAATCTTTTATCTACTTAAAAAACAATATTCATTTTGGTCACTGGTTTATCGGCAATAACAAATATGGACGATTGGATGCTGCTATTCCGATTTTAGTTTATCATATTCCAATTTGAACTTAGTAAACTTATCATTGAAAGATTTGTAATTGGATAAGGCTGATGGAACTTTAATAACAGTTGTACAAAATATCAAGACAGTTATAATATGTTATTGGGTTTTTAGTAAGAAAATCTAAAATTTAAGATCCTGTTTAAATTTTATTGAGTTTGTTTCTTATGCTTCTTTTAGCACATAAAAAATTAGTGGTTCATTATACTTCTTGTATCGAAACAACATCCAAAAACAGAATTTTACAGGGATAAAAGAAGTATTATAAATTTTTATAGCCGAAAATTTAATAAGCTTTTAGTGTAAGTAATTTATCGCCTATTATTTGAACCCATTTGTTTGCCGCACAAATTGCCAAACAATAAAATAAAAAACCCTTAAATAACTTTTTACAGCCGTTTAAGGGTTAAACTTGCGGAGAAGGTGGGATTCGAACCCACGATACCCTTGCGAGTATACAAACTTTCCAGGCTTGCTCTTTCGACCACTCAGACACCTCTCCTGTTTTTCGGATTGCAAAGTTATCATTTTCAAATTGCAACGCTAATAAAATCTGAAATTGGTTTTAACAGTTTTAGTGTGATAAAAGAAGTATTGATGCTATTTCCGCAAATCCTGATAATTCTGCCTCCTCAACAGCAAATCATTGTTTAATTTCGGCAGCAAATAATTTAGGTGATAAAAGAAGCATGAAGCTCTATGTAATTAAAATTGGCGGCAACGTAATCGATAATTCCGCCAACCTGCACCAGTTTTTAAAGGATTTTGCTGCGCTGAAAGGTTTAAAAATCCTGGTGCACGGCGGCGGAAAAGTGGCCACGCAAATTTCTTCTTCGCTTGGGATTGAAGCCAAATTAGTGGATGGAAGAAGGATTACCGACATTGAAACCTTACGCGTAGTAACGATGGTTTACGCCGGGCTGATCAACAAAAATATGGTAGCACAATTGCAGCGTTACGGCAATAATGCTATTGGTTTAACCGGTGCCGATGGCAATTTTATCCGCGCCAAAAAACGGCCGGTAAAAACAATTGATTACGGTTTTGCGGGAGATTTAGACGAACATTCTATCCAGGCAGAAAGCATCAGCAAATTATTAGATGCTTCTTTTACACCTGTTTTTTGTGCTTTGACACACGATGGCGAAGGACAATTGCTCAACACAAACGCCGATACCATTGCTTCTGCGCTTGCAGTTGCTTTAGCTAAAATTTATGAAACGACTTTGATTTATTGCTTTGAGAAAAAAGGCGTTTTGCAGGATATTGACGATGAAGATTCGTTGATTAGAGAAATTGACCCGGAACGTTACGAAACTTTAAAATTAGAAAAAATAGTTTCCGAAGGCATGCTGCCAAAATTGGATAATGCTTTTGCCGCCATAAAAAGTGGTGTAAAAGAAGTAATTATCGGCCAGGCCGATGAACTGCATTTATTGGATAAGGGAAATACTTTTGGAACAAGTTTGAAAAGTTGACAGTTGTAGGTTGCCGGTTCTTAATACATAACTTGCAACCCAACTTGAGTTCATCACTTACAACTTACAACTCAAAACCTAAAACTTACAACTCAAAAATGATTGACAAAAAAATAGCCATATTGGGCAGCGGTAATATTGGATTATCTTTGGCCAAAGGTTTGGCAAAAGCACAAATTTCCGAACCTGCAAACATCACCTTAACGCGCCGAAATTTGGCAGCTTTGCAACCACAAGCCGAACTTGGATTTCAAACTTCCAATAACAATTTTAATGCGGTAAAAGAAGCAGACATTGTAATTATTGCAGTATTGCCGCAACAATTAAACAAGTTGCTGGACGAGATAAAAGCAAGTATCCAAGTAGAAAAACAATTGTTTATTTCGGTTATTTCCGGCGTGAGTTGTGCTGCCATCCGCAAACAATTGGAAGCCGATGTACAAGTTGTCCGTGCGATGCCAAATACGGCAATTGCAATCGGTCAATCTATGACGTGCCTCGCCACAGACAATGCTTCCGCAGAAAACTTAAAATTGGTTACTTCCATGTTTGATACAGTTGGCGTAAGTATCGAAATTAACGAAGAATTGATGACTTCGGCCACAGCTTTATGTGCCTGCGGCATTGCTTTCTTTTTACGATCTATCCGTGCTGCATCACAAGGCGGGACAGAAATTGGTTTCCATGCGCACGACGCTTTGAAAATGGCTGCCCAAACCGCAAAAGGTGCGGCGGATTTATTGCTGCAACTGGCTTCTCACCCGGAACAGGAAATCGACAAAGTAACTTCGCCAAAAGGCTGTACCATAGCGGGTTTGAACGAAATGGAACACAACGGTTTTAGTTCGGCGATGATCAAAGGCATTAAAACTTCGGCCATCAAAGCTGGGGAATTGTATAAGGAGGACTGATGCTTCTTTTATCACCTAAAATTAGTGTATCTAAATAAATACGCTTCATCCGTTCTAAATATATAAACTCAATTATTAAAACTTTAATTATAACGACAGGTTGTAACAGTATTATTAACTGATATAAAACCCTTTTGTTATGATTTTAAGAGCAGACAAGATCGCTGTAGAACTTCCGATCCCGAATAATCCGTCACCAAATGATGCGGCAGCTATCCAAGAGTTACTTGGTGGAAAGTTTGGCGAAATGTCAACTTTAATGAACTACACTTTCCAATCTTTCAACTTTAGAGGAAGAAAACGTTTACGCCCATATTATGATGTAATTGCGAGTATTGCAGGAGAAGAATACAGCCATATCGAAGCTGTTTCTTATGCCATTAACTTGCTGCTTACCGGCTCAACCAAACGCGGCCACGACCCAAAACCAGGCCCGCTGAAAGAAGTGGTAGATGCACGCAATACTTATCATTTCTTTTCTACGGCGCAAACAGCAATGCCGGTAGATTCTATGGGTAATTTTTGGACTGGCCAGAATGTGTTCAACAGCGGAAATTTGAAATTAGATTTATTGCACAATTTCTTTTTAGAATGTGGTGCAAGGGCTAATAAAATGAAGGCTTACTCGATGGTAACCGACCCTTGTGCAAGAGAAATGATTAGTTATCTTTTAGTTAGGGGTGGCTTGCACGTAGTGGCTTATGCCCGTGCTTTAGAGCAATTAACTGGTGTAGCAGTAATTAAATTGGTGCCAACGCCGGAGTTAAGTAACAAAGCGTTCCCGGAAACACGCAAGTGGGAATCCCAAAATTCGCACCTGAAACTTTATACTTACAGTGAAAAAGATTTTCAACAAGCAGGATTAGTTTTTAACGGGCCGCACCCGGAAGATGGCAAAGAATTAGAAGTGGTTTTTGGTGCACCGGAAGGGTTTACGCCGCCAGATTTAGACGAAGAACCACAGTTAAGTGCTCCCGGAGCTGATGGTATTGACCCGGATATGTTTGGGGATATTGCCAAAAAGATGGGCATCAAAATTTAAGTTAACAACATTTTTAATATTAAAAAGGGTACAGGAAACTGTATCCTTTTTTTGTTGATATCAAAATTCGAACAAACGGAATATTAGCTTAGATCAAAACAAAACGCTTGATAACAACACAAAAATCAAATGCTTCTTTTATCACCTAAATTTTATAATTTGCTTCAACCTTAATCCTCACTATTATGGCTTCTCCGCGCAAAGCTGCACTCGGTTTTATATTTGTAACGCTGCTGATTGATGTAACCGGTTTCGGGATCATCATCCCGGTTTTGCCTAAATTGATTACGGAACTGATCCATGGAAATTTAAGTCAGGCTTCGGTAATTGGCGGCTGGCTTACGTTTGCTTATGCCATTATGCAGTTTTTGTTTGCACCGGTTTTGGGCAATTTAAGTGATCGTTTTGGCAGAAGGCCGGTTTTGCTGTTCTCACTTTTAGGCTTTGGTTTGGATTATATTTTCCTCGCTTTTGCGCCAAGTGTTGGCTGGCTGTTTGTTGGTCGGAGTATTGCAGGGATCACTGGTGCCAGTTTTACAACCGCTTCGGCTTATATTGCAGATATCAGCACGCCGGAAAACCGGGCACAAAACTTCGGGATGATTGGTGCTGCTTTTGGCATCGGTTTTATCATCGGCCCGGTTTTGGGCGGTTTGCTTGGCCAATACGGTGCGCGCGTTCCGTTTATGGCTGCTGCCGGTTTAAGTTTGCTTAATGCTTTGTACGGTTTTTTTGTTTTGCCCGAATCCCTTTCCAAAGAAAACCGACGGCCATTTATGCTGAAAAGGGCCAATCCTGTTGGTGCCTTGCTGCAACTCCGAAAATATCCGGCTATCAGCGGTTTGGTGATTTCGCTGATCCTGCTTTACACCGCCAGCAACGGTATGCAAAGCACCTGGAGTTATTATGGTATGGAAAAACTGAAATGGAACGAAGCGATGGTAGGTTATTCGCTGGGTTTTGTCGGGTTGATGACGGCGCTGGTGCAAACCATTGTGATCCGCTGGACAATCCCAAAACTGGGGACAGAAAAAAGCCTTTACGTTGGGTTTATAATGTACAGCTTAGGCTTGTTCCTGTTTGCTTTTGCAGCCAATAGCTGGCAGATGTTCGCTTTCATCATTCCGTATTCATTGGGCGGAATTGCTGGGCCAGCTATGCAAAGCATCATGGCGGGTTTTGTGCCAGCTAACGAACAAGGCGAATTGCAGGGCGCGCTAACCAGCTTAATGAGTGCGACTACCATTTTTGCACCCGTAATGATGACGAGTTTGTTTGCTTTTTTTACCAGCACCAAAACACCATTCCTGTTTCCCGGCGCACCATTTTTTTTGGGCGCGGTTTTGGTTTTACTAAGTACTTGGTTGGCTTATCGGAGTATGAAGCGGGTTTTGGTGAAGAATGAAAGTTGAACTGTTAGAGGCAATAGTTTATTTTTAGAACAACTATTTGTTTGATATTAAAACAATTAATATTTTTGTTTTAATCAGTTGTATAAACAGAAATGAGCACAAAACTATCACGAAAACAAATCGGACAACGGCTCACAGCAATCCGTAAAACAAAAGGTTTGTCGCAGGAAGATTTGGCAAAAAGTGTTAAAATATCAAGGCCGTCTTTGGCACAAATAGAATTAGGAAACCGAAGCGTTGATGTACTTGAACTGCAACAATTAGCAATGATTTTAAACTTTTCTTTAGATGATTTTATGTCTAAAGAATTTACAGCTAAACCAGAAAATCCTATCCAAACAGAAACAAAACCCAAAACAGCTACAGAACGGATTGCTGTTCCTGCCTTACAAGTAAACAAGTTTAAAAATGTAATCCTGTATATTTTAGAACACTGCGCTGGCAAGCCAAATGTTGGCGAAACAGTGCTTTACAAGTTACTTTACTTTTCAGATTTTAATTATTACGAATTGTATGAAGAGCAATTAACAGGCGCAACTTATCGCAAGTTGCCTTACGGCCCTGTTCCACAAAATTTTGATCAAATTATTAATCAGATGATTGGTCAGCAGCAGTTGCAAAAGGTCAAAACCAATTACCACGGTTATCCGCAAACAAGATATTTGCCGCTTGAAAAAGCAGATTTAACAGAACTGAAAGCCAGTGAAAAAGAAGTGATCGACCGGGTAATTGAGCAAATGAGCGATTGGTCTGCCGCTGCCATTAGCGCTTATTCGCATAAAGATTTGCCCTGGTTAGCCTCGAAAGAAGGGGAAAATATAGATTACGAATTGGTTTTTTATAGAGATAAACCTTTTTCAGTCAGGAATTATGGAGAGGATTTTGAAGACCAATGACTTTTGACGAACTGGCAGAATTTCAAAAAGACTTAAAAACACTTCTAAAAAAATATAGGACTTTGCCTGATGATTTAAAGGTGGTAAAAACAGTATTGGAACTTTACCCGGATGAAAGGCCGCCTTTCAGTTTTCGAATTGACAACTTAGGTTTACAAACTTGCATCATCAAAGTAAAAAAGATAGCCTGTAAAGCTTTAAAAGGCCGCGGCGTAATTTCTGGTTTAATACTGGTTTACGCTTACTTTCAGCAGGAAGAAAGAATAACTTTTATTGAACTTTATCATAAGAACGATAAGGAAAATGAAGACCGGGAAAGGATTGTTGAGAATTTTAGGTAATGGTGATTAGATTGGAAATATTAATACTAACTTACAAACTAAAGCTTTTTGATAGACTGGATTAAAGACTAATTACAACTCTTTCCTGTGTTACCAATACACAATGGCTTGTATCAAGTCAAGTTTTTAAAATCCATCTTTAAAAATCTCCCAACCCTAACTTTTACCTAATAAAAGAAGCATCACCATTAAACCCAATTAACTTCAACAATAAAGTTACAACCAAATTGACTTTTTTAAAGAAAAGAAGTATCTTGACCGGTATGAAAAGACTTGTACTTTCTTGTATCTTTTTTTTAATAGCGCATAGTAGCTTTTGCCAGTATCTGGATTCTTTACAGGTAAATGTAGGTTCCATCGGCACAGTTGCAAAAGAAGGTTATCAGCCTTTATGGCTGATTTCTAACTGTTGGGGCGCAATTACCGATCAGCAATACGATGCTTCCACTTACGCTGGTTTTAGCAACACGCATGTTTTTGGTAAAAAGTATATCAGCAAGTCCAATCCAACTGGTATTGAACAGCCGATGTTTTATGTAAAATATGGTGCTAACGTTATCAATAACAATCACTTTCAAGATATTATTTTTCAGGAAGGTTATGTAAAAGCCGGTTATAAACATTTGGAAATCCGGTACGGCCGTTTCAAGGATATTCCGGGAGAATCTGATAAAGAATTGTCCAGCGGCTCATTAGGCGTTAGCGGTAATGCGTTGCCTATCCCCAAAATAAGTATTGCACTGACCGATTATGTAAATGTTCCTTTTACCAACGGCTGGTTACAAATAAAAGGGCAGTTGAGCCACGGCTGGTTTGGCAGGGACCGCTACTTGGATTCCTATTATCACGAAAAAACCTTGTACCTGCGCGCCGGAAAAAGAAAGTTTAAATTTTTTGCCGGTTTGCAGCATTATGTAGAGTGGGGCGGTAAAAGAGATGGCATCCAGTTAGACCGGTCTTTTAAAGGGTTTTTGAACGTGTTCTTTTCCACAACCAACGCCGATGATGGTTCTGGTTTCGACCCAAATACGGCAAAATATGCGGCTTACCATGCCGGAGACCAGCGCGGCGTACTGGAATTTGGGTTTGATTTAGAAACGGAAAAACAGTTTTTCCATTTCTATCACCAAACGCCTTTTGACGGAACCTGGGGCGTAGATATCAGAAATGTTGATAATCTTTCTGGAATCAGCATTGTGCCGAAAAGTGAGAAATCGGTACTAAAAAAATTATTGCTTGAATTTATTTACACAAAGCAGGCCGAGGATTACGCCCCTGCCGATAACCGCCAAGCCTATTATAATAACGGCTATTATCGAACAGGCTGGGAATACGATAACCAAATAGTTGGTACACCATTGTTTATCAATAGGTATAGGGCGCAGGATTATCCTTACTTTCAGCAAAGAGGTATTAAACCTTTTGACTGGAGCAGTAACAATATCCCAGGCAATTCAAATATTGTTTACAATGAAATCATTGGCGGACATATCGGTTTATCGCTTCAGTTTAGTAATAAGTTAGCTGGTAAAACCCTGGTTACTTATACCAATGGTATGTATGCGTATAGCGGACCTAATTTAGGCCAATTCTATACTTTGCAGGAATTGTATTACAGCTTTTCTAAAAGTTTTAAAATTTCGGCAGGGTTTGCGTTAGATGCTGGCGATTTCACTAAAAATGTTGGCGGTTTGGTTGGCGTACATTGGCAGTTTAAAAATGGTTGGAAAAAATAGATTTAGTATCATTTTGTTTAATTTGTAACAGGGTTATTCAGGGTTTAATTTCTAACGCCAACTGGCAACGATTATCATTGCCCCAAAAACAACTCTCCTATTTTTATACCGTAAAAGAAGCATTTTAAGCAACGGCAGAAAATCAATCAACAAACGTAATCCGGTTGCTTGTTTCTATCTTCGCCGAAGTTTTTCCTTCTGATATTTATGAATAAAGATAAAATATTGATCATTGGCGCTAACGGTCAAATTGGTACTGCGCTGCTACCCAAATTACAGGAGATTTACGGAGCAGGTCAGGTTGTTGCTTCTGATTTACATTCTGCACCGCAAGCAACATCTGTTTTTGAAAGATTGGACGCTACGAAACCCAACGACTTACAGGATTTAATCAAAAAACATCACATCACACAAATTTACCATCTCGCCGCTGTTTTATCGGCAAAAGGCGAAGCCAACCCTTTACAAGCCTGGAGCCTCAACATGCAAACGCTGCTTAACGTATTGGAAGCAGCAAGAATTTGCAGTTTAAAAAAAGTATTTGTCCCAAGTTCTATTGCTGTTTTTGGTGAAAGTGCGCCTCATCAATCTACGCCGCAACAAACTTATTTAGATCCAACTACCGTTTATGGTATCAGCAAAGTTGCAACCGAAAACTGGTGCCAATATTATCATGCCCGCTATCAGGTTGATGTACGTTCCTTGCGCTATCCCGGTGTCATCGGCTATCAATCTATGCCTGGCGGCGGTACTACAGATTATGCGGTGGAGATGTATCACAAGGCAATTGCCGGCGAGAACTATACTTGTTACTTACAAGCCAACACCCGTTTGCCAATGATTTATATGGAAGATGCTTTGCGGGCTACGATAGAACTGATGGAAGCACCGGCAGAGCAAATCAGCATCAGAACTTCCTATAATTTGGCTGGGATTAGCTTCACTTCTGCCGAATTGTTTCAAAAGATAAAAGCTTTTTTTCCTGAGTTCCGATGTGATTTCGTTCCGGATTTCCGTCAGGCGATTGCTGATTCCTGGCCTGAATCTATCGATGATACTTCGGCACAAAAAGATTGGAACTGGAAACCAAAGTTCGACTTATCTCAAATCACATCCGATATGATTTCGCATCTATCCAAACAACTTGTTCCTGATAAAAACTAAAATGCTTCTTTTAGCTCTGTAAAATTGGCACTTGGCTATTAGCTTTAAAAAAAGATTGTCAATTTTTTGGTCGATAAAAGAAGCATCTAAATTTGTCAATTTCCAGAAGCAATCAATACGAATATTCTTAACCAAACAACCATGTATCAAACATTAAAAAAGGTATTAGAAACAGAACTTGCCGAAATCGAAAAAGCAGGTTTATATAAAAGGGAAAGGGTGATCACTTCGCCACAAGGCGCGGAAATTACAGTGCAAGGTGGCAAGGAAGTGATCAACTTTTGTGCAAATAATTACCTCGGCTTGTCCTCCAACCCAATTGTGATGGAAGCTGCAAAACAAGCGGTTGATGCGCATGGTTTCGGCCTGTCGTCAGTCCGTTTTATTTGCGGTACGCAGGACATCCACAAAGAACTCGAAAAAAAGTTGTCGGAATTTTTAGGCACGGAAGACACGATTTTATATGCCGCCGCTTTTGATGCCAACGGAGGCGTGTTCGAACCGCTGTTTAACGAGCAGGATGCCATTATTTCTGACGAGCTGAACCATGCTTCCATAATTGATGGCGTTCGTTTGTGCAAAGCACAGCGCTATCGTTACAAGCACGACGACATGGCCGATCTGGAAGAAAAACTAAAAGCTACACAGGATTTAAGGCATCGCATTATTGTTACCGACGGCGCGTTTTCGATGGATGGAACCATTGCACAATTGGATAAAATTTGCGACCTGGCCGATCAATACCAGGCTTTGGTGATGATTGACGAAAGCCATTGCTCCGGCTTTATGGGCAAAACCGGCCGCGGCACACACGAACATCATCATGTAATGGGCCGAATTGATATCATCACCGGCACTTTGGGCAAAGCTTTGGGCGGCGCTTCCGGCGGATTTACTTCCGGGCACAAAGAGATTATCGATTTGCTGCGCCAGCGTTCACGGCCTTATCTTTTCTCCAATACACTTGCCCCGGCCATTACCGGTGCTTCGATTAAAGTTTTGGACATGCTAAGCCAAACCACCGAACTGAGGGACAAGCTGGAAAACAATACCAAATACTTTCGCGAGAAAATGACAGCCGCCGGATTTGACATTAAGCCGGGCGTTCATCCTATCGTTCCCGTAATGCTTTACGATGCCAAACTTTCGCAGGATTTTGCAAGCCAAATGCTGGAAGAAGGGATTTATGTGATCGGTTTTTATTATCCTGTTGTTCCACAGGGAAAAGCACGTATCCGCGTACAAATTTCGGCAGCACATGATACCACACACTTGGACAAAGCGATTGCCGCCTTTACAAAAGTGGGCAAAGAATTAGGGGTGATCAACTGATACTTGTTATGATGTTTTATACTATAAAAGAAGTATGATAAACTTGAATTCCAAACTTGGAATCAATCATCATAATCTTTAATTAAGATAAGCCAATTTTCTACGTATTGAACTAAAAGTTAAACTTGGATTTTTTTAATCAAATATCAATACAAACTTTTACCTGATAAAAGAAGCATCATAAAAACTCTAAAGTAATTTTTCTTTTTAGTGCAGAATTTTATTTAGATTTCGGGAAATAACCTAATCATGATGCAATTCCTGGTAAAACGATTGATCCCAACACTTGGGTTCCTATTCCTCTTAACTATCGGTTTCTTTTCCTGCAAAAGCACTTCTCAAAACAACACTAATACAACGCTAAAAAAGGAATCAAAAGTCTTAATTACGGTTAACAATTACACCTTTCGCGACCTGAATAAAAACGGTAAGCTGGATCTGTATGAAGATAGCAGACAGCCAGTTGAAGCGAGAATTAATAACCTGCTGAAACAAATGAACATCGAAGAAAAAGCAGGTATGATGTTCATCAACGGAACGGTGATTAACGACGATGGCAGCATTGATAAAAAAGCCAATGCAAAAGGCCCGGCTGCGCGGTTGCCTTCTTCCAAAGAACTGATTACGGTTCAAAAGATGAACCACTTTAATTATTGGTCCACACCAAGCATTTCGGCAATGGCTACCGGTTATAATTCCATTCAGCAAGTTGCAGAAAGCACGCGTTTAGGCATCCCGGTTACCATTGCTTCCGATCCGCGCCATGCTTTTAACGAAACCATTTTTGCCATGTCGGCTGGTGGTTTTTCGCAATGGCCAGAACCTTTAGGCTTGGCAGCCATTGGCGATGCCGATCTGACCAAAAAGTTCGCAGATATTGCCCGGCAGGAATATTTGGCAGTAGGAATCCGTGAATCGTTGCATCCGCAAATCGATTTGGCAACAGAGCCGCGCTGGCCGCGTATTGCCGGTACTTTTGGGGAAGATGCCAACCTCACCGCCAAAATGGTTGCTGCTTATATTGAAGGTTTTCAGGGAGAAAAGTTAGACAGCAACAGCGTGGCCTGCATGACCAAACATTTTCCCGGCGGCGGTCCGCAGAACCAGGGTTTAGATCCGCATTTTCCTTTTCAAAAGGGGCAGGTTTATCCCGGCAACAACTTCAACTACCATTTAATTCCGTTCGAAGCCGCTTTTAAAGCACATACCGCTGCGATTATGCCGTATTACGGTGTACCGATGGATGCCGGGCACGAGCATGTTGGTTTTTCTTATAACAAAGCCATCATCACCGGTTTGCTGCGCAATAAATACCATTTCGACGGCGTGGTTTGTACCGATTGGGGCTTGGTTACCGATACACATATGGGGCCTGTTACCTGGCCAGCGCGTGCCTGGGGCGTAGAAAAATTATCAATCCCAGAACGGGTACAACGGATTATTGATGCCGGGGTTGACCAGTTTGGCGGAGAAAATATCCCTGAAGTAATTGTAAAATTAGTGAAGGAGAAAAAGATCAGCGAAGCAAGAATTGACCAATCCGTTAAAAGGTTATTAAGACAAAAGTTTGAATTGGGTTTGTTTGATAACCCTTATGTAGATGCAGCAAAAGCACCGAAAATTGTAGGTAAGCCCGAATTTATGAAAGCCGGTGCAGATGCACAACGCAGGGCTATGATTTTGTTGAAAAATGAAAATAAAAATCTACCGCTTCAAACTGGGAAGTTAAAAATCTATGTACAAAACATTAAAGATGAAGTAGCTGCGAAATATGGTACAGTAGTTACCAATCCAAAAGAGGCGAACATCGCGATTATCCGTTTGAAAACGCCGTGGTACCCGGTACAAACTGATATTCCGATGGCTAAAGCTTTTCATCATGGCGATTTGGATTTTAAAGGAGCTAAAAAAGACAGCATTATGCAATTGCTAAATTCGGTTCCAACCATTGTGGTTTTAAACTTGGACCGGCCAGCAGTAATCCCCGAAATCAATGCCAAAGCAAAAGGGTTATTGGCCGATTTTGGAGCGAGCGATGAAGCCGTTTTAGACGTCATTTTTGGGAAAGCAAAACCAGGTGGAAAACTACCTTTTGAATTGCCCTCATCCATGGAGGCCGTGAGAAATCAAAAAGAAGATGTACCGCACGATTCTAAAAACCCGTTGTACAAGTTTGGTTTTGGATTGAGTTATTAAAGACTGTAACGATGTGAAAATTGAACTTTTCCTTTTCTTAGTTTGGATTTTCTGCTGATCTAATTTCACCATAATTTTAATAGAAATGCTGTGAATGGTTTTACAAGATTACAACCAACTTTGGGCAATATAAAAATGTAGAAAATAGTGTTTGCTTCGAGAAAATATTAATAGTATAGGAAACAAAATTTGAGCTGATAAAAGAAGTATTTCCCCGTTTTGGATACAACAATAAGAGATTCAACTACTTTTAAGGAAATTAGCTTACATAGGTTTGTTGTGTTAATTCAAAATCAACATTAAAATTTATGGACAGTATTAAGAAAGTAAAATTAGGAAACCAAGGCCTTGTGGTTCCGGCTGTAGGGCTGGGCTGTATGGGCATGACCAAGATTGCAGGCATGGACATTTACGGAAAATCCGACGAAGCCGAAGCTATAGCAACAATCCATCGTTCGTTAGAATTAGGCGGCAACTTTTTAGATACCGCAGATTTGTATGGGCCACTGGAAAACGAAAGGTTGATTGCCAAAGCGATCAAAGGAAACAGGGAAAAATATATCATCGCCACCAAGTTTGGGTATGAAATAGATGATAACGAACAATTGACCTGGCAAATAAACGGTAAAAAAGAGTATGTAAAAAAAGCAGTGGAACGTTCGCTTAAAAACCTCGGCACGGATTTTATCGACCTTTATTATTTGCACCGTTTAGATCCGAACACACCGATTGAAGAAACGGTTGAGGCAATGGCAGAACTGATAAAAGAAGGAAAGATTAGTTATATCGGGCTATCGGAAGTTTCATCGGAAACTATAAAAAAAGCACATCAAATACATCCTTTAACCGCAGTGCAAACCGAATATTCGTTGTTTGAACGAAGTGTGGAAGAAGAAGGCATTTTAAACACAATCCAAGAACTTGGGATCGGTTTTGTTGCCTATTCTCCCGTGGGCAGAGGTTTTATTTCCGGCGATATTAAAAGCCCAGATGATTTCCCTGAAAATGATTTCAGAAGAAGTATCCCGCGCTTTCAGGGAGAACAATTTTACAAGAACATCGAACTGGTTAATGCGATCAAAGAACTGGCAGAAGCAAAAAATATTACAGCCGTTCAATTGGGTATTGCCTGGATCATTTCTAAAGGATTTGTACCTATTCCGGGCACCAAACGAAGAAAGTATATTGAAGAAAACATTGCAGCAACAGAAGTGGTTTTAAGTGCTGAAGAACTTGCCCAATTAGAAGCAATTGTTCCGTTAGGTTTATCAACCGGTGATCGTTATGATGCACAAGGAATGTCTATGGTTGGCTTGTAAAAACTAAACACATAACGGGAAAAGCTATGTTGATTGCATAGCTTTTCTCGTTTTAAATAAACTGTCCAAATGAAGAAAGAAATCCATAATCCATATATCATTAATTCAATTTCTGAGTTGCACCGTTTGTTGGAACTGCCAAAACCTGGCCATCCTTTAGTCAGCGTAATCAACCTTAACGAAGTAAAATGTTATTCGGAGGAAAACCTTAAAAGCGTACTCTACAACTTTTATTCGGTTTGCATCAAAAAGGATTTCAAAGGAAAATTAAAATACGGGCAAAATTATTATGATTTCGATGAAGGTGTGATGACCTTTTTTTCGCCCGGACAAATCGTTTCAACAGAAATTACAGATGACATGGCCGTTTTAGGAATATGGTTGGTAGTCCATCCGGATTTTATTCAAAACTATCCTTTATCCAAAACCATCAAAAATTACGGCTATTTTTCTTATGCGGTAAACGAAGCATTGCACCTTTCCGAAAAAGAAGAAGCAATGGTTACTGCTATCATGCAAAACATTAAACAGGAATATCGTTCGGTTATCGATACTTATAGTCAGGATGTAATTATATCCCATATTGAATTGTTGCTGAACTATTGCAACCGTTTTTACAACCGACAATTCATCACCCGTAAAAATGCAAGTAACGATCTGCTTTCCAATTTAGAAACACTGTTACTGGATTATTTCAATAGCGATAAAGTTCAAAAATTGGGACTTCCAACGGTGCAATATATATCGGACAAACTACATATTTCGCCCAATTATTTAAGTGATATGCTGCGCATACTTACCGGACAAAGCACACAGCAGCATATACATTATGCATTGATTGAAAAAGCCAAAGCACTTATCGCAACAACATCTTTATCGGTAAGCGAAATTGCATACCAACTTGGATTTGAATATCCGCAATCTTTTAACAAATTATTTAAAAGTAAAACCAATGTTTCGCCGTTAGAATTTAGGCATTCGTTCAATTAGATTTTACTTTTTGGTTTGGATTGTAATTTTGGATTTGTAATTCAACTTGAAATTCAATTCAATTTTTATTCGATAAAAGAAGTATTCCAATCTTTTATAAAATTAAAAAAGAGTTTCACTTTTGGGCTACCTTTTATATCTTTGCTTGTGGACAAGAAACATAAGCAAAGAACCATAATTTTTTATAAAGAATATTTCGAGGACTTTTTTGTACAACAAACGAAAAAAGTTAAAGATAAAATTATTTGGACTTTTGATTTAATAGAAGAAGTTCCGAGGGTGCCTGAAACTTATTTAAAGCATATTGAGAACACGGATGGCCTTTTTGAAATTCGGGTGCAGCAAGGAAGTAATATTTTCCGCATTTTTTGTTTTTTCGATGCTGGGAAATTAGTGGTTTTGGCAAACGGTTTTCAAAAGAAAACACAAAAAACACCAAAACAAGAAATTGAAAAAGCCCTTAAAATAAAGGAAGAGTATGAAAACGAAAAAAAATAACATAACAACGTTGGACGAGTTCAAGGACAAACATTATGGAAAACCTGGAACTGTAAAAAGGAACGAACTTACAGCAGGTTATGAAAACTTCAAAATCGGTGTGTTACTACATGAAGCCAGACTTGAAAAAGGACTGACGCAAGAAGAACTTGCAGCAAAAGTTGGAACGACAAAATCCTACATCTCAAAAATTGAAAACGATGTGAAAGAGGTACGCATTTCGACACTCCAAAAAATAGTTGAAATAGGTTTGGGTGGTCACGTACAACTTTCTATTGTACTTTAATCTGTAGAAGGATTTTTATACGTTAAAAGAAGCATCGCAAAACCCTTCTTCACATCACTGTTAAACATTTTTGCAGCATCTTTGCTACAATTCACAGCAGCATGAACATTCCCTACAGTATTTTTGAAACGGACTTTAAAGTTAGGCCGGATGATATCGATATGTTTCAGCATGTGCACAACAGCAAGTATTTTGATTATGTGCTGGCTGCCCGTTATGATCAGATGGAACGTTTTTACGGCATGCCCATGGAGAATTTTATGCAGCAGGGTTTTGGCTGGGTGGTTCGTACAGCTTATGTGGATTACAAACGCGCTTTAACCATGGGCGATGAATTTACCGTTCGTACCGGGATTGAAAGTTTTGAAGATAAAGGCTGCCGCGTGCAGTTTGAGATCATCAACAAAAAGACTAAAAAAATCTGCTGCGATGGCTGGTTTGATTATATTCTGATTGATAAAATTACCGGCCGCGGGATGAAAGTTAGTCAGGAAATGATTGAGAAATATACGATTTAGAGAAGCCTATAGCTGTCAGCAATCAGCTTTCGGCTTGATGGAATTATTAAGTTTTCTGACTACTGAAGGCTGATTGCTGAAAGCTAATCGCTGATCGCTTCCTCAATCAGCTTTCCATAAAATTCCCCTAAATCCATTCCTGCTGCGCGGACTTGCTGCGGGATTAAGCTGTTGGCCGATTGCCCCGGCGTGGTGTTGATTTCAATAAAATAAAAGTCGTCCGTTTCTTCCTGCAAAATAAAATCTATGCGCGTCATGCCTTTGCAGTTTAAAACGCGGTATGCTTCTTTTACAATACTTTTTATGCGGTTATTTTGTGCTTCGCTGAGGTTTGCCGGTGTTATTTCTTTGGAAACGCCGGGCGTATATTTCGCTTCGTAATCAAAAAATTCTTTTAAACTGATGATTTCTGTTGCGGGCAAAACCAGGATTTCTTCATCAAACTTTACAATCCCGATGCTAAATTCCCGGCCTTTTATAAATTCTTCTACCAAAACCTGTTCGTCTTCGGCAAAAGCTTTTTCCAATGCTCCGGAAAAGGCTTCTTTTGCGTTCACTTTACTCATGCCCACGCTGCTGCCGCCATTATTTGGTTTGATGAACAACGGCAGTTTTAAATGCTTCACTTGCGCTTCAATCGTTTCTTTATCCCGGCGGAAAACTTGCACAGAACCAGCGACATGCAAATGTTCAATATCTTTCACAATAGCTTTGGTATAAGCCTTGTTCATGGTAATGGCCGAAGTTGCCGCATCGCAATTATTGTACGGAATGCCCAGCATATCTAAGTAACCTTGCAATTTTCCATCTTCTCCCGGCGTGCCATGAATGGTGATAAAAGCGGCATCAAACTTTATCTTTTCCCTTTTTATACTTAGGCTGAAATCGTTTTTGTCCACTTCTACATTTTCCCCTTCGGCAGAAGTATAAAACCAACTGTTGTGGTTCACCAAAATAGTGTAAACAGCATATTTTTTCTGGTTTAAGTTGGCGGCAATATTACGGGCACTGTTGATTGAAACTTCATATTCGCCGGTATAACCTCCGGCTAAAAGGGCAATGTTTTTGGCAGTCATAAGCCAAAGGTAATTTTCTTTGACCATAATTTATTTAGAAGTTTTGTCTGAGCCGAGATTTTCAGGATTAAAGGATTTACGGGAAAGTTATTGATAATGAAAAATGGTGCATAAAAGAAGTATTGGGAAGGAATATGTCTTGACCAGGATTTTTCAGGATTAGAAGAGATTTACAGGATTATCTGTAAATGCTTAGATTTTTGAAGCAATCCTCAAATCTTATTCAGGTTTTGATTATGTTTGAGACAATTAAATAAATCAAAAACGATGGTTACAACAGCTTGTAAATGAGTTCTTTCTTCGAATACATCAAGAGTAAAACCTTTTTTAAAAACCTGCTGTTTGCGGCTTTGGCCGTGTTACTGGTTGTATTAATTACTGTTTTCAGCTTAAATTATTATACCCGGCATGGCAGCGGAATCCCCGTGCCGAAACTTATTGACATGCAAATCAGCCGCGCTTCTGCCCTGTTAGATCAGCAAGGCTTTCGCTATAAAATTGATTCGGTTTATTTGCCCGACCGTGATCCGGGAACGGTTGTACAACAAGACCCGGACCCGGGAACCAACGTAAAAGAAAACCGGACAATTTATTTGACGGTAATTACCAGGCTTGCGCCAAACATCAGTTTGCCCGATTTAGAAAATATTACTTTACGGGAAGCATCTGCCACTATTTCTAATGCTGGTTTAAAATTAGGCGATACCACTTACCGTTCTGATATTGCCCGAAACCGCGTACTGGAAGTCCGTTTTGCAGGAGAAATTATTAAACCAGGCGCAAAACTGCCAAAAGGTTCGCGGATTGATTTGGTTTTAGGCGATGGAAAAGGTGCCAGTGAAGTTGATATTCCGGATTTGACCAACCAAGAACTGGATGCAGCGAAATTTGTGATCAGCCAATCCGGCCTAACTTTAGGGACCGTTACTTACGAAGGTACGATTACGGATTCTACCAAAGTAATTATCAAATCGCAGATACCGATGAAAACAGATTCGACTGCAAAGATCAGCATCGGAACGAGGATCAACCTAACTGTTTCCCAGGGAAATTAAAAATGGAAACCGAAGATATAAAAGCTGAGGAATTGCTGATCCGTATACAAAAATGGCGCGCAGTTAAACTTGCTGGATGTACGCGAACCGATCGAATTTTCGACTTACAATATCGGCGGAACCAACATCCCCTTAGGAAAACTAAATGCTGCCGTAAACAACCTACCTTATACTAAAAACGACGAAATAATTGTTATTTGTAAAATGGGTTTAAGAAGCGAAACTGGTCAGCACATCCTCAAAAACCACGGTTTTGAAAACGTGCGAAACCTGGAAGGCGGACTGCTGGCGCTACGTAAACTCCATTAATTTTAACCTGCTATGTCTGAAGAAAATAACCGGAAACCCCATCTGCTCAAAAAGTTTTTTATTGCGCTGGGTATCCTGATTTTATTGCTGTTAGCTTTTACCGCCTTTAACTATTACTTTAAATACTACGGCCCAAATGTTACCAACAAGCAGGAATATTTGTACATCAAGACAGGTTCTAATTTTACCGATGTTTTTAAAAGCATTAAAGAGGGAGGCATTGTAAAAGACACTACTTCTTTTATGCAGGTTGCTTACAGCATGAAGTACGAAAACCGCGTAAAGCCCGGCAAATACCGTTTGCATGAAGGTATGGGCAATAAAAAGTTTATTAGGATGCTGGCTTTAGGCGAACAGGAACCTGTAAAATTAGCTTTCCAAAACGTTCGCCTTAAAGAAACTTTTGCCGGAATGGTTGGCAAAAAACTCGAAGCAGATTCTTTGTCTATTATCCGTTTGCTGGATTCTGCCGCTTATCTTAAACCTTTTGGTTTTACGCCTGATAATGTTTATGTGGTTTTTATGCCCAATTCCTACGAAATGCATTGGAACGGCACGGCAGAAAAGTTTTTTACACGGATGAATGATGAATATCAAAAATTCTGGACTCCGGCAAGAAAAGAAGAAGCCAAAGCAGTCGGGCTAACACCAATCCAAGCAAGTATTCTGGCTTCTATTGTTGATGCAGAAGCTTTGCACGATGACGAAATGCCAACCATTGCAGGTTTGTACCTCAACCGATTGAACCGCGGCATGAAACTGGAGGCTGATCCAACGTTAATTTTCGCTTTAAAAGATTTCACCATAAAAAGAGTATTGAATAAATATAAGATCTTTAACTCGCCTTATAATACATATCTGAATATCGGTTTGCCTCCTGGCCCAATTATGATGCCTTCCGTTAATGCCGTAAAAGCGGTTTTAAACTATCAAAAGCACAATTACATTTACATGTGTGCCAAAGAAGATTTTTCCGGCTATCATAATTTTGCAACCAATATGGCGAATCATTTAGTTAATGCGCGAAAATTTCACCAGGCGTTAGACGACCGCAATATTAAACGCTGATATGTTTACGCACACCACAAAAATCCGTGTCCGATACGGCGAAACTGACCAGATGGGCTACATGTACTACGGCAATTACGCCGAATTTTACGAAGTTGGCCGGGTAGAAATGCTGCGCAGTTTAGGTATGACTTACAGCGGAATGGAAGAATCCGGAATTATTATGCCGGTACTGGAAATGAAATGCAAATACCTGAAACCGGCTTTGTACGACGAAGAGATCACCATTAAAGTAATTATGGAAAAAATGCCTGGCATCCGCATCCATTTTATTTACGAACTATACAACGAGAAACAGGAAATGATCCATCTCGGCGAAACACTGTTGGTTTTTATCAACAAAAAAACTAACCGCCCATGTTTGCCTTCTGCTGTTATGCTCGAACGTTTAAAACCTTTTTTCGTATAGTGCCGGAGCATGGGTTGGCTGCATAAATTTTTACTTCACTTTAAATTTTACGAGTACTTTTTAAACTGGACCAAGGTGCTTGTTTTGCCTGGGTTTAATTCACTTCCGCTTTATACCATTGCCGTTTTTTTCCTGGAGGAAATCCGGAAAGAATCATTGGTAAACAAAGCATCGGCCTTGGCTTACAATTTAATGTTGTCCATATTTCCGGGGATCATATTTCTGTTCACTGTAATTCCTTACATTCCAATAAAGCATTTTCAGGATAAATTATTGTCGGTCATGGCAACCGTAATGCCAACTAATGCCTTTCTGGCTTTCCAGGGAACAATTGTAGATATTGTTAAAAATCAAAACGGAAAACTATTGTCATTCGGCTTTATATCGGCTGTGTTTTTCGCTACAAATGGCGTAAGCAATTTAATGGCAGCATTTAACAAATCAGCGCTGACCGCAGAAACACGAACTTGGCTGCACAGACGCTGGGTTGCTTTTATTTTAACGCTGATGATTGTTTTTGCTTTTCTTACCGGAATCACGATCATGATTATGGGGCAAAAGATTATCGCTTTTACAAGGCATCAAATACATGGAAGCGGTTTTTTTTGGATATTCCTGATCACCATTACGCGCTGGGTTTTTGTTGTGCTGCTATTTTTTGTCACCGTTTCTATTTTGTACCGTTATGCGCCGGTTCATGCCAAAAGATGGAAATTTTTAAGTGCCGGTTCTATCCTGGCAACCGGTTTGGCCGTGGTTACTTCTTTGGGTTTTAGTTATTACATTAACCACTTCTCTTCCTACAATAAAGTTTACGGTTCTATTGGAACGCTGATTGTTACCATGATTTGGCTTTACCTCAACTCTTTAATTATTTTGCTGGGATTTGAATTGAATGCCAGCATTGACCTTTCCAAACAAAGCATCAAAATTGTGCAGCCAAGTTTTAACATTCTCAAACCTAAAAAACAGGTGGTAAAAGAAGCACCAAAAAGTGGGGTAAATTATAAGCGGGAATAATGCGTTGTCATGCTGAATTTGTTTCAGCATCCCACGTAATTGGTGGTTATAATACTTCTTGAAATGACTAACGACTGCTTTCAATAACAAAACCTATGCTTCTTTTATCGCCTTAAAACTTTGCCAGGCTACAACAGGTTTTAGTTTGATGATGTGCAGGAAGTTAAAAAAGCGCATCATCTGGAAACCTGCATCGAACTCAAACCATCTGACGGCATTGTTTGCCCTGCCCGGATTTTTATGGTGATTGTTGTGGTAACCTTTTCACCAAAACAAAAAATCGACAGGAATGATATTTTTAGAAGTGTTAGGCTCGTTAAAGTTTTCATAACCAAAACGGTGCGCCCAACAATTTACAGTTAAACCTTGCAAAGCACCAATGGCAAATGTTAACGGCAAAAAAAGAAAGTGTGAAAATTATATAATGTTGTATTTAAACTTATTGTTTCTATAAATTACGCAAAACGTAAAGTTTAAGTTTAACAAGCAATAGATAGATGCGCTTTATACTTAAAACATTTCTGTAAAATTGCAGGCAGTAACTACACATTTATATCTTTTTTTTATGTTGAAATTTTTTATAGCAATACTGTTTTTATCCACCTTTTTTACACAGGTTGAAGCCCAAAACCAATTAATTAAGTTTGAGGACCCGCGCATTATTTATTCCGCAAGGACAAATTTTAAAGCAGATGCAGCAGAACTCTCCTGGCCTGGCGCTTCTGTTAAAATCAATTTTACCGGAAGCGGGATTTCGGCAGTTTTAAAAGACCAGGACACATCCAATTATTACAATGTAATTGTGGATGAACAAATTATCGCCAAAATCCATCCTGATACTTCCAAAAAAATTTATCAACTTGTTTCCGGCTTATCCGCAGGAAAACACACTTTAGAATTATTTAAACGCACCGAGTGGGACAAAGGCAAAACCGCGTTCTATGGTTTTATGCCGATAAAAGAAGCATCCGTTTTACCGGCATCAGCATTGCCTAAACGAAAAATTGAGTTCTACGGAAATTCGATTACCTGCGGTTATGCAACAGAAGATTTTAAAGGAGATTCGCCGATTGGCTATTTTGAAAATAACTACGTAAGTTATGCTGCAATAACGGCGCGCCATTTTAACGCCCAATATTCCTGCATTGCCAAAAGCGGGATTGGTGTTTTACTGAGTTGGTTTCCGCTGATTATGCCGGAAATGTACGACCGTTTAGATCCAACTGATTCGGCCAGCAAATGGGATTTTACAAAATACACGCCCGATCTGGTCGTCATCAATCTGTTTCAAAATGATGCCTGGTTAACACAACGGCCGGATTTCCCGGAATTCAAACACCGCTTCGGCACGAAAGCACCTTCCGAAGATGCTATTGTTTTGGCTTATAAAACTTTTGTTGCTAACATTAGAAGCAAGTATCCAAAAGCCAGCATCATTTGTGCGTTGGGAAGTATGGATGCCACGCAGACAGGTTCACCCTGGCCCGGCTATATTGAGGAAGCAGTAAAACAATTGAAAGACCGTAAAATTTATACGCACTTTTTCCCTTATAAAAACACGCCTGGCCACCCAAAAGTACCGGAACAAAAACAAATGGCAGATGACTTAATTACTTTTATCGATCAGCATATTAAATGGTAGATTAGATAATTGATAGATCGTAGTTTATGGCTCATTGTTAATAGCAACTTGCAAAGTACCATGAACTATGGACTAAAACCCATGAACCAAAAACCCATGAACCAAAAAATAAACCAAATAAAAAACCAAATTATGGACAAGATTACTTCACGCAGAAACTTTATTAAAGCAAGTTCTGTGGCAGGCGTTTCTGCCTTAACAATTACCGAAATTGTTACTTCTGCTTTTGCTGAAGCGAAAGTGGGCAAAATCTCTATCGGACAAAATAATACCGTTCTTTTTCAAGGTGATTCGATTACGGATTCTGGCCGAAAAAAAGACAACTTAGATCCGAACAATACTTCGGCTTTAGGTTCTGGTTATGCCATGATTGCCGGTTCGGAGCTGTTGTTTAAGTATCCGGAGAAAAGCTTAAAAGTTTACAACAAAGGCATCAGCGGCAATAAAGTTTACCAATTGGCCGAACGCTGGGACACAGATTGTCTCAACCTAAAACCAGATGTTTTAAGTATTTTAATTGGCGTAAACGATTACTGGCACAAGCACGACGGCAAGTACAACGGCACCATCGACGTTTACCGGAATGATTTTAAAACCTTGCTGGAACGCACCAAAAAAGCTTTGCCCAACGTCAAGTTAATTATTTGTGAGCCTTTTGCCGTTCCTGATGTTAAAGCGGTGGACAAAACCTGGTACCCAGAATTCCCCGAATATCAAAAAGCCGCCCGCGAAATAGCTGATACTTTTGATGCTGCTTTTATCCCCTATCAATCGGTGTTTGATAAAGCGGTTAAATCTGCGCCTGGTAGTTATTGGACTGCTGATGGTGTGCATCCAAGTTTGGCTGGCGCGCAGTTGATGGCGAAGGCTTGGTTGGAGGTTGTGAAGGGTTAGGGGATAACTAAATTTATTCAAAACTTTAAAAGTTGTTTAAAATATTATGAGTAGAGAAATTTCGCTATTTTCGGATTATCATCAAAAAGAAAATTCATTAACTAATTATTGTGGTTTAGTTATGAAACTTTTGTACGAGGAAAGCCCTAAACGCTTTCAAGAATTTTTGACAACAGTAATTGATGGACAAATTGACTTGGTGATTGGGCCAACATTTAAACAACAAACAAAAGAGATAAATAGTATTCCTGACTTGTCAATAATTCAGAAATCTCTTTCTATTTTTTTCGAAACTAAAAGAACAAATTGGTTTTATAATGATCAACTTGTACGACATTTAGAAGGATTTGATGAAAATGCTACAATAAAGGTTTTATTTCTATTAAGTAATTTTGATGAGGATAATATTTCTAATCAAATTAATGAAAGTATTGAAAAAGCAAGAAATCAAAAAATTATAATACAGCCAATATCATTTGAAAGATTTATTGAGACATTAGAAAAGGTTTGTAATACTCCATACTTACTAAACATAGTTGAAGAATTCAAAGCATATTTAGATGCAAATGAACATCTACCAAGGTGGAGGTATTTGTTAGATATTGTAAATTGTGCTGGTACTATCGATGAAGTAAGAAAAGGAGTTTATATGTGTCCTAACTCTGGTGGTTCCTATAATCATAGAAGAGCGAAATATTTTGCTCCTTACATGCAAAAGTCTATTAAAACTATTCACGAAATAAGAGCTATTGTGGTTATTGAAAAAGATTTAGGACAAGCAACTATAAAGTGGAATAATACAAAGGAAAATGATGACAACTTAAAAGAAGAAGCCAGAGACAAATTGAAACAATGGCAATGGAGAATCGATGAAAATAAGTCAACAGATATTCAAGTATTTTTACTATCAGATGGAATCGAAACAAACTTCAAAAAAGAAACCATTGGTGGAATGTTACAATCAAAGAAATATTTTTGGGATATAGCATTAGATTGTAAAACACCAGTCGATTTAGCTAACAAATTGAAAGACAAAAATTGGGGTGAGTTTGAGTATTTGAACAAGTAATAATTTTAAAATTTTTTTAAGTAATTAAATTATGCTTTCTTCAAACCAACAAAACCAAATTATCGATACAACCTCAAAATTTAATCCTAAATTAATTGGCATTTTTGGTTCGTTTGCACGTGGAGAAAATCATCCAGACAGCGACTTAGATATTTTAATTGATTTTGAACAAGACTTAAATCTTTTAGAAATAATTGGTTTAGAACAAGATTTAACCGAAGTTCTTGGAATTGAAGTTGACTTAATTACCTTAAGATCGCTGAATCCAGCAGTAAAAAAATTTATAGAAAAAGATTTAATTTTACTTCCGTTAACAGTTTTAAATAAGTGAAGAAAGACGAACTCATTTATTTAAATCATATTTTGGATTGTATCGATAAGATTCGAAACTATACAGATAAAATTAACAAAGATGAGTTTTTGAAAAAATCTATTATACAAGATGCAGTCATCAGAAACTTAGAAATTATAGGTGAAGCAACTAAACATTTAACGCAAGAATTTCGATCAAAATATCCAGCGATTGAATGGAAGAAAATTGCAGGAATGCGGGATAAACTAATTCATGATTACATTGGTGTTGACATTTGGGCTGTTTGGGGAGTTGTTGAACAAATTATTCCCAAATTTCACGAGCAATTATTGGAAATCATAAAAGCTGAAAGCTAATAATTTACACTTCTACTCCACCCTTAAAAACCTCCGTCCTTTGTGATGAATAAATCCCGCTTTTCCCACTAAAATAATAGGCGGTAAAACAAGCAATGGCATAATATAATAAATTGCTTCCTCCAAAAAGTTCAACGCCCATTAAGGTACAGGCCAAAGGCGTGTTGGTGGCTCCGGCGAAAACGGCAATAAAACCTAAACCGGCCAGTAAATCAACCGGAACACCAAAAAGTACGGCCAAAACATTGCCTAAAGTAGCGCCGATAAAAAACAACGGCGTTACTTCTCCGCCTTTAAAACCGGTTCCTAAAGTAATGGCTGTAAAAAGAATTTTCCAGAACCAGCTCCAAGTATTTGCGCCACCAGCATGGAAAGCGTTAACTAAAGAAACGCCGTTTGGATGATCGGAAACAATGCCAATGCCGAGGTAATCTCTGGTTCTTAACAAGTAAGTCAATGCAATAATTGTAATGCCGCCAGCAACAGGAACCAGCCACTTAACTTTGATGTATTGTGAAGTTATCTTTTGTACAAAATGCGTCAGTTTTGCAAAGAACTGGCTTGCTAATCCGAAAGCAATTCCTGCGATAATTACTTTAATTAGTAAAAACACATCAACCTTAAAAAAAGGAATTTGATGTACAGCAGGAAAGCTGGCAATTTGATACATTGTATGATGAATGCCCCAGGCAGAACAGGTTACATCTGCAATAATACTTGCCATTAAACAGGGCAGCAAGGCATTGTATTTAACATGGCCGATTGCCAAAACTTCCATGGCAAAAACAGCACCGGTTAAAGGCGTTCCAAAAACAGCCCCGAAACCGGCTGCAATCCCGGCAGTTAAGATCACGCTGATATCTGCTTCATTAAATCCTGCTTTTTTGGCGAGTAATCCGGCCAGGCTTCCGCCAATTTGTACGGCCGTACCTTCCCTTCCGGCAGAACCACCAAATAAATGGGTGAGGATTGTTGTGATGAATACCAAAGGCGCCATGCGAAAAGGTATGCCACCACCTGGTTGGTGTATTTCATTAATAATTAAATTATTTCCGGTAGCGGCATTCTTCCCGGCAAAACGGTATGAAAAATAAATGGCAACACCAGAAACAGGCAGTAAAAACAGTATCGCGGGATGTTGGAAGCGAAATTTTGTTGCCCAGTCTAACAACCACAAAAACAGGGCAACCAAAGAACCAATAGCCGCAGCCAAAGGCGCAATCCACAAAGTCCACTTAATTAAATGGCGAAAAACAAAGTAATGCGAAGGAATTTTTTTAAACGAATACATGCCTGCATATCAATTTTTACCCTGTAAAAAGAGTATTGTTTGCAGGGGCCATCAGCCAATATTGGCGGTTGGTTCAGGAAGACACCATTTCCTGTTTTGATTGGTACAAATGTAACAGTCTGATTTAAAAATCAATTCAACATAAAAAAATTTTTAACGAATTATAGTAATCGAACCAGACTTTACAACGTGCTCTTTACGGTATGCATCGGCACCGTCCAAAACCCAATAGTAAGTGCCGGCTGGGGTTTTGCTGCCGTTAAAAGTGCCGTCCCAATAATCGGTAATTTGCTTGGTTTCAAAAACCTGCTGTCCGTACCGGTTGTAAATTTTGAAGTAATTTAATTGCAGAATGCCTTCGTAGCCAATTTTAAAATAATCGTTCGTTCCATCACCGTTTGGCGTAAACGTATTTGGTGCAATAATCTTAATTATAGCAGGCGGATTAATTACAACTACAACCGACAAAATTAAGATGCAGCCAGCTTTGTTAGTTGCTTTGATGTAATAAGTCCCACTTTTATCAATCACGGTTGGATCATCCAAAGCAACCGTAGCAGCCTGATCTTTCCAATACGTGTACGCTAAAGTATCGCTGCCGGTATAAGCTGTTGTTAAATCTACCGTTGCCGGATAAATAACAGAAACAGTGTTGCTTACGGTAAATACCGGCAAAGAAAATACCTGGGCAACTACGGGCGAAATCGTAAAACAGCCTGTCGAATTGGTTGCTTTAATATAATAAGTGCCGCTGGAAGTAACTATATCAGGGGAAGTTAAAGCGGTAGTCGCATCTATATTTTTCCAATAAGAAAAAGTCAAATTTTGATCACTGCCTGCTGTAATAGAAGCATCGGTTAAATTAACGAATAAACAAGATGCTACATTTTTTACAATCAACGTTGGTAAATTGCCCATCACTACCGTTACCGGCATAACGGTTGAGCAGCCAATGGTATTTGTTCCGTTGATATAATAAGTTCCGGCAGAATCTATCAATTGCGGTGATTTTACCGGTATTGTTATGTTTTTATCTTTCCAATAAGTATAGGTTAAGGCCGCACTGCTTCCGGCAGTAATTTTTGCTTGTGTGAGATCTACTTTTGCAGGCGCACAAACAGGATCAGGATTGGTGATGATGACTGAAGGAGAATTGTCTAACTTAACTTCAATTGGCTTAATATCAGAACAACCGGTAGCATTAAAAGCCTGTATATAATAGGTTCCGCTGGTAGTTACACTTGTAGGGTCTGGAACATAACTTTGTGCGTCGGGATCTGTAAAATAAGACAACGTTAAATTTGGACTACTGCCATTGGTAATGCTTTTGTCTTTTAAACTGACACCAGATTGGCAACCGCGTATCGTATCCTGGACTTTCAATGTCAACACTTCATTTGAAGCATTGATGGTCGTGTAAAGTGTATCCTCGCAACCTAAACCAGGAAAAGGCACGATCCGCAAAGCATAATGTGTTAAATCTGGCGGTGCAGGCGAAATGGTTAAGGTATTTGATGTGCCGAGCAATTTTGAGAAATCGTCGTTGTACCAGTAATATTCTTGAAAACCTGCGGGGGCACTCATTTTTGCAAATGAATTTCCTGCGCAGTAAACGTTACCGGTAATTGGAGAGGCACAGTTTTCATTTACATCGATATAAGCATACCCAAAATGGCCGCCTATTGTGCAATCATTGGTGGTAAATTCCAACCGCAATGTTTTACCGGCATATCCAAATAAATTGATGGTAATAGGTGCCCAAGGTTTATAAACAACGCCATTGCCAAAAGTAGAATTCTGAAAACCAGGTAAACCAGACGAAGCAACAAATTCAAAAGAACCGCAATTGATGGGTTGGTTGGTGGCATTATCAAAAACCTCCGCAGTAAACTTGGGCTGTTGATAATTAACATGGTTGGGATTTTGGAATACAACAGCGTAATTGTAAATAATACTATAATTTGCCTGATTATTAGGCACAGTAAACGTATAACTTACCCTTTCAGCCTCTTTCCCGGTTTGATCATTCCCTAATTTTAAAGAATATAAACTTCCATTTGGGCAGGTAACTGGAAATTGCCCGTAAGGGTCAAGCTGATTGTTCTGATATTTTAATATTGTATGCCTGCCTGAAACAGGTGCTGAAGGCGATACGTTAACAATACCAGACGGATCAACAAATCCAATATAGCATTGCCAGTTTTTTAAAGTTCCTGTTTCAAAACCAATATTTTCCGGGCATTGAGAAGCTTGCCCATATACTGTAGTCAGAAATAAAATTAAACATCCTATAAAAACACTATAAAATTTCATCTCGCAACAGATAGGTTTGCTATGCACTAATACAAAGATTATGCGGTTAGCTGTTAGGATAAATTTAATAGTATTTAATGAAAAACAAAATACTTTATACGATAAAAGAAGCATTCAAATATGATGCTTCTTTTATCGTATAAAAATCAATAAACGTTAATGCTGCTGATCTTCTGGTTTGGCATTTGCCTTCATTTCTTCCAGCTTCTTTTTGCCATAAGCAAACTTGGTTATGGTAACGTAAAGCACGGGAACAATAAATATACCCATTGCAGTAGCCGCCAGCATCCCTCCTAATACGGTAAAACCAATTGTTTTTCGTGCTTCGGCACCGGCGCCAGAAGCAAAAACCAAAGGCAAAACACCCAAAATAAAAGCCATTGAAGTCATGATGATTGGCCGTAAACGCAGCTTTACTGCTTCCAAGGTCGAATCAATAACATCCATTCCTTTGTCCACCCGTTCTTTGGCAAATTCTACAATCAGGATTGCATTTTTCGCTGCTAAACCAATCAAGGTGATCAAACCGATTTGAGCATAAACGTTGTTATCTATTTTCGGAACGAAAAACAGGATCAGGATCGCCCCAAAAGCACCAACCGGAACCGAAAGTAATACGGAAAATGGTACAGACCAGCTTTCGTACAATGCAGCCAGAAACAGGAAAACAAACAGGATAGAAAGTGCGAAAATGTAAATGGTTTTAGAACCTGAAAGCAATTCCTCCCGGCTTAAACCCGAAAACTCGTAGCCGTAACCTTGTGGAATCGTTTTGGCCGCTACTTCTTTTAAGGCAGTTAAAGCATCACCGCTACTGTAACCTACAGCTGGGTTACCGTCGATTTCTGCCGACCGGAACAAGTTATAATGCGAGATAAGCGGCGCACTTTCAATTACTTTATAAGAAGTCAACGTGCTTAAAGGCACCATCCCTCCTGCCCGGTTTCGTACAAAATATTGACCTATGTCTTTAATATCACCACGATAAGTAGTATCAGCCTGCGCAACAACCCTAAAGTTACGGCCGTAAATGGTAAAGTCGTTTACATAGGTACTGCCGAGATAAGTTTGCAAAGCCGTAAAAACATCTGAGACAGTTACCCCTAATTTTTTTGCTTTTTCCCGATCAACTTCCAATTGGTAACCAGGAGTTCTTGATGTAAAGAAAGAAAAGGCTTTAGAAATCTCGGGCCGCTTGTTTACTTCGGCAGTAAAACTTTGAAGCACTTTGTCAAAGCTTTTAATATCGGCACTTGGTTCTTTTTGTTCGAGGATGAAAGAAAAACCTGCCGTGTTACCTAAACCGGGAATAGCCGGCGGCGGAATCACCACTACGTTTGCTTCTTTTATCACCGATAATTTTTGCTGAAGGGTTGCCACCAAAGCTTTTAACTGCAACGCTTTATCGGTCCGCTGGTCCCAAGGTTTTAAAGAACAAAAGATAGTTGCACTGTTAGATTTTGTAGCAAAAGTTACCGCGTTTAAGCCTCCGAGTGCAGCGTAATGGCCAACGCCTTTTACACTGTCTAAAATCCCCATCATTCGTTGCAACACAGCAACTGTTCTGGTGCTGGATGATGCTTCAGGCAGATCAAATGTAATATAAACCCGGCCGTCATCTTCTGTTGGAATAAAACCTGTCGGCTTACTTTCAAAAAGTAGGATTGTACCCACAATAAGGCAAACCAGGAAAATAATGACTAATTTGGAATGATTGATGCCTGTATCTACACCATTGCGGTATTTGTTGGTGATTTTATCAAACTTGGTATTGAACCAGTTAAAAAATCGGTCGAGCCAGGAGTTGCCTTTTTTTCCTTCTTTATCTACCGGTTTCAAAATTAATGTACACAAAGCTGGGGTTAGAGACAAGGCTACGAAAGCAGAAATCAATACCGAAATAGCAATGGTAATGGCAAATTGCTGATACAATCGACCTACAATTCCGGGGATAAAACCAACCGGAACAAATACTGCCGCAAGGATTAAAGCGATAGCAATTACCGGTGCAGAAATATCGCGCATGGCATGTAAAGTTGCATCGGCTGGCGACATACCTTGCTCGTCCATGTAATGCTGCACCGCTTCTACCACTACAATGGCATCATCCACCACAATACCTATTGCGAGCACAAAACCAAAAAGTGTTAAGGTGTTTATGGTGAAGCCGAGCGGGATAAAAAATATAAATGTACCGATAATAGAAACCGGGATAGCCAGCACCGGAATTAAAGTAGCACGCCAGCTTTGCAGGAAAAGATAAACCACCACAATTACCAGTATCAGCGCGATAACCAGCGTTATAATTACCTCGTGTACCGATACCTGAACAACGGTTACGGATTCGAAAGGCACAACATAATCCACATCTGCCGGAAACTGTTTTTTTAGTTCTTCTAACTGTGCGTAAACACCTTCAGCGGTAGAAAGCGCGTTACTGCCCGGAGCCTGATAAATCAACAAATAAGATGCCCTTTTTCCATCTACAAAAGAATTACCGGTATAGTTAAACTTACCTAATTCTAAACGGGCTACGTCTTTTAAATAAACTACTGTCCCGGTTGTTGGATTGGTTTTTACAATTACGTTTCCAAACTCTTCCGGCTTTACCAAACGGCCTTTAACAAAAACGGTATATTCAAAAGCTTGTACCTTACGTTGCGGCGGTGCCCCAACTGTACCTGCGGCAACTTGTAAGTTTTGTTCCTGCAAGGCAGCGGTAACATCAGTTGCGGTAATGCCAAGTTGTGCCAGTTTATCTGGTTTTAGCCAAACACGCATACTGAAATCATCGGCACGGGTAAAAATATCGCCCACACCTTTGGTCCTGCCTAAAGCATCTTTTAAAAATACGTTAGTATAATTATCCAAAAAAGTAACGCCATGAGTGCCCTTAGGCGAGAAAAGGGCTACCAGCATTAAAATACTTGGGTTTCTTTTACGCACCGTTAAACCCAAACGCTGTACTTCCTGTGGTAAAGTCGGTTCGGCGATACTAACCCGGTTTTGGACATCCAAAGTAGCGATATTAATATCAGTACCAACTTCAAAGTTAGCCGTCATGGTCATCTGTCCGTTGCTGGTACTGTTACTGGTTAAGTAAGTCATGCCCGGCGTTCCGTTTACCTGGACTTCGACCGGTGTAGCCACCGTTTGCTCTACCGTTTGTGCATCGGCACCGGTATAAGTACCCGTAATTTGAACAGTAGGCGGCGTAATTTCCGGATATTGGCCGATAGGTAAAGTGCTCATGGCCAACATCCCTACAATTACAATCACTAAAGAAATAACAATAGCGGTAACCGGCCTTTTTATAAAAGTTTCTGCAATCATAATTGCTGTATATTTTTAGAATTTATTTTGCTGACTGTTTGCCATCTGCCGCTGGTGGCTTAGGCTGGCCTAAAGTAATTTTACCGCCGTCGCGCAAACGGTTTATGCCTTCGGTGATAATTTTGTCGCCTTCTTTAACTCCGTTTAGCACTACAATTTTATCACTTACTTTGGGGCCGGTTTTTATTTTTTGCTGCTTTGCAACTGTATCGCCTTGGGCTACAAAAACGAAGTATTCGCCCATTTGTTCAACCAGTGCTTTGTTCGGAACCACAACCTGGTTGCCAGATTCCTGGTTTAAAACTTTTAATACACAGCTCATTCCGTCCACCAGTTCCTTTTTAGGGTTTGGAAAACGAATGCGCACTTTTATTGTTCCGGTCTGGTTATCCACCCCGCGGTCAATCACCACAATTTTTCCCGGATGCTTATAAACTTCTCCTGCGGATAGTTCTACCATAAACGTCGAGTCTGACTTAATTACTTTATCCTGTAATTTATTAAATCGTGGGATTTTACTTTCATCTACCACAAAATCTACCGCAATTGGGTTTTCGCTGGAAATGGTATTGAGCAAAGTAGAACCTGCACCAATTTGTGCACCTAATTTTACTTGCGAAATACCAATTCTGCCGGTAAAAGGGGCACGGATAACAGCATAACTTAAATTAGTTTTTGCTGCAGATACCGCCGCCGCAGAGGCTGCCACCTGGCTTTTGCTGGTTTCTAAAGTGGCAATGGCATTGTCTAATATTTGCCTTGCCACAGCATCTTGCTGTGCTAATTGCGTGTATCGGTCTGCATCTTTTTGTGCCCGGTTTAAGCTGGCTTTGGCACTCAGCAAGTTTGCTTGCGCTTGCAATAAAGCTGCTTCGAAAGTCCGGCGGTCAATCTCGTATAAAACCTTTCCTTTTGTTACAACTTCACCTTCCTTAAAAAAAATACCGGTTATAAAACCGCTTACTTGTGCGCGCAGGTCCACACGGTTTAAAGCCACAACCGTTCCGGGAAACTGGTCGTAATAAACTGCGTCTGTTTTTTCAGCAGCTACTACACTTACCGGTGTTGGCGGTTGTGTAGTATCTTTTTTATTTGATTTAGAACAAGATGCAAAACCTGTTGCCACAGCAAAGGCCAGTACTATATATTTAATTTTCATATTAGCTTATGGATTAACTTGTAGATTGCCTAATGCTTTTTGTAAATCTATTTTACTGGAAAGCACGGTAAACAAAGCGTTGTTATAATTTATTTCTGAAGTGCGCAGATCCGATTGTGCAACAATCACATCTAGATAAGTTTTGATGCCTTCCCGGTATTGCAGGAAAACTACGTTATATACTTCTTTTGCCAGGGTAATATTCTGTTGCTGCGTAACCAGTTCGGTATAGTTGCTTTTATAACTGGCCAAAGCCTGTGTAACTTGTGTGTTGATTACATTCCTGGTATTGACCAAATCTAAGTCTGCACGGCTGACTTCCAATTTTGCCCTGCTTAAATTTTGCAGACGTTTGGTTCCCTGAAAAATTGGAATAGATACGCTCAATCCTGCATAAGAATTAGGGTAAGAGCGACTGTACAAATTAGAAAACTGGTTGTTTAAATACGACAAGTTATAATTGCCAAAAGCCGAAACAGAGGGCAAAAACCCATAACGGTAATAACCAATGTTTAAAGTTTGTAGCGATTTTGTAGTTTCCAATAATTGGTATTCAATACGATTATTCGGATTTGCTGTTACGTTGGTATCAACTGCAATTTCCCGTGACAAGGCAACACTATCATAAACCGGATTGATACTGCGGTTATCTGCATTACCCATTAACTCTTTTAAAGTAGCTACGTTAGATTTTATCGTTTCCAGTGTTTGTTTTCGCGTAGCCAATTCATTGTTTAAAGCGATAGTTGCCTGTTTATAATCTATTTTATCTACAACGCCCGCCTGATATTGCTGGTATGCATCTTTCAAAGCTCTTCTCAGCCTAACAATGTTTTCATCAATAATATCCAGTTGTTTTTGTGAAAGCAACAGGCTGTAAAAAGCTTTGCTTACATCAGAAACCACATTAATCTGACTGCTTACCGTGTTTTGCTTGTAATATTCCCTGGAAAACCTGGCCGCCCGCGAAGCAAGTAAAACATCGTTGTTGTAGATGGTTTGACTTGCACCTAAGCCCAAAACGGAAGTATTGTTAACACCAAGCGGTGTAATTACCGAATTGCCTGCACCGTTGATAATGGTGGAAGATGGAAGCTGAAAATAATGCTGATAAGAACCGGAAGCGTTAATTTGCGGAAGCCAGGCCGATAAAGCAATGCCAATGTTCCGTTCATTAATTTCTTCATCAATTGCCGCTTGCTTAATTAAAGGCTGATTTTTTAAAGCATAACGGATACATTCTTGCAAAGAAACTACCGGAGGAAGCGAATCTGCGCGGGTTTGTGCTTTTAAAAGTGCCGGACAATAAGATATAGAAAACAGGATATAACAACTTAAAACAATAAGAAAACGCATAAAATTTTATTGATGATGCTTATTAAATCACAAAATAACTCATATGTTTTATAAAAGTTAATCATTTGATTAACATAATCACTTCTTGTACTGATTATCAACCTGTTTAGGTAAATTGTAATTTAATTTTTACAAAAAGGATTTATGCCGATAAAAACAGCACGAAGTTTCTGAGAACCTTTTTTGAAGCAGAATTCAGTTGAAGATAAAAAAACGTAGTACTGTTTTTATGCACTAAAAATTTTTCCCGGGTTGAGGATTCCGTTCGGATCAAAAACCTTTTTAATCGATCGCATCAAATTCAAGTGCACTTCAGAAAATTTAAGCGGCATGTAATCCTTTTGCACTAAACCAATCCCATGCTCGCCAGACAAAGTTCCACCTAAAGAAACTGTTAACTCAAATATTTCGCTGATTCCATCCTTAAGCTGATGGTTCCAATCGTCATCGCTCATATTTGCTTTGATAATGTTTACATGCAAGTTCCCATCGCCGGCATGGCCATAACAAACCGATTCAAAACCATATTTAGCACCGATAGCTTTAATGCCTTTCATCAATTGCGGCAATGCAGCGCGCGGCACCACCGTATCTTCTTCTTTATAAACAGAGTTTGATTTTACCGAAACCGCCATCGTTCTGCGCAACCGCCATAATTCTTCTTTTTGTGCCGATGAATCTGCAAACAACACATCTAAACAATTATGCTGCTCCAGCACTTCGTTTATTTTTTCGCAGTCCGAAAACAAAACGTCCATGTTGTTGCCATCCACTTCGATCAGCAAAAAAGAAGAAACCTCAGGTTTTAAATCAAAGCTGATCGCATCATGTTCCATCACCCACTCTACTCCTTTTCGTTCCATAAATTCTAAAGCCGAAGGGATTACACCGGCACGAAAAATAGCGGAAACAGCCGAACAAGCATCTTCATCGGTTTGAAAAGAAGCCAGCAACAGTAAATCCTGAGTCGGTTTCGGCACTAATTTCACCACGATTTTGGTGATAATGCCCAACGTTCCCTCCGATCCGATCATTAATTGTGTCAAATTATAACCGGAAGCATATTTCAAAGTATTGGCGCCCGTCCAAATAATTTCTCCGGTCGGCAAAACCATTTCCAGGTTTAAAATATACTCGCGGATCGTTCCATACTTCACAACCCGCGGTCCGCCCGAACCATGCGAAACATTTCCACCGATAAAACAAGAACCTTTGCTGGCCGGGTCAACCGGATAAAGCAATCCTTTTTCTGCTGCGGCATCCATAAAAACTTCGGTAATCACGCCCGGTTCTACCGTTGCCTGCAAGTTGTTTTCATCAATTTCCAGGATGTGGTTAAACTTTTCCATCGCGATAAGCAAACCGCCTTTTACAGGCAAAGCTCCACCGCTTAAACCAGTACCTGCGCCACGCGGCGTAACCGGAATTTGATGTTGATTAGCCAACTTCATCAATTCAGCAATTTGCTCTGGTGTTTGCGGCTTTACCACAACTTGCGGATAAAAACGCAAGTCTTCGGTTTCATCATGACTGTAGTTTTCCAAATCATTTTGATCGGTAAAAACAGCGTTTTCGCCAACAACCGTTTTGATTTGCCGAAGCAATACTTCGTTTATCGTATTAAAATTCATACTTCTTTTATCCAGGTAATTTCTACAAGCGAATATTTTACTTCGCCGGGCAAATGCGGGTTTAATTTTTTGATGCCCACTTTTATAGTTTCTAAAAAAGGAAAGTCTGATTTGATCTTGTCAATCATTTCCTCAACCAAAGTTTCCAGCAACTTACGCGGCTCTTGCATTGCTTCTGTTAATATGGAATGCAATTTCTCATAATTCACCGTATTAGAAATATTATCTGCCACATTTTCCTTTTTAAATTCTACTTCTGCATCTACTAAAAAGTGGTTTCCCAAAATTTGTTCTTGCGGATAAAAGCCGTGATAAGTAAAAAATTTGACTTCGTGGAGGGCAACTTTAATCATTGATTTGGATTTGTCTGAACTTGGATTTTTTAGATTACTGGATTGTGGGATTTGATTTGAAGTGTTTCAGTTTTTTTAAATTTCTTGAATTTAATCACTTGAATCCAAATTCAGACGGTTTTTTTGGATGCCTAAGTCGTTTCACTTCTAAACTTTTGGCACCAAAATTTATAAGTAACCCTTTATCTAAATTATAAGCCACTAAATAATTTAAGCCCTGTGCTAAATGCACATCTTCCATTGCTATCAACGCTTTTAGTTCAACTAGTACTTCATTTTCCACCAAAAAATCTACACGCCTTGTTCCAATTTCTTCACCGTCATAAAAAATTTGAATTTCAAGTTCCCTTTTAAATTCGAGATATGCTTTTCGCATTTCTATGGCTAATGCACGTTGATATATTACTTCCTGAAAGCCATTACCTAAAGTAGCATGAACTTTCATAGCACAACCAATAATTTTATAAGTTAGGCCATCTTCTATTTTTTCCTTGTCCATTACACAATCCAATAATCGTTTAATCCCACAAATCCAAATTCAGACAAAGAGCATCACCCTTCCGAATAAACCGATTGCACCAAATCCCGTAAATTATAACCCGAAGCCATCACTTCTCCATAAGCACCGGCCGTTCTGATGGCAATCAAATCCCCTCTTTCTGATTCTGGCAGTTCCACATTAGTACGAAAACAATCCGTGCTTTCGCAGATCGGGCCAACAACATCGTAAGAAGTTAATGGTTGATGGATAATGGTTGATGGTTCTTGCCTTTCGGACTTTCGGACTTCCTGACTTTCCAACTTACTCAAATTTTCAATCTGATGATAAGCCTGATAAAGCATTGGCCTGATCAGTTCCGTCATCCCGGCATCTAAGATTAAAAAGTTTTTTTTGATACCGTTCTTTACGTACAAAACGCGGGAAATTAATGCAGCACATTGGGCAACCAAAGCGCGGCCAAGTTCAAAATGTACTTCCTGGTTGTTAGAAATATTTAAGTGGTCTTTAAAAACCTGAAAGTAACTTTCAAAATCGCAGATGCTGTTTTTATCAGGTAAAAAATAATCTACGCCCAAACCGCCGCCAACATTTAAAACTTTCACTTCAAAACCTTCTTCCTGAAACCACAACTGCATTTCGTTCACTTTTAAACAAAGGTTTTGGAAAACGCTGAGGTCGTTGATTTGCGAACCTACATGAAAATGAATGCCCAGGAATTTTAAGTTTTTGCATTCCCGTAATTTTTCTGCAACGGCAGGCAATTCCCAGGTATTGATACCAAACTTGTTTTCTTCCAGTCCGGTTGTAATATGATGATGCGTATGTGCATCTACATTTGGGTTGATGCGGATAGCAACATTGGTAGTTTTATTTTTGGCCGAAGCAAGGTTATTGATCACTTCCAACTCCTGAACAGATTCTACATTGAAGCAAAAAATATCCTGATCTAAAGCCGAATTTATTTCCTTATCCGATTTTCCTACGCCGGCAAAAACTACTTTTTCTTTTTTAAAACCGTGTTTTATGGCAGCCAGCACTTCGTTTCCGCTCACGCAATCGGCACCAAAACCAAAACTTTGTATGGTATCTAAAACGCGCGGGTTAAAGTTGGCTTTCATGGCATAATGCACAACAAATTGGTGCTTAAAAGAAGCATTGGCACAAGCCTTTAAGGTGGCTTTTAACAGTTCGAGGTTGTAATAATAAAACGGTGTTTCTAATTGCTGGAAACGGTTTACAAGGGCAGGGTTAAACATAGACTAATTTTATCTGGCAGGAATTTCAAAAATTAATTATTTTGATGGAAGCCTGCGCAAAAATAAAATTTTATGTGCTAAAAGAAGCATTAGTTAATTTGACTAAAAAACCTCGGCCAAATTTACAAACACGCCATGCGAATTGCCTGTGCCAATGCCATAATCTATACAAATATTGGTGTTGGAACGTTTGTTAAACTTAACACGCAAACCCGGACCGTAGCCTGGCAAAACCCGCTGAAAAGTAGCAACCGGATAATCGGTAAAGCTTTCTCCGTTCACAAACAAAACACCGCCAAATAAACCGTTATTGCTTATATCAAAGCGATATTCAGCTTCTGCATATAACATATCCGTGCCGCGGAACCTTCCTTGCGCATAACCTCTGCCCGTGTTTCCGTTCGTGTCCCAGGCTGTGCTGGGCAAATCAAAATAAGGCGGATGGCCATTTAAAGTAAAGGTTTCTAAAGTCCAAAACGCCAAAATACTTTTGCCGCCAGGTGTTAACGGAATGTATTTCCGAAAATCGAAAGTTAAGGATTGCCAATTGTTATCGCTTCCCAACAATTTTAAGTTTGGCCGATAAATAATATTGGCGTAAGTGCCGGTGCGCGGGTTGATGGAATTGGTGCGGTTATCGTAAAGCAAATTAAAAGTAATACCAGACGATATTGAATTTGTAGTTTTGCCGTAAAGCCGATAATCGTTTAAACTCTGATTAGGTGTACCATTAGCTGTGATATTGTAATGATAATCCAGATCATAACCCAAACCGCCATAAAAATTCTTTTCCAGCTTTTTCATAATCGTTTCATAAAAACGAAGGAAATCGTATTTGATCGGCGTTAATTCGTTTAAGGTAGATAAACTGCCTAAGCCGTAAGTATTTTCCGGGAACTTATACAAACGCCAGTCACCAACCAGGTTATAGTCATCATCTTTTGTCCAAATGTTTGAATTCACACGGAACGTAATTTGATTATGCTGGTTGTAAGATAAATTTGAATTGATGGAAGACAGGTTTTCGTGTTTTTTAGGTTCAGCATAAAAAGCAACATTGCCTGTTAAACTTGCCGCAAAACCTGTTGACAAGGTATAACCAACTGACGGAACGATAGAATAATTAAAACGTTTGTTAGCTGCTATTGGCTTTGGGTTGTTTTTGTTATGAAATATTTGATGAAGGATATCAATAATATCTTTTTGTTTATTCAGGCTATCCTGCTGTTTTTGAAGCGTATCGATAAAGGAAGCTTGTGTTTCAACTTGATGCGGTTGTGCAGATAGTTTTACGGAAAAGATTAAAAAAACCAAGCAAACCAGGATAAACTTACTTTTATTAATCATTCTGGTTTTTGTTGAGTAAGGAACAGCATTTTTTTAAGACGGAAAAAAACAATAAAAGTTTAGCAGAATTAAAATCAGGAAAAGAATTCTTCCAACGAACCAAAATAAGCGGTATTCCAGCCTTCAACAATGTCGTTATAATCTTCGTCTGGAATGTTGGTGTGCCTTAATTCTGCCGAAGTGCCATGTTTATCAGGATGAAGTTTTATGGTAACGATAGATTCTTCCTTTTGATCGCCAAAATACCATTGCTGAACAATCTTTTTGCCTTCTTCAAATTCGAGGTTTTTCCCCTGGATGCTGTCTTCCCACAAAGAAAATTCCGAACCAGCGACAGTACTCATTTCTGCATGTTCGCCCGTCCAAATTTCGATACTGATAGGATTGGTCAACGCCAGATAAACATCTTCTGGTGCGGCCGGAAGCAAATAATACTTTTTATAATCTTTCATTTATATGTTTGCGTTCACCATTAGCAATGAACTATTAGCTATTAACGATGAACCATCAGCAAAACTAAAACAACTGCGGGTCAAGGCGTTTAATCAATTCGTCCAGTTCGTTGCTGCTTTCTTTTAAAAACTCAATTGCTTCTGCTAAAGTTTGGTCTGCAATTACAGATTGGTCCAACACATTTACCAAACCTAAAATATTTGCCAATGGTTTTCGCGCTTTGTGAAAATTTAAATAAGCTAAATTTTTAAGCTGCTTGTTTTTGATTTTCAAACTAATTTCTTCATCAACCGCTTCCTCCAGCATTTCGCGGTATAGCTTTTTTTCTGTTACATCAGCCATCGTTAAAAGCCTTGCCTCTTCTCCTTTAAATAAAATATCGGAAACAATGGTTTCGACAGAAATCATGTTGCCTGATTGGCTTACCAAAATAATTTCTTTTTTTGTTTGATTTAGGGCAGATTGCTTATTTGCTATCAGCTGAAATAGCTTTTGTTGCTCCTTTTGTAGTATAATTTTTTCTACAGATTGTAGAAAAAAATCTTCTCTCGTATAACCTAAATTCTTAATTACGATGTCGTTAGCTTCTAAAATTGAGCTAAAACCAGAATCCATTATACACATCAATTGATTGCTGGAAAAGAAATAGCTTTTTAAGCTTTTGTCTTCAAAATCTAATAATTGGTTCATTAACATGGTTGTATAGTTATTAAAACACCTGTTATTTTCATATACATCTTCTCCTAAAATTATTCTTGGTTTAGATACATATTTTAAATCTTGTTACTTGAATAAAGAAATTGTAAAACTTCTTTCTCTCCATAAATAACTTCTCAACCTTAATTGCAATATACAAGCCATTAATATCATGAAATAAATATAAATAAGAGATTTAACATTATCTACGTAAAAAGGCGGGTTTAAAACTTAGCATTTCCATCGGACCAAAAATCAACACAAGGCAAAAATTACCATTGCAAATACTATCTTTGTCCGGCAAATAATTCATCCTAAATTGTTTGCTATGCAATTTGATCCCGCCAAATTTGTTGCCGAAGGTTTAACTTACGACGATGTGCTGCTTGTTCCCGCCTACTCCGAAGTTTTGCCCCGCGAAGTAAATACACAAACTTTTTTAACCCGAAAAATCAAGCTGAACGTGCCATTAGTTTCGGCAGCAATGGATACCGTTACCGAAGCTGCTTTGGCTATCGCTATGGCGCAAGCCGGCGGAATTGGGATACTGCACAAAAACCTGAGCATACAATTGCAGGCCGATGAAGTGCGCAAGGTAAAGCGTTCGGAAAGCGGCATGATCCAAGACCCCGTTACGCTAAATAACGACGCGGTTATTGCTGATGCCGTAAAAATTATGAAAGAATATCGCATTGGCGGCATTCCTGTGGTGGATAGTGAACATCGGTTAACAGGTATCATTACCAACCGCGACCTCCGTTTTGAGAAAGAAATGGACAAACCGGTACGGGAAGTGATGACGAAAGAAAACCTGATCACGGCACCGCTGGGAACAGATTTAAAGCAAGCGGAAGAAATCCTCCAGAATTATAAAATTGAAAAACTGCCCGTAGTTGATGCCGAGGGCCGATTGTCTGGTTTGATCACTTTTAAAGATATTCAAAAATTTAAAAACTTTCCTGCTGCCTGTAAAGACGAGCATGGCCGTTTGCGCGTTGGTGCTGCCGTTGGTGTTACGGCCGATACTTTGGAACGTGTAGAAGCTTTGGTAAAAGCCGGTGTAGATGTGATCACAATTGATACGGCGCACGGCCACTCTAAAGGCGTAATTGACCGGCTAAAAGAAGTAAAAGCCCAATTTCCGGATTTGCAGGTAATTGTAGGCAACGTGGCAACGGGCGAAGGTGCAAAAGCTTTGGCCAATGCTGGTGCTGATGCGGTGAAAGTTGGTATCGGACCGGGTTCTATTTGCACTACGCGGATTATTGCCGGTGTTGGCGTTCCGCAATTGTATGCCGTTTACGAATGTGCGAAAGCTTTGGAAGGCACAGGCGTTCCGGTAATTGCGGATGGTGGGATTAAACACACAGGCGATATTCCGAAAGCTATTGCGGCCGGTGCCAGTTCGATTATGGCTGGTTCTTTGTTTGCCGGTTTAGAAGAATCGCCTGGCGAAATTATTATTTATGAAGGACGCCGTTTTAAATCTTACCGAGGTATGGGTTCTATTGAAGCCATGGAACAAGGCTCGAAAGACCGCTATTTCCAGGATGTGGAAGATGATATTAAAAAATTAGTGCCCGAAGGGATTGTAGGCCGCGTACCGGTTAAAGGCAGTTTGGCCGAAGTAATGTACCAATATGTTGGTGGTTTGCGTGCCAGCATGGGTTATTGCGGTGCCGCCAACATCGAAGCTTTGCAGAAAGCGAAGTTTGTACGCATTACTTCTGCCGGCATCCGTGAATCTCATCCGCATGATATTACCATTACTAAGGAAGCACCGAATTATACGAGGTAAGTTAGGGATGCTGTTTTTATAGGTGTAAAAAATGTACCAGAAAATCGTTGCATTATTTTTAGGTGCTAAAAAAAGTATCCGTGCTTAAATCAAAAGTTTTACCTTAAAAGTTTTGTTAGCAGAAGTTTTGGTTTCAGCTATAAAAGTTGGCCGCCTAACTTCATTTTTTATAGCCCATATCAGAAACTACGAATCCCTGTTTATCTGCATTGTTGTTAAAATAAATTTTAAAAGTAGTGCTAACACCTAATTCACTTTCTACTTCTATCTTGCCTTTCAATGCTTCTACCTGTGTTTTAATAATAAACAAACCCATTCCTTTGGCATCTTTATTTCCGTTAAAAGTATTGTACATACCAAAAAGCCGGCTTCTATACCTCTGCAAGTCAATACCTATACCATTGTCTTTAAACGTTAAAACGCTGAATTCCCCTTGCAAGTAAAAACCGATGTCTAAATGAAGTGGTATATCTATAGATTTATATTTGATTGAATTGGTAACCAGGTTTAAGACTATACTTTCAAAATAAGCAGGGTTAGTGTTCAATACTTCACTTTCATCGAAATTAAAATTAATTGTTGTGCCAGCGTTTTTTACTAATATGAGTATGCTCTCAATTATCCTGTTAATTTCGGCGCGTACATTAATTTTTTGGAGCGGCAAATTGGTATTCGCCTGAATGCTTATAATTTCATTGAGGTTATGGATGGTATCGTCCAAACTGTTCGTGCTGGTGTTGATCATTTCCAAAGCTTGTGCATCATCTACCTCATCGTCCATCTTGTTAATGCTGATAATACCGATAATATTGGCAACATGCGAACGGATGTTGTGCGAAATAATATAAGTAAAATTTATAAGGCGTTTGTTCTGCTCGGCAGTTATCCCTACCAGGGCCTGCAGCTCTTCTTGTCTCAATATTAATGACGTTATATCGTGCCCGATACATAAAATTTCTGACGGCACACCTTCTTCGTTCGTTAGCATTTTAAATTCCCATTGTGTAGAGATAATGCCTTTTGGTACGGGTTTCCTTAAGATTACCCAATGGGATTTTTCTGGGGAGGCAAAACAAGCCACCACGGTATCCCTACATATTTGGTGGTCTTCCGGGATGATTAAACTTAATGAGTCTTTTCCTAACCAATCCACGGCTGTTAGGCTTAACATCTTGCAAAAGAAAGGGTTGAGATAAGTATATTTTCCGTCTAAATCTGTTTTAATAATGTAGAAGGAATTATTTTCAATAATTGATTTATAAAAATCATTCTCTTTTTGTATTTCTTTTATCAGGTCACTATCGGCTACTGTCGAAACTTTTGCACACATAAATACTAAGATTAAAATTTAATAAAAGAATACTACAGGCCGATAATTATAATTAACGGCCGTTATTAAATTCTGTTACTAAAAAGGATGGGATGGATATATAAGAGGTTTAAAAATATTGGAAATCATTATTTCTCAAATTTACAAATACATTTTGGTATAATCTTTAGCAGGAATAACTTATGTGGTACATTTTAAATCATGTTGGGGAAGTTTGCGGGAGGCTAATATTACGATACTTCTTTTAACAACTATTTTTAATAATATCCACCTTTTTAAAATGTATTTTCTTGAATACCTTAATGATCCCGCACCCTTCGCTTCAAAACACCGCCTGCAGCTTCTTTAATAATACTGGTAAATATAAAAGCATTCGGATCGATGCTGTGGACTAAATTTCTTAAACGCCTTACTTCCAATCGGGTTACTACGGTAAACACGATATCGCAATCCTGACTGATCTCGAAACTGTTCTTTAAAAAGCCGCGTTCGCCTTTGTAGATGGTTATTCCACGGCCCAGTTCCATCACTAATTTTTCTTTGATCGGCTCGCTTTCACCAGAAATAATTGTAACACCGGTGTATTCTTCCAAACCTTCAATTACAAAATTAATTGCTCGGGAAGCAGTGTAATAAGTTAAGATAGAATACAAAGCAGTTGGCAATCCGAGTTCAAATGCGGCAATCAGGAAAATAATGATGTTGATGCCCAAAATAATTTCACTGATGGTAAAGCTGATCCGCTTGCCGGTGTACAAGGCCAGCACTTCTATCCCATCCAAAGCACAACCGCCGCGGATGGCCAAACCAACGCCAATCCCCATAAAAACGCCTCCAAAAATAGAAACCAATAATTTATCCGAAGTAATTTGCGGATAAGGGATAAACAGCAAACAAAGCCCCAAGCCAATAATGGCTACAAATGTTTTGATGGCGAAAGCCCGGTTAACTAAAAACCCGCCTAAAATGATGAGCGGAAGGTTGGCAATAATGATTACATAAGCAATATTGAAATGATATAGTTCATGGATCAGCAAAGAAATCCCGGTTACACCGCCGTCAAAAAACTGGTTGGGCACCAAAAAGCCTTTTAAGGCAAAACCGCAAAATAGAATGCCAACAATGGTTGATAATGTATCGGTAATATAATGTGGAAATTGGAAGCTTCTCATTAAGCAATTAGCTAATTTTTGATTTTACAAGTGCCAAATGCTCTTGTTTTTTGTTTTGCCTGAGTTGGATGGCAGTCGTCGTAAAATAATGGTGGCTTTCTAAAAAGCTGACTTGCAGTTTGTTCCACTCCTCTTCGGTATCTAAAACTCCAAACGTGGAAAGCTCGGTGAACAATTTATTGCCGATGCTGAAAAAATCGTCCCGGCCTAAATAATCCAAATCGGCATCGGCCAAAATTTCTTCTAAATGGTTTTGGGGCGATTGCGGGATTTTTGTGGCCATTATCATCCCGCAAATGCGGTCTATTTCTTCAGGTTGATAACCAAAATTGGGCAGGTTTTCCTTCGCGATTCGGCAAGATTCTTCTTCATGGTCTTTGGCGCCTTTTAAAAATCCCGAATCGTGGAACCAGGCCGCGGTGAGCACTAATTTCAGTTCATAATCCGAAATCTTTTCCGCCTTGCCAATGTGTGCTACGGCGTCAAAAACATCTTGAATATGTTCTACGCTGTGGTACGACAAATGCTTCGGCAACTCTTTGCTCAATTTGTTCAGAATAAATTTACCTGCACTTTCGAATTGCATATACTGAGAAAAGATTTGAGGCTAATATATTAAATGTTTTGTTTTCGGAACAGCATATTACATCTCACCAAAGTTTTATAACAGATTTAGGTAGATAAAAACAGTATGCCGGTAATTGCACTTGCTTTATTTAGTGTTTAATTTTTATTGAAAGAAGATTTTTGGATGATTCCATGAGTTCAAATGTGGATCAAATTTTTTTATCAAAACTAATAATCAACAGTTTAAAAGCCTTCCAATCAAAAATTACAAAAAAACCAGCATCAAAAAGATAAAAAGCTTGCGCAAATAAAAGCTTCGTATTAATTTAGCCTACTTAAATTGTAGACTATGTATTTCAAAATTTACTTTCTTTTATCTTCCTGTTGTAGCTGCTTGGCAAAACACTCTTTTTAACATACTTCTTTTATCGACCCAAAAATTACAAATCCTTCTGATGAAAATTTCTACGCCCTTTTTTAACGTACGCTGGTTTTTAATCCTGCTCTTTCTCCCCGTTTTTTCGTTCGCCCAAATGAATGGGAACTACATTTTAAGCGGCATTGTAAAAGACGATACCGGCCAGCCGCTGCCCAGCGTTTCTGTAAAAATTAACGGCAGCACCGCCGGTACTACAACCAATGCACAAGGCAAGTTTTCCATCACCAGCAACGCAAAATTTCCTTTACGGTTGGTGTTTACAAGCATTGGTTTTCAGCAGCAGGAATTTGAGGTAAAAAATTCCAGCAGTCTGCTGAGTGTGCAATTGGTTACACAATCTTTGCTGGTAAACGAAGTAGTGGTTTCTGCTTCCCGGCAGGAAGAAAAATTACTGCGATCGCCAGTTGCCATTACTAAATTGGATATCCGTTCGATCCGCGAATCGCCTGCGCCAAGCTTTTATGATGCTTTGGAAAACGTAAAAGGTGTGCAAATGACCACGTCGAGCTTAACTTTTAAAGTGCCTAATACGCGCGGGTTCAACATTCCCAACAACTTCCGGTTTATGCAGTTGGTGGATGGTGTGGATATGCAAGCGGCAACTTTAGGCGTTCCGCTTGGAAACGCGATTGGCCCGACAGAATTGGACATCTCCAGTGTAGAAATTACGCCCGGCGCGGCTTCGGCTTTGTATGGGATGAATGCAATTAATGGAATGGCTAATCTGCTGACTAAAAACCCTTTTACGTACCAAGGTTTGAGTATTTACCAACGGACCGGCATAAACCATGTGGACGGCATTGATGTTGCCCCCAGCGTTTTAACCGAAACTGCCCTGCGTTATGCTAAAGCTTTCGGTAACAAGTTTGCTTTTAAAGTAAACGGAAGCTACATGCACGGCACGGATTGGATTTCTAACACCAAGCTCGATCAAAACCCTAACAATTTAAACAGTGCCAACCCTGGTTTTCCGCAACTGAATGGTGCCAACAATGTGGCCTATGATGGCTGGAACAAATACGGCGATGACGCATTGGCCGGAAGTAATGTAGTTTCGATCAGCGGTTTAACCATCAACGGAAAACCAAACCAAACTTTGCGTGTGGCGCGGACAGGTTATTACGAAAAAGATTTGGTTGACCCTTCGGTGAAGAATTTGAAGTTTGATGCTTCCTTTCATTTTCGCCCAACAGAACACACCGAAATCAGCTACAGTTACCGCATTGGCGATATGGACGGAACTTTCCAACGCGGCAATAAAATACGTTTGCAGGATGTAATCGTCCAAAACCACAGCTTGGAAATTAAAGGAAAGAATTTTAAAATCCTCAGCTATATTTCGTTGGAAAATACCGGCAAATCTTACAACGTAAAACCACTTGCAGATAATTTAGATTTATATAGTGGTGGAAGCAATACCGCTTGGGCCGCAAAATATAAAACCGCACTGGTATCACAACTGAATAGTGGCGTTGATTTGGCAACTGCCAACCAAGCTGCGCGTGCCGCGGCAGATGCAAGCCGTGTTTTGCCAGGCACACAGGCATTTAACGATTTAAAAAACACGATTATCGGGATCAATAACTGGGATATTAAATCGAGTTTGATCCCGGATGCACCTGCAACCGGCGGCGCAGCTTTGGTACAAAACAGCAGGTTGTACCATACCGAAGGCCAGTGGGATTTATCGAAAGCCGTAAAAGTTTTTGATTTGTTGGTTGGCGCCGATGCCCGCATTTATCAGGTGATTCCTGATGGAAATAATTTTGTTGATTTTACCCGGCCAATTGCCGAACGTAATGTTCCGCTTGCCGATGGCAGTTTTGGAAATAATGTTTATTACAAAAAGTTAGGGGCTTTCTCTCAGGCCACCAAAACCTTTTTCCAGGAAAAGTTAAAGTTGTTCGGCTCACTTCGTTTTGATTACAATCCGGAGTTCGACCCCAAATTTACGCCCCGTATCGCTGCGGTCTACTCTCCTACTGATAACCATAATTTTCGCGTTACTTATCAGCAAGGTTATCGTTTCCCGTCGTTGTTCGAGGCTTTATCTTATGTAAATAATGGCCGCGTGAGACGGGTTGGCAGTTTATCTTACATCGACCAGGGTTTGGGTTACCTGGAAAACAGTTACACGCAAGCTTCGGTCATCAACTTTAATGCAGCGGTGGCAGCAGCCGGAAATACAGATGCAGCAGCGTTGGCAAACCGAAATTTATTACAAGTTGCAGATTTGCCAAAAGCGCGTCCCGAAGGCATTAAGTCTTTTGAAGTAGGTTACAAAGGTGTTTTGTTTGACAATAAAGTAGTGGTAGATTGGGATGCTTACTCCAATATTTACAACGGATTTTTAGGCCAGGTACAGGTTTACGTGCCAAAAAGTACTACCGTTGGTTCGGATGCTTCTGTTTTAGCTATGCTCGATAGAAACCGCGACCCAACCACGGCAACTACAACTACGGCAGCCAGTGCCGGGCAGGACCGCTACCGCGTTTACACCAACGCCAAAAATAATTATCACAATTATGGCTCGGCTTTGGGCATCACCTATAATTTCTATAAAAAGTTTAGCATTGCCGGCAACGCCAGTTACAATAAATTGCAGGCAAATCAAACCACTGATATTTTTGTGACTGGCTTTAACACGCCTATCCTATCCACCAACGTTTCTTTTGGTAACCGCGAGATCGTTAAAAACTTTGGCTTCAACGTGATTTACAAATGGCAGCAAGGATTTTTGTGGGAAAGTCCGCTGGTAACCGGTGCTGTTCCGGCCATCCATACTTTCGATGCACAGGTAAGTTTACGCGTTCCTCAGTATAAAGCTAATTTTAAATTAGGCGCAACAGATTTGCTAAACAGAAGGTACATTCAATATGCTGGCGGCCCAACTTTAGGTGGGTTGTATTATTTGGCGGTAACTTTTGATGGATTGCTTAACAATTAACATACTGTTTTTATCGGTATAAAAACAGTAAGGGAGGCACTAATGCTTCCCTTTTTTCTTTAAAAATTTTCCCATTTCCTGCACAATCCCGACTTTAGGAAGATGAATGCAATATGTGTTTTTTGCGGGGCGAATTTTAACGGTGATGTAAAGCTGAAAGAAGCGATTGAGGAATTGGCCGAAATAATGGTTAACCAAAACATTTCTTTAATTTTTGGCGGAGGAAAAGTTGGCGTTATGGGTTTGATAGCTGATGCGATTTTACAGCGCGGCGGCAAAGCAATAGGCGTGATCCCTAATTTTTTAATGGATAAAGAAGTTGGCCACCAAGGTTTAACCGAAATGCACGTAGTAGAAAACATGCACCAAAGAAAGCAGTTGATGAACGAACTGTGCGACGGAACCATCACTTTGCCCGGCGGTTTCGGTACACTCGAAGAGTTTTTTGAAGTGCTCACCTGGCTTCAATTAGGGCTTCATAATAAACCGATCAGTTTGCTCAACATCAATGGTTTTTACGATTTTTTGCTGAAACAAATGGACGTGATGGTAGAAAACCGTTTTCTGAAACCTGCTAACCGCAAACTGGTTTTAAGCAGTAATAATCCGCACAAACTAATTACTTTAATGCAAAATTTTACAGCTTTGCCAGAAGAAGTTTGGTTTAAAGACCAGAAGCTTACCTAAAAAAGTATGGTAAAAGAAGCATACTGCCGCAATACAAAAGATCAAAAAAGCAAATTAAACGGAGAGTTTAAATGCCTAAACCAACTGTTTATCATTCAAATAGAGAATTATCGTTTTCTAAATTAGCAGATTGAAACATATTTTTTATTGCCAGTTAAATTATTTTTTTGATTCGATGCCATATTTTTGACCGAATTCCCTATTTATAAATAACTTTGATAATTAGACTTACCACCGGCTTTTTAGCTTGCCTCACTCCTTTTCTATTTGCCCGTTTACTGCCTCTGTTTGGTTTATAAAGTGCTCGTCCTCAAACACAAGCACCGTATATTTTACCTGATATTTTTATTAAAATTTCAACACGTTAACAAAAAGGACTTTGTAAGGCGGGTCATCAACACCCAGAAAACAAACAATAGAAAAATGAAGGCAAGCGTTTATCGCGGCTGGATCAACCTAAAAACAAAATTATTTAAATGAAAAAAGACAGGCAAAATCCTGCGAAACCAATAGCTGACCACGAAGCAACAAAAACAGAAAAAAGTAGTGTGGTTTCGAAAGTAAACAGGCAAAAACCTTTCCCCATTGTTGCTATCGGAGGTTCTGCCGGATCGTTTGAAGCCTTTGAAAAATTTTTTAACCATATGCCGGCAGATACGGGTATGGCTTTCGTTATTATCATGCACCTGGACCCAAACAGCACCAGCAGCCTTGCAGAATTAATACAAAGCTTTTCGCCAATGTCGGTTTTACAGGCGGAAGATGGCGTTTTGGTAAAACCTAATCATGTTTATGTAATTCCGCCAAACAAGGATATGGGCATCCATAACCGGAAACTATTGCTTTTAGAGCCGGCAAAAGCACATGGTTTCCGGGTGCCGATTGATTATTTTTTGCAGAGTTTGGCAGAAGACCAGTGGAACAAAGCTGTGGCCATTATCCTATCGGGAATGGGGTCAGACGGTGAAACCGGCATCCGCATGATAAAGGAAAAATTGGGGCTGGCGGTGGTGCAAGACCCGGAAACAGCACAATACAATAGTATGCCCAAAACTTCTATCGGTACAAATTTGGTGGATTATGTGCTGTCGCCCGAAGAAATGCCGCTTAAACTGATCCAGTATTTAAACCATCCTGCCATAAGCGAAGAACCGCTTGAACAGGTAAAATCTGGTATAAGAGACGAGAATTCCATCCAAAAAATATTAATGCTGTTACGCAGCCATACCGGGCACGATTTTGCGAACTATAAAAAAAACACCATCACCCGCAGGATCGACCGTAGAATTGCTTTCCATCAATTACCGGATTATACACATTACATCAATTATCTGCGAGACAATTCGCAGGAGATCGATGTACTTTTTAAAGAACTGCTAATCGGTGTAACTAAATTTTTTAGGGATACACAGGCTTTTGATTCACTAAAAGAAAAACTTATACCGATAGTATTCCAAAAATTGGATGTAGGGCCGGTAAGGGTTTGGGTAGCGGCCTGCTCAACAGGCGAAGAAGCTTACTCGATAGCGATGCTGGTGCTGGAATGTTTTGAAGGATTATCTGCGAAGCATAAACCAAAAATACAAATATTTGCTACAGATTTGGATGTAGACGCCATAGAAACAGCGCGTGCAGGTATTTACAATTCTAATATTGCTGCAGATATTTCGCCAGAAAGGCTAAAGCGTTTTTTTACGGAAAAAAACGGAAAGTATTCTGTAAAAAAAGAACTACGGGAAATGATTGTATTTGCCCAGCACAATATTATTAAAGATGCTCCTTTTACCAGGTTAGATTTATTGTCATGCCGCAACGTAATGATTTATCTAAATGCGGAACTGCAAAAAAAAATCATCCCTATTTTTCATTATTCGCTTAACCCAACCGGGCTTTTGCTGCTTGGGCCGGCAGAAACGATTGGCGGTTTTACAGAATTGTTTGCACCGGTTGACCCAAAATGGAAATTGTTTGAACGCAAAACAGGTACTTCCGCTTTAAGCAAGCCGATTGATTTTCCTTTTAATGTTTCCAAGCCAACACAAGCTACAGGCAAAACTGAAGAACAAAAAACGGTTAAAAAGAAAACGCTGGCCGATAGTTTTAACAATTTTTTGATCGATAACTATACACCCGTTTCTGTTTTAATTAGTAATAGTGGCGATATTTTGTATATCAATGGCAAAACCGGAAAGTTTTTGGAGCTAAATTCTGGCGAAGCGGCCATGAACATTTATGACATGGCTAAAAAAGAACTTAAATACATTCTTCGTAATGCCGTACATGAGGCTAACACACAAAAAACCACAATAAACATAAATGATGTAAAACTTAAAGAAGACCGAAACATCAGGCTGGTAGATATTAAAGTAGGCCTGTTGGAAAACCACAACTTGCAAGGGCTAACCGTAATTATTTTTGAAGATAAAGGATTGGTAAAAATAGCATCCTCAAAAAAAATAAAAAAAGAGGCTAGTATTTTAAGCAATAACCTGGCTGACGAACTAGAAAAGGAACTGGGTTACACCAAACAGCAATTGCACAGCACGATCGAACAAATGGAAACTTCGCTTGAAGAATTAAAGTCGACCAATGAAGAACTGCAAAGCACCAACGAAGAACTGCAAAGCACCAACGAAGAATCGTTGACGACAAAGGAAGAAATGCAATCGCTTAACGAAGAGCTGATGACCATGAACTCATCCTATCAGTTCAAAGCCGATGAACTTACACGCCTGAACAATGATATGAAAAACTTGTTGGACAGTACCGAGATCGGCACTATTTTTTTAGATAACAATTTAACCATTTTACGTTATACGCCAAAAGTAAAAGCACTGTTTAACGTCATTTCTGCCGATATTGGCCGGTCTGTTACGGATATTGTTTTCAACTTTGATTTCCCCAACCTTAAAGAAACTTTACTCGATGTAATAGAAACACTGGTAGCCAAAGAAGCGGAAATTAAAACCAAAAAAGGTGATTGGTATAATTTGCGCATTATGCCCTACCGCACGCTGGATAATTTTATTAACGGCGTGGTGCTTACTTTTAACAACATCAGTTCGTTAAAATTATTAGAGAATAAAATGAATACGATGGTGCATTATTCGCAATCCATTGTAAATTTAATTTCGGCACCTGCACTGTTATTAAACAACAAACAGCAGATTGCTACGGCAAACCCGGCTTTTAAAGATTATTTTAAATTGAACGATCAGCAGTTAAAAGAAACTCCCCTTGCTGTTATAGCACACGAATTTTGGAAAACTACCTTATTAGACAAGCTGATTAAAAACTTTCCGCAGGAAAAAACATCTATCCTGCTCGATCATTATTTCCCAGAACTCGGCCATCGGCGTTTAAGCTTTACAAGTATGCCTTCTGTTGACGCACAAACCGGCGAAACATTGATGGTATTGATTGTTATTGAAGAGCATAACGGCGAATTGTAAGCATGGTAAATGATAAGGACAATTTTCTTGAAATACTCCGGCAAAAGGCCGAACAATTATTATCTGCCGATAAAAACAGCAGCAGCAGTTTACATACAATCGAGGTAAAAAGGGTTTTGCACGAGCTTCAGGTTTATCAGCTGGAGCTGGAAATGCAAAACGATGAACTGCATTTAATCACGCAGGAGCTGGAACAGCAAAAAACAAAGTTTACAAATTTGTTTGAGCTTGCGCCCGTTGGTTATTTTGTTACCGATAAAGCCGGCCTAATCCGGGATGTTAATTATGCCGGCCTAAAACTGCTTAATATTGATAAAAGCATATTGATCAACAAACCTTTGCTTTTGTTTATACACAAAGAAGATACAGACCAGTTTTATAAATATTTTCGGCAACTGTTTTTGGTGCCAAATGCACAAAGCTGCCAGATCAGGATTGTAGATACAAAAAAACAGGTACTGAATGTGCAGATTGAAGGCATCGCACTGCAAAATGCCTTAACTAAAGAGCTATGTTATTTAACGCTAACTGATTTTACCGGAAAGCAACAGGCAGAATTTAAATTAAAAGAGGCAAAAAAAACGCTGGAGGTTGCCCTTGGTGCTTCTTTAACCGGTATTTGGGAGATCGATATTATTACAGGTAAAATAGGATTAGACAGTTTTTGCTGTTCGCTGTTTGGTTTTACGCCTGATACTTTTAATGAAAAATACGAAACCATAATCAACCGGATCCATCAAAACGACCGCAAAAATGTGGAAGACCATATCCGGCAAACCATTATTCACGAAAAGGAATTCAACATTAAATTCCGTGCTGATATTCCTGACAAAAACATCAAGTATATCCAGGCCAGGGCGCAGGTAATTAAAGACGAAAATGATAAAAAACGGTTCATAGGCACATTTACAGACATCAGTGAAAAAACGATTATCGAACTCGAAGCCAACCGCATAAAAGAGGAGCAGCAACAAATGATTTTGGCCGCCGGGCTGCAAGCGGAGGAAAACGAAAAGAAAAGGATAAGCGAAGTTTTACATAATGGCATCGCCCAGATGTTGTATGCCATTAAATTGAACATCGATCAATCTCAAAGTGCGTTTGAAACCCCCTTGTTTCAGCAGGTAAACCAACTGCTAAACCAAAGTATAAAAGATATCAGGAATATTTCTTTTGAACTGGCGCCCTCCATTTTAACCGATTTTGGCCTGGCTGCTACATTGGAAGATATGGCCACACGCTTGTCTAATCAACAACTTTCTGTTGTTACCAAAATAAATAATATTGCTAAAACCCTGGATTTTCAGTTGCAACTCAACATATTCAGGATCATCCAAGAACTGGTAAATAACGGCATCAAACATGCTTATGCCAGCAAAATTATGATCGATGTAAGCCAAAAGAACAAAATTGTAACCATTACAGTTTCTGATAATGGTATCGGTTTTAACCCTGATCAGCATAATTTAGAAACGGCACCCAAAGGTATTGGTTTAAGCAGTATTAAAAACCGGTTGCGGTTGTATGAAGGTTCCATTAAAATTGAATCTCAGCCGAATGTTGGCACAACGGTTTCTATCAGCCTTAAACATTAATTAATTGGCCATTGTTATCTAAATAATTTTACTTTTGCTTCTTTTATGGCATAAAATTCAATGCCGACGTAGCTCAGTTGGTAGAGCAACTCATTCGTAATGAGTAGGTCGCAGGTTCGATTCCCGTCGTCGGCTCAAATCAATTTACACCAAAAAAAACTATAGAAAACGAGTCGCTCGAATTCTATATTCACTATTTGGGCGAAAAAGTTTTATACCGGATTGTTCTTAATAGTGATGATTTTGAAACTTATTTCGATGGAAAATATCAAACTAAAATCCGGTTCGACCAGCACGGGCACTGTTACCAGTTAGGCGGAGAAACTTTGCAAATGGAAACTATGCAGGCAATTGAAGATGGCATCGAGAGCCACTTGCTTTAAATTGTTTGGAAAAATCGATGTAAAACTTTATTAGTTAAAACCCGTTCAATTAATACAAGAAATATAAATTTCACCCATAAAAGAAGCACAATGGATACGCTGAAAAAATTTGCCACCATGGAAAAAATCGTTCATGAGTTGGAAGACCTGAAAAATAGCCAACAGGCCATCATTCAAAAATTAGGAAAAATCGAAGTAGATAATATTGATTTAGGCGACAAACGTTTAGAAAAAGAACTGCCAGACATGCACCAGCGTATCAGCGATAATTTGGATGCGATTGCTGATATTTTAGAATATTTTGCCGGTAATACGGATACTTTCGCTGACAAAAATAATGTAGAAAAACTGAAAGAAGACCAGGCAATTAGAGAAGCCGCAGGCAACGAATAAACTATTTTTTAACCAAATTTAAAAAGCATCTGCCAAAAACAGATGCTTTTTTTATGCCGGTAAAAGAAGCATCGTTAGGAAATTACTTTTTTGGAAACCATCTTCCTGCCGATAAATATATATAGTGCACAAAAAACCGCAAAAACGATTAGCAGCACAAAAGAATTTAAAGCTACGGCAGCGTAACCGTAACTTTTTGCATCTACAAAAAAGTACGGGTAAAAACCCATGAACGCTCCGCGGATAATCACATAAAACAAATAACCCAACGGAAATAGCAGCCAGCCTGGTAATTGCTTCCAAACCAAACCTTTTTTTGGCAGTAAAAACAGCCAGTTTAGAATGTATAAAATGGGAACGACGACATGCAGCAACTCGTCATTGGTTTTAAAAATGCCTTTCGCGCTCCAGAATGGGCGCAACACCAAATTATAAACCAAAGAAACAATGGTGATGTAAACCGCAATAGCCGTAGCAATTTTGGAGAAAAACCGGCCAACTGCTGTTTTAGGAATCAGTAAAACGGCCGTTAAGCTAATGGCAACTAAAATATTGGTGAGGATGGTAAAATAACTTGCCAAATGTATAATGCTTCCGGCAAGCGTTTCTCCTTTTTGCATATACTCCGGAACAGAAATCAGAAACTGCTCGATGATAGCAAACCAGGCAATTACTGCAATAACTCCGTTAGCGATACTGTTTTTATAACCTGAGTTCGATTAATAGATGAGATAAAGTTTGTCAATCAAAAGAAATGTA
>CAXULQ010000011.1:0-111271 GCA_964251965.1 uncultured Sphingobacteriaceae bacterium | reverse complement strand
TCAGCAAAACAAATCCCAGCAAATCGTAGCCTTCTGATTTATCGAACTCAGGTTGATAATGTAGAAGGTGCAACCTTTGGCCCAACTTTACCAAACGGACATAAATCCATTATTTTCGTGGCAGATAATAACTTTGCCAAAACCGAGAAAACACAGTTTCTGCTGTTCGAGGTGATTCCATGATTAAATAAATGTGTTCAGCATTAAAAAAAGGTGCATAAAAGAAGCATCATCATAAAAATGCTTCTTTTATGCACCTTTTTTCGTTAAACACTTTCAATCCATCTTTCCTTCTATTTTGAAGAAGACGAATACAACTCGTTGAATAACAGTTTGAAAGTGCCATGAGATTGGCCGCGAAAAGTGATTTCAGGGCCAAAAACATACAACATACCAGAACCTACAGGCGCAGAAAAGGCTGCAACGTCGTCTTTTAAATATTTTTGCCCCCAGGCCCAGCCGCTTCTTAAAGGCTTATCCGTGCTAAACCACATTAATGGTTTTACGCCTTTGTCTGCGGCGTTGGCTTCCAGTTTAAAAGCCGGACTGTTATCGTACAACACATCTGCCTCCGGCGGCATTCCCCAGTTTGCGGGTTGTTTATCGTCCAGCGAAACCCTTAACACTGCTCCCGGAACATAAAATTTATCACCAGAAAAAGGAACATCTTTGCCGTTTACATTATCTACAAGCGCATTGTGCACCGGAAGGTTAAGCTGATAAGCCAGGTTGGCGCTGTTGCCTATCGTTACAATATGGCCGCCAGCTTCCAGGAAAGCTTTTAATTGCGGAACGGATTTATCAGCGGTCATGCGGCCAGTTGTGCTTTTATACTCATCCGGAACATTGTTGGTTCCTCCTCCAAACCTTCCGCCAAAATCCTCGCCTCCGGCTGCTGCTCCACGTCTTGACAAAGCCGGAATAGCACCATTCACAAATACGATAACATCATATTTGCTTTTTAAATCTCCGACATCAAACTGCTGCGGATAAACAATTTTAAAAGGATAATGATATTGCTCCATCAGCCAGCGCAGCCAGCCAGATTGTATTGATCCGCCGTATTGGTCCCATATTGCAATACGTGCCGGCATTATCAACGTAATATCTTTAGGGGTTTTAACCGCCGAAGTAGCCTTAACACTCTTTTCTGCTGCCGCTTTATCTAATATCGTTTTAACTTTTTCGGAATAAGGCACATAAAAAGTGCCTGCCGGGGCAATTGCCGATGCTTCGTTTACACGGTATATTTTGGCTCCTGCCTGCAACAAATCATTAACTGCGATAAAAGAATTGTTAGCGGCAGCACTAATGAAATATCCGTTTTTAGCTAAAGCCGGTGCAGGTGCTAACGGCATATTTTGTAATTCGCCATAAGGGACACGTTTAAAAAGGCCGTTAAAATCATCCAAAATACGGTCAAACTTTACTCCCATTTGGTAAGCCAAAGTCCAGCCGGTCATATCGTAAGGACGGATAGGCGGGCCGCCGGGATATAGAAAATCATTAGGATGGTCTTGCGGCTCAAAACGGTCAAGTACTTCCGGCCGAAATGCCTGGTTTGTTTTCAAAATATAAGAACCTGTCGGATACTTTTTGCCTGCCACGGTAAATTCTGCGGTAGCTTTCTGTACGACCAGCCCAGATCTAAGACAAGTGTTTATAAATTTTACCGCGGTGGCAAAATCAGGCTGATCAGCAGTAATGATATAACCACGAGGATCGCGCAAAACCGGATTTCTCAATACAGTATCATAAAATTTAAGGGGCACGCCAGCGCGGTTAAAACCACTGCCTCCGCCTATAGTTACCGCACCGCTTATACCGCCACGTCCTCCGGCATTTGCAGTGCTATCACTACCAGAAACAGTTCGGGAAGCTTTGTATGCCTGGGTAATCGCATCTGCTCGTTTAGGAGAAAGTGTCCAGTAATCATGGCTGCCCCGGTCAATGGAGTTTTTGCCCATCTGATACATGTTATACAAAAGCTCGTCGCTGTTGCGTGCTGCGTAGTTTAATACCGCATAATTCAGGGAAACGGAGTAATCGATTGATTGCCTGAAATGCCACGGTTGAGGCGTAACCGGGAAAGGTGTAGCGCTGCTTGGTATCAATCGTTCGGGCACTAACGGGATAGTTGCAGGCGTAGGATTGCCAATAATTTCGGTAAGCAAACCAATCATGTTATGAAAATAGGTAGCTGTACGTAAACCTCCATTCCACCAGGTTGAAAACTCCGTACCCGACCGCTGGGTATAACCAGGTTTGCCTTCTCTATTTAACCTGCTGTTCATGGCTGATCCTACGGCATCAATACTGGTAACCAACAATGGATCATATACATAATTAAACGGATCACGAAACGGTGGCCCTGCTACAACCGATCCTGCCGGGCCAGCCTGATGATGATTATACACAATCTGCGGCAGCCACTCTAAATATTGCTGACGGGTAATGTTCTGGGTTTCTTTCATATTCATCATATAAAAATCCCGGTTGTTATCATGGCCGATGTACTTTTCCCAAAGACGCGGTACATTCATATTGCGTTTTTTAGGATCCTTTTCCTGCATGTACCAGTTGGAAACCAGTTCCTGTCCGTCGGGGTTAGCGTGTACCATTAAAATAATATCATGGTCCAGTATCCGTTTGTTTTCCTCATCAGTTCTGGTAACTAATTGGTAGGCCGTTTCTATAAGTTGATGTGAGCCTACTGTTTCGCTGGCATGCAAACCGCCGTCAATCCAAACAATGGCTTTTCCATCAGATGCCAGTGCATGTGCTTGTGCTTCTGTAATGCCTTCGGCGCGTGCAAGCTTTTGCGATATGCCTTTGTATAAATCAAGTTTTTTTAGGTTTTCGGGAGAAGAAACAATCAGCATTAACTGGTGGCGGCCCTCCTCGGTAAGCCCGATATCAACAAACCGGGTACGGGGCGAAGCAGCAAGCTTTTTAAAATAGGCCTCTGTTTGGGTGTAGTTGGCCAACTGATAATCATCTCCAATATTAAAACCAAAATGCTCTTTTGGTGAGGGAACGTTTTGCGCCTGGGAAACCCCGATCACAAATAAGAATACCAATGCAGGAAAGTAAAGTTTAAATTTCATAAATCGCATTCATCTATTTTAATTTTTTAAGGTACAATTTTTAATTGTTCAGAAAGATTTTTAAGATTGATTAACATTAATGTTACTAATTTTTATGCTTATGCTATCTTAAAGCGTAATATCCAATAAACTTTTCAGAATTTTATTCCGATGAATAATTTACCTCCTTTGGCTGAACGGATGCGGCCAAAAAGCCTGGACGATTATGCCGGTCAGCAGCATTTAGTTGGACCGGAAGCCGTTTTGCGTAAAGCAATCGAATCTGGCAATATGCCTTCTATTATTTTATGGGGACCGCCGGGCGTTGGTAAAACTACGCTGGCCGGTATCGTTTCTCAATCTTTAAGCCGGCCGTTTTTTGCTTTAAGTGCCATAAATTCGGGTGTAAAAGAAGTACGCGAAGTGATTGAAAAAGCTTCGTTATTAAAAAAAGGCGGACAACCGCAAGCGATTTTATTTATTGACGAAATCCATCGTTTCTCCAAATCTCAACAAGATTCTTTATTAGGAGCCGTTGAAAAAGGAATTGTTACGCTGATTGGTGCTACGACCGAAAACCCATCTTTCGAAGTGATTTCTGCTCTACTTTCCCGTTGCCAGGTTTACATTTTAAAGAATTTGACCGAAGATGAACTGATTGGTTTGCTGCAAAAAGCCATAGAAAACGATACTGTTTTTAGCACTAAAAAAATAACAATCGAAGAATATGAAGCTTTGATTAGGCTTTCCGGTGGCGATGCACGCAAGCTGCTTAACATTTTTGAATTGTTGGTAAATGCCTTAAGCAGCGATGAAATTACGGTCACCAACAAATTAGTGCTCGATCATGTGCAGCAAAACATGGCTTTGTACGATAAAGCCGGCGAGCAGCATTACGATATTATTTCGGCTTTTATCAAATCCATCCGCGGCAGCGACCCTAATGCAGCAGTTTATTGGCTGGCGCGGATGATTGCCGGTGGCGAAGAAGCATCGTTTATCGCCCGAAGATTATTGATCTTAGCTTCGGAAGATGTAGGCAATGCTAACCCAAACGCTCTCCTTTTGGCCAACAATTGTTTCCAGGCAGTTAACGTAATTGGCTGGCCGGAATCGCGCATCATTCTTTCGCAAACCGTTGTTTATCTGGCTACTTCACCCAAAAGCAACGCCAGTTATGAGGCGATTGCCAAAGCGCAACAGTTAGTAACTCAAACCGGCGATTTACCAGTTCCCTTGCACCTCCGCAACGCACCAACCAAGCTGATGAAGAACATCGGCTACGGCAAAGAATACCAATACGCGCACGCTTTTGAAGGTAATTTTGCCGATCAGGAATATTTGCCGGAAACCATCAGCGGAACAAAATTGTATGAGCCGGGCAATAACTCAGCAGAAGCAAAATCCAAAGAGCGTTTAAAGGCTTTGTGGAAAGAGAAGTACAATTATTAAATTTCTTGCTCCCGCGTTTTAAAATTGTAAATTACCTGCAAAAGTTTTCCGCGTATGACCAGCATTTTTATCCAGCACGAAATCAAATCTTTCTTTCGTACCATTGGTTCCGGCAAAAGTATCGCTGTAAAAGTTGTGCTGGCCATTCTCATTCTGTATCTGTTACTTAATGTTTTGGCACTTGCTTTTTTTATGGATAAAATTTTGGAATCTATATTTCCAAACGAAGATCTCGTTGCGGCTTTTTGCAAAGTTATTTTGTATTATTTCCTGGCCGATCTGCTTTGGCGTTTTCAATTGCAGGAACTGCCAACTTTGCAAGTGCAGCCTTACCTGCATTTACGCATCAAGAAGAATACAATTGTGCGTTATTTATCGTTCGCCTCGCTGCTTTCGTTTTTTAATTTGTGGCCGGCCATACTGTTTTTACCGTTCATTTTTAAAGTGGTTTGGGTTGATGCCGGTCATACAACTGCTTTGCTTTTCATCGTTTCCATCATCAGTTTTACTGGTTTTAACAACTATTTGAGCTTGTTTATCAAACGGAAATCAAACTTAAACGGCTGGGTTTATTTGGGTTTCGCGCTCTTTTTAGTGTTATTGGGTCTGGCCGATTTTTCCTGGCATTTATATTCTATCCGAAACGTTTCTTTTGCCTTTTTTAACGGACTGATTCAGCATTCCTACTACGTTTTGCTGCCGGTTGTTTTGGCTGCGCTGATGTATTACATCAACTTTAGTTACCTCAAAAATAATCTGTACCTGGAAGAATTAGGCTCCAAAAAAACAGCTTATAAAAGCAGTACCGATATTCCGTTCTTCGGCCGTTTTGGTAAAGTTGGCGATCTGGTTTCCAACGAAATCAAACTCATTTTAAGGAATAAAAGAAGCCGTTCTTCCATCGTGATGACCGGCGCTTTCCTGTTTTACGGCATACTGTTTTACACAAACAAAAGTTATAGCGACAGTATGAAACTGTTTCCGGCAATTTTTATGACCGGCCTTTTCATCATCAATTACGGCCAATTTATGTTTAGCTGGCAAGCCTCACATTTTGATGGAATTCTCATCAGTAAAATTAATTTTCAAGATTTTCTTAAAGCCAAACTCTTGCTTTTTACCACCGTTTCTACATTAGCTTTTCTGTTAACATTGCCGTACGCTTATTTTGGCTGGCACGTTATTTTCATCCATTTCATGATGTATTTGTGGAATATCGGTGTCAATACTTTGATCGTGCTCTTTTTTGCCAACCGAAATTATAAACGGATTGATCTTTCCAAAGGCGCATCTTTTAATTGGGAAGGCGTTGGCGCCACCCAATTGCTGCTGGGTTTGCCGTTAATTTTGTGTCCTTATCTAATTTATTTGCCAAGTAAATGGTTGGGAAATGCGGACATTGGTTTGATTTTGATCGGATTAACCGGAATCCTGTTCGTACTAACCCGAAATTACTGGATCAAACAATTAGAAGCTGATTTTAACAAGAAAAAATATACCATTGCCGAAGGTTTCAGAAACAAATAATTATGATCGAAATAAAAAATTTAACAAAGTCTTATGCCGGTGTTACGGTCGTAAATATTCCAAGTTTAAGTATTGCAAAAGGAGAAACTGTAGGTTTGGTTGGCAATAACGGCGCGGGCAAAACGACGCTTTTCCGCACAATTTTGGATCTGATCCGGCCCGAAAGCGGTGAAGTATTATCTAACGGAAACAACGTAATGCACAACGAAACCTGGAAAAATTATACGGCTTCGTACCTGGACGAAGGCTTTTTAATTGATTACCTCACGCCCGAAGAATACTTTTATTTCATCGGCAGTTTGCACAACGAAAACAAGGTTTATGTAGATGAAAAGCTGGCCACACTAACCGATTTTTTTAATGGCGAAATCTTGCAAAAAGGTAAGTACATCCGCGACCTTTCCAAAGGAAACCAGTGCAAAGTTGGCGTGGCGGCCTGTCTCCTCCAAAACCCGGAAGTTTTAATGCTGGATGAACCTTTTGCCAATATCGATCCAACAACACAAATCCGTTTAAAAAACCTGCTCAAAGATTTAGCCTATAAAAACAGCATGACCACGATCGTTTCCAGTCATGATTTGAACCACGTAACCGATGTTTGCCAGCGGATTTTGCTGATGGAAAAAGGACAGATCATCAAGGATATTCAAACCAATTCTAACACTTTGGAAGAGTTGGAAACGTACTTTGCCGTTTAATTTTTGGTATGGTTGAAATCAGAAACGCCACCGCGGATGATGCGCCGATGCTTCGTTTACTGGCAGAAAAAATATGGTGGCCAACGTATTTGGACATTTTGGGCGGAGAACAAATCCGGTTTATGCTGGATTTGCTTTATGCGGAGGATAAACTCCGGCAGCAAATAGAAACCGGTGAACAAACATTTTTGATTTTATCAGCAAATAACATTCCCGTAGGTTTTACCGCCTTTTCTGTAGATCAGGAAAACCAACAATTAATGACCTTGGAAAAAATATACTGTTTGCCCGAAACGCAGGGAAAAGGCTACGGTAAACTATTGGTCCAAACGGTTGAAAGCAAAGCTCGCGAAGCCGGAAAAAGCGTTTTGCAACTCTATGTCCATCGTGAAAACAAAGCCAAAAACTTCTATGAAAAGCTAAACTTTAAGGTGGTAAAAGAAGTAGACCGGCCATTAGGCGAATTTTTGCTGAATGATTTTGTGATGCAGAAGGAGTTGTAGAATTTGTATTATTGAAGGAATATGATTCCTTTAGTCACCACTTTTTCAATTTTTTCTGGGTAAAAACCATTTAGCCAGGTATAGTAGTTAACCCTCAATCTGGTAACTTCTGCAAGCCTTGCTACGCTGCTTTTTGCTTGCCAAAATTGCACATCTAAATAATCTTCATCTTCCGTTTTTACATGGTTAACTACCGTTGCCATTTTTCTTTCCATGCTTAAATATACAAAATTTTAAGGTTATTTTGGGTTGAAGAGAATACTTTGACCACTGCAAAAGCTAAGTTTAATCCTCCAGCTTCGGTATCCTTTTCGGTGTATCTTTTCCAGCCACAATACTTCTCGAACTTAAAGCAATTGCCCGAATTGTTGCCGTAATATTGTTTACATCCAGCGAACTTAATTCATCTTTTACGGTATGATATAATTTATCAGTATCAATCTGATCAGTAGAAATAGTATGTGCCGGAACACCAACTTTTGCCAGCGATGCATTATCGCTGCGGTAAAATAAGTTTTGCTGCGGATAAGGGTCAGGATAAAATTTAAAGCTTGTTACTTCCAGGTTTTTCTGCAAAATCGTTCCGAAATCTGATCGTTCAAAACCGGTGATAAAAGCAGTGTTGGCACCGAATTTGGAGGTTTTGCCAATCATCTCAATGTTAAACATCGCTGCTGTTTTTACCGGGTCAATTTGTGTGGCAAAATAAGCCGAGCCAAATTCGCCAATCTCTTCTGCCGTAAAAGCTACGAAAATTAAAGTGCGTTCGTTGTTGTTCAACTTTTTATAATATTTAGCAAGCTCGATAACGGCCGTTGTTCCGCTGGCATCGTCATCTGCACCATTTGCAATCGAATCCTGGTCAACAGCTTTAATAATTCCCAAATGATCGTAATGGCCTGAGAAAACCACATATTCTTCTTTCTTAGATTTTCCGGGGATCATTCCGGCGATATTAAACAACGGCAGTTTTTCTACTTTTCCCGTGTATTTTACGGCATAAGCTTTTACATCGGTAAAATCGCCTAAAACAAAAACCAACTGCTGGTTTGGGTTTGTTTCTTTGCTGATGCTTCCGCGCATATTACGTGCTGCTAAACGTTTAAACAGATCTTCAAAATGCGGATCGACCAAGGCCAGTGTTTTTTTATTGCTGCCGATCAAGGTTCTATACTCGTTAATGAAATTCTTTTCGGCACCAATCTTTACAATCTCCACATCTGCATCATTACTCCAGTTAAAAGAAGTAGCCCCACTAATGGCAATTATGTTTTCTTTCGGGATAATATTATTGCTGATAGATGCCGAAACTTCCACAGGTTTAACGCGAAACATACTAAAGTTTTGCCGATAATCTTTATTCCCGTTTAATGGAAGCAAGCCAATATTCTTGTATTCGCCTTCAATGAAACGCGCCGCTTTTTCTATGCCTGGCGTAAAGGTAGCACGGCCTTGCATGTCATCGGCAGAAAGTGTTTTGATGATCCTTTCCACATCGGTTTTAACAATTAGTTGTTCGGGATTTTGTGCGAAAGCCCCGCAACAAAAAAGTACAGGTAAAAACAGTATCCGGTTTAATTTCATATAAATAATTTATCAGCTAAAAGCGAATGGCAACAAAAAAAGTGTGGTAAAAGAAGCATCAGGTTTTCAAATCTTCCCGCATCAATTTACGTTCGGCACGCTTGGAAATGTTGTTTTTGGTGACGGAGATATTGGTATTGATGCGATGATCCTGCACGGCATCCGTAACCGAAATATCCTGCTCCATATCTTTTTCGGCGAAATGCAAATTGGCTTCTTCGGTTTTGCCCAAAGCCACATCATAAGGCCCGCGCGGCGACATCAGCTTAACCAAAACCGGCAAACATTCAAACAAAATAAATAAATAACTAATGAAAGATTGTGCGAGGTAAGTATCCAATTCCCGTGTACCATTTTGGTTGTAGGATAACTGTCCTAAAGCCCAGTTTCGGTCGGCAAAACCGGCAACATTGGCCAAACTGTCTAACTGGTGGTCGTTAAAAAGTTTTGTATCTGTTACACCTTCCACATTTTTGCGGTTGCTGATGTATTGGTCCGTTTTAAGCTGATCTTCGCGGACGGTGTTTAACCGGGCTTCCTTTTCTTTCAAAACCGCGTCTTTTTGTTTGGCATAAGTGCCAAAACCGGTTTTGCCGGATGTCTGGTTCGTTTTATCACCAAAAATCTCCTGGTTTAATTGATAACGGGAACGCGCAATGTCTTTTTGTAAAGAATCCCTTTCTGCTTTAATATCTGCTGCTTTGGCCAAGTCCATGCCGTACTTTTTATTAAAAGTGATGTTCATGGTATCGATTTTAGAACGCTGCCCTTTTAGGTAAGCAGTTTTTAGTTTGGATCGGATTTCTTTATCAAAAATCTTTAATTCCAGCGGACGGGAAATTACAATCCCAATCATAATGGCCAGTAAAATACGCGGTGTGGCCTGTAAAATCTGTGAATTAATGGTACCTCTTTTGTTAATGCTGCCCACAATGTAACGGTCCATATTAAAGATCGCCGCGCCCCAAATCAACCCAAACAAAATGGCAAAAAATTGCGCACCTGTACTTCCGCTAAACACAAAATACATGGCGTAACCGCCAGACAAAGCAGCAAATAAAGCGGTAAAAAAAATTGTTGCGCCGATGCCGACATATTTATTTAATTCGATTGGATACTTTTTTAAAGTGTCCAAATGTACGCCGGAGCAGAACCAGAAAAATCGGTTTACTTGTTTCATATTTTCAAAAGTAATAACAAAAATGTTCTACTTGGCTCATATTTAAACTGATGCCTTTGTTTGCACTAATTTTTACCTTGTAAAAACAGTGTTTATAAAGAGAACGAACTTCTTTAAGAATAAATTATCAGCTCGTTGTTACAGGCTGTTTTTAATCAATTAAACACTTAACTTTGATGTATAATATTTACTAAAATGAGAGAAATAACCGTACAGGAATTAAAAGAAAAAATGGACACTGGCGAAGATTTCCAGTTGATAGATGTGCGTGAAGATTTTGAATACGAAATGTCTAACCTCGGCGGCGAGCTGATCCCGTTAAGCGGAATTATGATCGAATCCGGAAAAATCAATAAAACCAAACCTGTAATTGTACAATGCCGCAGCGGCAAACGCAGCGCAGCAGCAATTATGCAATTAGAGCCGCAGGGCTTTACCAATTTGTACAACTTAAAAGGCGGCATGCTGGCCTGGGCCGAAGAAATTGACCCTGAAATGCAGGTTTACTAAAATGGCTGCCAAACTCTTTTTAAATATCCTTTACAACCTGGGCATTATTTTGTGTGTGATCCTGATTTATTGGAGCATTAACAACCACCGTTATGATTGGACTGCGGCCGGTGCTTTTATCATCATTATCACGATTGTTTTAAAAATTAGGCTGGCAAAAGAAGTACGGGCACTTCAAAAAAAACAAACCCCTTAAATTTAACTACATGTTATTAATTATTCTTGGTATTATCCTGCTTGTTGTAAGCGGCATTTTTAAACGCACGCCTTCCATTAACCCTGCTTATAGTCCGGTTATTTCCATTGTCGGAATTGCGATGCTTCTTTTAGGCCTTAGTTTTTCTGTATTTAAAGTGATTGAACCCGGCAAAGTTGGCGTTAAAACTTTATTTGGCAAGGTTGAAAGCGATGTACTGCCCAGCGGTTTACACCTGATCAACCCGTTGGTTGATGTAACTACGTTTGATGCAAAAACCCAAAACTATACCATGAGCGGCGTTACTTCCGAAGGCCAGAAAGAAGGCGACGATGCCATCCGTATTTTATCTTCGGACGGGCTGGAGGTAACAATCGACCTGTCTGTACTTTTCCGTTTAAAAGCAGACCAGGCACCTTTTATCCTGCAAAACATCGGTACAGATTATTTAGATAAAATTGTTCGGCCGGTTTCGCGGACAGCTATCCGAGACAATGCCGTTTATTATGAAGCCGTTGCTTTATATTCAACTAAAAGACAGGAGTTTCAGGATAAAATTTATAAAACCATCAGCGAAAGTTTTGCCAAACGGGGCATTGAACTACAGCAGCTTTTAGTGCGGAACATTACGCTGCCGCAATCTGTAAAGGCAACCATCGAATCAAAAATTAATGCCGAGCAAGACGCGCAAAAAATGCAGTTCGTGTTGCAGAAAGAACGCCAGCAAGCAGAACAGAAAAGGATACAGGCACAGGGGATTGCCGATTATCAGAAAATTATTTCGACCAACCTGACCGATAAGCAACTGCAGTACGAAGCTATACAAACCCAAAAAGCCATTGCAACATCGCCAAATGCAAAAGTGATTATTATGGGAAACAGCAAAGGGATGCCTTTGATCCTGGATGACAAGAACTAACGCCCATGCTTCTTTTACCAGGTAAATTTAGAGGGCAAAACCAGTTTATCAGCATGAACAGACGCCCAATTTGCTCCGTCTGCCGATCAGCCGACTTTAATAATTGCAAAAACAGATCGTGATGTAATTTACGAACACATTTTAAATGATTTAAAAACAGCAGAAAATTTAGTGCCTTGGCGTACTGATGTTTCTGCACGTGATGAGCGAATTACAAAAGGTGCTGTTAAAGGCTTGTGTGCGCGGAAACTTCTAAGCTAATGTATAATCATTTGCAGCCAAACGAGCATCCAAATTATCCCGAAGGAAAGCAGGACGATACTCACTTTAATGAATTAGGCGCAAGAAAAATGGCTCAAATCGTTTTGGCGGATATCAAAACTTTGCATTTAGATTTGGCCGAACACATTGTACATCCAGCCGAAACAAAAAAATAACCGGTAAAAGAAGCATGGGCAACTATGAAAAAAGTAAATAGTTTTTTTAATCTACATACTTGGATCGGTGCTAAAACGGGTATTTTTTGTACACGCACTTCGCAAACCAATGATTCTGGTTATGCTGATCTTGATTGGTTTCGCGTAGAATCTGTTAAGTAAAATTAGCAGGTAAAAACAGTAGAAAAACCAAAATTATACCGTTAAAAAAAGCCCTTGGTCAACTTCCGGAATTACGCCTGATGCTAAAGCTTTATCAAACAGAATCTGAATTGCTTTCCGGCCTTCTTCGCCTAAATCAACCGAATATTTATTGACGTAAAGGTCAATGTGTTTGTACATCACGTCTTCGCTCATTTCCTGAGAATGTAATCGAATAAATTCTAATCCGGATTTTGGGTTTTCAAAAGCAAATTCCACTGATTTTCTTAAAACGCGGTTAATTTTATGCGGAATTTCTTTCGGTAAACTTCTATTGGCAACAATTCCGCCAAGCGGAATGGCGCAGCCGGTTTGTTGTTCCCAATAATCGCCCAGATCGATAATTTTGTGCAAACCTTTGTCCTGATAAGTAAACCGGTTTTCGTGGATAATCAAACCAAGGTCCGTTTCTCCATTTAGTAATTGGTTTTCAATTTCTGAAAAAAGCACTTCGGTTTTGTTTTTTCCTTCGGGGAAAGCTAAGCTGAGCAGAAAATTTGCAGTTGTATATTTTCCGGGAATGGCAATCTTTAAATTTTGAATTTGAGTTTTGAGATATTCCGGGTCTAAAAACTTTTCATCTTTACAAATCAGCAACGGGCCAACGCCAAAGCCAAGCGCACTTCCGGCATCCAGCAAAACATATTGGTTGGTTACGTGAGCAAAAGCGTGATAACTGAGTTTCGTAATGTCCAGTTCTCCGCGAAAAGCTTTTTGGTTAAGTGTTTCCACATCATCAAAAAACACTTCAAAATCTAAACCTTCGGTGTCAATTTTATGGTGGATTAAAGCATCAAAAATAAAAGTATCGTTTGGGCAAGGCGAAAAGCCAAGGGTTAGTTTCATTATGGTTCGGTTGTAGGTTTTTAGGTTATAAGTTGTCTGTTTTTGTCATGCCGAACTTGTTTCGTTATCCTAAAAGCAAGGTTTCGGCCTGGCAAGAGAGATATTGAAACATGTTCAGGATGACAGCGGATCAGCTTACAACTTCTCTAAAAGTTCAATTGCAAAATCATTTAAGTTCTTAACGGCCAATCCAATTTTCCAGTTTTCGCGGTTGCGTTTTTCCACGTAATTTGACACCGACCTGATTTGCACCGAAGGCACCATGCTTCTTTTACAGGCATAAAAAAAAGCCGCGCCTTCCATACTTTCTAATTGCGGTTGTAACCGTTCGGTTATTTTTTGGATTGATTTTTCTTCACCATGAACTGTATTTACTGTGATGGAACGCACTTTTTTCATCGATAAAAGAAGCATTGAATTGAGTTGATGGATAGACAAAAATCTGCTTTCTCCAAAACCTAAATCTTCAATACTTAAAAAATGGTTGTCGTCTTCTGCTCCAAGTTCAGCCAAAATATCTTCTTCAACTTCCACAACTTCGCCTAAAGCAATATGGCGGTCAAAGCTTCCGGCAATTCCAAGATTGATGGCCAGATCGTATTTTTTATGCGCCAAATGTTGTCCCAAAGCAAAAGCTGTGGCAACCATTCCAACGCCGGTAATTAAAACATCAAAAGGTTTTTCTTCTCTAAAATGATTTAACAAAGGCTGTATTTCGGGTTGGGTTGCGGCTACAAGCAAAATATTCATGTGTGCTATTTGTGGCAAAGTTAAAAATAGCAGGCTTCTTTTGTTTTGATATATTTGCAGCAATTTAATTATGATGATCTACATTACACGCAAAGAACACTTTAACGCAGCACACCGAATGTACCGCGAAGAGTGGAGTGCCGAGCAAAACGAAGCCATGTTTGGCAAGTGCGCCAACCCTAACTGGCACGGCCACAATTACAATTTATTTGTGACGATTAAAGGCAATATTACGCAGGAAACAGGTTATCTGATGGATTTAAAAGACCTGAAAGTGATCATCAATAATTATGTGATTGAAAAGCTGGATCATAAAAACATCAACCTGGATGTAGATTTTATGCAAGGGAAAATGGCTTCGACGGAATGGGTGTGTATTGAAATTTTTAACCAGCTTAAAAAACCAATTGAGCAGCATCAGGGCGTTTTTTTACATTCGGTTAAACTATATGAAACAGAAAACAACTCGGCCGAATATTTTGGTGATTAAAAGAAGTATCAGAACATGATGAATAATGAAAACCACAGTCATGATACCGAGGAAGAAGTGGACGGCTACCTTAAAATAGACCGTTATAACCCGGAGATGATTGATAAAATTGCAAGCCATTACCAGGATATTTTAAGTCAGTTAGGCGAGAACCCTCAGCGCGACGGGCTGTTAAAAACCCCGGAACGTGTTGCCAAATCTTTAACTTACCTTACCCATGGCTATGATTTAAACCCGGTAGATATTTTAAAATCTGCCATGTTTAAGGAAGAATACAGCCAGATGGTTGTGGTAAAAGATATTGAGGTTTACTCGATGTGCGAGCACCATATGCTGCCGTTTTTTGGCAAAGCACATGTAGCTTATATCCCGAACGGACATATTGTTGGTTTAAGTAAAATCCCGCGCGTGGTAGATGCTTTTGCCCGAAGGTTGCAGGTGCAGGAACGTTTGACCAACGAAATCCGCGATTGCATACAAGAAACTTTAAAACCTGTTGGCGTTGGCATTGTGATAGAATGCAGGCATTTGTGCATGAGCATGCGCGGCATCCAAAAGCAAAATTCCGTTACCACTACTTCTGCTTTTACGGGCGCATTTCTCCAGGAAAAAACAAGAATTGAATTTTTACAGTTGATCTCTTCCAAATTAATTTAAACCACTAAAACAGTTTATTATAAGATGAAAGCATATATATTTCCTGGACAAGGTGCGCAATTTACCGGAATGGCAACTGGTTTATACGAAAAGCATGAAGAAGCCAGGGAATTATTTGAAAATGCTAATCAAATTTTAGGTTTCCGCATTACCGATGTAATGTTTAACGGTACGGATGAAGATTTGAAACAAACTAAAGTAACGCAGCCGGCCATATTTTTACATTCGGTTATTTTAGCTAAAACTTTAGGCAGTTCGTTTAAGCCGGAAATGGTTGCAGGCCATTCTTTAGGCGAGTTTTCTGCCTTGGTTGCTGCTGGTGCAATTGCTTTTGAAGACGGGCTGCGGTTGGTTGCAGCACGGGCAAATGCCATGCAGCATGCCTGCGAAATACAACCCTCTGCTATGGCTGCAGTTTTAGGTTTGGATGATTTTACAGTAGAAGATATTTGCCACCAGGTTACACGCGTGGTTGTTCCGGCCAATTATAATTGCCCCGGGCAATTGGTTATTTCCGGCACAATAGAAGGCGTAAACGAAGCAAGCGAAAAATTAAAAGCAGCCGGGGCAAAACGGGTTGTACTGCTTAATGTTGGCGGTGCCTTCCATTCTCCTTTGATGGAACTGGCGCGTGTGGAACTGGAAACTGCAATTTTAAATACAGCAATTAAAGTACCTGTTTGCCCGGTTTATCAAAACGTAAGTGCCCAGCCAACAACAGATCCGGACACGATAAAAATCAACTTAAATAGACAGCTTACCGGCGCAGTAAGATGGACACAAACTATGCAAAGAATGCTGCAAGATGGTGCAACCTGTTTTGTAGAAACCGGCCCGGGAAATGTGTTGCAAGGCTTGGTAAAAAAGCTGGACCGAAACATAGTAACAGAGCACGCCTGGATAGCATAAATAATTTATTTTCGGGCTAAATTATACTACTTTTATACAGGTTGAATTATTGCTTTGAATACATCTGTTAAAGTACGTTTGCTGTTGGTGGTACTGTGTATAAGCCTTTCTTTAACGGCTTTATCAGTAAAAATGTCGTATAATTCTCAAAATATACTGGCAAGTTCTGCGCTTACTTTACAAAAAAACCTAAATGACCATGAAGCTATTGTAGAGGCTTTTTTAAAAGACCCAATCAATTTAAAGAAACTAAAAAACCTTGGCCGGGACGAAAAAGAAGCTTTAAGGCTGATTGAAGAATTTTCAAAAAGTAAAAAAATATATTTCTGTACCTACAAAAACAATAAGCTTGATTTTTGGAGCAGCATACGCATCGCTCCCGATAGTTCTTCGGCCTACAAAACCGGTACTTCTTTTATCCATAGAAAAAATGGTTATTACGAGGCCATCAAAAAAACAGAAGGTGATTTTTCCGTTCTGTTTTTTATCCCGATAAAAGCAGCATACCATTATCAGAACCAATACCTCAAAAATGATTTTTCGTCGCAGCTTTTAGAGGACGATTATATTGATTTTGCGCAGCTAAAAGAAAAGCAATCCTTCCCGATAACTACGTTACATCATGTACTGTTATTTTCAGTGAAGCTAAAACCTGGCTCGCAGCAAAGCTCTCTTGCCTTTACCGAACTTATTCTGTGGGTTTTGAGTATTGCTATTCTTTTTATCCTGGTGTTTAATTTTTGCAGTTATATTGCCGATAAAGGTTACAGTGCATGGGCAGTACTAATGGCTGCCGTATTTGTGCTGATATGTATCGGTGTAAACTTCTTTTTTCACTGGTTTGGCCATTCTTCTGTTGATCAATCGGTTCATTCATTGTCACTTAATACACTTTATGCTTCGTTTTTTTCTGTTCAGGATATTGCTTTAGTCATCCTTTTCATAAGCTGGTTTGCTGTTTTTGTTTACAGTAACCGAAACAGGATTATAAAACCGGTTAGCAGCCCAATAGCAAGCTACATGATATTACTGCTGATGATTTTGCTGCTTCTGGGTTTGTCAGTTTCTTTTTCAGATGTGTTTAGCGATCTGATCTCCAGTTCAAAAATTAAGTTTGATATTGACAACCTGCTTAATTTAACGGTATTAAATTTTTTAGGCACCATTATGCTGTGCCTGTCCTACCTGGTGTTTTTTTTAATTGCTGAAACCTGTATCAGCATTTGTACCAAACTTAACATCTCCGGCAAGGCCAAACTTATTGTTTTTGTTATCATGATTGTGCTGGTAAACATTTGGCATATCTATCATTACCAATATTTTACCTGGTTTTACCTGCTTTGGGCAGTAATTGTTGGTATGCGTGCTTATAATGTTTTTTACCAAAATGGTAAAATGCCTGCTGTTGCTTATGTTGTTATCATGGGCGTATCCTCACTTATTGCAACAATCAAGCTTTCTTACATTCAGCATAACCTTGAACTTACCAATAGGCGCGAATTGATACAAAAGCTGACGAACACGGCCGATTATAATGCAGAATATGTTTTTAAAGGGATTGAAAACAGCATCAGCACTGATCAAAACTTAGTTCGCTATTTTTCTAATACAGATAAAAACAGTATCTATCTAAAAAACCATCTCCGAAAACTGTATTTTGACGATTACCTCTCCATATATGATTTTGTAATTTATGTTTATGATAGTAACCAGCATAACATTTCCGGTCAGCAGGATTATGATTTAGTTGATTTTAAGAGTTTAGTGCAGTTCAGTTCGCTTAAAGTACCAGGCACACAGTTTTTTTACCGTGAAACAGATGCTTTTGGAATGAGGAAATATTTTGCACTCATCCCGGTAAAATCAAAACAAGGGATCATTGGGACATTGGTTGTTGATTTAAAATCGAAATCTTTAGAAAACGACAATTTTTTTCCGCCATTACTGCAGGATAAAAATATAATCCGGCAAAATGATTTTAAAAACTATTCTTATGCTTTTTACCAGGATGGAAAATTGCTTAACCAGAATGGAAAATACGAATACAACTTGTTTAACAACGAGTTTAAAGGCATACAGAAAACTTATCTTGAATCGGAAACAACCAATCCCAGTTACAGCCATACGTTTTATCAACCTAACGAACGTAAGCTGGTTGTTATAAGCATTGAGGATAAGGCTTTGGCCGATATGGTCTCGATCTTTATTTTCTTCTTTGTTATTTTCCTGGTTTTCACACTGCTGGTAATAACCTTTTACTGGTTGTGGGAACAATTAAAAACGTTAAGCCTTAACCACTTTTTCTGGAGTTTGAGCGTAGCGACAAATAGCATTTTGTACAAAACGCGTATCCAAATATCTATGGTTACTTCGGTTGTTTTTACGTTGTTAATTATTGGTGTAGTTACTATTCTTACCTTCCGGCAACAGGACCAAAAACAGCAGGACGACTTGAACCATCTTAAAATAAAGCATATTGCTAACGATTACGAAGCGCAGCTGATGGATAGTGACCTAAAGAACCAGGAAGAACGGGAACTAAAATTTAATGCTTTTGCCGAAACCTATTCTGTGGATTTGATGCTTTTTGATACCACCGGCGTACCTATATTATATACAAAACCCAAATTATATGATGATGGTTTAATTGCGCGCCGAATGAATGCAAAAGCTTTTATAGAAATGAAGCGCTTGCAGAAATCAGAACTTTTAAACGATGAAGAGATTGGAAAATTTAAATTCCGCTCTGCCTATGTGCCTATTTACAATGCTAAAAACGTTGTGGTAAACTTTTTGCAACTGCCTTATTTCACGAACGATATCGAATATAATGCACGCATGGGTTATTTTATCAACTCTATGCTTAACGCCTACGCATTGGTACTGGTGGCAATTGGTTTGTTTGCTGTTTTTATCGCCAAAAAAATTACCAACCCGCTTAACTTGATCCAGCAAGGTTTAAGCAATACGATGTATGGCCGTAAAACCGAGCCGATTGACTGGAAGCGGGATGATGAAATAGGTTCGCTAATTAAAGAATATAACAAAATGATTGCTTCTTTAGAGTTAAGTGCCAACAAACTGGCCAAATCTGAAAGAGAAAATGCCTGGCGCGAAATGGCAAAACAAGTGGCACATGAAATAAAAAACCCACTGACACCATTAAAATTAGGTTTACAACTGCTGCAAAAAGCTTGGAAAGACAAAGACCCAAAGTTTGACCAGAAGTTCGAGCGGTTCAGCTCTTCTTTTATTGAACAGATCGAAAGCTTGTCGCGTATTGCCACGGAGTTTTCTGATTTTGCCAGATTGCCGGATACGAAACCAGAAGTGGTTAATATTTATGATATAATTTCCAGGGCAACAGGTGTTTTTAATCCTAATGATAACATCCGTATTGATTACACACCTTCAACAGATTTGTATTTAATCCGGGCAGATAAAGACCAATTGTTGCGTTGCTTTAATAACCTCCTTAAAAATTCGATCGAAGCGATGCCGGTTGGCCGAACAGGCATTATTACCATAACTTATCAAGCAACTGAAGACAATATTACAATCGACTTAAATGATAACGGCGACGGCATCCCGGAAAACGTTCGTAAAAACATTTTTCAGCCCAATTTTACTACCAAAAGTTCTGGCACCGGGCTTGGTTTGGCTTTTATCAAAAACGTGATAGAAAACACGGGAGGCAAAATCTGGTTTGAAACAGAAATTAATATCGGTACAACCTTTCACTTGGTTTTTCCTTCTGCTTCGATCCAAACGATCGTCTAAATATTTTCTTCGTTGTTGCAGGATGCTTCTTTTACCGCATAAAAAAGGGACTGGTTAAAATCCCTTTTTTAATAAAAATTACTGTTGGTTTTACCTGAGGTTGAAAGAGGATTTCCCCATTTGATAACCATCGGCATATAATAAAACAGAATAAGTTCCTTTTTGGAAAGCCGCAGGATTAACCCAATCGATGGTATAACCGCTTCCATCATTCTTAAAATCAATAGAGCTTTTGTAAGTATATTGTAAGTCTTGGGCATTGATTGTAAAATTTCCCGAATCACCTCCCGTTACCAGGTTTCCTGTCGGGTCAATTATTCTAAGATAAATATCATGTAAGCCTGATTGGGCCAAATCATTAGTGGCTACAGCAAAGTTAACTTTGATTTTTTTAGCAGCAGCTGCCCGTGTAACTTCAACTTCTTTTCCGCTTGATCTAACTTTATAAGCAGTTATAGATACCGTTGAAGATTTAATTGCTGCCGCTGTTTGCACTTTTGTGTTCAACTCCTGGTTTTGCTGTTGCAAAGTAGTTGCTTTTTGGTTAACCGTGGCGAGGTTTGTTTTAAGCGTGTCCCTTTCAACTGTTAAAGATTTGTTTTGGGTTTTCAGCTCCTCAATATCTGCAGTATATTTAGTAACAAAATAGCGCAGTTGCTTAATATCTTCTTTTGCAGAATTTAACTCCTGAGCGGTTAAATTTCCGCTGGCAAGTGCTTTTTTTAACTGTGCAATTTTAGCTTTCAACTCTTCATCTTTAGCTTGTAATGCTTCCGAAACCCGGTGTTTCCCACTATTGGCAGAGTCTAATTGTGTGGTTAAACTATCTAATGATGCTTTTAAAGTTGTTTGCGTTTTAACCAGCACTTTATTATCGTCGTTTATCTGGTAAACTAATTTTTCGTCTGATTTATTTTTCTGAAAATACAGATAAGCGTTTGTGCCAAGCAGAGCCAATACAACAACAATTAAAAAATAAACAACATTGGATTTTTTGGCTGGTGTTTGTGGGTTTTGATCGTCCATAATATAAGTTTTAGTAGATAAAAGAAGTGTTTAAGTATAAATTCTTAGTTTGAAAAACTCGTTTTAAATTGGTGTTGCAATATTGTTTGATATTATATATTTTCGATAAAACTATGATTTTGGTTTGTATATTGCATCCAAAGTAAAAAAATACATAACCGAAGATCGTATATTCACGTTTTAACAAGTAAATAAAATGCTTTGGCGAAAGGTAAATAGATCTTTTTAAACAGGAAATAGCAAAATAAAAATTAATTAATAGCAAACGTTTTGCTTTTCTTTAAATTAAATTTAGCCCAATAAAGTTCCATAAATGAGTTTAACTATCTTTGCTTTTTTTAATTAATCAATTTTTGATGTATATCCGTACTAAAGCAATCCTCTTGCTGTTTTTACTTTGCATAGTTCAATTTACAATCAAAGGGCAAACTTTGGTTCAGCCTAAAAGAGAATTCAGAGGGGTTTGGGTTGCTACAGTAGCAAATATCGATTGGCCAAGCAGCGGTAAAAGCGGCACTCAACAGCAACAGCAGGAACTTTTAGAAATAATAAGTGAGCACCATCAAACAGGTATCAATGCCATCATGTTCCAGGTGCGGCCTGCCGCCGATGCACTTTACGCCAAAAGTAACGAACCATGGTCGCAATGGTTAACCGGCAAACAAGGCAAAGCACCGAACCCGGCTTACGATCCGCTGGATTTTGCCATTACGCAAGCCCACCAGCGCGGTATGGAACTGCATGCCTGGTTTAACCCTTACCGCGCTACTTTTTCTGCTAACGAAAGAGGGTTAAGCAACGACCATATCACCAAACAAAAGCCAGAATGGTTTTTTACTTATGCCGGTAGAAAATTGTTTAATCCCGGCCTACCGGAAGTGCGCGAGTATATCATCAAAGTTATTTTGAACGTGGTTGATAATTATGACATCGATGGCGTACACTTAGACGATTATTTTTATCCGTACCCGGTAGATGGCCAGCATATTGACGATGCACAAACTTTTGCAAACCATCCTGATGGTTTTACAGATATTAAAGATTGGCGCAGGCATAATGTAGATACGCTGATCCATGCTTTGAGTGATAGTATCCATCACCATAAAAATTTTTTGAAGTTTGGGATTAGTCCGTTTGGGATATGGGCAAACGTGCGCCAAAACCCGGAAGGTTCTGATACTGGCGGCGGTTCTTCGTATTACGAACAATTTGCGGACACCAGAAAATGGATGAAACAAGGCTGGCTGGATTACATTAACCCACAAATTTATTGGCCGTTTAATAACCGTGCCGCTGCTTACGAAAAATTAGTGGATTGGTGGAGCAATAATACCTACGGCAGGCATTTATATCTCGGTATGGCGGCTTACCGCATTAACGAGCGGATGAGTGCCAGTTGGAAAGAAAGCAGCCAGATGCCAAGACAAATACGTTACGGCCGGGAAAACCCGCGGGTGCAAGGCAGCGTTTATTTCAGTTCGAAGTCTTTACAGCATAATCCGCTTGGTTTTACAGATAGTTTGAAAACAGATTTTTACCGTTACGCAGCGTTGCCTCCAGCCATGCTTTGGCGGGATGCCGCAACGCCTAATATTCCGCGTGAACTAATTGCGAAAGCATCCGGAAAAATAGTGAACCTGCAATGGCAACTGCCTTTGCCAACCAACGATGGCAATACGGCTTTTGGTTATGTTGTTTATCGTTTTGATAAGGGCGAACCTATTAATTTAACGGACCCAAAACACATTTTGAATATTACTTACAATCAGCAACGTACGTTTGAGGACCAGAATGCCGAAGCTGGTAAAAACTATCAATATGTGGTAACTGCATTAAGCCGGTTAAAAAACGAGAGTTATCCCTCCAACACGGCTGTGGTCAATATTCCTTCCAATACTTTGTAGGGGTAAAAGAAGCATTTACTTCAAGTACGTTTATCCAAATCATCATTCTTTAAAAGCTGTTATCTAAATCAAATTATAATTTGGGAGAGATTACAGTTCTCTTCCACGTTTTGTGGATGAGAAGAGGTAGTGGGATTGGGATTATTTCCTCAAAATTCCCCAACTGAGAAACACTCTCATTCTTATCTAAAGGAAAACGTCATTCGTTCAATATTTAATTTCTCTATTTTGAGGGTTTATTTCGTATCGCCGACATTGCTTTTGCCGCAAAGAATTATGCTTTGTGTTTAATTTTTTCCAGATCTGCTTCAGCTTAAATCAAAGCCGATTCCTGTAACAAATGCTATTTTTACAGCTAAAAATCTTTAATATTCCTAAAAAGTTTTATTTCCTGTAAAGAAAATAACGGCAATAATTTATATCGCTGCTTCACCCTAATTTTTACCTGATAAAAGAAGCATTCGTGCAATTATAGCCGCGGCTGATTCCTGCTGGCATTTTTATTGGCTATACCTTATCAAATCACTTGAAAAATTAAAAAATACGGACATGAAAAAATTACTACTTTTTGGTTTAGCAGCACTGGCATTAACAACAAGCTGCAAAAAAGATAAAAACGGCGGCGCGCCACAGTCTTCAGCAGTTGTAGAAAAATACGCTGCCCTCAACATTAAAACCAGTGGACAGGTTGTTAAAATGGCCGTTACTTCTAACGTGCTGAACATGGTCTACAACGAAGACGTAACGCTGCTTTTAGATTCTGATATGCTTGCCCAAAACTGGGCGGTACACTTAAAAGAAGGCTTCACCGGAACGCAACTGGCCGCCTTTGACTACCATTCCATGACCAAATATGGCGTAAACGCGACCAACTGGGTGGACGACAACCTGAACGACATCATTGTCCACAGCAGCAAAGACACTTTGGTCAACAATAAAATGTTTGTTAAAAAAAGAGTTACCCGTTCTTTTATCTACCAAAAGTTTTATGGTTCTTCTGCCGAGGCAACAGTAGTATTGAACCAATTGCTGAAACAGACCGACATCATCACCTTTACCGCCTACTATGCACCTGGCGACCCGGAAACTGCACCTACCGTTAACACCGCTAAATTGACTTATGCAAGAATGTAAGTTAGATAAGAAGGAAACCGTCTGCCAACTAAACTTAAAAATAAAACCAACTAACCAATTATAAAACCGAAAGCGTTAAGCTTTGAATGATTACAAAAAAGGGGGGCAGTAATTTGCCTCCCTTTGTTTTGTAGCTGTTTTTTTTAGTCGATCTAAATTTATTACCCGTTAAGTCATTTAGTTTTTGGTTGATGGAAATAAATGCATTGCCAATCCGCCGCCTGATGCCATTGATAAGTTAAGTACGGTTTGCCGGTTTACCTGTTTTACCGTTTTTACTAAATGGTTACCATTGGTTTCAGAATCTGAAGCATCGTTATAAATCTCTGCTGTAAACGCCCCTTCTGGCAAGAAATCCAACTTTGCATATAAGTTGCGCCTGTTATGGTTGGTAATGCCGCCGACGTACCAATCTTTGCCTTTGCTTCTCGCGATTACTACAAACTCGCCAGGTTGTGCAGCGATAACACGGGTTTCGTCCCAAATGGTTGGGACATGCTGTAAAAATTCAAAGCCAAGCTGATTTAAATAAGCTTCGGGATCGTCGCAAATCATTCCCAAATAATTTTCCAATACCACATACATGCCCAGCATGTGGCAGCGTGTGCCTTGCACCATTGGCCGGATATAATGTATCCTGAACTTGGATACCGGCACGGCCCGAAATCCGCCTAAATGATAATCTGTAGAACCGGCCAGCATCCGGGTAAACGGAATGTTGACATCGTGATCAGGATTAACCGCCGTTGTCCATTTATCATTTTCGTAATTTAACGTTCCTTCCCGGGTAAATTCGTTAGGATAAGTACGGTTTAAACCTGTTGGCTTGTAGGCACCATGAAACTGAATGTGCAGGTGGTGCTGTGCGGCTTTCTGCAAAATCTCTTCCTGAATATTTACCATTTCCTGATCGTCTCGGTCCATAAAATCTACCATCATCCCTTTGATCCCCCATTTTTCGTATTGTGCAAAAGTGCTGTCCAGCTTCGGGTACAAAGCCGCCCAGTGTACCCAAACCCGGATGCCAACTCCTTTTGCTGCCGCAGAATCGCACAATTGCTGCATATCCAAATCTGGAACGGCTTTAGATGGATCGGCATGCGGCCCGGGAGAATAGCCCGAACCATCGTTTACGTACCATTCGTGCCCGCCATACTCCACAACCGAATGGTACATAATGTGGTTTTTGGCGCAGAAATTAACATAATACATATTGGTGTTAAAGTTGTTGCCGGGCGTAAAACTGGTATCGGGCAACACAGTTCCATTCCACCAGGGGAAAGTGCAGGTTCCGGGTTTAATCCAGGAAACATCTTTAATTTTGTTTGGCTCGTTGAGGTTGGTGATTACGTTGGATTCGATTAGTGCACCAATCCGGTCACTAATTAGCATCACCCGCCACGGACTATCATGCGGTAATTTTGCCACTACTTTTAAACCCGGATGATTCGGCAAAGCCGAAAGCCGGCTTTGCAAAACACCGTTGTGTTTGATCAAATACATGCCAGCATAATCCCGTAACGCGGCTTCGGTTATAGCCAGAAAATTTCCACCAGGAAACTCAAACAAGGTTGGCATATCCATTAAAGTATCAGCCTTGAGTTTGCTAAATGGAGTTGTGGTGTATAAACCTTCGTGCGAAGTGGTATAATTGGGCAATAACATTGTACGGACAATAGGATCACCAGCTAAATTGAATGTGTTTATTTCATCTGTAACGTGCATTTCCTGCTGCCCTTTTGCTAAAATCTGGTATCTAAAAGCAGCACCATCATTAAAAACGCGGACTTCGAGGTTGAGGTTTTTGATGCCTTCGCCTTGGGCAGTAACCGGAACGATTGCACTGTTGCAATCGCTTAAAACCTTGCTGGCCTTGCCGGTAATTAAGGTGTAAGTTTCGGTCAGCCGTTTTTTTATTGGGACGCCTAATTGAATTTTTCCGTTAAAATTACCTCCTTCCAAAAAACTGATATGCAAAGGCGAACGGCTAATCAGTAATTTGCCTTTGTAGCTTACACGGTAAACCAATTCGTCCTGCTCAATGCCCAGATTAAAAACAATTTTTTTATCAGGCGAGGAAACGCTTACTTTTTGTAAAGCATGGATTTGCTGGCACAACAATAAAAGTATAGCTGCGAAATAGAATTTGAGGCAATTCATCTGCATATAATTGGTTTAGGTTGAAGATAGAAAGATACTTTCTATTCATCAAATCAAAACCTGATTCATCAAATTTGAATGCTTCTTTTATCGTACTAAAACTGTAAAACTTTTGTAGAAATAAATGCTTTACAATAACAAGTTTAGATGGATAAAAGAAGCATCTACATCTTACTGAATCAAAAAATTGGATTCTAATTTTAATTTAAACCCAATTTTAAAACATCAAATTCTTCCAATCTTCCCCACAACCTTTCTCCTGATAATTGGTTCATGTAAGAAATTATTTCAGAACAAATTTCATCATTCACCTGGCTTTTATAAACTTGGATTGCATGTTCTTTATTGATCTTGCAACCTTGCAAACCACCAATTTGACTTTCTAATTGTATACCTAATCTTTCCCCTAAATCTTTTACATGTGTATCAATTTCATTCTGGCTAACCCTGCCTGCATAAGGCAAATCCTCGTAAAACAAAACTTGCTTGTTTGGATACAATTGTATTGCTGCTTCTACACAAATAGTATGGTCGATGTGGTTGCCTAACGCAAGCGGACAAAGTAATATTCCATCTACATTTTCTTCTAAAAAAGTTTTAATTTCTTCGATCAACCTTAATTCTGCTGTATTAAATTGATGGAATTGATGGATATATTTGTTTCTCAACGGTGCATCCAACAGATCCAGATTGATGATATTGATAGCGGAGCCAAACAACTTGTTAAAAGCTACATCTTCATCTTTTCTTAAAGTGCTTACTTGTTCCCTGCTTTTTACACCACAATCAATGGTTGTAAAAGTTGAAATTGTAAAGCAATTAATTAACGTTACCGGAATTTTGCGCTCTGCAAATTGTGCAATATGCAGTGCAAGACAAAATGCTGCATCATCAATATGCGGCGATAAAATGTATATTTTCAAACTCACACTTTATAACTTGAAAGTTGCAACGGATTGCTGACCGGCGTTTTCTTGGAAATGATAAACGGCGGCACAATTAAATGATGGATTGGATGTTTTACAAAACAATTTAAAGCATCGGCCAAAGTTTCTACCATTGTTTCATTTTTGCCGTTAAAAGAAGTATTGGCAATAATGCCCACGCCAGTTTTTTCTTTAAAGTTGGTGATCAGGTCGTAAATAAAAGCATTGTCTGCTTTGTTAACCGTTTGTATCCTGGCACTGTAATCGATGTGTTCAATTGTTGGAAACTGGTGCTTGTATTCGTCGCGCAAAAAAGCAGTAAAAAGCATAAAAGGCGTCCGCCCGTCAAAATGAAAATATTTGTTTACATCTTCCTGCAAAACAAATGGCGCAATCGGGCGGAACCATTCCCGGCCTTTGATAAAAGTATTGATCCAAAATTTGTTAACGGCATAACGGGTATCGGCAACAATACTTCGGTTGCCTAACGCCCGCGGACCAAACTCGCTATGGCTTTGAAAAACGCAAAGTATTTTTCCCCAATAAATATGGTTGGAACATTCTTCAATTAAATTTTCTGGTTGATGGATGCTTAGTTCAGGATAATTTTCAATCAGTTTGGTTACTTCGCTGATAGCTACGTCCGGCCCCAAATAATCAAATTTCCAGTCAAATTCATTCTTTAGTTTGAAGCATTCCATCGCGCCATAAATGGCGCAACCAACAGAAGTTCCGCCATCGTGCGGTGCCGGCGGGATAAACAAATCATAACCTTGTTCTAAAACTTTGGTATTGGCAACGCAATTTAAAGCGCAGCCGCCGGCATAAGCAATATTTTTTGTTCCGGTAACTTCGCTTAGCCAGGCTGCAATTTCGATCAACGCTTTTTCAAAAACTTCCTGTCCTTTTGCGGCAAAATCAGCTTTTTCCTGGAAAGTTTTTACTTCAGTATCGTAAAAGTAATCCGTTGATTTGAATACTTCTGCCCATTCCTTCGGGATAAAAAGCTCTCCTTCTTCCACAATCAAATCAGGTAAATCCAATTTTTTCGGATCGCCGTATCCGGCCAAACCCATCACTTTTCCTTCGCTGCCTTCTCCGCCAAATAAACATGCAGTTAGTTTGTAATAGAAGTTGCCTAAACCTTGAGGTTTCTCCGGATTCCGGTCGTGCAACTGTTTTTTAATGCACTTAATTTCTCCGTTTTCGCAGTAATAGTAAGATGCTACTTCAAACAAGTTTGCTTTGCCTTCTTTTCCCGGATAATCATACTGGATATGTTCAACCGGGCTGCCAACAGAATCGATGATCATCACAGCACAAGTATCAAAACCGGATGGCGGGAAAGCACTGTACAAATGCGCCAAATGATGCGAAATATCAATGATCCGGGCACCTTCGTTTAATTGCAGTTCCCGCCGCAGTTCTTCGTGGTATTCCTCTTTTTTCTCGATTTCGTTATCTGCCGACCAGCATTCTACAATCAAATCATAAGGACGGTCAACCGCCGGAATATGTTCTTTGTAAAGCTTAATGTCGCCAACCCTTCCCCAATGGTGCTTGCGTTTGGTTAAACGTTCTTTATGGATAGACATGATGTGTTTTCCGCCGCCGAAAATAGAAATCGTGCCATCTTGTGTTCGGTTAATACCTAAGATAGAAGGAGTGTGCATAAATGTAGAAATAGTGGTTTTTGCTGATTAGTAATAGCGCAAAGGATATAAAATAGTTTGGGTTCAAAAAATTATATTGGTTAGATAGTTTAAGTTTTTGGTTTGATGCTTCTTTTACCAGATAAAAATTGGGGTTGAAGAAGTGCCGGTGGAATTAGTAAAATCGAAACCAATATCAATTTTACAGGCATAAAAACAGTATGCCGAAAGTTGATGAAAAACAGATAAAACGTTTAAATAAAATATGTTGTTGATTAATGCGGCAATGCTTCTTTTACAGGATAAATTTTATCCCTGACCGGGTTGATGCTGAGCTTTGGCCTGTTCTATCTCGTATTCCAGTTCCGGGTCGATGTTTTGCTCTTCTACTTTTCTGGCTTTTTCCATCAATTCTTCATGGTGTGCCTGCAAATAATCAAGCTGCTTTTTTCCGTAAGAAAACTTAGTAAACAACACAAAAAGCACCGGGACAATAAATATAGAAATGGATGAAGAAGCAATCATCCCGCCCAAAACCGTTACGCCAATGGTATTTCTGGATTCTGCACCAGCACCGGATGCCAAAGCAAGCGGCAGAACACCCAGGATAAATGCCATTGAAGTCATGATGATCGGCCGCAAGCGCAGCCGCACAGCATCAAGGGTGGATTTGATCAGCTCTTCCCCGCGGTCAACCCGCACTTTTGCAAATTCTACAATCAGGATAGCGTTTTTTGCAGATAAACCAATCAAGGTAATCAACCCGATTTGCGCATAAACATTATTAGTAAGAATAGGATCGAGTGTGAGGGCAAGGATAGCACCAAAAGCACTTATCGGAACAGTGAGCATCACAGAAAACGGCACCGACCAGCTTTCGTACAACGCAGCCAGAAAAAGAAAAACGAACGTAATCGAAAAAATGAAAATGTAAACGGTTGTAGAACCCGCCTTTAATTCTTCATAACTCAATCCAGAAAACTCATAAGTATAGCCGCGGGGCAATGTTTTTGCGGCCAAAGCTTTTAACTCGTCAATAGATTGGCCCGAACTGTAACCAGGTGGAATTGCGCCATCCACTTCCGCAGAGCGAAAAATATTAAAGTGCGAAATAAGCGGGGCTGCAACAATCGGTTTGTAACTGATGAGTGTACTCAGCGGCAGCATTTGGCCAACCTGGTTTCGTACATAATACTTGTTCATATCCGAAATTTGTGCCCTAAAAGAAGTATCAGCCTGTATCACTACGTGGTAAGTACGGTTGTACAACGTAAAATTATTTACAAACGAACTGCCCATGTAAGATTGCATAGTAGAAAATACATCGGTAATGTTTACGCCGAGTTTTTCGCACTTTTCACGGTCAACGGTTAATTCATAACTTGGCGTATGTGCCGAAAAATAACTAAATGCCGTAGAAGTGGCCGGGATTTTTTGTGCCGCCGCAACAAATTTTTTAACCACTGTTTCAAAAGCATGAATGTCATCGGTAGAACTTCCCTGTTCTACCTGCATACTAAATCCCGCGGCTAACCCAATCCCCCTTATGGGAGGAGGTTGTATAACCACAATATTGGCGTTTTTGACACCCGCTTTGGCAAACCGCTTTTTTAGCTCATTCGTTAATCCTTGTATTTTTGTGCTTGGCGTTGTGCGCTCGTCCCAGGGTGTAAGCATGCAAAACATAGAGCCATTGTTAGAATTAGCCCCACCATTTAGGATATTAAAACCAGATATGGCGGTATAATGCAAGATGCCAGGAGTTGACCCAACTATTTTCATCAGTTTGGTCATCACTTTTACCGATTGTACGGTAGCAGAAGCTTCCGGCAATTGATAAGTAACAAATAAACGCCCGCCATCATCTGAAGGAACAAATCCGGAAGGTTTGGTTTTAAATAGAAAATAGGCAGCTGCACAAATACACACCAGAATAATTACAATGTATTTAGAACCTTTAATGCTCTTATTTACCGCACCGGTATATTTAGAAGTTAGCTTCTCAAAGAAGCTGTTAAAATGATGGAAGAATTTATCCAGCCAATTCGATTTTTCTGTATAAGCGGCACTTGGTTTTAAAAGCAAAGTACACAACGCAGGGGTTAAAGACAAAGCAATAAATGCCGAAATAATAACAGAGATGGCAATCGTGATAGCGAACTGCTGGTATAAACGGCCCACAATACCCGGAATAAAACCGACCGGAACAAATACGGAAGCCAGAATGAGGGCAATGGCGATTACGGGTGCAGAAATTTCTTTCATGGCATGATAAGTTGCCTCTTTTGCGGACATGTGCTGCTCATCAATATAATGCTGTACGGCCTCTACTACAATAATGGCATCATCCACCACAATACCAATAGCCAATACAAACCCAAACATTGTTAAGGTATTGATGGTAAAGCCTAAAGGAATAAAAAAACAAAAAGTACCGAGAATTGATACCGGGATAGCTAAAATAGGGATGATGGTTGACCGCCAATTTTGAAGGAATAAAAACACTACTATGGCAACCAGCCCAAGTGCTTTTAATAAAGTACCAACTACTTCCTGAATGGAAACTTTGATGATCGTTACCGATTCGAAAGGGACTTTATAATCTACATCAGCAGGAAAAGATTTTTTCAGTTTGGCCAGTGCTGCATATACATTTTCGGCAGTTTGAAGCGCGTTGCTTCCGGGAGATTGATAAACCTGAATGGTAGAAGCCCTGTTTCCATCAACAAAAGCATTGCTTGAAAAAGTAAATTTGCCCAGTTCAACCCTTGCCACATCTTTAAGATAAACCAGTTCTCCTGTTGTGGGCATTGTTTTAACAATTATTTTTTCATAGTCCGATGCTTTGTTTAGCATACCATTTACCAGTATGCCAATTTCATTGGTTTGTGAGGTATTTTGAGGAGGTGTGCCTACAGAGCCTGCCGCAACATACACGTTCTGGGAAGTTAAAGCTGCACTAATATCAGCAGGCGTTAAACTGTAGGATGCCATTTTATCAGGGTCCATCCAAATCCGCATACTAAAATTATCTGTACGGGCACTTACATCGCCTACACCAGGTACACGCAAGATGGCATCCTGAATAAAAGTGTTGGTGTAATTATCCAAAAAAGTAATATTATGTGTGCGTTTTGGTGAATAAATGGCAATCAGCATTAACTGGTCTGGGTTACTGGCGCGAACAGTTAACCCTATTTTACTAACAACCGAAGGAAGTAAGGGTGAAGCGATACCAACCCGGTTTTGAACATTAAGCGCAGCAATCCGCACGTTGGTGCCAATTTTAAAAGTTACCCTGATGCCCATACCGCCGCTATTGGTATTGGTGCTTTGCATATATTCCATGCCTGGTGTGCCATTCACCTGTTCTTCAATAGGGATAGCAACCGTTTGTTCGACCGTTTGGGCATCAGCACCGGTATAAGATCCGTTCACGGAAACACTGGGTGGAGAAATATTTGGATATTGGTCAACAGCAAGGCTAAAAAGACAAATAGTGCCTGCAATCATTAATATCAAAGAAATAACGATTGCTGTTACCGGCCGTTTAATAAAAGTATTGGCGATCATGCCTGTTCAGTATTACTTAGTTCACGGGATTTCTGGATTTCATATTCTAATTCCGGGTCGATATTCTGCTCTTCAACTTTCTTTTCTTTTTCCATCAATTCGTCATGATGTGATTTTAAGTATTCCAATTTTGCTTTACCATAAGAGAACCGGGTGATTACTACGTAAAGAACCGGAACAACAAATATGGCTATCGTGGAAGCAGCCAGCATTCCGCCCAAAACGGTAAAACCTATCGTCCTGCGGGCAACTGCACCAGCACCGGTAGCCAGAACAAGCGGCAATACGCCTAAAATAAACGCCAGCGAAGTCATGATGATTGGCCGCAAACGTAAGCTTACCGCATCAAGTGTTGATTGTAAAAGATCTTCGCCCCGGTCCACTCGTACTTTAGCAAATTCTACGATTAAAATTGCATTTTTTGCGGCCAGGCCGATCAACGTTATTAAACCAATTTGCGCATAAACGTTATTAGTAAGGCTCGGTACAAATATCAAGGCAAGTATGGCACCAAAAGCACCAATCGGTACGGCAAGCAGTACAGAAAATGGCACGGACCAGCTTTCGTATAACGCCGCCAGGAAAAGAAATACAAAGGTGATGGAAAAGAGAAAAATATAAATAGTCGTAGAGCCTGCTTTTACTTCCTCATAACTCAAACCAGAAAACTCGTAAGTATAACCTTCCGGTAAATTTTTAGCGGCAAGTGTTTGCAGTGCAGTTAAGGCATCCGTGCTGCTATAGCCGGGTGAAGAAGCACCATCAATTTCGGCAGTACGGAAAATATTAAAGTGGGAAATGAGTGGTGCTGCTTCTGTAGGACTATAACTGATCAGCGTTCCTAACGGCACCATCGTACCAGCCTGGTTACGCACATAGTATTTGTTCATGGCTGATATGTTTGACCGAAATGCCGTGTCCGCCTGTACAACTACGTGGAAGGTACGGTTATAAGTAGTAAAATCGTTGATATACAAACTACCCATAAAAGCTTGTATCGTTGTAAAAACATCAGCAACGTTTACGCCAAGCTTTTCGCATTTTTCCCGGTCGACGGTTAAATTATAATTGGGCGTGTGGGCAGTAAAAAAGGTGAATGCTTTGTTTATGGCAGGATTTTTATTGGCTTCTGCAACGAACTTATTTACGACGGTTTCAAATTTATGAATATCGTCTGTGGTACTACGCTGTTCTATCTGCATACTGAAACCAACCGTCGTGCCCACTCCGGGTAAAGGTGAAGGCTGGATCACTTGGATATCTGCATTTTTGATGCCGGCATCCGCGATCCTTTTTTGCATTACGCTGATAATGCCGGGCACTTGTTCATCCGACTCACTGCGGTCCTCCCATGGAGCCAACTGACAATAAATAGTGCCGTTGTTTGAGTTGCTGGCATTGGTAACCACGTTTAGACCAGATAAGGCCGCGTAATGTGCCACACCGGGAGTAGAGCCAACAACCTTCATCACTTTAGACATCACATCAACTGATGCCGCTGTCGAAGAAGCCGGAGGTAATTGGTAAGTAACGTACAGGTTTCCGTCATCCTCAGAAGGAATAAAACCTGATGGCTTGCTCTGGAATAAAAAGTATGTGCCTGCACAAATACAAACCAACAAGATGACCACATAACGGGAAGCCTGAATGCTTCTTTTAACACCATAAGTATATTTATCGGTAACACGCTGAAACCAATCGTTAAACTTTGTGAACCATTTGTTTAAGCCTTTTGCCTCTTTGCCAGTATCGGTTGGTTTCAATAATAAAGTACAAAGAGCAGGTGTTAAAGACAGCGCGATAAAAGCAGAAATTATGACGGAAATAGCAATGGTAATGGCAAACTGCTGATATAACCTGCCCACAATACCCGGAATAAAACCAACCGGCACAAACACGGCAGCAAGAATAAGCGCAATAGCAATTACCGGTGCAGAAATATCTTTCATTGCCTGGTAGGTTGCTTCTTTTGCCGACATTTTATCATGGTCGATATAATGCTGCACTGCTTCAACCACGATGATGGCATCATCCACCACAATACCAATGGCCAGCACAAAACCAAACATGGTTAAGGTATTGATGGTGAAACCTAAAGGGATAAAAAAGCAAAATGTGCCAAAAATAGAAACCGGAATAGCCAAAACAGGTATGAGCGTAGACCGCCAGTTCTGCAGAAACAGAAATACCACAATTGCAACTAAGCCTAATGTTTTTAACAAAGTTCCAACTACATCCTGCATAGAAACTTTAACAACCGTAACAGATTCAAAAGGGACACTATATTCTACATCTGCTGGAAAAGTCTGCTTCAGTTTGGCTAAAGTTGAATAAATGCCTTTTGCAGTTTCCAAAGCATTACTGCCTGGTGCCTGATAAATTTGTAAGTACGACGCTCGTTTTCCATCTACAAAAGAATTACTGGAGAAAGTGAATTTGCCCAGTTCCACTCTTGCCACATCTTTTAGGTAAACCAGTTCCCCTGTGGATGGAATAGTTTTTACAATGATTTTTTCAAATTCCGGGACTTTACTTAACCTTCCGTTCACCAAAATACCTAATTCATAAGTTTGGCTTGAAGACTGCGGCGGCACACCTGCCGTTCCTGCTGCCACTTGTACGTTTTGTGCGTTGAGGGCAGCAATAACATCCGAAGGTGTTAAACTGTAGGAAGCCATTTTATCCGGGTTCATCCAGATGCGCATACTAAAATCATCTGTAAACCTGTTGATGCTGCCAACACCCGGCACCCGCAAAAGGGCATCCTGAACAAAAATATTGGTGTAGTTATCCAGAAAAGTAATGTTGTGCGTATTTTTTGGTGCATAAATAGCAACCATCATCAGCATACTTGGGTTAACCGCACGTACAGTTAACCCAAGCCTACTTACTACGGCCGGCAATAAAGGTGTTGCAATGCTTACCCGGTTTTGAACATCCAGCGCGGCTACGTCAATATCTGTACCTATTTTAAAGGTAACGTTCATGGTCATCAGCCCGTTATTGGTGCTGTTGCTTTGCATGTATTCCATGCCTGGCGTACCATTTACCTGTTCTTCTATGGGCGTGGCAACTGTTTGTTCTACCGTTTGTGCATCGGCACCGGTAAACTGGCCGTTAACCTGTACGATAGGAGGCGTAATATCCGGGTACTGGTCAATCGGTAAATTAATGATACAAACAGCACCAGTAATAACCAATACAATAGAAATAACGATTGCAGTTATCGGCCGTTTTATAAATGTATTGGCAACCATATATTATTTCATTTTCTGTTAGAGGTAGACTTTAGATGTACAGTTAGGCTGATATAAAACGGTTCAGTTTGTTTTGCATGCTTCTTTTATCACCTAAAAAATTATCAACCTAATGCTTTTTTTTAGATAGTATTGGGTCAAATTTTTCATGCATAAAAGAAGCATCGGGATATTCTACTAAGAGGCTTTAAAAAAATTTATTCATTGGTTTTGTCTGATTATTGCTTGCCGCCTTTGCCACCACCTTGCGCCGGAGGTAATTTATTGGCCGTGGTTATTTGGGAGCCGTCATGCAAAGACTGGACACCGTCCGTAACAACGCGGTCACCTTCTTTAATGCCTTTTTTGATGATCACATCCGGGCCAATCGTTTGGCCAACTTGTACCTTCTTTTGATAGGCCAAAAGTTCCCGGCGTTTCTGCATTTTACCTTGTTTAGCTTTATGGTTTGTTGTATCATTTACAACGGTATCTTTCGCCAGAAAAACAAAATATTCGCCCATTTGCTCAACAACGGCTTTGTTAGGCAATAAAATCTGAGGTGCTTTTTCTTGGTTATGAACCCTTACAATACAACTCATCCCGGCTATTAAAGCTCTTTTTTGATTGTTAAACACCAACCGAACGCGTACAGAACCTGTTTGCGAATCAACAGCCCGGTCTATTACAGAAATTTTCCCGGTGTAAGGATAAAGCGAGTTATTCGGAAGCAAAATAGTAAATAGCGAATCGCTTGCTTGCTGTTTACTGTTTTTAAGTTCCTGGAAATGGGTTAACTGTTTTTCGTTGATTAAAAAATCAACAGCTATTGGGTTATCTGTAGAAATGGTGTTTAGCACCGTAGAACCAGGTGTTACCACATTGCCTAATTTCACCTGACTAAAACCAATTGTGCCATCAAACGGAGCATAAATTACAGCGTAATTGAGATTTGTCCGTGCTGTTTTTATCGCCTCTTCTGCAGACTTTACCTGGTTTTTTGCGTTTTGCAAGGCAATTACGGCATGGTCGTAAAGTTGTTTGGCTACCGCATTATACTTGTTCAGGTAATCGTACCGGTCTGCGTCCTGTTGTGCTTGTATTAAATTTCCTTGTTGCACTTTAGCATTGGCAACAGCCGCATCATAACTTGCCTGGTAAAGGCGTTTGTCAATTTCATACAACTTCTGCCCTTTTTTTACGTGGCTTCCTTCCTTAAAAAAAATTCCGGTAATGGCACCCTGCGCTTGTGCCAGCAGGTTAACCTGGCTCAATGCCTGCGTGGTTGAAGGGTATTTGTCGTAATACAAAACGTGTTCTGGTTTTGCTTTATACAAATTTACCGGCACTACCGAACTAACCGGCGGCTGTTTCTTTTTGCACGAAACCAATGTTAGGCAAACAATTATAATTACATTTAAAAGGATTTTATTCTGGATATTTCGGTAGTTATGCATTATTGTCTTTTAATAAGATATGTTTCCCATTGCTTTTTGCAGGTCGATTTTGCTTGATAATAACTGGAACAAAGCATTGTAATAGCCTATTTCGGATGTTATCAAATTTGATTCGGCAGTAATTACATTAAGATAAGGCACAATCCCTTGCTTGTATTGTAGCGTTACCACAAAATAGACCCTTTTTGCCAAAGCAGTGTTTTTTTGCTGTACATTTAAATTGTACAAATTGCTTTTGTAATTAGCTAAAGCAGAAGTGTATTCTGTGTAGATCTGCGATTTCAGGTTCACTTCACTCCAACCAATCAACTGTTCTTGTAATTTGGCGCGGCGCAGGTTTTGCACCCGGGAGAAACCGGTAAAAACAGGTATGCTAAAAGTTAATCCTACTGCTGAATTAGGGTATGATTTACTCAAAAGATCCGAAAAGGTATTGTTCTGAAAAACTAAATTGTAATTGTAATAAGCAGATAAAGTGGGCAAAAATGCCAAACGGTAATAGTTTATATCCTGTTGCTGGATGCTTTTTTGTGTATTAAGTACCTGGTATTCAATGCGTTTTTCATACTGTAATTGCTGCGTGGTATCAATGTTAATGGCACTAACCATTTTTAAAGTATCAAAACTTACATTAAACTGTTTTTCAGGCTGATAACCCATCAACTGTTTCAAACTGGCGTACTGCGGCACCACGTTTTCGTTCGCCTGTTTTAACTGCGCTTTCGAATTATTTAGGGTGATGGTAGCTTCTTCATAATCGGTTTCATCAACAATACCGCCAATGTACTGATGATAAGTATCCTGCACGTTTTTACCGAGCCGGGCTGTATCTTCTTTTAAAACGTTAATTTGTTCGAGTGTTAGCAGTAAATTGTAAAAGGATTTACTGACCGAAGCCACAATATTAATTTTGGTGCTGTCGGTAACTTGTTTAGCTTCTTCTACATATAAATGTGCGCTTTTTGCTAAGTATAAAAGATTGGGGCTAAACAAAGCCTGAGATGCAGCCAATTGTGGTACAAAAGAATTGGAAACTCCGTTTTGAACCCGAACGGCAGGGCCGGTTGGGTCTGCCGTGTTGGCTACAAAAGAAGTTGGCAACTGGTTATTATGGATCACACTGCCCGTTACATTAACCTGTGGCAGCAAGCCCGCCAAATTAACAGCGTTGGTAGCCCTTGCAATAGCAATATTAATATTTGCTTGTTTTAGCGCAGGTTGGTGTTGCAGCGCATAATCAATGCACTGCTGTAATGTTAAATCTTGGTTGGTATCCCTCGAATTAAGGTTTTGGGCATTAGAAGATAAAGAAATACAAAAAGAAAGTATTACGATAAAGAGTAGCCTGACATAATTATAAAAGCACAGGCGACCTTTATTTTTTACAAAGTATCTCATAAAACCTATTGTATTTCCTGGTGGTAAATCCGGATTATTAAAACGATAAACAGCTGCTGCTGATTATCGTTCTATAAAATTGAGAATTTCAAATAGGTGTTAACGGTAACAATATTGTTAAATGGTTCTTATGCCTGTTATTAACAGTAATGTTACTTTATATAAGTTTGAGATTTGCTTGAAGAAGATAGAATTGCTTTAAATATTTTGCCCGAAAAACATTTACATAAACAGTGAGGAGGGTTCTGTTAAAGGGTTAATTATAATACTTCTTTTAGCACTATAAATATCGGGATTGCATTTAATTATGCTACAAAAAACTTGGTTTTTTGTAGCATAAAAGAAGCATTAAACAGTTTGAAAACGTTGGGTTGATTGTTCTGTAAAAGAACCTCAAACTAAAGCAATTGTACTTTTTTAGGATTTTTGTATTAACTGCCGTAAATCAACGGTGCCGTTTTGGGTTGTAGGCAACTAAATACTGTAACGGACTGTCAGAAGAAACGTCTGTATCTAATTTTTTATCGATAATAGATTTTGCTGCGGTCAGTTTTGCTTTAACCAGCCCAAATAATTCTGACAAAATCTCTGGCAATACTTTGGCAGAAACAGTTGGATAATAGTCTTTTTCGATAGCCGTTTTTTCCTCAACTGTGGCCAGGTTTAAGTCCCATCCTTCATCAGCTTTAAAACCGAATTCTTTGGCGCAATTGTTTAGATCGTACACATAAACTTTAGCCTGCATTTCAACCGTTTGGTTCGTCATTATTTCTTTTTGTTAGGCACTACATCAGTTTTGGATACTGATTTTTTGCCGGATTGATAGTCTGAAGGAGCTTTTTTGCTCTCAGTACTTGCTTCTTTTTTCTTTTCTTTACTTCCTTTGTCTTTGCTCATGGGTTTTTATTTAAGGGTTAACATTTTTTATACTGCGGATGTTCGTGCTTTGTTAAGGGTTTAATAAAACTGTTCTTTTCCTTTTTTCAAAATTAGTTCACAAATAGATATCTCCGGATCAAAAAAACCGGAAATATTTAAACGATCAAAAATTATACGAGGATCATAAGCTTGTATTAAAGGTAAGTAATATTAATTAATCTTTGGCAAATTGTATCTTATATAATTAAGTGCGTGCAGGGCAATAAAAAAATTAAAGCAAGCTACAGATGAAATTAACGGCAACGTCTCCGCTTCAAAAACTAATCGATACGTTGCCGCAGCAAGGAACAGTTTGCTGGATTGGCACCAGGCCGGGCAGGAAACAAGCGATGGTTGCTTTAGAAAAAGTGGAGGCAATTACGCAGAAAGGACTTGCGGGAGACCATTTTTCTGGTACTGCCGGAAGTAAAAGACAGGTAACCCTAATTCAGCAGGAACATCTGAAGGCCATTGCTTCTTTTATGCAGATAAAAACAGTGTCGCCGGAAATGCTGCGGCGCAATATCGTGATCCAAGGCATCAACCTGCTGGCTTTAAAAGATAAAACTTTTTGGGTTGGAGATGCTTTGCTGAAATATACAGGAGAATGTTATCCATGCTCAAGAATGGAAGAAACTTTGGGCAGCGGAGGTTATAATGCTGTTCGAGGACATGGCGGAATTACGGCACGAATATTAAACGGCGGAACAATTGCTTTGGGCAATATATTGCGGGCAGAAGAATAACGGCTTTTCTTTTTAATCAACCTAAAGCAACCTGACCGATACTTCTTTTATCGGTCTTTTTTTTAATCCGGTTCAGCCACATCATCACGCCCGTAACCGGGAAAATCAGCGATAACAAACACACGATAAAACTGATAATTTTGGTTTTCCAGCCATAAATAGAACCTGTATGAATCGGTTTTACAAACGCGCGGGCACGTTGTCCGGCACTTTTATCTGCGAATTTTTGTATGCTGATTACTTTCCCGGAATATTGGTCGACAAAGTAAGTATCTAATGCAGTTTCCACGGCTCCTTCCGGCAAAACATTGATGTTAAAAGTGCCGGAAGAATCGCGCGGCGGACGAATGGTGTAGGAGGAAACATGTTCTATTTCTTCCTGCAAAGCCAAAATTTCGCCGATTGGCAGCGGTTTTATTCCTGCCTGATAAACGGATGTCGAAGGTTTTGGCTGTTCAAAAACGGGTTTAGAACCGGTGATGGCAAATAGCAGTTTGTTTGCCCAGGAAAAAGTCATGATCAATCCGGTAAAAACAATAATCAATAGAAAAAGAGAAGTGTAAAAACCGGTTACAATATGCAGATCGTGAATTAGGCGTTTCTGGCTGCCGTCCCATTTGTAGCGTAAACGCTGTCGCATGATTTTTTTGTTTTTCGGCCACCATAAGATTACGCCGGTCATCAAAATAAACAGAAAAAACAAGGTAGAAAAGGCGACCAATTTGTTGCCCACACTGTCTTTACCGGCCAGCAAAAAGCGGTGCAGCATTTCTACTGTTTTAAAAAACGATTTGCGTTGATCAAATCGATCGGTAACCTGGCCGGTGTAAGGGTTTACAAAAACGGTTAGGTTTGGCCTTTCGCCGCCGCCTTTCGGCCCTTTGTTTTCTCCTTCCGCACCTTGCGGGCCGCGATGTTCATCACCGTGTTCTTGGCCGTGTTCCTGCCGTTCCTGGTTTGGGCCGTGTTCTTCATGCTCACCTTCGCCTTTTCTGCCTTTTTTCTCGGGAATAATCAACCCAATTTCTACCGTTCTTTCTGCTTCGGCATAAACCTTTACGCTGCCCAATTTGGCTTTTGGTACTTCTTTTAGCGCATTAAAAATAAGTTGGGCAGTTGGTAAGCGTTGCTTTTGCGGCTCCACAAAATAGCGTTCATGATGCAATGCGTGTTCTATTTCATCTTCAAAAACCATCATTGTACCGGTTAAACACGAGCAAAAAATGATGATACCTGCGGCCAAACTAAGGTAAAGGTGAATGTTACGGAATACGGTTTTCATGAATGCTGTTTTTACCAGTATAAAATGGTTGTTGTTGTGCTGATTCTAAAATTTATAAGCCAAAGTAGTTAAAAATTGGCGCGGCGCAGTCGGCGTAATGCTGTAATTATCGTGGATGAGATAGTTTAAAGTATTGCCGATATTGGAAATTTTTGCCAGTAAAGAAAGCCTTTTGTAGCCATAACCGGCAGAAAGATCAACGGTTGTAAAACCGCTTAACGGAATTAAACGGCTGTATTTTTGGGTTTGATTAACCGTGTTGTTGTATCCGCCAAAACGAGAACCGGTATAAAATGCAGAAGCGCCTAATTTTAAGCCGCGCAAAGCAGGAAGATCAAACGTGTAAAACAAGCTTCCGTTAAAAGTATTGGCCGGGCTGTTAACCAAACGTTCGCCAACTGTGTAAGAACCGGTTGTGCCCGTTGTTTTGGTGTAGCGGATATAATTGTGGCTGTAACCGGTAACAAAATAAAAGTTTTTGGAGATGTTTCCGTTAATATCGATATCAAAACCATCACTTTTTGTTTGTCCGCTAAACTCTCTCACGGTTGATACTGTATTTGGGTTTCCGTTTCGGTCAAACTGCGCTTGTATTGCCAAATCGCTATTGGTGATTCGATAAACACTTACATTGGCCGTAAGCTTTCCGTTAAAAAGATCATTCTTGATACCAGCTTCGTACTGATCAACCGTTGAAGGTTTTAAAGTTGCGCCGTAAATATCTGTGTAAGAAGAATTTGTATTGAAGTTGTTGCTGTAGGTAGCGTAAATAGAAGTCGTTTTAATCGGCTGATAAATTAAAGCTATTTTGGGCGAAAATGCTTTATCTATTTTAGTTGATGCTGTTCCTCTGCTATCCAAACCGGTTCTTAAATTGGAGATGTAAGTTTGTTCTGTTTTTTGGATGGTATAACGCAAACCGGCCAATACTTTGAATTTATCGGTGATGCTGATCAAATCCTGTGCATAGTAACCAAAACGGTAAGACGGCGATTTGGTGCGCAAAGTGTCGGTTGAGTTTGGAATGTCGGTTCGTGGTGTAAATTCATCCTGATTAATAATGTTGATTTTATCGTAAGTAGTTTGTGTGGCCGTAATTCCGCTGATCGCGAAGTTCCTGCTTATGTTTAACACTTCTGCAAAATCCGTCCCCACCAATAATTGATGGCTTAGAAAACCGGTTTTAAACTTTCCGTTCAGGTTAACTTGTCCGGTATAATCGCCTTCATAAGTTTTGGCGCGGGCTAAACCTCTGTTCCAGGTTCCATCGGCACCAACGTTATTTGGTAAACTGGAGCCGAAAGAATTTACACTTGTTCCTTGCAAAGAGCCGATAGCGTTCAAATTCCAGCTATCATTAAAACGGTGATTTAAGGTAACTGAGCCGGTTCCTTGTTCTAAATTACTGTATGCCCAATTGGTATTGATAAATTGAGAACGGGGAACATCGGGAATTGCGCGGCCTGAATTGATGGTTCCAACGCCGTTATCAGGTGTAAGATCTGATTTTAAATAATTGCCTTCTACCAATAAAGTTGTTTTTGAACCGAGGTTAAAAAGTAAAGAAGGACTAAAGTTGGTTATTTTAGTTTTAACCTGAGCACGATAACTATCGCTGTTTTCATAAGTTCCGATGACGCGGAAAGCAACGTTTTTACTGATCGGCCCGTAAACATCTACAATCGGTTTATAATCATTATAACTGCCGTAGCGCATGGCAACTTCGCCGCCAAAATCAAATTTGGGTTTTTTAGTTACTAAATTAATGACTAACCCGCCGGAAGTGTTTCCATAAAGCAAGGCAGAACTTCCTTTTAAAACCTCGATTGATTCTAAAGTGCTGGCATCAGGGAAACCTGCCGTATTGGTCAACACACCATTTCTAAAAATACTTCCGGCAGCGCCTGCAACGCCAATGGTATAACCGCGTGCCGAGAAAGATTCGGAAACGCCGCCACGGGTTTGCGTTAACGAAACGCCGCTTACATTTTTTAACGCATCGCCTAAACGGTTAACTTGCTGATCTTCAATTACACGACTGGTTACCACGCCGGTACTTTGCGGCAAATCTAACGGACTGATAGCGGCTTTGCCCAATGTTACCAGTGTATTGTTACTGTTTTTACGGGCATTAATATTTACTTCGGATAGCTGGGAAGAGTTTTCGGATAAAGTAAAATCTGCAATTACAGTTTTGCCTGCCAAAGTGTTTACCGTCGTTTCTTTACTGGCACAGCCAACACACGAAATTCTTACCGTATAACTACCAGGTTTGATGTTGCTGAAAGTGTAACTGCCATCATCTTTGGTAGTGGTTGTTCGTTTTAATTCTTTAACCATTACGGTTATACCAGATTCTGTTTTTCCGTCAGTTGTTCTTATTTTTCCGGAGATCTTACCCAAAATTATCTGGGCATCAGCAGTTGTAATTATTGTAATCAGCAGGAGTAAAGGGAGTAAAATTGATTTACACATATTTAATTTTAATCGCTATTTTTATTTAGATTGATTCTAATCTGATACAAATATAAAATCCAATTTTAGGAATGCAAAAATTATTTAGAATTAATTTAAATAAAAGGAGAGGTAAAGACTCAACTTGGTAATTGAAGCAGGCGGTTCTTGCACATCAAACCTATCTAATGCTTCTTTTATCGACCTAAAAGCAGTAAAACTTTCTATAATTTTTAGGCGATAAAAGAAGCAATTAAATAATTTTGTTTTGCGGCGATACATGTTAACTTTAATCCGCAAATCACTTATAACATGGCAATTAATCTGCAAAAAGGACAACGGGTTGACATCGGGCTTTCTAAAATTAGTGTTGGTTTAGGCTGGAACCCGAATGAAGGAACGGGTTACGCTTTCGATCTGGATGCATCTGCATTTATGATCAACCAAAACCGTTTAATTCCTGCTGAAGAATTTTTTGTTTTCTACGGAAACACCAATTCTCCGGATGGCGCACTTTGTCATTCTGGCGATGACCCAACCGGCGGCAACAGCGACGGCGGCGATGATGAAACCATCAGTGTTAATTTAACAAAAGTGAGCGAACAAATTACTGAAATCCTCTTTGTGGTAACGATCCATGAAGCCATCGCCCGGAAACAAAATTACGGACAAGTGCGCGATTCTTACATCCGGATTGTGGACGATGCAACCAACGAGGAAATTGTTAGATATGAATTAGGCGAAGATTTTTCCATAGAAACCGGCGTAGAATTTGGCCGCTTGTACAAGCGCAACAATAGCTGGAAATTTGAAGCTTCGGGCATTGGCTACCGCGAAGACCTGGCTTTCTTTTTGGCCAAATATTTTAAAGGCCAAATTATCAAGTAAGCTGTAACAAAACAATGCTTCTTTTATCGTATAAAAACTTATGCCCAAATACCAGCATTATTCTTTTGATTTGTGGCTCACGCTGATCCGTTCCAATCCACTTTTTAAACAGGAAAGGACGAAGTTTTTTCATCAAAACTTCAACCATCAACATAAAACAATAGAAGAAATAGCTTTGATTTTTAGGCAGGTTGATTTAATGTGCAATGCCATTAACGAAAAAACCGGTAAAAATATTGATGCCGATAAAATGTACTTGATGGTGATTAGCCGGATAAATGAAGACATGCTTCTTTTACCGGATATAAATTTGGATTTGCTGGAAAAGGAAATGGAAACCTTGCTGTTTAAACATTTGCCTTTGGTATATTGCAGCCAAACCATAAATGTGCTGGCGCAAATTTGCAAAACGGGCGAGAGCAGCACCAGTATTTTAAGCAATACGGGTTTTATCCGCGGAAAAACTTTGCGTAAAGTGCTAAAGCAGCTTAACTTAGATCGATATTTTGATTTTCAGTTATACACAGACGAAGTTGGAATGTCTAAACCTAACCCAGAATTTTTTAAGTTGATGCTGAACCAAATTGCTGCGATTAAAAAGACGGAAAACATCTGTTTGGATAAAATTATCCATATTGGCGATAACCAAAATGCAGATATAAAAGGTGCAGATGCAGTTGGTATCCAAAGTTTGCTTATCAACTCAAATGATCAACAGATTTCAAGTTTAACCAAAGATGTTATCAACTTACACTTTACATCCAATTAACGATACGCACAGTTTCGGTTTTTCTGCGGATGATTACAGCCGTTTTAAATTTGGCGACGAAGCTGTTGCAAAAAATTTCGGTACTGATTTGGCCAACGGTTTTATTGAAAAGTTAAAAGTTGATCCAATCCATCAGCAAATTGTGGTCGTTTCCAGTCCGTATTCTTTTATTCCAACGGCTACTTTCGCCATGAAAAACCATTTTGTGTTTCAGTTAAACCAATGGCTGGCCGATCATGGTTTTCCGGTTGTGCAGGAAGCAAAAGTACACCGCACCGTTACTTACAAAGAAGATTACGGCGAATTAAATGCCGAAGAAAGGATCAATTTGATCAGTAAAGATTCTTTTCATATCGATAAAGCTTTTATCTCAGGTAAAACCTTGCTGTTTTTAGATGATATAAAAATTACCGGAAGCCACGAGCGGATGATTTTGAAAATGGTGAAAGATTACGGGCTGCAAAACGAGATACACATGTTGTATTTTGCCGAACTGGTCAACAAAAACATTCATCCAAACTTTGAAAATTATTTAAATTATCACCAGGTAAAATCCATTTTTGATTTGGACAGGATTATCAACAGCAATCATTTTTGCATCAATACAAGACTGGTAAAATACCTGTTGAATTATCAACACAGCAGCTTCTGCATTTTTTTACAAAACCAAACAAACGCTTTTATTACGCACCTTTACAACATGGCATTGGGCAACAGTTACCATTTAATGGAAAGTTATCGTGTAAATTTGAATTATATAAAGCTTTACCTCAACACTAAAAAACAATTACAGCATGGCAATTAACTTGCAAAAAGGGCAACGTGAAAATATAAACGCGCCAAAATTTACCATCGGTTTAGGCTGGGACACCAATAGTGCGGCTACAGGAACTGAATTTGACCTCGATGCTTCGGTTTTTATTCTGGGCGAAAACAAAAAGCTACTTTCGGACGAGCATTTCGTTTTTTACAACAATTTGCTGTCGCCGGATGGCGGCGTAGAACATACCGGCGATAATTTAACCGGCGCAGGCGATGGCGATGACGAACAGATCAAAATTGATCTTGCTAAAGTTGATCCAAAGACGACGGAAATTTGCGTAGTGGTAACCATACACGAAGCAGCAAACCGCAGGCAAAATTTTGGCCAGGTTAAAAATTCGTTTGTACGTATTTTTGATACCGATACCAACGCCGATATTTTAAAATATGAGTTGGAAGAAGATTTTTCGATAGAAACAGCAGTAGAATTTGGCCGCATTTACAAACGCGAAGGCAAATGGAAATTTGAAGCTGTTGGCGTTGGCATGAAAGGCGGTTTGCAGGATTATTTAAACAAATACAATTAAAATTATGGCCATTAATCTTCAAAAAGGACAACGTATTAACCTTCAAAAAAGCAACGGCACCACCTTGCAAAACATTTGCGTGGGCATTAATTGGGGCGCCATTGAAAGAAAAGGTTTTTTTGGTTTAGGTGCAACAAAAGAAGCAGTTGACTTGGATGCAAGTTGCGCTTTGTTTGACGCCAACAAAAAGTTGCAGGAAACCATTTATTTTGGAAACCTCAAATCTAAAAATGGTTCTGTAAAACATAGCGGTGATGATTTGACCGGAGATATTGACGGTGATGATGGTTTAGACAATGAAATTATCACGATCGATTTTTCTTTGCTGAACGCAAATATCGAGCACGTTGCGTTTGTGCTGAACAGTTTCCGCGGCCACGATTTTGGTAAAATCCCGTTTGCTTCCATCCGCATTTACGAAGGAACGCCAAAAATGGTGAAAGAAGTTTTTGCCACTTATGATATTGCGCACAATTCGGGCTTTGCCGGTTACGTTTCTATGGTGATGGGCATTTTTTACAAACGCAACGGCGAGTGGAAATTCAATGCCATCGGCGAACCAACTAAAGACAAAAAGCTGCCGGAAACGATTACAACGGTTATCAATCAGTATTTATAATTGATTGCAGCACAGAGTTAGTATAAAACAGTTAAGTAATAACCCAAGAGAGTTAAAAAATGAAAAAACAACTTTTTCTTTCGCTCACATTAATTTTAATTTCATTATCAATTTTTGGACAGGTAGGCAAGGATTACTTATTTTCTAAAGAGATTCAAAAGATGGTAGACAATGAAACTAATTCTTGGCAATTTCAAACTTATGCTGTTCTTTTTTCGAAAATTGGAAACTATAAAGCTTCTCTTGCTACTCAAAACCTTTACCTTGAAAAGAATAAGGCGGCTATGAATATTCCTGAAAAACCCAAAGCAGATAGTATTTATTTCAGCACATTTAAGCCTGAAAATGCGGTTGATGTTATTACAAAAACGGCAGAGCGATATAAAGTGGTTATTACAAACGAAGCTCATTATCAACCCCAGAATAGGGTTTTTACAAGTTTGCTGCTTGAAAGATTATATAAACAAGGATTTCGTTATTTATGTGTGGAAGATTTATCCAGAGATGATACAATTTATAAATCAAAAGAAGATAAAGAATTAAACAATAGAAAATACCCGATAAAAACTACAGGGTTTTACATGGACGAGCCACAATATGGAAATTTAGTAAGGCAAGCATTAAAAATAGGATACAATTTAGTTGCTTATGAACATTATGCGAGTGATATAAAAGACCCGGGAGAAAGAATGATGGGCAGAGAAAAAGGACAAGCAAAAAACATCGCTCAAATACTCCAAAAAGACCCAAATGCGAAAATACTAGTACACTGTGGATATGGACATTTAAACGAAAATTTAAAAGATAGTTCAGGGCTAATGGCAGCTATGCTAAAATTAAACTTTAACATAGACCCGCTTACTATAGATCAACAAGATTTACTGGAAGAAAACGGCGATCCTTACTATAATCGGACAAATGTAAAAGAACCAAGTGTCTTTGTTTCATCCAAAGGCGTTTTTAGTGATTTAAATAAAAACCACAAAGTTGATATGGTTGTATTCTTTCCAAGAACAAAATATATTAATGGAAGACCCAACTGGCTTGTTTATAATAAAACTAAGAAGTATTACTTTGTAAATTTTGAACATACCAATTTCGTTTATCCAATTATGATTTCTGCCTATCATCAAGGAGAAAATATTTCTGTGGCAGTACCAGCAGACATCATTGAAATTGAGAAACCGGATGATAAAATTGCGCTTGTATTAAATACAGGACAATATAATTTACGGATAAGGGATTTAAAGAATAATGTAATACAACAAACAGTACAAGTTAAATAAACACAAACGGCCAACATGATATTGCCAAAATATAAGAGGATTAAAGTTGTGTTTCAATTATTCAAACTGTACTGAATTCTATTTCCACTTTATACATATTTAATCGGTTTTTTACCGGTAAAAGAAGCATCAGCATAAAAATGTGTTGTAACATCGGCACCAAAATTTGATCAAATAGTAAAAACAAACATGGAAACCAATCCGGTCAATAATACTCAACTTGTTCCTTCTGTTAAATTAGATAAAGAAGGTAATGTTGATTTGTCTAAAATTACGCCCGAAGACGCGCAAAAGTTAAGCGAAATCAGCAAAACCATTAACCCAGCAGATGTTAATTCGATTTTGAATTACGGTGTGGAAGTGCAAAACTCGATGGAAAAATACAGTAACGCGTTTTTAACTTCGGTGCGCACTTATAATTCTGGTGAAGTTGGCGGGTTGATTACTGATCTGCTTTCAGAATTGAATTATATTGATGTAGATGAGCTTGACCAAAGTGGTTTTAAGCAAATCCTTTCAAAAATTCCGTTTTTAAAAAGGATTGTGGTTGATACAGAAAAGCTTTTTCAGAAATACGATACGGTGGTGAACAACATCGATAAGATCACCAATAAAATTAAAGCTGGCCGCGTCAATTCGATCAAAGATAACAGCTCGTTGCAAACCATGTTCGATAGTAACGTGAGCTATATTAAACAAATGGAAGAACTGATTATTTCCGGTCAGTTAAAGTACAACGAACTGAGCGAAAAGCTGGCACAAATGGATGCCAATCCTGCGGATTATCAGGATTATGAAATAGCCGATCTGCGCGATTTTGTAAACCGTTTGGATAAACGAATGGCCGATTTAAAAGTTGTCCGTTTCATCATGATGCAATCGCTGGCGCAAATCCGCGTGGTGCAAAACAACAATACTTCCATTGCAGAAAAAGCGCAGTCTATTATTTCGACCACAATTCCGGTTTGGAAAAACCAATTGACTATCGCCGTAGCTTTGAACCGGCAAAAACAGCATGTAGAAATCCAGAAAAAGATTTCGGACACAACGAACACCATCTTGCAAAAAAACGCCGAACTGCTCAAACAAAATAGTATTGACGTTGCGCGCGAAAATGAAAAAACGGTTGTTTCTATCGATACTTTAAAACGAACTACACAATCGCTTATTGAAACCTTGACCGAAGTAAAACGCATCCACGATGAAGGTAGCCAAAACCGCAAAGCACTAAACACAGAATTGCAAAGTTTAGAAACGGAGCTAAAGAAAAATGTGACGAGTATTAAGTAATTTTGCATGAATGGACGTGCATTTGCAAAATATATTTAATGATTCTAAAAAGACCATCAATAAGTTACAGTTGCTCGCTGCTTTTTTTGAGGAAGAGATCATCTACAAAATTTATTTGCGGAGCCAGGTAATCCATCAAATGTTTGAGCAAAACCCGGAACTGGATGCCAATAATTTAGAACTTTTTCATCTGCAATATACTTCAAGTTTGATCGACCTTTTAAAAAAGATCAAAAAGAACAATGAGCAAAACGTAAGCTTGCTGTTTGATGAAATCCAGTTAAACAAAGAACTCACAGACAAGCTTTCCAACTCTTTTTATACAGAGAAAAACTATAAGGACGATCAGCAGAAACAATCGCTTAAAATGAATTTGTCGTTGCGGCGTTTGTACCAGTTTTTGTCGGACAATAATGCCGAATATCCTTTTTCTAAAAATATCAACAGTTTTAGTTCGCGGTTTTCGCAAGACTTTTATTACGAAGTTTCGGGCGAATTATTAAATGAATTAACGCATTATAATCCTGCCGAAGTTTACTCAAATGCTTATGCCATTATTCAAAAAAAATTACTCGGCCTGCTTTGCAAATATGATTTTAAAACAGAGTTTTTGTGTGGATTAAAAGCCGGAAATGCCGTAGCCGAAGTTTATAAATTTTTAGATACCGAACGCTATTTCCTGTTTTATCCGGTTAAAAGTTTATTTCTTTTTTGTGATTTTACTAAAATCGCCAGCATCAGTTTTACCAACCAGGTTTCGCACAAAGAAAAAATGATACAGGAACTGAAAGATAAAAACGATCAGTTACAAAGCAGCATTAACGTAACAAAAACTTATCTTCCGCAGGAAATAAAAATGCTGCTGGCCGAAAACTATAAAAAGCTAACAGATATCAGCTTCTTGCAAAATATCAGCAATATTGATGCACAGGCCAATATTTTAAAAGCCATGCTCAACACAGATATGATTTAATTATATGCAAGCTGTAACATCAGCAATAAAAAAGTATCATAAAAACAGCATTACAAACATCTAAATGGATATTATACATCAGTTATTAGGAGAAGATATACAGGCAGGGCTGCTGATCATCTTAAATTTAATTGTGATCGAAAGCTTACTTTCTGTTGATAACGCTGCTGTTTTAGCTACAATGGTGATTGATTTACCGAAAGAACAAAGAAGCAAAGCATTGCGCTATGGTATTTTGGGCGCATACGTTTTCCGTGGGATTTGCCTGTTTTTGGCTTCCTGGCTGGTTAAAATTTGGTGGCTGAAACCTTTAGGCGGATTGTATTTGCTTTACCTGGCATTTGATTTTTTTAAAGGAAAAGCCGATAACAACGGAGAAGAAGAAGCAATTAACAAAAATGAAAACTGGATTTACAAATCTACAGTTGGACTGGTTGGTACTTTTTGGGCGACAGTTGCTTTGGTGGAAGTGATGGATTTGGCGTTTTCTATCGATAATGTTTTTGCGGCGGTTGCTTTTACAAAACATGTTTTCCTGATTTATACGGGTGTTTTCATCGGGATTTTGGCTATGCGTTTTGTAGCGCAGGCTTTTGTAAAGCTGATCGAAAAGTTTACTTTTTTAGAAACGGTTGCTTTTGTAGTGATCGGCGTGCTGGGAATTAAGTTGACTGCATCTGTGTACACCCATTTCTATCCGGGGACACCGTTTTCAGAAATATTGGAAGGCAAAAAAACGGATGTGTTTGTTTCTTTATTTACGGTTGCTGTATTTCTGGTTCCTGTTATTACTTCCCTGTTGTTTGATTTTCCTAAAAAGAGTGCCATACGTTTAGAAATAACAAAAGATGCAGAAAAAGTGCTGGACAAAAGCTAATCTTTAAAATTTAGGCGATAAAAGAAGCATCAGTTTTTCCAGCGAAAAGTTTTAATCATCACATCAATATCTTTCTTCACAAACTCTAATACTGGTTTAATAGAATCCTGTCGCGGGAGTTCGCTGAAATATAAAGCTCCGCGCAGGTAGTTTTTTGTGCTGTCAGTTAAATAAAATTGCACGGAAGAAGCTGCATTTCCATCAATGCGGTAATAAATACCATAAATTTTTTGGTTTGGTAAAGCAATTGTCCCTTCATCAATACCAGTTGCCTTTACGGTATGTTTAAACGCAAAAGTATGCGCATCTTCAATCAATTCGTTAAAAACTTTTTTAGAAGTAATGGGCATGTAACTCATGTGCAAAGTACCCTTAAAAGCAGGAAATTCTATGTTAAAAAAGCAAGGTTGGGCATTCTTGTTTTTATCCGGTTGGATTGAAGCATAAACCGGATACGAAAAAGTAAACGGACAGCCGCCAGAGTAGTCGCGGTATTTTTTTTCAGGCAAAACAATGCGGAAAAAACCGCGGGGCTTGGGCGAAAAATCGGGGTGATTATTGCACGAAATCAGGATTACTGATCCAACAAAGAACAAAACAAGCCGCTTTACAAACATATTATTGCCGGTTATTCCAGATTTCCCATGATTTTTCTGCCTGTAAAACAAGCATTTCATAACCATTTTTAATTGTTGCGCCTTGTGCTTCTCCTTTTTGTAAAAAAACTGTTTTTTCAGGATTGTAGATCAGGTCATACAACAAATGCTGATTGGTGATAGCCTCATAAGGAATAGGCGGAAAAGCGGCAAGGTCTGGCGCAGTGCCTAAAGGTGTTGTATTGATAATGAGTTTATAATTTTTGATCATTTCTGCCGTAACCTGTTCATACGAAATATGGGTTAGTTTTGGCCTGCGGGAAACGACAAGATAAGGTATCCGAAGTTTTTTCAATACATATTTTACGGCCCTGGTTGCGCCTCCGTTTCCTAAAACCAAAGCTTTGTTATGTTGAAGTTTAAGCAAAGGTTTAAGGGAATTTTCAAAGCCATGAATATCTGTGTTGTAACCTTCCAGCCGGAAATCCTGGTCAACAAAACCAACTTCGCCAGAAAAAGCAGTTTCGATGGCACTCTCTTTAATAATCTTGATGCAGTTAATTGCTTCTACTTTTTTAGCTTCAGGTTCCAGCCAATTCGTGTAAAATACAGCACCTATTTTATGTGGTATCGTTACATTTAAACCGCATAAACCAGTATTGGCTTTAATAAATTCGGGGAAATCACTCAGGTTTTCTAATTCAAAAAGTTCATAAGAATGATCTTCGATACCTTCTTTTTCAAATTTTTCTGTAAAATATTTTTTAGAAAAAGAGTGTGTCAAGGGAAAACCGATCAATCCGTATTTTTTCATTTTAAACTCCAAGTTTTTGGGTGTGTAAAAGAAGCATTGAGCTTTTACTGGTTCAGGAAAAAATCAAAGGTATCACTGCGCAAACCAAGCCGGATTGTTTCTAACGGAATAACTTCTGCCGGTGCGATGTTGCCTAAATTTACATTGGTACCAATCAGTTTGATAAACCAAACCTGCTGCGCTTTTTGCGGTGCTTCCCAGATTATTTTTTCTTCTGGAATTTGCGTGAGGATTTCATCTACCAAACCTTGCCTTACTTCGCCAGAATCCCGGTAAATACCTACGTTTCCGCTTTCCCGTGCTTCGGCAATTACTTTCCAGGAACCGGCTTCCAGTTCGGCATTCATCAGCTTGATCCATTTGTAGGGCGCAAAAATTTTCTCTACGTCTTTAGAACCCACTTCAGAAATTACGATAACCTGTTTGCTTAACTCTTTAATATAATTGCATTTTTCGTCGTGTTCGATAGTGATCGAACCATCAGAAATTTCTGCGTAATCCATTTGATACTGATCTAACACCTGGCGATATTCATCAAACTTTCCGCGGGTAATAAAAGCCTCAAATAAAGTACCGCCAAAATAAACCGGAATGCCGGCATCGCGGTACAGCTTTAATTTCTCTTTTAGATTAGGCGTAACATAAGAAGTTGCCCAGCCAAGCTTAACAATATCGGTATGCTGGCCAGATACTTCCAAAAAATCTTCTACTTGTCTTAGGCTTAACCCTTTATCCATCACCATGGTAAAACCTGATGACCGTGGTTTTTGCGTACGCTCCGGAATATTACTTAAAAAATAATTCATTAGAATTTATCATGTTGATTAAAAACTTGCTTTAAGTAAGTTCTTCGATTAGGCGCAAATGTAAAAAACCTAAACCTCTTATTTTACCAAAGCTGAATATAGCCAGAAGCTGTATCAAATTTTATAAAATCGGTTGATGATATCCACAATTGCTTTGTTTTCCTGTAATTGCGGCAGATATTCAAACAAAATGTAATGCTTTTCCGCATCGGTAGTTAAGGCAATTTCCAGATATTTTAAAGCTTCGTTGTATTCGCCTTTGGCAAAAAGGTAAGCAACCATGCGGTAAAACAGTTCAGCGGCATCAGGATTATTTTTGATGGCTTCTGCAATAGTTTCGATAGCTGCTGTTAATTTATGCTGTTCATATAAAATTGAGGAATAGTCCAGCCAGGCATCCACATCTAAAGGGTTAAGCTCGATTACTTTGGCGTAAGCTTCTTCTGATTCTGGCAAGTTTCCTAATTTGTAATTTGCATCTGCAATGGCAAACCAGTAATCAGGATTCGTATTTTCTAACTCTAACGCCCTTTTGTAGTAGCGTAATGCTTCAAAGTAACGTTCTTCAAAATCAAGTGTTACGCCGATACCGAACCAGGCATCGCCCATTTTGGCGTCTTTACGGACTGCTTTTTTGTAATAGGCACGGGCTTCGTCCATGCGTTCCAGCTTTTCGTAACACTCACCGATAGAACAGTAAGTATCTGCGCTGGCCGCTTCATATTCCAAAGTCTGTTTGTAAACTTCAATTGCTTCCGTAAATTTATCAAGGTTGATCAGCGCATTTCCTTTATTAAAGTAGGCATAAGTAAAGTTTTCATTGATCAAGATAGCATAATCATAAGCATCAATCGCTTTTTCAAACAAGCTGAGTTTGGTAAAAGCATTTCCCAAATTATACCAGGCAGCGTAGCTATAAGGTTCTTTGTCGATGTATTGCTCGTAAAACTCCACACTTTCATTTTGCCTGTCCATCACGTCGTAACAAAACGCCAGTTCGTATAAGGCATCCTGGTTTTCCATGTTTTGCTCCAGGCAAAGCTTTAGGTAATTGATTGCATTATTGTATTCCCCTTTGCTTTGATAAACAAAAGCCATATGCAGCAAAATATCGTCTGTTTCTTCAGCCAGAGGCAAGGCTTTTTCGTAATTTTCCAAGGCTTCTTCGTGGCGTTCTAAACTTTCAAACAAGTTACCACGGATGATATAAATATCAGCTTCTGATGGTTCTAAGCTTTCTGCTTTGTCTAAAATAGCAAAGGCATCGGCAACTTGGTTGGTTACGATAAAAAGCTGGGCCTGTTTAATCAAAAATACAGCTGCAAAGGCATGCTGGCTTCGTGCATATCCAACTACCTGAAGTGCTTTAATCGGATCATTCTTTTCAATGTAGTAATCAATAATATCTTCGAAAACCTGGGCATCAAAAAAATACTGATCGTGATTGCGGATCATCTCCTCATATCGTTCTACAGAAAACCGAGGATCTTCGGAGAAATTATTATCAAATTCTTCTTCCATTCAATTTTATTAGCAGAACAATGAGCGAATGTTTATTTATCAATACTAATTAACAGCTTAAATTATTTCCATAAAACAAATACTGAAAAGTATTTTTGTTTCGTTAAACTGGCTGCTTGTTAAACTTCAATCTCATACAACAATAACAATAACCTGTTTTGTATTTACATAAATTAGTAGCTTTGACAAAAGTATGAAAAAGCATTTTTAATTAGTTGTTTTGAACGATGAAGAGTAAATAACGTGAAAATTAAACGATAAAAAAAGCTTTTTTAGTATAAGTAATCAAGGTCCTGCACCTGTTCCCCCGGGTAAAATAATTGTTTTAAGCCGGTAGTAAATTTAATACGGCCCATTGATAAATCTAAATTGTATTCATGAAAATTAATTTAAAAGCAGCCGCAGTTGCTGTGGTTGCCCTGTTTGTAATAACCAGTACTGGAGTTATAGCCCAGCAAATGCCAGTTAAGCCTGCCGATCCGCCAAAAAACTGGCATATTTTGGATTTGAAAAAAGATGGGTTTTTTGGGGTAAGCCTAAACCAGGCTTACGATTTTTTAAAGGGTAAAAAAAGTACGACAATTATTGTGGCCACAATTGACAGCGGCGTTGATACTTTGCAAAAAGACTTACAACCTATTTTATGGGTAAATACCAAAGAAAAAGCCGGAAACGGTAAAGACGACGATAATAATGGATATATCGATGATGTACACGGATGGAATTTTTTGGGCGGCCCAAACAATAAATGTGATGTAAATGAAACGACAGAAGAAGTACGCGAATACTACCGGCTGAAAAATAAATACGCTGCCATCACTACGGCAACGGCTGCTAATGATAAATCAGAATATGCTTACTGGTTAAAAGTTAAAAGTATCCGTGATTCTACCATTAGCAAATCACAAGCAGAACTGGACCAGCTTTCGCCATTAATGAATGCGTTGGTTACTACCGATGCTTTCCTGAAAAAATCACTGAATTTGAAAGCTGGCCAATCGTTTACTAAAAACGATCTGAATAAGATAGATTCTAAAAACGATACATTAAGTAAAAGTAAATATATCTGGGGACTGATTTTTCAGGATGCCGATAACGCAAAAACAGATACCAAAACAATTACCGAGCTAAGCGAATACATCACCAAGTTAAACAATGATGTTAACCCTGATTTGGAAGCGCGCAAACGGGTAGTTGGAGATAACCCGGACGATATCAACGATAAAAAATACGGCAGTAACCAGTTAAAATTTGAAGATGCTTCTCACGGAACAGGTGTAGCCGGATTGATTGGTGCCATCCGCAATAATGGCTACGGTATTGATGGCATTGCCGATAATGTAAGAATTATGGCGATAAAAGCAGTACCAAACGGAGATGAATATGATAAGGATATTGCCAGCGCCATCCGTTATGCGGTTGATAATGGTGCCAAAGTGGTGAACATGAGTTTCGGTAAAAAAATATCTCCGCATAAAAAATGGGTGGATGATGCGATAAAATATGCTGCTGAAAAAGATGTGTTGCTGGTGCAAGCTTCCGGCAACGATAACCAGGATGTTGATGCAAAACCGGAATTTCCAAATGATACTTTTCTGGACGGCTCAACAACGGACAATTTAATCAGCGTTGGTGCTTCTTCGGCTTTAAATGATGAAAACCTGGCTGGTTCGTTCAGCAATTATGGCAAAAAAAGTGTTGATGTTTTTGCGCCCGGCGTAAAAGTAACTTCCATTGATAAAGATGCCGAATTTAATACGGCCGATGGTACAAGTTTTGCTTCGCCGATTACAGCCGGGATTGCGGCACTGGTTTTAGAATATTACCCAACTTTAAGTGCAAAACAACTAAAAGAAGCTATTTTGGAATCTGCCAAACCATTACAAGGAATGATGGTGGTTAAACCAGGTAGCAAAGATAAAGTTGATTTTACCACATTAAGTAAAACCGGCGGCGTGGTAAATGCTTTGGAAGCGTTAAAAATAGCTTCTAAAATGAAGGGCGAACGAAAGAAATAACTTTTTGCTGGATATTGAATTGGTGCAAGGCCGTAATTATTATAATTACGGCCTTGCTGTTTTTTTATCTGCCAGTTCGTCTTCTTCTTCTTCGAGGTTGTATTCTTCTTTTATTAAATCTAATTCCTCTTCAGTCAGTTTTTCAATCCCTAATCTTTTGTTATTTCCTGATTCTAAAGCATAAATAATTTCATCGAGTTTAAGCTGTGTGGCTTTATCTGCTTTGTTCTGGCCTTTCTGGATCAGAAACAGCATAATAAAAGTGATAATCGAAGTAACGGTATTTAAGATCATTTGCGACTCTTCAGAAAAATGCTCGAAATAGCCATAGATGAGCCACAAAATCATCAGCCCATTTGCAAATAATATTCCAGTTGTGCTGCCCGTCCACTTAGTTACATTATTGGTAACAGTTCCCCAAAAATCCTTTTTCATACGTTCAATTTATACTATTTAAACTGATAAATGGTTATCAATAAGTACAGTACAAAGTTAACATAGATTTTAAAGTAAATAAAAGTAGTTTTTTAATCCAACGTAATTTGCCTTTTAATGCTTTCTTCTAATGAAATAAAGGTCTCGGTTCGTTGTATGCCTTCTACACTTTGGATTTGTTCGTTTAAAATCTCTCTTAAATGTGTTGTGTCCCGACAAATAATTTTTGCGAAAATACTCCAGCTACCCGTTGTGTAATGCAGTTCTACAATTTCGTTTACCGTTTTTAACTGCTTAACGGCATTATTGTATTGCGAACCTTTTTCAAGGAAAATCCCTAGGAAAGCACAAACATCATAACCTAATTTTTGCGGGTTAATTTCCAGGTTGGCACCTTTGATAATTCCTAAATCCTCGAGTTTTTTCATCCTGACGTGTATGGTCCCGCCGGAAACGATTAATTCTTTTGCAATTTCGGTGTAAGGCGTAGTTGCGTTTTTCATCAGGATAGATAAAATCTGAATATCCAGATTATCAATTTCTGAATTATGAGGTTTTTTAAGAGGCATAAATTTTGAAATGTGTAACGTTTAGCAAGTATAATTTAATTTTGTTTAAAAATAAAATTATTTTGTTGAAATATTTGCAAAGAATTGAATCATGCCTTAGATTTGTATCAAGCAATAACAAAAACAACGTTCTTTAAATTGCTTAATAAGAAAATGTAGGATGGTGAAATTTGGCAGACACACCTCCTTGTCCCGGTGGCGAAGATTATGGGAAACCGCGGCAACGCGATAACCACTTCGTGAAGGTTCGACCCCTTCTCCTACAGCCCTTCTCATAATTTAGGTTTATAATTGGTTAGTAAAAGCCCCTGCCCATCAGGGGCTTTGCTGTATAACAACAATTTTATACTGGTAAAAGAAGCATAGTTTTTAGAAAAAGAGTGAGGATTTTGGAGTGAAGATTTTGTGCACCTTGTCATTTTATGCGTTGCCATTTCGATCCGAAGTAAGAAATCTTATTTAGAGCGAAAGGTATGCTTGTGTTATTAGATGAAGATTTCTCCCTTCGGTCGAAATGGCAACATGCTTCTTTTATCAGCATAAATTTTCACCGCTAAAAGAAGCATTAATCTACTTACAATACTTCGCTAACATTGCATCTGCTTTATTACTGCCAATGTTGCGTACAAACTTCCAGTCTTCGCAGGCACCTTCGTTGTCGCCCTGTTTTAATTTCTGGTTGGCTTGTTTTAACACATCATCTGCATAATCTTCGTCAAAACCCAACTGGTTTTTTAAAGCCTGTATTTCCGGTTCTTTAGAAACATCTGCTTTTCCCAAATACTTATTTTCGTAATAATTGGTAACCGCATCCACTAAAGCTTCCCGGGCTTTGTAAGCAGTTATGGCCTGTTCCATTTCGTTTCTGGTTTTATTAGTGCAATTGTATTGGCTTAAACTAAAATTAACAGGCAAAATTAGAGTGGTGTTGATGTTATGGTCCGACGGTAAAATCCATTTTCCGGCAGTTAATTTTACCAGGCGAATAGCTTCATCATCCAAATCAATACCAAAACCTTTTTGCACTTTAACGTTAACCGGTTTATTATTTTGGTTGATGTTGAAACTAACTTGTACCGTACCAGAAATACAGTTTTGCCTGGAAAAATCCGGGTAGATTAAATTTCGTGATAAAAATGAGTTTAAAGCTTGTTGCCCGCCTTTAAACTGCGGCTGATCGTCTACATGAAAAGCGGAAATCAACGTTTGAAAAAATATGAATAAATAAAGCATCGTTTGAAATTAAGTATAATAACGTAACGAAAAAACCCGTCGTTAGGTGTTAATAAAAGCGAAGAATTAAGTTTGGGTCAGGAATATTTGACCGGTATTTCTCTCGTTCGGATAACTTGCAAACGCCCGGATAATCACCTTCATTTCCTTCCAAATCAAAAATGAGTTGAAAATGTAAATGCGGCGGCCAATTACCGTTTTCTGCTTCGGTTCCGAATACTGCAATCCGCTCGTTTTTCAGGATGGTTTTTCCGGGATAAATTCCTTCCAGCGATTCTCGGTTTAAATGACCAAAAAGCGCATAAAAATTTATACCATAAAAAAAGTATTCCAAAATGATAGTTGGCCCGTAATCGCCAAAATTATTATTATCTCGAAAGCTGTGGACTTTTCCCTCAAAAGGCGAATAAACCGGCGTACCAGCTTCAGCCCAAATATCTATACCTAAATGGAGGCGACGAGGTTCATTGGAAGAAGTATTAAAATGTACACTACGCGCATACAAAGTTCTGTTTTCAAAATAACCGCCAATGCCATAACGGCAATTGTTTTGCTGCAAAGTTTGCGTTACCCAAGCCGAAAAAGCAGCTGTATCGGCAACGGTTTCTTGGCTCAAAGTTTTGTTGGAAGCCGTAAAATCAAAAGGAAACAAGCGGTCTTTCTGCGGGTCATAATCAACAACTTTACCAATCTCCTGCGTGTGTTTTTGCAGAAGATCGGCCAGTTGTTGTGCTTTGTTTATCGGCATAAAATCCGGCTATTGCTCGTTTTCATCTTTGTGTATCTTGTCGAAAATCTTGTCCATCCGGTTTACGTAATCGCTGGTATCATCCACAAAAAATTCCAGTTGCGGGATTACACGAACCTGGTCTTTAATTTGGCGGCCAAGCTTATACCGAATTTCCGAAGCATGCAGTTTGATGGTTTGCAACGCTTGTTCGTTGTTTGTTACATTAAAAAAGCTGAGGAAAACGCGTGCAATTGCCAAATCAGGCGTAGTACGCACTTTAGTGATGGTGATGAGTGCATTTGGCAGAAAATTCATTCCTTCCCGTTGAAAAATTGCCGCCAGATCCTGTTGGATAACGCCGGCAAATTTTTGTTGTCTTTTTGATTCCATGATAATTTATTGTTGGCAGGAATTTGTATAATTAACGTAAAATCGATTTAAGTGATACAAGTTTTTAGGGCATGAAAACAGTATCAGTACAAAAGCTGGTCGTACGGATAACGTTCGGTGTGGATTGCCTTTACCTGATCGTACAGCAACTTCCTAAAATCTTCCAGGTTATCTTTTTTTAAGGCTGAAATGAATATCGCCGGACTATTATTCCTGGCCATCCAACTTTGTTCAAATTCCTCTAAAGTTGTCACTGTTTCCGGTTCTTCCGGATGGATGTTTGCCGGATGATAAGCATCAATCTTATTAAAAACCGTAATAATTTTCTTATCGATCGCGCCCAAATCTTTTAAAGTTTCGGTTACAATATGGATTTGGTCTTCAAAAGTAGGGTGAGAAATATCAACTACGTGAATCAAAATATCTGCTTCTCTAACTTCATCCAAGGTAGATTTAAAGCATTCAATTAAATGGTGAGGCAGTTTGCGGATAAAACCAACCGTGTCTGACAGTAAAAAAGGCAAATTTTCAATCACCACTTTTCGTACCGTCGTATCCAAGGTCGCAAACAATTTATTTTCTGCAAAAACTTCGGATTTGGCAAGCATGTTCATGATGGTAGATTTACCAACGTTGGTATAACCAACCAAAGCCACACGAACCAGTTGAACACGGTTTTTACGCTGTGTTTCGTTTTGCCGGTCGATGTGTTTCAGCTTATCTTTTAAAAGCGAAATTTTGTTGAGGATCAAACGCCTGTCGGTTTCAATCTGGCTTTCACCTGGCCCGCGCATCCCGATACCGCCTTTTTGCCGTTCCAAGTGCGTCCATAAACGTGTTAAGCGCGGCAGCAAATATTGTAACTGCGCTAATTCTACCTGTGCTTTTGCTTGTGCGGTTTGTGCACGGCCGGCAAAAATATCCAGGATTAAATTACTTCGGTCGAGAATTTTAACTTGTAATTCTGTTTCAATATTGCGCATTTGCGAAGGCGAAAGCTCATCGTCAAAAACAACCATATCGATTTCTTCCGCAGCTACATAAGCTTTTATTTCTTCCAGTTTACCGGTTCCAACAAAAGTGGCACGTTCTGGCCGCTGCATTTTTTGGGTGAAAGTTTTTACGGTTGCACCGCCAGCCGTAACCACCAAAAACTCCAGTTCTTCTAAATATTCGCGTTCTTGTTCTTCGGTTCCGCCAGGCGTAATAATGCCTACCAAAACTGCTTTTTCCTGCTTGATGGCAGTATCATAAAATTTTTGTTTCATATTTGGCAATACTCCTTTTATCGGTGTAAAATTTGAAGCGGTTGTTGTTTTTCATTAAAGAAATGAAACTATTTTTGGTTCTCTGTAATTCTATGTGTAGCTTGTTTTAAAAGACTGTTGAGTAATACAGTAGGATTAATAATAGGAATATAAAGATGGCTATGAATTGTACCTGCCAGATTTTTTGCTAAAATGGCTCTGGTATGTGTAAAAGCTAATCCAAATAAAGTTTCTAAACCTTGATGAGGTAATTGTAATGCTTCTTTGTCTGCTGTAAAATATTGATTTAAATTTTCAACAAAAAATTTAGACAAAACAGTTGAGTATATAATTCTTACTTGATTTTTACTATTAACAAACTCTACTTCTATAATAAACTGGATCCAATTTTCAATCTCATCGAAAGACAAATTCATATCATATCCAATTGCTATATTTTCGTTATCAGGCTTTTCAAAAATGTTTACCTGAAATCCTAAATCTTGAATATTTAATATGCCGGTTTTTAAACCCTGTTTTTCTTGTGATATATTATGCTGCTGATTCATCCATTTCTAAATTAAACTCAAACGGTAGTTTTGTAAGATGTCTTTTAGGATCTTCTTTTGTAATAGCATTTGAGGAGTAATTCTTAAATCTATTAGAAATAACTATACCGTCAACTAATTTAGATTTTAAACTTTCTTGCTTTGTGTTGTCCTTTTCAAGAACTTCTTTAAAATCATAATATTTTACTTGTGGTACTTTCCCTATTGAAATGAAAAAGTCTACTAGTTTTTTCAAAGTGAAGTTGGCATTGCCATTCATGATTTGAGAGATATAACCTTTAGACACATTTAACCTTTTGGCCAGTTCTGTCTGAGTAATCTTTTCTTCATCTAAATACTGTTTTACCTCAGCAAATAAATCATTTTGTGCTGCTTCAAACCAATAATCAGGGCTTTTTAATAACTCTTCTCTTGTTATCATGATTTCTAAATATTAGCTAAAGAATTAAGAAAATCTTTTTTAATTGAACGAAATGTTGATATATCTTTCTTTTGTTTTTTTGATTTATAAGCACAAAGTAGGATAACAAATCCTTTGTCAATTCTTATCATATAAATCCTTATTTCTTCTTTTTTAACTTCATATTCGGGTATTGTAACGGGATCAGGATTTTCAAGATTTCTGAATTTTGTGTTTGGAAGAATGTGTCCATCAGAAACATAATTCATAATTTGGAAACAAGCATTAACGCGGCTTACAAAATTCCCATTCTTAACATAATCATTATAAAACTCATCAAACTGACAACCCCCATCTATACAAAGTTTAAAAAAAGGTATTTTTCCGTTTACTTGTTCTACCTCTAAAAGTTCAAATTTAATCATTTGTTTAGATATAGCTAAACCATATGTTTAGTTCTAAGTAAAATTAAAGTAATCGATTATATCTTCCCCACAAATTCCTTCATCGCTGCTCCCGGATCAGCTTCTTTCATAAAAGTCTCACCAATCAAAAAACCATTAAAGCCAACTTCTTTTAACTGGCGGATAGTTTCCGGATCGGAAATCGCACTTTCCGAAATCTTTAAAAACTCGTTTGGAATAGATTTTATCAGGGTAAAAGAAGTATCAACAGAAACTGTAAAATCGGCCAGGTTACGGTTGTTTACGCCAATGGTGTCAATGTGTGGATCAAGGCTCCGTTCCAGTTCTTCTAAATTATGCACTTCCAGCAACACATTTAAACCTAAACTTTTTGCCAAACCGGCCATTTTTTTGATTTCCTGCGGAGATAAAATCGCGGCAATCAGCAAAATTATATCTGCGCCTAAAGCTTTGGCTTCGATAATTTGATATTCATCGATCATAAAATCTTTACGCAAAACCGGGATCTGGTTGGCTTTTCGCGCTTGTACCAAATCCATTTTTTTGCCCATAAAAAAAGCATGATCGGTTAAAACCGACAAAGCCGAAGCACCTGCTGCTGCATAATCTTGCGTTACATTTTTAACTTTTACTTGGTTGTTGATAATACCTTTGGACGGAGATTTTCGTTTAAACTCAGCAATAATTCCGCTGCGCTCAGGATCGAGCAAAAAATCACGGAAAGAATAAGGCGTACGGTTAAAATGCTCGGATTCGCTTAATTTTATGTACGAGTTTTTGTTTTTGGCCGCCTGGACTTCTGTCTTTTTCCGGGCAACAATCTGATCTAAAATATTGGCCATTGATTAATTTTTAGCAGCAAAAGCTGTTTATAATTTTATAAAATGATTGGTTAGCAACGCCGGATCGGCTTTCGTTTCTGCGCCGAAAAGCCAGTTGTGCATCATTTCTTTTCCAAATTCTGTCAGCACCGATTCGGGGTGAAACTGCACGCCGCGGACGTTGTAAGTTTTGTGCCGTAAAGCCATGATGGAGTTGTCTTTTTCGTCGATTGCAGTGATCTGAATTTCATCGGGCAAACCTTTTTCTGCAACAACCCAGGAATGATAGCGGCCAACATTAAAAGTTACAGGCAAGCCGGCAAACAGTTTTTCTTCCGGGTCGGTTACTTTTATTGGCGTTGCCAAGCCGTGCATCGGCCGGCTGAGGTTATATAATTCTCCCCCAAAAACTTCGGCAATGGCTTGCTGGCCTAAGCAAACGCCAAAAATGCTTTTTTTATCAGCATATTTTTCAATCACTTTTAACAATAAACCTGCTTCGGATGGAATCCCTGGTCCGGGAGATAAAATAATTTGATCAAAAGCCTCGACCTCTTCCAACTGAAACTGGTCGTTGCGCCAAACTTCGCATTCCAAACCCAACTCGTTTACCAAATGGACGAGGTTGTAAGTAAAAGAATCATAATTGTCTATGATTAAAAGTTTTGTATTGGTCATGATACTTCTTTTATCGTATTAAATTTCTTGTGCTGTTTCTAATGCTTTACGCAAGGCTGCAACTTTGTTGTTTACTTCGTTCAGTTCGCTTACCGGTACAGAATCGGCCACAATCCCGGCACCGGCCTGGTAATACAGCACATTACATTTGCTTAAAAAAGAACGGATAATGATGGCATGGTTAAAATCTCCGTTGAAACCTAAAAAGCCAATTGCGCCGCTGTAAAAACTTCTTTTGTCGTTTTCATAAGCATCAATCAGTTCCATCGCCCGGTATTTTGGCGCGCCGCTTAAAGTACCTGCCGGATAAGTATCGGCAACCACTTTAAAAGTTGGAACGCCGGGTTTGATTTTGCCCGTAACCCGTGAAACTAAATGGATTAAATGCGAATAATATTGCACTTCTTTAAAAGCTTTCACTTCTACGTTGGTGCAATGCCTGCTTAAATCGTTGCGCGCCAAATCTACCAGCATTACATGTTCTGCGGATTCTTTTGGATCGTTTTCCAGGGCATGTGCTAATTGTGCGTCTTTTTCATCGTCGCCTGTCCGTTTAAATGTGCCGGCAATTGGGTAAATGGTCGCAAGCCTATTTTTTATGGTGATTTGTGCTTCGGGCGAAGAACCGAAAATTTTAAAGCTGCCATAATCAAAATAAAACAAATAAGGCGAAGGGTTGATAGAACGAAGCGCGCGGTAAACGTTAAATTCATCTCCCTGGAAAGACTGGCTGAATGCGCGCGAAGGCACAATCTGGAAAACGTCGCCGCGCAAAATGTGCTTTTGCATTTTTTCTACAATCGCGATAAACTCTTCATCCTTTAAATTAGAGTTTTCTTGCCCTTGCAGGTTAAAATGGTATTCGGGGAAGTTTTTGTTTTGGATGAGGTATTGGATACGTTCTAAATCCGAAGGCTGCTGATTGTTTTCCGGCTGGTTCTCAATAATATAAAGTTCGTTTTTAAAATGATCGACCGCAATAATATACCGGTAAACGAAGTACTGCATTTCCGGGACCGTGCGTTGGCTTTCTTCTTTTTTTAGTTTGATGGTTTCAAAATGCTCTACAATTTCGTGAGAAAAATAGCCAAACAAACCATTCGAAACTACTTTAACCGGGGCTGCTGTAGTTTCAAACATGCCGAGAAAAGCTTCAACATGTGTAACCAGGTCAAAAGTTCCGGCTTCAAACTCCTGCTGGCTGCCATCCGGATATTGGTTCAGCATCAATCCGTTTTGCAAAACCATACCCGCAATCGGTTCGCAGCAAATGTAACTCATACTGTTTTCGCGGCTGTGGTAATCAGAACTTTCCAGCAACAAACTGTTAGGGAATACGTCGCGCAGCTTCAAATAAATACTTACGGGCGTAGTCGTATCAGCTAAAAGCTTTTTGTAGGTAGAAGTTAATTTGTATTTCATCTCAGTATTAAAAAACCCGGCTCGTTCTATACGGCCGGGTTCATATCAGGTTTATAATTGATCAGGTAGGAAAAATCAAAAACACCAGCCGGCTTTCCTTTTAGGAAGGCTCCACCAATTGTTAACATGGTTTTGATTGATCATTGTTTAACAAAAATAGAAAGAAAAATGAAACTGCAAATTTTTTTTAGAAAAATATTTTTCAGTTTGACATGTTAAGGACACCTCGATGGCTTAATACAAGTGTAATTAATACAATTATTACAGCTAAAAAATAGAAAACGAAAACGTTGGCATGTTTGTTTTGCGGAAGTGAAGCTTTTTTAGAACGGGAATAACCAATCGTTATTAGTACAATAGCAATGATCATCATCGTAATATGCTCTGTTGTCCAGTAACGTGTTTCCCGATTTTTCATCGCTGCGGCGGAGAATTGTACCAAGGGACTTAAAAAGTATAATATCAAACCAACAAGCAGTTGGGTATGTACCGAAATTAGGGTAAACAAATTTAATTTTCGGTTTCCTTCGGAGTAGGTTTTTTTGCCGATCCAACCTAAAAACGATTGGATAATAGCAAGGACAATTAAAATCAAGACTACGTATCGCAATCCAGAGTGTAAATATTTTAAAAAAGGGTACATAAAAGAAGTATTTAATTTTTTGCGAATATAACACGTATTCTAATACTGCCCTAATTAGTCAGTTTTTGTAACAATAACATTAATTAAAGCTGGTTATTGGTTTTTCAGCATTAAAATTTGATACTTTTATTGAAAAACTATTAACAAAATGAAAAAACTCTTACTTTTTTGTTTTGTCCTGCTAACTTTTAGATATTCCAACGCACAGGAAACTTATCCTGTAAACGGTGCATGGGATATCAGGCCGGGGCAATACGCTTTTACAAACGCAACCATTGTTGCCAGTGCCGATCAAACCATTACAAACGGAACTTTACTGATTAAAGACCGGCAAATTGAAGCTGTCGGTCAAGCCGTGACTATTCCGAAAGGATACGTGGTGATTGATTTAAAAGGAAAATTTATTTATCCTGGCCTGGTTGATGCTTTTACAAACTATGGTATGCCGGAAGCACCGAGGGCGGCCTTTCCTGCTGCCGGTTTTGGTGGCGCACGTACTTCCGTTCCGGTATCTACAAAACCAGGTGCTTTTGGGTGGAACGAAGCTATCCGGGCGGATGTAAATGCCAAAACACTTTTTCATGTTAACGCTACCCGTGCCGAAGAATATAAACGAAATGGCTTTGGCGCAGTGCAAACGCTGGTGCAAGATGGCATTGTACGCGGAACTTCGGCGGTAGTAAGTTTAGGTAACGAGCGCGATAATGAAGTGATGCTGAACGACCAGGCCGCTGCCAACTATTCTTTTAGCAAAGGTACTGCCGCTACTAATTATCCAAATTCTTTAATGGGTGTAATTGCTTTGTTACGACAAACTTATTATGACGCCGCCTGGTACAAAAACCAGAAAGAAGAATACAATATTTCTTTGGCCGAATTTAACCGTACCCAATCTTTACCACAGGTTTTTGAAGTAACGGATTTACAAAGCATTTTTCGCGCTGATAAAATCGCCAAAGAATTTGGCAAACAATACATTATAAAAAGTGATGGTGACGAATACCAAAACATTGCAGCGGTAAAAGCTACCGGCCGCAGTTTTATCATTCCGCTTACTTTTCCGGCACCTTATGATGTAGAAGATCCTTTAGATGCCCGTAACATAAGTTATGAGCAGCTAAAAGGATGGGAACTGGCACCAACAAACCCGGCGGCGATGGAAAAAGCGGGCATCCGTTTTGCCATTACTTCTTCTGGTTTAACTAATGCGCGTGATTTCTGGACCAATGTCAGAACAGCCATCACTTTTGGTTTAACTGAAAAACAAGCGTTAAAAGCACTAACCCAAACGCCAGCCGAAATGCTTGGTGTTTCTGATAAGGTAGGAACACTTGCGAAAGGTAAAATGGCCAATTTTATCATCTCTTCTAATAATTTATTTAAGGCTGATAACATCATTTACGAAACCTGGGTAGAAGGACGCCAGTTTGTAGCAAGCAAAATGGATGTTGCCGATCTTCGCGGAACCTATACTTTTAACAGCAGTATTTTATCAAACACAACTTTAGGAATAAGCGGTACACCAGGTACTTATAGCCTCAACGTAAGCTTTGCCGGTGCAGATAGCTCCCGTACACCGGGCACTATCACCCGCACTGGCGACTTGGTAAGCATTTATTTCAATTCGCGCACTCAGCCCGCTGGTATTATTCGCCTTAGTGGTTACATCGCTTCTATGTCTCCGGTAACTTTAAGCGGTAATGGCATTGCTCCGGACGGGACTTCTTTTAAGTGGACAGCTACTTACAGCGGCCCTGCCCCGGCTGGCGGTAATCAATTTGCACGTGGTGGTTTTGGTGGCGGAAATACGCCGCCTGCCGGTAATGAAGCACGGCCTGCCGGAGTAGTTGGGCCTGTTGTTTATCCGTTTGCTGCATATGGTTTTGTCGAAGTACCTAAAGCCGAAAATGTACTGTTTAAGAATGCTACGGTTTGGACGAACGAGAAAGACGGTATCCTGAAAAACACAGATGTACTTATTGAAAATGGCAAGATAAAAGCAGTAGGTAAAAATTTGGCTGCCGGCACTGCCAAAGTAATTGATGCAACCGGAAAGCATATTTCTGCCGGAATTGTTGACGAGCACTCGCACATTGCCGCTACCGGCGGCATCAATGAAGGTACACAAGCCGTAACTTCCGAAGTACGTATCGGTGATGTGTTGGATGCAACCGATATACAATTATATCGTCAATTGGCCGGTGGTGTTACTACTTCACAAATCCTTCATGGTTCGGCTAATCCTATCGGAGGTCAAAATTATATAATCAAACACCGCTGGGGCGTAACGCCGGAACAGATGAAGTTTGAGAATGCACCGCAATTCATCAAATTTGCTTTAGGCGAGAACGTAAAGCAAAGCAATTCTCCGCAGCAATTTGGTAACCTAAACCAGCGCTTCCCGCAAACACGCATGGGTGTTGAACAAGTTTATATAGATGCTTTTACGCGCGCTAAAGAATATAAAGCAGCCCGGGCTGTAAAAGGCAATAATGTACGTCGTGATTTGGAGCTGGAAGCTTTAGTAGAAATCCTGGATGATACCCGCCATATCACCTGCCACTCTTATGTACAATCAGAAATTAATATGCTGATGCACGTGGCAGATTCCATGCACTTTAAAATCAACACTTTTACACACATTTTAGAAGGTTACAAAGTGGCCGATAAAATGAAAGCTCATGGTATTGCTGCTTCTACTTTCTCTGATTGGTGGGCTTACAAAATGGAGGTACAAGATGCTATTCCATACAATGCTAACATCATGCATTCTGAAGGTTTAACCGTTGCTATTAATTCGGACGATGCAGAAATGGCAAGGCGACTAAATCAGGAAGCCGGTAAATCAGTAACTTATGGTAAGATGAGCGAAGAAGAAGCTTTGAAACTGGTAACGCTCAATCCGGCTAAAATGCTGCATATTGATAACCGGGTAGGCAGTATTAAAGCAGGAAAAGATGCTGATTTAGTATTATGGTCTGCTGATCCGCTTTCTATTTATGCCGTTGCCGAAAAAACCTATGTTGATGGCGTACCTTATTGGGATTATTCAAAAGATGCAGAACGCCAAAAATCGATGAAGGCAGACGAAGGCCGGATCATCCAAAAAATGCTTCAGGCTAAAAATGCCGGTGCTGCTACACAACGAACAGGTGCACCGCGCCGCCGCCAGTTATATACCTGCGATGATATTGATGCAAGCACATACGTAGTAGCAGATCAATACAACGGTTTGCTGCAAACCAAAACAAATGTTGATCAGAAATCCATTCAGAATAATCAAAATAAAAAGTAATCCTTAAATGCTTCTTTTACCATGAAAAAAATATTATTAAGTTTTGGAGGATTACTTTTGGGTACAATCCTCGCTTTCGGTCAGGCTAATATTTCTCCTGCCAAAGCACAGTCTGGCCCGGTTGTTATTACCGGTGCTACCATCCATGTTGGCAATGGGCAGGTAATCAATAGTGGTTACATCGCTTTCGATAAAGGTAAAATTACAGCAATCGGAGAAGGCGCAGCCCCTAATATTGCTGGCGCCACGCTGGTAAATGCTGCCGGTAAACAAATTTATCCCGGTTTTATTTGCCCGATAACAACTTTAGGTTTAGTGGAAATTGAAGAAGGTGCGCGGGGTACAGTTGATGATACAGAAACCGGCGACTTGAACCCGCATGTGCGCTCGCTGATCGCTTTTAATACCGATTCAAAAGTTATCCCAACGGTTCGTACCAATGGTATTTTACTGGTGCAACCTACGCCGGAAGGCGGTACGGTTTCTGGTCAATCCTCTGTAATGATGTTGGATGGATGGAACTGGGAAGATGCAGCTTATAAAAAGGATATCGGCATCCACCTAACGTGGCCGGTTTCCCGTGCTGGCGGCAGAGGCCGGAGAGGTGCTTTTGCCTTAGCTGCAGTACCAGGCCAAACACCAGAAACACCGGCAGAACGTGCACAAAAGGCAATTGATGATATTAATAGCTTGTTTATGCAGGCACAAGGTTATGCTGCCGAAACCCGTCATGCCGTAACTAATGTTCGACTTGAAGCTATGCGTGGTTTATTTAACGGCACTAAAAAGCTATTTATCAACGCCGATGGTGCGAAAGAGATTACGCAGGCTGTAACTTTCTCCAAAAAATACAATATTTCGGTTGTTATCGTTGGCGGTAAAGAGTCGTATTTGGTAACGGATGTTTTAAAGCAAAACAATGTTCCTGTCATCTTGAAAGAAACCCAAACGCTGCCGGATAAGGACGAAGACGATGTTTACCTGCCTTACAAATTGCCGCATTTATTGCAAGATGCAGGCGTACTTTACGGTTTAACCGGAATTGGTTTCTGGCGCCAGCGTAATTTACCGTTTGAAGCAGGCGAAGCAGTTGGTTACGGTTTAACCAAAGAACAGGCGTTATCTATGATTACTTTAAACAACGCCAAAATTTTAGGTATCGATAAAACTACCGGAACATTGGAAGTTGGTAAAGATGCCAACCTGTTTGTTTCTAAAGGTGATGCTTTGGATATGTTAGGCTTGGATGTAACGGATGAATATATACAAGGCCGTACCATTAACTTAGATAACTTGCATAAACAGCTTTACAAAAAGTTTTCTGATAAATATGGTTTAGAAACCAAGTTGTAGAAAGAGCCTGCAAGCCTCACCCTAAATCCATCTCCAAAAGAGAGGGACTTTAAAAAGTTCGTCGCTTTGTCTCCCTCTTTTTTGGAGAGGGCTGGGGTGAGGCTTTTTTTATGCCATAAAAGAAGTATGCCGATCAGATAAAATCCAACCCAGCAAACTGCTTGTTTAAAATTTGGCTGTTGTTAACATCCAGCCATTTATCTAAAACAGAAGCGTAAACATCGCGGAAATCTACCTGATATTGCAAATCGCCCTGGCTTAAATTCACCAAATCGGGAGCCGGATTGTAAATGCCAGCTTTTTTAAGTTTTCCGCCATAAATTAACACATTGTTTGCTGTTCCGTGGTCGGTTCCGTTGCTGGCGTTTTGTTCTACGCGGCGGCCAAATTCAGAAAAAGTCATTACCAAAGTATCGTCCAGCTTGTCGGTTTGCTTTAAATCTTTGATGAAAGCCGCAACCGCATCCGCATAAATTTTTAACTGCCGGCCTTGCTGCGCCTGCTGGCCGGTATGCGTATCGAAACCACTTAAAGAAACATAATAAACGCGGGTTTGCAAGCCGGCATTGATAAATTTAGAAATGGTTTTAAGCTGATTTCCTAATCCTGTTGCCGGGTACTCTCCTTTAACCTGATAAGTTTTTGCTGTTTTTTGAATATAATCTGCCGAAGAATACGTTTCGATCATGGTTTTGTACAGATAACCCAGGTTGTCTTCGTTCAAATGCTCGGGATGATCTTGCACTAAATCTTTAAAAAATGGTTCGCGCGTAGTTTGGAACAATTTGTTCGGATCCTGTACGGCAATTCCTTTTTTAGTCACTCCTTTCATCGCTAACGATAACGTATCGTCCACCTCGATTGCGGTGTACGGACTTTTGCAGGTTTGGCAGTTCGAATCTAAGTAACGGCCAATCCAGCCGGTCGATAAAAACTGATTGGCGTCGCTGCCGGTTTGCCAAATATCCATCGAACGAAAGTGCGATCGGTCCGGGTTTGGATAACCAACAGAATTGATGACCGACATCCAGCCCTGATCGTAAATTTCTTTTAAAGCTGCCAGATTTGGGTTGAAACCCTGGCAATCGTCCAGCTTGATTAAATCGGTTGGATTGATGGCAATCGTTTTCCGTTTCTGATAATAAGCATCTTGTCCATAAGGAATAATCGTATTCAAACCATCGTTTCCGCCAGAAAGCTGGATGATCACTAAGTTTTTAAAACCAGTAATGTCGTTCATGGCTAAAGCCTCTAATGGTTTTAAAAAAGCGGGGATCAGGTAAGCACCCGAAACCAAAGCTGTATTTCTTATAAAATCTCTTCTTTTCATGATCGTAATTTTCTCGGTTTTTGTATTGAAGAAGTAGCGGATTAGCTTAACAAAGTTGATATTCGGGCGTAGAAACCAATTGCACAACCAATGTTTTTACGTCTGCAATTTGTGATGCTTCTTTTATCGCTATATTATTGATGTTGGGTTCGAGTATAAAACGGGCAATTTCTTCATGGCTTGTATTTTTGGGAATATCAGCCATAAACTTATCCCAATTCGGCTGTGCCTGTACTCTTTTTATCACATTTAGCTGCTGCTTTCGGGTTGCAGCTAAATAAGCTTCATCTTCCGGATTTGCTTTTCCTTCAAACTCAATTAAACCGGCATTTAAAATGGTGGAAGGAATTTTCATGCGATACATCAGCGAAGAACTGTCAATCCAGTTTTTACCGCCCGCCCAACCAGCAACATTCGGCGGACGAAAAAGTAGCTGTCCAAGTGTCCGCTGAAATTGCATCAACACGTCCGGGTTTTGGTAGCTGATGTAAAACTGACGGTTTAAGCCAACCAGCAATTCGACAGGCGACTTTATTAGATTGCCAATGTTTTTATCTTCATAAAACCAGTTGGCAGTAAAAATATATTCCAAAAGCGGCTTTATTTCGTAGCCGGAATGATAAAAAATATCAGCCATTTGTTTAATGTGGTTTTCATCCGGCGTATCATTTACCAGATAACGGTACAATTTTCTGCTGATAAAAACAGCACATTCTTTTTGCGCCAAAATTTTATCGATGATATCTTCTCCGCAGAAATTAGCAGTTGTTCCAAAAAAAGTTTTGTTGCCAACATCGTGCACGTTTGGCCGGAAAGCAAATTCTCCGTTCTTGTCGTAAGTCCAGCCGGTAAAAGAACGTGCAGATTGTTTAATATCATCTTCCGTATAATTGCCTCGGCCCAAAGTAAAAAGTTCCATCAATTCGCGGGCAAAATTTTCGTTTGGGTGGCCTTTCTGGTTTTGCTGGTTATTTAAAAACTGCAGCATTGCCGGCGTTTTCGAAACTTCCAAAACCAGGGTTTTAAAATTTCCAAGTGCATTAATGCGTTGCACGTTGTTTAATTGCTGCTCGTAAAATGAATTACCGATATTGCAGGCGAAATGGTTGTGCCAAAACAAGGTGATTTTTTCGCGAAGTTGGGCATTTGTACTGCCCATTTTTTGGAACCAGGCATTATTTAAAGCTTTTTCCTGCTGATTACGGTTTTGTTGGATTTGTTTTTTCTCGTCTTCCGTTTGGTTTGGGTGATTGCGCAGGTCGATATTTTCGGTAACAGCCAGCAGCGGCTCGTCAACTTCTGATGCCCTAAATAGTTTTTTCACCGCCTTTTTCACTGACCAATGTTCATGGTCATGCAAATCTTCAAAACGGATCCCAAAACCGGCACGGGCGTACAAATGTTTAATCTGCCTGAAATTATTCATCGGCTTTAGTTTTAATGTAGAAATATGACCTATCAAATTTCAGAAAGTTTAGCCGTATAACCAACTGAGATTTAGTGCATTAAAAGAAGCATGCCGAAATGTGGACAAGAAATAAAACAAATGTTGTTAAAAGGAGTAAACCCGATAGTAAACTTAGAATGAAAGTTAAAACCTGTTTATGATCTTTCAGTTGGATAAACGGCCAATTTTTCCCGATCCATCGTTGGCAGAACCTGATGGACTGCTGGCAATTGGCGGCGATTTATCTGCCGAAAGATTGATGAATGCTTATGCGGAAGGGATTTTTCCGTGGTACAGTAATAAGGAACCTATTTTGTGGTATTCTCCGCATCAACGTTTTGTTTTATTTCCTGATCGTTTAAAAATATCAAAGAGTATGCGTAAAGTGCTGAAGTCAGAACAATTTACGGTTACTTTTAATCAGGATTTTCCGGCTGTAATTGCTGCTTGTGCCAAAGTTTTTCGTACCGGGCAAAGAGGCACCTGGATTACGGCCGAGATGGAAAAAGCTTATCTCGAACTTCATCAAAAAGGCAAAGCACAATCCGTAGAAGTTTGGCAAAATGGAGAGTTGGCAGGCGGTTTATACGGCGTGGAAATAAAAGGAATTTTTTGCGGCGAAAGTATGTTTAGTAAAGTTAGCAATGCTTCAAAAACAGCGTTGATAATTTTATGCCGGCAAAAACAGTATAAGCTGATTGACTGCCAGATGCATACCAAGCACTTGGAATCTTTGGGCGCAGTGATGATCAGCAGAGAAGAATTTCAAAAATTTTTGACATAAAAAAAGGAGCTTCCTGATTTAAGAAAGCTCCTTTTTTTAATCTTTTTTTATAACTGACTTGTTATATCTGTAGATAAAGGGGTTACAGCCGAACGGTAACGGTGGATTAATTTTCCGTTTTCATCAATCAAAAATTTCTCAAAATTCCATTTTATTTCACCAGTAAAATCCGGATTTGCTGCGGAAGTCAAATATTTAAAAAGCGGACTAATATCATCGCCTTTAACGCTGATTTTTTCGCTTAAAGGGAAAGTAACGCCATAATTTTTCTTACAAAATTCTTTAATCGTTAAATTTTCACCTGGTTCTTGTGAAGCAAAATTGTTTGCCGGAAAACCGATTACAATAACTTTGTCTTTATATTGCTCGGCCAGCTTTTGCAGTTCGGCATATTGAGGTGTAAAACCACATTTAGAGGCCGTGTTAACAATCAACAACTTTTTACCTTTATAAGCAGCAAGGTTAAAGTTTTTTCCGTCGATAGATTTCAGCTTAAAATCATAAACAGAATTAGGCGCAGTAAAAAGTAAGGCAAGGATAATAGCAAATGATTTTATCATGGTTTTAAAACTTATTTGGTGTAAATTTAAGTTATTTACTTATTGATAATTATATTAGTTAGGTAAAAATTTTCTTTATCTGTCATAAGTTTTTTTTCTTTGGCAGACTTGTCCTTGTAACCTAATAAATGTAAAGTTCCGTGGATCATCACCCGATAAAGTTCTTCTAATAAAGTGATGTTGTATACCAAAGCGTTTTCTGTTACCCTTTCTATAGAAATAAAAATATCGCTTACTAATTCTTTTTCTTTTACTGAATTGTCAAAAGTAATGATGTCGGTATAAGTATCGTGCTGTAAATAATCCTGGTTAATTTTTAAGAGGTAAGCATCAGAACAGAAAATAAAGTTTATTTCTTTTAGAATATGATTTTCTGAAAGGATAGTTTGTTCTATCCAATGGCGTAAATGTTTTTTGTTTTTTAGTTTGAAATCCGTTTCTTCTTCAAAAAAATGAATTTTGGCAGGCATTCTTAAAATTTGAAATGCAGTTCAATTTCGTTTCCTCTCATGTTAAAAATAAACTGGTCGGCCAAATGTTTAATAATAAATACACCACGCCCGGTTAATTTTTCTAAATTTTCTGGCGAGGTAGGATCAGGAATGTTGTTATAATCAAATCCTGGTCCTTCGTCTGCAATTGTCCAGATAATCTTTCTATGATCTGTAACTTCTGCATTGATATAAACTGTTTTACTTTCGTCGGATTGGTTTCCGTGTAAAATTGCATTAATTAAGGCTTCGTTTAAACAAGTCATCATATTGGCGAAAGTATCTTCACTAACATGATAACGTTCTGAAATTTCTTCAACCAGATTTTCCAAGCGGGCTATGCTTTCCATCTTAGATGGAAGCTGAAGCGTGTACAGTTCGCCGTTTGATACTTTTACTGGTTGCACCATTATTATTTGCGGTTAATTTCGTTAAAGTAAGTCTTTATTTTCGATTTATAAAACATGTTTACGTCTGGCGGTATGGTTATAAGCTGTTCCGTCTGCTTATTTTTTAGTTGCTGATAGCTCTGCAATGCCTTCTGGTAACCCGGAGCAGTATTTTTGCCAACCTGGCTTTCCCGCTTTTGGTCTTGTTCCCGTTCCTGTTCTGCTTTTTCAGCTTCTAACAACCGTGTTTGTATTTTTTGCTGCCTGATTAACGTTTCATTTTGAATTTTCTTATTTACGAGATCGCTTTCAGTTTGTTCCATTTGTTTAGCAATATCGCCGAGGTTACCTAACCCGTTTTTACCGTCTTTGTTTTCCTGCTGATTGATATTTTGCAAAGCACGGCGGATCATTTCCTGCTGGCGCGCCATCTTTGCCATCTGTTCGCTCATACCGTTTTGCGGCTGCGAAGGCTGGCCCTGATTGCCTTGCTGCTGCATTTGCTGCCGGGCTTTTTGCATATTTTTGTTCAATTCCTGCTGCATCTGGCTTAATTGCTGCATGCTTGGCTGCTTTTGTTTTCCGCTGCCGGATTTTGCATTTTTCATCATATTTTGCAGATGGTCTAATGCATCGTTTAGCATCAAAGCTAAATTGTTCATAGAAGTCATGGCAAATTGCTGGTCGCGGTTTGCTTCTGCCGTATGCCGTTCGCCCAGGTTTGCAATTGCCTGATCGATATTGGTATTGATCGCTGTTATTTCTTTATTAACCGTAGCTTCAATCTGCGGCACACGTTTGCTTAACGCAAACAAACTGTCTTCTACTGTTTTTAGGTTATCTTTTATATTTTGCTGTTGCTGCGTTTGGTTAACATAATCAGGATCTGAAGGACTAAGCTGCTTAAAAGTCTGCATCACTTTTTCCTGGTTAAAAGAACTGGTGACTAAGTTTTTTAAAATAGACCGCAACTGCTGTACGTTTACTTGCGCCTCTTTTTCTTCGCCTTCCTGCTGCATCTGCTGCATCTTGGCACTCATTTTTTGCATTTGGCTGGCTGCCTGCTGCTGTGCCTGTGCTGCTTTTGGCTTATTATTTTTGTCGAGGTTTTCTTCGCTTTTGTCCATCTGCTGTTCAGTCTCTTTCTGTTCGGCTTTTGGCGTTTCGAAATTGTTCTTGTTTTCTAAAGCTTCGTTTTTTTGTTCCAGTTCTTTTAACGATTTCCCCAATTCCTGAAAATCTTTTTTGATCGCTTCCTGCTCCTGTTTTAACTGGTCGGTTTGCTGCTGTTTTTGTGCACTTTTTTCTGCCAGTTGTTGTTGCTTTTCGGCAAGTTTGTCCAACTGGTTAATGTTTTCGTTCAGCTTTTGGTCAAACTCTAATTGTTTATACAGTTCCAGCATTCGGTCCAGTTCTTTTTGTAAAGATTTATTATCCATTTGCATTTTAGAAACATCTTCACGCGTTTCGTCTTTTTGGTTTTGCTGCAGCATTTGCTCCAGGCTTTTCAGTAATTCTTTAGTTTTCTCGTCCAGCACGTTTTTAAACAAATCATTAATCTGTTTCTGCTTTTCTAAAATTTCCTTATTTTGCTGCTTGGTTTCCTGGCGGTTGTATAAATTCTGCTCGTTCTCCTTCTGTATATCCTTTACCAAATCTTCCAGTTCACGGCGTTTTTGCAACAGATCTTCCACCTGTTTTTTCTCATCAAAAGAAAGCGTTTTTTTATCGAGCAGTAAGCGGTTTAATTTTTGTGCATCGCGCTCAACCTCTGCGGAAAGTTTAATGGCAGATTGCATTTTGTTTTTAACTGATTGCGTGCCGGCATCCAATTGCTTGTTCTGTTCAGTTTCTGTTGGAATGCGTAATGTTTGCTCTGGAGTTCTGCTGTGTTTTGGTCCGTTTACGCCGTCGTTATCGCCCACTTCAAAATAATAGCTCAACTCATCGCCTGGATTTAATGATGCTTCTTTTATCGACCAAAAATAGAAGAACGTGGAAGAAGTTTTGCCCAGATCTGCTTTAACCGGCAAGCTGTATGTTTTATTTTTTTGCGGAGAAGCAGCATTATGAACCGAATAATGAAAAGTTAAAGCAGAAAAACCGTAATCATCCTGAATTTTACCGTTAAAATAAAACGCTTTAGAACTTACCGAATCTGCTTTTTGCTCCGTAGAAATTACAGGCGGCAAATCCGGGACAACAGAAATTCGGTAAGCGGCAGAATCAGCAGAAGAAACAAAATTGTTGATTGGTTTTACGGCATAAGAACCAGATTTTAACAGCTTTTCCTGGTGTTTAAACAACTCGTTATCAGAAGTGATCAAGGTTTTTTTCTGGTTCAGCGAAAATAAAACTTCGCTTGCGTTTTCGGTATGCAATTCCCATTCAACTATTGTTCCTTCGGGCAAAGTCAAATCGCCTGCATTGTTAATGTTTTCTGCGGATTTATGCAGATAAGAAGGATAAACCAAACGCGCATCCAAATGCAGCAAAGATGGTTTCGGGTTTACTTTGATTTCAAATTCCTGAGAAGAAAAATCGCCGCCGGTTAAACGGAAACGGATATTATTTTGGATGTTAGAAAAAGTATGGTAAAAAGAGCTTAAGTTTTCTTTGTCTAACTTAAAACTGTTTTTTCCGGTTTCGAGGTAAACGCTTTCCGGAAACTCGTTGCCAGTCAGTTTCAAGTTCAGCTTTAAATCCTCACCTTGAACTACAGAAAGCGATCGGTTTAAAATATGCCAGTTAAAAGGAGCTTTCGGTGCAAAGTATTGATCGTGTTTGATAATACGTTCTGTGCCATCGTGAATAATCGAAGGCGCCACAAAAGCAACCGTAATAATCAGTAAAAGCGGAATTAAAACCCATTTTAAAAAACGTTTGTTCTCGTTTATTTTAACAGCAGCAGAAAAAGTAACTGGTTTTAGTTCGGCTATTTTTTGGTTGATGCTGGCTTCGATCAGTAATTTATGTTCCGGATTTTGATCTGCAATTTTTCTAAGCTGAAGCGTGTTTAACAGTTTGTCCTGCACGTTTTGGAAGTATCGGCCAATAATTTCTGCTGCATGATCATGCGAAATCATTTTTCCTAAATGAAGATAGGCCAGCAAGGCCGGTGCAACCAGCCACCCAAAAAGCGAAAGGTTTAACAAGATAAAACCATAAAAAATGGCAGAACGGAAAAAAGTATTAAAATGGCCGTAATACTCAGAAAAAGTAATGATGAGGTAACTAAAAAACAACGCGGCACCTAAAAAGATCAATCCCCGAAGTAACTTGTTTAAGTAATACTTCCGGATGAACTCATCCATTTTACCAATCAGTAAGTCGTAATTATTGCCCGGCTGTGCCATATTTTCAATCCAAAAATAAAAATAATAAGCAGTACCAAAAAGCCTTAAGCCAGTTATTTATGCTTCTTTTATCGTACAATAATAATACGGACATCATTGATTGAAACTTTGAGAAAATTAAACCGTATTTAAAAAAATCTTCTTTGCTTAATTTTACAGTTTAACTAAACTATAATCGCATAATTAATAATATGATAAAATTGATAACTTTGATAACCAATTAGTTGCAAAACACTATTATATTATTAATTAAACTTAAATTGCTGCTGCCATCATTTTGGCTGTATTAGTTTTAATTTAAACATTAATAGGCCTATGATAAAACCTATACGTTGTAAAACTTTGCTTGGACATAGTAACCTTGATTTTTCTATAGAATGCTTGCAGAGTTTTATCCAACATTGCTACGATGAAATTTATCTGGAGATTTTTGAAGACGGCACAATTACCGAGGCCGACGAGCAAAAGTTGTTGTCTGGTTTAAAAAACAGCATCGTTGTTAGAAAAAAGGAAAGAGATAAAAAGCTGGAAACAGTTTTGGCTAAATATCCTGCCTGCAAACATTACAGAAGCAGTACCAATTTTGCACAAAAACTGTTTGACGTGATGTTGTGCGATGACCGGGATTTATTTTATATCGATAGCGATATTTATTTTCTCAAAAAATTTATGTTGCCCCAATTTGATGAAATGCCGGTTTTTATGGCTGATAATCAAAATGCTTATTCGTTTACGCCTGTAGATTTGGTAAAAATTAATATTCCAGTATTTCCTAATGTTAATACGGGTATTTTCTATTTCCCCAAAAACTTGTTCAATTTAAACTTTATAGAGGAGCTTTTAAACGATGCTGTTGTTACAAAAAGTTTAAATAAACACTTAAACTGGTCGGAACAAACCATTTGGAGTTTTTTGGCGGCAAAAAGCAGGAGCATTAGTTATTTTGATCACAAACAAATTATCATGGCAGATTTTGCACTTAAAACCGATCCGGAAACTATTGCCATCCATCTGATTTATTATTTCCGAACCCACATTAAACAGTTGCGGTTGCTGCCGCAACCTATAGATAATACTTATTCGCCCATTAATTTAAATTTACGCACCAAGTATTTAAACAAAGTGGATTTTGCAATAGAAAAACTAACCAGGAAAATGAAAAGGATTTACAAACGGTAGGTTTACTAAAACCAATTGCTTCTTTTACACCATAAAAAATGCCGTTAAAATTACTCTAACGGCATTTTTTAAAATTTGCAGTGCCAGATTAATGACGGTGGTGACGACGTACAGGATGATGATGCTTGTGACGTGGGTGATGTGGGAATTTTGCAAGTACGCTTGCTTCGGCAGTGCTAAAAGCAAAAACGGCAATTAATGCGACAACGGTTACTTTTAAAAATTTCATGGTGTTTTTTTTAAATAATTTATGTGAGTTGTTACACCATGTTTAACGGGAAAACCAATACAAGGTTTAATCAAAGCAAAGGCAATTTGTGTTAAAGTTCACCGACGGGAGTGTGGTGTTGACTAAAAGCGAGTACTTCTTTTACCACCTCAAAATTTACATCGTAAAAGAAGCATTGTAATTTTCTTGATTTTTATAACGCAGCTTTTAGATTAAGCCCTAAATTTGATGGCAATTATCAATTTAAAATATGAGTTTCAGAACCGAACATGATACCATGGGCGCCGTGCAAGTACCTGCCGACAAATATTGGGGCGCACAAACCGAGCGTTCGCGTAACAACTTTAAAATAGGTCCGGCGGCAAGTATGCCCGTAGAAATTATCGAAGCTTTTGCTTATTTAAAAAAAGCTGCAGCTTTTACCAATACAGATTTAAGCGTGCTTTCTGCGGAGAAACGTGATTTGATTGCGCAGGTTTGTGATGAGATTTTAGAAGGAAAACTGGCTGATGAATTTCCGCTGGTGATTTGGCAAACAGGTTCGGGCACGCAATCGAACATGAACGTGAATGAAGTTGTGGCTAACCGTTCGCATGTTTTGCAGGGAAATGCTTTAGGCGAAGGCAAAACTTTTATCCACCCAAATGATGATGTAAATAAATCGCAATCCTCCAACGATACTTACCCAACAGCCATGCACATTGCGGCTTATAAAGTAGTGGTAGAAACAACGATTCCGGGTGTTGAAAAACTGCGGGATACACTTCAGGCAAAATCAGAAGAGTTTAAAAACGTAGTTAAAATTGGCCGTACACATTTAATGGATGCTACGCCGTTAACTTTAGGCCAGGAATTTTCCGGTTATGTTTCGCAGTTAACGCACGGTTTAAAAGCTTTAAAAAATACTTTAGACCATCTTTCTGAACTGGCTTTAGGCGGAACTGCAGTTGGAACCGGCATCAACACGCCAAAAGGTTATGATGTAAAAGTGGCAGAATACATTGCCAAATTCACCAATCTGCCTTTTATCACTGCCGAAAATAAGTTTGAAGCTTTGGCTGCGCACGATGCAATTGTAGAAACGCACGGTGCTTTAAAGCAAATTGCAGTTTCTTTAATGAAAATTGCGAATGATATCCGGATGCTGGCTTCTGGTCCGCGTTCTGGTATCGGCGAAATTCATATTCCGGATAACGAGCCGGGATCTTCGATTATGCCGGGAAAAGTAAATCCAACGCAAAACGAAGCGGTAACGATGGTTGCGGCACAAGTGATGGGAAACGATGTTACGATTTCTATCGGCGGCTCAAACGGACATTATGAACTGAACGTTTTTAAACCGCTTATGGCGGCAGCTTTCCTGCAATCGGCACGTTTAATTGGCGATGCCTGTGTTTCTTTTACCGATCATTGTGCGGTTGGTATCACCCCGAATTATGGCGGCATTAAAAAGCATTTAGAAAATTCGCTGATGCTGGTTACCGCTCTAAACCCACACATTGGTTATGAAAATGCGGCTAAAATTGCGAAAACGGCTTTAAAAGAAAATCAATCGCTGCGCGAAGCTGCCACCGGTTTAGGTTTGTTAACGAACGAGCAGTTTGATGCCTGGGTTCGACCGGAAAATATGATTGGTAGTTTAAAGTAAAAAGCCTCAACAGCCTCACCCTAAATCCCTCTCCAAAGGAGAGGGACTTGCCTTGATAATGTATAGAAAATACTTCTTTTACCTGCTATTTTTTGTGGTGATGATGTCGTGCAAACGGAAAGCAGCGGTGCAGGAACCCGGAACAGACTTTTTACAGGGCGAATGGCAGCAGGATTCGGTGCGGATGCAAAGCAAATTGCTCAGTTATTCTTTGTATCAGTTTAAGTTTCGCTGCGATTCGGTTTACATCACTACCAACAATTTCAGCAAGGTAAATTACGGAGCGGATAGTTGCATGAACAAAGGAAACTGGAAAGAATATGTACGCGGCAAATATGAACTGCACCATGATACTTTACGCGTAAGAGGATTGTATTGCCATCCGGATTTCAGCTTGAAAAACGAAGGCTGCTTCCATATTGGCGTGTATGAAGATTTGTTTAAACTGAAAAAATGGTCAGGTTCGTTATTTTATGTAACCAGTTTTTCTAGCACTGTTCCGTTTAATATCCGTTTAATTAAAAAAACTGTTTGTAACCCTAAACCCTTATAAAAAATGAAAAAAAACAAATTGGGTATGCTTCTTTTAGGCATACTTTTTTCTTACCTGCCCTTGCAAAGTATGGCTTGGGGAATGTTGGGCCATCGTATTGTTGGTCAGATTGCCGACAGTTATTTAACCAAAAAAGCACGTAAAAACATTGAGCTGATTTTAGGCGGAGAATCTGTAGCGATGGCCAGTACCTGGGCCGATTTCATTAAATCCGATCCGGCTTACGGCTATTTATCGCCCTGGCATTATGTTGATTTTGACAAGCCTTATTCGTACCCGGAAATGCAGGCTTTTTTAAAGCAGGACACAGCTGTTGATGCTTATACCAAACTCAACCTGATTATCGCGCATCTAAAAAATAAAAACCTGGAGCAGGATAAAAAACAAATGTATTTGCGTTTACTCATTCACATTGTGGGCGATGTTCATCAGCCAATGCATACGGCGCACACAACGGACAAAGGCGGAAACGCTGTAAAATTGTTTTGGTTTAACAAGCCCACCAACTTGCATGCGCTTTGGGATTCGGAAATGATTGATGACCAACAGTTGAGTTATACCGAATACGCAGCTTGGGTAAACCGCAGCACGAAAGAACAACGCGATGTTTTGCAGAAAGATAACATCAGCAAATGGTTATACGAATCGAGCCAGATTTCAGAAAAATTATATGCTGAACTGAAACCTGATGCACATTTAAGTTATCGTTACACTTTTGATCATATTGCCATAGCCAACCAGCAATTGTTAAAAGGCGGAATCCGTTTAGCCGGAATTTTAAATGAGTTGTTTGGATAATTTAAGGTGAAAGGTTAAAAAGTGAAAGGAAAAGGATGAATCCCTGCAGTCCGACTTTTAACCCTTTACCTTTCACCTTTTAACCCTTCACCTCTTCTCCGCATGAAAATACTAATGGTTTGCCTCGGTAACATCTGCCGTTCACCGCTGGCGGAAGGCATTATGAAACATGCGGTAAAAGAAGCAAATTTGGATTGGGATGTAGGTTCTGCCGGAACCGGAAACTGGCATATCGGCAAAGCACCCGACAAGCGTTCTATCCGCGAAGCAAAAACACGTGGCATAGATATTAGCCAGCAAGTGTGCCGCCAGTTTAAGGTGCAGGATTTCGATGAATTTGATTTGATCCTGGTAATGGACAAAAATAACTTGTCCGATGTTCTTTCCCTCGCCCGAAACCAGCACCACCGCGATAAAGTAAAGCTGCTTTTAAATGATAAAGAAGTACCCGATCCGTATTTTAACGATGATCATTTTTCGCCGGTTTTTGATCTGATCGAAGTCGGTTGTAAGGATATAATCAGAGCTTATAGTTTGTAGCTGATTGTTTATGGAAGCTGCATCAGTTATGAACTATCAACCATGAACCAAAATGCTTCTTTTATCATACTTTTTTTATTGCGTTGATTAACTTAACTTTAAACTATGATTAGAGAAATTGTAGAAGTTGCCGAAGATACTATCACCCTAAAACTTCCTTTAGACCTAATTGGCAAGAAGGTGGAAGTAATTGCTTTTGAGATTGAAGAAGAAAAGCTAAATAGCTTATCATCATTAACCAAAACGCAAGAAAGCAGGTTACAGGAGATACACGAGCGATACGACAAACTTCCCCGCATTTCACACGAACATTATAAGTTTGATCGCGACGAAGCAAATAATTATGATTAAGCTTTTTATTGATTCAAATATCATTTTGTACTTGATGGATAATGATGAATCAAAAAGATTAATTTCACGAAAATTAATCCTGCTCAGTCCGAATATTTGTACACAAGTGTTAGCAGAAGTTGCAAACGTTTGCAAACACAAATTCAAGTATAAAAAACAGGATTTACTGAACTTGTGGAGCACTTTATTAGATACTTGCAATTTAATTCCAACCACCAATGAATCCATTCAAAAAGCTATTCAACTTGTAAACCGTTACGATTTCCAACTATTTGATGCACTAATTGTTGCTGATGCTTTACGGTCAGCTTGTACCATTCTTTATTCTGAAGATATGCAGCACAACATGCTGATAGAAAACCAGATCACAATTATCAATCCGTTCCTGTAACCTTTTCACCCTTAACCTCAATTTCCTACCTTTGCCGCATGGCAAAACCATCTGTACCGAAAGGCACCCGCGATTTCTCTCCCGCCGAAATGGCCAAACGCAATTACATTTTTGATACGATAAAAACAGTATTCCGCAAATACGGCTACCAGGAAATCCAAACGCCTTCTATGGAAAACCTGGAAACTTTAACCGGGAAATATGGCGAGGAAGGTGATAAGCTGATTTTTAAAATTTTGAATAGTGGTGAAAGGTTATGGGAAGCTGATATTTTCGCACAAAATGATAAATATAAATTTATAAAATACCCGAAAGAAGAAACTTGGAAATGGAATACCCATGTGGTAGATTCATTAAATAAAGAACGTAATGAGATACAACAAAGCCTCTCCGAAAAAGCTCTCCGCTACGATCTAACCGTTCCTTTCGCACGTTATGTAGTTTCTCATCAAAGCGAAATCACTTTTCCATTTAAGCGTTTCCAGGTGCAGCCGGTTTGGCGTGCCGATCGTCCGCAAAAAGGCCGTTACCGGGAGTTTTACCAGTGCGATGCCGATGTGGTTGGTTCTGATTCTTTGCTGAACGAAGCCGAATTTATCCTGATTTATGATGAAGCGTTGAGCAATTTTGGGTTGAAGGATTTTACGATCAAAATCAATAACCGAAAAATTTTATCCGGAATTGCCGAAATGATTGGCAAACCGGAATTAATAATTGATATGACGGTTGCTATCGATAAATTAGATAAAATCGGTATGGCAGGCGTAAATAAAGAACTGCTGGAACGTGGTTTTACCGAAGAAGATTTGTTGAAACTAACGCCCGTAATTTCATTAGAAGGAAATAATGACACTAAATTATCTGCCTTAAAAGAAGTATTAAAAGATTCTGAAATCGGTTTAAAAGGGATTAAAGAACTCGATGCTGTTTTTACCTACCTAAAAAATTGCACGATAAAAACAGCAAAAATTGAACTCGATATTACGCTTGCCCGCGGTTTAAATTATTACACGGGCGCAATCTTCGAAGTAAAAACCAATGAAGTACCAATGGGCAGCATCGGCGGCGGCGGCCGTTACGATGATTTAACCGGAATGTTTGGTTTGAAAAATTTAACCGGAGCAGGAATTTCTTTTGGTGCCGACCGCATTTATGATGTGCTGGAAGAATTAAAACTTTTCCCCGAAGATGCTACACAAGGTACGCAGGTTTTGATTTGTTGCTTCGACAAAGAATTTGAAAATTACGGATTCCAATTGGTGCAGCAATTGCGGCGGCAGGAAATCCGCGCGGAATTATATCCACCGGGTGCAAAAATCAAAAAGAAACTGGATTACGCCAACAATAAAAGTATTCTTTTTACCATCATGATTGGCAGCGAAGAAATGCAAAGCGGCTTGTTATCTTTCAAAAATATGCAAACCGGCGACCAGCAAAAGCTTACGGTGGAACAGATTCTGGCTGAATTAAAGGCTTAACAATAAGAATTTAAAAATCCAGTTCCAGCAAAACCGGACAATGGTCGGAATGCTTCGCTTCGGGCAAAATAGCAGCACGTTTTAAATAAGGTTTCAACTCATGCGTGGCCAGGTTATAATCTATCCGCCAGCCTAAGTTTTTCCCGCGTGCCCCAGCCCGAAAACTCCACCAGGTATATTGGTGCGGTTCTTTGTTAAAGTGACGGAAAGTATCTACAAAGCCGGATTCTATCAACTTTTCCATCCACTCCCGTTCCTCCGGCAAAAAACCAGAAGAATTGGCGTTGGATTTTGGGTTGTGAATATCAATAGGTTTATGGCAAATATTATAATCGCCGCACACCACCAATTTGGGGAAAGCCCATTGCAGTTTGTGCAGGTAATCGCCAAACTCATCCAGAAAACGAAACTTAAACGCTTGTCGTTCTTCTCCGCTGGAACCGGAAGGAAAGTAAACACTCATCACAGAAAGTTCCTCAAAATCAACACGGAGGCAACGGCCTTCCCGGTCAAAATCAGGAATGCCGCAGCCATATTCTACATGCAACGGTTTTTGCTTGGTAAAAACAGCAGTGCCGCTATATCCTTTTTTCTCCGCTGGAAACCAGAAGTGGTGGTAACCCATTTGCTCCAGCAAAAACAGCTCACTCTGCAAAACATCCGGCGTAGCTTTTATTTCCTGCAAACAAACTACGTCCGCATCGGTGGCTTGCAGCCATGCAAGCCAGTTTTTGCCGATAGCTGAGCGGATTCCGTTTACATTGTAGGTGATGATTTTCATAGGTGAAAGGTTTGGAGTTGGAGGTGGGAGGAAAAACGTTAACGAATCAATTTATAGTTTTCAAGCAAAAAGCTATTCTGCCTTTCGATATTGGCACTTCCAATTCGCCCATAAAGTCTTCATTATAATCATCTAAATAAAAAGTGAAATTATCTTTTGAAACGAAAAATTGGAAGGTATCTAATTCTTTATAATAGTAGTCTTGATCAAAAGACTCGATCTTATTTTTTCTGTAAATAGACTTTATTTCATTTACAATTATATGCTTTAAAGAATCAATATTATTGTGGATAAATAGAGCGTTGTTGGAGATGATTTTTCCAGTATTAGGATTTAATAATAGAGTATTTGTGAACCGATTACTGTGGGACGCACTTGTTGGAAAAGAAAAAACTGTGTTTACTATATTGATAAAAGATTCTGACTGGTATATCTGATACTTGTTATAAAATTCTCCTGGACAAACTTGTAATCTATTTTTAGCCTTCTGGTAGTTATCCAACCCGAAAAACTTTTGGGTTGCAGCATTTATCCGTTTTTGAAGACTAACATTGCTTACACTAATTATTTCTGGATATTCTATATTTATCAGACATTGATCTTGGTTCGATTTAAAGTTATAGCGTTTTTTTATTACAGTTGAGGAATTAGGAAGCTTGTGATTAGAATCTGCTTTATTCTGAGCAGTTATTAAAGTTGGTATTAATAATAAGAATACAGTCCCCAAGATATTTTTCATATAAGTCGATTATCAAAAACTAAATTTCCAAAATCTTATCCAACCGCTTGCACTCTTTTTTCTTGAGTAGACTAACCGTCATCGACACATCTTGCAGCGGGCGGTTTTTATCGTCTTTTTGTACGGCGGCAATCCGGTCAACCATATTTAAACCAAAAACAATTTCGCCATAAACCGTATAATTCTGGTCGAGATGCGGAACGCCGCCAACAGATTTGTACCACTCGCGTTGTGCTGGCGGAATTTTTCGTCCTTTCATACGCGTTTCTATCAGCTTGTCTAATTGCTCATCGGTAAAGCGTTTGCCTTCTACCAAATAAAACTGACAACCGCTGGAAGCTTTCTTCGGATTATCATCACGCGCCGCAGCAAGCACACCTTTTTTACGGAACAAGCTGTCGCGAAACTCGGCATCAACCGTATAACCCACGTCGCCTTCGCCCAAAACTTGTCCGGGTTTAGCTTTTTTAGAAGCAGGATCGCCGCCCTGAATCATAAAATCCTGGATAACGCGATGGAAAAGCGTACCGTTATAAAAACCTTGTTTAGTTAGTTTGATAAAGTTATCGCGGTGTTTCGGCGTTTCGTTATATAAACGGATAATGCATTCGCCATAAGAAGTTTTAATGCGGACGTATTGGTTTTTAGGTGCTTTGGCAAAAACATTAAACGAAACCAGCAGTAAAATAAAAGCAGAGGCAAATTTTTTCATGGTAAAAGAAGTATTTTTAGTTCATGGTTAATAGATCATAGTTCATTGCCGAAAGCTGATGGCCGAAAGTTTATGGCTCACGGCTCATACCTCAAACCTCAGTCTCCTCTTCAAAATAAGTAATAACCAAAGATTTCATCACCATTTCCTGTTCCAGCAATGTGTAATTGGGAATGGTTTTTACCAGTTTCCAATGCGGCCAGCCGTCTTGGTCCAATCCTTCCAATTCGTAAAAACCCAACTGACTAAAAAGTTTACAGGTGGCAATGTGCATCAGTTCTTCTTTTTGCCTTTTGCTGAACTTTTGCGGGCCTTTTCCCAGTTCCTGCACGCCGATTAGAAACAGCATCACTTTAATATCGGGCACATCCGAATCAAAATCTGTAGCAATCCGTTTTTGCAATGCTGTCCATTTGGTGTTGATTTCTGCTGCGGTCATAATGGCAAAGATAAGGTTTGAAGCAAGCGGTATTTCATTAAAATTTATGCCGATAAAAACAGCATCAAGCGCCTGTCATTATATTGTTACAGCAAAAGCAATTGAATTGGTGGCAGATTTAACTAAAATCTTTAACAAAAACAGTTCAAATAAAAGATATTTGTAAAAAAGTTTAAAGATATTTTGAACAATCGTAAAGCACTTAAAATTTTATCCTCACTGTTGCTGCTGTTTTTTGTGGCCGGACAGGTTATTATTTACGCGCATCAACATCATTCTAAATACAATGCGTTAAGTTTTCATCGGCATCAGCACACCCAACAGCAGATCGTTCACGAAAAATGTAACCTTTGCGATCAGATGCACCATACGCCAATCAGTTTGGTGCAACCTTTAAATTATTTTCATTTTGTAAGTCCGGTTATTAAGATTTGCATTCCTACATCTCATCATTACAAAGCCAACTCATTGGTTCATGCTGATGGGTTATCTCCACCAGCTTTAGTTTAATTCTAAAATATTTCGGTATTTAAAAACCGGAGAGGTAATAATTAAACTTTTTAAAGATTTTTCGGATATGAGAATAAATATTTCATTTTTCTTGTTATTGCTATTAACAAGTATTGCAACAATTTCAAGCGCAGCCATAAAAAAATTTCGTAGTGATGATAATGCCATAGGAACACTTAGGGGTGTCGTAACAGATAAAACAGATGGTAAACCAATTTTTGGTGCGTCTATAAATATCCCTGATTTAAAGACCGGGTCATCTACTAACAGCAAAGGAGAATATACTATAAACCGTGTACCCAAAGGTGTTTATTTAGTACAAGTAAGTTATCTTGGTTATGCAAGCTTTACACAAAGGGTAGATTTTTCTAAAATCAGTATACTAAATATTCAGTTAGAATCTTCAGCTATAGAATCAGGCGAAGTAGTTGTAACTGGCGTAAGCAAGGCCACAGAAATAAAAAGAAACCCTGTACCAATGGTTGCTGTTGGTAAAGAGTTTTTAGATGAACGTGCTGGTTCTGGCAACGTAATTGATAAAATTGCTAACATACCAGGAATTAGTGCAGTTACAACCGGCCCAAATGTATCAAAACCCTTTATCCATGGTTTGGGCTATAACCGGGTTATTACCTTACAGGATGGTATCCGCCAGGAAGGACAGCAATGGGGCGATGAGCATGGAATAGAAGTTGACCAAAATTCCATCGACCGGATAGAAGTTATTAAAGGGCCGGCAAGTTTAACTTATGGTTCTGACGCTATTGGCGGAATCGTCAACCTACTTTCTCCTGCACCTGTTCAAGAAGGAAAAATCTTAGGGTCCTTACAGGGAACTTATGGAACAAATCAAGGGTTACTGAATGGGTCCTTTCGGTTATACGGTAACCAAAATGGCTTGGTATGGGGAACAGTTATATCTGCAAAAGAAGCAAAAGATTACCAGAACCAGCGTGATGGCCGAGTTTATGCTACTGGTTACCAAGAAAGAGATGCACGTGTAATGGTTGGCTTAAATAAATCATGGGGATATTCTTACTTTCACGCTTCCTTATTTGATGACCTACAGGATATCCCTGATGGTAGCCGGGATTCGGTTACCCGCCAATTTACCAAACAGATTACAGAAGGCGATTTATTTCGCCCTATAGTATCTAATTCGGAACTAAATTCTTACGGGATCCCAACATTGCATCAACATGTGCAGCTTTACCGTATCTATAATAACAGTAATTTTATTATTGGCAATGGAAACCTAATTGTTAACCTGGGCTATCAATTTAGCCATCGAAGAGAATATACCCACCCCGAAGACGGTGATGTTGCAGGCCTGAATTTGCATTTAAGCACTTATACTTATGACTTTAAGTATAATTTCAATTTTGGAAATGATTATGAAACCACTGTAGGAATCAATGGTCAGTATCAAAACAATACAATTGGTGATGCTACCGATTTTCCAATACCTGCTTATCACCAGTTTGATATTGGTTCTTTTTTCGTTGTTAAAAAAAGCTATGGCAAATTAGATGTTTCCGCAGGTGCAAGGTATGACACCCGCTCGTTTACCGGCCAAGCTGCATACATTGATACAGCCGGAACTTACCCGCATTTATACGACGGCACTAATGCAAGTACTGCCCCGAATGTAGTTTCTCAGTTTGCTGCATTAAATAAAACCTTTTCTGGGTTTTCCGGCAGTCTTGGCGCAACATATAATTTCTCTAATTCATTTTTATTAAAAGCAAATATCTCACGCGGTTTTAGGGCACCAAGTATCGCAGAACTTTCTGCCAATGGTGCAGACCCCGGTTCTCAGATCTATCACGTAGGCAATCAAAATTTTAAAACAGAATTTAGTGTTCAGGAAGATATTGGTGCGTTCCTTACTTTACCTTATGTTTCAATAAGCACAGAAGTATTTAATAATAACATACAAAATTACATTTATCAGCAACAGGAGTTAAATGCGGATGGGTCTCCTGTTTTAACCCAAGGATACAATACATTTACTTTTGTACAAAACAAGGCAAGTATATACGGTGGAGAGTTTAACATTGACCTGCATCCGCTTCCCTGGTTACACTTTCAAAATTCAGCAGCCCTGACTTACGGTCAAAATTTAGGCAGTGGCCAAAAAGTACCAGATAGTTTAAAATATCTGCCATTTATACCTCCATTGCACACCCATTCAGAATTACGCGGAACATTTAGTAAAGGCTTCACTAAGTTTAGAAACCTCTATGGTTTTATCGGGTTTGATCATTACAATGCGCAAAACCGCTTCTTTTCTGCTTACGGTACAGAAACTTATACTGCTGGTTATAATTTGTTAAGTGCTGGTTTTGGTGGTGATGTGATAAACGCAGCCGGAAAATCTGTCGTAAAGTTATTTATTGAAGGGACCAACTTGGCAAACGTAAATTACCAATCTAACATGAGCCGGTTAAAGTATTTTGACAACGCAGTTACTGCCCCGGGCGTGCAACGTGGTATTTTTAATATGGGCCGAAACATTAGCTTTAAAGTTATCCTGCCTTTTGATCTTTCGCCCAAAAACAAACAGATATAAAAAAAAGTATCTTTTTAAAAGCCTTGCCTTCGCAAGGCTTTTTTGTTTGTTAAATTGTAGATTGGATTTTCATGCTGTTTAACAAAGTTGGCGCAAGTGTACAAACTATAATTTATACCGATAAAAGAAGTATGGTAAAAGGCGCATCTTTTACGGTTTTTGATTGGAAGTTGTGGACAGCAAAAAAGCAACTGCTTCCAAAATAGTTTCTACGGCAATCGTTTCCGGTGCTTTTTCCTGATGCTGTTGTACAAATTTCAGCACTTCATTTTTACTTCTTAATGCTTCGGGAACTTCAAAATACAAAACTTTATTGGGCGTTTTCCAAGGCGTATGCTGCGGATTTGTTTGCGCATACAAAACCAAAACCGGCGTTTGCAAAGCTGCGGCAATATGGACCGGGCCAGTATTAACCGCAATCAACAACGATGCTTCTTTTATCAGGCAAATAAATTCATCCAAACTAAGCAAACCGGCAATAGAAAAAGCGTTTGTGCCGATGCCTTGCCCAATCTTATCCGTCAGTTGTTTTTCTGATGCAGAACCTGTTAATAAAAGTTGGTAACCAAAATCGGCAACTAATCTTTTTCCTGCCTCGATCCAGCTTTTGGTTGGATATTGCCTTTTCAATTCACTTACGCCGGGATGTAAAATGAGCCAGGGTTTTTGTAAGTCGATACTGTTTTTATCAAGCTTTTTTTTAGCTGATTGCCAGGCATCAGGAATTTGGATAGATAAAAGATCGTTAGAAGTTGTTGCGCCAATTGTTGCAACGAGGGCCAAATCCCGTTCTACCTGATGTTTGATCAGCATATAAGGTTCTTCATCCGGAACCCAATCTGTTAATAATTGATACGGGTTTTCGCGGCAATAAGCTAAACGCAAAGGAATATCGGCCAAATAACCAAGCATAATGGCAGGCATTGGGTTTTGGCTAAAAACTGTAAAAATTACGGCTGCATCAAATTGCTTTGCTTTTAAAACTTCAACCAAACCTAAAAAATCATGGCTAAAAGAAGCATTTTGGGTTTTTACCCAAGGGACATCAAACGAAATAATTTCATCGATTTCGGGAATGCTACGGGCAATACCGGCAGCCATGGAAGAAGTTAAAACGGTAATCCGGCTGTTAAAAGTTTCTTTTAAGGCGCGGATAGCGGGAGTTGACATGAGCAAATCGCCCATATTATCCAGGCGGACAACCAGTAGGTTTTTACAGTTTTGCCAGGAAGGTTCCATTTTAGTTAAATACCCAAATCAGTAGAATGGACATCGGCAATATAGGCGGCAGCCTGGAAAAAGTTTTTGGCTTTGTAATCTGGTGTCCGGTATTCACCATAAATCCATTCAGTTTCGTTGCCGTTATCAATTAAAATCGTTTGGCAGCCAGCTCTTTTTCCGGCTTCTACATCATTTAAAATATCGCCGATCATCCAAGATTGTTTCAAATCGATTTGATGTTCTTGCGCCGCCTGCAAAATCATTCCGGGTTTTGGCTTCCGGAAATCACATTGTACTGCATATTTTTCAACTGTTCCCTGCGGATGGTTAAAACTCCAGTAAAAATCTTCAAACTGAATGTTATCTACTTCCAGCAAAGCTTGTATTTTGTTTTTTACGCTGATGAGTGCTTCTTCCTTAAAATAACCGCGCGCTACGCCAGATTGGTTGGAGATCATGATAAAAACATAGCCCTGCGCTTTAAGCAGTTTCAAACCTTCGATCACGCCTTCCTGTAAAGTAATCTTTTCAGGATCGACGTTGTAAGGAATATCAGGTACTAAAGTTCCGTCTTTATCAATAAAAATAGCTTTGTTCATCTCAACAATCCAAGGCTAAATGCTAATTGATTCTGTTGATGATTTTAGCCGGAACCCTTTTTATGTTCAAAGCTTTTGCTGTTTTATTTTTTCTGTTTGTTAAATGGTTTTCGACCAGCCTGGAAATAGTATGTAAAAGATGCAAGTGAATTTCCTGGATGCGATGCGGGTTGTTGGAAGGCACAATGATATTAAGGTGCGCATAAGTAGCCGCATCTCCACCGCCTTTTCCCAATAAAGCAATGCAAGTCATGTGTTTTTTATGTGCTACTTTTATGGCATTCACAATGTTTACTGACTGGCCGCTGGTGCTCATGCAAAGCAAAATATCTCCTTTTTTGCCATAAGTTTCTATCTGTCTCGAAAAAACATCATCAAAACCAATATCATTTGCGAAACCTGTAAGCACAGAAGTATCTGCAGCCAGCGAAATCACCGGCAATCCTTGTCGTTCCGAATTTTCAAAGTAATTCATCATTTCCGAAGTAAAATGCAAGCTGCCGGCCGCACTGCCGCCGTTGCCGCAAACCAATAATTTTTTATCCGCAGCTAAAGCATTAGTAATGAGGGTTGCCGCCTGTGCAACCGGAATGCGCAATGCTCTTTTTGCACGTAAAAAAGTATCGGCAGCTTTATCAAAAGCTTGGTCAATCAGTGTTAACTCGTTATCTTCTTCGCTTAAAGAAGCATTTCCATGAATGATCTTTTCATACATGCTGATCGCCATTTCCGAAATTTTATGCCAGGTAAACAAAGCATTTACTCTGCGGATCGCGTTATCGCGCATGTCGTTCAGCATTTTTTTATCGCTGATCAGTTCAAATATTCTTTGTGCCAGCGCATCAGGATTGTTTGGCGGAACTAAAAAACCTGTCCTTCCATCGGCTACACTATGTTTAATGCCGCCCACATTTGCACCAATTACCGGTGTGCCGCAAGCCATTGCTTCAAGCGGAGTAATGCCAAAAGGTTCGTACCAGGGCGTAGTGATAAAAATATCCGCGGCAGCATAATAATATTTTAAAATATCGCGGTTTTTGCGGCCAACAAAAGTAACATCAGCTAAAACGCCGTTATCTGCCGCCAGCTTTTTTAAACGAAGCATTTCTGGGTTTTGGTCGGTTTCCGGATTGTCCGCTTCTCCGCCCACAACTACCAAACGTAAAGGCGTATCCGTTTTTTTTACCTTTACCAAAGCACGGATCACGTTGTCTATTCCTTTTCGCGGAACCATGCGGCCTAACTGCAAAATAATATTTTCGTTAGTTTCGAGGTTGAGGATCATCCGAGCCAGTTTTTTATCTATCGGATAAAATTCAGTCGGACAAAAACCGCAAGGAATAATGGTGATGTTATTAGGATCAGCATTATAATAATTGATTAAATCCTCCTGGTCCTGCGGGCATTCGGCAATAATCTGATCAGCTTGACGTGCAATATTTTCTTCAATTAAAATACGTTCTTTCGGAAACTTGTCCTGCTCGCCTTGATGAATCCGGCGAACGTGCCCCAAAGCATGGTAAGTAATTACAAAAGGTATTTTTAGTTGCGCCTTTAAATTGCATGCTACCAAGCCCGACATCCAGAAGTTGGCGTGGACCAAAGCGTAATCTACTTGTTCGCGTGCTATAAAAGCAACCATTTCGGCTGTAAAAGCAGGCATATATTGTAAAAGGTCTTCTTTGTGGATAAAACTTTCTGGCCCGGCCGTAACATGGATAATCCGTACACCTTGCACCCAGCAAATAATTTCCGGAAAACGGGTATCGTCCCGGCGGGTAAAAATATCAACTTCGTAACCAGATTGTGCTATATGCTTGGCCAGTTCTCCTACATACACGTTTTGTCCGCCGCTATCCACGCCGCCCAGCATAGCCAAAGGAGAAGCATGTTCACTAATGAAAGCTATCCTGTTTTTCATAAGGTGATATTTAGGTTCAAGTTGGTCTTAAATTTTAATCAATGAAGGTTTGTCTGCAACAGCTTTTTCTAATACTTGTTTCCAATCGGCCCAAAAGCGGTCAATGCCGAAACGTTGCAAGGCAGAGTTGTGCGCTTTTAAACCAATTTGTGCAGCTAATTGAGGTTCTTCCAACAAAATCTTCATCTTACAAATCAAGTAATTCAAATCAGAATCTGCAAAACCAGAAACCTCATTGCTTAAAATGGTTGGTAAGCTTGTAGTTGCCAGGCCAATAACTGGCATTCCTAACATCATGGCTTGGTAAACGGCAAATTGCGGACTTGCATAACGATCCGGGCAAAGCAAAAAACGGTAATGGCTTAGTTTTTCCGGCAAATTCTGGTAAGTAATATTTTCTTTACCAATCTGGATCACCTCCAATGGCAATGCTTCTTTTACCTGCATAAAAATATCATGTCCGGTTACGCGGCCATCAGCCGGAAATTCTTCCAACACAACCGCACCGCACATTTTTTCTCCTGTAAAAGAAGCATCGATAGTTTGTACACCGTTTTCTATTACCGTTACCGGCACGTCGTTATTGTCCCACATTAAAGCATTGTAATGGTTAACATGGACCAATTGTACAGCCGTGTCTTCTACAATATGTTTTGCGTTTGTGGGATGTTGTTTTGGCGGATTGTGCTCTAAATAAATTTTAGGAAGTTCGCGTTGAAGATCAGATAAAACTTCGTATTGAGCTGTTTTATAACTGTGTTCATCCTGGAACAAAATACAATCCAATTGCAAACCTTTAATGGCTGCTGCATCAACTTCTACAATGTTTTTTAAGGAAGGAAAAAGGTTTGTAAAAGATGGTTTTTGGCCTGCCGGAATATAAAACTCAAAATTTCCCTGAGCTAAGTCAAGCAAATACTGCTGGTTTACAGGCCAGGTAAAAACTTTAAAAGGTTGGTGCATGTAAAAGCTACTAATTCAATAATTGGTGTAGTACTGGTTTTGTCTGATTGCTAACACGGCAATAATTTATTTGGTTTGAAATATAGTGTTATTTATCGCAATAAAACTAAAATGCTTCTTTTACTGCACAAAAAATGGGTGGTAAAGTGGTAAATTATCCTGAAATGATTTGCAAGTGCTACCTTTGCCTACTCAAATTTTAAAATGAAATTTATTTATAAAAGCTGGTGGAAAGTACTGGCTGTCGTAATGGTTCTTTACACGCTGGTTGCCGGTTTATTGCTACACGTTCCGGCGCTGCCAATTCTGCACGAAACGATCAGGAACCTTTATTTCCATGTGCCGATGTGGATGGCGATGTTGGTAATATTTAGTATTTCTGTTTTTTACAGCATCAAATATTTACGGACCGGAAAAGAAGAATATGATTTAATTGCTGTAGAAAGTGTAAACACAGGTGTCGTTTTTTTCATTTTCGGACTGATTACTGGGATGATCTGGGCGAAATATGCCTGGGGCGAATTTTGGAGCAACGACCCAAAGCAAAACAGCGCAGCCATCGCTTTTCTACTGTATTGCGCTTATTTGGTTTTGCGAAATTCGATTGATGAAGAGCAAAAGCGTGCCAAGATTTCTGCCGTGTACAACATTTTTGCCTTCCCTATTATGATTGTGCTGATCTTTATTTTACCAAGATTAACAGATTCCTTGCATCCAGGAAACGGCGGTAACCCTGCTTTTGGCAAATATGATCTGGACAGCCGGATGCGTGTGGTACTTTATCCGGCTTTTATTGCCTGGCCGTTAATTGCCGTTTGGATTGCAACCCTCCGTTACCGCATCCGCTTAATCGAAAACAAAAGAAACATCATAGACTAAATTAAAACCTAATGAAAAAAATATTGCTTTCTTTTTTAATGCTGTTTTTATCGCCCATTTTATTTGCACAACAAGCTCCGGTAGAAATGGCAGACCAAATGCGCAGCTCCGGAAAGATCTATGTAGTGATTGCCACCATCGTCATTATTTTTATCGGCCTGGCAGTTTATTTGTTCACTATTGATCGGCGCTTAAAAAAGATCGAACGCGAAAATTAATCAAGCAAAAAAAGCAAATCAATTAACTATACCGCATGCAATAACGTATACTCTGGCGATAAAGAATTTGTGTAATTGGGATATTTTCCTTCAAATTTGCATACCATTTATAAACACCAGTTAACATAACAAAATTTATTATGAGTAATACTCTTATTCTGTCGGAAACAGAAAACCACTTCTTTAGTGATGTTTGTCAGTTTTTCGACCATGCAGCACAATTTACCCAACATGATGCAGGTTTGTTGGATCAAATAAAATCCTGTAACAGCGTTTACCGGTTTCGTTTTCCCATCCGCAAAAACAACGGATTTGAAGTGATCGATGCCTGGCGTGTAGAACACTCGCATCACCAGTCGCCAACAAAAGGTGGTATCCGTTACAGCGAAATGGTTAACGAAGATGAAGTAATGGCGCTCGCCGCTTTAATGACCTACAAATGCGCCATTGTTAATGTTCCTTTTGGCGGAGCAAAAGGTGGCATTAAAATCAATCCTAAAAATTATACAATTCAAGAACTTGAAACGATTACCCGGCGTTACACAGTCGAGTTAATGAAAAAGAACTTCATCGGGCCAAGTATTGATGTTCCGGCACCGGATTATGGTTCCGGCGAACGCGAAATGAGTTGGATTGCAGATACTTATGCAACCATGAACCCGGGACAGGGCGATGCTTTAGGTTGCGTAACCGGGAAACCGCTTGCTTTACATGGAATTGCCGGAAGGCGCGAAGCTACTGGCCGTGGCGTTGCTATTGCTACACGCGAATGTGTAAGCGTTGCAGAAGATATGAAAAAGATTGGCTTGATGCCAGGCATTTCCGGTAAGCGCGTGATTGTGCAAGGATTAGGAAACGTGGGTTTTTATTCAGCTAAGTTTTTGGCTGAGTTTGGTGCTTTGATTGTTGGCATTTGCGAATATGAAGGTGCGATTTACAACGAAGACGGGCTGGATGTAAATACTGTTTTTGAGCATAGAAAAGCTACAGGTTCTATTTTAGGTTATCCGCTGGCCGACAAAGAATTTAAAAACTCGCTGGAAGGTTTGGAGCAGCCTTGCGACATTTTGGTTCCAGCCGCATTGGAAAATCAAATTACGGTAGAAAACATTCGCCGTATCCAGGCAAAAATCATTACTGAAGGCGCAAACGGACCAACCTCGCCGGAGGCAGAAGCTATTTTTACAGCAAATGGTGGTATTATTATTCCGGACATGTATGCCAATGCCGGCGGTGTTACGGTTTCTTATTTTGAGTGGTTGAAAAATTTGTCGCATGTTTCCTTTGGACGTATTAATCGCCGCTTTGAAGAAACAGCAAGTTTAAACCTGGTGAATATGGTAGAAGGACTAACAGGCGTGGCTTTAACACCGATGCAACGTTCTACCATTGTAAAAGGCGCATCAGAACTGGAATTGGTAAATTCGGGTTTAGAAGATACGATGATTCGTTCTTATCACGAAATCCGCGAAACTTTCGTTCAAACACCTAAAATTGATACTTTAAGAACCGCAGCTTTTGTAGGTGCAATCAACAAGATTGCCGTTTCCTACAAGAACCTTGGTATTTGGCCTTGACAACAATTTTTATGTGGTAAAAGAAGCATTTCTCTTTTTAGGGAAATGCTTCTTTTTTTTAGAACGATTCTAAATAGAATATACTAACCCTAAAAAACTGATTGCGAACTTTGTTTTGTACTTTTGTATCCTTAATTAAACCAAAGGATTATTCCATGAAAAAAAGTTCGATTTTAGGTATTATAGTAATCGCGGTTGCTATCTGTATCATTATTAGTACTTATGCGGATACCAGTACTTATGGCTCCTTCAAAGAAGCAAAAACCACGCAAAGTGAATTGCATGTTGTAGGCCATCTCAATAAACAGAAACAATTAATTTACGACGCAAAGAAAGATGCCAATTATTTTTCTTTTTTCATGAAAGATAACAAAGGCGAGGAATGCAAAATTGTATTTACCGGCACCAAGCCACAGGATTTTGAACGTTCGGAACAAATTGTTTTAACCGGACAAATGGTTGGCAATGAATTTCATGCTTCTAAAATCTTAATGAAATGCCCTTCAAAATACACACAAGATAAAGTAGATGTTACCGAGGCAAAAGCATCAAAACAAGCCTCAATTTAATTTTTTTAATGGATATTCAATTTAAAGGTGAGCACCTTTTGCCGGGGCAGCTCGGTCAGTTATTTATTATTCTCGCATTTGGCTCGGCACTTTTTTCTGCCATTTGCTATTATTTTGCTACTGTAAATAAAAACCAGCTTGATAATTCCTGGAAAAAGCTGGCTCGATATGGTTATTTTATCAATACATTTTCGGTAGTCGGCATTGGTTCCTGTCTGTTTTACATCATTTACACCCACTTATTCGAGTATAACTACGCCTGGGAACATTCCTCCAAAACGTTGCCGGTTTATTACATCATTTCCAGTTATTGGGAAGGACAGGAGGGCAGTTTTTGGCTTTGGGGATTTTGGCAGGCTTTGTTAGGAAACATCCTGATTTGGAAGGCGAAATCCTGGGAAAATCCGGTGATGGCTGTTGTTGCCTTATCGCAAGCTTTCCTTGCTTCCATGTTGATTGGTGTAGAGTTTTTTGGAACACGCGTAGGCAGTTCGCCGTTCATCTTGTTGCGTCAGGCAATGGAAGCACCTATTTTTAACCGCCCGGATTATTTAAATTATATAAAAGACGGCAATGGTTTAAATCCTACACTGCAAAATTATTGGATGGTGATCCACCCGCCAACCTTATTTCTTGGTTTTGCTTCCATGATTGTCCCTTTTGCTTACGCCATTGCCGGTTTGTGGCAGCGGAGGTACAAAGAATGGATACAGCCAGCTATTTCTTACTCACTTTTTGCAGTAATGATCTTGGGAACTGGTATCATTATGGGTTCTTTCTGGGCTTATGAATCTTTAAATTTCGGAGGTTTTTGGGCTTGGGACCCAGTTGAAAATGCTTCTTTTATCCCCTGGTTAACATTAATTGGCGGCGTACATGTGCTTATCGTTTATAAAAACACTGGCCACTCTTATTTTACAGCAGCGTTTTTAGTTATCATTAGTTTCATACTGGTTTTATATGCTTCATTTTTAACACGAAGCGGCATTTTGGGCAATACTTCCGTTCATGCTTTTACTGAATTAGGCATGAACGCACAATTGCTGGTTTTCCTGTTTGTATTTATTGCGATTTCGGTTTGGATGCTGGTTACGCGATGGAAGGAATTGCCCATCACCAAAAAAGATGAGGAAACCTATTCCCGCGAATTTTGGATGTTTGTCGGTGCAATCTTTCTGGCTTTGTCCTGTCTTCAACTCGTTATAGTAACTTCTATCCCGGTTTGGAATGCTATTTTCGGAACCAAAACTGCGCCACCAACAGAACCTGTCAAGCTTTACAATATCGTACAATCTTCTTTTGCCGTAGTGATTACGCTGCTGATGGGTTTTGCACAATTCCTTAAATACAAACGCTCTGATGCGACCACGTTTCTCATCCGTTCTGTGGTTTATTTACTTTTCGCTGCTTTAATCAGTGCTGTTATTATTGCCATTTCCGGCCTTTATCATACCCATTTGGTTTATATGCTGGTTATTTTCGGTTCCGTTTATGCGGTGCTGGCCAACACCAAGTATTTAGCTGATATTTTTAAAGGAAAAACAAAACTGGTTGGTTCTGCGGTGGCACATATTGGTTTTGCTTTGTTACTAATTGGAGCTGTAATTGCGTCTGGAACAAGTAAAGTAATTTCTGTAAACAACAGTGGCATTGGCTTTGGAACTGAATTTGAAAAAGTGGCTAATTCGAGGGAAAACATCCGCTTGGATTTTAATACTCCAGCTAAAATGGGTCCATACACGGCAACTTATGTTGGCGATTCGTTAAATGGCCCGAATCATTATTTTAAGGTAAACTACAAACTTATTGATAATAACACGGGTAAAGTGAAAGAGAACTTTACACTGCTTCCTTATGCACAAACCAATAAAAAGTTCAATTTAGTTTCGTCTCCTGATACAAAGCATTATGTTTTTAAAGATATGTATTCTTACGTAAGCATGGCTTGGCCGATGAAATTTCAGGAAGACCAAACCGCAGAAAACGAAGGCCACGCAGAAAGTAATGATGATAAGGAATACGCAAAACCGGTTGCACACGAAATGAAGATCGGTGATACTGTTCGTTACCGTGCGGGACTGATTATTTTAAAAGCTTTAAACAAAGATGTTAAAGTGCGGGATATTCCTTTGGCCAAAAATGATGTTGCGGTTGGGGCACAATTGGAAGTGCAAAGCAACGGCAAAGTTTTTCGTACCGAACCTGTTTTTATGATCAAAGGCGGAAGCAAATTTGATTTTAGCAAAAAGGTGGACAGTGCCGATCTGAAAGTTCGTTTCTCCAATATTTTACCGGAAAAAGGCAAAATGGAAATCACCACTTATGTAAAACCCGAAGGCGAAAAACCTTATATTGTGATGAAAGCGATTGAATTTCCTTCGATCAACTTCTTCTGGTCGGGCACAATTATTATGGTGATTGGCTTTTTACTTTCTATCTTCCGCAGAAACAAAGAACTAAAAACTGTATAATTAAATCATGATCTGTTAACAACATACTTCTTTTACCATGCAAAAATTAGTAAGCTTAATTTTGGTTTTGATTGCAACTATTTCTGTATCTGTACAAGCACAAACTAAAGAAGAAAAACAAGTTGCCGCAGCAGTTGAAACTTTGAAGAAAGCAATGATCGATGGCAACAAAACCGCTTTGGAGAACATCAGTTCGGATGCGTTAACTTATGGACATTCCAGTGGAAAACTACAAGATAAAGCTGCTTTTGTGGATGCAATTGCAAGCGGACAATCAGATTTTGTAACGATCAGTTTAACGGATCAAACCATCACTGTAAAAGATCAAACTGCTATTGTACGCCACAAACTTTCCGCAGAAACCAACGACGGCGGAAAACCGGGAACCGTAAACATCGGTGTAATGCTGGTTTGGGTTAAAGAAAAAGGCGAATGGAAATTGCTGGGAAGACAAGCTTATAAGCTATAGCTTCTTTTATCACATAAAAATGCGCATCACACTTATCGGTTCGGGCAATGTTGCCACGCATCTGGGTGCTGCGTTTAAAAATGCCGGCCATCAAATTGTACAAGTTTGGAGCCGTAACTTGCAACATGCCGCCATACTTGCATATCATGTAAAAGCAGAACCGATTGATAAATTAACTGATATTTATGCTGATACGGATCTCATTATCATCTCCGTAAAAGATGATGTAATTGAAGATGTTGCTTCTTTTATCAACCTAAAAAATGTATTGGTTGTACATACAAGCGGCGCGGTAAGTATGCAAACTTTGGAAAAGCATTTTGATACTTGCGGCGTTTTTTATCCTTTGCAAACTTTTTCTAAAAACCGGGAATTGGACTTTAGTTCCGTTCCGCTTTGCATAGAAAGTACCGATAAAAACAGTATGGAGCTTTTGTTGAAACTTGGAAAAACCATCAGTAAAAATGTTTCCTACATCGATTCCAATCAACGTAAAATTTTGCATTTGGCTGCTATTTTCGCGTGCAACTTTCCTAATTATTTATATTCGATAACTGCCAAATTGTTGCAAGAACAGCAAATGGATTTCAATCTGATGAAACCTTTAATCCTTGAAACGGCCTTAAAAGTACAAGAGTTTCTACCTTCAACAGTACAAACTGGTCCTGCCGTTCGTGGTGATAAGCAAACAATGGAAGCGCATTTAGCTTTACTGCAACAGCAACCGGATTGGCAGGAAATGTACCGTTTGCTTAGTCAGGGCATTATCAAAATGGACAAATCAACGTCAGCCTGAACTAAAATTATTACTTTTGCGGGCAATGGAAATTTTTAACGTCAGGATTAACTTTGAAGAAGCAGGAATGCAAGCCGTAGAACTGCCGATTGCCGAAGGAGAATCTGTATTGGATGTTTGTTTAGAAAACGGAATTGACTTGCAACACAATTGCGGCGGCGTTTGCGGCTGCAGCACCTGCCACATTTACGTAAACAAAGGCATGGACAATGTGCAGGAAATATCCGACAAAGAAGAAGATTTTATAGACCGTGCCGTTAACCCGCGCATCACTTCGCGTTTGGGCTGCCAATGTGTAATGATCGATGGCGATATTGAAGTAACCATTCCAGACCAGTCTCAATTTCTTGGTCATTAAAAAACCTCAAAATAATTATGTTGGATAAAGATTTTGCCCTGCCCATTCATTGGAACGATTACGAAGACATTGCCATGAGTTTGTACGAAAAATTCGGAGACGATTTTAACGATTCCAAAATTTACCGTGTACGTTTTACAGATTTGTTAGAATGGGTGCTCACGCTGCCAAACTTTGTAGGCAAACGCGAAGAAAGCAACGAAGGGCATTTAGAGCAAATTCAAACCGCCTGGGCTTACGAGTGGCGCGATAATCAATAATTCAGTTGCCGGTTTTGGGTTGTGAGTTGCCGGTTCAACATTCAGAACTTGCAACCGATAACCTTCAACCCACAACTTCCTCCATGTATTTCGAAAAACTAAAAAACATCAAAGCTTTTATTTTTGATGTCGATGGCGTTTTAACCAACGGCGATATTACCGTTGCGGAAAACGGCGACCAGATGCGGCATTTCAACGTAAAAGATGGTTACGCCATAAATCACGCTATCAAATCCGGTTATTATATTGCGGTGATTTCTGGCGGACGTTCGCAAGGCGTTTTATCGCGGTTAAATGGTTTGGGCGTGAAGGATGTTTTTTTGGGAATTAGCCACAAGCTGGAAGTTTACGAACGCGTTGTGGCCGATATGCAATTAAAGCCCGAAGAAATTTTGTACATGGGCGACGATATCCCTGATTTGGATGTGATGAAGAAAGTAGGTTTGCCAACTTGCCCGGCAGATGCTTGCGAAGAAGTAAAAGCTGCTGCCGAATACATTTCGCCGGTTTTAGGCGGAAGAGGTTGCGTACGCGATGTGATTGAAAAAGTGTTAAAAATCCAGGACCAATGGATGAAAGAAAACGCGACGAGTTTTTGAGTGAGGCGGAAAGGTTAAAGGCGGAAAGGTAAAAAAGTAAAATCTAAAAAGGTAGCCAACATGTCTCCCTCTCCTGTGGAGAGGGCCGGGGTGAGGCCAAAACACATCATGCAACAATTCCCACCGATAATCCTGGCTTCTAAATCCCCGCGCAGGCAGGAATTGCTTAGGTTGATGAATTTCAACTTTCGGATCGTTTTGAAAGAAGTTGACGAATCTTATCCCGAAGGTTTATCGCCCGAAGAGATTGCTGTTTTTATCGCCCAAAAAAAAGCAGCAGCATTTGATGAAATTGTAGATGATGAAATAGTAATTACGGCGGATACAATTGTTTCCGTAGAAAATCAAATTTTAGGCAAACCCGAAACACCGGAACATGCCATCGCGATGTTGCAACTGCTCTCCGGTCGAAAACATCAGGTAATTACCGGCGTAAGTTTGCTGTACAAACATCAGCAAAACACTTTTTTTGATGTTTCTGAAGTGCTTTTCCGCCCGCTGTTGGATGAGGAAATCCGTTATTATGTAGAAAATTTTAACCCGATGGATAAGGCCGGTGCTTATGGCATTCAGGAATGGATTGGTTTGGTTGGTATTCAACGGATTGAAGGTTCTTATACTAATGTTGTTGGTTTGCCTACGGAAAAATTGTATCAGCAGCTAATAGCGATCAGCCAATAGCTTTCTGCAATCAGCTTTTGCAAGCGGCCGAAAGCTGACAACTGATAGCTGAAAACCGTCATTCCATCTCCGCCAAAACGCCTTCTTTCAAAGAATAAGTAGTCATGCTTAGTTTTTGAATTTCCAATTTTTGCATGATAAAAGAAGTAATGAGCGAAGCAACCACAATCATATCAACCCGAAGCGGAATAATGCTTTTTTTAGCCAACCTTTCCTGGTGAGTAGAATCCTGTAACCAATTAGCAACTTCATTAAAATCATCAATTTTGAAATTATAAGTTTTGATGTTTTGAATATTAAATGAATTGCCTTTTTCAACCTCGATCATTTCTGCATAAGTTTCAAAAGATCCGGAAGAACCGATTAAATTTTGCACATCCTGTTTTTTAATCGATAAAAACAGCATCTGCAATTGTTCGTCTAAATAGTGGTTTAGCTTTTGGATATTTTCTAAAGTGATTGGATCGGTTTGATGGAAAAGCTGCCGCAAACGTTGGGCACCAATTTCGAAGCTTTGTTTCCAGTAAATTTCCTGTTCATCGCATAAAATAAATTCTACACTGCCACCGCCAATATCCAGGATCAAAGCTTTTTCTGCTGATAAAATTCCAGAGCTTTTTACGCCTTTATAAATTAATCCGGCTTCCTGCAAACCATCAATTACTTCGATTTCAATACCAGTTCGTTTTTTTACTTCGTTGATAAAATCATTCCCATTTTTGGTGCTGCGGATAGCCGAAGTTGCCACGGCCCGAACTTGTGATGCTTCTTTTATCCGTATTTTTTCGGCGAAAAGCTCCATAGTTTTCAAGCCGCGTTTAAAAGCTTCCGCATTAATCAAACCGTCTTTCATGCCGCCTTCGCCCAGTTTTACGGCTTCTGTTATGTGCAAAATTGTTTGAAAACCGTTTGCCGCTTTTTCTGCAATCAATAAATGAAAAGTATTGGTGCCGAGGTCCATCACGGCGATGCGTTGGTTCATAAATAACAAACTGAGAACTGTTCTTAATGTGTTGCTGTTATTTTGAACGCATGAGGAAATAATTCTTTACGTTCTTTTTGTTCACGCAAAAAAAACGTTAAAAAAATCACTCTTTGTAAAAAAACCATTTCGCCAATTCTTTATAACTCGTTTTCTTGCCATACATCAGCACGCCAACGCGGTAAATGCGTGCGGCAACCCAAGTCGTGAATAAAAATCCGGCAACCATCATCACCATGGATAAAGCTAATTGCCAGTCGGGTACGCCGAATGGCACGCGAACCATCATAGCAATTGGCGCGGTAAACGGGATCACAGAAAGCCAGAAAGCAAGGCTGCTATCCGGATTGTTAACCAAATAAGCAAAAGACAAAATGTAAGTAAACAAAAGCGGGAGCGTGATGGGAAACATAAACTGCTGCGTTTCCGTTTCGCTGTCCACTGCAGAACCAACTGCCGCAAATAAAGCACTGTAAAGCAAATATCCCGACAGAAAATAAAAGATAAAACAGCCGACGATGTAGCCGTAATTGATCCCTTTCAAACTGTCCAAAAAGTTCATAACCGGATTGCCGATCGGTGCCTGCACTTGTTGCGGCGTACTGTTTTTACCATCCTTTATTTTAGTTTGATTGGTTTGTTCAACGGCAGTTTCATGTTTGGTAAAAACTTTTTCGGCAATATTGGTAACCGTGGTGGAAAGGACAATCCACAACAAAAACTGCGTTAAACCAACCAAACCTACGCCCAAAATTTTGCCCAGCATTAGTTGGAACGGTTTTACCGAAGACACAATTACTTCGATAATCCGGTTGGTTTTTTCTTCAATCACGCCGCGCATCACTTGTGCACCGTAAATAAATAGCGAAAGGTAAATCAGGATAGCAGAAGCAACGCCGATGCCATAAGCAGAAGCCAGGTTGCTGTCTTTTTCGCCGTCGGCTGTCAGTTGCTTGGTTTCTGCGGAGATATTGCTTTTCAATCCGCTTAATTTCATCACATCAATACCGGCAGCCGTCATGTTTTGCGTGGTTGCAATGGTATTCAATTGCTTTTCTACTTCGTCCACCAGTGCAAAATTGGGTTTCTTTTCAGAAAATATCTGGACATTATTTTTAGCAGTTAAATCTTTTGGAATGAAAAGGATAAACAAATCCTCATTCTTTTTGGCCGCTTTCTTGGCTTCGGGCAACGATTGGTTGAGTGTGCTGAAATGCACGTTTTTATGATCTTTTAATTTCCCCGCAAACGTTCCGCTTTGGTCGATCACTTTAATTTCCCTCACTTTGTTTAAGCTGTCGCTGTTGGCTGCGATCAAATAAATCACGCCGTACATGGCCAGGATCAAGCCGGGAACGAGGAAAGTCATCAGGATAAAAGATTTCTTTTTTACCCGCGCCAAATATTCACGCTGAATGATAAGTAAAGTTTTGTTCATGGCGGTAATTGCTATTTGCGGTTTTGGTTTACTTTCTGGATAAAAATTTCGTTCATCGTCGGGATCACTTCTTCCAGTTTGTTGATGCTGACTTTTGGAATTAAATACTGCAATACTTCGTTTACTGTATGATTTTCTTTGAGTTTGATCTGAATTAAATCAGTTTCCGAACCTGGAATATGATGCAATAATTCAAAAGGTTCAGTTCCGTCAAAATTCAATTTCCCCAAAAATTCTACTTTATAAGTATTATTGCGGTACGAGTTGCGGATGATTTTTACCGGTCCGTCCAATATTTTATGCGAAAGGTTAAGCAAGGCAATAGAATCGCACAGTTCCTCTACCGATTCCATCCGGTGCGTAGAAAAAATAATGGTAGCACCTTTTCGGTTTAGTTCCAAAATTTCATCTTTGATCACTTCTGCATTTACCGGATCGAATCCGCTAAAAGGCTCATCCAAAATGATCAACTCCGGATTATGTAAAACGGTGCTTACAAACTGCACTTTTTGTTGCATTCCTTTAGAAAGGTCTTCGATTTTTTTGCCCCACCAATCGCTCATGCCCAGCTTTTCAAACCAGGTTCTGATTCGGCGTTCGGCTTCGGCTTTTTCCAAACCTTTTAAACGTGCCAGGTAAACCAGCTGCTCGCCAATCTCCATTTTTTTGTACAGGCCGCGCTCTTCCGGCATGTATCCGATGCGCTCAATGTGCGACTGGTTAAGCTTCTCGCCGTTAAAATAAACCTCGCCAGAATCCGGAGCCGTAATTTGGTTAATAATGCGGATTAAGGAAGTTTTCCCGGCACCGTTTGGGCCAAGCAGGCCAAATATCTTTCCTTTTTCGACTTCCAGGCTTACGTCATCCAAGGCGCGATGCCCGGCATACTGTTTTACAATGTTGCGGATACTCAGCATATACTTCTTTTATCGGTATTTTTTTTGGTTAGAGCAATTACAGGCAGAATTGTTACGGCAATGTAAATTAAAATTGAAGAAATAAGGTAATTATCCCGAAAAATAATTTGCAGGTTTAAACAAAACTGAAAGGTTAAAATTGTACAGTTTCGTGGTCAGGATTGTAAAACATTGTTCAGCACCACGCTTTGGTTACATCTTCACAAACTCTACACGGCGGTTATTGGCTTTTCCTTCGGGCGTATCGTTTTTACCTAATGGTTTGCTATCGCCCAAACCTTTTGTAGTTAAACGGCTGGCATCTATCCCCATAGTTACTAATTGTGTTTTTACAGCTTCGGCACGAGATTGCGAAAGGCTAAGATTATGGGCCGCACTTCCTGTGTTATCGGTATGGCCATCTATTTCGAACTTTAAGGAAGTATTTTTTTTGAGTAAATCGTAAATGGTATTTATAGTACCCATTGATTGTGGTTGTATGGATGCCTGGTCAATATCAAATAAAATTCCGTGTGTTATAATTTTGCTGTCGGTTGTTACTTTTTTGTATAAATCAATGCCACCGGCAGCGATACGGATATTTTTGATGTAAGAATTATCATAAGCAACAACCTCAATTCCAATAGGTTCATGCTTGCCGGCAAGGTTGTTTATGTTGGCAACACGAAACTGGTCGATATAAGCCTTGCCCGCATTTTTATTAACAGCAATAGCATAATGGTGCCATTGCATTGGTTGCTTTGTGGCCGTTAATAGTTCGTCCGGATAGTTTACATTTCCAAGCGTCCAGGTAGCAAAATTATTATTAAAACCAATTCCAGTCATCACATCGGCAGGGCCGTATGTACCAACGTTAAAGCCGAAATCTACGTTTACGTGGTTTACACCATAGGCTTCGTCTTTAAAATCAAATTCGATGGTAAAAGCATCCGGTATAGCTGATTTGGTAGAAAACCGGGGCGTTATTACGGTGAAAGGGCCTTTAGGTATGTGGATTACGTTTTCTCCATCTTCCGCCTGGATATCTGCCTGACCTTTGGAAAGGATAAATTGTGATGGAATTTCTCCAACCCGTTCATCGGCTAATTGCGATTCAAAAATGATCTTATCTCCTGGAACAAAATCGTAGTTTTTGTATGATGCAATTGTGTTGCCGGTGGAATTGTTTCCCGCTGTTCCGTCAGGTGATTTAGAGGTAGTATTATTAGTGTTTGATGTAGAAGGGCTGACCCCATTGTTTGTTGTTTTGTCTGCTTTATTATCAGCTTTCTGATTCAATTTATCCTGGGCTTTCTGCTTTAAACGGTCCAACAAGCCTTGGGCATCAGCATTATTGGCATACGTATTAAAAATAAACGCAACACATGCAACAGATAAAAAAGCTTTCATGATTTTGTCGGTTAAGTGGTTAGTAATCAAAAGTACATAATAATAGAAAGAATACACAGACTGGATAAAAATGGGATTAA
>CAXULQ010000010.1:0-127049 GCA_964251965.1 uncultured Sphingobacteriaceae bacterium | reverse complement strand
GCTGCTTTTCCTGTTTGCCTTCACCTTAAATAAATTAACTTAGCAACTTAGGTTACAATAGTCAGCTTATAAACATCTCTTTCCGGTTGCTTAAACTCTAATTTCCAGTCAAACTGCCAATCGTTTTTCTTAATAACAGTCTTTAAGTCTGCATTTGTGATAAGCGTAACATCAGTAGGGAAGCTATCACCTGTAATGACGTTTTCGATAGAGTTGGTTAGTTTGTCAACCTCAAAATCAAGTCCTGTTTTTTTGTGTTGTTTCACTAAACGAATTTAAGGAAAACCGGTTACTTTAGAAAGAATTTTTGTTGCTTTAATAAGTGTCGTCGGCATGAAAGCCAATAATTCCGCTTCAACACAAACACTAAAATTTCTCCGATAAAAACAGTATGCCCCGAATAATGGCTTTTGATTACGGCACCAAACGCATCGGCATTGCCGTAACCGATCCGCTGCAGATTATTGCAACCGGGTTGGAAACCATCCACCCAAAAGATCTGGTCGAGTATCTCAAAAAATACTTGGTAAAAGAAGCAGTAGAGAAATTTGTGGTGGGCGAACCGAAGCAAATGGACGGCACGCCTTCGCAATCTGCACCAATAATCAAAGGTTTTGTAACGATTTTGAAAAAGCATTTTCCGCTGGTTCCGGTAGAAATGATGGACGAGCGTTTCACCTCAAAAATGGCTTCGGCTGTGATTGCACAAAGCGGGATGAAAAAAACTGACCGTCAGGATAAATCCCGGATTGATACCATTTCTGCCATTATTATTTTACAATCTTACCTCGAAAAAAACAGCCGGTAAAAGAAGCATCCGACCAAAAAAACAGACAGGCTGTCCGTTATTTCAAAAAGAATATCTTTGCCGGATGGAAATTTTGGATGCTTCATTACAAACTTATCTGGAAAACCATTGCGACCCGGAACCGGAAATCCTGCAAAAAATTGCCCGCGAAACACATTTAAAAGTACTTCGGCCGCACATGATTTCGGATCATTATCAGGGAAGATTATTGAGTTTTTTCAGTAAATTGCTTCAACCTAAATTAATTTTAGAGATCGGGACTTTTACCGGTTATGCAACCATTTGCCTGGCAGAAGGATTGGCCGAAAACGGAAAAATCCATACAATAGAAGTTAACCCGGAACTGGAAGAAATGCTTAAAAAGAACTTTTCTGCTTCCGGTTTTGCCGAAAAAGTTATTCTCCATATTGGGGAAGTTTTCAACATTTTCCCTATAATATCCAAAAAAATATTTGATTTGGCATTTATTGATGCCGATAAAAGAAATAATTACAAATATTATGAGTTAATATTGAATAATATCCGGCCTGGTGGCTTAATAATAGTTGATAATATTTTACGAAAAGGTAAGATTGTAGATCAGCAAAACCAGGAAAACGATATATGTTTACTACGGGAATTTAATGATAAAATAACTGTAGATGCACGGGTAGAAAATCTGATCCTTCCAATAAGGGACGGACTGATGATCGTCCGAAAAAAACAATTATGAAGAAAGCAATATTACCATTACTCCTATTCATTGGCTTTTTTGCAAAAGCCCAAAACACGTCACAATCTTACATTGAGAAGTACAAAGATGCTGCCATAAGTATCATGCACGATTACGGAATTCCGGCCAGCGTTACTTTAGCCATCGCAATGCACGAATCTGCAAGTGGAAACAGTAAGCTTGCCAGGCAAAATAATAATCAGTTTGGTATGAAAGGAAGGCATTCTTACAAAACCTACGATTCTGTTTTGGAATCTTTTGAAGATTTTGCCCGCATTATTTCGAAACGGAACCTCTCTGATAAATTCGATTCTTTTGATTACAAAAGCTGGGCAAAAGGCATTCAGCGCGGCGGCTACGCCAGCAGCAGCAAATGGTCTGCACAAGTACTTTCCCTCATTAAAAAATTCCAATTAAATAGCTTCGACGAAAAGCCCGAACTTGCAGCACAATAATTACGTTTTAGTGTATTGATGCTTTATTTGGTTTCCAAAAACAATTTATATTTGCCCATTCAATACTGTTTTTATGTATAAAAAATGGGCATTCTTTATCCTGTTGGTTATTATCGTTTCCTGTAAATCCAGGAAAAACGGAATTACCAGTCATGAGGCAACCCGCAACAATAAAGAAGTACAAAAGCTTAATAAAGAAGCAATTTCCCATTATACTACTTTTGGTGATGTTGGCCAGTACATCGACCGTTTCAGAAACATTGCCGTTCAGGAAATGAATATTTATGGTATTCCGGCCAGTATTACTTTGGCGCAAGGTTTAATAGAATCCGGAAATGGCAACGGCGAATTAGCTGTTGTTGCAAATAACCATTTCGGCATTAAATGCACTTCGGATTGGAAAGGAAAATCTTATTTTAAAAACGATGACAAGATCAACGATTGTTTCCGCGTTTACGATAACCCGGAAAGCTCCTTTCGCGATCACTCCGAATTCTTAAAAAGAAAACGTTACGCACCTTTGTTCGAGCTGGATAAAAACGATTATGAAGGCTGGGCAAACGGATTAAAAGCGGCAGGTTATGCTACCAACCCGCAATATCCGCAGCTATTGATCAACCTGATCAAAAAATACAACCTGGATCAGTACGATATGAGCGAAAGCGATTACCAGAAAATTAAACGCGAAGACCGGGTTTTAAGTCAGATCAATAAAAACATTGGTAAACAAAGTAAAGATTCTTTAAAGCAAATCACTTCGGCTGCAACTCCTGCCCCGGCAAAACCGCAATATATTCCGCTTAACAAAATGTACCAGGTTAAACAGGGAGACACTTTGTATAATGTTTCAAAACGTTTTGGTTTAACTGTGGATGAACTAAAAGCCTTAAATACAATTGGCGACGACAATATCAAAATTGGCCAGCAACTTATCATTTCCCGTTAACATGTTAATTATTGTTAAGGCAATACAAATTATCAGTTTGGTAAGATAGTTTTGTAAAATAATGGTGAGATACTTTCTTTGGTGCACTTTCTTTATATTGTTTTTCGGAAAGGTTTGCGCGCAGGAAAAATCCATACAGGGAATTATTTTCGATCACAGCACCAAAGAACGTATTGCCCGGGTTTTTGTAACCAATTTGCGCACAAAAGCCAATACTTACAATAATTTAAAAGGAGAGTTTACAGTTACTGTTCGGTTAAACGATGTGCTGATCTTCACCAAAACCGGTTATTTTAACGATACCGTTAAGATAACTGCATTACAATCTCTCCCGGTTTATTTAAAACGCTCCAGTATTGTTTTGCGGGAAGTAACGATAAAAGATTCTGCTTTAAGTGCCGAAAAGCAACTTATTGCTACCAAGCGGGAATTTAGTCAGATTTACGGTTCCATCGCCAATAAAGATTTATTAACAGTTGGCAGCAACGGCGCCGGAATTGGTATTGATGCTATTTACAACATGTTAAGCAGGCGCGGCCGTAATGCAACTAAACTCCGTGAAATTATTGACCGGGATTATAGGGCAAAAGTGGTAGATAGCCGCTTTAATCCGCTTATTGTAACCACAATTACAGGATTAAAAGAGCCTCAGCTAACTAATTTTATGTACCGTTACCGGCCGGATTATAATTTAGTTGTAATGATGAGCGATTATGAGTTCATTTCCTACATTAAATCCTGCTATAACCGGTTTCGGCGCAATCCTTCAGCTTATTTTTTACCTCCGCTGAAACCTATAAAATGAAGTGGCATTACCCGGTTTTAATTGTTCCATCGCTTCCCGCAAACGGTATGGCTTTGTTTCCTTTTATTTTGGTGAAAGAGCCGCAATCGAAGTTTGATAAAGTAATTATTCGCCACGAAATCATCCATCTGCGCCAGCAAATAGAACTGCTGGTTTTGCCTTTTTACTTCTTTTACCTCATCAATTATTTATACAATCGTTTGATTTACAAAAAGCATCATGAAGCTTATATGAATATTGTTTTTGAGCGGGAAGCTTATGCAAATGATCCTTTTCCTGATTATTTAAAGCGCAGAAAATTATTTTCCTGGTTGAAGTATTTTTAAGTTCAGCATCTGTTAAACCTTAAAAAGTGAATATTTCTTCCTAAAAAAAGCATTTTTGTTTTTCTTTGTGCAATATGTGCAAGCTTACAGCTTTCCTGTCTATACTTCTTTTAGCACTGCTTTTTCATCGTGCCGATGCTCAAAAAATAGATACTGTTAAACGAGATTCTTTAAAAATCGATTCCATCAAAACCGATAGTCTTAGGCGAGATTCCATTAAAATCGATACCAATCTTTTAAACCGGTTACGTATAGAACCTGGCAGAAACATTTTACCTGTCCGGTTGCAGCCGTTAAAACTCAGTCCGCAATATCTTCCTGTTCCTGGCTTGGATTATAAAATAAGTTATTGGCGCAATAATGTACTTTTCGGCTTCAACCTTAACCAATCTGCTTTTAGCAATAACTGGAGTGCAGGAGGAATCAGTTCGCTCGCCATCGGTTCTAATTTTGATTATAAAACTGAATATAACCGCGACGGCAAGGATTTTACTTCGGAACTGATTTTACTTTACGGAAAAGTGAAAAACCGCGGACAGTTGGAACGTAAAACCAACGACCGCATTTTTTGGGACAATAAAGTTTCCATCAATTTTTCCAAGCACTGGGATTTTTACGGATCGCTCAGTTTCGAGTCTCAGTTTGACGAAGGCTTCAACTATTCCAGCGATCCAGCGGTTGCGCCAACACTTATTTCCCGGTTTATGGCACCAGGTTATTTAACCGAATCAGTTGGGTTTGAATATAAGCCGGTTAAATATTTTAGTACGCGGTTTGGTACGGGGACAGCAAGGCAAACTTTTGTGTTAAGTAATTCAGTCCATCCAAACGATTCAACAGATGCTTACGGTGTTCACTACGGTCAAAAGGTACTTAATCAGTTGGCTTTTCAAATTGTTTCCAATATTGATAAAGACATCGCCAAAAATATGAACTTGAAAGCGCGTTACCTGGTATTCATACCTTACGATACGCCTTTTAAAATGACACATCGCCTCGACGCAACGTTAACAGCAAAAATTAATAGGTTAATTAATGTTACCATCAACGGAACATTGCTTTATGATCCGAACACTTCTCGAAGCGTACAAGCTTACCAAAGTTTAGCGCTTGGCATTACTTATAAGTTTCCTTCGTGGAGGTAAATAACAATTTAAGAAATGAAGTACGTTTGGTAAAAAGATGAATTTTACCTGCTGAAAGAAGCATTACAATTTCTCTCGAAATTTATTTTACAGCTTCAAAACCATAACTTTGTATTTCTACATAAATAATTTTAAAAGATGTTTGATAATCTTTCGGATAAACTCGACCGCGCATTCAAGGTTTTAAAAGGACAAGGTTCGATCACGGAAATCAACGTGGCCGAAACCATGAAAGAAATCCGCAAAGCTTTGCTCGATGCCGACGTAAACTACAAAACCGCCAAAGCTTTTACAGATGAAGTGCGGCAAAAAGCTTTAGGCCAAAATGTATTGACATCGATTTCTCCCGGCCAGTTGCTCACCAAAATCATGAGCGATGAGCTGACGAATCTGATGGGCGGAACAACAGCCGAACTTACTTTTCCGGCCACGCCAACCATTATTTTAATTGCCGGATTAAACGGTGCCGGTAAAACAACTTTTTCCGGTAAACTCGCGCTATATCTCAAAACACAAAAAAATAAAAAGCCACTTTTAGTTGCAGGCGATGTTTATCGTCCGGCTGCAATTGAGCAATTAAAAGTTTTGGGCGAGCAGGTTGGTGTTCCGGTTTATGCTAACCTCGAATCTAAAGACCCAATTGCGATTGCTTTAGAAGGTTTAGCACAAGCGAAACAGAACGGAAATAACGTTTTAATTATTGATACTGCCGGACGTCTCGCCATTGACGAAGCCATGATGGTAGAAATTGAGCAGGTAAAAAAAGCATTAAACCCGCACGAAATTTTGTTTGTGGTGGATGCGATGACTGGTCAGGATGCAGTAAATACAGCCAAAGTTTTTAACGACCGTTTGGATTTTACCGGAGCCGTTTTAACCAAATTAGATGGCGATACACGCGGCGGTGCAGCTTTATCCATTAAATCCGTAGTCAACAAACCAATCAAATTTATTGGTACTGGCGAGAAAATGGAAGCGATTGACGTTTTCCACCCGGATCGGATGTCGTCCCGGATTTTGGGGATGGGCGACGTGATTTCTTTGGTAGAACGTGCGCAACAGCAATTCGACGAAAAGGAATCAGCCGAACTGCAAAAAAAAATCCGCAAAAATAAATTCGATTTCAACGACTTTTTCGGCCAGATCCAGCAAATCAAAAAAATGGGCAACATGAAAGACCTGATAGGCATGATCCCCGGCGTTGGCAAAGCAATGAAAGATATTGATATACAGGATGATGCTTTCAAATCCATAGAAGCCATCATCCAATCCATGACGCCGAAAGAAAAGGAAAACCCGGATATCATCAACCAAAGCCGCCGCATGCGGATTGCAAAAGGTTCCGGCAACGAACTGGCAGAAGTGAACCGTTTAATCAAACAGTTCGACGATATGAAAAAGATGATGAAGCAATTTAGCAACCCCGCGCAAATGGCCAAAATGATGAAAAATATGCCAAGGCAAGGCAGATAAAAAATGTAAAGCTGGAACGAAAGTTTCGGCTTTTTTTATGCGGTAAAAGAAGCATTGGTTTTGAAGAAGTAATTTTAACATGCTTCTTTTAGCACTACTTTTTTTAGTAAGCATTCTTCTTATGTTTATTATTATTAATTTTTAGTTAATTTACCGGAAATTTAAACCGGTTTCCTGTGCTTGTAAAAACTTTTTGCAGTGCTGTTTATGGCATCGAAGCTACCACGATTACGGTTGAAGTCAATATCACCGGCGGAACAAAATACTACGTAGTCGGCCTGCCAGATAACGCGATCAAAGAGAGCTATTTCCGCGTAAAATCAGCCTTAAAAAATTGTAATTATCACATGCCCAAACAGCAGGTTGTGGTTAATATGGCACCTGCCGATGTGCGCAAAGAAGGTTCTTCCTACGATTTAACAATTGCCATTGGCGTTTTGGCGGCTTCCGGGCAGATTGTGCACGATGAACTGGACAAATACCTTATCATGGGAGAACTGTCTTTAGATGGCGGGTTGCAGCCCATCCGTGGTGCGCTGCCAATTGCCATTCAGGCACGAAAAGAAGGTTATAAAGGTTTCATCCTGCCCAAACAAAACGCCCGTGAAGCAGCCATTGTAGATAATCTGGCTGTTTTTGGGGTGAGTTCAATCACTGAAGTGGTAGATTTTTTAAACGGAGAAAAGCCGCTGGAAGAAGAAGTCGTCAATACGCGGGATGAATTTTACCGGAGTATCAGTTTATACGATGCGGATTTTTCGGATGTAAAAGGACAGGAAAACATCAAACGTTCGCTGGAAATTGCAGCGGCCGGCGGCCATAATTTGATATTGATCGGTCCGCCCGGAGCCGGCAAAACGATGCTAGCCAAGCGCTTGCCTTCCATCCTTCCGCCTTTAAGTTTGTCCGAAGCTTTGGAAACTACTAAAATCCATTCGGTTGCCGGAAAGCTTGCTGCTGCGGATGCTTTGGTTTCTGTCCGTCCGTTTCGTTCTCCGCACCATACCGTTTCGGATGTGGCTTTGGTTGGCGGCGGCGGCAACCCGCAACCCGGCGAAATATCTTTGGCGCATAATGGCGTTTTGTTTTTAGATGAATTGCCTGAGTTTAAACGAACGGTTTTGGAAGTGATGCGGCAGCCGCTGGAAGAACGGAAAGTAACCATCTCCCGCGCAAAAATGAGCGTGGATTATCCTTCCAGTTTTATGCTGGTTGCTTCCATGAACCCTTGCCCCTGCGGATATTACAATCATCCCGACCGCGAATGTGTATGCGGACCAGGCATCGTACAAAAATATTTGAGCAAAATTTCGGGTCCGTTGTTGGATCGCATTGATTTGCATGTAGAAGTAACGCCGGTAAATTTTACAGAATTATCTTCTGAAAGGCTTTCAGAAAAAAGCGAAGCCATCCGCGAACGCGTAATCAAAGCCAGAGAAATTCAGCAAAAACGTTTTACTGAAAAACCAGATCTGCATTGCAATGCACAAATGGAATCCAAAATGGTGCGGCAGGTTTGCAAAATTAGTGAGGCCGGACAAATCCTCCTTAAAAAAGCGATGGAAAAATTAGGTTTGAGTGCCCGCGCTTACGACCGCATTTTGAAAGTTGCCCGCACGATTGCCGATCTCGCCGGAACAGAAGATATCCAGATTGAACATTTAGCCGAAGCAATACAGTTTAGAAGTTTGGATAGAGAAGGCTGGGCGGGATGATAAATAACTTGAAATCACAAATTGTGATTTCAAGTTATCAGGCACTTTCTGTTGCTTTTTAGTGTGATACTTCTTTTACCAACCTAAAACTACAGCAAACCTTTATCTTTCAATTCTTTCTTTTTCTCCCGTTCCTGGCGGCGTAATTCGCGCTTTTCTATCCGGATTTCTTTAGGTGTTTTTCCCGCAGTATCAATGCCTTTGCTAACAGCCTTTTTTTCAACTGCTTTTTCTACCGTGTCTTTTTTACTAAATAAACGCTGAAAAAAGTTAAGGTGTTGTATTGGGCCAACGCCTTCGTCGCCTTCCTGGTTCAAACTATCAGTTGCAGCGGTATCTACTGGTGCCATTTTAGGCCGCAAAGCTTCTCTCAGCCTCACCGTGTAAAAGCCGTAGGCAGAAGTATCGGCCGGAGTGTAACCTTTGGAAGCCATCAAACGGCCAATCAAATTAAAATAGCCGTGAAGGGAAGGCCGCAAACTGCCGTCCGGCAAAAAAGAATACAAACCTGATTTTGGTTTTGGCACGATGCTGGCCAGATAAATACTTTCGCCAATGGTTAGATCAGCAGGAGATTTACCAAAATAATATCGGGAAGCTTCGCCGATACCATAAACATTCCGGCCCCATTCTATAATGTTGAAATAAACTTCCAGCATCCGGTTTTTGGTGCTGATGCTGTTATTTTCGATGATCCAAACGATCAATGTTTCTTCAATTTTACGGGCAAGGGTTTTTTGTCGACTTAAAAAAACGTTTTTCACTAACTGCATCGAAATCGTGCTGCCACCTCTTTTAAACTGTTTTTCTTTAAAATCTGTGGCGATAGATTTGCGGATTGATTCTTCCACAAAACCATGATGCCTGTAAAAAGAAGGATCTTCGGAAGTCATCACCGCATTTCGCAAATTGGGCGAAATCTGGTCCAAAGGTGTAAAATTAGGGTTAGCAGGCCCAACGGTTCTGGGTGGCATCGGTTTGCCTTTTTCATAAGGCGTATAAACAAAAACCTGGTTGAGTTTGGTCAGATCAGTTTCGCCGTACTGCAGCACTTTAAAGTTTTCTTTTTCCAGCTTCGAATCAAACTGAACGTTGTCTACATCTTTGGTGTTGAGATAAAAATTCAAGCCGTATTTCAACTTTCCGCTAACTTTAATTCCGGCCAGCGATTCAAATAACCCGCCCGGAAAAGAGCTGAATAATGATTGCGCATCCAGCCAATCTGTGTGCAGCTTCAGTTCATAGATCTTGGTTGGATTTAAAGTGATTTTGATAAACGGATTGGCCGAAACATTTTTAAGGTGAATGACTGAAGAACTATCCACCGAAACATAATTTGCGCCTACAAAAACATTGGCATCAATAGAAGCACTTGGCACAACGATATCATTTGAGGCAATTTTTGGATGATTGATCAGTAAATTTCTAACAAAACAGGAACTAAAAATTTGAGTTTCATCACCGTTTTGTTCTTCTCTTTTTAATTCAGTTCCAATGGTATCAAAATTAAGCTTCAAGCCATACTTTTTCTGAATAAAAGGAAGCTCTACTTTTTTGCCATCAGCATAAAGCTGTAATGAAACGTTCTTTTTAGACGTATTTACATTGCCCGCAACATGCCAGGTGGCGTAACCGTTGTTAACTAAAATGGTAGAATAAAGCTTGCCGCGGTCAATGGTAGCTTTAGGGATTTGCAAATGAAGTTTATTGCTATCGTCGCGAAAGGCAATATCAAAATTGGTTAAATTAAGGTCATCCGGAATTTTGTACAAAAACTGTGTCATTAAATTATGTGCAAAATCGGCCAAATTGGCCCTGGATTTTCGCGAAGTGCTGTCTTTTTGCTTTTTAAACAAAAACTCAAAATTGCGTACTCCTTTTATGCTGGTTAAATTGAGTTTGCCATCTTCCATTAAAATGGTAGAAAGCTTAACATTCCCAATCAGCATTGGCATCAGTTTTACGCTTACCTGAAAATGTTTGATGTACAACAAACTATCACCGCCAAAAGGAACGATAGAAATGTCTTTCAGGTTAACTGTGGTTAAGCCGTTAAAGCTGGCCGAACCTATTTTTACATCTAAATTATACTCGGTTTTAGCTTTTAATTTAGCTTTGTCTATTGCGGTTTGAAGCAGAAATTGCCGTTTTGAATAAGCGATTAGGCCAGTTATTAAAAGAAGTATCAGCAGGGAAGCAAGAACAATCAGACCGATTTTCAGATATTTACGGTTTAAACGGCGCATTAGTAAATTTTGGCTAAAACTAAATAATCTTTTCCGCTGCCAAAGGTTCTCCGGCAGGTTATTTCTTCAACAAAACGTCGCACATGCTGTTTTTATCACATCGAAACTAAATAAAATAAATGAGTATTACCCGGGAACAAGTTTTAAAAGCATTGAGTTATGTAGAAGACCCGGACTTGAAAAAGGACTTGGTTACCTTAAACATGATCGAAGATGTGGCGATTGAAGGCAACAGAATTAGTTTTTCTGTGGTGTTGACCACGCCCGCTTGTCCGTTAAAAAGCATGATCGAAAATGCCTGCCGAAATGCTATTTTGCATTTTGTAAGTAAGGAGGCAGATTTGAAAATCAACATGACTTCGCGTGTAACCACACCAAAAAATGTTGGCGTTCCGGGCGTAAAAAATATTATTGCCGTAGCTTCTGGCAAAGGCGGCGTTGGTAAATCAACCGTTGCGGTTAATCTTGCTTTAGGACTTGCCAAAACAGGCGCAAAAGTTGGTTTGATTGATGCAGATATTTATGGCCCGTCTATCCCGATTATGTTTGGTTTGGAAGGATCGAGGCCAAGATCATCGGAAGTAAACGGTAAAAGCCGGATAGAACCGATCGAAAAATTTGGTATCAAACTGCTTTCTATAGGTTTTTTTACTGATCCGAACCAACCTGTTCCCTGGCGCGGGCCAATGGTTTCTACGGCAGTAAAACAATTGTTTAACGATGCGGAATGGGGCGAATTGGATTATTTAATTGTCGATCTTCCTCCCGGGACCGGCGATATCCACATCACTTTAACCCAAACTTTCCCGGTTGCAGGTGCCGTTATCGTAACTACGCCGCAAAATGTGGCTTTGGCCGATGCCAAAAAAGGGATCGGGATGTTTATGATGAACGCCATCAACGTGCCTTTGCTGGGCATTATCGAAAATATGGCTTATTTTACACCGACCGAACTGCCCGAAAATAAATATTATATTTTTGGACAAGGCGGCGGCAGAAAACTGGCAGAAGAAATGAATATCCCGTTTTTGGGCGAAATCCCGCTGGTAAAAAGCATCAGTGATTCCGGAGATGCCGGGGAACCGATCATCCTACATGAAAACAACCCAATGGCTGCCGCTTTTTTTGATATGGCCGAACGCGTGGCACAGCAAGTAGCTATCCGAAACGCTAAATCTGCAGATACGGTTGGAGTTAGATAAAATGATTATTTTTACAGGATAAAAGAAGCATCAAAATGAATCTCTCAGAACAGGTTGAAGAAGCATTAAATACCATCAGGCCATATTTGGAAACCGATGGCGGCAATGTTTCAATAGAAGATATTACAGCAGATGGCGTGGTAAAATTAAGGTTGCTTGGCTCCTGCGGCTCTTGCCCGATGAGTATTATGACGATGAAGGCTGGAATTGAGCAAGCGATTATGCGCGCTGTGCCACAAGTAAAAGCAGTAGAGGCCGTAAACTTAACAGATATGGATGACCCTCATGCAGTATTGCCTCAAAACTTGCAGTAAAAATATTGTTAAGTATTGTTAAATAGATATTTTTAAAAAGTATCAGCTAAAAAATTATTACTTCTTTTGTATATGTTTTTTTGTGTTGATTATGGGTGTTATGTTTGGTTATAAAGAATTTTAAGATAAAATGAGAAAGCTGCTTTTAGCTTTAGGTTTATTAATTTCTTTTTCTGCTTTTGCACAAAAAGCAGAACGTCCATTGTTGCAATTTTCGGGTCTCATTATCAATGCTGATAGTAATACGGTTGTCCCATATACCAACTTAACCAATATCTCTTACAAAAAGCAAGTAGTTTCTTCTAATTATGAAGGTTACTTTTCTTTTGTGGTGCACGAAAAAGACAGTATTCGTGTCTCCTCCGTGGGTTATCTCGCGCAAACTATAGTTATACCAGAAAATGTAGTCAGCAAAAGTTATGTGCTCAAAATAAGGTTAAAGCCTGAAGCAATAAATTTGCCGCAAGTACGCGTTTTCCCTTGGGCAAGTACGGACGAGTTTAGAAGAGACTTTATTGCCGTGAAGTTTGCTGATGATGATTTGGCCATAGCTGCCAAGAATTTAAGCAAGACTTCTATTTTAGCGATGGCGCGTACTTTGCCTCATGATGGACAAACGAACCAGATTACAAATTTGCAAACTATGCATGATAATTTGGTTCACACAGGTTCTGGCCCAACAAACCCACTGCTTAATCCAATTGCCTGGGGAAGTTTAATCCGGCAGATTATTCGGGGCGATAAAAGTCGCCAAAGTGATAACGATGGCAATTAGCGGCCTTTTTTTAAAGCCGGAAATTTCATTTTATATTCTGCTTTTACAATTCCCTTAGAAATATCGTTTAGCTTTTTTTGGATCATCCTTTTGCGTAACGGGCTTAAATGATCGGTAAAAAGTTTGCCGTCAGTATGGTCATATTCGTGCTGGATCACTCGGGCTGCCAATCCTTTAAAAGATTCTTCATGTAGTACAAAGTTTTCATCGACATAAGAAATCCGAAGGTTACTGCAACGATAAATATCTTCCCGAATATCCGGAATGCTGAGACAGCCTTCGTTAAATGGCCATTTTTCGCCTGTTTCTTCAACAATATAGGCATTAATGAAAACCTTTTTAAAGTTCTTCAAATCGGGTTCATCATCTTCAAAAGGCGTGGTATCAACAATAAACAAACGGATGGAATGGCCAACTTGAGGGGCTGCTAAACCAACACCGCGAGCAGCATACATCGTTTCGAACATGTCTGCAATCAGTTCTTTCAGGTTTGGAAACGTTGGTTCGATATCTTTTGCAACCCTTTTTAATATTGGGTCTCCATAAGCAACAATAGGTAATTTCATTGCTGCAAAAATAGGGTTTTAGCGTTATAAAATTTTACGTAGGTTTATGTGTGAAATTTATTTTTTCTGATCATTCGCTTCAATAGATAAAAAAAGAATAAATGCTAAAAACTTATTTAACATGGCAACTATCATAACTTTTGAAAACGATTTAGAAAAAGAGGTTGCAATTGAGCAAGTTAGTACTTTAAATAAATATATAAAAGTTACAAGTATTGATGGATTAGTAAAGAAAAAAGAGGAATTCGATGGCGATAAAATTTCCTACTTAATTTACTACCTTGCCAATGATGAAAGTGTAAGCAATATATTAAATATTTATGCTCATATACCAATAATAGAAACAAGAGTAAGAACTTACGTGGAGGAATATATTGTTGAGAATGATGAAGAATATAGAAATGGCCATTTAGAATTTAAAGGTAAAACAGTGTTAGACAAAAATGGAAATATTATTTTTTCAAGTCCAATTGATGCGATAACGAATAAGGCGGATAATGTAGAAACTAATAAGTATTACTATGATCTGGCAAATAACAAGCTTTATACTTTTTGGTATGGAGATAATGGGGAATTAAGTAACATGGATAGTTTAAATCCTATTCACAAAAGTTATATCAACGAATTTAAGCAAAGCTTTCTACCTGAAGAATTGCCAGATTTAGAAGGGCTGGATTGGGCAAACATGACTTACTATTATCATGTTGAACCGGCAGTCCCTGCGAATTTTCCTATACATTAAAGCCTGTTTAAATAATAAAAAAGCATAGAAACGTTTACGATAAATATCTATGAAAATAACTTTTGATAAAGAAACAGATGTACTCTACATCCAATTTAAAACAGAACAGGTGATTGAAAGTGATGAAGACAAAAGCGGCGAAATGATTATAGATTATGCAGAAAACGGAAGCACTATCGGTATTGAAGTTTTAAATGCTTCCGGAAAACTTTCACACATTGAAAAATTTGATTCGATTGAAATTTAATACAAAAACTATACCTAAGGTTTTCAAAACCTTATAGGTATTGTTTTTACTCCGGCTCAAATATTAAAGTAAGCATAGCAGCAGGATCAAAAATCTCATTGCTAATCTCTTGCAGTTCATCCGCAGTAACGGCGTTTATCTTGGCAAAAACTTCTTCCAGCGTGTCAATCTTGCCGAAATCCATTAAGCTTTTTGCCATCGATAAAATCAGTCCCAAACGGTTTTCTTCTGCCAAGGCAATCTGACCGATAAATTTCTGTTTGGCCTGTTGCAACTGCACTGTCCCCAATTTTTTGTCCCTGAGTTTTTGTAATTCCTTTTGCACCAATTTCATTGCTTTTCCTGCTTTTTCGGCATCTGTTCCGAAGTAAACAGAAAAAATGCCGCTATCGGTTAAAGGCGAATAATTGGATTCTATAGTATAAGCAATGCCGTATTTTTCGCGGATTTCCAGGTTCAAACGCGAACTCATGCCATTTCCGCCCAGCAAATTATTCAGTAAAAGCAAGGCAGGTTTTTTAGTGCTAAAAGAAGCATAAGCGTTGCTGCCCAGAACGCAATGCGTTTGGGTGATTTGCTTTTGTAAACGGACCAATTCACCAGTTACATTTTTAGGTTGAACGCGTTTTTTAGGCTGATTATTTTCTGGCACTTGTTCAAAATAACGTTCTGCCATTTTAACCACTTTATTAAAATCATAATTTCCGGTTACGGCAAAAACAGCTTGGTGCGTGTTATAATTTTGTGCGATAAAAGAAGCAATATCTTCCCGGGTTAAAGCAGTTACAGAAGTTGGCGTGCCGAGAATATTGCGGCCTAAAGCATGGTTTTTAAACAGCAAATCTTCAAAATCATCCTGGATGGCTTCTTCCGGCTGGTCCTGGTACGAGTTGATCTCATCTAAAATCACGCCCTTTTCTTTTTTCATATCTTCCTCCGGGAAAGTAGAATGAAAAAAAATATCTTCCATCAAATCCATCGCCCGTTCTAAATATTCTTTTAAAAAAGAAGCATGGATACAAGTGTATTCTTTGGTAGTGTAAGCGTTTAAATCGGCACCAACAACTTCTAACCGGTTCAAAATTTGGTTGGTGTTCCTTCTTTCGGTAGCCTTAAACAATAAATGTTCTATAAAATGCGCCAATCCGTCTTTTCCTTCGCCTTCGTCGCGCGATCCGGCATTAATCATCAGGCAGCAATGTGCAATGGTAGAAACGGCAGGATAAAATAAAACCTGGATGCCATTGGGCAACCGGTGAGTGTAATATGTAAGCATGTGCAAAGCAAAGATAAGCATTAACCGCACCAATAGGTTTTAAGAAACAGATTGTTAGTTTTGGAGGACAAAGCCATCAAAAACATGAAGCCGGAAATTGTAACAGTTGCAGATAAAACGTTTAAAATAATGATTGATGGAGCGACAATCCAAACGCGGATTGAAGAGTTAAGCGTAGAACTTAACCACGAATTTGAAGGGAAAAAGCCTGTTTTTCTGGGTATTTTAAACGGCAGCTTTTTGTTTGTAGCGGATTTAATTAAGCAGATTGATATTCCTTGCGAGATTGCTTTTATGAAGGTTTCCTCTTACCACGGCGGCATGGAAAGCAAAAGAGTTATCACAGAAGATTATGATCTAAAAATGAACATTGCCGACCGCGACATTGTGATTGTGGAAGATATTGTAGATACCGGCAACACGATGCGTTTTATAGTGGATAAACTGAAAGCGAGAAGCCCTGCTTCGGTTAGCATTTGCACTTTACTTTATAAGCCGGATGCAATGGAGCATCAAATAGATGAATTGAAATATATTGCTTTCGAAATAGAAAACAAGTTTGTAGTTGGTTACGGTTTAGATTATAAAGGTTTAGGTAGAAACTTGAATGAAATTTATCAGGTGGTGCAATAATGATTAGGTAACATCTGATTTGGGTTCCAGATGCTTCTTTTATCACCTAAAAATTAGTAACCTTAAATTGATCAAGGCTATAGATCAAATTTTATGTGATAAAAGAAGCACCAATTACTTGGTTTGCAGTTGTAATATACTGATAGAATAAGGATCAAAAACCCGGGTAAAAGTTTTACTTAGTCCTTTGATTTTTTGTGTTACCGGTACAATTTTTTTAGGTTCGTCTATCGTGTTTGTATCTTCCGGTTTAGCAGATTTCAATACAACAATTGTCCCGTCTGCTGCTATTTTTCCGGCACTTTTTATATCTAACATTACGGATTGCGCCTTGCTTGATGCATTTACTACTTTAACAAACAACGATCCTGTTTTGCTGTCTTTGGTCGCAACATAAAATAAGGACGGAATTGGTTCAGGCATCCTTCCTGCTGTGCTGTCTTTTTTGGTAGGATTTCGGGTTTGTGTAGGAATATTTTCTCCGGATACGGAAATTACTTTATCACCCAAATAACTGCTAAACATTTTTTGCGCATAATAGGACGGCGAACCGTAACTGTTTAAAGCATTGTAGCCAATCAAATCTGATTTCCATTGTATCCCGCCTGGGTTAACATTTACAAAAAGCGGTGCATAGCAAGACATCACCACGTGGTCCGAGTTGCGTTCCATTCCTGTCATCCATGCGGCATCTCCAATTGCTGCGTTCATGTTTGTGGTCGGGAAACCTTCGCGCGTGGCCCATTCGCCTACAAATATCTTTGGGCTGCTTCTGTCGTAGTTGTCATAATGTGCGGCATCTTCTTCCATTTCCCATGCAGTGCGGTAGTAATGCTCGTCAAACACTTCAGGCCGGCGCATCGTAATTTTAAACCTTGCACCAAGCGGATCTTTTCCACCGATAGTAGAAATAATCTGTAAAGCTGGGTATTTTCCTTTGATGGCATCATAAAACTGGGCAAAACGGCCGTCATAACTTCCTGATTTATCAAAGCCATCTTCGTTGCCCACTTCAACATAACTTAATTTAAAGGGCTTAGGATGGCCATCAGCAGTGCGTTTTGCGCCCCATTTGGTATTTGCATCGCCAATTACATATTCAATTTCTTCTAAAGCATCATCCACAAATGGCTTTAAAAATGGGCCTGCATCTAAATGGTCTCCTTTAAGTGTGTATCCTGCATAAACAGCAAGCAAAGGTTCCATTTTTAAATCTTCGCACCATTCTAAAAATTCCAGTAAACCCATCCCGTCTGATGAACGATAACCCCAGGGACCCGGATGCCCGGCACGTTTTTCTAATCCGCCTAAAGTATTTTTCCATGGAAAACGGGTAGCAAAAAGGTCTCCTTCCAAATAATTTCCCCCAGGAAAGCGAAGAAATGTAGGCTTCATATCTGCCATTAATTGCATTAAATCACTCCTGTTTCCATTTGGCGTGTTGTGATAAGTAGGCGGAAACAACGTAACCAGGTTGAACCAGTAAGTGCCAATTTTTTTAGTTGAGATTATAAAGCGCGCCGATGTTGTTGGCTGAATATTTTTGGCTGTATTTAACACAACATCATACTTTTTCCAACCGCCTTTGCTTATGTTAATTTGTACCGACGCATAAGAAACGGCACCATTATTACTTTCAATACTTACGGTAAGTGGACCGGAAGCTTCATCAGTAACTTTGGCATAAAAGGAAGCTTTATAAGTAGTTTGTGGTTTTACTGGTATTCCCCAATAACCTTCGTTTGCAATGCCCACCGTTCCGCCGCTGCTTTCCACATTTAGCTTTAACGAAACCGGCAGATCGTTATTTAGTGGTTGGCTATTATCTAATTTGATACTTCCTTTACCACCTGTTTTTTCTACAATTGACCAGTGCTCCGGTTCTTTCGGGTTGTCTTTAAAACTTCGGTTACGGATGAGTTCTGCATATAAACCGCCATCGTAGGAATAATTAATTTCCTCTGTCATCAACCCATATAATTTGGGGCTAACGTCCACTCCTGCTTTGCTTAAATCCAATGTTAGTTTTACCGTTTGTGCTTTTGCAGATAGCGAAAAGAAAAAATACAGAAGCATAACCCAGGTAAAGCGTAGTCTTTTCATAACCAAAATTTTTTCTGAAACCCTTAATTGGTTTAATTGTCTTTTTAACATTTAATTTAACAAACATAGTTAAATTAAATTTTTCTGGAGGGCAGTATTATTTCTAACCAACCAATAAAGTTAGAAACAGCAAATAAAAAATTAAATTGAGGTTGGGATAAAAGGATTATTGCATTTCCTTTTCGGCATACTTCTTTTACCGGTACTTTTTAAACAACAACGGGCTGTTCTGCCATTTCTTCTAAAATTGCCACAGCTTGATTAATCGTTTTAATGCCTTCAAAACTGATGCGCAAACTGTTTTTTACTTCTTTCAGATTACACCTCCGTGGGTTATCCTGCACAAATTGTAAAATTTTATGGAAGGATTTGCTTTCAAAATAGGGCGATTGCTGGTTGGCAATGAAGTAGCCGCGCAGAATGCTTTTTTTAAGGGATACTTTTTCAAACCCAATGGCTTTGCCCAACCATTGCAAACGCACGGTGTTCAGCATATCTTTAACCGGTCGCGGAACCGGCCCGAAACGGTCTTCCAGTTGCTTGGCAAAAGCAAGCAGTTCCGTTTCGTTTTCTATTTTGGAAAGCTCAGTGTACAAATTATAGCGTTCGGCAATGCTGGTTACGTACTCATCCGGGATCAGGATTTCCAGATCGGTATCAATCTGCGTAAAAGAAACATAAGGACGAGGTTTTTCATCCTGGAAAACGCCTGCAAATTCTTCGTCTTTCAGTTCCTGGATCGCTTCATCCAAAATTTTATGGTACATTTCAAAGCCAATTTCCGCAATAAAACCGCTTTGTTCCGCGCCCAGCAAATTTCCGCTGCCGCGGATATCCAGGTCGCGCATCGCCACGTTAAAACCGCTTCCCAAATCAGAAAATTCTTCAATCGCGCTTAACCGTTTCCTCGCTTCGGAGGTTAAAGTTGATAACGGCGGACTCAGCAAATAGCAAAACGCTTTTTTATTGCTCCGGCCAACGCGGCCGCGCATCTGGTGCAGATCGCTCAAACCAAACATGTGCGCGTGGTTAATGATGATCGTATTGGCATTCGGAATATCCAACCCGGCTTCAATAATGGTCGTAGCAACCAGCACATCATATCCGCCGTTCACAAACTTCAGCATTACATCTTCCAGCGCATCGCCTTCCAGCTGACCATGCGCGATGCCAACGCTTGCTTTAGGCACTAATTTGTGGATCATGCCGCCGAGTTGCGCCAAATCCTGCACGCGGTTGTGGATGAAAAAAACCTGACCGCCGCGGTTCACTTCAAATTCAACGGCTTCTTTAATCAGTTTATCGTTAAAAACATGCAGTTCCGTAACAACAGGCTGGCGGTTTGGCGGCGGCGTGGAAATGATGGATAAATCGCGCGCGCCCATCAGCGAAAAATGTAAAGTCCGCGGAATCGGAGTTGCAGTTAGAGTCAACGTATCTACGTTAATACGCATCTGTTTCAGTTTTTCTTTGGTTGATACACCGAATTTTTGTTCTTCATCAATGATCATCAAACCCAAATCTTTAAACTTTACATCTTTGCTTACCAAACGGTGCGTACCGATCAAAATATCAACTTTTCCATCAGCCACATTTTGCAGCGTATCTTTAATTTGTTTGGAAGATTTGAAGCGGTTTACATAATCAATATTACAGGGGAAATCTTTTAAACGCTCGGAAAAAGTTTTAAAATGTTGCGCCGCCAGAATGGTTGTTGGAACAAGTACGGCAACCTGCTTACTGTCGGCAACAGCTTTAAAAGCAGCGCGAATGGCAACTTCTGTTTTGCCGAAACCCACATCGCCGCAAATTAAACGGTCCATCGGATGCGGCGATTCCATATCGCGTTTTAAATCGGCCGTTGCTTTTTCCTGGTCCGGCGTATCTTCATAGATAAAAGAAGCTTCCAATTCGTTTTGCAGATAGCTGTCCGGCGAGAACGAATTGCCAACCTGCGCTTTCCTGACGGCGTATAATTTAATCAGGTCGCGGGCAATATCCTTAACTTTTTTTTTTGTGGTTTTTTTGAGCCGGTCCCAGGTATCCGTGCCCAATTTATTCATTTTGGGCACCGTGCCTTCTTTTCCGCTGAACTTGGAAATGCGGTTTAAGGAATTGATGTTGACATAAAGCAGATCATTGTCCGCATAAATCAAACGGATCATTTCCTGCGATTTGCCGTTCACTTCCACTTTTTCCAAACCGGCATATTTCCCGATTCCGTGGTCAATATGTGTTACATAATCCCCGGGTTTTAGTTCGCGCAATTCTTTTAAAGTGATGGCCTGCGATTTCTGGTAGCCTTTTTTAAGCTTGTATTTATAGTAGCGGTCGAAAATCTGATGATCGGTGTAACAAGCTAATTTCTGTTCCCGGTCAACAAAACCTTCGCGGATAGAAACCGGGATCGGCGTAAACTTGGCTGTTTTGTCCAGATCCTCAAAAATGGCGTACAAGCGCTCAATTTGCTTAGTTGAATCGGTTAAAATCAGATTTTCGATTTTTTCTGCATCATTGTTTTTAATGTTGTGGATGAGCAAGCTGAAATCTTTATTAAAAGAAGGCTGCGGGCGGATATCAAAACTAATCGTTTGATCGGCCTGATAAAAAAACTGCTTGCCAAACTCTACCACACTAAAATCGCGCAGCTGATCTGCAATTATTTTCTCATCAGAAAAACCATAAACCGGATCAATCCAATCCTGGTTTTGGTTTTTCTCGGTTACTGGAAGTGCTTTCCAAAGTTGCGTTGCTTTTTTATAACCTTCCCGGACCACATCCAGCGTAAACTGCACATCTTTAACCCAAACCGTCGTATCGGCATCTACATATTCCAGCAAAGAAATGTTGCTTTCTGTTAAAAATTTAGATTGCACATTCGGCACAATCGTAATACTTCGAACTTGTTCTACCGAAAGTTGGCTCTCAATTTCAAAAGTCCGGATCGACTCAATAAAATCGCCAAAAAACTCTACACGATAAGGCAAGTCATGCGAAAAAGAAAAAATATCAACAATGCCGCCGCGGATAGAAAACTGGCCGGGACTGTACACAAAATCAACACGCTCAAAATCGTACTCAATTAAAAACTCATTGATAAAATCAAGGCTGAGCTTGTTTTGAACAGCAATTTCTAAAGTATTTTTTTCTAAAGAAGCACGGTTAATTACTTTTTCGGCCAGCGCTTCCGGGTAAGTAACAATCAAATTTCCAAACTCAGAAGCGTGGTTTAATTCATTCAAAACTTCGGCACGGGCCAAAACATGGCTGCTGTCCGGCTGCGTAAAATCAAAACCTTTTCGAAAAGAAGAAGGAAAATGAAGGATTTCTTTGTCGAGCAAATTTTCTAAATCAGCCTGGAAATAACCGGCTTCTTCCTGATCGGGCAAAACAAAAATCGTGTGTTTATGCTGTAAAAAATACAAAGCAATGGCCAGAAAGGCATCGCTTGAGCCAACCAAACCACGAAGGTGTATGCGTGGGTTTTTACCAGAATTTAACGCTTGCGCTAAATTTTTAATCCGGTTATCGTCTTTATATCGTTCTAAAATTTCACGGATATTCAAATCGGGGGCAAATATATCAAATAGAAAATACGCGGAAAAGCATTTATTAAAAGTTAAGTTTAGGCAAACAAAATTTAGCATATTTGTTAGATACAAGCAGGCTGTTTACGAATGCTTCTTTTATCACTTAAAAATTTATTTATGAAAAATGCAGTTACATTCGGCGTAATTATTGGAATTTTAAGCGGTATTTGGATTTGGGTAATGTACCTTTTAGGCCATCATTCTTTAGATACAAATTCGCCGGTTGAATACACTTCCATCCTGATCCCGATTATCGGGTTGTTTTTTGGGGTGAAAAGATACCGCGACGTTGACAACAGAGGCAGTATTACTTTTTTTGAAGGTTTGCAGGAAGGGTTTAAAATTTTAATTGCGGGCGGCATTGTAGCTGTTTTTATTGCCATTTTATTTGTAACCTATATTGCAAAAAGCTCTATTACAGATTTTTCCGGGAAAATTTTTGGTGCCTTGCTGGTTGGCATAATCTCTGCGCTCGCTGTTTCTTTGTTGCTGATGAAAGATTCGAAACGTGTTGACACCAAACGATAAGTTTAACAATTAATACTTTTTTTACCGGCTAAAAAATGTTGTTTAATTTCAGCAAATGAAATTAAATGAGATTACTACTTTTCTGGAAAGTTTTGCACCACTTGTTTACCAGGAAGATTACGACAATTCCGGGCTGATTGTTGGTTATCCCAATCAGGAAATCACCGAAGCTTTAATTTCTTTAGATTGTACCGAAGCTATTGTAGATGAAGCAATTGCTACAAATTGTCAATTGATTATTTCTCATCATCCCATCGTTTTTAAAGGCTTAAAAAAGTTTAACGGCAAAACTTATGTAGAGCGCGTAGTAGAAAAGGCAATTAAAAACAGCATTGCTATTTATGCTATCCATACCAACCTCGATCATGTTTCCGCTGGTGTGAATAAGCGGATTGCTGATAAATTAGGCTTGAAAAACTGCCGTGTTTTATCTCCCCAAAAAAACTTACTTAAAAAGTTAACCACATTTGTTCCATTGGAACAGGCCGAAAAAGTGCGTGAAGCATTGTTTACTGCCGGAGCCGGAAATATAGGCAATTACAGCGAAGTAAGTTTTAACGCCAGCGGAACCGGAACTTACAAAGCCAACGAAAATGCCAATCCGTTTTTAGGTGAAGCAGGAAAACGGCATCAGGAACAAGAAATTCGGATCGATGTAATTTATCCGCAAAACTTAGAAAACAAAATTATTGCAGCTTTGATTCTGGCGCATCCTTATGAAGAAGTTGCTTACGATTTGTATCCAATTACCAATCAATATTCGGAAGTTGGTGCCGGATTAATTGGCGAACTGCAATCTCCGCAGGAAGAAATTGAATTTTTGCATCACGTAAAAACACAAATGAAAGCTGATGTAATCCGCCATACTGTTTTTACCGGCAAAAAAGTGAAAAAGGTTGCAGTTTGCGGCGGTTCGGGCAGTTTTTTGCTGAAACAGGCGATTGCTGCCGGGGCAGATGTTTTTGTAACGGCAGATTTTAAATACCACGAGTTTTTTGATGCAGAAGGAAAATTAGTAATTGCAGACATCGGACATTTTGAAACTGAGCAATTTACGCAAGAATTATTAGCTGAAATTATACAGAAAAAATTTCCTAAGTTTGCAATCCGTTTAACAAAAATTAATACAAACCCCGTTCAATATATAATTTAATGGAACAAACAGTAGAACAAAAGCTGAAAGCTTTATACGAACTACAAACTATCCACACCAAAATCGACAGGATCAGACAGGTAAGAGGTGAACTTCCGATGGAAGTTAGTGATTTGGAAGATGAAGTTGCCGGCTTGGAAACCCGAATCCAGAAAATCAAAAACGATCTGGACGACTTAGAAGATTCGGTAGTTACCAGAAAAAACCTGATAAAAGAAGCACAGGCCAACACTAAAAAGTACGAAACGCAGCTATCCGAAGTCAAAAACAACCGTGAATATGAAGCTATTTCTAAAGAGATTGAAATCCAAGGTTTAGATGTACAGGTAAACGAAAAAAAAATAAAAGAAATTTCTTTTGAAATTGCCGCCAAAACACAGGTTTATGAAAAAGCTTTAGCTGATTTAGAAGAACGCCGCAAGGATTTTGAATTGAAAAAAGCAGAATTAGGCACAATTACTTCCGAAACCGAAAAAGAAGAAAACGAATTGACCGCACATGCAGAGCAAGCGAAAAAAAGTATCGAAGACCGATTGATGTTTGCTTATGGCCGGTTAAGGCACAATGCCAAAAACGGTTTGGCTGTTGTTACTATTGAGCGCGATGCTTGTTCCGGATGTTTTAACGAGATTCCGCCGCAACGCCAGGCTGATATTCGTCAACGTAAAAAAATTATTGTTTGCGAACACTGCGGAAGGATTTTAGTGGACGAACAAATGGTTTTAGAAACAACGGAAGCAGTACCTGCTGCCTAAGAAATATTGTTTCAATAGAAAAGGCACCTAAAAGTGCCTTTTTTTATGCCATAAAAGAAGCATCAAGCTTAATATTGGTAAACAATAGCGTTGATGTTCATGCCGGCACCAACAGATGCAAACAGGATTTTATCTCCTGGATAAATTTTTTGGCCTTCCATTTTGCCTTTTATAATGGCATCAAACAAAACCGGGATTGTAGCCACAGAGCTATTGCCGTATTGAGAAATATTCATTGGCATAATATCCGGATCAAACTCTTTTTCGCCGTAAAGTTTAAAAACACGTTGCATAATTGCCGTATCCATTTTTCCGTTTGCCTGGTGGATCAATACTTTTTTTATATCATATAAATTAACGTTTGCTTTTTCAAGAGCTGTTTTGATCACTTGAGGTACGTGGACCAAAGCATATTCATAAACCTTGCGGCCGTTCATTTTGATATATAAATTTTGCTCCGTTCCATTTTCGGGATTATAAGAACTGCCCATGGTAAGTAAACCTGCACAATCTACCGCGTGTGATTGTGTTTTATGCGCTAAAATTCCAGCTTCCGAATCAGCAACGGCTTCTAAAATAACGGCACCGGCACCGTCGGCATAAATCATACTGTCGCGGTCGTGCGGGTCAATAATCCTGGAAAGTGTTTCCGCGCCAATTACCAAACATCTTTTTGCATCGCCAGATTTTAAAAAGTAATTAGCTTGTATAACGCCTTCTACCCAGCCGGGGCAGCCAAAAGGTAAATCATAAGCTACGCAATCCGGGTTTTTTATTTGAAGCAGTTGCTTAACACGGGCAGCTAAAGTAGGCACTAAATCAACCCGGTTGGTGCCAAATGCAACATCGCCAAAATTGTGCGCAACAATAATATAATCAAGCGTTTCTGCATCTATGCCCGAACTTTCCAAGGCATCTTTTGCTGCCAAAAAACCTAAATCAGATGTGTTTTGGTCATCTTTTGCATAACGGCGTTCTTCTATTTCTGTAATGTTTTTAAACTGTTCTAATATTACCGGATTGCTTTTGGCAACTGGTTTTCCGTCTTTTTCAAAAAAACGGTTATTGATAAAATGATTACTTGTAATAACCAACTCTGGAATATAACTTCCGGTTGCTACAATTACTGAACTGATCTTATTCTGCATAAACTATACTGCATACCAAAATGGTATATGGTATAAATCTACTTTAAAATTAGTAAAATTCAAAAAGGAGTTAAAACAAATTTGTTTGCCTGCCATATTTGTTTACGAAATGACTGAAATTATAAGCAGGGATTTCTAAACCGTTCAAATATTTTTTGCAGGCAATTGTAAAAATTTGGTTGATTGAAGCAGCAATATTTCCTTCTCCGGATTTGCGTGTTTCCCAACGGGAATCATTTAATTTTCCGTCGTGGCAATTTTGTATCTGGTGCAAAACCTTTTCTGCCTGGTTTGGGAAAGCTTTGTAAATCCAATCTGTAAATATTGCACTGATAGAACCGTTTAAACGAACAATTGTGTAACTGGCCGCACGTGCACCGCAATCCGCAGCCGCTTTAATAATATCCGTAATTTCGTGGCTGTTTAAACCAGGAATGATGGGCGCAACCATTACCCGTACAGGCACACCAGCTTCCGAAAGTTTTTTGATAACGGCTAAACGTCCGGCAGCAGTTACGGTGCGTGGCTCTAATTTCAAACGCAAATCTTCTGACAAAGAAGTAATTGAAATGTTGACATGGATTAAATCAAGTTTGGCTAAAGCTGCAACCAAATCTATATCTCTTAAAATCAAATTGTTTTTAGTGATGATACTAACGGGATGACGGTATTTCAAAAAAACTTCCAGCAAAGAACGGGTAATTCTTAACTTTTTTTCGATGGGCTGATAACAATCTGTGTTACCGGAAAGTGCAATTATTGCAGGCTCGTAATTCTTTTTGTTGAAGTATTTTTCTAACAAAAGTGCAGCATCGTGTTTGACAATTATTTTTCGTTCGAAATCCAATCCGGCACTAAAGCCGTAATATTCGTGCGAATTTCGGGCATAACAATAAATGCATCCGTGTTCGCATCCCTGGTATGGATTGATGGAATGATTAAAGGATAAATCAGGACTGTTGGATTCGCTTACAATGTTTTTTGGGGATTCGTTGAAAAATTGAGTTTTGCTGTTTTCCAGTAAAGGTTCGTCCAACCCTTCCTCAAATTCCCTTACATACTTGTTTTGTAAAAACTTGTTGTGCGTGTTTAACTGTGCGCCCCGGCCTTTAAAATATGCTTCTTTTTCTTGTTGATCCACAAACAAAATTACTAAATATATTAGTAATTTGGAAAATTAAATCATAAAAAAGTAGGGATAAAAGAAGTATTTATAAATAGCTATACTCTTTTTATCACTATAAATTTTGATTTGTTGTAGGCTATTAACTATTAACAATCTGCTACGAATGCTTCTTTTATGCCTGTAGATTATCTAACAGAAAAACAAAAAGTTCTTTCGGTCCGTGTGCGCCAATCACTAAAGTTTTTTCAATATCGGCAGTCCGGCTTGGGCCAGTTATGGTAGAAATCATGGATGGCAGGTTGTTTTTGTATTTGCCTTTGATTAATTTAAAACCATCTTTTAAATCCAAAACTAACTGCGACGTATAAGCAAGTACAATATGTTGGTGCGGATAAATGCTAAGCCTTCTTCCTGCCGCATTGCCATTGGTAAGCAAAATGCTGCCATTTCTTGCTATTAAAGCATCGCACAAAGTTAAACCGACTTCGGCCTGTTCAAAATCTTTATCGGTCTCAAAGTAAGGATATTCGTAGGTTTTAAGAATGTTTTGGAGGAAGTTTTCCCAGCAATATATTTTATGCCAGTTACGCTGTTCTGCTAAGGTGAGCAGGTTTTCTATAAAGTCAACTTCATCTTCACAAAAAATAAACTGACCGGCGACTGCCGTAAATTGTTCGGCAAACATCAGTTCCAATAAGTCGTCCTGAGGAGGATATAATGGCAGGTCTTCCAATTGCGGGTATGGATTGTCCCGTTTTTCCAATAAAGCCTTACGGATTTTTTTTAGCAGTTGCTCTTTTGGTGTTGTGTTGTCTTTCATAAGCAAAAAAAGCCATAAGTAAGCTTATGGCTTTTTTATTTCATTATATTAAAAGATTAAGCTTTTTTCCCGGTTATACTTGAAAGTTCAGGGTTAATGACGCTTTCAGGAATGGCATTGTTATCAGGGATTAATGTTGGTTCGCCATTTACAAATTTATCATAAGCTGTACGGTGCTCAAACGGCCTTTTTCCTAAAATTGCTTCCAGATCTGCTTGAAAAAGTACTTCTTTTTCAAGCAACTTTGCAGCTACGTTTTCTAATCCGTCCCTATGTTGAATCAAAAGTGCTTTTGTTTTAGCATAAACCTCTTCTACTAAATTACGGACTTCAGAATCAATTAATTCGGCTGTTACATCAGAGTAAGGTTTGTTAAATTGATTTTCACCTTGAGGATCATAAAAAGATAAATTACCAACCTTATCGTTCATACCGTATATTTTAACCATACCATAAGCTAAACGGGTAATACGTTCCAGATCACTCAATGCACCTGTTGTTATCTTACCAAAAACGATGTCTTCTGCGGCACGGCCACCCATTGATAAAACCATATCGTCCATTAGTTCTTCCTTGGCAACCAAAAACCGCTCGTTTGGCAAGTATTGGGCATAACCTAAAGCAGCAACCCCGCGTGGTACAATTGAAACTTTAACTAAAGGATCTGTGTGTTCTAAAAACCAGCCTGCAATAGCATGCCCGGCTTCATGGTAAGCAACAACCCGCTTTTCTTCCGGCGTTATTAGCGTATTTTTTTTCTCTAAACCACCAATAACACGGTCGATAGCATCTTGAAAATCTTGCATATCTACTGCTTCTTTATTTTTACGTGCAGCAATTAAGGCGGCTTCATTACAAACATTGGCAATTTCGGCACCGGCAAAACCAGGGGTTTGGGCTGAGAGCTTTTTGGCATCTACATCGGCGGCAGCTTTAATAGGCTGTAAATGAACTTTGAAAATTTGCTCGCGGCCATTCAAATCAGGTTTATCAATAGAAATTTGCCTATCAAAACGTCCTGGCCGCATTAAAGCAGAATCGAGAACATCCGGACGGTTCGTAGCTGCTAAAATAATAATACCCGAATCCGTTCCGAAACCATCCATTTCAACCAATAACTGGTTCAATGTATTTTCGCGCTCATCGTTACCGCCTACAATGTTGTTTTTGCCACGAGAACGGCCAATGGCATCAATTTCATCAATAAAAATGATGCAAGGGGCTTTATCTTTTGCCTGTTTAAACAAATCACGAACACGGGAAGCACCTACGCCGACAAACATTTCTACAAAATCAGAACCGGAAAGCGAGAAGAAAGGAACATGCGCTTCTCCTGCTACTGCTTTTGCCAATAAAGTTTTACCGGTTCCGGGCGAACCAACAAGTAAAGCACCTTTTGGTATTTTACCGCCGAGATTGGTATATTTTTGAGGGTTTTTAAGGAAATCTACAATTTCCATCACTTCCTGTTTGGCTTCTTCTAAACCGGCAACATCGTTAAAAGTAACGCTAACCTGCGATTCTTTATCAAACAAAGTAGCTTTAGACTTTCCGATATTAAAGATTTGTCCGCCCGGGCCACCGCCAGAACCACCGCCCATGCGGCGCATGATCAGCATCCACATTCCGGCAAATAAAGCAACCATGATAATGGTTTGTACTAACCAGCTGGAAAAAATGCTTTCGTGCTGCTCGTAAGTAATAGATACCTTCTGTGCGTCCGGCAAATCTTTTTGCACGTTCTGTACAGATTGTTTTAAGCTTTCGTAGGATGCATCAGTAAAATAATACTGTGCATTGTCTGTAGTCATATTAAAAGAGCGTTTGTCGCGTACCGGGGCGTACTGCGGTTTTTGGTTCAAACTGTCTTTTTTAATATAAACTTCGGCAACTACTAAATCACCGTTTTTGTAAGCAACAATTTTATCAACGTCACCTTTTCTAAGCATATCACTTTCAAATTTTTGAAAGTTAATAAGCGTACCTCCGCTGCCGCCAAAAAAATACGGTACAACCAGTAACCCAATTACTGCAATGGCATAAAGCCACATAAAGTTAAATTTAGGTGGTTTGGGTGTAGTTTTTTTATTAGGTATCCGGCGGATAGTTTTCTGATTTTCAGAGTTTTTTTCTTTCATTTTTATAAACACATATTATACAAACGGTACAGGATCAGAAATAACAATTAAGCGCTTTTATATGATTTAAATTCGGCATCGCCCCACAATTCTTCTATCCCGTAAAACTCGCGTTTATCTGTCTTAAATATGTGTACCACAACGTCAATGTAATCTAATAAAATCCACTCTCCGTATTCTAAGCCTTCTTTCCTCCACGGGTCCTGCTTGAGGGCTTTATAAACTTCTTCTTCTACGCTTCCTGCAATAGCCTTTACCTGAGTGGTAGATTCTGCATGACAGATTACAAAATAATCTGACACCGAACTGCGGATATTTCTGAGGTCTAATCTAACAATGTCATTGCCTTTTTTTTCTTGAATTCCGTTAATAGCGATTTCTGAAATTAAGGCCGATTCTAATTTATTCTTGTTTATTACCATTAAAAACACTTAGTTTTGAAAACGGATTCACATACGTTTTATTCTACTTTGCAAAATAACATAATTTCGGGTGCATTTGTTGGACAAAATATTCTGACTTTTAAGGAGATAACGTCCACCAACAACCTAATGAAAGAGTTAATGGCAAAATCTACGCCATTGCCAGAAGGAACAGTCATTATGGCAGAACATCAAACAGCTGGCAAAGGGCAGCAGCAAAATGTCTGGCACAGCGAAGCAGGCAAAAACCTATTGTTCAGTTTGGTTTTATATCCGCTGTTTTTATCACCTAAAAATGCTTTTAATTTAGTTGCTGCAATTGGTTTAGGTGTGATTAAGCCATTGCAACAAATTTTGGGAAACCAAATCCGCTTAAAATGGCCTAACGATATTTATTACGGACAGAAAAAATTAGGCGGTATGTTAATTGAAAACAGCATTGCCGGCCTATCTATTAAAAGTGCTGTTGTAGGTGTCGGAATCAATATTAATCAGGAAAACTTCCCTGCACATTTGCCAAATCCCATTTCGATAAAACAAGCACTTCAACAAAATTATGGCATAAAAGAAGTATTGTTGCAAATTTGCGCCGGTATTGAGTTTTATTATTTAAAGTTGAAGGCTGGGAAATCGGAAGAAATTAAACAGGAATATTTAGATAATTTGTACGGTTTTGGCCAGGAATTAGAATTTCAAACCAAAGACAAAGTTTTTAAAGGAGAAATTTGCGCCGTAAACCCTTCTGGTCTTCTGGGTGTCAAAAAAGAAAACGAAACTGTGTTTTTTGATCTGAAACAGATCAAATTTATTTTTAACTAAAACCATGAAAAAACTAATGCTTCTTTTGGCCATAACTTTTTTAAGTACTGGCTTGTTCGCTCAAATTTTAACACCTGTAAAATGGTCTTATGCTGCTAAAAAAACCAGCAAAACCGAAGCTGTCTTGCTTATTAAAGCAACCATTGATAATGGCTGGCATATATACTCCACGCAGCAAAAAGAAGGCGGACCGATTAAAACCACCATTGATTTTACACCATCAAAAGATTATGCCACAAACGGAGCATTGGCAGAGCCAAAGCCTATAACCAAGTATGAGCCGCTTTTCAAAATGAATGTGAATTATTTTGAAAAGTCGGTCATTTTTCAGCAAAAAATCAAACTGAAAAAAGAGCAGGCCGCGATTAAAGGCAAATTAGGGTTTATGGTTTGCAACGATAAGCAATGCCTGCCGCCGGATGATGTTGATTTTAGCATTCCGGTTAAATAATACTTGTTGATCTTCAACATTTCAGTCAGATATAATTATACATGAGTACTTCTATAGAAAACATTGGCTTGTTTACTTCTGGCGGCGACGCGCCCGGGATGAATGCTGCTATCCGTGCCGTTGTGCGTACGGCTTTATATTACAACATCCAGGTTACCGGTATACGCCGCGGTTTCGAAGGGATGATCAACGGTGATATGTTTGTAATGGATCGCCGTTCGGTTGCCAATATTGTACAACGTGGCGGTACAATTTTAAAAACAGCCCGTTCTGAGCCATTTAGAACAGCGGAAGGCCGAAAACAAGCTTATCAGCAGCTTCAAAAAAATAAAGTTGACGCGTTGGTAGCTATCGGTGGCGACGGTACTTTTGCCGCTGCCAAAATTTTTGGAAAAGAATTTAACATACCGATAATGGGTATGCCTGCAACAATTGATAACGATTTGTTCGGAACAGATTTTACTATTGGTTACGATACGGCGATCAACACGGTGATTAACGCTGTAGATAGAATTCGGGATACGGCAGAATCGCACGACCGGTTATTTATTGTGGAAGTGATGGGCCGCGATGGCGGTTTAATCGCTTTAAGAACAGGTATTGCCACCGGTGCAGAAGCTGTGTTAATACCTGGCACCTCAACCGATATCGAAGCTATTTATTCGCGGTTAGAACGTGACCGGAGGCATAAAGCATCTAAAATTATTATTGTTGCCGAAGGGGAAGAAGAGGGCGGCGCGTTTAAAATTGGAGACCAGATCAAAGAAAAATATCCTAACTATGATACCAGGGTTTCTATTTTAGGCCATATTCAGCGCGGCGGAAGCCCAACTTGTATGGATAGGGTTTTGGCAAGCCGTATTGGCTCGGCAGCAGTAGAAGCTTTGCTGGACGGGCACCGAAACGAAATGGTTGGCCTCATCCATAATGATATTGGTTATACTGATTTTGAATACGCTGTTAAGCACAACATAGAAATCAACCCCAATTTTTTAAAAATAGTAGAAATCCTTTCGTTATAATTTTAGGCAGATAAAAGAAGCATGCTTCTTTTATCTGCCTAAAATTAAAGTAGTTTGGCAGCTACTTCTTCCCAGGTATTTACCCGTTCAAATTCCGTAATTAACTTATTATGCGGAGAAGTAAACAGCAGCGGCCGACCATTAAATGCAGTGAAATTTCGGCTTCGGTCATCAATCATTATATCCACGTTAACTATTTTTAGGCCGCAAAAAATAGTGCGCTGCCACGGGATAAACGGAAAATGATCTGCCAGCCAGTCAACTTTATCTTCTAATGAATTGCGGAACTCCATGGCGGCAGAAACGATAAAAACAGCATATTTCTGGTCTAATTCTTTAATTACGCGCTGGCTGTCTTTGATCACTTCCAAATCACGAAAAAAACCTTTTTCGTAAATATGTTTTCTAAAATCACCGGCAATATGTTCTGGCAAAAGATGATAAAATTCTTGTCCGTCGGCCTGTTGCTGCAAAACTTCGTTTGGATGGTTCTGTTTGTATAAAATTTCAAACTTGGCAATTACATCTGCCATAACTTCATCCATATCTATTGCAATGCGTTGTTTTTCCATAATTGTATTGATAATATTTTCTGCAAATTGAAAAAATAAATCAGCATTAACACAAAACCGCCTCAGTTATACTGTTTTTAGCATATGTTTTTTGTGGGATCAATATTTTTCCTACTTTTGCAGCCCCGCAACAAAAAGTTCCGGGGGATATGTTGAATACATAAAAAGAAAAATGGCGACAAAAATTAGATTACAAAGACACGGTAAAAAAGGCAAACCTTTTTATCACATTGTAGTAGCCGATGAGCGCGCGCCTAGAGATGGCCGTTTCATTGAGCGTTTAGGTTCTTATGACCCGAACACCAATCCTGCAACTATCAACATCAATTTTGATAAAACTTTGGAGTGGATTAACACAGGCGCACAGCCAACCGATACCTGCCGTGCAATTTTAGGCTACAAAGGTGTGTTGTACAAAAAACACTTAGAAGGCGGCGTTAAAAAAGGCGCTTTAACAGTAGAACAGGCCGATGCAAAATTTGCAGAATGGGCCGAGCAAAAAGAAAATAAAATCAGCGGTAAAAAAACATCTTTGTTTTCTGTAAAAGATGAAAACAAAAAAGCTGCTTTAGCTGCCGAAGCTAAGAAAAATAAAGACCGTGCTGCAGCTATTGTTACCAAAAACACGCCGCCAGCAGCAGAACCTGTTGCAGATGTAACTGAAACTCCGGCTGAATAATTAGAAATATAAATTTAGATTATAGCGAAGCATCTTCTCCAATTGAAGAGCTTCGCTATACTTGTTTTAAGACCTTTTATTAATGGCAACAGAAGATTATTTCCAGATTGGGACCGTTACCAAAACGCGCGGTTTAAAAGGCGAGTTACAGGTTTTTGTTGCTTTTGATGAACCCGAAAAGCTAAAGTTTACCAGTTTGTTTATTGAAACGGGAGGGAAGTTAGTGCCATACTTTGTAACGTTTTTTAAGCTTCCGCAAAAAAATGTAGCTTATTTATTGTTGGAAGATGTAGATACTATTGAAAAGGCAGCTTTATTAGTAAAAAAGAATATTTTTTTGCCGAACAAAAACAAACCCAAAAAGAAGAAAAGTGAATTTGGCTTAAAAGATTTGCTGCATTTTATTGCTGTAGATGAAAATGAAGGCGAATTAGGCGAGATCATAGAAATCCATGAATATCCGCAGCAGTTTGTTGCAACTGTTTCTTATAAAAACCAGGAAGTGCTTTTCCCGCTAAACGAAAGTATTATCAAAAATATTGATGTGGTAAAAGGAGTAGTTTTAGTGGACTTGCCGGAAGGTTTGCTGGATGTTTATCTGGAATGATTGGCTTGGGAATTGAAGATGATTATAAATTACTTCCATAAATCCTCGGTTCGGATCTTCACGCCTTTACCGTTTTTTATGTCTTCTTCAGCTTGAAGAATCATTTTTACAAATTCAGGATTATAAGTACTTTCTTCTTCCTCGAAAGTAATTTTTAGAGCATTTAAAACAGCTTTAACAGCGGTAAGTTGTTCTTCATTATCAGGATGTACAATTAATGTTCCCATAAATTAAAAATAAGAATTTTATAAATAGCGATTACAATTTTGGTAAGCTTTCGCTTTTAACCTTTCTCCTTTTCAACCTTTCGCCTCAACACCTTACCTTTGCCAAATGCGTTTTGATATCATCACCGTTTTGCCCGGATTGCTCGAAAGCCCATTTGCGCATTCTATTTTGCAACGCGCGCAAAAAAAAGGTATTGCCGAAATCCACGTACACAACTTGCGCGATTATGCAAGCAATAAGCAAAAAAGTGTAGATGATTATCCTTACGGCGGCGGCGGCGGCATGGTGATGGGCGTAGAACCTTTTGCCAATTGCATCGAACATCTAAAATCGGAACGGGAATACGATGAAATTATTTTTATGTCGCCCGACGGTGAAACGTTAAACCAGCAAATTGCCAATAATTTGTCCCTTAAAAGAAGCATAATCATTTTATGCGGACATTATAAAGGAATCGACCAGCGTATCCGTGATACTTTTGTTACGCGCGAAATTTCGGTTGGCGATTATGTGCTTTCGGGAGGAGAGTTGCCGGCAGCAGTTTTGGTTGATGCCATTGTAAGATTAATTCCAGGTGTGCTTTCGGATGAAACTTCAGCCTTGTCAGATTCTTTTCAGGATGGATTGTTGGATGCGCCTTTATATACACGTCCGGCAGAATGGAACGGACAATCTGTTCCGCCAATTTTGTTAAGCGGTAACACTGGTGAAATAGAAAAATGGCGGCACGAACAGGCTTTGGAACGAACCAAACAACGCCGGCCCGACTTGCTTTCCTAAATTTTCTAACAGCATTTGTGCAAAAACCTAAAAATTTTAAAAGCACCTTTTAGAATCAATTTAAAATTCCTATACTTGCAATCCGATTTTTAGGGCATAAAAATCGTTGTTAAGAGCTTAAAATCATGGATTTAGTAAAATTTGTTGAGGAACAAAACATAGTTAAAAGCACCTTGCCTTCTTTTAAAGCTGGTGATACCGTTAGTGTTTACTACAAAATCAGGGAAGGTGCCAAAGAGCGTATCCAGCTTTATCAGGGCGTTGTGATCCAGCGCAACAGCACCGGTGCGCACGAAACATTTACTGTTCGTAAAGTTTCTAACGGTATTGGTGTTGAAAGGATTTTCCCGGTAAACTCTCCAAACATTGATAAAGTAGAAGTGAACAGCCACGGTAAAGTACGCCGTGCTAAATTGTTCTACCTGCGCGAATTGACTGGCAAAGCAGCACGTATTAAATCTAAGAGAGTATAATTTTCTTAAAAAGATATTTTTGGTTGATAAAAGAAGCCTTTCAGATTTTTTTCTGAAAGGCTTCTTTTATGAGGTATAATTTGAACTTGATTTTTTCTTTTCGTGATTTCAACGGAGGGAAGAAGTTTTCTTCGATTTTTTTCCCCGTACGTTTTTTTGCTTTATAAAGAACCAAAAATCAAGAATGACGAATCGCGCGCTAAGCAGTATTTAGTTCTGCGTACCTTTTTGATAACAACCATTCTGGGATGGTAAAACAGGTAAACAGATAAATTACACCACAAACCCACCAACCAATCCATAATTTCAATAGCTTAGGCTTTTTGAAATCTTTTCTCTTTCCATGAAAAAACTGATACTGTTTTTATCAATACTTTTTTGTGTTGCAACATTAAAAGCGCAGCAAAAAATCCAGTCGCCAGCCGAGTTTTTAGGTTACCAATTAGGCAACCAATTCACTTATCATTACCGCATCGCCGAATATTTTAGGTATATCGCGCAAGCTTCTAAAAATGTAAAATTAGTGCAGTACGGAAGCACGAGCGAAGGTCGGCCGCTTTTGGCTGCGTTTATTGCTTCGGATGAAAATATTGGCCGATTGGAGGAGATCCGGCAAAATAACCTGCGTTTGGCGGGACTTGCAACCGGACAAGGCAGTACTGATTTTCCGGCAATCGTTTGGTTAAGTTATAACATCCACGGCAACGAACCCAGCTCCAGCGAAGCAGCGATGCAAATGCTATACGAAATGGTTGATCCTGCCAACACCAAAACTAAAAACTGGCTGAAAAATACGGTTGTGGTGATTGATCCTTGTCAGAACCCGGATGGCCGCGACCGTTACGTCAACTTTTACACGCCAGTTCATGCCACGCCGCCGGATGCTGATCCTGCTGCGCGCGAACACCGCGAACCTTGGCCGGGCGGACGCTACAATCATTATTATTTTGATATGAACCGCGATTGGGCCTGGCAAACGCAAAAAGAATCGCAGGCAAAACTGGCTTTATACAACAAATGGTTGCCCGAAGTCCATGTAGATTTCCACGAGCAAGGTTATAACGCACCGTATTATTTTGCGCCTGCTGCCGAGCCTTTCCATAAAAATATTACGCCGTGGCAGCGCGAGTTTCAAACCACCATCGGGAAAAATAACGCCAGATATTTCGACCAGAATGGTTGGCTGTATTTTACGAAAGAGGAGTTCGATCTGCTTTATCCATCTTACGGCGATACTTATCCGTTGTACAATGGTTCTATCGGCATGACTTTCGAGCAAGGCGGAATTAGTGCCGGTTTGGCTGTAAAAACTACTTCCGGCGATACGTTGAGGCTTTCTGACCGCGTGGCGCATCATTTAACAACCAGTTTAAGTACGGTGGAGGTTGCTTCGGCCAACACCAAAAAATTGCTGACGGAGTTTAAAGCTTTTTTTGACCGCGCTAAAAGCAATCCGCCGGGAGAATACAAAACTTACATCGTAAAAAATGAAAACCCCGACAAGCTGAAAGCATTGGCAAAACTGTTCGATAAAAACAGCATTCAATATGGTTTTGGCGGAGGAAGTTCGGCAAGCGGTTTCAATTACACCACCGGGAAAACAGAGAAGTTCAGTATTGATGCGAACGATATGGTGATCACTTCGGCGCAGCCAAAAGCTGTTTTGTTAAACGTGCTGATGGAACCCAAAACTTTTATGACGGATTCTAACACTTACGATATTACCGCCTGGAGTTTGCCTTACGTTTACGGGCTCAAAACTTATGGCATAAAAGAAGCATTGAAACCACAATCGGCTTCTATGAAAATGCCGGAGCCGGTTTATACTCAAAATAAAACTTCTTACGCTTATGTTTCTCCCTGGAAATCATTGGAAGACGTTAAGTTTTTGGCTGCGCTGATGCAAAAAAATATAAAAGTGCGTGTTACAGAAAAGCCTTTTACGGCTGCCGGTAAAAATTTTGATGCTGGTTCGCTTATCATTACCAGGGCTGGAAATAAAGAAATGGAAAAAACTTTTGATGAAACCGTTCAATCCATCGCCAAAACTTTCAATCGTAATTTAACGGCTTTAAGTTCTGGTTTTGTGGAGAAAGGCAACGATTTGGGTTTTTCTACCGTTCAGGCTATTAAAAAACCGAAAGTAATGCTGGTTACCGGCGAAGGTGTTTCGGCTGCGGCTTTTGGCGAAGTTTGGTTTTATTTTGAAAATGAATTGCATTATCCGGTTAGCCTGGTTAACGAGCGCGATTTAGGCCGTGTAAAATGGAGCGATTTTGATGTTGCTATTTTTCCTGATGGTAATTATCCTGATTTCCCGACGGACGATTTGCAAAGCTGGATCAGCAGCGGCGGCAAATTAATTTTGATGGAAAACGCACTCACAAAAGTTGATGGTAAAAAAAGCTTCGGCCTAAAACTTAAAGAAGATAAAAAGCCGGATGCGGATGCCGACGCAAAACCAAGTAACAAAAAGAAACCGTACGGACAGATTAAAGCTTTTGGCGACCGGGAACGCAATTCCATCAGCGAGAGTATTGCGGGTGCTATTTATAAAATCAACATAGATAATACACATCCGCTCGGCTTTGGCTACCCTAATTATTATTACACTTTAAAACAGGATAATAATTTATACCAGTTTTTAGAAGATGGCTGGAATGTGGGCACGATCCGAAAAGACGCTTATGTTGCCGGTTTTGCCGGACAAAAAGCTAAAACGCATTTGCAGGATGGTTTGCTTTTGGGCGTTCAGGATATGGGCCGTGGCACGGTTGTTTATCTGGCCGACGACCCATTGTTCCGCAGCTTCTGGGAGAATGGCAAACTGCTTTTTGGCAATGCTGTTTTTATGGTCAATTAATTTAGCCGCCGGTTTTTACCCGGTTTTTTTCCTCGTCGGCACCGCTGTTATGGCGGCGCCCTTCGGTCTGGATGACAGCAAAATCAACGTTTTACTTCCTTTTGTTTGGTTGTGTCTTTTAAACAAACCAAACCGGTTTCAGTCATTTTAAATTTGGCCAAACGCTTTCCCCAATTTTTGTCTTCGTCATCATTGAGGCAATCGTATAAATTGATATTGTAAAGTTCGATCTTATCCAGATTTTCCTCCATCGTGATCATGGAATTTACAGGCAATTTAAGCGTGAGATTTATTTTCTGGTCGCGCCATAATGCTTTTTTTACCGGCAATAATTTGCGGTCGAACTTGATGACCGAATCTTCCTGGATAAAATTGTAAGCAGTATTGCGCGCATTCAATAAAGCTTCCTGGTAATTTGACCCTTTAGCACTGTAAGATTCTACCAAAACCGGAAACTCGTTTTCGCTTTTCTCGATAGATAAAGAAACATTGTTTGGGTTGATGTCGTTATCGTTTTCATCATTTGTGTTCAGCACAATCCTGTTTGCAAAATCATCTTTTTTAATTCCTAAAGCAGTGCTATCATCCTTGGTCAAAATTTTAACATCGTTTAGTTTGAGATAATAATGCTGGTTTTGGCTTTGTGTAATGTTCATGTTCTGACTAAAACTGGCATTCGATTTAAAATCAGACGCTATTTTTGAAGCGTAAAAAATAACCGTACTTGAAGCGGCAATCCATCCAATCAACAAAATAAAACCAAAACTGCGGCCAAACACAACCCTGGAAAATACCACGCGGATGGTAAAAAGGATCAGCCCTAAAAGCGGGATGGCGCAAACCAAAAATCCACAGGCGTATAAAATATTGCTGAACTCGTAATTAACGATGTTAAAAGGCGAAAGCCCGTGCGTAAAAACAGATTTATTAGCGATATAAACAATCAGCGTTATCAGCAAGCCAACCATTACGCAAACACAAATAGCAATAATGATGACGGCAACAAGCTTTAAAAGGATTTTACCGCTGCCGTTAAAAAAGCGTTTTAAGAGCAAAAAAAATTCACCGATAAAATCCCTGATTTTATAAATAAAAGGTTTTGCTTCGCGGTTGGCGTTAGACAGTGATTTCCGAACGTTTCTTAGTTCTTCTTCAAAGTTGCGTTTAAAGCCTTGTAAATCTGCTTTTTCGCCTTTCATGGCCATTTTTTCTGCACGTGTGTTTGCGCGGGGAACAATCATCCATAAAATGATATAAATTAAAAAACCCGATCCGGCGCCAAAAAGCGCAAGCGTAAAAACCAAACGTATCCAAACGGCTTCTACACCGAAATAATTGGCAATACCGGCAGCAACGCCGCCAATTAAATGATCCTCCGGGTCGCGGAACAAGCGGCGTTCGGTATTAATATCCTGGTAGGAAGATGTAAATTCAGGTTCTTGTTCTTCGGTAGAAAAATCTTCGATGGTGCCCATTTGCAAAATAACGGACGTAACATCAGCCGTAACAATAACCTGTTTGCCGTCTTTTTTCAACAGATCGGAAAACATTTCTGCCAAACGGTTTTCAATGTCTGTCGTAATTTCAAGACTGTCGTCTGTGCCGGCAAAGTGCTTTTTAATGCCGGTCATGTAATTTTTTAAGATGTCGTAAGCATCTTCTTCGATATGGAAAATGATACCGTTTATATTGATGATGATCGTTTTGTTCATGATAAAAAGGATAATAGGTTTATAGGTTGTTATTTCTGTCTTTTAAAGATATTTCTACAGCAAAAGATAATTCTTGCCAGGTTTTGTCCAACTGTTTCAGCAGCACAGATCCTTCGGAAGTAAGCTGGTAATATTTTCTGGGAGGCCCGGAAGTAGATTCTACCCAGTTGTAACTGAGCAAACCATTGTTTTTAAGCCGGGTGAGGAGCGGGTAAAGTGTACCTTCCACCACCAGCAGCTTTGCTATTTTTAGCTCGGCAATAATATCTGAGGCATAGATTTCCCCTCGGGAAATTATAGCGAGGATACAGTATTCCAGTATCCCTTTCCTCATTTGTGTTTGCGTATTTTCCAATATCATAATACAAAGATATATGTTTAGGATTGTATTATGCAATACATAGTACTAAAATAATAAAAAAATGTTTTTTAGTCAATAGTTCAGTTAATGCTGTTTTTATTGATTAAAAAATCTTTTTAACCTCAATTTTTAATTTTTTTGATCTTTATTTCATAGTTTTAATAAAAAATATAATACATTTAAGCTTTTAATAAAAATAATATATAATTTATAGCGGTTTAATTAAAATAATAAGCATGAAACAAAAATTACTAAAGCTTTTCTTGATTTTATTTACATTATCAGAGGTAGTTTGTGCGCAAACGCGAACAATTACCGGAATAGTAACAGGAAAAGATGACGGAATACCATTACCAGGTGTAAGTGTAATGGTAAAAGGGACAAAAATTGGCACACAAACAGGTTCCGATGGAAATTATTCGATAAAAGTTCCATCCGGCAGTCAATCTTTGGTTTTTACTTATATTGGTTTTAATACCCAAACCGTGTCTGTAAACTCTCCCAGGATCAACGTTACGCTTTCTGGAAGTGCGAGCGAATTGAACGAGGTACTTGTTGTAGGTTATGGAACGCAGTCTAAAAGAGAAAATGTGGGAAGTATTTCCCAGGTAAAAGGTTCGGAAATTATTGAACAGCCGGTGCAAAACTTTGTACAGGCACTTGCGGGTAAAGCATCAGGGGTACAGGTTACAATTGCTAATGGTGTTGCCAATACGCCGCCTGTTTTTCATATCCGCGGCACAAACTCTATCTCGTTAAGCTCGCAACCGTTAATAGTAGTTGATGGTATACCAAGTTACTCTGGTGATTATAGCGGCGGCGAATCGGGTGGCAGTGGCTTAGCTAACATCAACCCTGAAGATATTGAAAGCATTGATATTGCAAAAGATGGCGCTTCTACCGCTATATATGGAAGCCGGGCGGCAAACGGAGTTGTATTTGTTACCACTAAAAAAGGTAAAAAAGGTGATGCGGTAGTAAGTGTAGATAGCTGGATAGGGATGACCAAAGTAAACCGCTTGCCAAAAGTTTTAGATGCCTATCAATACATCGCAGAAAAAAATGAGGCTTTAAAAAATGCAGGGTTATATAATGATGTAGTTACAAACCCACAAACAAAAGCACTTTATTACGCAGGTTTAAGCACTGATGCTGCCGGAAACCCAATTAATACTAATTGGGGGAAATTAATTTATAGAACAGGAACATCCTATAACAGCACGGCAAGTATCTCCGGCGGTACAGAAAAAACAACCTATTATGGTTCTGCAACTTATAGTAACCAGGAAGGTATTTTACAAAAAAATGCTTTTACCAATCAAGGTTTGTTATTTAACGTAAACCATCAGGCCAGTAAATATATCAGTATGGGTGTAAAATTATCCTATGCAAATCAAATGAACCTTGCTGCTGTATCTTCCGGATCTTTAGCTACCGAAGCTTACAGTACAACAGGTTTAGGAAGAGAAGCACTATTGCTTCCTCCCAATATTTCTCCTTATAACAACGATGGAACTTATAATACTACGGCAAGCGGTATTGGCGTGGGCAATAACAGAAATTTTTCTATCACTTATCCAAACCCAATCCCGTCGTTAGACCTTGACCGTTCTAACAATGAGATCAACCACACAGCAGCTAATGTTTATTTACAGGTAAAACCATTATCATGGATTACCTTAAAAACAACTTATGGCATTGATTATCTTTATTCTGATAATGATTTGTTTACCAATCCCGTTTCGAATTATACAGTTTCGGGCGGTGTTATAACCAATGCTGCTTCGGTAACAGACAGTTATGTTAAAAGGAGAAACTGGGTTTGGGACAATACCGCTCAGTTTGATTATACCTTTTTTCAGAAAAACAACTTTTCATTGTTATTAGGTAATGAACAGCAAAGGCAAACCACTTATGGTTATGGTTTAAACCGCAGCATACTTTCCGATCCGGCATTTAATCAGATACAAGCTGGTTTTGTTAATGTAGCTGCCAGCAGTTTAACTTATGGCGAAAATTACTTGGTTTCATTTTTTGGCCGTTTAAACTATAATTTTGATCAAAAATATATCCTGACAGCTACCATTCGGAGGGATGGATATTCTGCTTTTGGCCCTAATAAAAAGTATGGCTATTTCCCCGGTATAGGTGCAGCTTGGGAGATTACCAGGGAAAAATTCTGGAGTAACATTGGTGCAGACAAAGTCTTCAGTAGTTTCAAGTTTAAAGGAAGTTACGCTAAAGTAGGTAACTCTTCCGGAATTGGTGACTATGCTTCGAATACTACTTATGGCAGCAGTTTGTATAATGCAGCAGCCTCTCTCGCACCAAATGCAACCGGAAATATAAACTTAGGTTGGGAAACGAGTAAGAAAACAGATTTTGGCTTTGATTTTGGAATATTAAAAGACCGTATCAGCGGTGAAATTGCTTATTACAAAAATAATATCGACGGCTTAATTTTCTCTGTGCCAACTGCGCCATCTGCAGGTTTAGTATCCAGTCCATTGGTTAACATTGGCTCCATGTACAATACCGGGCTTGAAGTTTCCTTTGATGCGGATGTAATCAGGTCTGGAAGTTTTAGCTGGAGTTCAAACTTTAATATCAGTTTTAATAAAAACAAGGTAACCTCGCTTTTTGCGGGTTTGCAAAGCTTTACACAGGCAACATCCAGTTTAGAAATTGCAAATATTACTAAAGTAGGAGGTTCGCTTGGAGATTTATATATTGTTAAGTCCGCAGGTATTAATCCGGCAAACGGAAGGAGAATATTCATCAACGGAAAAGGCCAGCAGGTTGAATACACCTATTTGGGAACACAGCATTGGTATTACACAGCAGATGGTACTCCTGCTCCTGCAATTAACCAAACTGCCGATGCGGTTGATTATGGCCGAGCAACCCCTAAAGAATATGGCGGATTTAGCAATACGTTTCGTTATAAAAACTTTGATCTAAGTGTATTATTTACTTATCAGCTTGGCTTTAATTTATATTATGGAACGCAGGCAACGTTAACAGATCAGCGTTTCTGGAACAATTCAACTGTTATTTTAGATCACTGGACTACCCCGGGCCAGATTGCAAAGTATCCTCAGGTTATTTTTGGCGATAACGTTTCTAACGGTACTTCTTTTCCAACAGATTTTAATACTTACAAAGGTGATTTTGCCAAGCTAAAAACAGTAAACTTTGGATACACCATACCTAAAACTTTCTTGAACAAAATAGGCATGAAAAGTTTACGGGTTTATGCTACCGCACAAAACCTGTTCATATTTACCAAATACCCTGGCTCTGATCCGGAAGTTGCCTCTAACGGAACATCTACCGGTTCGTTTACCACTTCAAATGGTAACAGCGCTCCCGGTGTAGATAGAAACACGTCTGGCAATAGCCGGACTTTCACAGCAGGCTTCTCAGTTAAGTTTTAACAATTAATTTGAAAGAAATGAACAAAAAATTTATATTCATAATAGGCATCGTACTGTTCAGCAGTTATTCATGCAAAAAAAGTTTACTAACACCAGTATCACAAACCTCTGTTGCCTCAGTAGGCGGGGCTCCTTTTTCTACGCTTGCCCGCATCCAGGCGCAGGTGTTAGGATTATACACCACGATAAGAAACGGACAATCTTACGGTGGCCGCTATCAAATTTATAATGATGTGAAGGCCGACAACTGGATCAATGCGACAGCAAATTCTGTAACGGCTTATCAAACCTGGACTTCCACCGTAAACAGCACCAGTTCCGAAGTAATTAACTTGTGGGGCCAATGTTACCTCTCCATCAATGATTGCAATCTGTTTATAGATGGCATGCAAACTTATGGCACAGCTGTAAGCGGCACTGCACTATCAGCAAATTATATTGCAGAAGCTAAATTTATCCGGGCTATCAATTACTATGCTTTATTAAATATGTATTGCCAGCCTTATGTTGTTAATTCGGGGGCCAGTCCGGGTGTACCACTTCGTTTAACAGGTAATTCATCTTATGGGGATTTTGCACTGGCTCCATCAACCGTTGCCCAGGTTTATACACAAATTATTAAAGATTTAAATGATGCTGAAACCGGCTTACCATCAACATACGGTGATGCTGCAACAATTACAACAAGAGCGCACAAAAATACAGCAATTGCTTTCAAAACACGTGTATATTTAGCCATGCAGCAATATACCAATGTGATTACGGAAGCCAATAAAATTGTAACCACAACAGCACCTTTTACAGCTACTTCCGGTGTGCCTAATGCGCTCCAATCAAGTATCGCAAATGTTTTTAAAAACTATACCACAACAGAATCTATTCTATCTATGCCTTTTACTGTTAATGAAACAGTTGGAACCCAAAATGCCTTTGGTGGTTATTATAATAGTGTTGGGGCTGCCGAGTTTTACCTCAATCCTGAAGGTGTAATAGCTGATGCAAAATGGAAAACCACAGATGCAAGAAGGGCTTTTATCTCTTTTGTTGCGGCTAAAGGCCATTCCTATCTAACCAAATGGCCATTAGCTGCTCCTTATATTGATTGGGCTAATGTAATGCGGTATTCTGAAGTATTATTAAACCTGGCCGAAGCACGTGTGCGCAGTAACAATACGCTGGATGCGCAGGCAATTGCTTTATTAAATGCAGTTAGGCAACGCTCAGATCCTACCACCACTTTTACAGCAGCAGGCTTTACAGCAGGGGTTTCGGATTTAACCGCCGCAATCTTACAAGAAAGAAACATTGAGTTTTTAGGAGAAGGTTTAAGGTGGAATGATCTTTGGCGGCTGCAATTGCCGATCCCGGCAAAAGGAGGCGTTACAGCAATTCCAGTATCTTCAGCTTCTTATATCTGGCCAATGTCTGGCAATGAACAGCAATACAATAGTTTGATCGGCAGATAATATTTTTCTTAAATTTTGCCGGTAAAAGAAGCATCACTTTTCCAGTACAATCTCAACCCGAAGGTTCTTAACCGCTTCTTCGGGTTTTTTATTGTCGTATAACGGGTTTTTTCCACCTAAACCAAAACAGCGGATTCGATCATAAGCGATACCATTCTGCAGCAAAAAATTTTTAATAGCCCAAGCCCGCCTTTCGGATAACTGCTGCAAATAACGCTCATCTGTAAAAACATTAGAATTGGTATGGCCGATGATCTGTATTTTCCAGTCCTTTTCCGTAGTAAGAAAATCGAGCAAACGTTTCAAATCCGTTCCGGAAGTATTAACAATAACAGGGCTATTAGGCAAAAAATGGATATTGTAAAAAATAATACGGGAACCTTCTTTCAGCTTTTGCAAAGCATAATTTTGCTGCCTTAAAACAGTATCAGAAGTTAAAAAATCGTTCAACAGCGAGTAACCTTTTTTAAATACACTGATAATATAAGTTTTGTTGGCAGGGATTTTTAACGAATAATTGCCACGGACAGAATCAGAAACTGTTTTTAAAATAACTGCGCCTGATGTATCTTCAACCGTAATTTCTGCATTAAGCGGCAACATGCTTTGTTTATCGGTAATAATTCCGTAAGCTGTGTTTAAAGCTATTTGTGACGGCAAAGTTTTACTGATTTGTGATGAAAACGAAAACCCTTTTCCGCCGGGATAAATATTATCAACCACCAAAATATAGTTTTCGCCTTTGTGCACCTCAATTGGTTTCGAATAGCTTTTGCCAGGGCCGGGAGAAGTAAACAAATTAGAAAAGCCATCTTTTAAGCCGGTTTTGCCCGAGATCGTGCCGTCGTTCCGGCTGTTGTTGGTACGTACAGGTTTGTTATAATCAATTTTGCTATCGGTAGAGTTTGCGGAATATTCTTTAAAAAGCATCCAATCATAATCATCTTTAGCAGAAAAAGGTACGATATCAAAACTCAAAAAACCGTCTGTTTCCACATTTAAGCTGAACCAGCAGGTATTTCTTTCCTTTTCAAAAAGCTGATGCGAACGTGTTTTGTTTAGCGGATATTCTTGTTTGCCAAAGCCTTTTGCCGGATTTAGAAAAACATATTTTTGCCCGATATGCAAATCAACGGCATTGGCATAATCTCCTTTTAACAAATTAATGTTTTGGCTACTAACGTTTAAGCTGATAAGTAATGTACTTACAGTAAGCCATTTAAGGTTCATTTTTTATCGACACTGTAAATGCCGGGGCCGATAAAAACGAAACCCAGAAACACAATTGCATCCTCAATGGCATGTGCTGCGCCTTGCAATCCATCGCCTTTAGATAAGTGCATCAGTGCGGCAATAATTAAGTTGATAACCAGCAAAATACAAACCGGACGGAAAGCCAAGCCAATCAGAAAAAGCAAGCCGCCAAAAGTTTCGATAATAGCCGCCATAAAACCCCAAAAAGCAGGCACAAAACTAATCCCTAAATTTTGCATGGCCCCGCCTAATTTCTCCCAAGTTTCCGGTCCGCCGGCCAATTTGGGCACGCCGTGATAAATAAACATCACCCCTAAACCTACGCGGATGAGCAGGAGCCCAAAATTTTTGTAATTTCCTAAGTTTTCTAAAATGGCCATGTCAAATATAATTTGCGGTTACATGCTGTTTTTGCACAGCTAAATTTAGTGTTTTTCCGAAGATTAAAGCCTGGTTGTTCGGAATATGTCCGGCCGGAAAATTAAAACAAACCGGATAATCGTATTCTTTAACTGTTTCAAAAATAATTTCTTCAACGGTTTGTCCGAAAGGTATCTCGTTGTCTTTAAGTTCTGTAAAGCCGCCAATCATCAAACCAGCAAGGTTTTTCAGTTTTCCGGCACGCTTTAAAGTGCGCATCATTCGGTCAATCGCGTATAAATATTCGCCAACATCTTCTATAAACAAAATTTTGCCGTCGTAATCAAAATCAGAAACAGAGCCGGAAACAGCAACCAACAAACTCAAATTTCCGCCAATCAAAACGCCTTGTGCTTCGCCTTCGCGGTTTAGTTTTTCTGCGGAGAAATGATAGCTGAAACCTTCTCCAAACAAAGCTTTTCTTAATGTTTGAAGCGATTCTGCTGTTCCGTCCGGGATCGTCATCGGCATTTGTCCGTGGATAGATTGCAAGCCGAAATTGGCAAAAACGTGCGCGTGCAAAACGGTAATATCGCTAAAACCGATGATCCATTTCGGTGCTTCTTTTACCGGCATAAAATCTACCTCATCAATTATCCGGATCGTGCCGTAACCGCCGCGCGCCGCAAAAATGGCTTTGATGCTGTCATCTTTGATAAATCGCTGCAAATCCGCAGCGCGCAAAGCATCGTTTCCGGCAAATTGATGAAATTCTGCGTTCACAGTTTCTCCTAAAACCACATCCAATCCCCAGGATTTTAAAAGTGAAACCGCATCTGTCATTGCGTGCGGCAGTTTCTTGGCAGGACAAGTGATGGCAACTTTATCGCCTTTTTTTAAATATGGTGGCTGGATAATCTTCATAAAACGGAAAGCGCAATTTTTAAGGCAGCCAAATTGGCTTATCTTTGCAAATTAAAAAATATCCCCGCAAATACTTTGGAAGATCATCAGATAAAAAGATATACCGTTACTGCCGCGCTGCCTTACACCAACGGACCAGTGCACATCGGGCATTTGGCCGGCGTTTATATTCCGGCCGATACGTATGTGCGTTACCTTCGCCTGAAAGAAAAAGACGTGATTTTTGTGTGCGGTTCTGATGAGCACGGCGTTCCGATTACGTTAAAAGCGCGTAAAGAAGGCATTTCCCCGCAGGAAGTGGTGGATAAATACCACAAAATTATCGGCGATTCTTTCCGGGATTTCGGGATTTCGTTTAACATTTATCACCGGACATCATCGCAAACGCATCACGAAACGGCGGCAGATTTCTTCAAAAATTTGTACGATAAAGGTGTTTTTACAGAAGAATCTACGGAACAATATTTTGACGAAAGCGCACAGCAGTTTCTGGCTGATCGTTACATTGTTGGAACTTGTCCGGTTTGCGGAAACGAAAACGCTTACGGCGATCAGTGCGAAAAATGTGGAACTTCTTTAAACCCTACAGATCTGATCAACCCGCATTCAACTTTATCCGGCCAGCCGCCGGTTTTGCGCAAAACCACCAACTGGTTTTTACCGCTGGATAAAATGCAGCCCGAAATTGAAGCTTATGTAGAAAGTCATCAAAAAGATTGGCGCACAACGGTTTACGGTCAGTGTAAATCCTGGCTAAATGGTGGTTTGCAACCACGCGCAATGACGCGCGATTTGGACTGGGGCGTAAAAGTGCCGGTTGCAGGCGCAGACGGCAAAGTATTATACGTTTGGTTTGATGCGCCGATCGGTTATATTTCTGCCACGAAAGATTTGTTTAATGCTGATCTATCCGAAGAAAAAAAAGCAGCATACTATCTTAAAAATATACCGGTAAAAACAGCATCGTGGGAAGATTACTGGAAATCCGAAGAAACCAAACTGGTGCATTTTATCGGGAAAGATAACATCGTTTTCCATTGTATTATTTTCCCGGCGATGTTGATGGCGCACAGCGGTTATCATCTGGCCGATCAGGTTCCTGCAAATGAATTTTTAAATTTAGAAGGAGATAAAATATCTACTTCCAGAAACTGGGCAGTTTGGTTACCGGACTTTTTAAAAGATTTCCCCGGAAAGCAAGACGTTTTACGTTACGTTTTGACTTCGGCCGCGCCAGAAACGAAAGATAATGACTTCACCTGGAAAGATTTTCAAGCCAGGAACAACAACGAATTGGTTGCTATTTATGGCAATTTTATTAATCGCGTGCTTGTTTTATCACATAAATATTTTGGCGGAAAAGTGATGTCTGCCGGGATTTTATCTTTTCAAGACCATGAAGTCATCAGTCAGCTAAAAGCGTTCCCGGAAAAGATTGGTTTTGCTTTGGAAAATTATCGTTTCCGCGAAGCTTTAGCAGAGTTTATGAACCTGGCGCGCATTGGCAACAAATATTTGGCCGATGAAGAACCCTGGAAATTAATTAAAACCGATCCGGAACGCGTACAAACCGTATTAAATATTGGCTTGCAATTGGCCGCAAACCTGGCTATTTTATCGCAGCCGTTTTTGCCAAACAGTGCCGATGCTTTGTTTACCATGCTAGATCTTGCATCCCAAAACTGGGACAAAGCCGGAACAGCGAATCTGCTGCCGGAAGGCCATGTTTTAGGTGAAGCTAAATTGCTGTTTGAAAAAATAGAAGATGAGCAGATCGAAGCACAAATTCAGAAATTATTAAACACCAAAATGGAAAACGAACAGGTAAAACAGCCTTTGATCGAAGCAAAACAAAATATAACCTTCGAGCAATTTGCTGCGCTGGATATTCGTGTCGGCACAATTTTATCTGCAGAAAAAGTAGCCAAAACAAAAAAGCTGCTAAAATTAAATATTGATACGGGATTGGATCAGCGTACCATCGTTTCCGGAATTGCGGAATATTTTGAACCTGAAGCCATCGTCGGCAAACAAGTAAGCATATTAGTAAATTTAGAACCGCGCGAAATCAAAGGAATTTTATCACAAGGCATGATTTTGATGGCCGAAAATCCCGAAGGAAAACTTAGTTTTGCAACACCATCGGAAGCGTTTGCCAACGGCAGCGTGATACGATAGATAAACTGGCCCCGTAGTTCAACGGATAGAATAGGCGTTTCCTAAACTCTAGATATGGGTTCGATTCCCGTCGGGGCCACTACTATTTGTAAAACGACCTGAAATATTGATTTTCAGGTCGTTTCGCATTTTTAATTTTATTTAGTCTAACTTGGATTTTTCTATCTTATTCATTTTCAATTGAATATGAGTTCGATTCCAGTTGGCTGTCTAAAAATTAACAATGTCTATAGAAAGTGGTATAACACCTGAGAAAGCAATGGAAATTTTAAAACAAGGTGGCTTAGTAGTTACTAAAAGTTAAGCTATTTCAATTTTGGAATTCCTAAATAAGCTTGCTGATATTACCCTAAATTCTTCTAAAAATCAATTTCCAGCTTAGATTAAGCTTGTTTGCTTTTTAAAGCAAGCATAATAATTGATCATACGAAAGATGAATGTTGCATGATAATAATAGCGTATTTGAACGTTACAGCAAACAAAAATTGGACGTCACAACAAAATCTAATTCATAAATAGTGGCGAGATTTGCTTCATCAATTCAATGAATGATGGAACAATCAAAAAAAGAAACAGTACTCGTTACCGGCGGCTCAGGATTTGTAGGAAGCTACTGTATTATACAATTATTAAAAGAAGGCTATACAGTTAAATCTACCATCCGGTCATTAGATAAAAGTGGCGACGTTAAAGAAATGCTTTTGGCAGGAAACGTTGAAAACCTGCAAAATCTTACTTTTGCAGAAGCAAACTTAACGAGTGACAATGGTTGGATTGAGGCCGTAGCCGGGTGTGATTACGTGCTTCATGTGGCATCACCGTTTCCTTCAGGTGAACCAAAAGACGAGGATGAAATCATAAAGCCCGCACGCGATGGCGCTTTAAGAGTGTTACGTGCATCAAAAGATGCAAAAGTTAAAAGAGTAGTGTTAACTTCGTCTTTTGCAGCCATCGGTTATTCCATAAATCCTAGGAACCACGTTTTTACTGAAGTTGACTGGACAGACCCAAACACTAAAATTCCCGCTTACATAAAATCTAAAACCATTGCGGAACGTGCCGCCTGGGATTTTATGGAAAAAGAAGGTGACAATATGGAACTGGTTGTCATCAATCCGGTTGGCATTTTCGGGCCGGTTTTGGGTGGAAAGTTTAGTAGCTCCATTGGTCTGATCCAAAACTTACTTTCAGGTAAGATGCCCGGCACTCCGCAAATTTCATTTGGTGTTGTTGATGTTCGCGATGTGGCAGATATACATATTAAAGCTATGAAAGCCCCATCGGCTAAAGGCCAACGTTTTCTTGCCACATCTGACGGTACCATATCGTTTTTCGGCATCGCTAAATTATTAAAAGCTGATAAAAATTTACCGGTTGACAAAGTGCCTGCTAAAGTTTTGCCTAATTGGCTGGTAAAAATCACATCATGGTTTAAACCGGAATTAAAACAGGTTGTACCTCAATTAGGCGTAGTAAAAACCTTATCAAACGCAAAAGCCAAATCCCAATTAAACTGGGAACCGCGCCCAAAAGAAACCACTATAATTGAAACTGCAGAAAGCCTTGTAAAATTCAATCTGGTTTAGTAATAATCAATATAGCTGGTTGGTGAATAAATGACAGGTGCAAATTATAAGCAATAATATTTTAACCTTTGTTTTTGAGAAATTAATATGAAGAATGCTGCCGAAGAACAACCTCAAATATTGATTTCTTGTTATTACAAGAAATCGGTCAAGGGCGAGAACATTGTTAACCGGCACGCTTTTGCTTATCAAATTTCCGGGAGCCTGATAGTACAGGATGGACGGGAAAAAGTAATCTTTCAGCCCGGCGATTTTCGATTCAATGTGCGTAACAAATTAGCCAAATTTGTTAAAGAGCCTGGCGATACCGACGCCTTTCGTTCTCTTTCGCTCCAGTTTGATGAGGCAACTTTACTGGAGTTTGCCAGTGAACATCATTTAATTGCTGAAGGAACGATAAATAGGCCTCCGTCCTTCCAACTCAAAAAGCATCCGCTCCTTCAGAATTTTGTCGATTCATTACAGCAGTCATTGCCTTATTTTAACAAGGGAAATGATGAACTGGTGAAGATAAAATTAAAGGAAGCATTAATAGTTTTGCTTAAAGTGCAGCCCGAGTTGAAAGATATTTTGTTTGATTTTCAACCTCCCGGAAAAATCAACCTCAAAGCGTTTATGGAAGAGCATTTTCGCTTTAATTTAAGTTTATCCCGTTTTGCCTACCTCACCGGCAGGAGCATGTCTGCTTTTAAAAGGGATTTTGAAATGGCATATCATACCACACCTGCAAAATGGTTACTAGATAAGCGTCTTGATGAGGCTTACTATTTGTTAAAAGAGAAGAAATATAAAACAAGCGAAGTGTATGCCGAAGTTGGATTTGAAGACCTTTCACATTTTTCTTTTATTTTTAAAAAGCGTTTCAGCATAAATCCTTCTCATGTAATCAATAGTTGAAAGCGACTTTCAATAGTTCGTCCCTCTATCCGCTGGAAGAGATTTTTATTTATTTTAGGCAGCTAACTTCGCCAATAGCTTCAGATCTTCGAGAAAGGAGTTCGACATTTGTTCGGTAAGGACCACTTAAAAGAAGAATTCGAAAAGATAAAAATACTGTAAATCAATTGTTTGCAGGATTTTTTATTCATCTTTATTTAAAACGTGTATCAGTTAGTAATCTCTAATTGTTTTACCTAAACCAGCGACTTCTTTTGGTAATACTTTTTGCAAGAATAATAATACGGTTATCAGCTTAACTACATCAATTTTCTAATAGATATTAAATGCGCCAAAAGCGCAGTGGGTACAACAAAACAAGGCAGCCAAACAAAAGGGAAATAAAACAAGGCAACGTTGGGTTGATCGAAAGCAAATTTTTGGAAGCTAAACGGTGCGGATAAAATAGCAGTAACAACAATATTGGCAAGTAATATTAAGCATATAATATTCCAGATCAATAACAAATTTCTGCTGAGCGACGATTTAATATATTCCCAATAATAAATTGCCGGTGCAGTTATTCCGCATAAAATATCAAAGTTTCTACCATCAAAAGTCATGATTTCTGGTACAGCTTTATGTAGGAACAACCAATATAAAGTAAGTTCTACCGGTATTCTGACGATGTGGATCAGCGTTAATATTTCAGGATCAAAGCGGTCTATAAACAACCGGCCTTTCTTTGTAACGAAAAGCATAACGATAACCACCAACGGCGGCATCAGTAACAAAGCAAACCTTGGCGGAACGCCAGAGGTGATAATATAAAACCCGGAAAGGCCAACTACTGCCTGCAAGACAAGCCAAAGCAGTGAAATTATAACTGCAGGTTTAGATTGATTGCTAGCTTTGTACAACAATATTAATGTGAGCAAAGTGGTAAGTACAAAAATTGCCGGGATATAAATTGGTAAATGTTCCATCGTTTGTTGTTTGATGAAACAAAGGACGGGAAACGGCTACGGTGCCATCTTGCCAAATGACAAGAAGTGAAAAGCGGCTTATTTTTTTAACAGCGATGCCCTTATCCTGCTCAATGAAGTGTCTGTAATTCCAAGATAAGTGGCGATGTTTTTTAACGGCGCGTGCTGAAATATCTGTGGATTGGTCTTTAATAAAGTAGCGTAACGTTCTTCCGCTGTTTCGGTGATCGTGGCAAGCATCCGGTTTTTAAGTTCTGCAAATCCTTTTACCAGCATCGCCCGGCCAAACTCTCTAAATTCGGGCAGGGAATGGAAAAGTTCGTTTAATTGTTTATAAGTGATGAACCAGCCTTCGCAATCGGTCAACGCCTGTATATTTTCCTTCGATCTTGTCCGGTTAAAAAACGAAGCGACTTCAAAGATCATTTCTCCCGGCGTGTAAAAATTTGTGGTTACCTCGTTTCCTTCAATGTCGAACGCAAAAGCCCGCATGTAACCTTTATCTAAAAATAAATATTCGTCTGCAATTTTATCTTCGCTAAGCAGGAAATGGTTTTTTGCAATTGCTTTGTATTCAAACTTTTCGGAAAGTTCTTTTGCCACAGTTAAAGAAACTGAAGTGGAGCGTTGAAAGAAAGCCGAAAGATGTTCTTTGCTCATTCAATGAATTAACTGAACGAATGTAATACTCTTTTTAATGCGTTAAAATCAGCTTGAATATTTTAAGATACAGCTTACGTAACAATTTTTACCTGTTAAAAGAAGCATTGCATTTTCTGAAAGCAATCATACTTCTTTTAAGACACCAAATTCAACAAAGCTTCTTTTCCCAATTCGTTAAAAACGAATTCTCAATTTTCATCAGATTATTGCCAAAATAATAAATATGAGTTCGATTCTCATCTGGGCCACTGAACATCGAAAAACCTGCATTGTTAATAGTTGCAGGTTTTGTGATAAAAGCCCTCTATAATAATTTTAACTTTAAGTCTAATTGGTAATAAAAGTAGTAATAATATCTATTAAAACCTTTTTTATAATAAATTTTGTACTGTCAGGAATATATTTTATAATTGTATCATAGTTCTTTGAAAGAGTTTTGAAGTTAATGTAATTGATTCAAATCGTAAAGTGTAGCAATACACAGCCGTCAAGGTTTTTTGAGTGATCATAACTTTCCACGAACAAACAACACGTCAACTGGACAACACCAACCAGTACAGACTGTAGTAAACAAGTGCGAACGTTGACTGAAACTGAATGCCAAAATATAACAGGTATCAAGTAAAGTATTAAATCATTTAAGCTCTGTTTTTATTTTGAAGCAGGATTTTGTAGGAGTGAAACGAACAACGTTTGTGAATTTAATTACAGCATAATTGGAAGAAGCAGGCAATAATGCCGTCTTAAATTCAAGTTTATGCAAACACATAACCTCAAAAACAATGATGATCTTATACAAGGTATAAAGACCATCCTTTCAAACTACCGTTGTTCGTTCTCAGATGAGGAACAAGTTCTTTTAAATGATTGTATTAACGCTCTCGAGAAATCGAAGTCTGAAACTAACCCAATTGTTATGTTTCAAGATTCTGTTAAAGTAGTAGAAACGATAATTCGTATTTTTTCTATCATTGATCATTTTAAGGACTTATTTTAGTCTGCACTCCTACATTTATCAAATCTATTTGCCATGGATATAGGAAATACCATTAAGAAAATAAGAATTCAAAAAGGCTTTAAGCAGAACGAATTTGCTGAAAAATGCCACCTTACTCAAGCTTACCTATCTAAGATAGAAAGTAACCAAAAAGAACCCGCTATAAGCGTTTTAAAAACAATTGCCAGCGCTTTAGAAACGCCATTGCCCGTACTATTTTTTCACTCTTTAACAATGGAAGATATTGATCCTAAAAAACGGGATGCCTTCCAAATCATTCTTCCCTCAATAAAAGGGATGATTGAATTATTCTTTTAGGCTTATGCTAGATATACCAAAGCTTCTTAAAGTCTTGAATATATCGCAAGATGAATTAAATTTTCTTTTGGATAATATTGATAAATATTATTATTTAAAAAGCAGTCCAAAACTTAATAAAAAAACAGGCTTACAACTTATTGATAAAAATGGTAAGCCAAGAACAAGGGACATGTACCCAAGTACTACTCTACTGAAGACCGTTCAACAAAGAATCTACAATCAACTTTTAAAAACTATAAAGCTTCCGGCTTATGCGTTTGGTGGTGTTGCAAAAAGAGATAACATATTAAATGCAAAAATGCACCAGGGTAATAAGTTCTTTTTCAATACTGATTTAAGAAATTTTTATCCAGGGATTACTCATAAGCAGGTTTTCAAAATGTTTATAAAAAATAATTTTTCTCCTACAATTTCTCAAATTTTAACCAAACTTACTACCTATAAAGGAATGCTTCCTCAGGGAACCCCAACCTCGCCTTATGTAGCAAATTTGGTATTTGTAAGTGCGGGTCGGGAAATTGAAGGATTAGTTCAAAATCATGGATTAACATTTACAACTTTTGTTGATGATATTACTATTTCAAGTAAAATAGATTTTAAACCATTAGTCAATAATATTTTAGAAATCATTATATCTAAAGGTTTTAAAATAAGTCATGACAAAACCTTTTATCAAACCAGGTTGCCAAAAGTGACTAATGTTATTGTTAAAAATAATGGATTGTATTTATCTGAAAGTTATAGAGAAAAGATAAATGATTTTGAAGATAAGGAAACCGCAAAGGCTAGGGGCGCTATAAATTATTACGAAAGAGTACGTAAAATCAGTAAAACAAAGTCCTTAAAAATAAAAGAAAAGCTATTCATCGTTAATTAATTTGGGGGCTTAGGCAAAGTTAGATGGACTTTTAAATGACTGAAAGCATCGAATTAAAACTAAACATTAAATTTTATAAGTCTGTAATCTGGTCATTAATATTATAGCCAACCAACCATCATAAAAGAAGCATTAAGGTTTCTGGAAAAATAGTCCATACTTCTTTTAAGACACCAAACTCAATAAACCCTCTTTCCCCAATCCCCCAAAAAACGAATTCTCAGTTTTCACTAAATCATTAGCCAACTCGTTTTTATGTTGTTGCATCAACATAATTTTTTCTTCTACTGTATCTGGACAAATTAACCGCACGGCAACAATATTTTTATCCTGACCGATGCGGTGGCAACGGTCAATCGCCTGGTTTTCTACCGCCGGGTTCCACCACGGGTCTACGAGGTAAACATAATCCGCTTCTGTTAAATTTAAACCTGTGCCGCCGGCTTTTAAACTAATCAGGAAAACTCGGGTTGTTGCATCATTTTGGAATTTCTCGATCACGGCTTGCCGTTTCCGCGTTTGTCCGGTTAAGTAAGCAAAACCGATATTTTTCTTAATCAATTCTTCCCGTATCAATTCCAGCATCGAAACAAACTGCGAGAACACCAATATTTTATGCTGATGGATTTTGCCTGCTATTTCTTCCATCAAATATTCAATTTTGGCAGAAGCATTTCCAGGCATTTTTTCGCCTTTAATCAGTTGCGGCGAATCACAAATTTGCCGAAGTCGCGTAATTCCTTTCAGCACGTGCATCGCGCTTTTTTTCAGTTCTTCGCCCGTTGTTGCCGATATATAATCCCGAAATTCCTTTTCATAAGCATTGTAAATGTTGCGCTGTTCGGGCTTCATTTCGCAATACAAAACCATTTCTGTTTTTTCGGGGAGTTCTGTCGCCACTTGCTGTTTGGTTCGGCGCAGCATAAACGGTTTGATCTTGTTTTGCAGTTCTATCGTCCGTTTGCTGCTTTTATAAGTGTCAATCGGTTCGGAGTACAAGCGTTTGAAGTACGATTTGCTGCCCAACAAACCCGGACAAGCAAAAGATAACTGACCAAAAAGATCAAAAGTATTGTTCTCAACCGGCGTACCAGTTATCACAATTCTATTTCTGGATTTCAGCAAACACACAGCTTTGTAACGTTGCGATTCCGGGTTTTTAATTTGCTGCGATTCATCTAAAAACACATAATTAAACATGTAATCTTTTAAGAAGATAATATCAGAAAGCAGCGTTCCGTAAGAAGTTAAAATCACTTCATATTGATCAAAATCGTGTGCGTTTCTAATTCGGTCGGCACCATAAACCGTTAAGATTTGGATTGATGGCACAAACTTTTTAATCTCCTGCTCCCAGTTAAAAATCAACGAAGTTGGTACGATCAACAAGTTGGTATTTTGCTTAACTTTTTTCCGCAGCGATAAAATAAAGGCAATAATTTGTACCGTTTTACCCAAACCCATATCATCGGCCAGGCATCCACCAAAATTAAAATCATCCAGAAAGTTGAGCCAGTTTAAACCTTGCCGCTGGTAAGGACGAAGCTCGCCGCGAAACTCTTCAGGAACGGATACTGTTTTTACCGCATCAAAATCATCAAGCTTTTGCTGATAATTGCTGATCTCGGCTTTTACGTTTTCGTCCAGCATTTGCTCATCAAAAAGCTGTTCAATTAAAGCGTAATTGCTTTTAGAAATCCGCAGGTTATCATCGTCCTCAATCTCGCCCGAATTGAAATAATTGTTAAACTTTTCGATCCATTCATCCGGCAAAATTCCCAGCGTTCCGTCATCTAAATGCACGTATCTTGTGCGGTTTTTTACGGCACGATAGACTTGTTTTAGTGTAGCTTTTGTCTTACCAAAACGCGCGTTAATGTTGCTGTTAAACCAGTTCGTACCGCTTAAAACCTTGATCGAAATTTTTACTTTATGCGGATTTAACCGATTGTTATCCAGTTCATTAAAACCCAAAATGGTAATGCTGTGGTTTCGCCATTCTTCAAACACATTTAAAAACCAGTCTTCCTGCAAAAAGCGTTTTTTATGCAGGTAAAAATAGTGCAACGGATCGGTCAACTGCTCCTCAAAATACGGATGCTGTTTAATCAGCAAGGCCGTAAACCGGTCTTCTTCCTCGTTATCACGTTCAACTTTAAACTCTTTTCCTTTGGCATCTGTTGTGTAAATCAGTTTTTTGGTGCGGATGGAAATTTCCACTTCGCCGTAACGCATTACTGGAATAATCATCACATGTGCACCAAAATCCGAAAGGTAAATGATCTTTTCTTTCTCTGTGTCGAAGCCTTCCTGGATCAATTGAACAGGCGTTGCCGCCGGAATATGCGGATAATTTACACTGATCCGTTCTTCCAATCTCGACAGAAGTTTGTTTTTAAATTCCTGAAATTTGGAAGTGTGAACCAACAAATTTTCGCGCTTTTTGCTTAACAAACCCATCACGTTTAAGGCTTGTAAATTATTGACCAGCAGCAAAGTGTCTCCGGCACGGATGAAATAGCTAAACCAAATACGAAGATCTTTTAAAGCATAAGTTTGCCCATCGATTTCGACACTGCCAGAAAGCTCAAAGAACTGATCTTTAGTGTTAACCGTGAGTTCGGGTTCCTCTTTCAGCAGTTTAACTTTTACCGGAAATATGGATGAAGCCGTAATATTTTCCGAAATGTCGTTGTCATGGTAATAAAATTCGTAACCCAACGGATTTTTAACGATTGCTTTTAACGCCAGAATATCAGCCTCACTCAAACTTTTATTTTGGTGATTCTGAAATTTATGAATGGCCGTATAAAATTTCAAATGTTCGCCATCATTGGTGTTCCAAATAAAATCCAGCGGCGGCATTAAAGTCATTGGGTTTTTGATCTTGCCTTCTTTGGTTTTCTGGCTTTGGTACAATTCAATCAGCAGGTATTTGTAATATTTATGCTGTTTTAACACCACAAAAACTGATTGGTCTTCTGCCGTTGAAGGCGCAACATCTTCCACAATTATGGATTGAAGTAAGTTGAGACTTTCCTTCGTTACGGGAAGCAATTCTGGGGATTTTGGACTGATTTTGAGTACTTTATCTTCGAACTCAATCTTGAAAAACTGATCCAAATCCGGTTCAAATTCCAAACCATAATCTACGGAAAACTTTTTCAGCCTTTCGTGGCGCAATTGGTCATCATAAAAAACCCTTAAATCTTGCTTTTTTATAATCGCCGTTAATACAATTGCCTGATGTTCGCACAGAAATTCGTGCCTTGCCTCGCATTCACAAGTTAAAAATAAACTTCCCGCTTCCTGGATTACGGTTACCGGAGGAAAATCCTGCTTGTTGCGGGAATTGGTAAAAACGCCATCATTCAGTTCGATTGCCGTTGGGAAAATATAATGATGCGCAATTGGATCTGGAACCACGCTAACGGAAGTATAACGGGAAATAAGCATCTCCGTTAAATTCGGTATCGTCAAATCTTTCAAAATTACCTGACTTTCCCGCTGCTTATTTTCCTGATCGAATTGCTTGCTCACCTAATTTTTAAACTTCGGCTATAAATATCCGAAGCAAACTTACTTTTTCAAAACGTTCCATTTGGCCACGTAACCGGTTGTATTTTCAAAAAGCACTTTGTAATAACTATTGCCCTTTTCCAAAACCGAAACTTCCGAATTGGTTGGGATAACTTTGATAATCTCCGAACCGTAATTATCAAACTTCCTCATGTTAATTACTCCAGTTTCATTTGCTCTTAAATAAGTGGTATAAGGCAGGTCTGCTTCTTTTATCGGATGTTTTTCAGTGTTTAAAATAATACTGACAGGCTTTGCTTCACTCGAAATAACGTCAGCAGCAGTTGAACTGCCCATACTGTTTTTATCGGTATAAATTTGAGGTTGGGTAACAGGTGTTTGAATTTGAGGCTGGATAACAGATGCTTGTTGTGAAGCAAGAATTGCTGTTGTATCATCAACCGGAGTTTTTGAAAACGAATTTGTGGCAGAAATTTTTTTGTGATGTTTAAATTTATGCTGGATGGTTTTATGCTGAGAAATAGTACCAACAACTGGTGATTTTTTAGCCTTTGCTACTTTAAAACTTCGAAACGAATTGATAACATAATAACCGAAAAGAAAAGTAAACACGCCTAAAGTAACCGTGAACATGATATCAAGAGTTCTCGTTTTGAAAAAAACACGCTGAACTTTTGATGCTTTTTTTATCGGATTAAATTTTATCTCTTTTAATTCCTGATCGTGATTTTGGCGACAGACAGGATCACTTAAAACCTGATAAGCGTCACTAATTTCCCTAAATTGTTCTTCAACGAACTTGTCCTGCTGATCAAGAAACGGCCGGAATTTCTTCGATAAATTGTCGTAAGCTTCTTTTATTTCCTTTAAAGTGGCGTTTGCGTCCACGTTTAGAATATAATAGAAATCTTTCATACTTGATTTAACCTTGCTTGGCTGGCTATTAGTTTGATTGCATTTCGAATACAACGTTTAATTGGAAAAAATAACATTATAAAACGGTGTTAAATCAAGATCGGAAGCGTTATTTTAAATAAAGTTGTTTAACCTTTTTTTATGTTACGGGATTGATTAACAGATTTTAAAAAAAGGACACACCCCTAACCCCTCTCGAGAGGGGGAACCTAATGTCTCGTCCTGAAAAAAGTTTACAGGACGAGACACATCAATCGAAAGGCAAGTCCCTCTCCCATGGAGAGGGATTTAGGGTGAGGCAATGCTTCTTTTATCACCTAAAAATCTTCATCGGCATAAATCTTTAGGTTCTATTCAAAACTATTCAGAACAATTTAAGCATCTGCTATTCTTTTAATAGTTTTGAACTAAAACCAAGAGCATGTTACCAAAAATAAATTTTACCGAAACCGAAGCTTTTCGCTATTTGTCCGACTACTTCCCGGAAGTTGCCCAACTCGAAATGAAGCAATTATTTAAAGATGACCCTGAACGCTTTAAAAAATTCTCCGTCACTTTTGAAGATATTTTGTTCGATTTCTCCAAAAACCGTTTAGATGATAAAACGCTGGCACTTTTAATCCAGTTGGCCAAAGAATGCAAGCTAAAAGAAGCAATCGAAGCCATGTTTTCGGGTGAGAAAATCAACGAAACCGAAGGCCGCGCCGTTTTGCATACCGCTTTACGCAACGTAACTAATAAACCGTTAATCATTGATGGTGAAAATGTTACCGAAGAAGTAAATAAGGTTTTGCAGCAGATGGAAACTTTCTCTAACGCCATCATTTCCGGCGAGTGGAAAGGTTACCAAGGTGATGAAATTACAGATGTGGTGAACATTGGCATCGGCGGATCTGATTTAGGCCCGGTAATGGTTACCGAAGCTTTAAAATCCTACAAAACGCGTTTAAACCTGCACTTTGTTTCTAATGTTGACGGAACGCACATTGAAGAAGCACTGAAAAATTTGAATCCGGCAACAACCATGTTTTTAGTTGCATCAAAAACCTTTACCACACAAGAAACCATGACCAACGCGCATACCGCACGCAACTGGTTCATTAAAAGCGGTGCAAAAGATGAAGATGTAGCGAAACATTTTGCGGCATTATCAACCAATAGCAAAGCCGTGGAAGCTTTTGGCATCGACACAAAAAATATGTTTGTATTTTGGGATTGGGTTGGCGGCCGTTATTCTTTGTGGAGCGCAATTGGTTTATCAATCGCTTTAAGTGTTGGTTTTGATAATTTTAAAGAATTGCTAACCGGCGCAAACGCGGCAGATGAGCATTTTAGAACAACAGAATTTGAACAGAACATTCCGGTAACTTTAGCTTTGTTAGGGATTTGGTATAATAATTTCTTCGGATCTGAAACAGAAGCCATTTTGCCGTATGATCAATATCTGCATCGTTTTGCCGCATATTTTCAGCAAGGCGATATGGAAAGCAACGGCAAACATGTTGATAGAAATGGTAATGAAGTTGATTACTCAACCGGACCAATTATTTGGGGCGAACCGGGAACTAACGGTCAGCACGCTTTTTACCAGTTGATCCATCAGGGAACCAAAATTATCCCTTGCGATTTTATTGCACCAGCACAAAGTCATAATCCAACCGGAGATCATCATCCGATTTTATTATCGAATTTCTTTGCGCAAACCGAAGCTTTGATGAATGGTAAAACCGAAGAAGAAGTAACCGAAGAACTGAAAGCTTCCGGCAAATCCGCAGAAGAAATAGAAAAACTGGCACCTTTTAAAGTTTTTGAAGGCAACCGGCCGACTAATTCTATCTTGCTTAAAAAAATTACGCCACGTTCTTTAGGCAGCTTGATTGCTTTTTATGAACATAAAATATTTGTACAAGGCATTATCTGGAACATCTTCAGCTTTGACCAATGGGGCGTAGAATTAGGCAAACAACTGGCCGTAAAAATCCAGAAAGAATTGAAAGGCGATGAACTGGTTTCTGATCATGATTCTTCTACCAATGGATTAATTAATCAGTATAAAGATTGGCGGTAAAAGTTTGGCTAAAGCCGAAATTTCATAGCTGTTGTCCGTTGGCTGAAGCCAACGGCAATGAATAAAAGATAAGGTTCTAAATTGTTTATACACTAAAAGCCGAAAAACATATTTCATAGTAATATTTGCTGAAAAGCTATAATTTCATTGCCGTTGGCTTTAGCCAACGGATAACAAATTGGATAACAAATACCAAACAGGCTTTAGCCAAATATGTCATACACAAAGATTTGGGTTAATTTAGTTTTTGCCACAAAAGACCGGGAACCACTGCTTCACAGCAAGCTCAGGCACAAATTGCAAAAACATATTATGGACAACTGCATCGAAAAGGACATCTTTCTAAAATCGATCAATGGCTTTACAGACCATATACACTGTTTAATTTCCTTAGGAAAAGAACAATCGATCTCAAAAATTAGCCGGCTGATCAAAGGCGAATCTTCATTTTGCATCAACCAAAATAAATTTATCCAGGAAAAATTTGGCTGGCAGGACGATTATTTTGCAGTGTCGGTCAGTGAGTCTCAGGTTGAAAAAGTAGATAAGTATATCAAAAACCAGGAAATACATCATTCAAAAAAAACTTTTGATGATGAGGCCAAAGAATTCATGACGAAATATGGATGGGTTACAATTCAAAATTAAATCAACCAAATGAATGCTTCTTTTACACACCTTTTTTTACAAACTTCTCCTAAATTTAAGACTTATTTTATACGGCTATTTTAGCAATTAATCCTCTTTACTAAGTTTGGATATGGCATGAAAACATTATCCAAAGCACAAAAAATTTATTACACGCTTCGTTTTGCTGCCGTGATGTGTTTTATCGGCCATGGCGCTTTTGGCATCATCACCAAACCCGTTTGGTGCAATTATTTTGCTGTTTTTGGGATAGGACAAGCTACGGCTTATCAACTGATGCCGATAATTGGTATCCTTGATATTTTGGCTGGATTGATCATCCTACTATATCCATTGCGGATTATTGTATTTTGGTTAGTGGTTTGGGGATTATTTACTGCAACATTACGTCCGCTTTCCGGCGAACCATTTGCCGAATTGATCGAAAGGGCCGGGAATTTTGGTGTGCCACTTGCACTTTTGTTGCTAACCGAACCCGGAAAAGGTTTGCAGTTTTGGTTTCAAAAAATAAAAGTTTCTGCCCAGGCTCCTGATAAACATTTTAAAAAAACGGAAATATGTTTACGGTTTACCGCATTATTACTGCTGGCAGGACATGGCTGGTTAAATTTGATCGGAAAGAAAGGGTTGCTCGCGCAATATACTTCACTTGGTTTTCAGCAAACTCAGCAGGTAGGTTTTACTGCCGGCCTGATTGAAGTTATAGCTGCTTTGTTCATATTTATCCGTCCGACACGTCCGTTATTACTGCTGTTTTTATTGTGGAAAATTGGGACTGAACTTTTTTATCCTCAATACAAATTTTTTGAATGGGTTGAACGCGGCGGAAGTTACGGTACTTTGTTGGCATTATGGTTTGCTTTACAACCTACTGCCATCAACCCGGATTCTAAACAGTTTGTTCAACCTTTTGCTGCTTAAACTATTGATTTGGTTTCATTCATCCAACCGACAGCATGCTTCTTTTACACACCTTTTTTAACAAACTTCACCTGATATAAATGCGGCCATTTTTTGCCAGTGATAAATATCCTTTTGGTTTTAGCATCATAAGCAATACCGTTTAAAACATCGGCTTTTGGAAAGCGATCGCGGTATAAGTTTGATAAATCTATCTTTTGTAAAACGGCACCAGTTTTTGGGTCAATCTGCAAAATAATATCCTTTGTATAAACGTTGGCGTAGATTTTTCCATCGATGTATTCCAGTTCGTTAATGCCATCAATCGCCTTTTTATCATTATAAACATCAATAAAACCAATCTGGCGATAAGTGTTTTTATCCAAAAACCAAATACGGTTGGTCTTGTCATCCATGTATAATTTCTTGCCATCATAACACATTCCCCAGCCTTCTTCGCCAACATTATTATTAAAAGTGTTGAGAAGTTTGAAAGAATCTTTATCATAAACATAACCGATTTTTTCTGTATATGTAAGCTGGATTATCTTATTGCCGATAATTGAAATTCCTTCTGCAAATACTGTTGGGTCAACCATCACTTTTTTCAATACTTTACCGGTATTCAGATCGACCTTTCTTAAACTGGATTGACCTTCGGCCACTTCGCCTTCCGGTGGTTTCGATCTGCCGCCGCCGCTTTCGTAGAGAAAACCATCTTGATATAGCAACCCTTCTGTATAACTCGAAGTATCATGCGGAAATACTTTTTCTACCTGATAAGTCAGTTCTTCGGGTGCTTTGGCGGCCAGCAAAACAATGTTGGTTGTGGTTGGTGTATTGCTTTTTCCCTGATAAACCGTTGCCGTAATTTGCTTGATGCCCAACGGAAGCGTATCCGTTTTTATAGTGAAAGCCGCTAAATCTTTTTTTATGCCCAAACGAACACCATCCATTTGGTAAACAACAGAATCAACTTTATAACCTTGAGGTACAATTACTTGTATCGGCACACCTTTTCCTGCCTGGATATTGCTGCCAGCTTCTAAGTTGATGGATAAAGAAGAATTATCTTCTTGATTATTTGTTTTATTACGACAAGCGCACAGACTTAATACTGCGAAAAAACTAAAAACAATAAACTTTTTATTCATGAGGTTTTATTTTTAAAACAACCCAGCATTTTTTAACAAAGCAGGATAGCCGCTGTGCTTCCCCTCTTGAGAGGGGTTAGGGGTGTGTCCTTCATTCACTTTTTATAAACTCTTTAACATAATTTTCTATCGTTCGCAAAACATTAAACATATCCACTTTTACTTCCTGCTCTGTAAACCTTAAAATTTTTAATTTATATTCAGCCAACTCTTTAGTTCTGATCATATCTTTTTCGGCAATTTCTTCATGATACCTGCCGTCAATTTCAATTATCAAATTGAGTTCGGCACAATAAAAATCTACAATATAATTCAATAATGGTTTTTGCCGCTGGAAATCATAACCATAAAACTGTTTCGTTTTCAATTCCTGCCATAAATTTATTTCGCCGGGCGTACTGTTGTTGCGAAGGTTTTTAGCCAATACTTTTAGGTTAAAATTGTATGGGATAATTTTTCTTCGCATCAATTATAGTTACAAAAAGGACACACCCCTAACCCCTCTCAAGAGGGGAAGCAAAGCGCAGACCAAGCAAATTCAAACAAATATTCACTATTCTTTTAATAAGGATCAGGCCAAAAAGCATCCTGAATATGGTTTAAACGATAGTTTCCCTGCCGATCAAACAGTATCGCAATAATATCAAAACGTGCTTCGCCGTTAAAATCCATCAGTTCTATAAATTCATCTGCCGCGCTTACTAATAACGCTTGTTTAGCGGAATCCACAAAATCTTCCGGTTCGCCAAAAGCGTTTCCGGTCCGCGTTTTCACTTCTACAAAAATGATGGTTTTATGGTGATAAGCAATTAAATCGACTTCCGCTTTTTGAAAACGCCAGTTTTCGTCCAAAATTTCGTAACCTGCCGCTTCCAAATATTGCTTGGCCAGCTCCTCGCCTTTGCGGCCTAAATTATTATGTTCGGCCATTATTTCAGGATGACCGAACCGAGAAAATCAGAAATATGTTTCTCTACTTTTTTCATGTGCTGATATTGGTTCAGTAAAATATCCACGTCATTATTGCTGGTTGTTTTTTGCAGCTCGCGGCGGATTCCCTCTAAAATCTGGTCAACTTTTCGTTTTTTAAGATGGAAGATCGCTCCCAAAATCGTGGCTTTCATATTGTCTTCTTCACCGGAAACCAATATTTTATGCTTCTCGTACCAATTCTCGCTTAAAACATAAGGCGTAGAAACCATGGAAACCGCCAGATCGGTAACGGCGCGGTCAGGATGATGGATAAAAAATGGTTCATCCGGCAAGCGGCCGTTTTCCAGTTCCTGCCTGTAAATATCGACTAAGTTTTTACTTTCCGGGTTTTCAAACTCCACATCGCTCAGTTCCGAAATCATAAACGGACCGATGTACGTGTTGGCAATGCCGTCCCAATCAATCATTTTGTTGCCGTAGGTGATGAGCAGGCGCACAATTTCTTTTTCCTGGCTTAAATCTCTGTATAGAAGGTTAAGTTCATCGCCACTTAATTGAACTGGACTTTTGTGTTCATCAATACTTACTTCATTAGTAGACTCAACAACTTTATCTTGAACTTTTAAATCTGGCGATTTTTTACTGTTAAATTTTTTTGTTACGAATTTATTAACAACACTTAAAAACCCTCTTTCCTCTATGTTGAGCTTATGAGCAACCTGCTTTATATAAGCCTTTCTAAATTCTGGATCAGGATGATTGGACAAAATATCACCAAATTCTTCAGTAACCTCTAATTTTTTTATAGGGTTGGATAATTCTTTTTGATTAATAGTCTGTAAATAAAAATCAATTATTCCTTTAGAAGTATTTTCTATAAATTTTATAAATCCACTTGAACCATAATTTTTGATGTAAGAATCTGGATCATGTCCGTCAGTAAACAAAACAATATTAATCTCTTTGAATCCTTCAATGTAAAGTAAGCTTAAACCTCGTAAAGCTGCTTTAATACCAGCTGCATCACCATCATACAAAATCGTAATATTTTTGGTAGAACGATCAATTAAACGAATCTGTTCAACCGTCAAAGAAGTGCCTGAAGATGCAACTACATTTTCAATTCCTGCCTGGTGCATGGCAATTACATCCATGTAACCTTCTACTAAATAACATCTATTCTCTTTACTTATCGCTTTTTTAGCAAAGGGCAAACCATATAGAAGATTAGATTTATTATAAATTTCCGATTCAGGTGAATTGACATATTTCGGAACGCTTTTATCATTTTTGAGCGTTCTTCCACCAAAACCTACAACAATTCCGCTGGAACTATGAATTGGAAAAATCACTCGGCCACGGTAACGGTCGTATAAAGTACCATTATCACGCTTAACTGATAAACCGCTTTCAATTAAGAATTCTGCTTGATAGCTTTGCTGGATCGCCGTACTACTAAAAGCATCCCAAGCATCAGGCGAGTAACCTAACTCAAACTTTTTGATAATATCTTCCCGGAAACCTCGCTCTTTAAAATAACTCAAACCGATATTCTGCCCTTCCGGTGTTTCCATCAAACTTTGCTGAAAGAATTTAGCAGCAAAAGCAGTTACTATTCTTAGACTTGCTCGACGATCGTTTTCTTCTATATTTTCGGGCGTTTGGCGGTCTTCTTCTACCTCGATATTATACTTTTTGGCGAGCCATTTTAACGCTTCGGGGTACGTAAATTTCTCATGCTCCATCAAAAAAGTAACCGCAGAACCACCTAATCCCGAAGAGAAATCCTTAAAAATTCCTTTCACCGGCGAAACCGTGAACGATGGCGTTTTCTCGTTTGCAAAAGGCGAAAGGCCAACATAATTGGCTCCGCGTTTTTTCAACTGCACAAACTCACCGATCACTTCCACAATATCGGTAGCTTCAAAAATGCGGTCTATGGTGGTTTTGTTGATCATCAAAAACAAAAATAAGGTTTTGGTTTGAGGTTGTGGATGATAAACGTCCGGAACGACAATACTTCTTTTATAACCTCAAAATCAACATTCTGGCATAGAAATCGGGATTTGAACGGCCAAACCGCCATCCGAAGTCTCTTTGTATTTCGAGTTCATATCCTGCGCGGTTTCCCACATGGTTTTTACAACGGCATCTAAACTAACACGCGCATTGTCCGGGTTGCTTTGCAAAGCCAATTGCGATGCAGTAATCGCTTTGATCGCGCCCATTGTGTTGCGTTCGATGCAGGGAACTTGCACCAATCCGCCGATTGGGTCGCAAGTCATGCCGAGGTGATGTTCCATCGCAATTTCCGCAGCCATTAAAATTTGCCGTTGCGATCCGCCTAAACATTCGGTTAAAGCTCCGGCTGCCATGGCTGAGGAAACGCCGATTTCTGCCTGGCAACCGCCCATTGCTGCTGAAATGGTAGAACCTTTTTTAAAGATGCTGCCAATTTCGGAAGCAGTCATCAAAAAACGGATAATTTGATCGTTGCTGTTCTGATCACAAAAAATCAACAAATACTGCAAAACTGCCGGAATTACGCCTGCCGCACCGTTAGTTGGCGCGGTAACTACGCGGCCAAAAGAAGCGTTTTCTTCATTTACGGCCAAAGCAAAACAACTTACCCAATCTAAAATGTACTGGAAATTGTTACCTTTTTTTTTGATCGCGGCAATCCAGCTATCATAATCATTATAAGCGGTTTCGCCTAAAAGCCGCAGGTTTAACCTTGCCGCGCGCCTCGCTACATTTAAACCGCCAGGCAGATAACCGGAAGTGTGGCAGCCGCGGTACAAACAAGCTTTCATCACTTCAAAAATTTGCAAAACACCGGCTTTGGTTGCTTCTTCACTGCGCCAGGCCAGTTCGTTTTCCATTACAATATCAGAAATTTTCAAACCGGTTTTTAAGCACCAATGCAGCAAATCGTTGGCGGTATCGATAGGAAAAGGCAAATCAACTTCTTGTTTTGAAGATGTTTGCGCGCCGCCATCCTTCGCCACAAAACCGCCGCCGATAGAATAATAAGTTTGGGAAACCGCTTTTCCATCATTTAAAAAAGCCTGAAAAGTAATTGCGTTGGGATGATACGGCAAACTGTTGTTCATTAAAAAAAGCAAATCATTGTCGTACGAAAAACTGATGCTTCTTTTACCACCTAAATTTAACTGCTGGCTTTGGCGGATGCTTTCCATTTTGGGTTCAATCTGATCCACATCAAACGTAACCGGATCGTCTCCGCTTAAACCCAGCAAAACGGCAATATCCGTTCCGTGGCCTTTTCCGGTTTTGGCGAGTGAGCCGTAAAGCAGGATTTTGATTTGGATAACCTTCTCCAATAAACTTTGATTTTCAAGAACTTGTACAAATTGCTGCGCCGCGCGCCAAGGACCTAAAGTATGCGAACTGGACGGCCCGATACCAATTTTAAACATATCAAAAACCGAAATCTGCTCTTTTTGCATCACTAAAAATAGTATTTTTAAAGTTGATGTTTCTTTATACTGAATTTGATGGAGAATTGGCCCGAAAAATATTTACTGCATTGTCCGTTTAAATCCATATTTGGTTTTGATTGTCCGGGTTGTGGTTTTCAGCGTTCTGTTTTTGCTTTGCTGAAAGGTCATTTTCAAGAAAGTTTTCATTTTTACCCGGCCACAATTTCAATACTTTTTTTAGCACTGTTTTTATTGGTAAAAATCAAATTTAAGTTTCCTCAAGCTGAGAAAATTTCGAAAGGTTTGTTTGGAGTTGCAGCCGTTACCGTAATTGTTTCTTACGCTTTCAAAATTATTGAAGGAAGGTTTTTGTAGCTCAATTCTTTCTACAAATCCACCTTTGCCATCAAAAAGTTATAATCCTTAACCATAGTTTCCAGAAAATTTAGATCATCAAACTTAGTGGTGATTTTTAAATGCGCTTTAATTTGATTAGCCATGTTATGAATTAAAACCTGGTTGTGGCTTTGGATCACTTCGTGGATCAGCACAATATCGCGGTCGGCCAACTGGTTTACTTCGCTGAAAACAAGAATATAATCCTGACTAACTGGCGTAAAAGCAACCTGACTAACATTTGTCCGTGCGTTTGTAGAAACCAACGTAGTGCCAGCGGCCATATCGCCAATGCGCTGTTTGTTTTTGCTGAAGATGACGGCAACTAAGGCAGCCAAATTAAAAGTGATCAGAAAATCTACAATGCGAAACAGCCAGCGGATGACGTATTGCCCTAAACTTGGCCGCGCGCCATCCAAACTAATCACCCTGATTTTCATGATTCTTTTGCCAACGCTTTTTCCGTTTAAAAAAATCTCGCAAATTAAGTCGTAAAAAACTAATAAGATTAACCATACAACGTATAAGCCATTAAAAAAATGACCAAATAAGCTTACCTTTTCTGATTCACTGTAAGCAATAGTTATAGCGCAAGCAATCAGGATCAAAATAAAAATCGCAAAATCAATAACCCGGGCAACAATCCGTTCGCCTAAACCTGCAACTTCGTAATCAATTTCAATATTTTGGGCGGTTGTTATTTTTATCGTTTGCATGGCTAACAAATATATTTTTATTGATTGAAATAATTATCTTACAAAAAATTAAAAACCAATTTATCGTAAAAAATATACCTTAAAAGAAGCATGAGAGAAGCTTTATTTGTGAAGCAAAATTCGGAAAAGTGGCAAAAGTACGAAGCTTTGCAAACGCCGGATCCGGACGAGTTGGCGCAGCGTTTCATCACTTTAACCGATGATCTGGCTTATGCCAAAACTTTTTATCCGCAATCTAAAACCACGGCTTATTTAAACGGCTTAACGGCGCGTTTGCACCAGTCTATCTATAAAAACAAAAAGGAAAAATCTAACCGATTTATTTTATTCTGGAAGTTTGAGCTGCCTTTGCTTTTCAAAAAGTACGAATGGCAATTGCTTTATGCTTTTTTGTTCACGGTTGTTTTTGCATTGATGGGCGCTTTATCTGCCAAGTACGACAGCAATTTTATCCGTTTGATTTTGGGCGATCAATACGTAAACATGACGAACGCGAACATTGCCAAAGGCGATCCATTTGGCGTTTACAAGCGCGACAATGAGTTTAGTATGTTCTTACAAATTGCTTCCCATAATATTTTTGTGGCTTTTTACTGTTTTGTTGGAGGCGTGTTTTTTTCCTTGGGAAGCATTTACGCGTTGGTTCGAAACGGGATTATGATTGGCTCTTTCGAATATTATTTTTTTAGTAAAGGTTTGGGTTTACAATCGGTTTTGGTGATCTGGATCCATGGCACGTTAGAAATTTCTTCCATCATTATTGCCGGGGCAGCCGGATTGGTTTTAGGAAAAAGCATTCTTTTCCCCAAGACTTATACCCGATCAGAATCCTTTAAACGCGGTGCTAAAGACGGAACAAAAATGGTGATCGGCTTAGTCCCTATTTTTATTACGGCTGCTTTTTTCGAAAGTTTTGTAACCCGCCATACCGAAATGCCAATTTGGTTAAGCGTATCGATACTGTTTTTATCACTGCTTTTTATCATCGGTTATGTCATAATTTATCCCAATTATCTTCATAAAAAAATCTCAACCTAAAACCTTATGCAACCAAAAATTGAATTAGCCAAAACCCGTGACTTTGGTGAAATCATTAACGACACGTTTACTTTTATCAGCCAAAACTGGAAACCTTTGTTAAAATCATTCGCTATTATTTGCGGCTTTTTTATTGTGGCCAATTTAGTTGTGGCTTTATTGCAGCAACAAAAAATGATTGGTGCCATGCAAGATTTTCCTAACAACACTGCACGTTTTTCCATGTTGTCCCGTATGTTTAGCGTCACTTACTTTTTAAATATTGTTTTCGGTTTGCTCAACGTAACGGCCATTTCATTAGTTCCGCTTTCTTTCATAGCACTTTATAAAGAAAAAGGAAACGTAGCACCGGAAACCGAAGAAGTTTGGGCTTACTTTAAACACTACTTTTTTAGGGCATTGGGCAGTTATTTTGTAGTTGGTATCTGCTTAGTTGTGGGTTTTATCCTCTGTATCGTTCCGGGATTATACTTGTTGCCAATTTTATCGCTGGTGCTGCCCATCATTGTTTTAGAAAACACCAGCCTTGGCTTTGCCTGGTCAAAAAGTTTCCAACTGATTAAAGAAAACTGGTGGCAAATTTTTGGTGCCATTGTCGTAATCTGGATCATTACTTACGCTGCCACTTTGTTATTTGTGTTTCCGGTAACGATGTTTACGGTTGGTACGATGTTTTTGTCGAAGGTACATCCAACTTCCTTTGCTTTGATGCTTACCACCATTATTTCTGCACTTTGCCATGTATTTTTGATACTTCCATCTATCACAGCCGCTTTGTGTTATTTTAGTTTAAATGAGCAAAAAGAAGGTACTGGCTTAATGGGCAGGATCAATAATTTCGGCAACAACGATCCGGATGCTGGTTTACCAAAAGAAGAATATTGATCGATGTATAAAATCGTCTTCCTGTTTTTTTGCTTGAATGCTTCTTTTATCGCCCCAAAACCTGTGGTAAAAAAAGCTGCTGCAATTTTGCATAAGGATAGCAGCAAAATCAAATTAAGGCAGTTTAATCCTGCTTCTATAAATGAATACCGGCAGCAGCGCGATTTTAAATATGATACCACTCCTGGCGAAGAACTTTCTTTGTGGGATCGGCTCCTGAATTGGTTTTGGAATTACATAGATAACTTGATGGCTGGCCGCGTTACCGGAAGACTCATCAATTTACTGTTCATCATTCTGGGTGCCGGTGCTTTGGTTTTCATGATTTTGAAGCTGACCGGAATGGATATGATGCAAATTTTCACCGGTAAAACAAGTACTGCGGAAATCCCGTACAGCGAATCTTTAGAAAACATCCATGAAATTAGTTTTGATGATGAAATTGAAAAAGCCATCGCCAACCGGAATTTTCGGTTGGCGGTGCGTTTGTTGTATTTAAATTGCTTAAAAAAGCTAAGCGATGCCGGAGCAATTCAATGGAAAACCGATAAAACCAATTTGGCTTATCTCCAAGAAATACAAAACCCGGAGCAGCAGCAGAAATTTGGCTTGTTAACCCGGCAGTTTGAATACGTTTGGTACGGAGATTTTAAGGTCGATCAAACCGATTTTCAGCAAATCAGCAATTCATTTCAGCAATTCAACCCAAAACTGAAGTGAAAGACCTGAAAATTTATTTGATTATTGGTTTTTCGCTGCTGACCGCTTATTGCGTGCTGCAATACAACCGCCCAAAACCGGTGGATTGGAAACCAACTTACCTCAGCACAGATAAAATTCCTTACGGCACTTATGTGCTTTACCATCAGTTAAAAGATATTTTCCCGGGCGCAACTATCCGCAGCAGTAGGCAGGCCGTTTATAATACTTTGGTTGATAACGATTACCAAAAAGGCAGCTATATTTTAATTGCTGCACGCGCCGACATTCACGAAGATGATTACAACGAACTGATCAAATACATTAAAAAAGGCAATGCTGTTTTTATCGCCTCTTTTTACATAAACAAGTTTTTGCGTGATACTTTAAAACTGAAAATTAACAGTGAGCAAACGCTTTCTTTAACTAAAAAAACAAAGATCAATTTCACCAATCCGGCTTTAAATCCTGCTCAAACTTATACTTTCGACCGGCAAATTGGCGGCCAGTATTATAGTAAGTTTGATACTTCGCGCGCGGTCGTCCTCGGCAAAAATCAGTATAACCACAGCAACTTTATCCGTTACAGTTTTGGAAAAGGCTTTTTGTATTTGATGCCGAGTCCTGATTATTTCATCAATTACAACTTGCTGAAAACACAGGGAAATGATTACGCAGCCAAAGCACTTTCGTACCTCAACCCAAAAGGGGAAATTATTTGGGATGAATATTTAACAGCCGGTGCAGAAGGTGCTGAAGATTCGCCGATGCGCGTTTTTTTAAGTCATTCTGAGTTAAGATGGGCGTATTACATTGCTCTTTTTAGCCTGCTTTTTTTTGTATTGTACGAGATGAAACGTCGGCAGCGCATCATTCCAATTGTCGATCCGCTGCAAAATACGACAGTTGATTTTGTTAAAGTTGTAGGCCAGTTATATTATCAGCAACGCAACAATTTAAACATCGCTTCTAAAAAAGTTACTTTCTTTTTAGAACATATCCGTACACGTTATCAATTGAAAACGAATACTTTAGATCAGGAATTGATCCAAACACTTATCAATAAATCCGGTGTAAATGCTGAAATGATCGGACAAATTTTTAAATATATCGATTACGTTCAAACCGGTAAAAAAATCAGCGACCAGGAATTAATCCAACTCAATTATCTAACAGAACAATTTTACAAGCAATCCCGCTTATAATGGAAGAAGAAATATTTAACTCAAGGACAGATCTCACACAATTAAACCAATCTGTAACCGAAATAAAAAATGCGCTGGCAAAAGTAGTAGTCGGCCAGCAGGAAATGATTACGCTGCTGATTGCCGGAATTTTAGCCAACGGACATGTTTTGATTGAAGGCGTTCCCGGCGTTGCCAAAACATTGACCGCGAAATTAATTGCCAAATGTATTGATGCCGGTTTTTCGCGGATACAATTTACGCCCGATTTGATGCCATCGGATGTGTTGGGCACTTCCATTTTCAACCCAAAAGAAAGCAGTTTTGAGTTTAAACCCGGACCGATTTTCGGCAACGTAATTTTGGTTGATGAGATTAACCGCGCGCCGGCCAAAACGCAATCTGCTTTGTTTGAGGTGATGGAAGAGCGGCAAATTACTATCGACGGCCAAACTTATCCGATGCAGGAACCGTTCGTGATTTTGGCCACGCAAAACCCGATTGACCAGGAAGGAACTTATCGTTTGCCAGAAGCACAGCTTGACCGCTTTTTGTTTAAGATTGAAGTGAAATATCCTTCGCTGGAAGAAGAAACGGCTATTTTACAGCAACATCATCAGCAAAAAACATCTGAGAAACTGGAGGAAATTAAACCGATATTAACTGCATTGCAGATAGAAAACTATCGAAACCAAGTCAGGAATTTGCATGTAGAACCCAAACTGTTGGAGTTTGTGTCAAAAATTATCCACGAAACGCGCAACAGCAAATCTCTTTATTTGGGTGGTTCGCCGCGTGCTTCGCTGGCCATTGTAAACGCAGCCAAAGCAATTGCAGCTATTAACGGAAGGGATTTTGTTACACCGGATGATTTGATTTTTGTAACGCCCGCTGTTTTGCGCCACCGGATTATGTTATCGCCGGACAAGGAAATGGAAGGTGTAACGCCGGATGAAGTGGTAAATCAGATCATTCAAAAGTTAGAAATACCACGATAAAAGAAGCATTTTGAAAAACCTTTATCAGCAGTTTTACAAAGACCTTTTCCTGGGCAACCGCTTATTTTTCGGTTTAGGCTTTTCGGTGATACTGTTTTTACTATCCTTTTTTTTCAGTTGGCTGGGCGATATTCCGGTGTTCTTCTTTTGCGCCTTGATATTGTTGTTGCTGATCGATCTTTTTCTACTTTATCGTACGCAAAACGGACTGTTTGCCAGCAGAAATGCACCGGAACGTTTGAGTAACGGCGATGAAAACGATTTAAACATTTATGCAGAAAGCTTCTATCCGTTCCCAATAACTTTAGGTTTGATTGATGAAATTCCTTTTCAGTTTCAAAAACGGGATGTGTGGTTTAAAACAAGTTTAAAACCGCGTGGGCATAAAATGATCAATTACCAACTGCGGCCAACCAAGCGCGGCGAATATGAATTTGGTGATATTCGGGCTTATGTGCAATCGCCGCTTGCATTGGTTAGCCGCCGTTACAATTTTGAACAGGCAGAAGTTTTGCCGGTTTATCCTTCTTTTTTGCAGATGCAGAAATACGAATTGCTGGCTGTTTCAAACCGACTGACGGATTTGGGCATCAAAAAAGTCAGACGTATTGGGCAGAGTATGGAGTTTGAGCAGATCAAAAACTACGTTCCCGGAGATGATTACCGAACCATCAACTGGAAAGCAACTGCCCGAAAAGGCGACACGATGGTAAATTCTTTTACCGACGAAAAATCGCAGCAGGTGTATTGCATCATCGATAAATCCCGCGTCATGAAAATGCCGTTTGAAGGCTTGAGTTTATTGGATTACGCTATAAACGCAACGCTGGCTTTGTTGAATATTGCCATGTTAAAAGAAGACCGCGCTGGTTTAATTACCATTTCAGAGAAGATTGGGGCTGTGCTTCCTGCAGATCGTCGTCCTGGTCATCTCCATAAAATTTTGCAGATCCTTCACAAAGAAAAAACCCGTTACCTCGAAACCAACATGGAAGCGTTGTATGCCAAGGTTAGAACGGTAATTAAACAGCGCAGTTTAGTGGTTTTCTTTACAAATTTTGAAAGCCTATCTGCAATGGAACGACAACTACCTTATTTAAGAAAGATCGCCCGTTTGCACCTGCTTTTGGTGGTATTTTTTAAGAATACAGAACTGGAAACGATAACGGAAATGCCTGCTGAAGATGTTGAAAAAATTTACATCAAAACAATAGCAGAAAAATTTTTGTACGAGAAGAAGTTGATTGTAAGAGAATTGAACCGATATGGAATTCAATCTATTTTGTGTGATCCGCAGGAATTAACGGGAAACACGATTAACAGATATTTGGAAATTAAATCCAGAAAACAGATTTGAAGCTGTCTGTCATCAACAACAATAAACTATAGTAAAGAGGTAATGATGATTGGTGCTTCCAAAAGCATCCATTCAATGATGATACTTTTAAGGTGGTTCTTTTTTTCTAATAATACTTTCATGTATTTGTTTAAACAAACATAGTGCCCATATTACCTTTTGTCGGTCATTTCAATATAAGTTTAAACATATAATCGTTCGATTAAATAAAAAGAAACATTTTGAGGGAATAATTACGCTAATACTTCTTTTATGCCTGTAAAAACAGTATCAAACAAAAAAGTCTGTCTGGAATACCAGACAGACTTTTTGTACAATAAGTGTTTATAGAGCAAATGATATTACATCATGCCACCCATACCACCACCGCCTCCCATTGGAGGCATACCGTGGCCACCTTTATCTTCTTCTGCATCATCTGCCAACACACATTCTGTGGTTAACAACATGGCAGCGATAGAAGCAGCATTTTCCAAAGCCACACGGCCTACTTTAGTTGGGTCGATAACACCGGCACCAATTAAGTTTTCGTATTTATCGGTACGTGCGTTATAACCGAAATCGGCAGTTCCTTCTTTTACTTTTTGAACTACGATAGAACCTTCGATACCTGCGTTTTCGCAGATTTGACGTAATGGTTCTTCAATCGCACGGCGAATGATTTGGATACCGGTATTTTCGTCTTCATTTTCGCCTTTCAAATCTTTTAAAGATTCTACCGCACGGATGAAAGCAACACCACCACCGGCAACAATACCTTCTTCAACCGCAGCGCGGGTTGCATGTAAAGCATCGTCAACACGGTCTTTTTTCTCTTTCATTTCTACTTCTGTAGCAGCACCAACGTACAATACAGCCACACCGCCAGATAATTTGGCTAAGCGTTCTTGCAATTTTTCGCGGTCGTAATCAGAAGTTGTTGAATCGATTTGAGTCTTGATCTGGTTAACACGTGCTTTAATCTCTTCTGATTTTCCAGCACCATTTATAACCGTTGTGTTGTCTTTATCAACAACAATTTTCTCAGCAGTACCTAAGTAAGAAAGGTCGGCATTTTCTAACTTGTAACCTCTTTCTTCAGAAATTACTGTTCCGCCAGTTAGGATAGCGATATCTTCTAACATTGCTTTACGACGGTCACCAAAACCTGGCGCTTTAACAGCAACAACTTTCAAAGAACCGCGGATTTTATTAACAACCAAAGTTGCCAATGCTTCTCCGTCTAAATCTTCGGCAATAATTAATAACGGTTTGCCTGTTTGAACTTGTTTTTCCAATACCGGCAACAATTCCTTCATAGAAGAAATCTTTTTATCATAAATCAAAATGTAAGGGTTTTCTAATTCCGCTTCCATTTTATCAGCATTGGTTACGAAATATGGTGATAAGTAACCGCGGTCAAACTGCATACCTTCAACTGTTTTTACTTCAGTTTCAGTACCTTTTGCTTCTTCAACAGTTATTACACCATCTTTACCAACTTTTGCCATTGCTTCGGCAATTAAAGAACCAATAACTTCGTCATTATTTGCAGAGATTGAAGCAACTTGTTTGATTTTGTTATTGTCTTCGCCAACCGTTTGAGATTGTTGTTTCAAATTAGTAACAACAGCAGCAACTGCTTTATCGATACCGCGTTTTAAATCCATCGGATTTGCACCGGCGGCAACGTTTTTAATACCGGCAGTAACAATAGCTTGTGCCAAAACAGTAGCAGTTGTAGTTCCGTCACCTGCAATATCAGCAGTTTTAGAAGCCACTTCTTTTACCATTTGTGCGCCCATGTTCTCCAAAGAATCTTTTAGTTCGATTTCTTTAGCAACCGTTACACCATCTTTAGTGATGATTGGGGAACCAAATTTTTTGTCGATAATAACGTTACGGCCTTTTGGGCCTAAAGTTACTTTAACCGCATTGGCTAAAATATCAACACCGCGTTTTAAAGCATCGCGTGCTTCTACATTATATTTAACTTGTTTTGCCATTATATTTTAGGTTTTACCTTTTTAGTGAATAATTATTAAGAGAAAATAATTGGGTCAAAAACGCCCGCTTTCTGGCTTACAGAACTGCGTAAACGTCTGATTCACGCATGATTAAGTATTCTTTACCTTCGTAAGTAATTTCTGTACCTGCGTATTTACCATATAAAACCTGGTCTCCAACTTTAACAGTTAAAGGCTCATCTACTTTGCCTTCGCCAACGGCCACAATAGTGCCACGCTGTGGTTTTTCTTTTGCAGTATCTGGAATGAAAAGGCCGGATGCCGTTTTTTCTTCGGCAGCAGCAGCTTCTACTACTACCCTGTCTCCGATTGGTTTAATGTTTAATGACATTTTTGTTAATTTTTAGTTTAAGATAAAAATATTGTTTGGTGTTCGTCGGTCAGCAATTGTGCCAAAGGTTAATTTGTGTACATATTGACTTATTTGTTAGTCCTTCTTGCCAAAATTACTTTTGATAAAAATATATGAAGCGACTTTTTACGAGACGAACGTGCCATCCTGGCAGAAACCACAACAAAACAAAAAGGCTTCCATTTTAATAGAAGCCTCGAGATAAATACTGTTTTTATGCCTATTTTTTTGTTGGCGCTTTTTGCATCGGAGGCAAGTTTAACGGTCCGCTAACTGGAGCAGATGGTTTTGATGCCTTTTCAATTTGTTCCTGGTTTTGTAAAGTGTTGGCAGAAGAAGGGCCGTTTTTAGAAACTACGTTTACGGCAAGCGAAAAAACCATCAGCACAATGGCCAATACCCAAGTTCCTTTTTCTAAGAAATCACCGGTTTTTTGTACGCCCATCATTTGAGACGAACTGGAGAAATTAGAATTTAAGCCTCCGCCTTTGGGGTTTTGGATCAACACGATCAAACCAAGAAGGATGCAAACAATAATGATCAGGATAACAAGTACTAAATACATTTTTATGATGTTTAATTTATTTTTTTCTCTATCAAGTCTATCTGGGCAGCAAAGTAACTGCTTTTTTCCGGAAATTTCAACACCAGCTTTTTATAAGTATCTAAGGCTTTGTGGTAAAGCATCTGGTCTAAATAAATTTTAGCTAATGTTTCGGTTACCAAAACATCGGCATCTTCCGAACTCTTTTTAGCCTTGTTTTCTGTATCCAGCTTTTCATTGCTTGGCGGATGGATATGTGGTTCCTCAATAATAAAACGCTCAATTAACTGGTCTTCTTTACGGTGTACGTGTGGCTGGATAACAGGCGGAAGGCTGCTTTCCGTTAATTCATGTACCGGCTGGGCGTGGAAAATACTTTCGATATATTGCTGGTGCAGCTCTGGCCCAACACTTAAACCAGTACCAGCTTGTGCTGTTATATTTTTAATGTAAGGCTGATAAGTGCCTTCATACTCTTTCCGGGTTTTATCCAGCCACCACATAAAAGTATAAGGCATTTTATCATCGTGGTATTTAGAAACCGTTTCCGATTCTTTTTCTGCCGGTAGATTTTCAGTTTTTGCCGCAACAACATCCGTTTTAATTTCTGCGACCGTTGCAGTTGGCTGCTGACTGGTTTGCTTTTGGCCGAATTTATTGTTAAAAGTGAAATAATCTATGGAAGCAATGCTGCTCAGCATATCTTTTTCCGCTTTATCCTGAACGTTTAGCCGAGGAATTTCCTCAACCACTTTTTCTGGTTCGGCAGCAATTTTTGTTTCCTCCGGCGATGATGCTGTTTTTACCACATCAAAATGGATGTCTTCAATCGCTGTTATTTCATCATAAACTTCTTCGTCAATTTCATCAAAAAAAGGATGAGTTGTTGCTTTCGGTTCAGTTTGTAAATCACTGATTTCTTCTGCTCGTTGAGATGATTTGGGTTCTTCTTCCGCAAGAAATATCATTTCCTCGGCAAATTCATTTACAAAAGCCAAGTTTACATCTTCAACTCTCAAATCATTTTCGGCAGCAATTGCTTCTTCAAAGTTTAGGTTGAGGGAAAAATCATTTTCAGTTTCTGCGGATGGTTCTGCTGTTAATTTTTCATTGGTAAAAGAAGCATCTATATTTCCTGCTGAAGGATTTTCTTCAGGATGACTTTCTTCCAAAAGAATTACCTCATCTTTAACTGGTGCAACTTTTTTCTCCTTAAAAGCAGTATTGATTATTTCTACCGGATAAGTTTCTGCAAAAGCATTTTTTTCCGACGAAGCAACTTCAGTTTCATCCTTTACTAAAATTTCAGGGGTAAAAGAAGCATCCGAATTTGGCGTTTCTGCTTCTACAAAAGGATAAATTTTTTCTTGTTTTGGTGCAATTATTCGTTCAGGCTGATGGATCAACCGAAACAAAACTTCGCGGTTGGCTGCATAAACTGCTGCGGATTGAAGGGTTTTCGAAGCAGTTGCCACCTCTCCATTTTGTGCTGCTTTGGCCAGCAGCAAATGGAAAATGCTGCATTGCGGATAAGTTTCTACCAGTGTTTCTAACTGCTGCCGGTCTTTTTGAGCGATAGCTGCCGGATTGGCCAATAAATGCTGTAAAAACTTTGGGTCTTGCCCGTTTTGTATTTGCTGATCCACGGTTGAAACTACGATTTTGCTTACCAATTTGCAAAAGCCCGGTTAAAAATATCTTCCGTTAAATCATTATTGATTTTAACGATCAGTGCTTGTTCTTGCGTCGCAATTTCACCCTGAAAATCCTGGTAACGAGAAAATGATTGCTCAAAACTCAATTTCGGGTCTAAATTATTGGTGTATTTAACGCTTACCGTAATGGTTAAACGGTTTGTATTGGCAATAGGTGCTGTGTTAGAATTTGCAGCCGGCAAAACCGTTGGCGCAATGGTGTAACCGGTAATGCGGCCCTCCAGTGTACAATCCGCATCGCCCCTAACGGTACTTAAACGAGTTTGGGTACGGATGCGGTCTTGCAGTGCCGTAGTAAAACTCTGGCTTAAATTATTGACTACTAAAGGCGCAATGTTTTCAAAAAACAGCACATTTACGGTTTTCAGGCTTCCAACAGAACCTCCGTTAAGCGAGTAAATGCCGCAAGACTGGCTTAACAAAAGCATCGGCACAAACAACAGGAGCACAAATTTTTTCATGGTAAAAGAAGCATTTACAATTAAGAACGGATTAATTTAAATTTAATTCTTTGATTTTGCGGTAAAGTGTCCGTTCAGAAATCCCAAGTTCCTGGGCAGCAAATTTACGTTTGCCTTTATGCTTTTTTAAAGCTTTTTTAATCAAGTCCGATTCTTTTTCCATCAGCGAAAGTGATTCTTCCACTTCTTCTGCTTCCTGCGTAATGCTAAAATCCTTGTTGTTTTGCACCGTTGGCTGCTGTATGGTTAAAGTAGGTTCCTGCTGATGGTGATTGTGGTTATGTTCGTGATAGTCTTCTTCAACTTTAATATCCCGGTAAAGCTGATTTAGTACCTGCGGATTTCCAGAATAATTAGCAGAAACGCCGCCGTTATCTATAATATCGGCAACCAATTTTTTCAGCTCCGTCATGTCTCGCTTCATGTCGAAAAGCACTTTATACAAAATATCACGTTCAGAAAAATCGTCTTTTTTCTGCTGGTTGATACGCATCGGCAAATTGCTGCCGCTGTTTTCCTGCGGGATGTATTGCAGCAAACTTTGTCCGGTGATGATGTGTTCGCGTTCTAAAACAGCTAATTGTTCTGCAATATTTTTAAGCTGACGAACGTTTCCCGGCCAGCTGTAGTTAACGAGCATTTGCTGCGCATCTTCGTTCATTTGGATTGGCGGCGAACGGTATTTTGCTGTAAAATCAGCCGTAAACTTGCGGAACAATAAGTAAATATCTTCTTTCCGATCACGCAACGGCGGAATCCGCAACGGAACCGTATTTAGGCGATAATATAGATCTTCCCTAAATTTTCCTGATTTTACCGCATCATAAACATCAACATTGGTTGCCGCAATTACGCGCACATTAGTTTTTTCTACTTTGGATGAACCAACTTTAATATATTGTCCGGATTCTAAAACCCGCAGCAAACGCGCTTGTGTACCAATCGGCATTTCCGCAATTTCGTCTAAAAAAATAGTACCACCGTTTACGGTTTCAAAATAACCTTTTCGCTCGCCGACTGCGCCTGTATAAGCACCTTTTTCGTGTCCAAACAGTTCAGAATCAATGGTTCCTTCGGGAATCGCACCACAATTTACCGCGATAAAAGGACCATGTTTCCGCGGACTCATTTGGTGAATGATATGCGAAAAAACTTCCTTTCCACTGCCGCTTTCGCCGGTAATTAAAACCGAAATATCAGTTGGCGCAACCTGGTTTGCAATATCTATGGCGCGGTTTAGCAACGGAGAATTGCCGATAATGCCAAACCGCTGTTTAATTTCCTGTATCTCCATACTGTTTTTACCCTACAATTTTACCGATCAAGGTTGCAGTTGTACATTTCTCAATCAAAACATTTACATAATCGCCTGGTTTAAAACGTTCATCCGCCGGAAAAACTACCGTTGCATTTTTATCACTTCTTCCGCTATAATCTAATGCTGATTTTTTGGAACGTTTTTCGATCAAAACCTGTTGTACCTGGCCGATTTGCTCCAACAAACGTTTGTGCGAATGCGCTTGCTGTTTATCCACAATTTCGCGTAAACGCCGGCCTTTTGTTTCTTCCGGAATATCATCTGCATAACGTTTGGCTGCCAAAGTCCCTGGCCGTTCAGAATACATAAACATGTAAGCGAAATCGTATTGCACATAATTCATCATGCTCAGCGTTTCCTGGTGTTCTTCTTCTGTTTCCGAACAAAAACCGGTTATCACATCGGTAGAAATGGCGCAATCAGGCAAAATCCTTCTGATCGCATCGATCCGGTTCATGTACCACGCGCGATCGTATGTACGGTTCATCAGTTCCAAAACGCGACTATTACCTGATTGTACAGGCAAATGGATGTATTTGCAGATGTTATCGTACTTTTTCATCGTGTACAACACTTCATCCGTAATATCTTTTGGGTGCGAAGTAGAAAAACGAACGCGTAGTTTTGGGTTGATTAAGGCGACGAGTTCTAATAAACCGGCAAAGTTGATTGCCTCACCCCAGCCCTCTCCAGGGGAGAGGGAGTTAGCTGCACTAATGGGAGATGCAACGTCGGTAGTGCCGCTCAAGTCCCTCTCCTTTGGAGAGGGATTTAGGGTGAGGCTGGTGAGGCTTGGGCTCCATTTATAAGAATCCACATTTTGCCCAAGCAGCGTAACTTCTTTATAACCAGCATTAAACAAATCCGCACATTCTTTTATGATAGAAAAAGCATCCCGGCTGCGTTCCCGGCCGCGCGTAAACGGAACCACGCAAAAAGAACACATGTTATCGCAGCCACGCATAATCGACACAAAAGCGTTGATGCCGTTGCTGTTTAAACGAACCGGACTGATATCTGCATAAGTTTCTTCCCTGGAAAGCAGCACATTTACCGCTTTTTGTCCGCTGTCAACCTGTTCAATTAAATTCGGCAGATCGCGGTACGCATCTGGTCCAACTACTACATCAACTAATTTTTCTTCTTCCAGGAATTTCGCTTTTAAACGTTCGGCCATGCAGCCCAAAACGCCAACTACCATTCCTGGATTCCGTTGTTTGGAAACTTTGAATTCTTTTAATCTATTTCTTACGCGTTGTTCGGCATTTTCGCGGATAGAACAAGTGTTGATAAAAATCACATCCGCTTCTTTAAAATCAGAAGTGGTTTCGAAACCCTGATCGGCCAAAATAGAAGCTACAATTTCGCTGTCAGAAAAATTCATCGCGCAACCGTAACTTTCAATATATAATTTGCGTCCGTTGTTTTTTAGTACAGGTTTGTCCAGCACCAATGCTTCGCCTTGCCGGCTTTCATCATGTTTACTGGTTGGAAGATCCAAATCTATCATTAGCAAAAAGTAAGATTGCAAAAGTAAGAAAATGTTATTTAATTAAATGACAGATTGGCAGCGTTTGATCGTTAAACCATAATGCAATTTATGGGCAATAGCTTTTGCAGAGAAGAAAACGGAGCTTTAAAGTTTAGGATGTAAATCTTTCGAAAAAATCTATACATTGTACTGTTTTCTGCCGCAAAAACGTATAATAAACGCCAGCAGGATGATTAGAAATGAAAGTTAAAAAATTAATCGGCAATAAGTGGTTTAGAAGATTAGGGTTGCCGGTATTGATTTTACTTTTTTTAACACTGATAACTGCACTATCCGTTAACCTTTATTTTTCTCCGATTTTTTCAAAACAGCTTAAAAAAACTGTTTTTAGGTTGAGTAATGGTTTATATCAGGTTGATTTTGACAAAAGCAGTTTACATGTATTAGCTGGCCGAATCGTGATCGATCATCTTAGCCTAAAACCCAACACTACTGTTTTTAACAAGCTAAAAAAAGCTGGAAAAGCACCTAATAATCTTTACACTTTAGCGGTTGACCGGATTGTGTTAAAACATATCCATCCTTTTAAATTGTATTTTAAAAAGGAACTTGATGTTGATGAAATTTCAATCAGCCAGCCTTATGTTCAAGCTATTTATCAGGAACTGAACAACCATATTGCGTTAGACAGCAGTAAAAAAACCTATTACCAGCAAATTGCCGGCACTTTAAAATCTGCTCATATCGGCCAGATTTTGCTGGATAACATTAATTTAAGATACCAGGAAGAAATCAACCATCACCTAAAAATTACACATTTAAAAGAAATCAACCTACAGGCAACTGACCTTTTAATTGATTCTGCAAGCGAGAAAGATAAAAGCCGTTTTAACTTTTGTAAAGATATTACTGCCGTTTTTAACAATTACAGTGGCCGTACTGAAGATAATTTGTACCGATACCAGGCAAAGTCTGTTACTTTTTCCAGTTCGCAAGCCAGCGTTAAAATCAAGGATGCTGTTTTTATGCCACAAAACATGGTAAACCCTTCTGCCAAACTAATATTGCAGCAACGGAAATTTAGTTTAGCAACAGATTCAATCCGCATTAACCATTTTGATTATAAAGCTTTTGTCAGGCACCGAAACCTGATTGCCTCGGACGTTACCGTTTTCAACGGAAAGGCTGAGATTTTTTACGACCGTACTATACCGAAAAAACCCGCGGATTTATCTAAAAGCGGTTTATATACGCTTTTAAAAAATGTGCACCGAGATATTGCAGTTAAAGCACTGCAGTTTAGAGATGTGGATTTGGTTTATTCTGAGATTAGTGCCAAAACCAAATTGCGCGGCGTAATTACTTTTGAGCAAATGCATGGTTCTGTAAATAATATCATCACCGGAAATGATACAATTGGAACAAACAGAAAGTTGACCGCAAATTTAGCAGCAAACCTGATGGGTTATGGCAAATTAGAGGTAAACCTGAATTTTGATCCGGCAGACTCGGCCAATGTTTTATATTATAAAGGTAGTTTGGGCCCGATGAATCTGGTTAACCTAAACCCGGCCACCAAGCCATTAGGGTTGATACAATTTACAAACGGCATTGTAACCAGCCTTAATTTTGATATGCAGGCCAAAACTCAAAAAGCAACTGGCACACTTACTTTTTTATACCATGATTTAAATGTGGTTTTGTTAAAGCAGGACGAGAAAAAGGCTTTAAGTCGCATGTCTTTCATTTCGATATTGGCCAATGCTTTTGTACTGCTGCGCGATAACCCAACTTTTGGCAATCCGCCGCGCGTTGTAACGGTTGCTTTTGAGCGGCCGCAAAATGTTTCGTATTTAGGTTTGCTTTGGCGATCAGTTTATACAGGTATTAAAGAATCCATTGGTTTATCCACAGAAATTGAACAAAACCTGCGGCAAAAGGTGGCCGATTATAAACAAAACAAGGAACAGCGGCTATTGAAAAAAACAGCCCGGCAGGAGAAAAGAAAAGTCCGCAGGTTAAAAAGGCATTTAAAAGAAGCACGAGATTATTAGACCCATGCTTCTTTTATCCTATAAAATTTAGGATACAATATAATTCCAATTGTTACTGTCTTGCTGATGGCCATATTTTATGGCATCAAGCGCACGGCGTAGTTTTCCGGAATACTCTCCTTTTGAGGGATCAGGCAAAGTGTAAATTTCTCCTTTAAAACCAATTTCTGCAATGGAAGTAATGGTGGCCGCAGTTCCTACGCCAAATGCCTCAGTCAGTTTACCGTTTTTAATTCCATCTAAAACTTCAGTAACGGCAACGCGGCGTTCTTCTACCGGCACATTCCAACTGCGGGCCAGTTCCAGCACACTATCGCGGGTTACACCTTTTAAAATGGTATCACGGGTTGATGGCGTAACTATTTTTCCGTCCATTACAAAAACGATGTTGGCCGCGCCAAGTTCTTCTACATAAGCATGTTCGCGCGAATCTGTCCAGATAACTTGGTCGAAACCTTCTTCCGCAGCTTTTTTGGCCGGTAACATAGAACCGGCATAATTTCCTGCCGCTTTTGCAAAGCCAAAACCGCCATCGCAGGCCCGCGAAAATTCGGTTTCTATCTTAACCTTTAATAACTTGGAAAAATACGGGCCTACCGGTCCGGTCAGCACACAAAATTTATAGGTTGATGATGCATGCACGCCCAAAGCAGCTTCGGTAGCAAACATAAACGGACGAATATATAAAGCATGGTTTTCTTTTTCCGGAATCCATTGCTGGTCAAGTTCTACCAGCGCGGCAATGCTTTGCACAAACAAATCTTCCGGCAGTTGCGGCATGCACAAACGCTCGGCAGATTTATTAAAACGCTCTGCATTTTTATACGGACGGAAAATAGAAATCCGTCCATCTGCCAATTTGTAAGCTTTTAAACCTTCAAAAAAAGACTGCCCATAATGTAATGCAGAAATTGCCGGATTCATGCTGATTTCGCCGTAAGGTAAAATCTCGAAGTTTTGCCATTGCCCGTCTTCATAATCGGCCACCAGCATGTGGTCGCTAAAATTTCTACCGAAAACTAAACTGCTAAAATCTATTTGTGACAAGCGCGATGTTGCTGCTTTACTGATCTGTATGTCAAGCGTATCTGAAACCATGATGCGTAAAATTGAATTTTTTATCGACCGCAATTTACGGTTTTTTGTTTGTTTTTTTGGGAGATAATTGCAGTGGCTCTACCGTTTTTAATGCTTCTTTTACACACTAAAATTTTCAGCGATAAAAACCTTATATTTAGCATGAAATAACAGTTTATGGAATTTAAAAAGATTTTAATCGCGATTGATGACAGCCATCAATCAGAAAAAGCAGCTACTTGCGGATTTGCCTTGGCCAAATTATTACAGGCAGAAGTTGGTTTGGTTGAAGTGATAGAACCCATGCTTATGCCGCCGGTTACAACCGGGATTGCCGGCGGAGAATTAGATATGCTAAACATGCCATCGGTAGATATTATTAATGTGCAGGAATCATCTGCAAAAACGGTAATGCAGCGTTTTGTGGCGATGTATGGCGAAGAACACAACATTACGCAATTTTTAGAAAACGGAGATGCCGCAACTGTAGTGGTAGAAACTGCGTTAAAATTTAACGCCGATTTAATTGTTTTAGGTTCGCATGGCCGCAGTGGTTTTAACCGTTTGTTAACGGGAAGTGTTGCAGAAGATGTTTCCCGCCACGCCACAATCCCGGTATTGATCGTTCCACTGAAAGAAAAATAATTAGGCGATAAAAGAAGCATGTTATCCTCAAACAACATGCTTCTTTTATCACTATAATTCCACGGTTTGGTGTTGTTCAGGGATTTCCACTTCCTTAAAATTGTACTTTTTAATCCGTTCGGCAAAGTTTTGCTGCACCTTGTATTCCCCATGTACTAAAAATACTTTCTTCACTTCTTTTGGGTCCTGGCAGGATAAAAAGCGGAGCAAATCTTCATAATCGCCATGTGCACTCATTGATTTAATTACTTTTACATCGGCCATTACCTGGTATTCTTCCCCAAAAATCGAAACCCATTTATTGCCGCTAACTAAACGGCCGCCTAAAGATTTCGGCTCGCAGTAGCCAACCATCAAAATGGTGTTTTTATGATTGCTGATGCTGTTTTTGATATGATGTTTTACGCGGCCGGCTTCTGCCATTCCGGATGCCGAAATAATAACACAAGGCCGGGGATCTTCATTTAACGCTTTGGATTCGGCCACCAGTTCAATAAACTTTAAGCGTTTAAAAGCAAACGGATCGGCATCAACTGTAAGCACTTTTTGCACATCTTTATTGTACACTTCCGGATGGTTTTTTAAAACTTGTGTTGCTTTTTCGGAAAGCGGACTATCCACATAATAAGGTACATCCGGCAAAATGCCTTTTAATTCTAACGCATTTAAAGCATAAAGCAATTCCTGGGTGCGGCCAACGCTAAAAGCCGGAATAATTAGTTTTCCGCCTTTTACAAAACAGGTTTCCTCAATAATTTGCCTTAATTGGTCTTCTATTGGCTCCAGATCTTTGTGTAAAGAGTCGCCATAAGTAGATTCTAAAATAACATAATCGGCCTGCTCAAACGGCTGCGGGTTGTTCAGCAATAAATCATCGTAACGCCCAATATCGCCGCTAAAAGTAAGGTTGGTAAATTTTCCGTCTTCCAAAATGGTTAAATGCACGGCAGCACTGCCGATAATGTGCCCGGCATCAGTCAGTTTTAATTTTATACGCGGTGTAATCTCAAACTCTTCGCCGTATTCTACAATTTTGAACAGCCGCAAAGCTTCTACCACATTTTCTTCCACATAAAGCGGCGTTAGTTCGTGCATATTTTTTGCCGGCGATGTTTGTTGCTGTAGTTAGAATCCTGTTCTTGTATCCGTGCAGAATCCGTCATTAAAATCCTGGCCAAATCCATCGTGGCCGAAGTACAAAATATCGGCCCTGCAAAACCTTCGGCAACTAAACGCGGAAGCAGTCCGCAATGGTCAATATGGGCATGCGACAAGATCATAAAATCAACCTTGTCTGGTTTAAAGCCAAAATATTCGTTCAGTTCTTCCGTCTCCTCGCCCATTCCCTGGAACATACCGCAATCCAGCAAAATCCGAGTTCCGTCTGCCAATTCTAATAAATGTTTACTGCCGGTTACGTTGCGCGCAGCACCGTGGAAAGTTATATTCATGTAGTTTTTATTATTTAAGTTGAGGTGCAACGCGTTTTCTAAAAAAAAGTTCTTTTTTTAACTTTTTAGTTGCAAAACTAAAATAATAGTTTTACCTTAGTTCTATGAAACAGATCAAAGAACTAACCCGGGCCGAAGAACAAATTATGCAGATACTATGGCAATTAGAAAAAGCCTTTGTAAAAGAAGTAATCGACGAACTGCCCACGCCGAAACCTGCCTACAACACCGTTTCTACTTTTATCCGCATCCTGGAAACCAAAGGTTTTGTTGGCCACAACTCTTTTGGCAAAAGCCACCAGTATTATCCGCTGATCTCGAAAGAAGAATACCAAAATTTTTCTGCAGATAAATTGCTCACCGGCTATTTCGATAACTCCGTAGAGCGCATGTTTTCCTTTTTTGTGGAGAAGGAAAAAATCGACTTAAAAGAAGCAGATGAGATTTTAAAACTGATCGAAAAACTAAAAAACAAATAAACAACATGAACTGGTGGCACTATCTTTTACTGGCAAACCTGTATTTGGCGCTGTTTTACGGGTTTTATTTATTGCTTTTGCGCACAGAAACTTACTTTATGCTTAACCGCATTTATCTGGTTTCGGCAGCAGTTTTATCTTTTTTTATTCCGATGATGCAGGCCGAATGGGTTAAAAACCTGTTCATTACGCAAAAAGTACAGCAAACCATTTATCATATCGACCCTGGTTTTGTTTACCAAATTACACCGCAAGCCGAAAGTAGTTTCACCATTTCCCAATTTTTTACTGCCGCTTACTGGTTAATCGTGATGCTTCTTTTAGCACGTTTAATTTATCGTTTTGTGAAATTGAAACGGTATTTGCAAACAGAAGAAACCGGCAGCGCATTTTCTTTCTTCGGGAAGGTTAAGGTTGATGAAAACCTGCCGCAAAAAGAAATTATCAAGCAGCACGAAATGGTGCACGTAGCACAATTACATTCTGCCGATGTGCTTTTGTTTGAAATACTGGCCATCCTCAACTGGTTTAACCCGGTAATTTATTTCTACCGGAAAGCCATTAAATACATCCACGAATTTATTGCCGACCGTGATGCCGTAAGTTTCGGTGTAGATAAAGCTGATTATGCCATGCTGCTTTTAAGCCAGTCCATCGGCATCCAACCAAATACTTTAACCAACAGCTTTTTCAATCAATCACTTTTAAAACAACGTGTCATGATGTTGCATAAAAACCCTTCGCGCCGAGCCGCACTTTTAAAATACGGACTTTCGGCACCGCTTTTTGTTTTAATGTTGATCTTGACCTCGGCAACGGTTAGCGAGCAGAAAACGATCCGCCAGATTTCGGATAATTTCGGCAGTGATATTCCTGTCAATAGTGTTGTAATGAATATCGACAAAGAAGTCGGTTCTCCTCCGAAAACTACTTCCGCAGAAAAAACCATGGTAAAAACAGTATCAACGTTAAAAGGAAAAGTGGTTGACCCTAACGGAGAACCTTTGGCTGGTGTTTCCGTTTCTTACACAATAAAGCATACTGGTTCTATTACTGATAAGGAAGGAAATTTTGAGATCAGCAATTATAATGAAGGTGATTTGGTTAATTTTAAAGATAAAGGATACGACAATGTTACAAAGAGCTTTAAAAATGTATCCGGAAAGCTTTCTGTTGTGGTTTTACACCCAAGCATTGAATTTACTTTAATTGCACCGCCAAATAAAGAAGGAGAACCTATAAGTTTTGCAGCAGTTGAAAAACTGCCAACATTTCCCGGAGGCGATGAAGCTTTTGGTAACTACCTGGCAAAATCCATCCGTTATCCAAAAATTGCACGTGATAAAAGTATACAAGGCCGTGTTATTGTTTCTTTTATTGTAGAAAAAGATGGCAAGCTGAGTAATATTAAAGTGCTTCGAGATATTGGCGGAGGCTGCGGACCAGAAGCAAGTCGTGTTTTATCAGAATCTCCTGCCTGGAACCCGGGGACACAAAATGGAAAACCAGTTAGGGTTGCTTATACTATGCCGGTTAATTTTACTTTGGATGATGGCACAAAAAACACTTCTGACTCAACAAAAAGTTCTCCCAACTCAGGTATTGTTGTTACAGGTTATGTTTCTCCGGATTCTTCTAAAAAATCAAGGATAATTACGCTTGACGGAAAAACAAATCCAAATCCTCCTTTGTGCATTGTTGATGGTGTTGAAGCTAAAGGTATTGATCCAATAAAAAACATTAACTCATATGATATTGAAAGCTTAACTTTTTTAAAAGATGCATCAGCAACAGCTAAATATGGTGATAAAGCTAAAAATGGGGTAATCCTAATCACGACCAAAAAAGGTAAAAAAGTGATCGAAACAGAAAAAAAGAAACCTTAATACTTCTTTTACCACCTAAAAATGAGCAGTGTCAAATTGGTTCTGCTTTTTTTGTTCGCTATATTTCTAAGATAGAACGACAACCAGAACGGTAGCCACCCAGGCGCGCAGGGTCGAATGCCGCCCGGAGGCGATACGGCATTCTTGAATTCGTTGGTTCTTTTTGTTCAAGCAAAAAGAACGGACAAAAGAAATACTATCTCAATTGAGATTTCTCTGTATTTTGCAGATGCAATTAGGTAGGGGCGATTCATAAATCGCCCCTACAACAGCAAACCATCCACCGACCGCAATCCCAAACCGAATGCTTCTTTTAGCACATACTTTCCATCAACAAATTCCGGGTTTTGGTAAGGATTGTTTTTAGTGAGGAACGGTCCGTCCAAATCAGCCCAATCGCAAAGCGGAGCCAAAGCAGCAGCGGCCAAGGTGGCACAACCGGTTTCGCTCATGCAACCAATTAAAACTTTCAAACCCAATTTTTTAGCTTTTAAAATCATGCGGTGGCCTTCGTACATGCCGGCGGATTTCATCAGTTTTACATTGATACCGTGGTAAACGCCTTGCGCTTTTGCTACATCGGCAAAACGCTGCACAGCTTCATCGCCAATTATTGCAACCGGGCTATTTTCCGTTAACCAGGCATTTCCTTCCACATCATTTTTATCCATCGGCTGCTCAATTAATTCTACGCCTTGTTCGTGCAGCCAGTAAATTTTATCGAGTGATTGCTGCCGATCCGTCCAGCCCTGATTGGCATCAACATAAAGTGGGACATCGGTAACCGAACGGATGGCGCGTATAATTTCTTCATCATTGTCTTTTCCCAACTTAATTTTGATCACTTTAAAACCGGCTGCTTCCTGCGCTTTTTTGATCATCATTTCAGGAGAATCAATGCCTAACGTAAAACTGGTAACCGGCATCAAATTCGGATCAGCATTAAACATTTGGTAACACGGTTTCTGTTCAATCTTCCCAATCAGATCATGAAAAGCAATATCGATCGCAGCTTTGATGTTTGGGTTTCCGGGCGCAAGGCTGTCTAAATAAGCCATCACTTCTTCCATCAAAAAAGGGTGATAAAAGAAGCTCAGGTCAACTTTCTCCAAAAAAAGCTTTGCCGTTTCTAAGTTTTCGCCCATGTACGGCACCATCGAAGCTTCTCCGTAACCGGTAAAACCTTCGTATTCTAATTTTAACAAAATCAAAGGTGTTGCCGTGCGCGAAAATCTGGCGATGGTGAACGGATATTTCAGTTCAAGCTGGTAAGTTTGGTAAGTCAGTTTCATGTTAAATCGCCTAAAGCTAAAAAATCTCAGCTAAAATCATTTCTATCTTTGGTGATATGCAACCGGAAATTTATAAGCCTTTCGAAAAGTTTAATTTTGGCAATAAAACATGCTTCCTCAGCGGAAAACCTTTACAATCCGAAGAAGAAAAAATACAAGTTTTCCCGGCCTGGCTGCTGTCAAAATATAATTTGTACGACCAGCCGTTTAAAATGCTGGACGAAAATTTCCCAACGTATAAAGACCTGAAATTGCCTTGCTCTGCCGAAGTAAACGAAGTTTATTTTGAACCGCTGGAAGCAGAAATTAAAGCTGCCTTTGAGCAAGGTTTTGAAGCGGTAAAAGCGTTGGACGAATGGAAACTGTTCATCTGGTCGGGCAAAATTATGTATGGCATTATTTTTAACGAGCTGCAATCCGCCATCCGCCAGCAATATGCAGAAGGACAAGGTTTAAATATTTCGCAATCGCTGATGCATAAATTTAGCCAGCTGCATTTGATGTTGCAGATGCTGTTTTTACCGATAGTTTTTGAGGATTTTAAACCGTTTAGCTTTTTTCTGTTTAAAATGAATTCGGAAACGGAAGAATTTAATTATCGTGATGAGATCAATTCGCTTACGTTTTCGCTGCGTTTAAAAGATTTCGGTTTTATTTTTTGTTTGCAGGATAACGGCGCGAACACGGTTTATCACCAGGAAATTTTGGAGAAAATACAAGGACAAACTTTGCATCCAATCCAATTTGAAGAATTCTCCGGAAGGATTTTTTACTCCGCTTACCTGTTTAACCGTTTGCCCGAATACCATATTTTGCCAGTTAACGATAAAATTTATATTGAAGCGATGGCCTTGAAAGGAATAAGTACGAAACCGCTTTTTGACGAATGGAAACCCAAAGTTTACGGTCAGGTTTTAGAAAATTTCTGGAAACCCTGGGGATTTTTGTTGCTGGAAATCATCAAAAACCCGGAGCAGCCAATGAGTTTTTTGGTTGATAAAAACAGCAGGTTTATTCGGGCAGAAGAGATCGAATTGCCGGGATAGGAATTTATAATTGTTAATGCTTCTCTCTTTCTAAAAATATTTTTGCAGAAGCTTTGAATTCGTCTAAAGATGTAAATTGTTTGTCACAAGTATTTGTAAGCCTAGTTCTATCTTTTTTAGGAAGGGCCTCAAAGTTCTCATTAACAACCCATCCTCTAAAGTTTAGATTAGCTTTTTGATATTCTAAACAACTAATTGTAGCAAGCCTTGCCCTGGCAACATCTTTAACACCAAATAAATATATTGGATGTCCGTTAGGAGAAAAAGAATAATCAGCTTCTAAATCATCTCGATCAGGAATTGGAAACACCTTGGTTTTAGGATTAAATTCTTGAAGCTCTACTGTTATAAATTCATCTAAAATTTCATAAAAAAGATTTTCTATTACTTCTCTTTTGAAATATCGCATACTACCAATTTTTGCATAAGCCTGAGTTATATGCATTATGTCTGTATGTACCGTATCTGGTTTTGTTTTTAAACATATATTACCATCTTCTTCATACAATCCGTTTTCTAGAATTATTTTTTGAAGAATTGCTTCTTTATTTTCTGTATCAATATCATAAGAATACGCTAATCGCTGAAGCGTCATTCCGTAATCACACAATGAATATTGCTCATTTCCTTTTGAAGTAATGAAAAGATCAATCATATCACCATCTTCATGATAAAGAGGAAGATGTAATTGAAATATACCCGGCCTTTTTTGTTTGACAGAGACACGATTATTAAATTCGTGCTCTATTCGTTTTAATATATTTTCCATTAATGCTCATCATTAAATAAGTCTGTTTGACCAGCCGGAGGAGGAAAAAACTTTTGTCTATCCGTTGGAACAACACTAATATGTTTTACAAAAAACTGAATTGCATCTTCTAAAGTAGAATATTCATTAGTTTGCTCAATACTTCTCTCTACTTTAATCCCTTCATTTATATCTTCTGCAATAGCTGTATGAATATGACATACTGCATGATGCAATTCTTTAGTCATTCCATGTGGACCATTACATCTTAACAAAGTTATTTTTCCTTTGTCTTCTTTTAAATTGAAAGTAAGACCTATCGAAAAGTTTTCTGTAAAGGTTAAGTTTTGAGTAATAAAACCATTGAAGTTGTAAATACCATCAATAGATTTAAATGCAAAGTTTTTCTTTAAAAAACCAGACCTTCCTTCTTTCATTTCCTTCGGAGCATCTACAACAATTTTAGGACAACTTATTAATTCTTGTATTAGCTTATTAGTGTACATTAAATTAGAAGTATTGGTTGTATAAATTTAATTATTTCTTATCACAAACCCAGCTTCCCAAAAAAGTACGGCACTACAGACGGATACAAAATTATGGTGATGATAATCCCGTTTAGCGCACCATAAAAATGCGCATCGTGGTTGATCGTATCGGCTTGCTGGCGACCGGCATAAACGCAATACACCAAATATAAAACACCAAACAAAATTGCCGGAATCGGAATTGGCAGCGGCAGGATTATCATTTTCGTCATCGGATCGAACATAATAAAGCTGAAAACCACAGCCGAAACCGCGCCTGAAGCACCTAAAGTTCTGTACCAAAAATCTTCCCGATGTTTCATTACGGTTGGCAAATCACTTAAAACCAAACTTACCAGATACAAAACGGCAAATTGCCAATGACCGATAATTCCCTCTAATCTAAAAGCGAAAAAGTAATAGGAAAGCATATTGAAGAACAAATGCATCCAGTCTTTATGGATTAAACCACTGGTTAAAAGCGTGTAAACTTTTTGCCTACGGTAAACCTGGTGCGGACTTAAAATCAGCCTTTCGTAAACCTCGGGATTTGAAAAAGCCAGCAAACTGGTTAAAATGGTAATCACGAAAATAGCAGAAGCTACAGGTGTTACTAAAAAGTATTCGAGCATGTTAATTTAAATTTAGTTTGACGGGAGCAATGATCCGGCCAACTGGGTAACGCAAAAAAGTTGGCTCAAAGTAAGCGGAATTTTTGTAAACAAAGTTAAGCTGCGCGGCTGCACTTTTGGCCAAATCCGGGTTTTTGGCTTTTTCTGCTTCTAATTGCTGCTGCAGTTTTGGGTCTTTTTTTAACAGGCCAGCGGCAACATCTTCAAACACATAATCCGAAAAAAGTTCTTTTTGGCCGAGTATGGAATCAAAAAAGTTCCAGGCAAAAAAAGAATCCACGCCTTGCGGTTCTAAAGTTTCTACAATGTAATGGTTTAAGGATTGATCGGTATAAACCACCACATCGCCCTGATAAAATTTTACGGATGCTTCTTTTACCGATACTTTTACGTTGCTGTGCAAATAATGGCCTTCAAACGGACGAGCTGGCGTTTTATAATCTGTGATTGAATAGGTTTGAACTTTTAAAGTTGTATCTGCTTTGAGGCGATGGGTTTTTACGCCGTTCCTTTCCATCAAATCAATAACTTTTTCCCAGGCTTGCGGAATGATGTAAATCAGCGGTTTATCTGCAAAAACAGTGGCTTTGTACGTATTGTAATAGCGAATATTTTTGGTGAAAGGTTTACTTCGGTCATAATATAAACGCGGCAAACCGCTCACTTCGCTTGGTTTGTAACCGGCGGTAAAACCTTTAAAATTGATAGTGTCGTAATTAGTTTTATCCAATTCCCAATCCAAAGCAAAACTTTTCTGGGTTTTGGTTTGATTATCAGCCTGCAACTTTATTTTGCCGATAAAAGAAGCATCGCGCTGCACCAAATCGATCAAATGCTGCATAAAATCATAAGTAGAAATTACGCGCGGCGCAAAAGTTTTGAGCATGTGCGTTTCGGTGATGTAACTGATGATATTGCGCTGCGCTGTAAAACCGGAAGAATAACGGGGCGTTTCGAAAAAAGCTACAATTCCGGAGTCCGGCGTTGCGCCTTCCGGTTCTACGTAAGGCGTCATCTCGAAACCGCTTTTTTTCATGCGTAAAAACAGTTCGGGCGTTAAGGCTTTGCTGGTGTAATCGGCAATAATGGGATTTTGCTTGTTGTGCTGCGTTTCGATCAGCGTCATCACGTACTGGTAATCCGCGCCGTCGCTGGTGTGGTTATCCAGAAAAACATCGGGTTTCCAGGTATTTAAGATCTGCATAAAAGCCAAAGCGCTTTTAGAATCAGCTTTGATGAAATCGCGGTTCAAATCCAGGTTTCTGTAATTCCCGCGGAAACCGTAAGCTGCTGGTCCGTTTTGGTTGATACGCGAAATTCCTCGGTTTAAACAACCATCAATATTGTAAACAGCAATCAAACAAACCACAACATTGGCAGGTAAAGCGTTCTTTTTCAGGAGGTCACGCACCAGCATCATACTGGCATCAATTCCTTCCGGTTCGCCGGGATGGATACCGTTGTTGATTAAAATTACCCGTTTATTTTGCTTTTTGATGATAGCCGGATCAAAGATTTTATCTTTTGAAAGCACGATCAATTGCAGCGGTTTGCCAATATCAGTTGTGCCGATGTTATAAACTTTCAACTGATCGTATTGCTTGTCTAAAGCCTGGTAATAATTTACAATTTGCGCATAAGTTGCGGTTGTGTTTTTCTGCGGATCTTTTTCAAAAGGCGTTAATTGTGCTTTTGAAGCGGTTGCAATCAGCAAAAAACATAATTGGAGCAGGAAAAATTTCATGTTGAAAAGATAGAAAAAGAATTAGTAGGATACTTCTTTTATCAACCTTTTTTTGGCAAATCCTGCTGTACTTTTTTCGGCAGGCTTTTTACAATCAGGTTATAAGAATTGTCGATCATTTCCAACAATTGCTTTTCGGTTAAACTTCCATCAAAATAAACCGTGTTCCAGTTGGCTTTGCTCATATGGTAACCGGGCTGTACTTCAGGGTAACGTTCACGCAATTCTATAGCTAAATCGGGATCGCATTTTACATTAAAACGGTTGGCTTCTTTTAAACTCGCTAACAAAAACATCTTTCCGCCAACTTTATAAACCAAAGTATCGACTCCAAAAGGCATCGTTTCTTCGGTTGCGGGTTTCTGCAAACAATAATCACGTAACGATTCGATGTTCATCTCACATTAATAAAATCCACGTATTGGTTTTTTGTAAGATATGGGAATGCCGAAGCTGTATTTAACACCGACACTGAACAACGCATAACGGTCTACGTGATTATTTTTAAACATTGCCGGCGGATCATTATAACCGTCTAAACCTTCGCCATAAACCCAGTTTTCCTGGTAATTTAAATTTAAACGGATATAAGGTTCCCGGTAATCGTTATAAAATTTAAATTCGTAACCCACTCGTAACGGAAGCATAATTTCTGTGCTTACATCCTGGCCAGGAAAAATATATCCTGGATTATTGAGGCTTTCGCGCTGCACAAAAGACATTTGGTTTTGGATCACCCCAAAACCCGAACCAACATAAATATCTTTGATGGCACTTAAAAAAGTACGGTTTTGATAGTTGATGTACTCGCCCAACTGTAAATCTGCATAAAGCAAAACAGCCTTATAACTGTTTACAAAAGCACGCGTATCTTTATCTGTTTTAGGGTTTCCGCCTGCTAAATTTCCGGCTTGCAACTCGGCAGTAAAGGTGGTATAAGGCGAGTAATTATAGTTAAAATTAACGAAGAAGGCACTTTTTGTAAGGTGTTGTGCAATATCTGCATCTGCAAGCGCCGCTCCTCCTCCTGCGCCAATACTATAACCGGTGTAGTTATAACTTAATTGCGCCATTAAAATTTTACTGCATAAAAACAGTATGGCGGTTACAACAATACTTTTTCTCAAGGAATATATTTAGAAAAATCAATTTTGATAAAGGTATTATTTGCTTAATCGTTAAAACATACCAACGTGGATGGGTTTACGGTAAGAAGTAACACCACCAAGGCCTATTTTTACACCAAAAGTAATTTGAGAAAACCAATCGCCATACTTGCCCGATTTGAAACCGTCCATATTGTCACCAGTAGAAAAATTGGCCTGATAACCTAAGTTTATACGAATTTGGGGTTCGTCATAACCGTTATATATTTTGTATTCATAACCAATCCGCACAGGGATAATCAGTTCGTTACTTTTATCCAAACCACCTAAAGTTACATTTGGGTCGAGATAATCCTGACGGTTAATATAAGTCATGTTATTAAAAATTACGCCTACGCCTGTACCGATATAAATATTTTTGGCTCCGTTTAAAATTTTACTAAGGATTGGGATAGCCGTGTAATCGTCTTCATAATTGATAAACTCGCCTAACTGCACATCGGCATGGAACATCAGCGTTGTAAACTTATTACTGGACTGTTCTCCGTAATAAGTTTTGGTCGAATCGGCATTGCCGCTATCTAACCGGCCAAACTGTGCTTCGGCACTAAAAGTAACAAAAGGCGTGTAATGATAATTTAAATTGACATTGTATGCTGCCTGGCTGTAGGCCTTGTTCAAATCGCCATGTATTTTTGCGCTGCTAATGCCCACACCTAAACTGTACTGATCGTAATTGTAGCCAATTTGGGCAGAAACCGACAAACTTATCACTACAAAAGCAACAAATAATGAGATCTTTTTCAAGAGAATATATTTTTAAATGACGGGAGCGAAAACATGATTATCGTTTATTTTTGAGAACGATTTTTTCAAAAATAGAATTATTAACTTATTATCAAAAATGTTTAACGATGATTGGTTCGCTTATGTTGCATTACTCCGTACAAAATAGGTTCTTAAAGTATGCAACTATTGATACTCAATCAGATGCGGAATCCAAAACCATTCCTTCCACAGAAAAACAAAAAAATTTAGGCCGACTTTTAGTCGAAGAATTGTTGGAAATTGACTTAAAGGATGCTCATTTAGACCAATACGGCTACGTTTATGCAACCATTCCGGCCAATACTACGAAAACTGTTCCGGTAATTTGCTTTTGCTCGCACATGGATACTTCGCCGGATTGCAGCGGAGAAAACGTAAAACCAATTATCCACAGCAATTACCAAGGCCAGGATTTGGTTTTGCCTGATGACCCAACTATAATTATCCGTTTAAAAGAACATCCTGATTTACAAAACCAGATCGGGAACGATGTAATTACGGCAAGCGGCACAACTTTGCTTGGCGCCGATAACAAAGCCGGGCTGGCCGCCATTGTTGATGCTTGCAAACATTTGATGGATCATCCCGAAATAAAACATGGAACGATAAAAATTTTATTTACTCCGGATGAAGAAATCGGCCGCGGCGTAGATAAAGCCGATATGAAAAAATTGGCTGCAGATTTTGGTTATACGGTTGATGGAGAATCGGCCGGAACAATCGAAAACGAAACTTTTTCGGCAGATGGAGCGCGTTTAATTATTCAAGGTGTAAGCGCGCATCCAGGTTTTGCAAAAGGAAAAATGCAGAGCGCGATCAAAATTGCCGGGAAAATTTTGGGCAAACTTCCCGCAAACCTTTCTCCCGAAAATACTTCCGGCAAAGAAGGTTTTATCCATCCGGTTTCGGTAAATGGTTCTGTGGAGGAGGCGTTGATTGATTTTATCATCCGGGATTTTGAGGATGAAAAATTGAAAGATCACGCAAACGTAATCCGGCAAATTGCAGAACAGGTTTTGCAAGATTTCCCTGATGCTTCTTTTACCCTGCAAATTTCAACACAATACCGAAACATGAAACAGATGCTCGACAAGCATCCTGAAGTAATTGAATATGGAATCGAAGCGATTAAGAGAGCAGGTTTAGAACCACGTTTACAAAGCATCCGTGGCGGAACAGATGGTTCGCGTTTATCTTTTATGGGTTTGCCCTGCGCTAATATCTTTGCCGGCGAACATGCTTTTCACAGCAAACAGGAATGGGTTTCGGTGCAGGATATGCAAAAAGCGGTAGATACGATTTTACATTTATGCAGTCTCTGGGAAGAGAAAAGCAGCGATTAAACATGCTACAAATTATTTAACTGTCTTTGCTACAATTATTTCTACTGATAATACTAATATTGTAATTGCATACACCAAGCCAATTTAACCGCTAACCAATTTTCCATGCAGCTAATCCGAAAGTGCAGGAATGGGAACAATTGATGTGGAAATATCAGCAGAAATTGCCCACAGCAAAACCCGGCGAAAAATGGTTATTGATGGACAAGACTTTTCAACTATAAAAACAGCATCATGTTTAGCTTAACAGGTAAAAACGCAATCATCACCGGCGGCGGAAGCGGTATCGGCAAAGCAATTTCCGCGTTATTTGCCAGGCAAGGCGCCGAAGTGCACATCGTCGAATTGAACGCCGAAGCTGGCGAACGAACCGCAACCGAAATTGAAGATGCTGGCGGAAAAGCTTTTGTTTACAGTGCCGATGTAAGCAACCAGCAGCAAATTCTCGAAACTTTTTTAAAGATTGATAAGATCGATATTTTAGTTAATAACGCTGGAGTCGCGCACATTGGCCGCGCAGATACAACAGAAGAAGCTGATTTTGAGCGTGTTTTTAAAGTGAATGTAAAAGGCGCTTACAACTGTTTGTACGCCGCGATACCGATGATGAAGGCAAACGGCGGCGGCGTAATTTTAAACATGGCTTCGATTGCGGCCTGGGTTGGTATCACCGATCGTTTTGCGTATTCCATGAGTAAAGGTGCTATTTTTGCCATGACTTTATCCGTTGCACGGGATTATATTGACGATCAGATCCGCTGCAACAGCATTTCTCCGGCACGAATTCACACGCCTTTTGTAGATGGTTTTATCGCAAAAAATTATGCCGGAAAAGAAGCAGAAATGTTTGAAAAATTATCTGCCAGTCAGCCAATCGGCCGCATGGGCGAACCGGAAGAAGTTGCGGCTTTAGCGCTTTACCTTTGCTCCGACGAAGCTGGTTTTGTAACCGGCTGCGATTATCCGTTGGATGGTGGTTTTATAAAACTAAATAACTAAAAACTACCGATAAAACGAAATATGCTCCTTTTACCAACCTAAAATATAATCGAAACAATGACTTTATTTTAAATTAAATAACCATTATGGATTCTGCAAAAAGCTTAAAAATAAGAAGATATATCTATTTAGCAGGGTTAATATTGATTTTTCAAGTGTTCATTTTTTTGCCATTTGCAAAAGGCCTAACTTCTTCCAATATTGTTAAATCAATAACTCTTTTCGGCTTTTACTTTATCTGCTCCGAGTGTTTATTTACTTTAATATTGGTGTTTAAGAAGAAAGTTAAGTTTATAGAATTTTTCTCCTATTTATTTGGAGTGTTAGTTGTAATTTTTATTGGTCTTTATTTATACGCTAAAAGTTTAAGTCAGAATGGAGATCCTCGTACTTATCGTAATACTACTAAGACTGAAACTCGTTAACAAAAGATTTAATATTTAATCTATTTTATGAAACTTATACGATACGGCGACGCCGGAAAAGAAAAAATCGGCGTCATCATAGATGGCGTTAAATACGATACTTCTGCTTTCGGTGGAGATTACAACGAATACTTTTTTGAAAATAACGGCTTAGCGCGCCTGGAAGAATTTGTCAAAGCCAATCACGGTAAATTGATTGAAGTTGCTGAAACAGAACGTTTGGGTTCGCCGGTTGCGCGGCCTTCAAAAATTGTTTGTATCGGTTTAAATTATGCTAAACACGCCAACGAAACTGGTGCAAAAATTCCGGAAGAACCAATTTTGTTCTTCAAATCTACCACTGCTTTGGTTGGACCGAATGATGATATTATCATCCCAAAAAACTCAGTAAAAACGGATTGGGAAGTAGAACTGGCTTTAGTTATCGGTACAAAAGCAAGTTACGTAAGTGAGGAAGATGCGATGGATTACGTTGCCGGATATTGTTTGCATAATGATGTTTCTGAACGTGAGTTTCAACTGGAACGCGGCGGCACATGGGACAAAGGCAAAGGCTGCGACACGTTTGCTCCGGTTGGCCCGTTTTTGGCTACAACAGATGAAATTAAAGATCCACACAAGCTTCGTTTATGGTTGAGTTTGAACGGCAAAATATTACAGGACGGGAATACGGATGATTTAATTTTCAGTTTGCCGAAATTGGTTTCGTATCTCAGCCAGTTTATGACTTTGCTGCCCGGCGATATTATTTCTACCGGAACACCTTCGGGCGTTGGATTGGGTTTTAATCCGCCGGTTTATTTAAAGCCCGGCGATGTGGTTGAATTAGGCATTGACGGATTAGGAACTTCGCGCCAGGTGGTAAAAGCATATGCAAAAAATTGATGCACACCAGCATTTTTGGGTTTTCGATCCGGTAAGAGATAGCTGGATTGATGATTCGATGCAAGAAATTCAGCGGGATTTTTTGCCGGAAAATTTGGAACCAATTTTAAAAGAGAATGGTTTTGATGGCTGCGTAGTTGTTCAATCTGATCAATCCGAAGCAGAAAACAACATCCAACTAAAAAATGCCGATAAAAACAGCATCATCAAAGGCGTAGTTGGCTGGGTTGATTTGTGTTCGCCAAAGGTTGAAGAACGGTTGGAATACTATCATCAGTTTAAATTGCTAAAAGGTTTCCGCCATATTTTACAAGGCGAACCGGATGCTGCTTTTATGCTGCAAAAATCGTTTATGCACGGCATTTCCTTATTGCAAAAATTTGATTTTACTTACGATGTTTTAATTTTTCCGAAGCATCTGCAAAACGCCCAAACCCTGGTTCAAACTTTTCCTGATCAGCCTTTTGTGATCGATCATATCGCTAAACCAGACATCAAAAATAAAAATATTGATAGCTGGAAAAAAGATATTACGGCGATTGCTGAACTGGAAAATGTAAGCTGCAAAGTTTCCGGAATGGTTACCGAAGCCAACTGGAAAAATTGGAAAACCGAAGATTTTACGCCTTATCTTGATGTTGTTTTTGAAGCTTTCGGTTCTAAACGCGTTATGTTCGGTTCCGATTGGCCGGTTTGTAATGTTGCCGGCGGATACGCAAAAATGCTTTCGATCGTTCAAAGTTACACTTCAACCTTAACCCAAAACGAGCAAGATTTATTTTGGGGAGGCAATGCCATTCAATTCTACCATTTATAATTCTGATTTTATGCCTATAAAAACAGTATCTGATACCAAAATTAATCTGCCGCCAGTAATTTGGGGAACCAGCGGTTTAGGGAACATTTATGAGGCTGTTCCTTACGAAAGAAAACTGGCTATCGTTAAAGAATATGTTCAAAATTCTCCGGGCGTTGCGGTGTTTGATTCCGCCGGAAAATACGGTGCAGGTTTGGCTTTGGAAGTTTTGGGAAAGTGCCTCCGCGAGCTAAAAGTTAAACCGGAAGATGTTATTATCAGTAACAAACTGGCCTGGTACCAAACCGAACTTACCACGCCTGAACCTACTTTTGAGAAAGGCATTTGGAAAGATATTGACCACGATGCGGTACAAAAAATTAGTTACGAAGGTATTGTAGAATGTTTTGAACAAGGAAACCAGTTGCTGGAAACATACGTTCCGCAAATGGTTTCTGTACATGATCCCGACGAATATTTGGCAGCCGCAACAGACGATGCAGATGAAAAAAGGCGTTACAACGATATTCTGGATGCTTACCGCGCTTTAACGGATTTAAAAAAACAAGGAAAAGTAAAATCGATCGGTGTTGGCTCTAAACAATGGAAAGTGATCCAGCAAATTGCAGGTGATATTGATTTGGATTGGGTGATGATTGCCAATAGTTTAACTTTAAAAAGCCATCCGCAGGAACTGATTGAGTTTATTGGAAAACTGCATCAAAAGAACGTTTCTGTCATAAATTCTGCTGTTTTTAACGGTGGTTTTTTAACCGGAAGCAGTTTTTACAATTACGAAGAAATCGACCCAAATACAGAAACAGGAAAGGAATTGTACAACTGGCGGAACGCTTTTTTCTCGCTTTGTAAAGATTTTAACATCCAACCTGCCGAAGCTTGTTTTGACTTCGGATTCAATATTCCCGGCGTAACCAGTGTTGCTTTGAGCACTTCCAAACCCGAAAAAGTAAAAAGCAATATCGAAATGGCCACCAAAAAAATACCAGCCGAGTTCTGGAAAGCCATGCAAGACGAGGGATTGTTGGATAAACATAGTACTTCTTTTATCAAACAAAAATTATGAAGATATTAACCTGCATAGAACCCGTACAATTTGCGTATGGAACTGCTGAAATACCTGAATTAAAGCCTGGAAATGCCAATATCAAAATAAAACGTATCGGGATTTGCGGAACAGATTTGCCTGCTTTTAAAGGCACACAGCTGTTTTTTAATTATCCGCGGATTTTAGGGCGGTGTTATCAAAGCAATGGTGGAAGTGTGATGCTTCTTTTATCGGCATAAATCTTATACATTTATTGAGCATTTTTGATGAGTAAGTTGTATTTCTTAGCTTTTTGTATCGATACAAACAACCTTTCTATCGATACTTTTACTTCATCTATATTCAAACTTAATATCTTTAAATTAAAAATTTAGGACTGTAAATACATAAATTATGGAACACGCGTTTAAAGATGAAAAACTGTTAAAAGCTAAACTACAAAGCAGTTATATTTTTAATTTTAACTGCATCAATTTTGCGGCTTTTAGATCAACGCCAAACACAAAAAAAATGAATAATAATTACACGCTTAAAAGTTTTCTGTTTATCACCGGATCATTTTTGCTGCTAACGATTGCATCTTGTAAAAAAGAAAAATCGGCAGCAACACCAGCAGTTGCCACGCCTATGAAACTCGGTCTGTACGAATTTGGCTCTAACGCAACTTATAATTTCAGGCAGTTGCAAATTAATGTTTCAAAAATTGGCACCCAAGCCGTTTCTTACGGCTTAGTGTTTGATACCGGCTCCGGCGGAATGGTTATTGATGCACAAGGCATTTTGCCCACTTCTATGATCACCAGTTCTGGCTTTACCTTTACCGGGGATTCTACCGTTGTAAACGGCATTACGGTTACCAGCCAAAAGCAAATTGTACAGTATGGCGACAGCGACAGCAGCTCGACCAAAGTTTACGGCAATTTGGCTTATGCGCCTGTTACCATTGGTGATGTAAACGGAAATATTGTTATTAAACGCCTTCCCTTTTTTATATATTACAAAGCAGTTGATGCAAAAGGCAACAAACAAAGCGCGCACGAATTTGATGTAATGGGCGTGTTAGACCAATATGATGTTACTTTTGCAAACAACGCCTACATTACCAGCCCTTTCACTTTTTTCGACCCTGGCACCGGCCTTACCAAAGGGTTCAAGATAGCTGTATTAGGCACTTCCAATTTTTCAAATAATGGTTATGCTACTTTTGTGCCGGGCGTACTTACTTTAGGTTTAACCTCGTCTGATCTTTCTTCCTCTTCGGGTTTTGTTATGAACCAACTTTCCTTTTATCAGGGAGCAGGCTATTTGCCTTATTTGCCAGCAACAGTAACTTACGGAAGTAAAACTTCTACAACTTACGTTTTATTCGATTCCGGCACAGACCCTTATAATTTTATTGAAGATAAAACAGTATCAAGCACATCTTTATTGCCAATTAACACAGCCATTACTGCTGCAACCGGTACTGGCTTTACCTATTCTTATACAACCACATCTACAGAAAGCCCTACTTATATAGAAAACCCGGGAACAGGCGGAAGCAATTTTGCTATTTTCGGAATGCAATACTTTTTGACCAATGAGTACATGTTGGATTATACCAACCATAAATTGGGTTTGAAAAACAATTAAGCTGAACTGCTTAAGATAAAAACAAAAGAAGCTGCCCTTTTTGAGGCAGCTTCTTTTGCTATAATGCTTCTTTTATCACCTAAAAAATAAACTTCGTACTTAAAAAGTTCGATTCGTTATTGTTCACAATTTCGTTGATCAGCTTTTTGTTGCTGTCGTTAAGTTTGGTTGCTACCAGCGAACGGATGGAGAAAGCCCGCAAAGCATCTACAACAGAAAGTGTTCCTTCTGCACTATCTTTACGGCCGGTAAAAGGAAAAACGTCCGGGCCGCGCTGGCATTGGCAATTGATATTAACGCGGCTTACTTCGTTTACCAAAGGATCGATCAGTGAAGCAATTTGATGTGCATCGTTACTAAAAATACTTACCTGCTGTCCATGCGGCGATTCGATTAAATATTCAATCGGTTCCGACAAATCATCAAAAGCAATCACCGGGATAATCGGCCCGAATTGTTCTTCCCGGTACAGTTTCATCTTTTCGTTCACCGGATAAACAACCGCCGGATAAACAAAAGAAGCTACGGTTTCGCCGCCGTTTTCGTTGATTACTTTGGCGCCGTTGGAAACCGCATCATCAATACAAGCCTTTAGATAAGTAGGTTTGCCAGGTTCGGGAAGCGGTGTAAGGTTAACGCCTTTTTCCCAAGGCATCCCAAATTTTAGTTTTGAAATTTCTGCGGAAAGCTTTTCTAAAAAAGGACCAACCAAGCTTTTGTGCACCAGCACGATTTTTATGGCCGTACAACGTTGTCCGTTAAAAGATAAAGCACCCAAAATAGTTTCGCTTACGGCCAAATCCAAATCTGCATTTTCGGTGATTATAGCTGCGTTTTTGGCATCCAAACCTAAAACTGCACGCAAACGGTTTACTTTCGGGTGCTGCTTTTTCAGTTCGTTGGCAACTTTGCTGGAGCCGATCAGCGTTAAAACATTGATCTTACCGGATTGCATCAACGGCGGAACAATATCTGCACCGCGCCCGTAAATAGTATTGACCACGCCTTTTGGAAAACATTCCTGGAAAGCTTTTAACAGCGGATAATGCAAAAGCGTACCATGTTTTGGTGGTTTGAACAGTAAAGTATTGCCCATAATCAAAGCCGGGATCAGCGTGGTAAAAGTTTCATTCAGCGGATAATTAAACGGCCCCATGCACAAAACCACACCCAAAGGCGAGCGGCGTACCTGCGCAACAATGCCCTGTTCAATTTCAAAACGGGAAGATTGCCGGTCAATGTCTTTTAAAGCATCAATGGTGGCATGGATATATTCGACGGTGCGGTCAAACTCTTTAACAGAATCAGCATAAGATTTACCGATCTCCCACATAATCAGTTTCACCACCAAATCTTTTTGTGCCGCCATTTTGAACGTGAACTGTTCTACACGGTGTATACGTTCGGCCACGCTCATCGTTGGCCATTCACCACGGCCGCTGTCGTACGCCGCCATGGCCGCATCCAAGGCTTCCATCGCTTCTTTGGTGCCGCAAACCGGGAAAGCACCGATCACTTTTCGCTTCAAACCTTCCGGCGTACGGATACAAACCGGAGAGGAAACCTCGCTTACTTCGCCGTCCCATTTTTTCATTTCGCCATTGGAAAGATATTCCCGCTGGATAATCTGTTCGGATAAGAGAAATCCTGACGGGATTTGACTTTCTTCTACAAAAATAGCTTCCAACTGATCTTTAAAAACCATGTTATTTGTGTTAAATGATAAAAGTAATTTAGCCCGTGCTTCTTTTACAAGGATAAAATCAGGGGCGTGTTTTAAATGTTTTTAATCGGCATAAAGCGGGGCACCAAAGTTTTCATAACTGCCCACGCAATAATATAAGCGATGGCGCAAAAGGTAAACATAATGGTATAACCGGTTTGGATGTGGCCCAATGCTTTATAATGATCGAAAAACGCACCGCCAACTTTGGATACGATTACGCCGCCAATCCCGCCGGCCATTCCGCCGATACCGATGATAGAACCGATGGCTTTTTTAGGGAACATATCCGAAACAGTAGTGAAAATATTTGCCGACCAGGCCTGATGTGCCGATGCGCCAATGCCAATTAAAACTACCGGAACCCAATAAGTATAATGCCCTAATGGTTGCGCCAGTAAAATTACCAGCGGAAATAGGGCGATGATCATCATGGCTTTCATCCGGCCTTCGTAAGCATTATAACCTTTTTTGAGGAAATAGGCCGGGAACCAGCCGCCGCCGATACTTCCGATCATGGTCATGCTGTATAAAACAAACAGCGGGAAAGAAATTGACGTACCTTCCATCCCGTACTGTGCTTTTAGAAAAGAGGGCAGCCAGAAAAGGAAAAACCACCAAACGCCGTCCGTCATAAATTTACCGAATGTAAAAGCCCAGGTTTGTTTGTAGCCGAGCAGCTTAAACCAGGAAACTTTTTTGGCCTCGGTTTCAGATTCGCTCGGAACGATTACTTTTTCATCGGTATCCAGTAAAATGTATTCCAACTCATCTTTAGATAAGCGTTTTTGCTGTTCCGGCTTGTCATAAAAAATAAACCAGAAGATCAGCCACAAAAAACCGGCACCGCCGATAATTAAAAAAGCAGTTTCCCAGCCCCAGATTTTAGCAATATAAGGCACGGTTGCCGGTGCCAAAATAGCACCAATGTTTGCGCCGGAATTAAAAATACCGGTGGCAAACGAACGTTCTTTTTTAGGGAAATATTCGGCTGTTGCTTTGATCGCTGCGGGGAAGTTCCCGGATTCGCCAAAACCTAAAACTGCCCTCGAAAAAATAAAACCTAAAACAGAAACCGATAAACCGGTAATGCCAACCACCTCAAAAAGAGAAGCAATTGCCCCGCCGATCGGGATGGCTTTGGCGTGTAAAATAGCCCCGAAAGACCAGATGATAATTGCAATGGCATAACCCCATTTGGTGCCTAATTTATCAATTAAACGGCCTGCAAAAAGCATGGAAATAGCGTAAATAAACTGGAAAGCAGCCGTAATATTGGCATAATCTGTATTAGACCAATGGAATTCTTCTTCCAGTTTGCCCGAAAGCAAACTTAAAACCTGCCGGTCTAAATAATTGATCGTCGTAGCAAAAAACAACAATGCACAGATCGTCCATCTGTATTTACCTATTTTCTTGTCCATTTTATTTATATTGATCTACAGGTTTTTACTAATTCATGTGCTTCTTTTGTGGCCGAAAAAAGTTCAACATACAATTTGCCTTCCATTACTTTTTTGCTGATCAACTTGCTGCCCAAACCAACTGCGCTTACGCCAGCTTTAAACCAGCCGGTAATGTTTTCTTTAGTGAGTTCTACGCCGCCGGTTGGAATAAAAAGCTGACCAGCAAACAGTTCTTTTATGGACGATAAAAAAGCTTCGCCCAAAATATTTGCCGGGAAAAGTTTGATCAAAGCAGCTTCGTTTTCCTGCGCCAGAAAAATTTCCGTCGGCGTCATACAACCTGGAATCCACAATAAATCTGCTTCCAAAGCCATTTGTCCAACGCTTGGATTGACAATCGGACTCACCAAAAAATCTGCCCCGGCTGCCAGAAAATCCTGTGCTTCTTTTACCGACTTAATTGTTCCGATGCCCAGTTCCAAGTCGGGCATTTCTTCATCAACCAGTTTCCGCATCAGTTTGAAATTTTCTAAAGCTTCCGGTCCGCGGTTCGTGTATTCAAAAACACGCACGCCGGCTTTGTAAAGTGTTCTGGTGATCTCCAAACTCACTTCCGCATCTTTATAAAAAAACAAAGGCAAAGTGCCTTGTTTCAATATTTTATTAAGCGAATTTTGCTTTTTACTGCTCATTTTTGATCATCTTTTTTACTTCCTCTACGCTCATCGTGGTCGCATCGCTTTCGATAAATAATTTGCCGTAAGCTGCAGCCGTTGCAAACTCCAATGCTTCTTTTACCGGCAGTTTTTTGTACAAACCGTAAATCAAACCGGCCATAAAACAATCTCCGCTGCCCACTTTATCAACAATTTTTTCTGTGGTATATTCCTGCGAAACCTCCAGTTTTCCATCGGTAAAAACAGTCGAATAATATTCAATTCCAGGATCGCCGAAACGGAAAGTATTAGCCACATATTTACACTTTGGACAAGATTTAATAATCGCTTCCGAAGTTTTTACCGCATGATTTAAATAGTTTTCTTTCGTGCTGATTTCGTGGATATTTTCATCTACGTCCGTTCCCAGCATTTGGTTGGCAGCCCAAATATTCCCCATAATCAAATCACAATATTTGGCGAGGTTTGGCATAATTTCGATTGGCTGCTTACCGTACTTCCATAACTTGGCGCGGTAATTCAAATCCAAAGAAATGAAAATATTTTTTTCGGAAGCCACTTTCAAAGCTTCTTCGCAAACATCAGCTACGTTTTGGTTAATAGCCGGACAAATTGCACTGAAATGAAACCAGGAAACATCTTCAAAAACAGCATCCCAATCAATAGTTTTGGGTTGAAGTTCTGCAAAAGCCGAATAATTACGGTCGTAAATAACACCGGCATTTTTTAAATCTTTTCCTTTCGGGAGATAATATGTACCGATCCGATTTCCTTGAAAAACTACTGCCGAAGTATCTACTTTTTTAGCTTGTAAATATTGTAGGATCTGTTCCGATAACATATTTTCCGGTAAAGCAGTTAAATAGGCTGAAGGCAAATCCCAAATAGCCAAAGCTGTAGCCACATTTAATTCGGCACCGCCAACATAAAATGGCAAGGAATTTTCTTTGAGCCAATTGCCTTCCGTGTCCGGACAAATCCGCAGCAGCAATTCGCCAAAACTGAGTATTTTGCTCATCTTAAAAGTTAAAATAATTTTTGGCGTTGTAATAGCAAATATCTGAAACGATCTTGCCAATCAGTTCCATATCATTAGGCAATTCGCCGTTTTCTACATCTTCGCCAAATAAATTACACAACAATCTGCGGAAATATTCGTGGCGAGGGAAAGATAAAAAGCTGCGCGAATCGGTCAGCATTCCAACAAATTTGCTGATTAAGCCCATGTTTGATAACGCGTTGATCTGCTTCGTCATGCCATCTTTCTGATCTAAAAACCACCAAGCCGAACCAAACTGTACTTTTCCGGCAACCGAACCATCGTTATAATTGCCGATCATCGTGGCCATCAATTCGTTATCGGCCGGATTTAAGTTGTATAAAATCGTTTTTGCGAGCCGGTCTTCCGAATCCAACCGGTTCAAAAATTTGGAAATCTGCCGTCCCTGACTAAAATCCCCAATCGAATCCCAGCCCGTATCTGGCCCCAATTGTTTCAGCATCCGCGCATTATTGTTCCGCAGCGCGCCCAAATGATATTGCTGCACCCAGCCTTTTTCGTGATCCCAAACCGCAAATTCAAACAATAAAGCCGATTTAAATTTCAAGTTTTCTTCTAACGTGATGCTTCTTTTAGCACGTATTTTTTGGAAGATATTTCTGATCTCTTCTTCGGTATAATCCTCGGCATAAACCTGTTCTAAACCATGATCTGAAACCTTGCAGCCATTCTTTGCAAAATAATCATGACGGGATTTTAAAGCTGATAAATAAGCATCGTAACTATCAACAGAAATATTGGTTACTTCTTCCAGCTTATTAATATAAACATTCAAAACTTCCAAATCATCCGGGTTCATCGCCTTATCCGGACGAAATGCCGGCAACATTTTTACCGTTCCACCTTCTTGTTTTAATTGCTGATGAAAAGCTAAATTATCCAGCGGATCATCCGTCGTACAAACCGTTTCCACGTTCATTTTCTGCAATAAACCCTGCACCGAATATTCCGGCGTTTGCAATTGTGCTGTGGCGTTATCGTAAATGCTTTGTGCTGTTTTTACCGATAATAAATCGTGGATGCCAAAATAACGTTGCAGCTCCAGATGCGTCCAGTGGTAAAGCGGGTTGCGCAACGTGTACGGAACGGTTGCTGCCCATTTTTCAAACTTTTCGTAATCGCTTTTTTGGCCGGTGATAAAATCTTCATTGATGCCGTTGGTTCGCATGGCGCGCCACTTGTAATGATCGCCGTAAAGCCAAACCTGCGTTAAGTTTTTAAAGTTGATGTTTCCCGCAATTTGATCTGGCGGCAAATGATTATGGTAATCTATGATCGGCAGCTTTTCAGCAAAATCGTGATATAACTTTTGTGCCGTTGGGGTTTGCAGGAGGAAATGATCGTTTAAAAAAGGTTTCATTGTTCTATTTTGATGCTGATGATCAGCTTAAATTCAATTTTTGGGTGATAAAAGAAGCATGGCAATTTATAAAGAAACGCCGCGTTTCTAGGGAATAAAATCGTCCTGACCGTGGCGCACGGCACTAACTTCAACTTCGCCGCTGGCTACACGGATGACGTAATCTAAAATACGTTCACCGGCTTGTTCGATGGTTTCCTCGCCTTCAATCACCGTTCCGGTATTGATGTCGATGATATCGCGCATTTTATTGTACAATTTAGTATTGCTGGAGATTTTAACCACCGGCGTAACCGGATTTCCCGTCGGCGTGCCCAGACCCGTTGTAAATAAAACCACGTTGGCACCGGAAGCAACTTCTGCCGTGGTCGATTCTACATCATTTCCCGGCGTACACAATAAATTTAATCCGGGTTTTGTTACTTTTTCAGGATAATCCAATACTTCTACCACCGGCGATGTTCCGCCTTTTTTAGCCGCTCCAGCAGATTTGATTGCATCCGTAATCAAACCATCTTTGATATTTCCGGGCGAAGGATTCATGTCGAAACCTGAACCGACTGCTTTTGCGCGATCATTATACGTACGCATCAGGTACGAAAAACGCTCGGCATCTTCTGTTTCCACACAACGGTCGCTCATGTTTTGCTCTACGCCGCACAACTCCGGAAACTCGGCCAAAATAACTGAACCACCAGCTGCAATCAGTAAATCGGAAGTGTAACCAATAGCCGGATTTGCAGAAATTTCCGAAAAACCATCCGAACCGCCACACTCCAAACCAATACAAATTTTACTGATTGGCGCAGGCTGACGTGTATTTTTATTGGCTAAAACAAGTCCCGCAAAAGTTTGCTTGATGGCTAAAGAAAGCAAATCAGCTTCGGTTCCAACTTTTTGTTGTTCCAGCACGAAAAACGGTTTATCAAATAACTGTGAACGTTTTTTAATTTCTTCTTCCAGAATTGAAACCTGTGCATTTTGGCAACCTAAACTTAAAACCGTTGCACCGGCAACATTCGGATGCGTAATGTAACCGGCCAGCAAACCGCAAAGTGCCTGCGCATCTTGCCGCGTACCTCCGCAACCGCCGTTGTGCACCAAAAACTTGATGCCATCCACATTCGGGAATAAACGTTCCTGCTTGGCAACTAATTCTGTATAAGGCATTTCTGCGTTTAAAATCTGGGTAACATGGCTGCCGGATTTATACATTTTGATGAGTTCCTGCGCTTGGTTAGCATAAACTTTATTCCGGCCGTAACCTAAAGGCGTAATCAAAGCTTCTTCTAAAACATCTAAATTCCGATTCTCACAAAAAACCATTGGGATTACCAGCCAGTAATTGGCGGTGCCCACGCTGCCATCAGAACGCTGAAAACCGTAAAAAGCACGGTTTGCAAATTTGCTGATGTCCGGTTTGTTCCATTCGGTATGTCGTTCGCCAATAAAAAAATCATTTGCTGCATGATGAATATTTTTGGTGGTCAGCAATCCGCCGGCCGGAATAAAATTTTGTGCTTTGCCAACCAAAACGCCGTACATAATAATGTCGTCATTCTGCTGGAAATCCTGCGCGGCGAATTTGTGTTTGGCCTGCACGTTATCCGTTAATATATATTGTTGATTATCGTAAGTAACTACCGAACCTTGCGGCAAATCTGTTAAGGCCACAATTACGTTATCATTTGGGTTTACTTTCAATATCTGCTGTTTCATGTTTAAATTTTATTATTTTGAAGATAAATCCCCCATTGCCTTCAAAACTGCATCATTGCATATCATAGTGAAACCATGCCGTACAGCCCATAAAAAGCCAGAAAATAAAGTTAAATCTGTTCCCCAAAGTTTTGTATTATTTAAATATGCCGGTTAGGTTATTGAATATCTGAAAAGTATCAATTTTTTAAACAGTATCCAAAAAAATACCGTACTGCGCTATCTGTAAATTTAGCCGATACTGTTTTTATCCATTAAATTTAGTCGCTTTTTAAGGGTTCCCATTGATGATCGAATGCCCAATTCGCCGTAATTATTTGTGGCGAAGGTGCGTCTTCTGCAGCTGCCAAGTTATTTTTAAGCCAATTATAATCTCCGCCCAAATTGTGGCAGTTGTAAAAGTAACATCGGTTTCCCCATTGTACACCTTTAGAAGTTTCAGCCTGATAAATTGGCGCATTGGAAGAATCCGGCAAACTATTAATCGTTGCTTGTATCGTTTTAAAATCTCCTTTTCCGTCCGCATTAACCACCAATTGTTTTTGTGCCGATGCTTCTTTTACCACCATAAAATTAGCGGCGATAAAAAAACACAGGTAAAAGAAGCATCTGTACATCAGCTTATTATTTAGATTTTGTAGGAGGAACCTGTTTGATCGCCCAGTTTATTAAATCCTGGCAGGCTTCATAATTTTGATAATCTGCAGGAATCTTTCTGCCATCCGTATATTCATCATAAAACCACGGATCGCCAACGGCAAAAACAGCCCCTTTGCCATATTTTGCTGTTGCGATAATTACATCTTTTCCATCGGTAAAAGAAGCAACCGCAGGCGGCGTAAGTTTTAAAGTTGAAATTTCTTTGATGTGAACCTTTTTGCCGGTTTTAAAAATCGGATCGGTAGCCGGCAATTGGAAATCTCCCGTTGTTAAATCAGTCGTTACTTTATTCCGACTATCTTCATTAAATTGAATCCCAAATTTTCCGGCCAAAATATTTAAATGCTCCAAATCGCAATTGCCAACATCGTTCGCCAATAAAATCAAAACGCCGCCAGCTTTTACCCATTCTGCTATCGCTGTTGCATCCTGCTGGTTTACATAATTGGGTTTGTCCGTTTCTTTTTGCGTATCCGGATCAACAATAATGTAAATATTAGCGTTTTTTAGGTTTTGTAGATTGGGTGCAGCATTTAAAGTTTCTGTTTTTACGCCGCGATAATTGAAGGCACTTTTAAAGAAGTAAAAACCGTTATTGTCCATCTCGTCCCATTTGTAATGAAAAGAGATTGTCTGGCCAGCCGCATTTTTCATGTGTTCATTATTGAAATAGGAATCCAGCATCACGGTTTGTCCTTTGCCTGGTTTCGGAATTTCTGCCAGTTGCATTTCATTTGCAGCTTGTATAAACGCGCCAACGCCTTTCGGGTCGTTGGTTACCACTTTTTCTTTCGTGTAATATTCAAAACTACCATCGCGGTACGGGTTTCCGCCCAAACCAGCTACGGCAACCGTTCCTTTTAAATTGGTATTTCCGCTGGCATCTGTTTCGATAAATTCCTTAACGGTTCCGTCATAACCTTTTTTGGCAACTGCTTTAAATTTTTCCGGGAGATAACCTAAACGCGTTCCTTTTGCCAACGTATAAACAAACATGCTGGAAGCAGAAGATTCTAAGTAATTTCCTTTTTCGTTCGCTTTATCCAAAACCTGGTACCAAACGCCCGATTTTGGGTCTTCATATTTTTGAACAGCAACCGCAAAACGGTTTAAAATATCTAGCAAAGCTTTTCGCTGCGGATGATTTTCCGGGAGATATTCCAGCACATCAACCAAAGCCATTCCGTACCAACCCATTGCCCGTCCCCAAAAGTTGGGTGAAGTCCCGGTTGTTTTATTTGCCCATTTTTGTTGTTTGGATTCGTCCCAGCCGTGATAAAGTAAACCCGTTTTTGGGTCGCGCGAATGTTTTTCCATCAAAATAAACTGTTTGGCGATGTCGTCAAAACCCGTAGGTTCATCAAAAGTGGCGGCATATTCTGCGTAAAAAGGTTCGCCCATGTACAAACCATCCAGCCACATTTGGTTAGGATAAACTTTTTTATGCCAAAAACCTCCTTCGGAAGTGCGCGGCTGGCCTTTTAACTGCTCGCGCAACTGGCTTAACGCTTTGTAATATTTTTCCTGGCTGGTTACGCGGTAAAGCAGCAGCAAAGAACGGCCTGTTTTGATGTTATCTATGTTAAAATCTTCCTGCTTATAACCTGTTATTTTTCCGTCTTTATCAACTAATTTGTCAATGCTTTTCTGGATATAACGGTAATATTCTGCGTTAGCTGTCCGTTTCCAAACACCAGCCATTCCTTCCAGTAAAACGCCCTGATCGTAAGACCATTTGGCAAATTTGGTCGAACTGGTATCCGGCCAAACTTTCATGGCTGTTATTGCTACTTTTTCTGACAAGGATTGCGCATGGCCACTACAAGCCAAAAAAATTAGGAACAAGAAGCCAATGCTTCTTTTACAAGTGTTTTTTTTCATCAATTATTATTTCATCACCAATGCTTTGCTATCGGCACCGGCATTAAAGGTAGTTTTGGTTTTTGCTTTAGATGTATTGGTATTGGTAACTTTTATGCCGCTGCTTTGTCCGTTTACATTAAAAAGCAAATCGCCATAATTTTGTGCAGATGCTTCTTTTAGCACGCATAAAAAAAACAGGGATAAAAGAAGTATTAATTTTCTCATACGAAAAACACTAACAGCTAAAATTGCCCGATTAATACAGATTATACTAATACAAGCAATTATATTAAGTTATATAAATTGATTGGTTAGGCAATTTTACACAGAATAATATATAAAACTGAAGGAAAAGCTAAATTATTTGTGCAATCGTTGCCGGAAGAAATAGCTTGATTGCATTTAAGCTTTAAAATAGAAATTTGTTAATTACAAACGTCCTCGGGGATTTCCCTGGTTATTTTTTGGACTTTGGTAACCACCATTGTGCTATCAAACTCGGCACCAATGCCTTCCTGCCCTGAGCGTTTTTTTATCGCTTCCACTTCTACATAAACCGGTTCGTAAGGTTTTTCAAAGTTCATGTTCGAGTATTCTAACTCCAGTTTGCCCGAACTGTCTTTCACCCAATATTCGCGGCCGGTACTGCATTCTTTAAAAGATTTTACTTCGAGGCCAAAGCTGTACAAACCTTTGTAAACCTGATTTTCGGACTGGCTGTGCCTGTTGCAGCTACAAACAAGCACTGTCCCAAATACAAACCCAATGAAAATTATTCTTTTCATGTTGCTAATTTACAGTTCCTGATTAATTTCATCGAGTTTTTGTACACTTAAACGCGCACTAATGCCAGATGCGATAACGGATATGCCGATCACCGTAATAAAAACCAGCAAAAAATCACTTGCTTTTAGCGTTACCGGATAAGCTTGTACCATGGTGGTGCCGCCCATCGTAACAAACCCGAAACTTTGTTGCAGCAAGGCAAATATCAACCCCAAAAACATTCCGATCAGGCAGCCAACTAAACTGATCAGCATGCCTTCAAAAAAGAAAATGCGTTGTACCAAACTTTTATTTGCCCCCAAACTGGTTAAAATAGCAATGTCTTTTCTTTTATCGATCACCAGCATGGTTAAAGAACCTATGATATTAAAAATGGCAATAATTACTACAAAAGTAAGGATCAAAAACACGGCCCACTTTTCTGAGTTCATGAGTTTGTAGAGTGATGTGTTTTGCTGATAACGGTTCCTAACAAAAAAATCCTGACCAAATTTTTGTTGGAGCTGCTGCTGCATTCCATCAATTTTGTCTTTATCATTTAAGTTAATTTCAAGGTAAGATATATTTTTAGGCTCATCCAATAAATCCCTTGTAAAAGAAACAGGTGTAATTACCAAGTTATCAAAATCCTGCTGCACAGAAAACACGCCGGAAGTACCAATGTTGCGTACCACAAATTCGTCCATCGGATTAAAAGAACTGACCACATTATGCCGGGGCGAATAAATTTGCAGCCTTGCCGACGGGTCTTTTACATTAATGCCCAAGCTAATTTGTACAGATGCGCCCAATACGGCCAGGTCTTGTCCGTCTTCTTTCAACGTAAAAGAACCAATCTGCAATATGCTGTCTAATTGTGGGTTCTTTAAAAAATCATCACTAACACCCTTTACCGTACCAATAAACTGACTTTTGCCATAACGAAGCAGTACTTTTTCTTCCAACACTTCTGTTACTGAAAATATACTTGGCAGTTTTCGTAAGCTGTCTAAATGCAGTGTTGCTGGGTTGAATGTTTTACCTTTTATAGGTAGCATTTTCAATTCTGGCGTAAAGCTGCTATATAAAGAAACAACTGATGTTTCAATACCATTAAAAACAGAAAGGATCAGGATCAGCGCCGCACTTCCCACCAAAACGCCCAGCATAGAAATGCCGGAAATGATATTGATGGCATTGGTAGATTTTTTAGAAAAAAGGTAGCGCCTGGCTATAAAAGCAGATGTGTTCAAGTTTTAGGGATGCTTCTTTTAGGATACTTTTTTTAATGTTTAAGTTAGAAAAGGATTGTATTCTTTTTCGTAACCAATGGTGGTTTCTGGTCCGTGGCCGGGATAAACAATTACCTGATCGGGAAGGATAAACAGTTTTTCGCGAATGCTTTTTAATAATTGAGCCGTATCGCCGCCGGGCAAATCGGTACGGCCAATGCTTTCCCGAAAAAGCACATCGCCGCCAATTAAAATATGGTTATTGGCCGAATAAAAACATAAATGTGCAGGCGAATGGCCGGGCGCAAAAATCAGTTCCAGTTCTGTTTCTCCAAGTTTGATTGTTCCTGTTTCCGGCAAAAACGTTTCCGGCAAAGGCGAAACTTCGTACCGAATTCCCATTTCCGGAGCATAACTTAAAACCGCCGAAAGCAAAGGCAATTCGCCTTCATGAAACTGCGGCTTCAACCCATATTGGTCAAACACAAATTTATTGCCCAGCACATGGTCGATATGGCAATGTGTATTGAGCAGTAAAACCGGTTTTAACAAATTTTCGGTGATAAAAGAAGCAACCTTATTTTGTTCTTCTGCCGTGTACATGCCTGGGTCGATCAGCACACATTCCAACGTATCATCAAACAACAAATAAGTATTTTCCTGGTAAGGATTATTTACAAAAGATTTAATGTGCAGCATAATTTTAGATAGATAAACGAAGCATTGCAGCAATATTACAAGTAAAAACTGTGCAGCTTTGTTGCACCGTACGATTATTTTTTAAAGTGAACCATAAAACGTGTCCCTTTGCCAAGTTCGCTTTTCACTTCAATTTTACCGCCTAAAGCTGTAATTTGTGCGTGTACAATATACAAACCTAAACCTTTGCCTTCGGCTTTATTGCTAAATCTTTTGTACAAACCAAAAATCTGGCCGCCGTGTTTGTTCATATCGATACCAATGCCGTTGTCTTCAAAAATCAAAACCGTATTGCCTTTTTCTGCATAAGTTTTGATGTTGATAACCAACTTACGTTCTTCGCTCTTATACTTTAAAGCGTTGGACAACAGGTTGGTTAAAATGCTTTCCAAATAACTTTCTTTAAAACGGACGGCAGGTGCTTCGGCAAAATCTTCTTCAATTTGTGCGTTTGCAGTTTCAACTAAGTACGAAAGCGATGTTTTTACTTTGCCCCAAAATTCTGCGATGGATAAAGGTTCGGGAATTTTATCGTCCTCACTTTTTATCATCAAAATATCAATAATATCGTTTACATTGATGTTGAGGTTATGGGTCGAGGTTTTTACAGCTTCAATCAGTTCCAGTGTGTCTTCATCTTTTATATTTTCGGTATCCAGCAAACCCAATAATCCGGTTAAATTGGCCAGCGGCGCACGCAAATTATGCGATATCACGTACGAAAACTGCTTCAGTTCGTTGTTGGATTCCTGCAATTCCTTAATGTAGTTTTCCGTTTCGGCTTCATGCTTTTTCCGGTCAGAAACATTGCGGTAAACAGCCACAAAATGGGTAATATTTCCATGCTCGTCTTCTACCGGACTAATACTATAATCCACCCAAAATTCGGCCGCGTTGTTTTTATAATTAATGAGGCGGGTTTCAAAAGTTTGGTTTTGTGCCGATGCTTCTTTTACAGGGTATTTTTTATGCAGCGAAGCAGGTTTTTGTCCGGTTATTTCTGCTGAAGTATAACCAGTCAAACAATTAAAAACGGCATTGCTGTACACAATTTCTGAAGTATAAAAATCAGCCGAAGTATTTTTGGTGATAATGATGCCGTCTGCACAATTGTTAATGGCCGATTGCAGTAAAAGCAACTGCTGCCGTGTTTCATCTAAATGCGCCAAATGCAGTTTGTTGTGTTTGGATTGATCAATAATGATAGCCAGCCGACAAGTTTTGTTATTAAACCGCGTTAACTTGGTCAGCACTTTAACTGCTATAATTTCCCCATTTTTGTTGATATGCATCTGCTCGCCGGCAAAGCTTTTATAACTTTCCGTTTCGCTTTTTTGCTGTAAATCAAAAATATTGATCGCTTTAAATTCCGCTGCCGAATAACCATAAAACCGTTCGGCAGCTTCATTGGCCAATAGCAGTTTTTTAGCGTCTAATCTGTAAACTAATGTTGGTAAAGGATTGCTGTCGAATAAATTTTTATGTTCATGGATGGAAGTTGCCAGTCGTGCATTTCCCGTTTGCCGGGCAACGGCATAAGTAATGCTTTTATGTAAAACCTGGCTGTTTAGGTTTTCTTTTCGGATGCAATCTTGCGCGCCTGCACGTATTGCTTCCGCAGCAAAGCTTTCATCCTGCCGGTTTGTTAAAACAATTACTGCCGGGAAATCTGCTTTTTTTAACAGCTTATTAAACAGTTCTTTTTCAAAGGTTTGCTCAAATTTTAGGTTGACGATGAGTACGTCGAACTTTAAGGAAGAATTGATTTCTACCGCCTTTTCTAAAAGCGGACAGTAAACAATTACCGGATTTTTAAATGCCTTATTTAAGTATCCGTTTATTTGTATAAAATCAGTTGCATCGTCATCAACAATTAAAATATTTAGATTGTATAGATCCATTTTCTAACTACCTTTTATTAAAGGTGACTCAAAATTGCAATACACCATACTTCGAAAGTAAAGCGTTATACTATCCAGGGCTTTTTTTATCATTAGTTTTGTGCAAAAAATCTGTTCGGTAACAGGCATTTATATGGATAGATTATTTGTCGAACACTTACGTAATAAATTTATTATTGGTGTTTCAAATCACAAACATATTTATACAAGCTTGCATATAATTACATATTACTTATAGAATAAATTGTTGTTCAACACTTTACGTAAAAATATTTTTTAGCAGAAAAGCACTGGCAGCAAATTAACTGCATTTTTATAACAATGATTAACAATTATGAGATTTAAATTAGGCGATTTCGTTCGTTTTGTAGAAGAAAAAAGGGAAGGTTTTATCACGCGGATTATAGACGAACAAACCATTGGCGTAACCGGAGAAGATGATTTTGAAATACCGGTTTTAGCCACAAAAGTTACTTCGGTGCACGGCCGGGAAGCAAAAATTGCGGCAGCAAAAGAGCAGGAAATAGTGGCAGAAGCAGCTTCGGCAGAGTTTGTGGCCAAAGGAATTTACCTTGCCGCAGTCCCGGAAAAACAAGTTACTTCTGTGGTGCAGTTTCACCTCATCAACAATACTTCTTATACGTTGCTTGCTTCTTTTAGCACCGAAAAAAACCAGGAATATAAAGGCGAATTTGCGGGATTAATTGCACCAAAAACAGCCGTAAAAGTTTATTCGGCTGCGCTGCCAGATATTTCCATCTGGCCAAAATTTGTTTTTCAGATCTTGTACCACAGCAAACAAAAAGCAGATTTTTTAGATCCATTGATTTACAACGAACGGTTTAAAGCGAAAGATTTTGCAGGATCAAAAACAGCCGTTTATGTTTTAAACCAGCAAGGCTGGCAGTTTCAGCTGGATTTGGGCGAAGTAAAAGTAGATGCCGAGAAGCTGAAAGAAAGCTTTTTTAAATCGCCGGAAGAGAAAAAAATCGTCGAAAAACCGATGAAAGAAATTGATTTGCACATCGAAAAACTCCGCGAAGATTACCAGTTTTTAAGCAGCAGCGATATTATCAAAACACAGTTAGAACGTTTTCAAAAAACGCTGGACGCCGCTATTGTGCACCAATTGCCTTCCGTAATTTTTATTCATGGCGTTGGCAACGGGATTTTGCGCCACGAAATCCATAAAGTGGTAAGCAAACATCCGCAGATAAAAACATTTATAGATGCCCGAAAAGAAAAATTTGGTTACGCCGCAACCGAAGTTTTCCTGAAATAGATTTTTACTTGATAAAAACAGCATCGACCCAATATGTTTTCGCCGAACCAGAAACCGCTTTACAAATGGCTTTATTTCTTTATCGCAGCGGCGGTCCTGCTCAATTTTAGCGGAATTTTTGTTACGATTTTAGGTTTAGACGGTCCGCTTTATGCTTGTATCGCTAAAACAATGGTGCAAAAGCACGATTATGTAAACCTGTTTTCGAAAGGAAAAGACTGGCTGGACAAACCGCATTTTCCGTTCTGGGTTACGGCTTTGTCCTTCAATTTGTTTGGATTTGAAACCTGGGCGTATAAATTGCCGGCCATTTTATTTGTGTTGATGGGCGCGGTTTACACATATTTGTTCTGCAAAAAGCTGTACAATAAAGAGGTTGCGCTGTGGTCGGTTTTGATTTTTTTGACTGCCGAACATCTCGTTATTTCCAACAACGATGTGCGCGCCGAACCTTATTTAACCGGATTGATTATCGCTTCGGTTTATCATTTCTATAAAACACTCGATAAAAACAGCATTTGGCATTTGCTTTTGGCTTGCATTTTTGCCGCCTGCGCCGTAATGACGAAAGGTATTTTTGCGTTGATTCCAATCTTTGGTGCTTTTGCCGGAGAATTTATCTTCACCAGAAATTGGAAACAATTTTTCCACCCGCGCTGGCTGCTGGCTTTTGTTTTGGTGATGCTGTTTTTAGTGCCCGAAATTTATTGTTTGTACCAACAGTTTGATTTGCATCCCGAAAAGTTGGTTTTCGGAACGCATAATGTTTCCGGCATTAAATTTTTTTTCTGGGACAGTCAGTTTGGCCGCTTTTTCAATAACGGACCGATCAAAGGCCACGGCGATCCGTTTTTCTTTTTCCATACTTTGCTTTGGGCGTTTATTCCGTGGTCAATATTATTGTACGTTGCCGTAGTTCAATTCTTCCGGCAAAAAAACAAACGCGAATGGTTTTGTGTCAGCGGCGCGTTGCTTACGTTTCTGGTTTTCTCGGCCTCCAAATTCCAGTTGCCGCATTATATCACCATCGTTTTTCCGTTTTTCGCAATTGTAACGGCGAACTATTTAATCGGCATAAAAACAGCAAAAGGCTGGCGCGCCATTCGGATAACGCAATCGGTAGTTTTGGTTTTGCTGGTTTTGATTATTGTGGTTCTCCAGTATTTTTATCGTACAGAAAATATCACTTTTTTTACGGCTTTACCGTTGATGATCGCTGTTGCACTATTCATTTTTGTGTCGATAAAAGAAGCATTTACGCCGAAATATAAACTACTTTTTCAGTCGGTTCTGGTATCGGTTTGCATCAATATTTTTCTCAATTTAAACTTTTATCCATCACTTTTAAAATATCAATCTGGCAGTGAAGCTGCATTTTATATCGATAAAAACAGTATCGCTAAATTTCCCGTTGCGCAGTTGCAGGAAGAAGAATATGCGCACGCTTTAGAATTTTATTTAAACCAACCGCTTTTTTTGGTGAATGAAGATGGAAAAGGAAACCTTCCGAAAAAACCTTATTTGCTGTATGCTTCGAAGGAACATATCGATCAATTAAAGGCAAAAGGCTGGACAATTAAATCGGTTAAAAGCTTTGATGATTATTTGGTTACGCGTTTAAAAGGAAAGTTTTTGAACGCTAAAACACGAAAGGCAGAACTGGAGCAGAAGGATTTAGTTTTGGTGGAAAAGGATGTGGTGAAGCTGTAAATTTAAACACCAATTTTTTGCCGGTAAAAGAAGCATTTTGAAATATGCTGATAAAATCAAAATTTAAAATAGTACTTTTTTGCAAACTGTTTAAACCTAAAAAATGAAGATACCTTTAACATTGCTGTTGCTGTTGCTCTTTTCTGCAAGTTTTGCACAGCAGCAAAACGACACTTCAAGGCAAAATGCTGCCTCAACCCAAGCAAAAGAAGATTTTAAAGATGATTGGGCCGACTTGCACCATTATGCAGCAAAAAATGCAGCATTACCCGTTCCGGCAAGGCGAGATAAACGGATAATTTTTTTGGGAAGTTCCATTTTTGAACGCTGGTCGGTTTTAATGCCCGAATTTTTCAACAATAAAAATTATGTGAACAGAGGTATTAGCGGACAAATTTCACCACAGTTGTTAATTCGGTTTCGGCAGGATGTGATCGACCTTAAACCAAAAGCGGTCATTATTTTGGCCGGAAGCAACGACATTGCCGGAAGTTACGGCCATGTTACCAACGCAACGATTATGGACAATATTAAATCTATGGCCGAATTGGCCAGGCGCAACCACATCAAAGTGATCCTTTGCGATTACTTGCCCGTTTTTGATTATCCGTGGCGGAAAGGACTGGAACCGGCCGAAAAAATCATCGCTTTAAACCAGCAGATTGAACTTTATGCCAGGAAAAAGCATTTGTTTGTTTTAGATTATTTCAGCCCTTTGGCAGATGAAAAAAATGGCCAAAAAGCGGAACTGACCACAGACGGCGTGCATCCAAACGCAGCCGGCTACAAAATTATGGCCGAAGTAACGGAAGCGGCAATTAAGAAGGTTTTGCATTGATTGAAAAAATAAAACAGTAAATTTCCTCTATAAATCTTTTAGGACAGTTTTTTCCAGTGTTACCGTCAGC
>CAXULQ010000009.1:0-191844 GCA_964251965.1 uncultured Sphingobacteriaceae bacterium | reverse complement strand
TAAACTATGTTAAAGGTAATTATTTACACTTTGACACAGTTTATTTTACACTCTCCCAATTTTCCATAGATGATCTGGCTCTAAAAATCAAAAATGAGTTTAATCTTGATATTATGAAGGACAATAATTATGTTAATGTTTTCAAAACTTTGTTAATAGATAACTCAGTACCATTAACCTATACTGTTGCTTTCCCTATAGATCTAAATTTCAATTCGCAATATGGAGATAGAAGGGTAATAGTTCTCGATGGTAATACTGGAGCGATCATTTCAAATACTATCATAAGTTACACTAAGTAATTTAAGATTTGCTGTTCACATTTAGTTTAAAGTTTCGTTTAATTTACATTTTATACTTCTTTTACCCTATAAAAAATAGTGTCCTTTCTAGGTCTTGATACAAGTAATTCAACCACAAGATTTATAAGGCTAAAAGAAGCGTTTTTTCTGATATACATTGACCAAGCTCATCTTTTATCCATATTCTGCTGACTATTAGTAGTTAACAGAATTAACAAAGGCGTTACCAACTTCTGTTTCCCTTCAATATTTCTCTCCAGTACAATAGGATTAATATAAAAAATTAAGACCTGTTCAGTCCACCTATTTATTAATATTTAACCTATTATGGCAACTAACATAGTTGATTATAAGTATTATCCTGCAATTTCAGATTTGATAAATGCAGATGATTTACCAGAGATTTTATCTTTCTTAAAAGATGGAGTTGATCAAATTCTTGACAACGTTTATTATAAAAATTACCAGAGCTCTAAAAGTATAGATGGCAGCAGTGCTTTTTATAGCTTGGATGTAGTAAGCAGGCGTAAGCTGGCTATTGAAATACCAGGAACAGAAATTTCTTTGGTTTTAAACCCTGATTACAGCGACGACACCATTTCCTCGTTTCCTTTAACTGTTTTTTGGCAATGGAAAATTTTAAAGTATGTCCGGAATTTTAAGGCAAACGGTTTTTCGTTTTCGGTTGAAGACTTGTTTAATTTAGGATTAGAAGTTTTTGATCTAAGTGAAGATCAGGCACTTTTACTTGCTGTTGATGTTTTTGTATCACCGACTGATCCTTCCCTATCAGGATTAGATCAATTGGTTAATGACATTAACCTGCTGTATAGCTCCAATATTGTAATCGATGAAAACTCAGATGATCCGATTCAGGATTTGATAACCCAAGTTAATTCATTAAACAAAGAGGTTATTCCTGCTATTTTTAGTATCATAACAACACCTATGTTATGACCCTTACTAAGTTTAGTGTAACGGCCAAATGTCAAACTTTTTTATTGTTGTTTTTTAATGTGTGACATTTGTAAATATTCCATTTGCAATGACCTTATTTCCAGTACTACCGCTACTTTCGGGTACTGTAGTTGCCGTAAATGTCCCGGTAATAGTCCTGTTAACGGGATCAATGACAGTGATTGTAACTGTTCCGCTTCCCCCAGTGTTAATGGTACTCCAGGTATATAGTGGATAAGTCGTAAAAGCAGTTGTTTGCCTGTTTGATATCCTGATGGTAGAAGCTGACGTACCTTTGCAGGAATAAGTACCAACACCACTAACATTATCCAGTATGATATTCAGATGGTCGATGACTACTCGTGAAATAAGAGAACCGAGACCAGTTTGCCGAAAAGCGGTTGACCTGGCAGAAATCGTAAGATTGGGAATGATATAATTGGAGATAGAGGTGGATGTTATGCGTCAGGATTACCGTTAATCTCGTATGATAGGTAATTTAAGCCACCAGGACCACTAAAAGGGATAAAGCAGGAGTGTTCCGGTATTGACATCATGGCCTGCGGTAGCCATTACACTCGTGCCGGCTGTTGTATTAAACCCGGAACCCGGAACTGCCGAAACCCTATAAGTTCCTACAGATAAATCATAAAACTTAAAAGCACCGTTAGCATCAGGCGTAGCACTATAGGCAAAGTTTTGTTCATCAAATGCTTGAACAGCAATAGCGTTGCCAACCAGGCTGATTGTCCAGCTCATGGTACCTTTAGTTCCAGTCTCCTTTTCCTTATGGCAGGCCACTAAAAACAGGCTCAACAGTAGGGCGCAGAACAACATTTACTTAGTAATAGTTGATAATCGATTCATAATAGTTGCAATTACACTGCTCCAGACATTACTTCCATTTACTGCTTTTTTAGCAGTTTGCACAACTTTTTATAATGCACAGCAGGTCTTCTCTATTGTATATAATTAGAGTAGCCCTTTCCTGCTACTAATAAGCAAGCAGTAATAGAGCCACCGACCTGAAGGCGTAAGTTATTGTTAGTCCACTTTACTTTACCGCTGTATAGGTCTGCTGCAACTATGGTGCTACTTGCTGGAAATCCTGCACCTAAGTTAAGCGTAAAGGAGCCGCAGGAGTATTGGGTATTATTTACAGTAAAAGCCTGGCCTTCATAACCCGCATTATAACTCCAATTTAACTGGCCTGTGTTGATGTCTGCTTCACTGAAGTAAATGGAATTAACTGTACCGTATGCGCCGGTGCCTGTTGTCACGGTTGTCTTTATAATAGGTTTGACATTCCAGATTTGTTCAACAGTTTTAACGGTATCGTTATGGAGGTAGCCGCTGCCGCCATTAACGCTCCACCTTAGCGTGCCAGTGATTGCATCGTAAGCACTAAATTGGGAAGTTGTGAAAGGTGGTGTTATGGATTTGACAATTCTTGTAAAAAATAAATCTTTAGTGGCATATACAATAGATGCTGACTGCATGGCGTTTGAAACCAATATAGATGGGGACACCGTACGAATAGGGGTACCGGTAGTGGCGTCTATAAATGTATCCCCTGAGATAACTATTCCGTTATTTAATGACAATAGAGAATACGGGCTGTTGAGCGTCCACTTTAATACCCCTGTTTTGGCATCCAAGGCCACTAAATTACTTCCCGATATGTAGATCATTCCGTTGTAATAATTGATATCAGCGTTGTTATAATTAACACCGGTATAAGTGCTACCTAAAGGATATTGCCATAAAAAGGTATTAGATTGCTTTGTTGCATCCAAGGCGTAAACTACATAACCTGAAACTTGCCCGCTGGCATAAATGCCGTAAAAAGTGTCATTATGTAAAATAGGGGGCGAGGAAGAATAACTTTTAATCGTATCTTTCCACATCACAACACCTGTATTGCTATTTAAAGCATTGATCTTGTTGTTTTCTGCATAATATAATAACCCGTTCCCAGCTAAAGGAACACACCAGGAGGATTGCATATTGTGCGGGTAACTATACTTGGTGACCAATGATCCGGTAGCGGCGTTAAGCAGATAGATGACTGTGCTATCATTAAGATCAGTACCTACAAACATCACAGAATCTGGTAGTGATACAAAAGGATTTGTTTTCGTGTTTCGCTCTTTGTTACCAGACTCGTTACTCTTTTTACATCCGGCAGCGATCATTATAATTAATCCCATAACTATAAGCGTGGGCGATATAAGAGGCTGTTTTGTTTTCATGTGATAGCTATAAGCTGAATAATATTAATTAAGAATGCGCCGCCGTTTTCATTAAAAATAGATTATAATTTACAATCCAGAGTATTTAAATGTCTATAAATTAAAGCGCTATCAGGTGATATCGATGTTTAAGGCTGTCGATGTTTAAGTTAAAAATTGTTAATAGCGAATTAGCCAAATTTAGTACGAACGAAAATTTTGTCAATCCCCCAATTTGGGGGATATTTCAAATATTTGAAATTGAAATTGTGTAGACGGGAACGTTTATAATGCCTGATCAACGCTGTTGAACCATATCGCAAGGTTAACGCCGTCAGTTCCTTTTCTACTTCATGAGAATTATATCATTAATGCAATTTAAAAAAGGACTTTAAAAAACGTGACCTCTACACTAAGAGCCTGTTTAAAATTCAATCTATTTATTTTTTATGCTTCTTTTACCGGCATAAAATAGGTGTTTTTACATTGATGTATCGTACAAATACTAATTTTTAAGTGATAAAAGAAGCATTGTAATTTCTACAGCTAAATTTTAAACAGGCTCTGACAGTTAAAAAAATCTTCTAATTTAGAACTTTCTACCGGACAACCATTTATGATCACCAGCAACCTTGAGGGCCTGAGCTTTACTGCTGACAGCCAGTTTTCCGTAGATATTTTTAATATGGCTGCGAACGGTCTCTTTGCTAATAAACAGATCCAATGCGATTTTGGAATAAGTTTTTCCTTCGGCTATTCCTTGCAGAACGGCTGTTTCGCGCTCTGACAAAGGAGAACTGTTGCTTTGCTGAAATGAGCTGACAACCATTTTGGCAATAGAAAGGCTCATTGGTGCCCCTCCGGCAAGGGCTTCGTTAATGGTTTTAACAATCTCTTCCAGCGCGGAGTTTTTAATGATGTAGCCGCTGGCACCCGCGCAAAGTGAACGGAAAACCTTTTCACTTTCTTCCATTACGGTAATGATGATTACGATACACGCGTGCAACTGTTTTTTGATGATGGCCGTTCCTTCGATACCACTCATGCCCGGCAGCCCAATATCCATCAGGACAACATCAGGAAGGTCGAGTTTTAGATTGGAAATTGCAGCCTCGCAGTTCCCGTATTGCCCGGTGACGGTAAAGGCTTCCGTGCTTTCCAGCACTGCTGCAAAGCCTTCCCTGATCTGGGTATTGTCTTCAATAATGACAATTTTTATTTTGTCTGGCATATCAGCTGGAATTAATGATCTTTATTTAATTTGTAATTGGTACAGTTACTTCAATACGAGTTCCGGCAGGGCCGGGATGCATATTAAATTTTAGCTGGTGCTTTTCACTCCGCCTTTGCATGTTCTGCAAACCGTAATGCCCGTCCTGCCCGTCCGGCTGCTTCCAGCTTCCGTTATCGCTTAATGAAAATTCTATATTATTTCTATAGTCTGCCATCTTAAAGGTTACCTCGCTGGCACCTGAATGCTTGATAACATTGTTCATGGCCTCTTTAAAAATAAAAATTATAGTTAAGGAGGCAAAAGGGTCTATTTTACAAACCAAACAATCGGTATTTTGAGCTGAAAAGGAAATATCAAACTGGTTATAAAGTGACTGCCCGAACGAGGCAAGGTATTCAAAAAGTACTTTTGGGTTATCACTGTCATGGTTTAAGTTCCATAAAAAATGCCTGCCGGAAGCGTAAAGCTCATTGCTGTTTTGGATGATACTATCTGCCATTGGAAAAGCCGGGTCGTCAGGTTTTAAGTGGAGTTTGAGCAGGCCGGCCTGGCGGGTAATGGCCGAAAGCAGGTTGCCAGTTTCATCATGAAAATCAGTAGCCAGCGATTGCCGCATATTGTTGAGCTGCTCGGTACGTTTGGCAATTTCTATATCCAAAAACTCAATCCGGTTGTTTTGCAGTTGCTTGGTTTCTTCCCGCGCCTCATCTTGCCTTTTTTGTACCATCCAAAGCAACGCGCCCAGAATGCTCATACCGGCAGCATGTATAATAAAAGTACTTAATCTGCCGCCTGCTGCTACTGGTAAAGCTATTTTTGCAGGAGTATGCAGATACAGTAAGTAAAGTATCAGAATGTTTAGCCCTGTGAAGTAAGCACCAGTTTTGGGATGACCCCAATAAGCTGCAACGAGGTACGTATAAAGAAATCCTATCATTGGGGAATAAATGCCGCCGGAGTTAGCGATATAAGGGTAATAAATAACATAAGTTATCATCCCCATCAAAAACATAGACAGTTTGATGATGCCTTTGCGAATGAAAAAAAGCACGCAGAAACACATCAGGCCATTGTAAGCGAGAGCGTCGATGTAATAATTGAAACAGAGCAGCACCACATATGACAAGGGCAGCACAATAGCTCCGAAAAAGCATGCCGATACCAAAGTATGAATTTGATCGTACTCTGCGTGCAGCGGATCATTCTTTAGCTTTTCGGGTAGAAACCAGTTTAATAGGGCTTTGAGCTTCATATTATCAAAAGTAACAGCGGCCTTCATTAAAACCTAAACCTATCTGCAAAATCCCCCAATTTGGGGGATTGACCATAGCTGTAAGTGGTTGTAAATTGCAATACAAATTTTCAAGGTCATGAAAAAACTATTACCTGCCTTATTGGTGTTATTGCTTGCCTTCGCCAGCTGCAAAAAGGATGCTCCGCCTGCCTCAAATCCTACTACACCAACCAGTACTACCGGACAAGCACCTGCACAGGTAACAGTAAGTGGCATATCGCCTTCTTCTGGCGATGCAGGCACTGTCGTTACCATTTCCGGTACTAACTTCGGAACTTCTACTACCGGGGTAGTGGTTTCATTTAACGGGGTTACTGGAACCGTACAATCGGTTACAGCAACGGAAATAAAAGTAGTCGTGCCTGTAACAACGAGCGGTACTGTTACGGTTACTGTAGGTAACCAGACCATTACAGGGCCCATGTTTACTTTTGTTCCCGCATTTCTTGCCACACCATATGTTAGCGGTGATGTAACGTTAAAAACCCAGGCAGAAGTAGATGCTTTTGTTGCGCTTAACAAAATGAAGCAACTACAAATTACCGGCAACCTGAACATTGGCGTTCCCAATTTTTACGATAACCAAACCAATGATATTACTTCGGTTGCAGGGCTGTCTAACATTACCTCGGTTTCCGGCCGAATTTTCTTCAATAAGATCAATGTTACGGAAGCCTCTTTTCTCAACACGATAACTGCAGTAGGAAGTATATGGATTTCTTCCGGCGGCTTTACCTCACTTAGTTTTAATAATCTGAAATCATTTTCCGGATCATTTATAATAGATGCTTTGAGTAACCTGACCCGCGTTAGTATAAATGCGCTTACTGATGTAGTGGAAGTTCGCTTTACATCGTGTCCGCTGCTTACAGACCTGTCATTCTTAAACAGCATTACCACTGCAAATGCGATAAGAGTGGACGGTTTAGGTGTTAGCTCGATTACCATGGATAATTTAACCTCCTTGGCTGGAAGTTCAGCATTATCCACCGCCATTTGGATCAACAATAATAACAGCTTAACTAAAGTCAGTTTCAGATCGTTGAAAACTATAGTTCCTCCTTCTTTAAACTTAGGTTATGGTATAGTCATCACCGATTGTCCGTTGTTATCCAACTTAGATTTCAGTTCCCTAACCTCAGTAGGCGGCAAAATAGTGCTCAAGAGTATCAACATCAGTGATCTAAACGCTTTCAGCTCTTTACAAAGTTCAGGTGCTATTAACATTACCGGTAACCCAGTATTGGCCAGTTTGCATGGATTGGAACATTTAACCAGTGTAACACTGCCAGCAATGACTGGATCCGCTAGTTTTAACGGTATTTATATCACAAACAATGCAAAACTTACCACTTTAAGTGGGCTCCAAAATGTTACCAGCGCGCCTATTGCCAGTATTACCGGCAATGTCCTGCTTAATGATTTTTGCTCGCTCAAAGGGCCGATAATTGCTTTGAACCAGTTACCGGCTTATCCATATACTTACCGAAATACCTCGGATCAGACTGTGCAAGCATCGCAACCGGCACTAACTTTAACGAATAACGGCAACTATGCTACCACACAGGATGCATTAGCGGCTGTTGCACTTTGTAAGTAAGTTTTAGCATTTTATCGATTTGGGATAGAAGCATAAGATGAAACATAGCTATAATAAAGGAGAGATAAACTGTTCTATCGCCTATTCGAATGACTATTCTATCCGAAATTATTGACATGCTTCTTTTATCACCTAAAAAATGATGATGGTGGGATAATGACAAAAGCAAAAATTATATTGATAAAAGAAGTATTCTGATTTCTGAAATATTAATAAACGACTCAAAAATAGTTTTATCCTTTTAAAGCAAAAATCCCCCAATTTGGGGGATTGACCACCGCCATAAGCGATTGTAAATTGCAGGATATTTTAGAAGTCATGAAAAAACTGTTACCCCCCTTATTGGTGTTATTGCTTGCCTTTAATGGTTGCAAAAAGGAACAGCCAACCGATCCGGATCCGATTACCAGTCCTACGCCAACAACAGGCACTACAACCGTACAACAACCAGCTGCACAGGCAACTGTAACGGCGGTATCGCCTTCTACCGGCACGTCAGGAACAGTCGTTACCGTTACCGGCACTAACTTCGGAACCTCTACTACTAATGTAAGGGTTGTTTTTCATGGGTTTGCCGGAACGGTCCAATCAGTTACACCAACAGAAATTAAAGTGGTTGTACCCGTAACCACTACTGGTGATGTTGTTGTTTCTGTGAATCTACAAACCATTAGTACAGGTATAACGTTTACTTACATTCCCGGACCTTATGTTAGTGGTAATGTAGCATTGGCCACCCAGGCAGAAGTGGATGATTTTGCCGCCCTGAACAAAGGGAAACAATTACAGATTAACGGAAACCTGACTATTGGCAGATTGGGTAGTAAAGATATTACATCAGTTACCGGTTTGTCTAATATCACCTCCGTTTCCGGAAATATTTTCATTAGTAGCACCGCAATTACTGAGGCATCCTTTTTAAATACGATAACTGCAGCCGGCGACATATCAATTTATAATTCAGGGTTTACTACGCTTAGTTTTAACAACCTGAAATTATTTTCGGGAAGCTTTACGTTAAACAACTTAAATAGCCTTACCAGTATAAGTTTTAACAGTCTTACAACAGTAAACGCTCTTTATCTATATTCTTGCCCTCTCCTTACCGATGTTTCTTTTTTAAATAATCTTACATCCGCAGGTAGTATTTTTTTCTATAATGTTGGAGTTACTAAAATAACGGTTGATAAATTAACTACCCTAACAGGAGATTTAACATTGCAAGTGATTACCAATTTAAACAGTGTAAGCTTTAAATCACTTAATAATATTACCGGTGCATTGTATGTTAGTGCTTGTCTGCAATTATCTAATGCAAATTTCGACAACTTATCATCTGTTTCTGGCAAATTGACATTAGCTGGTACTAATCTTGCCGACTTAAACACTTTCAGTTCGTTACAAACTTTGGGTTCGCTTAATGTTGAATACAACTCTGCTTTAAGTAACCTCCAGGGTTTAGCGCACGTAACTGCTCTCAGTTTGCCTGCTATTGCCGCAGGATCATCTGTTTCCACATCAACCAGGCTAAACGGAATTTATATTACGGGCAATTCAAAACTAACCTCTTTAACAGGCTTGCAAAATATACAATCTGCACCAGTAGTTTATATTTCTGATAATGCTGTACTCAATGATTTTTGTCCGTTGAAAGCTCCTATAACCTTATGTAGTGCTTTACCGGTTTATTCGTACACTTACAACTCCACACCCAGATACCCAGAAGAACTTTCAAAAGTGATTTCTACCTCTATACCTGCGCTTACTTTAACAAAAAACGGCAATTACGCCACCACACCGGACGCATTAGCGGCAGTTGCACTTTGTAAGTAGGTGTTGGGTATTATGATATTTCGAATAGGCGTGTAGCATAAAACAGAGTAGTTGGTTAACAAACACCAAAATGAGTAAGTATGTGAACATAATTAGATTATGTATTAATGATGGATTTCAGCTTCAAAATAGCTTATTAAAACATCAACTAAATGTATCTTGATACTTAACTTTATTACCTGTAATAACGACCTAAAAACTGTTTGGATTTATTCGAAGTATTTGATATGCTTTTTTTATCACCTAAAAATAGTAATGCTTAGATAGTTTTTAGGTAATGACCGGATGACAAGAAAAAATTACACGATAAAATAAGCATTATGATTTTCTATCATAGGAATTTAAACAGTTTATAAGAAAAACTTTTATCCTATTAAAGCAAAAATCCCCCAAATTGGGGGATTGACGATTGCAGCAAGCGATCGTAAACTGCACTATATTTTGAGGTCATGGAAAAACTGCTACCTGCCTTATTGGTGTTATTGCTTGCCTTTGTCAGTTGCAAAAAGGAAGGGACACTACCCTCAACTTCCACCGCAAAAGACTCTACCAAAACAACAGTTAGTACAACTCAAACAACTGCACAAATAACAATAATGGAGTTGGTAAAACAAACAGCAAAAATGAGTAGGTTCTATTGCCTTGTCCAGATAACTTGAAAGTTGTTTAGATTCTATCCGAAATATTAATATGCTTCTTTTATCACCTAAAAAACGATAACACTTATGCTTTTTTGGTGGATGGGATGACGAAAACAAAAATTATAGTGATAAAAGAAGCATGATGGTTTTCTATAATATGAATTTCAGCAGTACAAAATAAATTTTTCTAAAATCCCCCAAATTGGGGGATTGATGATAGAAGTAAGTGATTGTAAATTGTACGATATTTTAAGGCTATGAAAAACCTCTTCACCCTCTTGCTTTTTCTTACTTCGCTATCTGTTCTGGCACAAAAGCCGGCTAATAGTATTCCTGACGACCCTCGATTGAACGGTTTGGATACCGCTTTTCAGCGCGTTTTAAAAACCTGGCATGCCGCTGGTTTTGCAGTTGCCGTGGTCGAAAAAAATAAAGTGATCTATGCAAAAGGTTTTGGCTATCGCAATCTGGAGCAGAAGCTGCCGGTAACGCCCAATACTGTTTTTGCAATTGGTTCCTGCACAAAAGCGTTTACCGCCTCTCTCATTGGCATCTTACAGAAAGAAGGTAAAGTGGATCTGGACAAGCCCGTTAACAGTTTCATGCCCTCATTAAGGTTTTATAATGATGCCATGAATAATACCATTACGCTTAGGGATATGATGAGCCATCGTACCGGGCTTCCCCGCCATGACCTATCCTGGGTTTTTTTTCCTACGCTGTCACGGGATAGCATTTTGCAGCGCATTCAGTACCAGGAGCCTACGGCACCGGTTAGGCAAACTTTTCAATATAATAATTTCATGTTTGTCGCGCAGGGTGCTATTGCAGAAAAGTTGATCCGAAAGAGTTGGGAGGCCAGCATCCGCGATAGCTTCTTTAAGCCATTAGGTATGAACAGTTCCAATACCAGTATCGAGGAACTGGTTAAAAGCCCGGAACCGGCTACCGGTTATGAGGCTTACCATGACAGTATCATCAGAAAACAAGAGTATCAACATGAAGGTGGATCAGCGCCAGCCGGTGCTATTAACAGCAGCGCAGCAGATATGGCCAAATGGGTAATCGCCTGGATTGGTGGTGGCAAGTTCAGTGGTAAAGAAATTATACCGGCTGATTACTACCATCAGGCTATTAGTTCGCAGATGGTGGTTAGTGATAATTTACCCTCAAAGAAAGAACCGGGCGTTTATTTCTCTAACTATGGTTTAGGCTGGTTCCTGTCTTCTTACAAGGGTCATTACCGGGTAGAGCATGGCGGGAACGTTACTGGCTTTTCAGCCAGTACATGTTTCTTTCCTTCGGACAGCATAGGCATTGTGGTACTGGTTAATCAAGATGGCTCAACAGTGCCGGCGGTTGTCCGTAACCTGATTGCCGACCGCCTGCTTGGCCAGAAATATGATGACTGGAACAGTACCTATAGAGCGCAGCAGGATAAAGCACTTAATGAAGAGAAAAAAATGAAAAAGGAGGAAAACAAAATGAGTAAACGTTTCCCGCCTACGCATCCCTTGTCTGATTTTGCCGGCACTTATTTTAATCCGGGTTATGGCAGGTTCCTGGTTTACCTGCAGCACGACTCCCTGTTCGCCCGTTCCGTACCAGGTTACGGATGGTTAAGGCATTACAGCTACGACAGTTTCGACTTTTTTGGAAAAGATAAATTTCATGGAATCGATACAACCGGCCTATCCATGAGATTACAATTTCTGTTAAATGCGGAAGGCAATATTGAAGGTGTATCAGGTGTATACCAAGCCGGATTAAAACCAATTGTATTTACCAAAGAACTGGAAGAAATAGCGATAAATGCTAAAGACTTGCAAAAGTATACAGGTGATTACAATTTGTCAGGAACAACTATTAAAATTTACACCAAAGGAGCTAAAACGTTATATGCGCTGGTTCCCAGTCAGCCGGAGTACGAGCTTTTAGCTTTAGGAAAAGATAAATTCGGCTTTAAAATCATTACAAGTTATTATGTTCAGTTTGAACTGAACCAGGCAGGTAAAGTTACTAATGCTGTTTTTATGCAGCCAAATGGTAACTATAAAGCAGTAAAAAAGTAAGCTGTCAATCATTTTTTCTTTACGGATTAAAATGTGATGAGTACGAAGTTCGGAACATATCGCTTGAAAAAGTAAGCTGAAAGAAATAGAGAGATTTTTATAGAAACGATTTATTAAATTAAGTCCGGGTACAAAAGCATTTGCATTTTTATCCTGTGAGTCACTACATTTAGCATGTTTAGTGCAGTATAGGATTCGAATTGCATTATCCCTTGTTTCCCCCCTTCAAAACCTAAACCTATCTACAAAATCCCCCAATTTGGGGGATTGACCATCGTAGTAATTGATCGTAAATTGCCTTATATCTTCAACGGACATGAAAAAACTGATACCTGCCTTATTGATGTTGTTGCTTGCCTTTGCAAGCTGCAAAAAGGAAAAATCACCGGCATCCTCGTCCACAACAAAAGACTCTTCCGCAACAAAAGGCACTACAACCGGACAACAACCACCTGCACTGGTAACTGTAACGGAGATATCACCTTCTACCGGCACGTCAGGAACAGTCGTTACCGTTACCGGCACTAACTTCGGAACTTCTACTACCGCAGTAATGGTTTTTTTTAATGGGCTTGCCGGAACTGTTCAGTCGGTTACACCAACCGAAATTAAAGTGGTAGTACCCGTAACCACTACTGGTAATATTGTCGTTTTTGTAAATCCACAAAGCATTAATACAGGTACGAAGTTTAATTACATTGCCGGGCCTTATGTTAGCGGAAATGTAACATTAACTACCCAGGCAGAAGTAGATGATTTTGTGGCCCTTAACAAAGGGAAACAACTGCAGATTAATGGAAACCTGACTATTGGCAAATTTGGTAGTAAAGAAATTAACTCGGTTTCCGGCCTGTCTAATATTACTTCCGTTACAGGGACTATTTACATCGGCAGTGCAGCGATTACTGAGGCATCCTTTTTAAATACGATAACTACAGCAGGAGGCATAACGATTGTTAGTTCCGGGTTTACTACGCTTAGTTTTAACAACCTGAAATCATTTTCAGGTAACCTTGCTTTAGGTTTCTTGAGTAACTTAGTTAGTGTAAGTTTTAACAGCCTTACAACTGTAAACGACCTCAACATAACGAGCTGCCCTCTCCTTACAGACGTTTCTTTCTTAAATAACATTACATCCGCAGGTAGTGTATCTTTTAGTGGTTTAGGAGTTAATACAATAACTATGGACAATCTAACCGGAATAACCGGAGTTCTTGGTATCTCTTCTTGTAAAAACCTAAATAACGTTAGCTTTAAATCACTAACCAGTATTACTAATTCTAGTTCTGCTAACATTTCACCTAATTTTAATGGTGGTTTGGCAATCTCTTCTTGCGCAGGATTAGCTAATTTAAATTTTAACAACCTGGCATCGGTTTCTGGTAAATTAAAATTAGCTGCTACTAATGTTACTGATTTAAGTGGGTTTAGTTCATTACATACATTAGGTGCGCTAAGTATTTCCGGCAATCCTGCCTTAACCAGCCTGTATGGATTAGAAAATTTAACCGTTCTGAATATGCCGGCACTTGCTACGTTAACATCTTCAGACTTAACAGCCAGCATAAACGGTATTTATATTGCCAGCAATGTAAACTTACTTCTTTAACAGGATTGCAAAATATAAGATCTGCACCAGTAGTTTATATTTCCGGCAATACTGTGCTCAATGATTTTTGCCCGTTAAAACGTCCCATAATTTTGGCAAGCACTTTGCCTGCTTATTCATACACCTACGTCGCCTCATCTAATGTATTAGACAGCATTCTAAAGACAATTTCCACCGCTGTACCGGCGCTTACTTTAACTAATAACGGCAATTATGCTACCACACAGGATGCATTAGTGGCTGTTACACTTTGCAAGTAGGCTTTGATCAATTATAGATTGGAAATAGAAAGTATAGCTTAAAACACGAATCGTAATCAGCAAAAATAAACAGGTTTTATCACGTAACTTAAAAGCTGCTTAAATTTAATTCAAATACTTGATATGCTTCTTTTACCAATAAAAAACCATAACCCTTATGCTTTTCGATAAGGACAGGATAATAAACAAAAATTATATTGATAAAAAAAGCATTGTGATTTTTACAATAACGGTTTAAAGAACTTATTGGAAATTTCTATATCCTTTTTAAAAAATCCCCCAATTTGGGGGATTGATGATCGCTATTAGTGATCGTAAATTGCATGATATTTTTCAAGGTTATGAAAAAACTATTACCTGCTTTATTAGTGTTATTGCTGGCACTTGCCAGCTGCAAAAAGGAGAGAACCGCCGGAACAACCTCGGCCGATAACACTGCAACCGCTGTACCACAATATTCAGGACAGATAACGATAACCGAACTTTCTCCCGCTACAGTAAGTGAGGGTACAGTGGTAACTATCTCTGGTACAAACTTCGGTACTTATGCCACACTGTTAACTGTACTCTTTAATGGGAAAATCGCTCCTATCCAATCCATTACACCAACAGAAATCAAAGTTAAAGTATCCCCTACCACCAGCGGTACCGTTGCAATTTTAACATCAAACGGTCAAACCTTTACAGGACCGGCATTTACTTACGTTTCTTCGGATCTTTTTATTGCGCCCTATGCCAGCGGAGATGTAACATTAACCACCCAGGCAGATGTAGATGCTTTTGTAGCGGTTAACAAAGGAAAACAATTGCACATTACAGGTAATCTCAATATCGGTTTGATCAGTATTCCTAAAAGCGATATTACCTCTGTCGCAGGCCTGTCTAACATCACTGCTGTTTCCGGCACTATCACCTTTTACAATACCAAGATTACTGAAGCACCGTTTTTAAACACGATAACTACAGCAGGAAACATATCCATTCAGTTTTGTGGGTTTACTACGCTCAGTTTTAACAACCTGCAAACATTTACAGGAAACCTTATTTTAAATAATTTGAGTAATCTGGCTAGTGTAAGTTTAAAGGGTCTTACAACTGTAAATGACATTAGCCTAATGGGTTGCCCTCTCCTTACGGATGTTTCTTTCTTAAATAGCATTATATCCGCGAACAGCATTTCTTTCGAATATTTAGGAGCTAATACAATAGTAATGGATAATTTAACCAGAATAACAACTGGCGGCCTTTCTGTTTTTATCTACAATAACTTAAATCACATCAGCTTTAAATCACTCACGGCTGTTACTGGTCGTTTGTATATCAGTTTTTGTCAACAGTTATCTAATGTAAATTTCAGCAGCTTGACATCAATTTCTAATAAATTAACATTAGCCGGAACCAATCTTACCGATCTAAGTGGCTTTAGTGCCCTGCAAACTTTGGGGTCGATAACGCTTTCCGGCAATGCTGCCTTAATTAACCTTCATGGATTAGAGCATTTAACTACACTTAGTTCACCGGCGATTGATCCGACAAACGTAAGTTCAGCACCAGTGTCCAGGTTTGGCGGCATTTATATTGGCAGCAATGTAAAACTTACCTCTTTATCAGGGCTGCAAAATATAACAACAGTACCTATAGTTTATATTTCTGGTAATACCATTCTTAATGATTTTTGTCCGCTCAAAGTGCCAATAAATGTATTGAATACTTCACCTGCTTATTCATATCGCATCCAAAATCCTCAATTCGATGGTGCTTATGTAACCACTTCTACACCTGCACTTACCTTAACTAAAAACGGCAATTATGCAACCACACAGGATGTATTAGCGGCAGTTGCACTATGTAAGTAGATAATCTGGATGTTACAGGATTTAAGTTGGAGCATGCCGTAAACAAAGTTGGTAAACAAATAGCAAAGATGAGTGAGCTCCATTAACTTGTCCAAATAACCTAAAAAACTGTTTTGGATCTATCCAAAGTATTTGATATGCTTCTTTTATCACCTTAAAAATGGTAAACCTTGATGTTTTTTAGGTAATGACAAAAGCAAAAATTATAGTGATAAAAGAAGCACTTTGGTTTCTAAAATATCAATGAACGACTCAGAAATAGTTTGTTTCTTTTTAAGCAAAATCCCCCAATTTGGGTGATTGACAGTAGCTATAAGTGATCGTAAATTGCAAAATGTTTTACTTATAATTAACTACAATGAAAAGAGTTTTACCAGTAATTTTAGGCATGTTGCTTTGGTGGGCACAACTGTCTGCACAAAACCGTACAATAAGTGGTACGGTAAGAGGAAAAGATGACGGAATACCTATTCCGGGCGTAAGTGTGGTTGTTCAGGGAACAAAGCAAGGTGCAGTAACTGATGCTAATGGTCAGTTTTCCATTGCTGTTGCTTCTGATAATAAAGCTTTAACGTTTAGTTTTATTGGTTATACAAGTCAAACTGTTGTTATTAACGGCTCCAATACCATTAATGTAACATTGACAGCTACCTCAAATCAGCTGGGAGAAGTTCTGGTAACGGGTTACAGTACCCAAACAAGGGCAACAACAACCGGCGCTATTTCTCAGGTGAATTCTAAATCACTGGAAGACCGTTCTTATACTTCTGCCGATCAGGCTTTACAAGGCCGCGTTGCCGGTTTACAATCTACCGGTGCATCTGGACAGCCAGGTGCGTTGCAGGAAATCCGGATAAGAGGTATCGGTTCGATTAATGCTAATTCCAACCCTTTGTATGTGGTTGACGGCATTATTATCAATTCCGGGGACTTATCCCGGATTGCAACTACATCAAACGCTTTATCAGGAATCAACCCAAATGATATTGAAACAATTACGGTGCTAAAAGATGCATCAGCCGCAGCTATTTACGGTTCCAGGGCAGCAAATGGCGTAATTGTTATTACTACCAAAAGCGGTAAGGCTGGGAAAACAAAAGTTCGTTTAGATGCAGAGTCCGGCCTGACACAGCCGGGTGTTACGCGCAGTGTTAACCGGCCTTTAACAACTGATGAATACCGTACCTTAACTGCAGAAGGGCTTTTAAATAACCCGTCTTACGTTTCGCAATATGGTTTAACAAGCAGCAATGTGTTTCAGTTTGTAGATACGAATTTTGGTACCAACAGCGGTATAAATACCAACTGGCTGGATTTGGTGCAGCGTACTGGCCATCAGCAGCAATATAATTTATCGGTAGAGGGAGGAGATGCCAATACACAATTTTATGTTTCCGGAGGATATTTTAAACAGCAAGGCGTAGTTATTGCTTCTGATTTTAACCGATATTCAACCAATATCAATTTAAAACACAAAGTAAACAACAAGCTTTCTTTTGCTACCAGTTTAACTATCGGTCAAACTGGACAAAGAACTTCACCTAACAGTGGTTATTATTCAAACCCTGTTTATGCAGCGTACGCTTTGCCACCTACTATTTCTCCTTACAGTGCGAACGGAAGTTACAATATTGACCCGACAACTTTCCCTGCTTCCAACTTTAACCCTTTGTTTATTGCAGCTTATGATAGAAGACATTTAAACCAGTTAAAGGGATTAGGTTCTGCTTCCGGAGAATATAAAATACTGCCCGATCTAAAAATAACTTCCCGGATTGGTATTGATTATAATAACCTGGAAGAAGATACGTACTGGAACCCAACTTATGGTGATGGTGCAGGTTTCGGCGGATTATCAGCCCGTTATTATACCCGTTATTTCAACTGGGTTTGGACGAATCTGGTTGATTACCATATCGACCTAAATCATAACCAAAATTGGACGGGTAATATTAAAGCAGGTTACGAATCACAAAAATCTCAGTACTACAATTCAAATACAACCTCGGCCGGTTTCCCTACTAATTATAATGTAACTGTTCCATCAAACGGATCGGTACCGATAGAATCTTTGGGAACCAGTGAAGATTATACGGTGGCTTCTTTGCTTGCCTTAGGTGATTTTTCTTATAAAAGCAAATATGTGATTTCAGGCAGTTTTCGCAGGGATGGCTCGTCTAGATTTGGTGTAGATAACCGCTATGGTAATTTTTGGTCTGTAGGCGGAACCTGGAACGCACAGGAAGAAAGTTTTATCAAAAACACCAACTGGGTCAGCGTTTTGAGAGCCAGGGCATCTTATGGCACAACCGGTAACGCCAATATTGGTAATTATAATTGGCGGAGTTTATATAGTTATGGTCTTTATACTTCGCCAACGGGTGTAACAAGCAATTTTAACTATAATGGCGCGGGTGGTAGTGCTCCTACTTTTGTTGGCAACCCAAATTTGACCTGGGAAACCAATAAACAACTGGATGCTGGTTTTGATTTCTCCGTTTTTAAAGATCGTTTGTCTTTAACCTTTGATTGGTATAACCGGGAAGCGACCAACCTGCTTTTGGAACAACCCACTTCTTTAACAACCGGCTTCAGCAGTTTTACCAATAACATAGGCTCTATGCGCAACAGGGGCTTTGAGGTTACACTTTCAGGTACACCTGTTAAAACAGGTAGTTTCCGGTGGGATGCTGGTTTCAACATCTCTAAAAACAATAATAAAATTTTATCACTGGTAAGCGGAAAAGACCAGGTAAACGGTTCTTTTATAAACCGTGTTGGCATGGATGTACAAACGTTTTACCTACGCCAGTGGGCAGGCGTTGATCCGGCAACAGGAGATGCGCTTTGGTATACAGACGGCACTCAAACAAAAACCACAACCAGTTATAATGCGGCTGTACAAGTAGCTAAGTATTCTGCTTCGCCCAAAGTATTTGGAAGCTTTACTTCAACTTTTACCTATAAAGGTATCAGTCTGGATGGCTTGCTTTATTATAATTTTGGTAACTACATCGAGGATTATTGGGCCAGAGAAACGCAAAGTGATGGCTATGTGCCGTCAGAAAACCGGGTATCAAGCCAGTTAACCAGGTGGCAAAAACCAGGCGATATTACCAATACACCAAAATATGTTTTTGATAATGCCTCAAACTCAAGTAGTGAATCAACACGCTTTTTATACAAAGGAGATTATGTTCGGTTAAGAGAACTAACGCTTGCTTATTCTTTCCCAACTTCTTTAATCTCTGCTGCTAAACTTTCGAATTTACGTGTCTATGTAAGAGGAACTAACTTGGCAACCTGGATTCGCGATAAAAACTTGCCGTATGATCCGGAAGCAGGAATAACCAGTCAGTCTGATTTTAATATCACCATGCCAAAGATTTATACAGTAGGTATTAATGTAGGATTTTAATCACTTCTAAACATGAAAAACACTATTAAATATATAATTATAGGTAGCGTAGCCTTCTCTACGCTTTTCAGCTCTTGCGGAAAAGAGTTTTTAGATCAGAAACCTTATACAAGTGTAAGCACTGATGATGCTTTAAAAACAGCTGCTGATATGCGGTTAGCTTTAACAGGAACGTACTCAGGATTAAGAAATACAGATCTTTACGGACGTACTTTGCTTGTTTTTGGTGATCTACTGGCTGATAATGTGTTTGTTTCTACCGTTAACACCGGCCGTTACCTGTCAGAAAAAACGTACGCTATCGTTGTTAACGATGGAGATGTAAGTGGCGTTTGGCGAAATGCTTACACGGTAATTCTTCGCGCCAACAATATCATTGATGCACCATTAGCTGATGGAACAGCTGTAAAGCAATACAAAGGCGAAGCTTACGCGATCCGGGCCTTGCTGTACTTTAATTTGGTAAGGCTATTTGGAAAGCCTTACACCGATGATCCTGCTGCTTTAGGCATACCATTAGCACTGCATTCTGATTATACCGCATTGCCTAAAAGAAATACAGTTGCTGAAGTTTACACACAGATTCTTTCTGACTTGGAACAGGCCTATACGTTGATGTCAGTTTACAATGGTTCCGGTACACTTTCCAAATACGCAGCAAGAGCCATAGAAGCGAAAGTTAACTTGTATAAAGGCGATTATCAGAAAGCGTATGAGCAATCAACCGATGTGATCAATAACAGCGGATTTACCTTGTTATCCAAAGCTGATCTGCCTGCTTACTGGGCTTCTGCAACGCCTCACGATGCCGGAACCAAATTAGAAACCTTGTTTGAAGTCGTTTCCGATGGGGTTAATAATAACAGTTATGATGAGTTAGGTAATATTTATGTTCAGGGCGGAACATCTTACGGTGATTTGTTGACGACCAAATCTTTGTACGATTTGTATAATTTAACTGACGTGCGTAAACAATTAATCATAGTGGGTGCAAGGGCAAAATCAGGAGGCGAAAACCCGGCCTACATTGTTAACAAATACCAAAATGTATCCGGTGATTTTGATGATAAAAAAGTAATGCGCTTATCCGAAGTTTACTTGATTGCTGCCGAAGCAGCGGCCAATTTAGGTAATACAGCTACTGCATTAACCCAGTTAAATACATTAGTTGCACAAAGAGACGCTGCATTAACCTACACATCAACCGGAGCACAGCTTTTAACAGATATTGAGAACGAAAGAAGAAAAGAACTTGCTTTTGAAGGCGATCGCTTTTTTGATCTCAACCGCTTAAAACAGGATATCAACAGAACTTCAGAATATCCAACCGGCATCATCAAGTATGGTGACACACGTCGTGTTCTACCAATCCCGCAAACCGAATTAAACGTTAATCCTAATATTAATCAGAACCCTGGGTATTAATCACTCAGAATAAAGCCATGATACAATACCCAGGCGAATTTGAATCTGGGGATTGGAAAGTGGCAATACTTCTTTTATACCCATAAAGTTTGTTTAGGTAAACTACTATACGAATATTTTAAAATACTAATTTTTATATAGTAAAAGAAGTATTGTCATTGTTTCAACCAGGTCAAACAGTTATTTTCAAAATCCCCCAATTTGGGGGATTGGCAGGATATTGTTTTCCCATTATTTTTACAGCAGCCCCCCGTTCAAATCACGCTACTGGGGCACAAATCTCAAGACCAATAATTGGCCTGGGAACAACGGCTCATGCTAAAGCAGCGCCTAATTACCTTACTTATGAGAAACTTAACACTGTTTTTAGTTCTTTTAAACACTACAGTAACCTTTGCACAACTTATGCCACCTGCCAGTAAAACCGTTGATAGCACCGATACCTATTTCGGTGTTACTTACAAAGACCCATACCGCTGGCTGGAAAATATTAAAAGCCCAGAAGTAGAAGGCTGGTTTAAGCAGCAGGCAGATTATTCTAACTCAATTCTAAATAAAATCTCAGGCCGGGATGAATTGATTGCCGAATTGAAAATGCTGGATAAGTTGCAGCCGCCTCGTATTTCTGACGTGGATTATGAAAACGGCCGTGTTTTTTACCGTAAAACGATGCCCGGCGAAGCTGTAGGCAAACTCTATTTCAGGAAAGGGACAAACGGAAAGGAGCAACTGCTTTTTGATCCATTAGTTTACATCAAAGGGAAAACCTTGAGTATCCAAAGTTTTAAACCAAGCTATGATGGTAAAAAAGTGCTTATTTCTTATGCAACCCAAGGTGCAGAAGTATCCACGCTTAAAGTACTGGATGTAGATGCTAAGCAGTTTTTAAAGGATAGTATTTACCCGGTTCAAGCTGAATTTCCATTGAGTTGGACTTTTGACAACAAATCCTTTTTATACGAGTGGCTTAAAAGTGACGACAATAAAGACCCTCGAGCCCGACTTAATAGCAAAACAAAGCTGCATATTTTGGGAGAGGACAATGTTACTGATAGAGATTTTTTCAGCAATGAAAGTTATCCTGGTTTAAAAATTGATCCGCGTGTTTACCCTTTTGCTGTTTTAAACAAGGATTATAAGAACTATGTTATTGCCGGCGAAGCAAGTGTACAACCTGAATTTAAATATTATTACGCACCGATTGAGCAGTTAAAGTCTGGAAAAATCAATTGGCAGATTCTATGCACACCAGCTGATAAACTGGTTCGGGGACTGGAAACTATAGATGATCAGACTTACGCGATTACCTACAATCAGGCAAAAAACTATAAATTGGTGGCTATAAAACGCGAACATCCTGATTGGGCAAATGCAATCACAATTGCAGCAGAAAAACCAGACCAAACGCTTGAAAGCATAACGCGCAGCAAAGATTTTCTTTTTCTTACTTATAGCGATGGCATTAATAATTATCTGTCCAAGTACAATCCTCACACTAAACAAATCACAGATGTTAAACTTCCTTATTCAGGAACGATAAATATTTATTGTCCTGACCACGAAACCGACGACTGTATTTTACAAATTACTTCCTGGAACAAACCCTTAACTGAGTTTAGTTACAATGCTGCTAACGATACTTTTGCACCTGGCATTTTTAATCAGCCACCTAATTACCCGGCGGCTTACAAAAATTTACTGGTAAAAGAAGTACAGGTTAAAGGTCATGATGGTACCATGATTCCGCTAACTATCATCTATAAAAAGGGCATTAAGTTAGATGGTTCTAATGTTTGTTTGATGGATAGTTATGGTGCTTATGGTATAAGCGCAACACCACACTTCAGCACCCGGGAAAATGCCTTAGCAGTAAAAGGTGTAGTAGTTGCCATCCCGCATGTACGCGGTGGCAGTGAAAAAGGGGAAGCCTGGTATAGGGCCGGTTATAAAACGACCAAATCAAATACCTGGAAGGATTTTATCAGTTGTGCTGAATACTTAATTTCTAACGGCTATACTTCTGCTGGTAAATTAGCCGGAACAGGCACCAGCGCAGGTGGCATCTTAATTACCCGGGCAATTACCGAAAGACCTGATTTATTTGCTGCTGCAATTTGCAACGTAGGTGTAGCTAATGCCATGCGGACTGAATTTAGTGCAAGTGGTCCGGCAAATATCCCCGAGTTTGGAACCGTAAAAGACAGCACAGAATGTAAAGCTTTGTACGCAATGGATGGTGTGCAGCATGTAGTTACCGGAACAAAATACCCGGCTGTTATCTGTGTTGGCGGCTGGAACGATCCGCGTGTTGTTGCCTGGGAACCAGGCAAATTTGCTGCTGCTTTGCAAAATGCTTCGTCTTCAGGTAAGCCTGTTTTAATGAAAGTAAATTATGACAATGGCCACTTTACAGAAGATAAGAGTGTTACCTACGCTAACTTTGCTGATCAATATGCTTTTGTGTTATGGCAGTGCGGGCATCCAGACTTTAAACTTAAGCAATAGCACCGGAAGCCAGTTTTGTCTGTATTCTTTGTTAAAACGCCGCTTTAGTTACTGAACTTAGTGATTTAAGCGCGTTCCAAAAAAAATTAGCCGGTGTCAAGTACGACAGTTTAAAATCCTCCGCTTGATTTAACTTCAAATGTAGAATAAGGTTATAATTGATTCTATGGCAAATACCCTTATTAAAAGTGTTCAATATTTCTGATTATCTGATGTTTCTTGTATTATTAATAACTTTTATCGTTATTTTCATCAATTTCCACTACAATCTTCAAAGGTGTCAATTTTTTAGTTTATTTATAATTCATTGAGATCATGAACGGGGGCTGTGATCCTGATTAGGGTACCAGATGTTTGCTTAACTACAGTAAAGCCAAACTTATTCTTCTGGCAACGGCGCTCCATATTCGTAAGTCCATAATGGTCGTAAGTGTTATCGGCCTGTTTCCAAACGCCGTTATCTTCCAACATGTAGGTGACCTGGTCGAAGCTGCAGTTTAGGGTCAGCCGTACTTCATTTGCCCCTGCATGTTTCACCACATTGGTCATCGCTTCTTTAAAGATAAAGATCAGGTTTAGCGCCGCCGAAGGATCAAACTGCAATCGAGAGCACTCTTCGGCTACAGATGAAAAAGCGATATCAAATTGATTGTAATACAACTGGCCATAGCTGGTCAGGTAGTTAAACAGCTCGATAGGGTCATCACTGTTATGATTCAAGTGCCATAAGAAATCCTTACTGCTGGCGTACAGGTCTTGGCTATTATTAATAATACATTCTACCATCGGCTGCACCTTAGGTTCACTCTTAAGCTCAACTTTTAACAATGATGCCTGACGGGTGATGGCGGAAAGCATATTTCCGGTCTGGTCATGGAAATCTGTGGCAATAGTTGCACGCATACTGTTCAGTTGTTCTGTACGTTGCCTGAGTGATTCGGTCATCTCGTTAAAATGATGAGACAATCGGCCGATTTCATCATTAATTTCGATCTCGACATTGGCCGTTAGGTCGCCGAAAATAACCGATTGTACGCCGGTAATTATTTTATTTAAATGTTTTGTTATCGTTAACCGGAAAAGCAGTGGCAGAAAGAATGAGATCAGCAAAGTACTGATTGGAATGATGAACACAAATGCTTTTATATATCTACTTGTCTCCGTTGTTCCGGTTAGTCCAAACAAAATGACGGGAATTAGACCCAGTACACTCAAGGTAATAAGAAGTGTTATGCCAACAAGCTTTGTCTCAAAAGATGTTTGCTCACGGGCATAACTAAAATAAGAAAACGCAACTAATGTGGTGATAGATACAGAAAGTAGGTACATTAATGGTAAAAACAGGGCGTCAATTATTACATTTAGATAGTTCAGAATCATTAATAATGATATGATCGTATAAATAAAGAGACTAACTGCAAACCCGCCTAACACAGCAATTACTTTCGTTGACGGATGCAGTAATTCCTTCCATATCGGGAAATAGCCACGTTCGTCCGAAACGATCTGAATCTTTCTTAAATAATTGATACCTGATAACAAAGTTGATGCGCTACAAAGAGAATGCAACAGTAGAACATGAAATACAGAAACATGATGGTATAGTTGGTAGTCTTTTGACCACATAAAAACAGATAAACCCAAGAGCACCGTGAATGTAACAACTGCAATAAGGAATTCGCGCGGAAAAGAGTTCTTATAGAAACGGTACGAACACCAAATTATCGATAACATACTAAAACCTCTAAATAAGTTAATTGCAAACACAGTATAAAAGGATGGATTATCGGTAGAGTCAACAATAAATGCACTCCACTCATAAATAGCTGCGGTCAAATAGATCAAAACCACTAAATAGCAATCTTTCGTCTTCCTTTTAAGCGTTAATAAGTACGTTAAAAAAACTGACTCAATACACGCTATTGACAATTCTGTTATTGATCCTGTAGTAGGCTGAAACCAATCCATGGTAAATCAGTTAATTTGTAGAATAGTTTAATATGTCTTTCACGCAATTTAATACAGCAATGTACAACGAAGATAAACCTGATACAACTGTTTTTAAAAGTTTAAGTGTAAATCCCCCAAATTTTGAAATTGATGGTAGCGGTCACAACTATAGCTTCCTAGTAAATATTAAAGTAACCCGTAGTGGAGTTAGGCGATATTGATTTTGTGGTTGTTGATATTCGGGTCCAAGCCTTGAAAAACATTTTTAGCGAATATATCGCAGGCAATTTATAGCCATAATAATACAGCTTTTAGGAAGCGCGGTAACTTGTGTTTGGCAGGGCATAGCGGTTTCTTTGCAGATCTTGCTCCTAAACAGTTACATATTTCTAAAGGCCAAGCCCTTATTCATTGGTAACTTACAAAAGCCTAATTAACATATCTTTATTATATGACAAGCAGAAACAGACATGATTGTCTTCACAATTTGATAATGTACAATAAGCTGACGGTTTTACCAAGTTTACTGCCGACTAAACATTATTACTTAAGGAGATAAAATAAAACAAATAGTCTTTATGAATCTAATTATCATAATATTATATTTGTTTAAAGGTTCTTCAAAACATATTAAAAGAGCTTAAACGATTCGGTAAATTTTTCGGTTACTTATTGAATAAAAAGTGATATAAAGTATTGAAAAATAAGGTCATATGTGTGATAATTTAATCCCAGCGGGATCACTGGGAAGACAAAACTCCTCTCCTTTTTAATGTCAAGAGGCGCAAGAAATTGCACTTTTTCTGTTTAAAATGATTTTTTGGCCTATCTGTCAAAAAATAAATAAATCATTTCAATTCAAAGTAAATCAATTTGACTGGTGCCTTATTTCACTTGGGCACCAGTCAGATTAAATTTGGTAAGATTCTTCAGATATTGCCGATCATAGTAAAGATGATATGTTTCACTGCCAACTATCTGAAAATCTAATAAATTGGTCCTTGTACTGGTCCGATACGGGGAACATCTTATTACTGATATAAACTGCATTTTTTGTTACAGAAGTGATCTTTTCTAAGGAAATGATGAAGGACTTATGGATGCGCATAAACTTTCCTTTCGGTAGTTTTTCTTCCAGTGCTTTTAGTGTAATCAGTGAAAGGACACTTTTTTCTTGGTCAACTAAATGGATTTTTGCGTAATCCTTCAATCCTTCAATATAAGTAATATTATTACAGGCTATTTTTACTGTTTGAAACTCTACTTTTAAGTAGATGTAATCTTCTTCTGTTGAAATTCCGTCTGCCTGGTTCGTTTTTAATTTGTTCAAGTTCAGTGCTTTACCCGCACCTCTTATAAACTCCTCGTAACTAAAAGGCTTTAGCAGATAATCAACCACATCCAGTTTATACCCTTCTAAAGCAAACTGATCAAAAGCAGTAGTGAAAATAATGGATGGGAAATTGCCCATGTTTCTTCCCGACAAAATACGTGCAAGTTCAATCCCACTCAGATCGGGCATTTGTATATCCAGAAAAATAAGATCCACCTCGTTTTCGCTGATAAAACGCAAGCCCTCGATGGCATTAGAAAAGCTTCCGGACAATTTCAAGAAAGGAGTTTGGCCGATAAACCTGCATAAAAGGTCAACGGCAGGTGGTTCGTCATCTATCGCGATACAAGTTAACATCATAATACAATGCTTAATTTAGCTTCATATTCTGTTCCACCAATTATTCCGGTACTTAACGTATATTTTCCGGGGTATAGCAGGTCTAATCTTCGTGTTGTGTTGGATATGCCAATACCATTGCTCTCGTCCTCGCTGGCCCGCCAGTTTTCGTAAACCGTATTTTTGACGATCAGTTCAATGCTTTCCTCGTTTTGGATAATCCAGATAGCAATGTTTCCTTCTGCAACACTACTTACACCATGTTTAAAAGCATTTTCTACAAAGGGCAGAAATAACATTGGCGCAATCATCATTTCACCTGCCTGTTCTTGTATTTGCAATAACACGGTAGTTTTATTGCTGATCCTCAACTTCATCAATTCCACGTATTCTTTAATGAAAGCTATTTCCTTGCTTAAAGGTGTTTGTCGGCCGGCAGCATCATACAACACATAGCGCATCATTTTAGAAAGGTTGGTGATCGCCGTTCTGGCCAAATCACCATCAGAAAGTGTGTAAGAATAAATGGTATTGAGCGTATTAAAGAAAAAGTGCGGGTTGATTTGTGCCTTTAATAAAGTAAGTTCGGTCGCCGTTTTTTCCTGTTCCAATTGCTGTCTGAGGTTCACTTCCTGCTGCCATTTCTGGATGAAGCTGATCGTGATGCCCAATCCTATCATCAGCAAGTTCATTCCCGGTACAAAAGTATCGAAAAGCCCATGATGGTCGGGGCGTTCTCCATGTGGTGGATGCCCTGAAAATGGCGGACGAGAACGATTGAATATGAAGGGGTTAAGGCTAAATACCGAGTTGATAAGGTTGTTTAAATAGGTTACAGTAACCAGCAGTGCTGTCGCAACCAGGATGTATAGAATTACTTTCTTCCTAATGAGCAGCCGCGGGATGAGCAAGTGAATATTCAAATAAAACACGGCCACCAAAATGATAAGCAGGTCGGTTTGCCTTATCCAAAAGTCGTTGGTTACGGTTATACCCAAACCGCTGGGGTGCGCATATAGAATTCCGACTGCCAGTATAAGCCAACAAAAAAAGTGGACTAAAATAAAAATGTTATTTCTGTTCAGCAGCCTCATTATGTTATTTTCAAGCAATGATAAAGATACAACATTGATAGTCTATTGCTAATCGTCCAAAACTCCCCTGCTGTCGACCATTTGCTGCTTTTTATCGATATGAGTTGATCCTGGTGTCAAAACAGTCCTTTAATTACCGATTTTGGGCCTGTTGTCGATTAATTCATCGCAATGGTCTATTGTGTTTTATCTGTCGCAAGCTGTGTTTTTTATTTGTCCTGTTCAATTTTTAATCGACACTAAAAACAAACGCACATGCTTAAGAGATTTTTATTTTTTGTATTACTTTTTATAGCGCAACGCGGTTTTACGCAGCAAAGTTTTACGGTAACCGGCATGGTTAAGGATTCAACAGGCGCTGTACCTGGGGCATCTGTAACGCTGCTGGTTAATAAAGACAGTGTTTCGGCAAGTTCTAACGCCAGCGGCGGGTTTACCTTTAAGGGCGTACCGCGTGGTATGTTCACCATCAGCATATCCTCAATAGGTTACGTTCACTACCGTAAAAGTTATACCCCTGATAACAGCGATGTTGTTTTCACCATCGCACCCATCACACTGAAACCAAGCTCCACAATGCTCAAAACGGTGCAAGTTGTGGCCGCAAACCCGGTGAAGCTGAAAGAAGATACAGTAGAATTTAACGCTGCTGCTTATAAAGTGCAAGACGGCGCACCTGTAGAAGACATGCTGAAGAAGTTGCCCGGCGTAGATGTGGATAAAAACGGAAACATCACCGCCCAGGGCAAGAGTGTAACCAAAGTGCGGGTGAACGGCAAGGATTTTTTTAACGGCGATTTAAAAACAGCCACCCAGAATTTACCGGCAAACGTTGTACAGAGTATTCAAATTATTGATGATTATGGCGATCAGGCTAATTTGACCGGCTTAAAGACCGGTGAGCCTGAAAAGATTTTGAACATCACCATCAGGCCGGATAAAAACCACGGTTATTTTGGCCAGCTTAATTTAGGAGATGGTGCAGACGCTCAAACAGGTGTATTAGATAAAAACGAGAGTGACCGGTACATTGCTTCAGGTAACCTATTTAAATTTAACGGCGACCAACAGATTGCAGCACTGGCCAATTTAAATAATACCAATACCAGCCTGTTTACATTCGGCGGCGGCGGCCCTCGTGGAGGTGGCCCTGGCGGCGGCGGGGGTGGCCCGTCAAGCAGTTCTTCTGCCACTAACGGTATCGCAACTACACGGTCGGCTGGCTTCAACTACCGCGATCAATGGGGTAAAAAGATTTCCGTGTACGGCAGCTATAGTTTTTCGGACAATACGGTAAACACGCTTAGCTCGACCATCCAGAGTAATAACTCATTAACATCGCCCAGCATTAATAGTTACAGCAACAAGCAAACTGACGAAAAACTGAACCACCGCTTTAATTTTAACCTGGAATATAAAATAAACGATTTCAATTATCTCAAAGTGTCGCCGACGTTCAATTACGCGGGTATAAATACCAACCTTGCACAAACCAGTTTGCTTACATTAAACGGCGCAGAAACAAGCGACTATAACCTGAACTCGACATTAAATTCAACTTCCCCCAACTTCGGTACCAATATATTGTACAACCATAAATTTAACACCGCGGGGCGCAATTTCAGCATCAATGCCAGTGCAGGCTCTACATCGCTTACCCAAACACAAAATCCGGTTTATGACTATGTTGCCGGGACAAGCAGTGCGCCTGTTAATCAGCTTATCAATACCAATGTTAAGCTCGATAGCGTGGGCGTAAACCTTTCTTACCTGGAACCATTGAGCAAGCGGTCTTTTATGGAACTTAATTACGCTTACCATTTCGCCCGCACAACTTCGGACAAGGAAACCGATACGCTGACCACGGTAGGTGACCGTAACTATTACGATCTGTTAAGCAACAATTATACTTTTAATTTCATCACCAATCGCATAGGGTTAAATTACCGGTTTATTGAACAGAAATATAATTATACCCTGGGCTTGGCTGTACAACCATCATTATTGAGCGGATACTCTGCAAAAACAGGTGCTGATACCCGTATCAGCACACTAAACTTTGCACCAACGGCCCGGTTTGTTTACAATGTTTCGCGCAACCAATCCTTTAACTTAAACTATAGCGGTGCCAGTAACCAGCCTACTTACAGTGAATTGCAGCCCGTGACCGATTTTACCAATACTTTGTATCCGGTACAAGGTAACCCCAACCTAAAACCTGAGTTTAACAACAACCTTAACATCCGTTATAACAAGTTCGATTTTCAATCGGGCAATATACTGTTCGCTGGCCTTTCATTCACCCAAACTGATAATAAGATAGTGGCGAACACCATTACTTACCCGCAAACATACACACCAAATACTAAATTGCAGGGCACCATACTTACCCAGTATTTAAATGCCGCTGGCTTTTACACGGCCTCCGGTAATTACACTTATGCCAAACCGTGGCAGGAACGCCGTTATACGCTGATGTTCAATGGAAACATGAGCTATAGCAACAATATTTCTTATATCAGCAGCGTAGCACCCACCACTTACAACCTCACGACAGAAGAGAACCTGGCCAAAAGCATCAGTTTTACGCAAGGCGTTAAATTTCGCACCAGCATACAAGACGTTATAGATGCGGAGTTGAGCAGCAGCTACAGCGTTACCAGTACCGATAATTCCTTAACTCAAAATAATCTGAACAATAATTTCCGTACACTTAACTTGGGCCTTAACGGTAAAAATTACCTGGATAAAACATGGACAGTTAGTTACGATTTTACCAAAACAATATACTATGGTTACACCGGAGCGACTAACCCTAATATTTTGAATGCGTATGTAGAGAAAAAATTTTTGAAACAGAACGTTGGCGCGCTTCGCTTATCGGCCTTTGATCTTTTTAACCAAAATACCGGTTTCAGCACAACTCAAAACGGAAGTTACATCACGCAAACACAAAGTAACCGTCTTGGAAGATATTTTCTGCTTACGTTTACCTTGCGCCTGCAAAAGTTTGCCGGGCAGCGGCCAGGCCCGCCCGATGGAGGCCCTGGTGGTGGCCGTCCACCAATGGGCGGCGGATTTGGTGGCCCAGGGAATGATTAAATCTATCGGAGACAACAGGTAAATTCTACTGTAATAAAATATCGCTAAAACTGGTGATCAATCGTTTGTATTGGAAAGGGTATCGTTTTGATTTACTAAACTTGCTTAGAAACATAAATTGCCAGCAGTAGTTGCATACAGGCAGTAGTATATTATAGTTTCATAAACAGGACAAGTAAGGCACTATACCGAAAAGCCAGATTAAAAATCTCATATTTTTAATCTGGTAGCGTATGGTACACTGCTATAAAACCAGCAACACTTTTTGTAGCAGAAAATCGTGTTTAGCTATAAAGATGAAGATAGTTCATTCTGGTTTATCTTTTTTTCAAAGCAAAATTTAACCAATTTTTAAACTAATATCAGCCCAAACAATTATCGCCTCACTTTTTGTTGTTGCCCTAATGTTACTGTTGTTTCAGGGTCCGAGTAATTACTTACGGTTACATATCCAAAATTATCCCAATCATCATTGTCTAAAGTCCTCAATGCCAGTTTTGAAGATGTATTTGGTGCAGGCATTTCTACCTTAACATCGTCTTGCATCCCCACCAAACTTTTGCCATCGAACCAGTAGGCGGCACGCCGCCATTTATCTGAAATCTTTTTGTTTGCAGCTTTAACCAAAGGCGCACTTTTAAGGCTGGATAAACTGTTGCTGTCGTAAAACATGACATAATTTGTACCAGTAGCAGCTTCTTCCGTATGATCCCCAAAACAAAGCCAGTTGTTCCAGCCGCCAATGCCGGCACGCGTCCAGTGTTCATCTGCATGCTCACGCTGGTAAACTGTCCGAATAATCATTTTTCCTGTTACATCAAATTTTGCGTTGATTATCCCGTCCTCGCCATCGGTTTCCCGTAATTTTAGCAGGCCGTTTTGCTCTTTAACTTCGCCGATAGATATGTTGTCCCATTTTTTTTGATAATTGCCGTCTTCAAAATCATCAAAGAACAAAAATGTAGCATCACCATTTGAAACTGCCGGGGCATCGGCATTACCATAACGCATATAGATTGTAGTTCCGTTTTTAACTTTTAAAACGGGCACTTTTACCCAAATGATTGTTTTGCCATCAACATTCCATTGTTCTGTCCAATAAGCTAAACCCTTTGCATTTACATTTTCGGGAGATGTTGAAAACCGGATATCGGCACCATCAGGTTTAGCTTTTGTGTAATCGAACTTCTGATTATCAAATTGAATTTGGATAACCGCATCAGCAACCTGGCTACCATGATTTTCGATAGTAATCTTTCTTTCAAAAGCCCATTTAGCTGCCGAATGTTTAGCCGCTTCTACTTTTTTATAAACAGGAGTTGCTGATGCCTGTGCGGAATTAGTGTGAAAGATAAAAGCAACACCAACAATAATTATAACTGTTCTTAGAAATAATTTATTCATAGTATTAAATTAAAAATTGATAAGATGAGTCTTTTTATTTAGCCTGTTTAAAGTATATCAAAATTTACAATACTTCTTTTATACACATAAATTCAGTGTTTGATTTTATGCAGATAAAAGAAGCATGGCAGCCGATTATTTTATTCCTGTATCAGCATCATATAAAACCATCAATCCTCAGAAGTAAAGGTTGAAGCCGGCAACCCTTCCTTATTAAATAAAGTTGCGGCACTGCTGTCGCTCCAGGCATATCTCACATATTTAGGCGCGGCAACAGAAGCACTGCTCACCAATACTTTATTGCCTGCAATTTTGGCTTGTGCCGGAACATAAACTTTATCTGCCCCGGCTATTTCAAAGTTTGTCAACCCTTTGTCCGATGCAAGTAATCCGCTTCCTGCAAACTCAAACTCAACGGCCAGTTCCTTGCCGGATGCGCTCACCTTTTTATATATCGGGCCGGATGCAACCAGTTTTTTTCCGTAATCATTCGCCAATGCAAACCTTGCCAAGCGGTTGCCAACTTCCTGTTTATAAGGTGGGTGCGCTGTTTTGAGGTAGCCAATATCTAAAGTTGATACCATACCGGTTTTAGGCAGCTTTAAGCCGTAACGCTGCGCATCCCTCAACTTTTGAGATTGTTCGGTCTGTTTGGGGTCTTTGTAAATATAGGGCGCCAACTGTACGAAATAGAACGGAAACTGATAGCCCCATTTGTTCCGCCAGTCTTCGATCAGGTTTGGGAAAAGTCGTTTATATTGCTCGGCACGGCCAACATTTGATTCTCCCTGATACCAGATCACACCTTTTATGGTGTAAGGCACCAGCGGGTTGATCATGGCATTGAAAAGCACCGTAGGCGAATTGCTGTTGATTTTAGGTTTCTCCCCGGTGTTTTGAGGTTTTTCCTGCTCAACTATCGCTTGATTAAAATCCCCTATTTTTTCAAGATAACCTTTACTTGTCCAGGCTTCTGCGGGTGTGCCTCCGATAGAAGACTGGATGATCCCGATCGGCACATGCAGTTCCTGGTAAAGTTTCCGGGCATAAAAATAAGCGGTGGCACTAAAGTTGCCTGCAGTCTCCGGTGATGCAGCATTCCATTTGCCGCCAACAGAATCTAAAGGGGTTGTAGAGATGCCAAAAGGCACTTTCAACAGCCTGATGTTTGGATAATCCGCTTTGCTTATTTCCTGCATGGAATTTAAAATGGTATCGCCCGGCGGCCAGCCTTTTAAAGGTATATCCATGTTTGACTGGCCGGAAGCCAGCCACACCTCGCCCACCAGCACATCCTGTATGGTAATCGTACTGTCTGCCGTTTTAATGTTGATGGTATAAGGGCCGCCTGCGTTAGGGGTAGACAGTTTTAGTTTCCAGTTGCCGGCAGCATCTGCAGTGGTTGACGCTTGTTTGCCCCAACTGGCAGAAATGGTCAGTTTTTCCCCTGGGAATGATTGTCCCCAGAAATTAACTTTTTCTTTTTGCTGAAGCACCATATGGTCAGAAAATAACCGTGATATTTTTAACGCTTTTTTTTCGCCCGGCGTGGATGAATGGGCAGACAGGCTAAAAGCCATTGCAATAAAACAAAGGAATGATTTCATGATTTTTTTGTGGGGATTAAACCAATTTGGCTGCTCTATCAACAATTTTCAAAACACTAACAACATATCTCAGGACATTTTCTTACAGAGTTGCTTGGAGGAAACTATCTCCTTTTTTTCATTGCCGCAGCAATTGCTTTCTCTGCAAGCGGTTCCATCATTTTATAACCCTGTAAGTTCGGGTGTACGCCGTCTTTAGATAAGTTGGCCGGCAGCCCTTTTCTATCATCGGCCATTGCCGTAAAATAATCAAGGTAAACGATGCTGTTTTTATCGGCATAATTTTTTATCATTTCGTTTAGGGCTGCAACTTTTGGCACCGGGTCTATAGTCCGCCGCCACGGGAAAGCAAAGGCCGGTGTTACCGAGGATAGCACCACTTTAATTTGGTTGGCTTTTGCCAGTTCGGCCATGGAGGCGATGTTGCCAAATACATCCTCTAATTTTGACGGCCCGTTGTTTTCGGCAATATCGTTTATCCCTGCCAGTATCACAACAACTTTAGGTTTCAGGCTGATCACGTCTTCGCGAAAGCGTACCAGCATCTGCCCGGTTGTTTGCCCGCTGATCCCGCGGTCAACATAACCACTTTGTTTAAAAAATGTAGAATCATTATTTATCCAAAAATCAGTTATAGAATCACCCATATAAACTACGTTGATATGTCCAGCTGAATCATGTTTTAATTTTTCGTTAGCAACACTATAGTGGTTTAGGTTTGGCCAGTCTTGTGACCTTGCATACTGTGCGCAAAGCAGCAAAAGCAACATTAACTTAATAATTCTCATATGTATATGATTGATAGTTTTTGATAATTTAATTGCATTCTGTCTTATACTACCCCAGCAACTGAGGTTTAGTTTTATAGGTTTTCCACAGAAATTCACCAAATATGGTGTTGGCCCAGGCAAACCATTTGCGGGTAAAATCGGCAGGATTATCTTTATTAAAAGACTCATGCATAAAACCAGTACCTGCATGGTTTGCTTTCAACATTGCGATACAGTGTTTTATTTCCGCATCATCGGTGCTTGTCAACCCGCGCGCAATAATACTTAAAGGCCAAATCATACCGTCTTTACCAACATGCGGCCCGCCTATCCCTTCTGCCACTTTTCCTTTGTAGAAGTACGGGTTATAGTTTGATAAGACAAATTTCCGCGTGTTTTGATAAACAGAATCAGTTGGTGCAACGGCATCTAAATAAGGCAAAGCAAGTAAACTTGGAATATTGGCATCGTCCATTAAATTACGGTTACCAAAACCATCTATTTCAAAAGCATAAATTTTTCCAAATTCAGGATGTTCTACAATTGCATGTTTTTGCAAAGCCTGTTCTACTTCTACAGCTAAGCTTTTCAATTCTGACACCAATTTTTGATCCTTAAAAACAGCATTTACCATTTCGGCTGCTTGCTTTAAACTGATAACCGCAAAAAAGTTGGATGGAATAAGGTACGGGTAAAGCGTGGCATCATCACTTGGGCGGAACATAGAACAAATTAACCCGTTTGGTTTTACTGGGAAACCATATCCTCCCATCGGCAGCGTATCAGTTGGCGATGTAGTTTGACGCTGAAAATGGTAAGGGCCGCGATCAGTTTTGCGTTGTTGTTCTTTAAACGTTTTCAAGATCAGTTCGATAGACTTTTTCCACTCCTCACCAAAAGGCTTGCTGTCGCCGGTTTCTTTCCAATAACGATGAGCCAGGCGGATAGGATAGCAAAGTGAATCAATTTCGTATTTACGTTCATGGATGCCTGGCTTCATACTTGTACGATCGGTTTTCCACTCGCTTATTTTAGTATCGTCTTTATAAAAAGCGTTTGCATAAGGATCTTCCAAAACGCAATGTGCCTGCCGGTTTATCACACCTGCAATTAATTCACGCAGCTTTTCATCTTTTTTGATAAAAGGCAGATAAGGCCAAACCTGGGCACAACTGTCGCGCAGCCACATAGCATCAATGTCACCAGTGATGACGTAAGTATCCGGCCGTGCTTCTTTTACCGTATGAAAAACGGTGGTATCCAAAGTGTTGGGAAAACAGTTTTCAAAAAGCCAGGCTAACTCCTGATCTTTTACTTTAAGCTTGAATTCTATAATAGCATCTTCTACAGCTTTGCTGGTAAAATTTCTATCTTTTGTTCTTACAACAGGAAATACTTCATCTAATGTAAATGTTGGCATTCTGTTTATTAAAAATGATGTGCTTAACAAACCCGCACTTTTTATAAAAATCCCTCTTTGCATAATATTAGGTTAAATGATAACAAAGATCATCTTTGAGTTTATAAATTTATTAATAGCAATAGTATTGCCCGGACATAAGTAATTACTATTTAACCCTTTTTTAAATCCCAACTACTACTTTAAGCGTAGCAGTTTGCATAAAGTTAATTACATAAAGCCGATATCATATTTTTACTTCTGTTGGTAATTGAATAAATCTTCCGGCTGCGTCAGATAGTTTTTATTTTTCGGTAGATAAAGAATACGGATAATCATTCGGGTTTAAACCCCTTTGTTTATTTGGGGCGGCCGACATATTAAAATTTAAAACCGCCCCTTTTTGCAGGCTGCTGTGGCTTATCCAGCTTTTAGAATAAGGTTTTCCGTCTATCTGCAAAGATTGTACGTAACGGTTTTCTTCGTTGTTGGCAGCGGCATTGATAACCACCTTGTTTCCGTTTTCTAAAGTGATGCTGACCTTTTTAAACAACGGTGCGCCCAATACATACTGGTCGGTTGCCGGGGTTACGGGATAAAAACCCATTGCAGAAAACACGTACCATGCCGAAGTCTGGCCGTTATCCTCGTCGCCGCAATAACCATCGGGCGTTGCTTTATACAGCCTGTTCATGGCTTCGCGTACCCAATACTGAGTTTTGTAGGGTGCGCCGCCGTAATTGTACAAATACATCATGTGCTGTATAGGCTGGTTGCCGTGCGCATATTGCCCCATATTCATCACCTGCATTTCACGCATTTCGTGGATTACACCGCCATTGTATTCTTTATCGCCAAATACCGGCGGGGCAGAAAAAACAGAATCCAGTTTAGCAACAAACCGATTGTTGCCGCCTATTAATTTTACCAGCCCGTTCACATCCTGAAAAACCGACCAGGTGTAATGCCAGCTATTTCCTTCGATAAAAGAACCTCCCCATTTATATGGGCTAAAAGGAGTTTCAAAACTGCCGTCTTTGTTCTTTCCACGCATAAAACCGGTTGAAGGGTCAAATACGTTTTTGTAATTCATGCTCCGCTTTTTATAAATTTCTATTTCAGAAGCCGGTTTGTTCAGTGCCTTGCCTAATTGGTATATCGTAAAATCATCATAGGCGTACTCTAATGTACGGGCTGCGTTTTCCCCTATTTTTACATCGTGCGGTACATAACCTATACTGTTGTAATATTCTACACCTTTACGGCCGGTAGCCCGTGGGCCTTCGTTGTTTGCATCGTGTTTTAATGCTTCCCAAAGTGTATTGATATCGTAACCGCGCATTCCTTTAATATAAGCATCGGCCACAACAGATGCCGAGTTGTTACCGATCATGATATCCGAATAGCCGGGGCTTGACCATTCGGGCAGCCAGCCGCCTTCTTTGTAAGCATTGATCAGGCCCAGCTGCATTTCCTTATTTATCGAAGGATAAACCAGGTTTAAGAAAGGGTACAACGCCCTGAAAGTATCCCAGAAACCCGTGCCTGCAAACAGATAGCCGGGTTCGGTATTACCAGTATAAGGACTCCAATGCACAATTTTATTTTCTAAATTGATTTCATAAAGCTTGTTCGGGAAAAAAAGCATACGGTACAGGCAGGAGTAAAATGTACGGGTTTGCTCAACACTGCCGCCTTCTGCAACTAAACGGCTTAGCGTTTTCGTCCATACCGTTTTGGCCTTTTGTTCTGTAGCATCAAAGCTGTCGGTACTTACTTCGCGCTTTAAATTAATTTCTGCCTGTTCTTCGCTTATAAAAGACGAGGCCACCCTAACATGCACATTTTCGCCGCTGTTGGTTTTGAAGCCTACTACAGCCAGTACATGGTCGGCAGTTAATTCCAGGCTGCTGTTAACCGTACTATCGTTATAAACACGTGCTATAGTTATGGGCTTATCCGTATAAATTACAAAATAATTTTTGAAGTTTTTTAAAGGGCCGCGCGCAAATTTGGTAGAATAGCCTACAATTTTCCGTTCGCCAGGTATAACCTTGATGTAGGAGCCTTTGTCAAAAGCATCGATAACAATGGAGGAACTATCACTTTGCGGATAGGTGAACCTAAATTGTGCAGCCCGTTCTGTGGGCGTTAGTTCTGCAGTTATGTTATGTTCTGCCAAATAAACCCTGTAATAATATGGCTTAACTGTCTCTGCTTTGTGTGAAAACCAGCTTGCACGGTTTTTTTGGCTTACTTTAATGTGCCCGGTTACCGGCATGATGGAAAATTGCCCATAATCGTTCATCCAGGGAGACGGCTGATGGGTTTGTTTAAAACCGTTTATTTTATTGGCACCATAGGTGTACTGCCAGCCATCACCCATCCTGCCGGTTTGGGGTGTCCAGAAGTTCATACCCCAAGGCAGGGCTATTGTTGGGTAAGTGTTACCGTTAGATAATTCAAATTTTGAATCTGACCCCATTAACGGGTTTACCCAATCAACCGGATTTGTTATTGTATTTGTATTTTGAGCGAATAAAGCTGACGTTAACAATATAAAAATAACTGTAAATATTTTTTTCATAGAAGGTTGAAAGAAAACCGGATTTAAATAGGAAAGGAAAGAAATAATGACACAGAACTTAACCTAAAATGCAGCCGGCGGACCGGCTGCATTAACTAATTAAATATAATCAACTTATTTCTGTTTGGTATGATAATAACAGGTTATAATTTGTTAAAACACTTATCAGTTATTTATAAAGCAGCAGACTTATTATTTTTCAACAATTGTATTTGGTAATTAAAAGACGTTGTGTTGGCATATACACGGTACTGTTCCAATGGGCGGGGGCCGCAGCCATATGATCCTACACCAAGCGTTTTTTGGCTGATACACAAAACTGTTCCCTTACTTTTTGGCAAATCTATTCTGTACTCTACGTTTTCCATTTCCTCATCACTATACGGAAGCGCCGTAACCTGGAACAGGTCTGCACCGCGTTTGATGGTCAAGCCCGAACCATTATCAGAAACTACTTTCGCCCATCTTACATCTTCATGGTTACCGCAATCCATAGGTTTCTCATAAGGTGTAAGCTGCTGGTTTATAGTGCTTGAGTAATCACCAACATCAAACCCGGATTTACGGTCGCCGTAGTTTTCCATAGGCCCGCGCCCTAAATATTCGAATTTATCAAAATCTTTTTTTAGGAACATCCTTACACCTAATCTTGCAAGTACCAGTTTAGGGTCGCTGTTGTTGAAGCTAACATTGTTTTGCACATCGATAATACCGTTGCTGTTCACAGTGTACACAACCTGGTGATGTACAACAAAACCTTGTTTGCCAGTACCTGTAAGGTTAACTTTTATTTCAACCTTATTAACTGAAACCTGACTGGCTTTTATATCACTTGCTGTCCAGGCCATTTCTTTTATACCGTATTTCACCCAGTCAGGATATGCCCACATATCATCTTTCCGGTGAGGTGCACGCCATAAGTGCAGCATCGGGCCTCCGTTTTCCCTCAAAATATTATCACCGCCCGCATCCATTTTTGTAAAAGTACCTTTAGCTTTATCAAATTCGAGCGTAAAGCCTGTACCCTTAACTTTTATCACGTCTGCAGCGTCTGCTACGGTTAATGCGCCACCGGTTGATAATGGTTTAACTGCTGCCGGTGAGGCAACAGGCAATTGCAGCTGCTGCGATGCAACTTCATAACCTTTTTTAGCCCACAATTTATCTGATGCAAGATTAAAAGAAACCCTTAAAAAATATTCGGCACCTGGTTTCGGGTTAACTTTAAAAGGTACTTTCACATCCATATCGGCACCCGGTTTTATTTCACTTAACGTTAAGTTTCCAGATGAGAAAGGTTTGCCGTCTTCGGTAACTTCCCATTTAGCTGTCAGATCGTTAAGGTTGATAAACTGATAGCGGTTTTTAATAGTAACTACTCCCTGTTGAAGGTCTTTGGCATGGATGCTGATCCATTGATAAGCATGTTTAAGTTCTGGATAATGAGGTTTAAGCGAACGATCTGAAAACACTACGCCTTTATGAATGAAATACTGATCGTTAGGATAATCCCCGAACCCGCCGCCAAAAGCAATTATCGGATGTTCAGGGTTACGGTTATTGTAAATCCCCTGATCCTGCCACTCCCAGATGGCCCCGCCAAGAAGCTGCGGATATTTATCAAACAAATCGTTGTAAATATCAACAGAACCCATTGAATTGAACATGGCATGGGCGTATTCGCACAGATAATAAGGTTTAAGCAGGGTGTTATCGTTGGCATGCTTTTCAAGGCTTTCAATGTCTGTGTACATTTGGCTATCAATGTCTGCCGGGTTATTTGTTCCTATGCCAAAACCTTCATAATGTGTTGTCCTGGTAGGGTCAATATCTTTAATGGCTTTTAAAGCTGCACGGAAATTAGTCCCGCCGCTACCGTTTTCGTTCCCTAAAGACCAGATAACAACCGAAGGATGGTTTTTAAAATTCTCTACATTGGCTACATTTCTGTCGATGATAGCGGCCTTGATCCTCGGTTCGTCGTTAAATTGGTTCATCGAACCATGGCATTCTACATTGGCTTCTGCAACAAGGTAAATCCCGTATTCATCACACAGCTCATACCATCTCGGGTCATCAGAATAATGGCAGGTGCGTACGTGGTTACAATTAGCCTGTTTAATAAGCACAATGTCTTTAATCATCTGTTCTTCGGTAACTGCGTGGCCATCATCCGGCCAGTTTTCATGGCGGTTAACACCTTTTAATTTGATCGGTACGCCATTAACCAAAAACAGCCGCCCTTTAATTTCTATCTGGCGGAAGCCGGTACGTGAAGACAGGGTTTCGGTAGGGAGGGCACCATCGTTCAGGGTGATCACCGAAGTATAAAGTTTCGGCGTTTCTGCTGTCCATTTCTCCGGGCTGTTTACATTAAAGCTTAAATTCACTACTACCTCTTCTCCGGGCTTCAATGCTGGTATGGGCTTTTTACCTACAGCTCCTGCTACAGCAGTTGTACCGTTATATAATGAAACGGTTACCTGGCGGGCTTTAGTTGCCGTTGTACCGTAATTTTTTATTTTAGCTGTTACTGCTACTACAGCATTTTTGTACTGCTTATCAAGGTTGGTTTTTACGAAGTAATCCCTGATATGTTCTTGCGGTGTGCTCCATAAAGTAACATTCCTGAAAATACCGCTCATCCGCCACATATCCTGGTCTTCCAGGTAACTGCCCGAGGTTAAACGGTAAACTTCCAATGCTAAAGTATTCTTACCCGGTTTTATGTATTTGGTCAGATCAAATTCTGCAGCATTACGGCTGTTTACACTATAGCCAACTTTTTGTCCATTCACCCAGATAAAAAACCCTGCATCTACACCGTCAAAAGTGATAAACGTACGGCGACCTTTCCATTCGGCAGGAACGGTAAAATCACGGCGGTAACTGCCTACGGGGTTTCTTTCTTTAAAAGCAGTAAATTTTTCCGGTGGCGTACTCATTACCCGTGGAAAATCTTTTTTAAACGGGTACGTAAAGTTGGTGTAAATGGGTATACCATAACCCTGGACTTGCCAGCTGGACGGTACTTTGATCTCTTTCCAGCCGGAAACATCATACGAGGTTTTATAAAAATTTACCGAACGTTTTTGCGGCCAGTCTACCCAGTTAAATTTCCACATGCCATTTAAACTCCTGCTAAAAGATGAGGCGTGGCGGTTTGCTGCCAATGCTTCTTTTAACGAGCCATAAGGCATTAAGGTAGCGTGGCTGGCTTCCTTGTTGATACCTAAATTCTCCGGGTCTTCAATTTCTTTCGGAACAAATGCGGTATCTGATTTTGATAAACCGTTATCCATTTGGGCCTGGCTTACTTTAAAAGTAAGTATAAGGACTAAAATCAGCAAAAACTTTGCAGTAATTGTTTTTAAAATGGTACTGTTCATATTGTTTAGTATAGTAATATTAATATTATTAAATTAATTTAAGTATGGTGCAAGTACTTTTTGCCACCCGTCATATCCTTTGCTATTCAGATAAATGTAATTGCGCTCAAAAAACGATGAATCGGGCAGTTCAACTGTATTGTTTTGCATTGCGGACGTCAAATCTATATACTTGTACTTATGTTTGTTTTTCTTCGCGAGGTAAACCTTTATCCAGGTTGTTGGCTCAGGCAATTTCAGCATAATTTATTGCTCGACCCGGGCAAAGTTTTACAGACCTGTAGTAAAATTTTGCACGGTGCAATTGATCTTTAATCATACAGTAACCGCTGTAGTTGATGTAAAACAAATTCAGCATTTTTGCCGCTTACAGCAATATCGTTTTCCAATAAATAAAATACCATTTTCAGGAGGAAATATCATACTATCTGCCTTTTTAAAGGCTCTTATTTCATTATCAACGGAAATCTGTGCATGTATTTTAGAATTAAAAAGTAAGCTTAAGAAAAGTACCGGTAATTTAATTTTCATTAAAGAGAATATTACTTTAAATGCCTCTCAATATATTGGTTAAAGTTAACATCCAGCACAATTGCCTGTATTTACTATTTCAATCCGTTTAAATTTTAAAATCAAAAAAATTTAATAAAAAAGCTGATTAGGTTTTACAGTTACAAAGAAAATATATCTGCATCTGCACAGGTTATAATATCATTCTTATTTCTATAAATTTAGTACTATTTTTAGGTGTAAAAATATGGTAAAACAGGGATTTACAGAAATGATTAATTCTTAGCCTGCGTTATTTTTTCAAGTACATGGTTGCCCACTTTTGTACCTTGTATAATACCGTTCTCAATAGCGTCCATAAAATGGATCCCGCCCCAAAACCTGGAAATAGCAGCTTGTTTTGCAGCCTCGTTGAAAGAGTTGAAATGTCGTGGCGGTATACCGAAAGACACTTCAACACTATCGGTATATTTAAAGTTATCGCCCAGATAGTGGGTAAGGATTACGGCAGAAGTTGTTGATACTACCGAATGTCCGCTGATGTATTCGGGAAACGGCGGGGTTTGCAATAAAGGTTTCCAGCTGGCATCAATATATCTGCGGATTGCGGTTTCCGGCCTCACGCGGTTCGTGCGGTATTTATCGTCCCAGCAGCAAATAAAACAATCCAGCAAACCGATGGCCACTGCTGTGTTTATCTCTACCGTTTTGGAAAAGCCGGTTTTTGCCTGGTTACAGGCAATGTTTGTAATACCCATCCAATGTGCCCCGGGCGATATTTTTTTTAATCCGAAAAGCATGTGCCCATCGTTTTGAACATTAAACGGGTTACAGTCCCAGAAATTGGCCGTATTTTTTTCTTCCCGGGTTAAACCGTTGCCGCTTTTGGCATAACTCAAAAGTAGATACTTGTAAAAAGCAGATTTTTTATCGGTAGAAAAAGCAATAGGGGGATTGGGCAAAAACTGCGAAGCCGAATCAAGGGTTAAAGTGCGGATGGTATTGAAGTATGGTTCAACCGGTACCAGGTAAGCCGGAGGTGTAATCTCCCAGCTTCCGGGCGTACGTTTGAGTTTGTAACGCGGGTAATTACTTATTTTTCTGTACCCATCACTTTTGGCATAAGCCAGTATTTTTTTACTGATCAATTGGGCATAACTCTTTGAACTGTCAATTACCTCATCGCTGAAACCGATCCTTCTGCATGAATCTAAAAAAGTTGCTTCATATTTCAAAAGCAAACTGCCCGAAGGCTGTAATTTCCCGGCAGTTTCCATCATGGCAAGCACCGAACTTAGTTGGTAATTATAACCTGATACTTGTTTGGGGACTTGGATGACAGGATACTCGTTCAAAACACCCTGCATACTTTTAACGTGCTTATCGTTTTCGGCTATCACCTCGTAACCCGCCAAACAGGTGTAGGCAAAAAACCGTGCAGCGAGAGGCGGGTTGGTAACGTCATGAACCATCAGATCGCTCATCTGGCTGATCACTTTGCCAACATCCCGGTTTGTTAATTCGGGCTTGTTCTTTTTGAAGCAGCTGCTCACAATAAAAAATAAACCGAATAGTAATATTATGAAAGAGCTTCTTTTCATCCGGATTATGGTTGTTTATAAGCTTTTAACCTGCCTTCATCCATACCAAACAATAAAACATTATTTATATTTAGCACACTCCTAACATCTCCAGATAAATTAAAACCGGATTGCTGCTGGCTGATATATTGGTAATTGCCCTTGCCATCCCCTTTAAGCAATACGCCATAATTCGCATCATACTTACCAAAACGGAGCCGGCCATGGTTTATGTTGCCGCAAAGCAGTAAATCTTCATTTCCATCGTGGTTATAATCAAAAGAGGTAATGGTATAAACAGGGGAGTATTGCGCTTGCAACGGCAGTGAAACGGAATGCAATTTCCCCTGTGGATTGCTGATAAAACAAGCGGTAGCCAGGTAATTTGCGGTAAGCTGCTTTGCGCCCTTCATTTCTTCGGGTGTAAATACTTTGTCAATCGTCGCATCTGCATAACTTTTATAATCAGGAAAACGTGTCCGCATCATGCTGATCTGGTCTAAAAGTTCATCCCTGCTTACATATGGATAGGTTTTATGCTGAATGTAAAAGCAAAGTATCGGATCTATGGAGCCGTTATCATCAAAATCTTTGTAATACATTGCTGCCGGCTCCTGGTCTGTTACCCTGCATTGTGTGTTCAGGCCCAAGTTTCCTGCAATCAAATCCGGGTGCCCGTCATGGTTAATGTCGCTCACTTGCAGGCAATTCCACCAGCCAGTATATTTTTTATCAAAATATTTGGAAGTCGCATCGGTAAGTTTTCCGTTGGTGTTTTCAAAAACCGTAATCGGCATCCATTCGCCAACAAGCACCAAATCTAACTTTTTGTCGCCGTTCATATCAACCCATGCAGCATCGGTTACCATTCCGATGTTTTTTAAGGATGGATTATATTTCGTGGTTTCGTCGGTGAAATGCCCTTTGCCGTCATTGATTAGGATATAACTTTCCGGCGTTTCGGGATACCTTCCGGGAATAACCCTGCCGCCAACAAACAGGTCGGGAAAGCCGTCTCCGTTTATATCGCCAACTTTTACACAGCTTTTGCTGCTGATCATTTTCGGCAGCGCGTTTATCGATCTGGTGAAATTCCCCTTGCCATCGTTTAAATATAACCGGTCCTGCAACAGCGGGTCGTCCGGCTTGTAATCCGCATAGCCGCCGGAACAAACATAAAGGTCGGGCTTGCCATCACCGTTGGCATCAAAAAAAACGGCTGCCACATCGGTACTGTTTTTATCGGCATAAAAACAAGGAAGCGTTTTGTTGACGAACTTTAAGTTTTTTTGCTGAAGGTACAATGCGCCCGGCTTACCATCATGGCCGCCAAGATAAACATCTTCCAATCCGTCGCCATTAACATCGCCTTTTGCCAGGCACGAACCCGAAAAGGAAACAGGGTTGACCATCAATGGCTGCCGTTTAAAATCATTCGTCGTATTTTCGCTTGGCTTAAAAGCAAGCGGAGACACGATTTCTTTGAATACTGTTTTTACCGGTAGTTTTTTGGTGTAGATGTCGGTTGCATCTTTTTCATTCAGCGTAATTTGCTGTCCTGCTTTTACATTTTGCAGCAATTGCGATTTGCCGCGCTGCCAGGTAATGCGCAAAGAATCTACCTGTTTATCTTTCCCCAACCCAAAATGCAACACCGGAGACACACTGGATTGATAACCGCGGGTAGGCATTTGTTCCAAATATTGCTTTTTATTGCCCGAATAGATCACCACTTTTGCGCCTATTCCCTGTGTATTGGCATCAGCCCCTTTTAAATTGATCGTTAAACTTTGGCTGCCATTTTGTTTGTTAGCCTGGTTCTCGTAAACAAAGGCCGGCAGGTTGATATTGTTAACCACGAGATCAAGATCGCCGTCGTTATCCAGATCCGCGTAAGCAGCACCGTTACTGTTTGACGGCAAACTGATGCCCCAATCCGCACTTGTATTCGTAAAGGTGGCATTACCGTTATTTTTGAAGAAGTAACTTTTCACCTGCGAGGATTCCATTTTATTTACAATATTTAGTAAATCCTGCCGCATCACGCTTCTGTCGCGCAGGTTATCACCCATAAATTTTAAAAAATCCATGTTGGTGTAGTCGCGGGTGTAACCGTTGCTTACAAAAAGGTCTTTCCAGCCGTCATTGTCATAATCGGCAAATAATGGCGACCAACTCCAATCGGTATTGGATAACCCTGCCAATTGCCCAACCTCACTAAAAGTATTGTTGCCATTGTTGAGGTGCAGCATGTTGCGCATGTACTGGTAATAAAAACCAACCTTTACATTCAGGTCGAAGGATTCGTAGTTATCGGCACCGAACAACAGTTTCTGCCGCTTGTTATCCTCCGGGAGCATATCCAGCGTATAAATATCAGCCGTGCCGTCATTGTTAATATCGGCAATATCATTTCCCATGGAGTAAAAGGAAGTATGCCCGATCTGTTGCTCAAGCCTGTCGGTAAATTTACCTTTGCCATTGTTCATGTATAACCGGTCGGGCACGCTATAATCGTTGGAGATGTAAATATCCGGCCACCCGTCGTTGTTGATATCGGCAATCCCCGCAGCCAGGCCATAAGATAAGGAAGTGTTTACGATGCCTGCCTCCGTAGTAATATCCCGGAAATGTCCCTTATCGTTTTTTAATAACCGTATCCCTGACTGGTTGTCGCGCTCGTTCAATAACTGTTTAACAGAAATATCATCGAGGATATTCAGCCGTTGTATGTTGTGGTTTACCAATAACAGGTCAAGGTCGCCGTCGCGGTCGTAATCAAAAAAGTAAGCCTGTGTACTGTAAGAAGGGAAATTGAGGCCATAATCAGCCGCCATTTCTTTAAACTGAGGTGTGCCGGCAGCATCATTTCCCTGATTGATAAACAGCTGGTTTATCCGTTTTTCGATACGGAGCTTCCCGGAATAGCAAACATAAATATCCAGTTTGCCGTCTCCGTTCAGATCAACCAGGGTAACGCCGGTTTTCCAGGGACCCGGCCTGCCTGCCACACCTGCTGTTGCGGTAACATCTTTAAATTGTAAGTGCCCCTGGTTTAAATACAGTTTATTATCCGTCATGTTGCCGGTGAAATAAATATCCTGTAAACCATCACCGTTTAAATCACCTGTTGCTACGCCGCCGCCATTGTAAAAGTACTGGTAGATCAGCACATTGGTGTTTAACCCTTCAGTTAGGGTATTGGCAAAATCAATATGGGTTTGTTCGGGCGTTAATAATTTAAACAGGGTATTTTCCGGAGCTGGTTGACTGGTTGAAGTACTTTTTTTACAGCCAAAAAAAAGTAAGCCGATTACAGACAGCAAAATGCAGGCTTGTACAAATGACAATCTTTGCCTGCAAAAAAATGTTAAGTTTTTAACGGTGATGATAGATTTATTCGAACTCAATTTTAATCAAAATTTAAATTTTTTGTTGCAAGGTATCGATTTTATTATTCTGAGGTTGTTTAAACTTAATTTTCTATTTAAATGCTTCTTTTAGGGCATAAAAACGAAAGGACACACCCCTAACCCCTCTCGAGAGGGGAAGTAAAGTTTGCTACCTTTCTATCTTTCATCTTTCTACCTTCTTTTCTGCCGTTCACCTTTTTAGTTAGAAAGTCAGGCGTTAGGTTTTCCCTCTCGAGAGGGGAAGCAAAGTTTGCTACCTTTCTGTCTTTCATCTTTCCGCCTTCCTTTCTACCATTCACCTTTTTAATTAGAAAGGCAGGCGTTAAGTTTCCCCTCTCGAGAGGGGTTAGGGGTGTGTCCTTTTTTTAAAATCTATTAATCAACCCCCTAATATAAAAAGAAAGCTTAAACAACTTTATTCTGAGCTTATCTAAAATTCTATTTAGGCAAAAGGGCTGAACCAATTTTTATAATATTGGCCGAGCCTATGGCTCTATGAAAGCCGCAACCGAAGAGGCATAGCCTCGGTACATCTTGTAACAACGGTTTTAAACCCGTTGGTTTTAGCAAGGTAAAAGAAGCATCCTGCACGATACAAAAGAATAAGTTTAAACAGGTTCAGTACTTCTTTTACGGGATAAAAATTGGTGTTTGCATCAATATAAACGAATCAGAAAAACCATCATTTTTCAGGTGATAAAAGAAGCATTATATAAACCTACGCCAAACCTAAGGATGCCGAACAAATTTAAAAACAGGTTATAAAAAAAATCACACTCCCGTTAGATACAGGAGTGTGATTTTACTAAAAAACCAACCGGGTTAATAGCCGGGGTTTTGGGTAAGTTTTGGGTTCTGGTTTAAAACAGGCTGCGGAATTGGCAGCAGGTTCATATACTCCGAATATCTGTTCTGAAAAACAATGGTTGGTGTATATTTTAAGTTACCTGTAGTTCCGGTTATCACCATACCATATTCAGGTGTATTTAAAACCGCAGGGCCTTTAACCGTAATGTCCCAGCGCCTGATATCATACCAGCGTTTGTCTTCAAAGGTAAATTCTACGCGGCGTTCCCTACGGATACTAGTGCGCATATCAGCCTGGCTTAAGCCTGCGGGAAGCGGAGGCAACAAAACCCTGTCCCTAACTAAGTTAACTGCTTTATATACACTTTGATCTGGACCTACGGCTTCATTCTGGGCCTCTGCATAGCTTAGCAAAATTTCGGCGTAACGGTAAAACTGGTAATTAGACACTCCTGGAGCAGGGTTAGCAAGACTTGCCTGACCTGTAATTGACTCATCCAGTGTTTTACGGCCGTTATAGCCTGTATTGGAAATATCGCTTGTTGACCCAAGGTCAATTTGGTTATTGCCGCCAATTCTTGATGTGTAAACCTCTCCCTGCCAGTAAGAGCCATCGTAAATGATGGATTGTTCAAATCTTGATTCCCTGTGCAAATAAGGATGTTGCGGGTCATAACCTGATGTCGGATCGGTTATCGGTTTGCCATTATCCATTTCATAATCGTCTACCAGGCTTTGTGTTGGGGCAATATTTCCCCATGCCTGCTGCCCGCCATGAACAATAACAGGGCCCATATAGCCCTCCCTGTGGTGGCCCTTATTTGGCAATGCATACGCCTTTGCAAAAATAGTTTCCGGGTTCCAGTTGTTTACGGCCAGAAACTGGTCCCTAAAAGCGGTAGAAGTTGTACCGGAACCTGTGGTTGAATTGATAGCTAAAGGTCCAGGGCCTGTACTTCCTGGGCCTGCTGACTTAGTGAACAAACTATATACACCCAGGTTCATTACAGCCAGGTTGGTGGCAGCCGCCTTTGCCCATTTTGCAGGGTCGTTAGAGGTATTAAAGAAGGGGCTTGCGGCAAAGAGTTCTGCATCGGCCTTTAATGCCAAAGCTGCTCCTTTTGTAGCCCTGCCAAGGTCTGCTGTACCCACCGTAAGGGGCAGTGCTGCTGCTGCTGCATCGCAATCGGCTTCTATAAAAGCCAATGTTTGATCAAAAGTAGCCCTTGCTGTAAATATATCACTGCCATCCAGGTTATTTAAAGGTACAGTAATCAGTGGAAGGCCACCATAATTCTTAAACAACTGCGTATAGTAAAAAGCACGCAAAAACTTTACTTCCGCTACCCTTTGTGCATACCAAGTAGCACTGTAAATAGCCTTGTTTTTATCAGCATTTAGAAGAAAAACATTACACTTCCTGATCTTCGAGAAATTGCCTATAGTACCTCCATTGTCTTGCCAAGCAAATACACTTGAGGGGCCGTAGGTAAAGTTACCCGCACTAAGTGCATTTGAACGTATCAGTGCCTGCCCCTCCTGGTTTGTTGCTCCAGAATTGCTATTGTCTGTCCATGCATCCGTTAGTGCCCCTGAGTTGATATTATTAAAATCCGGTAACTGGTTATAAATGTCATTGACAAACAAATCAGCGTTGCTCTGCGAACTAAAACTGGAAACATCCGTTAATACACCTTTAGGGGGTACGCTTAAAAAGTCATCTTTTTTACATGAGCCGATGCTGATAACAAGCAAGGCAAGTGCAATAGCTTTTCCGTATTTAAAATTTATATATTTCATCTTTTATTTATTAAAATGTTGCATTAAGTCCAAACGATAATACGCGTTGCTGGTAATAATTCTGGTTACTTCCGCTATTCTCCGGGTCAATTGTTTCTTTCATTGAAGGGGTTATGAAAAATATATTTTGCCCGGAAGCAAATATTCTCAACGACTGTATAACATGGCCAAGCATTTTACTTGAAAAAGTATAACCAAATTCAGCACTTTTTAAACGGATATAGGAATCGTTTCTTATAAACCAACTTGAGCCTTGTGTATTATTGGGAGAGGGTGTGCCGCTTATTGCAGGATACAATGCGTTTTGGTTATCTGGTGTCCAATGGTTCTGATAAACCAGTTCAGTAGCGGAACCGGAACCAACAAAAGGCTGAACGTAGTAACCGTTAAGATAGATACTGCTTAACCCGGAACCCTGTACAAGAAGGTCCAAATCAAAGCCTTTATAAGTTAAACGCGGTTCGATACCATAAATAATTTGCGGTGTTTGAGGGTGGCCAATATCGGTAATATCGTTTGCATCAACTTTCCCGTCAGGTACACCGTTAGGCCCGCTTAAATCGGCATATTTCAAATCACCGGGATGGACAGGGCCAAAATTCGGAATAGGAATACCTGGTTTTAAAACACCTATTCCATCTGTGAAGTCAGATGCACTATAGTAACCCAAAGCCTTGAGTCCGAATTGTTCATTTAATGGGCGTCCGGTTTGTCTCCTGTTAGGGTTATTAAAGGTGGCACCATTTTCAAAAACCTGTAGTAATTTGTTTTTAGCAAAAGTAAAGGTACCTTTTACATCTAACCGTAAATCACTTGAAAAGTTTTTAAAAGTAGTGAGTGTTAATTCAACCCCGTGGTTTGACAAAATACCCCCGTTAACCGCACCTGTGTTAACACCATACTCTGCGGGCAAAACAGCCCCGATACCAACCAGGAAATTAGACCTTTTTTCATAAAAATAGTCTGCTTCAACACCTAATGCTCCTCTCCAGAAACTACCTTCGAAACCTATATCGGTCTTTTTAGATCTTTCCCAGGTAATACCCGGATTTCCCTGAAGGTTTTCAGAGATACTCTGGGTAGCGCTATTACCAATAACTGCAGAAGTTCCGTTAATTCCGAATTGGCTTAAGTATTGATATTGCCCGGCAACATTGGTGATGTTCGGATAATTACCTGATTGTCCATAGGATGCCCGTAGCTTCAGGTTATCTATCCATTTAAAATTATCTTTTATAAAACTTTCTTCAGACAGGCGCCATCCTGCAGAAAACGCAGGGAAGAACCCGAACCGTTTGCCTGGTGCAAACACATAACTTCCGTCATACCTTCCGGCTGCTTCAAACAGATATTTTTTATCATAAGAGTAACCTACCCTGTAAACATAACCGAGCTGCTTTTGTCCGCCGGAACTGCCGCCATTAGTTGCATCAGTGGGAAGTGCCCCGCCATACCCTAATTCATCTATACTTAAATTATAATTTACCCTTTGGGCAGCAAAGTTTTGCCAGGTTACTTGCCGGTATTCTGCTACTAGCAAGCCTGTTATATCACTTTTACCAAAAGAACCGGCATAATTTAACTGGCCCTGAAAAGTGTACATTTTATTCTCATTGTAGGCTTCAAAAAACGTAGGTTTTGCATTTCCCTGTATGCTTATCGGGAAAGTATAAACCACCCCCGGACCGTTTGCAACGCCAGCCGGGGCAACAGGATTTGTGAAATGTATAGGCGTAGCGTAAGTACGTTGTACAGACGTTTGATTTGGACTAAACCCTAAAGGATCAGGCCCGCTTTCATAAGTTGCTGTCCCTTTTATGCTTAACCCTTTAATTGGCAGCTTCTGGTCAATTGATAACTGTGAGAACAAGTCTGTATTTCTGTTTATTGCATAACCACTGTCATAAATTTCGCCATATAAAGATTGGCCGATATAACCCGAGCCAACTCCATTGCTGTATTGAACAGGGTAAGTTGGGTTTTGCCTTTGCGCCTGGCTGATGATAGTACCGGCCCCCTGGGCAGGGAAATGCTGGTCTTCTTCGTAACTATTTACCCTTAAGTTTACCGTTGTTGTTTTTGTGGCATTTGCAGTTAAACTTAACGAACCGTTGAATTTATTCAAATAGGTAGGGTCCCACATCCCGTCCTGGCGGTTATAACCAATTGAAGCAAAATATTTAATATCATCCGTACCGCCTGAAAGGGAAAGGTTGTGGTATTGAATAGGGCGGTTTTTCTTGATAATATCGTCTAAGGGGTGTCCGTCGGCATGGCCGTCAGGATCCTGGTGGTTCTGGTATAATGCAAGATCATTGGGTGTAGCAAAAAGGTTTAATGGTAGGCCCCTATATTTAAAGTCATTAACAGCTGCCTCATTCCGAAGCGTAGCATATTCAAAAGAGTTAACAAACCTTGGCACCTGGGTAGGGTTCTGGAAACCGTAATAACCATTATAAGTTAAAGTAGGTTTGCCGGATTTCCCAGCTTTGGTCGTAATCAGTATTACCCCGTTTGCACCGGCTACACCATAAGGCGCAACTGCGGCCGCATCTTTTAATATGGTTAGGGTTTCTATTGTATTAGGGTCCAACCGGCTAAAATCGCGGGGAACACCATCTACAACCGTTAATGGGGCAGTACGGCCGTTGGTAGCGGGGCCCCTGATTAAAAGGCCTGAACCATCAAAACCCGGCTCACCGCTTCCCTGCGTTGCAATCAAGCCAGAAGCGCGGCCAACGAGCGAATTAGTTAAGTTAACTACAGGTTTCTGTGCAATTTCTGCCGTGTTAATCGTTGATACCGCTGAAGTTACCGAAGTTTTTTTCTGCGTGCCGTAACCAACTACAACCACTTCATTTAAGTTGCTGGAAGAAGCTTTTAACTTGATGTTTAAGTTTCCTCTATCGGCGGGTGCCTCAACTACTTCAAACCCAACATAAGTAAACACTAAGGTTGACCTGGCCGGGGCATCTATGGTAAAATTTCCGTTTAAGTCGGTTACTGCCCCGATGTTTGTTCCTTTAATCCTTACAGAAACCCCAGGCAATGGTTCATTGGTTAAAAGATCGGTAACTTTACCTTTTATAGGTGCAGCCGTTTCCTTTACATTTTCACCTTCAGTATAAACGGTTTTAACTAATGCGCCGTTTGAGCCTCTGGCAAAGCCGAAACTAAACAACAGAATAATAAACCCCAGATAAAATGCGGGATTTTTAACGATAAGTTTTTTTTTAGGTAAAGTCTTTTTCATAATTGTGCAAATGAGTTAAGCATAGTGATAGTGTAATTTAGTTATCGATTTAAGTTTCTGTTTTAAGTTTTTTGGTTTAATCATATAGTTGTTTAATATTAATAATCTTCTTACCGAAATTTTGTAATTACTTTTTAATTGCCAGCCAATACCACAGATTATTATCCAGTGAAGACCTCGAAACATGTTTGCAAAAGGTGAAAAGCATAAACATCACTTTATAAGATATAGTTATATAACTGAAGGTTTGTAATTGGCAATTACTTGGTTACTGCAAATAAACTTTATTACTCTAAAAGCCAGTTTGCAAAATCATACATATTTCTTGCACAAATATAATATATTAAGCTATTAATAATTTGCACTGTTCAACAATCATTTTTGTCTTGTTACAGGCATTATTAAATGTCCTACAACAAATGTTCTACAACACATTATTGTAATCGCTTTTTAACAAAGATTTAATACTTTCGTCCTTTTTGATGAATTGCCAGAATCTTGGTTTCTTTGTCTTCAAATCAATTACGGATTAATCTAAATTACAAATAAATTCTATGTATCAGGGTAATGGCTCGATAAAATTATTCTTTTTTAAGAAATTGGTTCTTAGTACGCTATTTATTTTTATTACTCGCGGTACTGCCAATTGTCAGTCTTTCCCTTACAAATTCAGCTATCTAACTGTTGACGAAGGCTTATCGCATACGGATGCAAATGATATAGCACAGGATAAACAAGGATATATTTGGATTGCAACTTATTTTGGATTAGACAGATATGACGGTTACACCATTAAACAAAATTATAATAATAATGTCCCGTTAAACAATGCTTTTAAAAATCGTATAATATGTATTTATCCCGACGAAACCGGGAATGTGTGGCTTGGGACTGAGGATGGGTTACAATGCTTCAATTCAAAGTTAGAAAAGTACATTGATTTTAAGAATCCCAAAGAAGACGGAAACATTGCTTTTAGAAAGTTATTTAAGCCAGCCGGAAACTTGTTATACGGGCTTACAGGGAGCCAAATAAAATTATATTCAATCAAGGGAAATTTTATTGAAGAGCAAAAGCTAAAAGTACCGCCAGGTGTTCAGTTCTCGGACATGGTATCTAATCAAAAAGGCCTGCTCTATTTATCGAGCAATAAGGGACTTTGGACAATAGACCAAAACAGAAATTTCAAAAATGTTGCTATATCAAATATAACCGATCAAAATTTGTCTCGGGTATATTTTGATAACCGAAATAATTTGTTGACGGCAGCAGGAAAAGTACTCTTTTTAATCAATAAAAAGCAGTTATCTAAAACTTCAACTGCAAATCAAAATTTAGTTATTGATAAACAATTTGCTTGTGGTGACGGCAATCTGATAAAAGGCATTGCATCAAGTACTAAATCAGACTATTGGATTAATACTGGTTCAAGTTTGCTCAGGCTGGACAGCAACTTGAATTTTATCCAAACCGTAAACAATAAAAGTTCGCATGGCGGTTTAAATTCAAATTCTTTGGCCAGGGTATTTATCGACCGTTCGCAATGTTTATGGATTTGCACTTTTGGCGGGGGCATTAATTATTGTGATTTAAACCAGAAACTGTTTTATACGCTTAAGCAGAATTCTGAAATTTCAAATTCACTGGCAGGCAACCATATTCGTTCGGTTTTAGAAGATGATGAAAACCTCTGGATCGGCACTACCGCAAACGGGCTAAACTTATACAATTTAAAGACTCAAAAATTTACTTACTACAATACCTACAACTCTACAGTAAAATTAAAAAACGATGGAGTAAGTTCATTAACGTTTGATAATGACCATAATTTATGGATAGGAACCAGTGCTGGTATTGAGATATTAAAGCCGGGCAGAAATGAATTATGGAAACCACCGGGTTATAATCTGTTTCCGGCATACACAATAGATACATTTGTAAAAGACTGTTTTGGAAATCTCTGGTTTGGCAACCATACAGACAAGTTCGGTGTGATATGGAAGGATCAATTAAACCATTATCATGTAAAGTATTATGGTGAAGGTTATTTTATTCTGGCTGATAAAACCAAACCCCAATTGTTTATTTCCAGTACACACGGTTTAAGGCGAGTTATTATTGACAGAGAGGGAAACATCACCCAAAGTTTTTTTTATAAAGCATCTTCAAAACCCAATTCTTTAAGCTCCAATTATACTTACCCAATTTGCAAGCAAAACGACAGTACTTACTGGGTTGGGACTATTGGCGGCGGTTTAAACCGTTTTATTTTGCGGTTAAAAGACAATTCCTACAGCATCAAATCTTACACCGGCAGTTATGGTATTTTTAATGATGTGGAAAGTATGGAAATTGATAACGCAGGCAACATCTGGATAGGTGGAAACGGGCTGGAATGTTTTAACCCGCGAACAGAAAAGTTAATAAAATATGATAAAAATGATGGCCTGCAGGGTAATAGTTTTAAGGTAGGCGCTTCGTATAAAGGAGCAGGCGGAAGGTTGTATTTCGGAGGGATAAACGGACTGAATTATTTTTATCCTGATCAAATAACGGCCAATAATATTGATGCCCGCCCTGTTCTTACTGATATTTTGGTTGATAATCTGAAACCGCATTACGGCAAGTCAGATTCGTCCGAAAATTCTATTAATGAAGCTATTAGTTATACAAAAAGTTTAAAGCTTAGTTATCTTCAAAATAATTTTGTGATATTTTTCTCTGCTATGCATTTTGCCAATTCTTTAAAATGCAAATACCGCTATAAATTGATCGGTTATGATAAAGACTGGAAATATACCGACGGAAAAAATCCAAGTGCGGCTTATAGTAATCTGGACTATAATAGCTATAGATTTGTAGTTGAGGCCACAAATAACGACGGGATATGGAGCAGAAACACTGCTGAAACAGCAATTACAATTACCTCTCCATGGTGGAAATCTAATCTTGCCAAAGTAATTTATTTCTTACTGTTTATTTCAGGCCTGTCGCTGATCTATTTGTATCAGGCCAGGTGGCACCGTCTTCAAAGAGAAATGGAAGTGCGCGAGGTTAACGAAAAAAAGCGGGAAGAAATGCACAAGCAACGCGAGGGGCTTTATCAGCAACAGTTACAGTTTTTCACTAACATTTCTCATGAATTTCGTACTCCGCTTACACTAATCCTTGGCCCGCTTGAAGGTTTAATAAATGATAATAAAGATTTTGTGCTTAATAATTCTTATCAGTTAATGTTTAGGAATGTTAAAAGACTGATCAACCTGATCAATGAACTGATGAATTTTACAAAGGTTGCAGATAGTGCAATTAAGCTACAAGTCCAACCAGTGGCTATTAATATATTTTGTAAAAACATATACCTCGAGTTTCAAAATTTTGCCTGTAATAAAAATATTGAATTTAAATTAATTGATCATACCTTAACAGAAAACGGACAACAACTTTCAAACTTCTTTGACGTACAGATACTTGAAAAGATACTATTTAACCTGCTAAACAATGCTTTAAAGTATACCAATGCGGGCGGGCAAGTAACATTGGAGTTATTTTTTGACCAAAATTATTTAAAACCATCGTTTAGTAATGAATTCCATTTGGTAAATGAACAATACCACGCAGATAAATACATTTATTTCTTAATTTCTGATACGGGTATTGGTATTTCAAAAGATTCAATAAGCAGCATATTTAATCGTTACTACCAAATTGGCAAAAATCATTTAGGGTCTGGTGTCGGTCTTGCATTGGTAAAAAGCCTTACTCAAATACATAAAGGAAATATTTCAGTTTACAGTGAACGAAATAAAGGGACGGAATTTTTAGTGGCGCTGCCTTGGGGAAAAGAAAATTTCACCACTACTGAAATCATGAATCCGGAAATTGAATCCAACGCTTCGCAATTAGAACTATCTGATATTTCTATCATATCGCCCATAACTTATAAAGCACAAGAAGGGCAGCTCTTGCCGGAGAAAATTTCCAAATACATATTATTAGTTGATGATAACCAGGAGTTACGGATCTTTTTAAGACAATCATTAGAAAAATTTTATTATATTGATGAAGCAGATAATGGTGAATCTGCTTTGATAATGGCCACAAATAAAATTCCGGATTTAATTATCAGTGATGTAATGATGCCAGGAATGAATGGTATCGAATTTTGCAAATTGCTAAAGGCAAAATTTGAAACAAGCCATATCCCATTTATTATATTATCAGCAAAAGACGCCTTAGACACGAAACTTGAAGGAATGGAATCTGGAGCCGATTATTATTTTGCAAAACCGTTAAGTATTGACCTGCTGTTATTAACCATTCATAATATATTTCAGCAGGGCGAGAAACTCAAACTTAAATATACAAAGGATTACCTTGCCGATGCGACCGAATTAGTACATTCTGAAAAAGATAAGGATTTTATGAACAAACTCCTTAAGATTATTGAAGACAATATTCAAAACCCAAGCCTCGACGTAGATTTTTTATGTCAACAATTATACATTAGCCGTACCAAGCTTTATCAAAAGATTAAAAGCATTTCAGATCAGTCTATCGGAGATTTCATTAAAACTATACGGTTAAAAAAAGCTATACAGATTATGACCCATGAAGATGTAGCATTTAGTGAGGTGGCGTTTAGGATTGGGCTTCAAAGCCATGCTTATTTTTCCCGTGTATTTAAAAAAGAGTTTGGAAAAACGCCATCCGAATTTATGCACTCTTTAAAAAGAAATGTTAATGCGGAACAGGAAGGTTAAACGATTATTATATTTTGGTTTGTCCGGCATTTACTACGATTATCTAATTCAAAATCAAACTCTCACCGGAGTGCTTATAAAGTTAAGGACGTTTGAATTAATGATTTAACTTAAAAGCATACTTCGATTTACATTAACAAAAGTTTAATGCTTCTTTTAAGAGTAAAAAATCATTGTCTATAAACGCCTTCGGTAGAAGTTATTTCAAAAACATAATTTTTATGGCATAAAAAAAGCATAAGAAAAATTTTAAGTAAGATTTGAAAAGGTTCTACAAAAGATAAAAATTTATTGAGGCAAATAAAATTGAACATTCCCTCCTAAAACTTTTAATCTTTAAGTGAGAAAGAATTTACTAATAATGATACAGCACTGGAAGCCCCAAAACTTGACTTAGGCTTTATCTCGGTTGTTTTGGCTCCCCATTTGGTTTGTATAATATCTTGCGAATTCCGGTTGTTGTAAGCTACCTTAGCATTTAAACGAAGCCATTTAACTAAATCGGTTTTGTTACCTTCTGTAGTGTATTTACGTGCATAACGTGCAAAAATCCCTTTAAATCCCGGCAAATCGTTACCTCCGTCTTCATTGTTGATTACCCCATTGTTGAACATATTATCCCGGGTATATTGGGCGATTTTTACCGCTTCTGCCAAATAGCTATCCTTTTTAGTGTACTTGTATAGCATCACTGCAGCACCTAAATAGGTTCCCTGGTTGTATGTTGAACTCCAGGTTGAGATTTTAGGATTTCCTGTTTTTTTATCAATATCAACATTGTCATTTACCTTACCGGTAGCAGTATTTAACAAATAAATTTTAGACCATGTATATAAGGCAACCGCTTTATCGTAATAAGTATTATCGCCGGTAGCCTGGGCCAAATAACAGCAAGCTACCATAGCAGGCCCGTTTATGCAGGCGTTTTTAGATGTTTTTGTTTCGTACCAGTTTAACCCGCCTCCGTAAGTATCAGTAGCTGCACGGGCATACATTTTATCAAATTGCTCTTTGCCTTTCTCCAGATAAGCTTTATTGCCGGTAAGCAGGTATCCACGCACACAAAAAAGCACTGCCCAGGTAATATCGTCGTTGTAGTTGTTATACATCCAATCGGCTTTGTTATCTACAATAAAAATGTCGTACATAGTTTTAAACCTGTTGATGTATTTAACATCTTTGGTAACTTCATATGCATCCAACAAAATTTCCATCATCTCTGCCCTGTCCCAAAAGCCTTTGCCGGTTTCTACATTATATTGTGTGTACCATGCCTCAAATACTTTATCGGCAGTTGCAGCAGTAGGTGCAGCGTCTTGTAGTGCCTCTTTTTGAAATAGCCATTGTTGTGCATTTTCGGTAGAAAAACGGCTTAAACCAACATTCGTACCATCTGCAATATCAGCCGATGATTTAATTGAAAAACTTTGGTTACCCGCCGGTTTTAAATAATATCCGTTCGCAGCTTTTTTAATATTCCATCTCACATCATTGCTGTTGGTGTTATCATGTTGGTCTACCTTTGTAGTATCTGTTGGTGTTCCGGCTATGTGCAGCAGTTTTCCGCTTGCCACGTTGGTTAAAGTATAAATACCTTTTTTAACTAAAGTAACTTTCCATCTTTGGGCATCAGATTTGGTGTCTGTCCAGTAATCAACATTTGCACCATTGTCCATTGAAGAGTTTTTTACTTCTAATAACTTATTATTTGCATTTGATTTCAATGTATAAATTGCCCCGGAAGTTATGCCGGATGTTTGGGCAAAGGCATAGGATATGTTTGAAAAGAAAAATAGCAGTATGACGATCCGCAAATTAAATGTGTTCATATTTAGTTCGACAATTATAATTATTTAAGGTAGTTTAAATTTTGTCCGGTTTATTTTCTATGCTTCTTTTATCAGGTAAAATCTTAAAGTTCTAAGCTTTTTTCAACTTGCGTCAATCACAAAAGCAAATTTTATAGGGATAAAAGAAGCATTAAAAAGTCTAACAAAATTAACATGATGTAAAGTCTCGAAATTAGATTATTTAGAGTTGTTCCAGACATGAAATAGCATAAATGTACTTTAGGTCAAGAAATAGGTATGATTTGACAGTTAGCAAGAGAATTAGTTAAGGTTCTTTGTATTATATCTACAGTTTGAACCGCTGAAAAAGGCAACCAATTACTTTTGATAAGCAATCTTTTAATTTAAATAAGATGAAGAAAATTTTTCTTTTCACAGTTGTGTTCCTGATAGCAACTACTTGTTCTAATGCCCAAAAACCTGTAGTCGATTATGTAAACCCTTTGTTGGGCACGGCTACTTTATGGGATCCGGCAGACCTGGGATTTGTACCGACACATAGAACCTGGGGCGCAGAGGTATTTCCGGGGTCGTCCCTTCCTAATGCAATGGTACAATTAAGCCCGGTTACAAAGTTCCACAGTGGTTCCGGCTATCAGTATGAAGATACGGTGATCTACGGTTTTACCCATACCAGTAAAGGGCATTGGAATTTATGCAATATCCCGTTAATGCCTGCTGCCGGTACCATCACCGCAGATGATTATAAATCTGCCTTCAGCCACAAAAACGAATCTGCCCATCCTGGTTATTACAGGGTTTTTTTAGATCGGTACAATGTAAATGCAGAATTAACATCAACATTACGCTGTGCCTTCCATAAATATACTTTTAAGCCCGGGCAAAGTAAAAAACTGATTGCAGACCTTGCTATGTCTAACGAAAGAGTTAAAAGCTGGGACATCAGGCAGGAAGGTGAACATGTTTTTACAGGGTTTCAGCAAACCGGCGAAAAAATGTATTTCTATGCGGTTGCCAACCACAAAATAAAAAGGATTGATTCGCTGAAAAAAGATACGAAAATAGTACCGGTTGTTAATTTTGCTGATTCGGCTAATCCCCTCGAAATCCAGATCGGGTTTTCGTATGTAAGCACAAAAAATGCAAAAGAAAATTTAGAAAAGGAAATGCTGGGCAAAAGCTTTGTGAAAGTAAGAAATGAGGCGGCAGAAGCATGGAACGAGCTATTATCGAAAATTAAGGTAACAGGCGGCACAGAACGGCAAAAAGGGTTATTTTATTCTTGTTTATACCGTTCATTTCTCTGGCCCGCTTTACGCAGTGATATAAACGGAGAATTTACAGATCAAAGTGGTAAAGTTGTAAACAAAGGGTTTAATTATTATACTGATCCGTCTTTATGGGATGATTACCGCAATAAACTGATTTTATTAGGGCTATTATCACCTAAAGTAACCAATGACGTAATCAGTTCATTGATCGATAAAGGTAAAGTAGCAGGGTTTATGCCTACTTTTTTTCATGGCGATCATGCATCCGTATTTATTACCGGGTCATATTTAAGAGGTTTAAGAGATTACGACATAAAAGGTGCCTATAATTTGATGCTGAAAAATGCAACGGTTGAAGGAACACGGAAATATGTAGATGAATATAACACAAAAGGCTATATATCAGAGCCTGAGGTTACAAATCCGGTTACTAAAACAGTAACCAAGGCCGCAGTTACAAAAACATTAGAATACGCTTATGATGATTATGCAGTGGCTTTGTTGGCTAAAGAATTAAAAGATACAAGTAATTACAGGATGCTGATGAAAAGGACGGGTAATTATCAAAATGTATTTGATCCCTCAACAGGATTTATGCGGGGGCGATTAGCTAACGGGGACTGGGTAAAGAATTTTAAACCGGATTATCCGTATTATGAATATATGTACCGCGAAGCTACTGCATGGCAATCTTCTTTTTTCGTTCCGCATGATGTAAAAGGGCTGATCGGGTTATACAAGGGCAAAAATAATTTCGAGAAAAAACTGGATTCTCTCTTCACCATTCCGTGGAAGGGATATGAGGCTGATAACATATCCGGTTTTATCGGGCAATATTGCCAGGGAAACCAACCGGACCACAGTTACCCGTTCCTGTACTATTTTGTTGGCAAACCAGAGAAGTCTCAGGTATTACTGGACAGCATCATGAACCATTTCTATGATATGGGTAAAGATAAGCTGGCCTATGCCGGGATGGACGATGCGGGTGAAATGTCGTCGTGGTATGTATTTAATGCCATGGGCTTTTATCCGTTTTCTCCGGCAGACCCAAAATATATAATTTCTGTACCGCTTTTTAACAGGGTTGACATCAGATTAGCCAACAACAAAAACTTTACGATTGTTAAGAAAAATTCATCAAAAGCAATCAGCAGCATCACTTATGATGATCGAAAGATTGATGATTATTTTATATCTGAAAATGATTTGAAAAAAGGCAAACAGTTAGTGATAGCCACCAAATAGGCATCTTCCTCAAAAATATAGCTTTTGTTTAAATTTATATTAGAAAGATTAACGATGCTTCTTTTATGCCGGTATTTTTTGTTTTTTTGTCCTAAACGATACAAAAATTATAGAAACCTTTTAACTTTTAGGCGATAAAAGAAGCATACAAAACATTATGGTGGAAATGTAAACAGGCTTTAAAACTAAGGGCAAAGTTTTACTCACTCTTAGTTTTTAAACCAACAATAATACTTAACGCAAAAGCAGCCGCAGCAGCAGTAAACACCGAATAGTCTAACGGTGCTTTTATGCTTTTAGAAAACGTCATTGAAAATGCGAACAATAAAAGCAAGACACCGCTTCCTTTAGCTACCCAGTTTGTCTTGAAAGTGGTAAGCAGCAAAACCCCTAAAACAAATTCTAAACCGGTTGCAGCAAATGCAAAAACCGATACCAAATTATCTGGTGCAAAGCTTAATAAACTTTTTGTATAGCTTACAAAATTGCGCCAATTTCCCCAGGCAGAAACTGCTTTTGGCCACAACCCAAAACGGTCTGCAACTGCTGATAAAAAACCTAAGCTTAAAGAAATGCGTAAAAACCATTCAACTGTTTTCGTTTCTGCTGATAATTTCATAACTGTTTGTTAAAGTGGAAAGCACTGATGATAAAGCCTTCTTTAAAGTAAAGTTTGTGTGCTGTTGTCCTGATGTAGCCACTGTCTAATTGTACAGTTTTACAATTTTCTTTTTCAGCGATTCCGTACAAATAATTAAGTAAAACAGAAGCGTAGCCTTTTCCCTGAAAGGTGTTTAATGTGGAGAGGTCATCTATGTACAACATTTTGCCACAATAAAGAACCGAAAAAATGCGATATCCCGCTACCGATACAACTCTTTTATCTTCCTCTGTGTAAATCAGTTTGTACCCTTCGTTTTGCATTTGTTTGATTGTTGCAACAAACTCGTCTTCCTTCAGCATAGGGCGTAAAAGGTGCATAGTTTCCCAACAGGAAGCTATATCAACATCTGTAACAGCTGTTTTAATTTTTACCACAGTCATTTTAAATTTATCCAATATATTTTCTATACTTCTTTTACCACATAAAAACCGTTAACCTGTTGTGCTTTTTGTACCTGAAACAGCATCTAAAAACAAAATTTACAGGCATAAAAGAAGCATTATAAATTTTCGTGATTAAACGGTGCTTGCTAAGGAACCAGGAAGATTTATGAGCGGGAATGAGGAAATAAAGAAAGCTGCCTTAATTTTTAAGACAGCCTCTTATCCTGTTCTACCTGCTGTTCAAAAAAAATAGTTTGTTTTTTGTTGCCGCATGGCTTGCCGGTTTATTTCGGAAAAATATCCACCTGTTTCATGAAGTCCTTTCCGTGCCAGTTTCCATCGTTTATAAACATAAGGTAACGGCATTTAAGGGCATCTTGAAACTGTACTGACGTGCCCCTTGTGCCTGCCCTTCTGCCTGCATTAAGCATACCCAGATACTGAAATCCTTTCGTTTTTGGATCACCCGTAAAGTCCGAACTGTTTTCCGAAGCCCACATGCTAAATGTCTGGTTTCCGCGATTTCTGAACTGGTCAAGGTAAAAATTGATTTTATCAATAGAAACAGGCTTTTGCAAGTCTATAACATACCGGCCTTCGCCATTATCGAACCAAAGAGAATCAACAGCAGTGGCAGAACCTGAATTAAGTATTGCTGACAAATCCATCTTTACATTCTGGTAATCTCTGCCATCTGAAGCTTTGCCCGTAGCATAATAAACCGCGCTTACTTTATTGCCCGAATTAATATCAGCATAATCTGTTGTTGAAGGAGGTGTTTTAACAATAACGGTATCCATTCCCAAACTCTTTAAATAAGATTTGAACCTTGCAGCAGCCCGCGGATCAGCAGGCATAACCTCATCAGTGGTAAACAACGGCCGTTGAACAGATTTCAAAGACTTTAAATCTGCCGTAACGTATTCCTTTGTTCTTAATGTGATGTGTTTATTGTCTTTAAAATCGTCATAAAGTGGTTGCAGTGGTGTTACATCTTCATTGCTTTTGCTTGCTACAGTAATGGCAAATATTTTAATCTTTTCGTTATCAGGGAGCGTGATGGAATTAACGCCTTTTGGCAGGGCAATTTCATATTTGTATAAATAGCTGTACTGGTAAGCGTCGTTAGCATTGGGTGAATGCCGGTGCGAGGCATACCAGGCAATGTTGTCTCGTTTGGCATAAGCCGGAGATATTTCGGCTACCTTTTGATCGTTCATATAAAGTTTACGGTTATAGTGTTGTCCGATTATACCCGTCCAACGCTGCACATTTAGGCTTACCGTTTGGGTTCCGATCTTAAAATCTCCTTTTGTATCTTCGGTTGCTGCTGCAAGAATGTAAAGTTTATTGAAATTGCCAGCCGGCAGGTTAATTTTCTGACCAGTGGCAGCAACCACATTTTTTGCTCCGTCAGCCGTATTCCCAATTTTAAAGTTAATGTCCTCGCTGGTTATTTCGGCAGGAAGGAATTCGGCAGGAAGGGTACGGCCGCTATCCAGGCTTCCGTCTGCTCTGTTAGCGTCGAAACTTACTGCATCTTCGTTCAAAGGAATTACCATCACTTGTTGTCTGGGTTTTGACATTGGCCTGGCTGCATTTTCGAATTTGACAGCGAAACTTCTAATCAAGAATTTTGTCATGTCGAAGTTGAGGTTCCCGTTGGTAAAATTAGCATTACCGATTTTTTCTTCCTGTCCGTTCACTTCATAAGCATCAATAATTTTTCCTGGGAAACTTACTGACACAGCCGCCGCATTTTTTCCATACAATTCGTTAAAACGTACAATGTAGTAATTACTTTCTTCGGCCTTTTTGAAAGCCATAATATCCACCTGACTGGTGTTTAACTTGACTAATGAAATTTCTTTACCTAAAGAACCATCGTGTTTAGAAGCTTCGAAGCCAATGAGCGGATTGTTCACAAAGCTTCCTTGCCATGGAGACTTTGCATACGCCCAATCGCCATCGTGCGGATAAATAGCATATTTAAAATCATGAATGCCCCAGTCTTGTGTGCCCTGATAAACATAAGAGTTTGCCTTGGGCGTATACATCAGCGTAAGACGAAGTGTGCTATTGTCGGGTTTATCCGAACCATATTTGCAATCTTCGAGAATGGAAACGCCATAACTATTGGAGCGGTCGGTTATATCAAACCACTGACGGCCTGGCACTTCATATTTTACTTCGTTATTGGTAGTACGCGGAATAGCTGCGGTAGAGGTTCCATACGTTGCAAATTCATTGCTGACCGTAGTGGGGAAAGCAGCTTTCAGGCTAACCCCCTTCGACTGCCAGTCAATCGTATTTTTTACTTCAATTCTTTTACCGGCTTCTCCTGCAGATAAGCTGATAATTTGTGTTATTTCTGAGTTCAATCCTTTCTTTGTTACTTCAAGCGCCACACGCACAGGCCCTTGTTCTACAATTTTAACAGTTACATTTTTATTAAGGAAATCAATAGGCGGGTTTTTTCGGTCTTTCCAGTCCATATTCCACGCAGGCCAATTAGCAGGATTTTCTTTTAGAAACTGGAGCGAAGCAGGTTTCGACAGCACTTCTTTTAGGGCTGTTTTATCGTAGATACTTGCAATATCGCCATTAGCATCTACCTTAACTTTAAAGAAGTCATTTTCCAGGGATTGGTCCGTGGCATGTAAAGCTGCTGATGTTGCTTCCTTTTCTTTTATTTCAAAAACATCATATACCCCTAATCCTGAAGAAGGAAGTTTAGCTAAAAAGATTAGAGTAAGTTTATTGCCATTGGCAGCAGTTATTTGTGATGGAATAGTATTACCATTTTTATCAACCACTTTTACATTAACAGGTAGTTTTGCATACGTTAGTTCTGTTGTAACAATATCTTGCCGATCTATGGCAACCGGATTAAATACCACCACTGCCCTACCCTGAACCTGCGTATTTAACTGGTGTGCGATAGCACTTACTGAATTTTTTATCACTTCAGAAAAACCATTCATAGCAATAAATTCATCATTCCAGGCATATACATATGCTTTAGGAAAAGCCGTTCCGGGAAGCATATCGTGCATTTGGCTACCCAAAACAAGGTCCCACGACTTGTTGAGTTTGTTCGTAGGGTAAGAAGCGCCACCAAGCCAACTGGCAGCAGACGCAAGTTCTTCAGCCGATTTAGCCAGCAGTTCATTTTTACGATTTGCCCGCTTCATATACGACTCCGAAGTCATTGAACCTGAACTATGCTCTGTTAGTAACAGATCTCCAGAGTAAGTGGGCAGTTTGGCACGAAGTGAAGGGGTGGCATTAATATCTTTGAAAATCTGATCTGAGGATGTTAAAACAACTTTGAAGTTATTATCAGTCTGCTTGATACTACCCATGGCGTTTTGAACATCTTTTTCCTGTGGCGCTCCGCCAACATCACCAGTGCCATAATAGCGGAAGTCAACCGGGACATTATATTTTTTTACGTTGCTTTCCATCCTGGCCGACCACTCCTTGTCTTTGTCAAGTCTTTCAACAATATGGCTGCCATATCCAGTTCCATTTAGGGCTGAAGTTAGGCCTTTGCCATCCGGGCCTTCCCAGATACCCACATTAAACGGAATACCATTGGCGGAACCCCACGTAAGTTTTTGAGTAGAGAAGCCAATTAAACCGGCATGGCTTAGCACTGAAGGCAGCGTGGCCACGAATCCAAAACAATCAGGAAGCATATAATCGCGGCTTGGCTTGTTAAACTCTCTCTTAAAAAAAAGATTTCCGTATAAAACCTGCCTAAGGACTGACTCTGAAGAGGAGATGTTCACTTCTGCTTCATCCACCGAAGAACCGGAAATAAACCAACGGCCCTGTTGAATATAATTAGTTAATTTTTTATACGCTTCCGGGTAATATTCTTTCATAAAATTGTAACGACGAGAACCTGTGAAGTTGAACACATAGTCAGGATATTTGTCAAGCAGTTTAAAATTATCCTGCATTGTATTTTTAATATATTCATTTATCACGGTAGGATAGTCCCAGTTCCATTGTGTGTCGAGGTGAGCATAACCGACAGTGTATAATACTTTATCTTTTGAGACATCATACTTCTCTCTCTTGTTCATTTGCTGGGCAAAAATTGAAAGGGGTAGAAGACCTGCAGCAAAAAGAAGGGGAAATCGTTTTTTCATTTTCATATTTTAAATTAAAAAGTGGCTATTTGGTTCTATTCCTGTTTTGAACGACCACAGTTAGTATCTCGTAATTAAGAACTTGCGCATATACAAATCAAATGTCTATCCAAGAGCTGCTGCGAACCCACCGTTACGTGCCATGTGGATAGTTATTTTATCGCCTGCTTTTACCTGCATAGTTTTTTTTCGGTAATCCATTGCCTGCCTGCCAGCGTTTATACCATCCTCAAAGTAAGTCATGGTATAGGTTTTGCCTTTTTCTAAAAAGTCAAAGTTTAGTTCTATTTCCCGCGTTTTTTCTTTGCTGTTAGTTATACCGCCGATAAACCACTTTTCGCCTTTACGTTTGGCAACTACAGCTACCTCGCCAACTGTGGCTACCAGTGCTTTGGTTTCATCCCAAGTAGTTGGTACGCTGGTAATAAACTCCGTACAATCAGGGTTGCGGTAATAAAGGGTAGGGTTATCGGCCAGCATTTGTACACCACTTTCAAAAACGACATATAAAGCAAGCTGGTTAACCCGGGTTCCTTTAGCTGCCGCGTTTGGCCGTGCCGCGTTGTAAACTTCAGGCTGCATGTTGATCATCGCGCCAGGGGTAAAATCCATAGGGCCAACGGCATTTCGCATAAACGGAAGATAGATGCTGTTATCCGGATAGCAGCCGTCCATTTGCTCCAATCCCCTTACACCTTCATACGAGATCAGGTTCGGATATTTATACTCTAAACCTGCAGGCTTAAATGCACCATGAAAATCAACAAATACTTGATACTTGGCGGCCTCTTTTACTACATCTTCATAGTAATTGACCATCCATTGATCAGTGCGCTCCATAAAGTCTATTTTAACGCCCTTTACTCCCCATTCATGAAAAGTTTTAAACACATCCATATTATTGTGTACCGTTAACCAGGTTAACCAAAGAATGATATCAACATTTTTGGTTTTACCATAACGAATCAGTTCCTTCACATCAACTTTTGGATTTGGTGTATATGGGTCGGTTGTGCTTTTAGCCCAGCCCTCATCCATGACAATATATTTAATGCCAAATTTTGAAGCAAAGTCTATGTAATACTTATAAGTATCCAAGTTATAGCCAGATACAAAATTTACATCGGGCCCATAAGGTGCAGCATCGTTCCACCATTCCCAGCTTGCTTGCCCGGGTTTAATCCATGAAGGGTCGGCAATTACGCTTTTCGCTGCCAGCTTTAAGGTCATGGTATTTTGTAACAATTGCTTGTCGTCTTTGGTGATCACAAAATAGCGCCAGGGGAAATTTCGGGTTCCGGTTGTTTTAGCGATATAGTCTGCAGATTTTAAAATTTTCTGACTGCGGTCACCATCCGGCCCAAACTCCAGCGGCGTTTTTGGGAAAGCACCCTCAGCACCATTATTTCCGGTGCCTTTCAGGAACATGCCTGGGTAATCAGACAAGTCCGACTCGCTGATCAGTATTTTATACTGTTTTTTGGTATCAATTAGCACCGGCAAGTTGGCCATTTTATCCGTTTGCTTCCAGTTGTTTGATTCCACGTGTTGGTAAAGCTCTTCGTAGGCGCTTTTAAAACCGTTGTTTTGTTGCAAATGCAGCAGGTAATTTTCCGGGAAGTTGATTGAAAAATCTTCGTTCATTACCTCAACACTACCTTTTTTACTGGTAATAAAACGGTAGGCAACGCCATCATCAAAAGCGCGAAACTCTACTGCATAATTTCCTTTAAAGGTCATTTTCAAGTCGTTGTAATTACTTATAACAGTAGAGAATTTTAATGAAATGTAAGGCTTTATTGTTTCCTCGCCTTTAGTTTTCTTCGCCGATATTAATTTAGGGTTTTCGCCAAGTGTGCCATCGTTCAGGGCCATCGCCAAGTGGTTTTTTGTTAACAGCTCCTGGTTATTGCTTGTTATAGAATAATATATTTTATCGCTTAGGTTAATAAACACTTTGATCTCACCATTAGGCGATAGTAGATCAATTGGCTTAATTTGAGCCTGCAGCTGGGTTGCCAATCCCAAAAACAGGATGAAACATTTTGTAAATTTGTTGGTCAAATTCATGTTTTATAGTTGATTTATATTTTCAAAGTTTGCGCTGAAAATAGCTTTTGCTGTTACCCTTGATATACAGTTTGTTTGTGATCTAATATCTGTTGGTGGCTTTTCTACCGGAAGGTAATTATCATTAGAGTTATTGGTATAACTGGTTTTTTTTGCTTTCACTTCTTTAACCGTTAGTTTTTTAAACGCCAATTGATGAACATCATCAAAACAACAGCTGTACTGAAATCAGATTATGAGTCTATCAACTATCAACGCTGGAAAAGTTTACTGTTTTTTACGTGATAAAAGAAGTATCGGAAATAAATTGAATACGTTTTAAAGCCTGTTTAAATTTTGCTCAATTTATTTTCTATACTTCTTTTATCACCTAAAAACAGTAAACATTTAGTATCTGATTAATTTAAATTGATCCAAACATCAATTTTTATGGGATAAAAGAAGCACTATCATTTTTTCTTGTATAAATTTAAACAGGCTCTTAAAGAAGTGCCTTATTTACAGTTAATGGATAAAATCAAACCAAAGCGTTCCGCTGATTTCTTCGCCGTTAGCATGGTTTATCTGGCTTTGCGGGCCCATCGCTTTTGCTGCCTGAAACTTGGTGCCTATAGGGTCGATTGCATTTAAAAAACCGATACTTCCTTCGGGGAAAGCCGGCTCTACATTGTTGTTTTCGAGTGCAGCATTTTCCTTAGCCGGGTGCAGCATTTGCAGGTACATGTTTTTATTGCTTGTATAAACAGTAAACGGCGATTCCTTGTTCTCGACCACTACCCAGTTAACCTCGGAATGGTAGCCTTTAAATTCAGGGAATCCCCAGGTTTCGCCTGTAATGGTATTGTTGTAAGCTTTGTGCCAAACGCCAAACTGCTGCCCTTTCAGCCTGTTTTTCCAAACACGGTACGGGCCCTGGCCAAGCCATTTCATACCGGTAATTTTTTCTTCGGGATAATTAAAGGTAATCCCCATAAAATCAGCGTCTCCCTGCTGGGCATATTGGTATTCCAGCTTAGCAGGATTCCCCGGAGCAAAAGTCCATTTTACATGCAACGAACCTGCTCCCCGGTAATCGGCTTCTACAATGTACTGTCCTGCAATAGATTTATGCGTAAATTGTTTTAGCTCGGTGTTTACCCCTGCCAAAAGCGGCCCGCCAGACAAAGAGATGGTAGCTGCAGGTTTAACTACTTTTTGAATATAGCCGGTAGTTTTATCAAACTCATAGGTGATGCCATCACATTTTATACGAAGCAAGTGATCTGTTTCTTCTGCTTTTACCGCTGGTTTAGCTGAAGCTAAAACCTTACTTTTTGCGATAACTGCCGGAGTATGAATAGCCCAGCTCCAGGTAAATATTTCTTTTTTATCAGGCCCGTATGCAGTAAGGTATAAGGCATCATTTTTTTGCCACGACCCAGGTAAAGCCAGGTTTAACATACCTTTTTCACCCGGTTTTAAATTTAACACTTCAGGCGAACCTGTAGCTTTTACATTTGCTGCTGTGGTTTTTTCTTGTGCCAATGGAAACTTAACCAGTTGCCATTTAAATATGCATTGGTTTAGGTTGGTAAAGGCATATCTGTTCTCTACTGCAATTTTACCGTTAAATGAGTTGTCCATCGGCTGTGCATCTATATATACCGGCGACCAGATTTCTTTGATGGTGTAAAAGCTGGCTTCCTTTTCGCGGTGCGGGCCTAAAATACCATCCGGTGCATGGTTGCCGTCACCATCGTATATGTTGTCTTTATCGGTACGGATAACCGATTCATCCAAAAACGCCCAGATAAAGCCGCCTGCATTGTGCGGATATTTCATCATCTGACTCCAAAAGTCTTCAAGCCCTGCCCCTGCACCGCCATCATACAGGCCATGCATAAACTCCGTAGGGAAAAAAACATCTGTTCCTGTAGCTACTGTTTTTAGGATATAATTATAATCGGGGTAATGTTTATTATCGGCACCGTTAAACTTTTCCCAAGGGTGTAATACGGTACGATTTTGCGGGTCGTACAAGGCATAATCGTTATCTAATGCCCTATTCCAGCCGCCCTCATTGCCATTGTCCCAAAATATAACCGATGGATGGTTTACATCACGTACCACCAATTCTTTAACCAGCTTACGGCCTACAATGGTGTCATATTTGGCCTGCCAGCCGGTCAGCTCGTCCAGTACATATAGGCCTAATGAATCGCATACATTTAAAAAGTCCTGATCGGGAGGGTAATGAGACATGCGGACTGCATTGTTGTTCATTTCCTTCATCAACTTCACGTCCATCAATTGTATAGAATGGCTAAGCGTACGCCCGGTTTCGGGCCAAAAGCTGTGGCGGCAGGTTCCTTTCAATACCGTTTTGGCACCGTTTACATAGAAACCATCGTTGGGTTTTAGCTCTACTGTACGGAAGCCAAACTTTTGTTTAACCTGATGGATAATAGCTTGTTTATTTTTTACAGACAGAACAACCTGATACAAATTAGGAAACTCTGAACTCCATAACAAAGGCTTGTTGAAGTTATTTTTTAATTCTAAATGGTCTGCTGTGGTATTAGCGGCAACGAAAAATGGTTTGCCTACGTTTTCACCATTTAGTTTTTGTACTTGGGCTTCAACCGTTTCGCCATTTTTTAAATTTTGCGGATATACATCCAGTTGAAAAGAACCGTCGGCTTTTGCATTTACAGCCATCCGGTCAACAAAAGTTTCGGGAACAATTTCCAGGTAAACAGGACGAAAAATACCACCAAACACCCAAAAATCGCTATTCCTACGCTCAGCATTATTTACAGATGCGTTTGCTGATGTTTTATCTACCGTAACTTCCAGCAGGTTTTGGGCATTGGGTTTAAGCAGATCTGTTATATCATATTTAAAGCGGTAAAAGCCACCCTGATGTACGGGACCAGCTAATTTACCGTTGATCATTACTTTCGTATCTGTCATCGAACCTTCAAAAACGATGAAAACTCTTTTACTTTTCCATGTTTCAGCAAAAAATTCATACTTATAAAGTCCTTGTTCGTTCGCTTTTACTTTATCGTGGCCATAATTATATGTGCCAAAACCTTGCTGTTCCCAATTTGATGGCACTGCAATTTTAGCCCATTTACCGCTTTGCCTGCCGCCGGTGCAATAAAAATCCCATTGCACGGTATGGTCTTTATCTGTTCCGGACAGATATTTTGTGATGGTTCCTTGGGAGAACGCACCGAAGTAAAGCACTGTGAACCATAAATGCAGAAATATTTTTTTCATAATGATTTATTTAATATTAACTTTTCTCATTGCTTCTATAACATGCTGATTTCTAACAATTATTAGAAAGACCAACCTAACCATTAAAAAAATGCTACCCAACAAGTATTTTTCACTTCTTCAAACTATTTTTATACAAATTACACCAGCCGAAAACCATGCTTTTTGATCGGCAGTTCCCTCACCCTAAAACCTGTTGCGGCATAGATGGCATTGCATAAAGCTGGTGCTACGGAAGGAACTGAAGGCTCGCCGCCGCCATCAGGTTTTTCTTCGCCGGAAATCAAGACGATCTCGAAAGGCGGCATTTCGTTTATCCGCAATACCTGGTAATCGTTAAATGATTGCTGGTCAACAATTCCGTTGGTTATCGTTATTTCGTTATTGAACATGCCGCTTAATGCCCAAACTAAACTGCCTTCTATTTGTGCTTTTAAACCATCCGGATCGATCACCAATCCACAATCAACGGCTGCAACACAGCGGTGGATTTTTACAAGTTTGTCTTTACTGACGGAAATTTCCAGCGCATGGGCTGCTACTGCACCGGAACGGCCATAAGGGCAAATGGCTATCCCGCGAAAATGCCCGTTTGCAGGTTTTTCGTTCCATCCAATTGTATCGGCACATTTAGACAATACATTTTTTAAGCGGACATTATCTTTGGCATCACCATTTTTAAACAAGTTAAACCGGTAAGTTACCGGGTCTATATGGTTATGTACAGCTAATTCGTCGATAAAGCTTTCTATCACAAAAACATTCTGACTAAAAGATATCGAACGCCATGACCCAATTGGTATTGGCGATTCAACCGGATAAAAGGCGCTTTGGTAATCGCCAACGGGATAGCAAAGATCATTCGTCACCCCTCCGAAACTGTCCCATGGGCCTGATATTTCTTTATTAGGAAACGTAGTGATGCCATACTGATGCCGCCAATGGCTAACCTGGCCTGGTGCGGCTACTGCTGCCAGGTGATGATAGCTTGCCGGCCTGTAAAAATCGGCCTGGATATCATCCGTACGGTTAAATATAGTTTGTATCGGTACGCCTAATGCTTTAGTAAGCAACATGGCTTCGGCAACGTTATCAATTTTTTCCTTCCGGCCAAAACTACCTCCCATCGGCATTAAATTAACAGCTATAGAAGAACTGTCTATGCCGAAAATTTTTGGTAAAACATTGTTGATGTACATGGGTGCCTGGAAGCCTCCCCAAACTTCATACTTACCGTCTTTGTACGAAGCCGTACAATTAACAGGCTCCATCGTTGCATGTGCAAGGTACGGGACCTGGTAAGTTGCTTGGTAAACACCCGGCTGATCAAGCGTTTTAAACGGCGCGGTTTTATCTTTACCATACACAAGGGCTGGTTTAACGGTTGCAAACTCGGTTTTAAATTGATCTGTGAGGTCTTTGTTGTTTTTTATTTTGCCGAGTTCATAGCTCCATTTTACTTTTAGCAAACGCTTGCCTTCCAGCGCAGCCCAGGTATTGGTTGCAATAACTGCTACGGAATTTCTGTTAAGTGCTTCCGGTATCTGATCAACCTGGATTACTTTAACAAACCCTTTTAATTCTTTCAAAGCACTATCGTCCCAACTCTTTACCTTACCGCTAAAAACCGGGCAGCGAACTAATACCGCATACAGCATACCGGGCAGTTTAACATCCATTGTATAAGCGTATTTACCGGTTACAATAGGTGCGATATTGGTTTTAGTGATTTTTTGCCCGATGTGCTTAAAATCTTTTATATTTTTAAGCGGAGGCTTTTCGGGAGGGGTTAGCGCACTTGCTTCTTTTATCAGGTCTTTATAGTCTAAAACCTTGTTATTAAGTGTATTGATTACTTTTCCATTTTGTGCTTTACAAACCTCAACAGGCACTTTCCACCTTTCGGCAGCAGCGGTTATCAGCATAAATTTAGCCGTAGCCCCAACTTTGCGCAGCTGCATCCATGTCCCTTTAATACTTCCGCTGGCCCAGGTGGTATAATTGCCTGCGTTTGATGCCTTGTAAGGCAATGTTTCAACAGCTATTTCTTTGGGGTCAACCTCCAGTTCTTCCGCAATAATCAACGGCAATGCGGTAACCACATTCTGCCCCATTTCCTGCTTCATCATATAAATAACCACTTTGCCGGTGTCAAATATTTTTAACAACGGACTGGGTGAAAAAATCAAACCTTCAGGCGCAGTTACTGCTGATGAGGCTACAGGCAAAACATCCGTCAGGAGCCAGGCACCTGCGGTAAATGTTGATAAACGGATAAAATTTCTTCTTTCCAATTGATTTAAATTTAAGGGCTTACGGCACCCTTGCTGATCCATTCATTAAATGCACTTACAAATTCACGATGCGACAAAGGCGGCTTGGCCAAACCCTGTGCCGGATGCCAGCCAGCTAAAACCAACGTGTCGCTGGTGATATGGTCGATCAACGCTTTGATCGATTTTCTGCCGTTCCTTTTTTTATCCAATAGCTGTGCGGCCAACTGGTGGGGCGACCTGCCCTGGAAAACCATTTTCATATTAGCAGAAGGCAAAGCCCATTTCGGGTTGCCCGGCGGCATGTGCAAACCCGGAAGGTTGTACGGCTGGTGGCAATTGGCACATTTTAAAGCATACATACCTTTGCCGTCCGGCCCGCGTTTAACGCCTTGTAAATGCAGATGGCTGTCTTCGCCCTGCAAAGGAATATCCCCGGAAGGATGACAGTTCATACAGCGCGGGCTCATCAAAACTGCATAAACTTTAAGAAATGCCTTTTTTGAAGCGATGCTGTCCTTTTGGGTGAAATGTTTCTTTTTACTTATAATTATCGAGTCTTCCGCCCGGAAAGAAAAAACAATAACCATGCTTAACAGGGCAGCAATAGTTACTATAACATAAACACCTTTTTTAGGGTAGTAAAAACTTGTTTGCAAAATACTTTTAGGATGCATTACTAACTGATAATTTTTGAATATTGGCAGCGATATGTATGGCCTGGCGTATCCGCAGATAAGTACCGCAGCGGCAAATATTTCCGGTTAACGCATCATCGATATCACTATCCGTAGGATTAGGGTTTTCCCGAAGCAAAACAGCGGCTGACATAATCTGGCCCGACTGGCAATACCCGCATTGCGGCACATTTATTTCGGCCCAGGCTTGTTGCAACGGATGGTCTCCGTTTGCTGATAAACCTTCAATCGTTACAATCTCTTTTCCGATGGCGCGGGAAACCGGCGTAACACAGGAACGTACCGCTTCGCCATCTAAATGTATGGTACAAGCACCGCATTGGGCCATCCCGCAGCCAAATTTAGTGCCTGTTAAACCAATAATATCCCGGAGAAGCCAAAGTAATGGCATATCCGGAGAAACATCTACCTTAAACTTCTTTTTATTTATGATTAAAGCTTGGCTGTCGCTAATTAAGAAAGACATAGAATAAAAAATTTAATTTAGTAATTGCAAGTCAAATATGATAAACTATCATGCAAGATTGAATTGCGTAAACGGTATATGTATAATTGTTACAATTGTATGTACGATAATACAAGTGTTAGTTTATATGATAGCCATACTTTGGCTGAACCAATATAAATTTTGTTCAATGTATTCCCGACACTTCTTTTACCGCTTAATAGGTGCAAGGATTTAATGCTTCTTTTATCAGCATAAAACCTTTAACAAAAATTACGTGCATAAAAGAAGCATAATGATAAATTTTAAACATGTCGCAGGTTTGATATTCGATTTAAACACATCCAATATATGTTATCCTTAATTAATTTACACGTGGTAAATTTATTTAAAATCAACTTCGGCAGTTCCCGTTATTTTTGTTTTAGATTGTTTGTCCTGCTATTGTCTTTATCATACATTCCTGTGGATGGCTTGGCGCAACAGGCAACTGCCGATAATAAAGATAAACCTGTTGCACCGCAGCCGTTACCTGGAAAAGGCCCTAAACAGTTTGATTTTTTTTATGCCGGCGAAGCAAAAGCACGCAACATGTACATTGTGCGCAATGGTAAAATAACCTGGTCTTATATTGATACGGTTGGCAAAGGAGAAATCAGCGATGCTGTTTTGATGACGAACGGAAATATACTTTTTGCCCATCAGTTTGGTGTTACTTTAATCAACTCTGATAAAAAAGTGCTTTGGAATTACGATGCGCCTGCCGGTTTTGAAACCCATACCGCACAGCCTATCGGAAAAGAGCATGTGGTTTTTATTCAAAATGGCAATCCCGCCAAACTGTTTGTTACAAATATTAAAACCGGCAAAATCGAAAAAGAATTTGTGTTGCCGGTTAAAAACCCGACATCTGTTCACGGGCAGTTCCGCCATGCCAGGTTAACAAAAGCAGGTACGATCCTGGTGGCCCACATGGATATGGGCAAGCTTTGCGAATATGATATTAACGGCAAAGAGCTTTTATCTATTGATGTTCCGGGTGTTTGGTCTGCAGAACCATTAGATAATGGAAACATTCTTGTATCCGGTAATAAAAACCTTGTTCAGGAAATTAACCGGAAAGGAGAAGTTGTATGGGAATGTACAGCAGGAGACATACCAGATTATCGATTTTCTTCCCCACAAATTGCCCTCCGCCTTGATAATGGTAATACGCTGGTAAATAATTGGTATGATCAATGGGGCACTAAGGCTAATCCTGACAGACTACCTGTACAAGCCATAGAAATCACACCCGACAAAAAAGTGGTCTGGGCTTTGCGGGAATGGGCCTCCCCGCTAAACCTGGGGCCATCAACAACAATTCAGTTGCTTGGTAAACGCGGAGCTACTTTAGAAAAAGTACATTTTGGTGATATCAAGTAACAGAATTACATTAGAGCGGTTTAGGACAAATGTAGTTTTGTGTTCCACGCCTCCAAATTATGGGCGATAACACATCTAAAAGCATCATGCCGCCTGTAATAGTCATAATCATTACCTAATTCATTGATCATTCCCTTACCTCATCCAGATATATAAATATTTCACTTCTTTTAAGCATCTTTACCCATCAAAACCACAAACCAATATTTATGAAAATCCTTTTATTAAATTTACTGATAACTACTGCCTTAACAAATCTGGTATTTGCTCAAGAGCAGTCGGCAGCAACTAAGCAACAACTGTTATTTGACGGAAAAACGACACAAGGTTGGCATACTTATTTAAAAAAAACTGCGGAACCTGCTTGGGAGGTTGTCGGCGGCGCTCTACATCTCAACCCGAAAGCCGAAGGGCAGGGCGATTTAGTAACAGACAAGGAATACGAAAACTTTGAGTTAACCCTGGAATGGAACATATCCGAACAAGGGAACAGCGGGATAATTTTTGGTGTGCACGAAGACCCGGCTTTTCACAATACTTACGAAACGGGTATAGAGATGCAGGTTTTAGACAATAAAGGTGCAGAAGACAATAAGAAGGATAACCATCTGGCGGGATCGCTGTACGATATGAAAGCACCGTTGCAGGACGTATCCAAACCGGCCGGCCAATGGAATTCGGTAAAATTGCGCAAGCAAAACGGCCACCTCACTTTTTGGCTCAACAACGTAAAAACAGTAGAGACCCAAATGGGCAGTACCGAGTGGAAAACCATGATTGAAAACAGTAAGTTTAAAACCTGGAAAAACTTTGCGATGTACCCAAAAGGCCATATTGCTTTGCAGGACCACGGCCATGAGATTGCTTTCCGCAACATCAGGATCAAAGAACTTTAAACCGATACTTCTTTTAGCAGGTAAAATTGTTGATTATTTATGGCTGGTTGCTAAAGCCGATAGTTTTTTTAAAATATGAGTGATTTTCAAATCAAAAAACCAGGCACTGTTTATGATGCCGTTATTGTTGGTTCGGGTGCGGGCGGCGGGATGGCCGGTTACGTTTTGGCACATGCCGGTTTAAAGGTATTGATGCTGGAGGCCGGGCCGTTTTTTGATCCGGCGAAAGATTCGCAGCAGTTAAAGTTTCCTTATGAATCTCCGCGCAGGGGCGCTTCCACAACCAGGCCGTTCGGTGATTTTGATGCCGCTTATGGCGGATGGGAACTGGATGGCGAACCTTATACCACAAAAGATAAAACTGAATTTAGCTGGTTCCGTTCGCGTATGCTGGGCGGCCGTACCAATCATTGGGGAAGGATTTCTTTACGGATGGGCCCGAACGATTTCAAAAGTCATCACCTTGATGGCTTGACAGACGATTGGCCGATCACTTATGCGGATGTTAAACCTTTTTATGATAAAGTTGACCGTTTGATCGGCATTTACGGAACAGTTGAAGGGCTGGAAAACGAACCGGACGGGATTTTTCTGCCTCCGCCCAAACCACGCCTCAACGAACTGTTTATTAAAAAAGGTGCCGCAAAAGCAGGTGTAAAAGTTATTACCGGCCGTGGTTCTGTTTTAACAGAAGCTTTGCCGGGCAATAAAGACCGTGGCGTTTGCTTTTACTGCGGGCAATGCGGCCGCAGCTGTAAGGTTTATGCGGATTTTTCGGCTTCATCCTGTTTGGTTATCCCGGCCATCAAAACCGGTAATTTAAAAGTAATAACCAACGCCATGGTGCGCGAGGTACTTACAAACGCCAGCGGTACGGCTACAGGCGTTTCTTATGTTGACAAGAATGACTTGCAGGAATATCAGGTCAATGCCAAGACCGTGATCTTAGGTGCAAGTGCCGGGGAATCTGCCCGTTTACTGCTTAATTCTAAATCGGCCAGCCATCCGAACGGTTTGGCAAACAGCAGCGGCGTGGTTGGTAAATATATCCATGATTCGACCGGGTCGAGCCTAAGTGGTTTTCTTCCGCAGTTGCTGGACCGGAAAAGGTATAATGAAGATGGTGTGGGCAGTGTCCATATTTACACGCCCTGGTGGCTGGACAATAAAAAGCTGGATTTTCCGCGCGGTTATCATATCGAGTACGGCGGCGGGATGCACATGCCATCTTACGGTTTTGCAAACGGTATCCAGGGATTGAACGGTTTGGTGCCCGGCCGGGACGGTAAAATGAAGGAAGCCGGTGGTTTTGGTGTATCTTTAAAAGATGATTACCGCCGTTTTTTTGGTACACAAGTTGGCATGGCAGGCAGAGGGACGGCGATTGCAAGGGAAGATAATTACTGTGAGATAGACCCGGACGTAGTGGATAAATTCGGTATCCCGGTGTTAAGGTTTCATTATAAATGGACAGATGCCGAAGTTAAGCAGGCAAAACACATGCAGGAAACTTTCCAGTCGGTTATGCACGAAATGGGTGCGATCATCACCTCAAAAGTGCAGGGGCCGGAAACAAATTACGGGTTGGAAGTACCGGGCAAAATCATCCACGAAGTAGGTACGGTAAGAATGGGCGACGACCCTAAAAAATCGGCATTAAACAAATGGTGCCAGGCCCATGATTGTAAAAACCTTTTTGTGGTAGATGCCTCGCCGTTTGTGCAGCAAGGCGATAAAAACGCTACCTGGACAATCCTCGCTTTATCTATGCGTACCAGCGAATATATCCTCGCTGAAAGAAAAAAACTGAATGTTTAATGCTTCTTTTATCAACCTAAAATGAACAGACGCGATTCGCTAAAAGCAATTGGCTTAACCACACTTTCTACAGCCTTATTACTGGATGCCTGCAAGCATGATCCGAACAAAACAACCGAAGAAGTAAAGGCAAATCCTGCAACAGACGAGGCAGGCCGGCAGCCTTTTGAAATAGAACGGGACAAAAAACTAAATGCCGATACTTTTTTTACCAAGCACGAAATGGCAACCATCACCATTTTGGCAGATCTGATTATTCCTAAAGATGCGCATTCTGGAAGTGCATCCGATGCCAAAGTGCCCGATTTTATAGAGTTTATTGTGAAAGATATACCAGAGCACCAAACACCTATGCGCGGTGGTTTACACTGGCTGGATGTGCAATGCCTCAACCGTTACCAGCACGCTTTTGCAGATTGCAATGTACATCAGCAGGTCGAAATGGTTACCGAAATCGCTTATCCGTTAAAAGCAAAGCCGGAAATGGTACAAGGTGTTACTTTTTTTAACCGTATGCGCGATTTGACTGCTTCCGGGTTTTTTACCAGTAAAATTGGCTTGAAAGATATCGGCTTTGCCGGTAATGCGCCAAACAGATGGACCGGTGTGCCCGAAGATGTTTTGAAGCAATACGGCATGGAGGAGGTGAAAGTTTGAGGAGGTGCGGGATTTGAGGAGCTGCCTAAAAGATAAGGGCCGATACTGTTTTTATCGGGTAAATTATTCACCAAATCGTTACAATGGTGTGAGATAACTAAAAACGTAAATATTGGACAAAAGGAAGTATTGGTAACAGGATCTCCCTGTGAGATTGGTGACTGGATAGCAAAAGCTTTCCTTAATAAAAAAAGATAAGCAGCTTTTCCTAGTCAGCAGTACCGCACAAGGTAAAATTACGCTGATCTTATCGTTAGGCAATAATTAATTAAATACAAATAAGTACTAAAACCTTAATACTGTTGATGACCTGTAAACAAGTGTTGAAGCAAGGCAAATAGTCTTACTTATTGTGGAATGATGCTTTATTTTATCCAACACTAATTCGGCTGCGGCTTCACCCATTTTTACAAGGGGTTGCTCAACCGTGGTTAATTGCGGATGAACTATGGTGGAAAGCTCTGTTCCTGAAAAACTGGCGATAGCAACCTCTTGAGGAATCTTGATATTTTGTTCGAGGAGATAGTTCATTGCACCGATAGCCAATGTATCGGTAAAAGCAAAAATAGCATCGAAATGAACGTTCCTGGTTATGAGTTGCCGCACTGCATTTCTGCCATCTTCGAATTTGCTGCCCTCTGCCTCTATAATTAAATCAGGATCAAAGATTTTATGCTTTTTTAGGGTGTTTTTATAACCAGTCGCTCTTTGGGTTGCGTTCCGTATGGAAGAAGATCCCATTATATGCGCAATTCTCCTCTTGCCTGTCGAAATAAGATGTTCAACCATCAGCGATGCCTTTATATCATCATCTACAACAACCTTTGAAACGTCTAAGTAATCACCCGGTATTCTGTCAAAAAATATTAATGGAGTGCCCCTTTCCAAAATCTGCTTATAAAGTGCCTCATTAAATGTTTGGTGGCATAAATTAATTATGATAGCATCTACATTAAAATCTTCCAGAAGTAAAAGATTTTGTCTTTCTATAACAGGGTTCTCGTCTGATTGCATAATAATAATTTTAAAGCCCAGCGGATTGAGAATATTTTGAATACCACGTAATACAGTGGCAGAGAATGTTGTAACCATTTCCGGAACTACAAACCCTACGTTCTTGGACTGTCCATATTTTAAGTTCAAAGCAGCAGAATTAGGCTTGTACCCAAGTTTATCTGCCGCTTCCAGTACTTTTTTCTTAGTCTCCGAATGTATGTTTTTATCATTCATAAGCGCGCGGGATACCGTTGATGTTGAAAGCAACAAGTATTTTGATAAGTCTTTTATAGTGATACGTTTCATAATTCTACAGCCAAGGATATTGACGTTTATAAATAGTTGCTCTTGGTAAAAAATCTCCACTTGGGAACGTTTGCAGGCGATTGGTAACGTTCCCAAACTGTATTTTTAGATGAAAGTTTGTTAAGTTACTATGATTAACTATATTACAAGCAACCTTTTAGTAAACATAAAAATGAATTTCATTCCGTACAACTATGAACCCGAATCAATTCGGTCGGGGATTCTGCATATTGGCGTAGGCAACTTTCATAGGGCACACCAGCAATTTTATATCAACAGGTTATTGGAAGACAGTGACCAGCAGAACTGGGGAATTTGCGGAATTTGCTTGCTGCACTCCGATCAAAAAACCGTTAAAAATTTAAGATCACAAAATCTAAAATATACACTAACTGTTTGCGGCAGGGATGGTAAAAACAGCGTTTATCAAATAGGTTCATTGCGCGAGTTGATCTGGGGCACAGAACAGCCTGGGATGGTTGTCCAAAAAATTGCAGAAGATGCAATTAAAATCATCACCCTCACAATTACAGAAGGCGGCTATAATATTGACAAGAAAACAAATGAGTTTAATCTTGATGACGAAAAGATTAAACATGACCTTCACAATAAGAACCAGCCCCTAACCGTATTCGGGTTTGTAGCAGACGGACTTCGCATACGCAGGGACAACAATTGTAGTGGCGTTACCATCTTATCCTGCGATAATTTACAGCATAACGGGAGTACGGCAAAAAAAGCTTTCCTATCCTTTATAACAGCTCAAGATCCGGCTTTAGCGGACTGGGTAGAATCCCATGTTACTTTTCCGAACAGTATGGTTGACCGGATAACGCCTTCGACAACGGATGATGATGTAGAAAGGCTCAATAGTGTAAGCGGTGCCGATGATAAAGCTCCTGTTTATTGCGAAGATTTTTGCCAGTGGGTAATAGAAGATAATTTTATTTCCGGCAGACCGGCTTTGGAACGGGTTGGTGTAGAATTTACCGATGATGTAACCGGCTATGAAAATATGAAATTGAGTCTCTTGAATGCATCGCACACACTCCTATCCTATCCTTCTTTTCTTAAAGGACACCGCAAAGTAGACGAGGCTATGCATGATATACAAATTCCTCGATTTATCCGTAATTTTATGGATATAGACATTACACCATATGTGCCTGCTCCGCCCGGTATCGATTTGGCCTGGTATAAACAAACGCTTATGGAAAGATTTGCAAATTCATCCGTTAGTGACCAGGTTGGCAGGCTATGTTCCGACGGAATTTCGAAATTCCCGGTTTATATTGTTCCAAACCTGGCTAAGATGATTGGGGACGGGAAAGATCTTACCCGGGTTGCATTTTTGATAGCGTCTTACAGGCATTACTTAAAATATAAAGTGGATGAAAAAGGGCTGGCGTACAATATCGTGGAACCGGCATTAACATTTGAAGATCAAACACTGATCGAAAGTGACCAGGCTATGGATTTCCTTGACCTGTCGGCATTTAAACGTTTAAGCCTGAGAAAGACAGAGGTATTTGTGCTTTTGTATCTGAATTTTGTTAACTCCATCAAAGATAAAGGGATTACAGAAGTACTGGAATCTATATTGGTCTAAAGTCATCTAAGCCTCACTAAAAATATGGTATCTAAAACCAACAAAAGCATATTACCCTACGTAATCGTTACTTTTATTTACTTCATCGTAGGTTTTTTAACAACTGTTAATGAACAGCTGCAAGCCCCCTTAAAGTTCACGTTTTTAAATCATGCAGGAAGCCTGCGAAATACGCTAACCACCCTGATATCCTTCTTCTTTTTTTTAGGGTACCTTATAAACGGGACATTGGGCAGTAAATGGGTAAATGCCTTCGGATATAAAAAGACTATCATGCGGGGCCTTTTTTTTATATTATCCGGCTTGTCGATGTACTTGTGCTCGTCGTGGTTCGGTTTTAGGTTTTCTAATCTTACGCTGCATTTTGCAAATGCGATTGTACCTTATGGTTTTTTCATTTTCCTTACCGGTTCCTATTTAATGGGCACATCGGCAGCTATCATTCAGGTGGTTGTAAACCCCTACGTAGCATCTTATGATTTGCCCGGCACACAGCCTGTGCAACGGTTAAACATTACAACTGCGATTAATTCCATAGGGACAACATCAGCACCTTTTTTTGTAACCCTTGTAATGTTCAGTGGTATATCGATAATGAGTGTACACATTAAACAGTTACTGATACCGCTATCAGTTTTGATCCTCTGTATTTTAACTGTTATTTTGATAACCAGTAAGCTTGACATACCGGACATCCCAAATACGAGAGCACCCGGCGGACAAAAGCTCGAAAGAAGCATATGGTCGTTTAAACATTTCGCTTTGGGTGTGCTGGCTATTTTTTTTTACGTTGGAACGGAAGTTTCAATTGGTGCTAATATCAATTTAAATGCTTTTGAATTGATGCAATCAGGGCACCCGATAACCTTTTTTGGTAAAACCCAGATCATCATTGGTGGAATGGATTTAGGGATACACGCCTTGCTATCTACGTTATACTGGGGGGGATTTTTAGTGGGAAGGGCGATATCGAGTTTTTTCACTAAGATATCAGCGAGAACACAATTAACTGTTACCACTGTTATCGCGGCAATATTTGCAACTATGGCAATCGTTACCCAAAATTTATGGTTTTTGGTAGCTATGGGGCTTTTACATTCATCCATGTGGAGCTGTATCTACTCGCTGGCTATAAAAGGGCTAAAAAAATACACATCAAAAGCGTCGGGGGTTTTTGTATCGGCAGTGTTCGGTGGCGCGGTGTTCACGCTGTTGCAAGGCGGTTTAGCAGATCTGTTTGGCACCTGGAGATGGACATGGAGCCTTGCCGTGATCTGTGAGTTGTTGATGCTCTCTTACGCATTGTTTGGATCGCGCCCACGAGATAAAGACCTGCTTGCTTAAATGGAAGCAAGGGCGCATATTAATCACCTATTTTAAAATCTGAAACATAAACAATCCTTCAAAAAGAAAAAGGGTTTATAATCAAATACCCGATAACACAAACAGATTGGTTAGGATTTATCGGGGATGATCATTTTACTGGCAGCTTATTTTCTAAACCTGGTGCAGGTGTGCTTTTTTTGCATCTACATTTCTAAAATATCTACCTTTTATAATACTTGAGAGCTGCGGGACGTTTGCTTCAGCAGGACCAATAAATTATTAGAGCCTGTTCAAAATTCGATCTATTTGTTTTTTATGCTTCTTTTACCGGCATAAAATAGGTGTTTTTTTACATTGATGTATCGTACAAGACACTGATTTTTAGGTGATAAAAGAAGCATTGTAATTTTACAGGCAAATCTAAACAGGCTCTTAAAATATCGTTGTCTTTCTCTTTTAGAGGCTTGTAGTTTCAGTACAAACTTTCGCCCCAATCCGCCGCAGTATTTCGATCAGTTTTTCTATTTTGATCGGTTTAGAAATATAATCGTCCATACCGGCCTTAAAACATATTTCCCGGTCTTCGGCCATGGCGTTTGCCGTGAGGGCGATGATTGCCGGCTGCCGGGCGTGGTGTTTCCTGATATGCAGCGTTGCCTCCAGGCCGTCCATTTCCGGCATCTGCATGTCCATCAAAATTACATCGTGGTATTGCTGGCTTAGCATTTCGATCACTTCTTTACCCGTTACGGCAAGGCTGGCTGTATAACCGAGCCGCTCCAGCACTTTCAGGATCAGTTTCTGGTTGATCTGGTTGTCCTCGGCCACCATAATTTTCAGGGGATAGGTTATGGCGAAGCTTTTTTGGAGCAGGCTATCCGGCCTGCGGCCTGTTTCTGCATGTATTGGCCGGTGCTGCAACGCCGATAGGATCACCCGGCTTAAATGTTGCTGCTTAACGGGTTTCGTCAGGATGGAGGCAAACAAGCCCGAATATTTATTTTTAGTCTCTTCCCCCACAGAACTTAGCAGGATAATGGGCAATGCTTTGTATTTTTCCTTGATCAGTCGGGCAAGTTCTACCCCGTGCATTCCCGGCATTTGCATATCTGAGATGACGAGGTCAAAACCGGGTTTGCTGTTTAATATTTCCAGCGCATCCGCGCCCGAGCGTGCCATAACAGGTTTCAGTTTCCAGTTTTCTAACTGTAGTTTCAGGATACGGCGGTTGGTGGCGTTGTCCTCCACAACCAGCACCTGGCGGCCTTCCACTTCGGCCATGTTCATGTTTATGAAAGGCTTTTTGTTTTCCTGGCTTATTTTGTATTTGATGTTGAAGCTGAAGGTTGTACCGGCACCGAGTACACTGCTTACCGTAATGCTGCCGCCCATCAGGTTAATCAGCCGCTCGCAGATTACAAGGCCAAGCCCTGTACCTCCGTAATTTCGGGTAGTAGAAGAATCTACCTGCGAAAATGCTTTAAACAGCTTGCCCAGCTTCTCTTCCGGGATGCCGATACCGGTATCTTTTACTTCAAAATCAAGCTGCAGCTCGTCTCCGTGTGCTGGCGGTGCCATCATCACCCCTAAAAACACCTCGCCCTTTGGGGTAAACTTTAAAGCATTGCCCAAAAGGTTGATCAGTACCTGGCGCAGGCGCATACTGTCGCCGATGATCCGGGCGGGCAGCTTGTGGTCGATCTGGTACACCAGGTCTATCCCTGCCTGTGCAGCCTTGCCTGCCAAAAGGTCCAGTACTTCTTCCACACAGGTACGGATATCGAACGGGTGCGGGTCAAGCTCCATTTTGCCCGACTCGATCTTGGAAAAGTCGAGGATGTCGTTGATCACGTTCAGCAGGGCCTCGCCGCTGTGCAGGATAGTCTGTGTAAATTCGTATTGCTCGGGATCGAGCCTGGTTTCGTTCAAAAGCGAGGCCATGCCCAGCACGCCGTTCATCGGGGTACGAATCTCGTGGCTCATGGTGGCCAAGAAAATACTTTTGGCCTGGTTGGCCTTTTCTGCCTCCTGCGTCTGGCTTACCAGCTGTTTGTTGAGCAGCCCCAGCTCTTCGGACTTGGCCAGCAGGTCCTTGTTCAGCCCCTTCAGGTCCCCGGCCTGTTTGTTCACTTCCGCGGTCCGTTCTGTTACCTGCTCCTCCAGCAAGGCTTTTTGCGCCTCGATCTGGCGGACACGGCTTTTATACAAGGCGTAAGCCATGCAAACAATAGCACCTACGGCAATAACCCTAAACCACCACGTGGCCCAGAATGGTGGGCGGATGATAATTTGCAGGCCGGGCGTTGGCGGCGACCAGATACCTGCACTGTTTTTATATTTTATTTTGAAATTGTAATCACCGGGCGGTAAATTGGTGTAGGAAGCCATGTTACGCCTGCCCACATAATTCCAGTCTTTTTCGAAACCTTCTAACATAAAAGCATATTCTTTTTTATCTGCCGAAGCATAATCAAGGGCTGCATATTCCAGCGAGATAAAAGACTGGTTATAAGAAAGTGTAATAGATTTGGTGTAAGAAATATTTTGTTTTAGCGGACAGGGATCGCTACTGTTTTTTGCAATGGTCAAATGTTTGTTAAACAATTGGAAACTGGTGATCACAACAGGGGAAAAGCCTTTTTCTTTTGTTATTTTTTCGGGGTCAAAAGCATTAAAACCGTTAACGCCGCCGAAATACAGGGTGCCGCTGCGGCTTTGTAAAGCAGAATGGCCTTTAAATTCGGAAGCCTGCAAGCCATCTTCTGTTGTATAATTTTCAAATTTATTATTAACCGGGTTGTACATGGATATACCCGTGTTTGAACTAATCCACAGCCTGCCTTTTTTATCTTCCCTAACTGCATAGATAATGTCGCTTGGCAAGCCATCTTTTTTTGTAAATACTTTAAACTTGCGTGTTTGCGTATTGAATAAATTTAAACCCGAAAAAGTACTGATCCATAAGTTTCCTTTATGGTCTTCAAATAAATCCGTTACCGAGTTGTTACTGATACTGTTTGTTTTTTCATTATGCCGGAAGTGGGTAAACGTATTTGTTTTACGGTCCAGCAAATCCATCCCAGAATCGTAATTGGCAACCCACAGGTTATTATGCCTGTCTTCCAGCAAAGCAAATATGCGTTCGCTGGCCAGGCTTTTCGGGTTTTTAACATCAAACCGGTAAGATTTAAAAGTTTTTGTTTTACTGTTATACATGCTCAGCCCGTCGTTAAAGGTGCCGATCCAGGTATTTTTATCCCTGGTATGTATAATCGTATAGATGTTATTACCGCCTAAGCTGTTAGGGTCGGCAGGGTTGTGTTTATAATTGGTAATCCGCCTGGTAGCTTCATTTAATACACTTATACCATTTGCCCACGTCCCGACCCATAAATTACGGCTGCTATCTTCGGCAATGTTAATTACATAATTACCGGCAATACCCCGGCCGTTTTCTTGCTGCTTCAATGCAGTAAAAGTGCCTTTTTGAGGGTCAAATTTATTTAGCCCGCCGCCATCTGTAGCTACCCAGATATTACCTGCTGCATCTTCAGCTAAGTTGAGCACAAAATTGTTGGATAAACTATTTGCCGATGCATTGTGCCGGTAATGCACAAATTTCTCCGTACTTTTTTTAAAAAGGTTAACCCCGGCGCTAAATGCGCCCAGCCACATGTTCCCCAGTTTATCTTTGGTGATGGCATAAATAGAATTTCCGCTTAAACTGTTATTGTCTACATCATCATGGGCGTAGTTATCAAAATGGTTTGCCCCTTTGTTCAGTATGCTGATGCCCCCGTTTTCTGCGGCTACCCATAAATTGCCATTACTGTCCTGGTTTATGCAAAGCACATGGTTGCCCGCTAAACTTGCAGGGTTATTTTTATCGTATAAAAACCTGCGGAAAGTTTTACTTTTTTCATCAAACAGGTTAAGCCCTTTTTCTTGCGTACCGATCCAGATACGGTGTCCGGTATCTTCAAAAATAGCGGTTATATTGTTGTCGGACACAGAAGCCGGGTTTTTATCGTTATGAAGAAACCTGGTAAAGCTCTGTGTTTTTTTATCAAACAGGTTTACCCCTCCGGTACGTGTGCCTATCCATAACCGGTTTTTATAATCTTCTGAAACGGTTAGGATGCTATTATCGCTAACACTTTTTAAATCGGTGCCCGAGTGTAAGTAATGCTTAAAATAGTTCTTTTTGGTATTGTAGTAATCTAAGCCGCCGCTTTGGGTAGCTATCCATAAATTATCTTCCTCATCCAGCAAAATTTTGTTTACTGTATTGTCCGAAATACTGTTGGCATTACGGTTATCATGCAAAAACCTGGTAAACCGCTCTGTCCTGACGTCAAATTTATTGATGCCCGCAACTTGTGTCGCAATCCAGATATTTCCGCTTTTATCTTCGGTTATATCCTGGATAAAATCATTGCTGATGGTATTGCTGTTCTTAGGATCGTACCTGTAAATAGTGAAATTGTACCCGTCGTAACGGTTTAGGCCGTCCCTCGTCCCAAACCACATAAAACCATGACTGTCCTGGAAAATGCAGCTGATGTTTATTTGGGAAATACCTTCAGAAACGCTGATGTGCTCAAATTTAATTGCCTTGTGCTGAGAAAAAGCAGCAGGTGCGGCAAACAAGAAAAAAGCAAAACAAATAATTGTTTTTTTGAAAATAAAGGTGAAGTGCATTGATGGTTTAAACCATTATAATTAGGTTATGTAAACAGCTTTGTTATACGCACAAAATTTTTATACGTTATCTTTTTTAATAGATTTTGAAAGCGGAAGGCTAATCGTAAAGAAAAGACAGTGAATTGTTTACGACAAAATAACCGGGTATAAAATGTTTATTTTATGTCATAATACCGAGTGCTCCGAATTGATAAGGATGCTTCTTTTAGGCAGGTAAATTAGGTGCCGGAGATTTAGCCCTAACCGCTTTACAGGAGAGGGAACATGTAAAAGAATACGGAAACCTGATAATTTCAGGTGATAAAAGAAGCATCAGAAACATCACTAAAGTATGTAGATATTACAGGATTTCCAGGGAAATATTTTTCCAATGGAAAAGGGCTTATAAATCTAAAGGAAAAACTGATTTGCTTTTCACTTAGATTTTACGGCCAAGGATACTTGTTATAGATAATATCTTTTAAGTAATGGAAATTGCTTTTCAACCTTCTACAAACATGTAATTAGGTTGGACATTTAATATCAATAATTCAAATCTTAATCATTTTTGATTAAATAAGTTTGTAATCAGTTCAAGGCTGTTTTATTTCCATACTGATAAAAAAGCTTTTCAAATTGAAAGGCTTTTTTATCAGTATGCTTGTACCCGTTTTAATACAAGTATCTAAGAGATAGCTCATTATAAACTGTATTAACTTTTAGGCATTTTTTTTGGCAGAACTATAAATTATTCTTTAAAACCTTATGGGGAATAATTAAAAATGAATTTATTTCGATTAAATCAGATAACCAACTACTTATTATCATACATTTTTAACAAGGAAAAATTATATTCAAGTCCGGCGGCTAACTCCTAATAGATGTGATTTTCTTTTAATCCTACAAGTTAAAAATATATGATAGAAACAGTATCTGCTTTACTTATAACTCAAGTAAAACAAATAGCCGAGCAGCAAAAAAAATTAAACCGGCAAATAACAATGTTTAATATCTGGTCTATATGGGCTTGTGCCTTTTTGATCTTATCAGTTTATAAAAGTTATAGAAACCTGAATGGTGTAAACCCAAATCACGTACTTCTGGCGATGAACATCATTTTTCTGTTTTCCCTTTTTTCAAAATTTATCCTTTGGAAAAGAAATTCAATACAACAATTAAATCAATCGAAATTAGGAGTTGTAATTCTTGTTTTAAAACAGCACCTAAAAAATCAGCGAAATTTAATATTAAACAATTCGATAACATTTATAATTCTCCTATGCGAAGGTTTAGCCTTTTATTTGTTGTATATTCCAGATACATCCATCCTATTTTGGATTGTTATCACTCCAGTAAGTGTAGTAGTATTTGTTTTTAGCTGCTTATTTATTAAAAAAATAAAGCATATCCAAACGCAAATCAATCGAATGTTTCCAGAATATATTTACGATTTCGGCACAAGGTAAATTTTGTCGCCTTTTAATGATGATCAGTACTTACACATTCAAATTTACTTTAATAGGTTGTTTGCTTCAAATATCCCTTTCAAAGTCACTTCGAAAAGTAGCGTTTTCTGCCAAATACAGAATACGCTTGTTTAAGAATGAAAAATAATATTTTCATTACTTCACCATGTTACTATTTTAAGTACTTCGCCTAAAATCTTAGAGCGTGTTTAAATTTTGTCCGTAAGCTTTTTAGCTCTGTAGGAGCTACCTGTTTATAGAGCTATTTTGTGATTTGAACCAAGCTCCGTAGGTGCTTCCTAAAAATTGTTCAATTATCGGAAGCACCTATGATGCTATTTGCATAGTTACAATTCATCTCTACATATACTTTCAGCATAGAAACAAAATTTATGGGTATAAAAGAAGCATCATGAATCGTTCTGATAGAAATTTAAACAGGCTCTTAATTTGGCAGTCAGTTCGTCCGGCTTAACCTCTTCAATTGGTTTTAGTGTGGCAACAGGTTGGGTTGGTGCAGTTGCCGTAAATTTAGACATATCGGGATGAATCGTCCCCGAAGCCGCGCCTTTCTCTTCCATATCGCGCTGGCGGCGTTCTTCGCGTTCGATTTGCTCGCGTTCCTGTCCGTACTGGTACAACTTTCTCGCTTGTACTTTCGGTAAAAAATTTGATCAGCCAGAAATATCTGGTGGTACAAAAAGGTAAGAAGAACTACTTTTTGTTAATCGTGAAGTAATAATATTTTTTTGTAAGTTTGGATATGCAAGTTTCAGAAATTCAGTTATTTCAAATTTTAAAAGAGAAAGTTGGCGAAGAACAGGCAATAGTTCTGACGAAATTTATTGGAGCTAAAATTGAAAATCAACTCACCTTAAATCTAAATACATTTGATACAAATAGGAAGTTGGAATTAGCAAAACTTAAAACTGAATTTTTTTTGGAAATCAATAAAAGAAGAATAGAAACTATCCAGCTTTTATTTTTTGCAGTGATTATTTTGATTTTAATTTCAGCGATGTTGGTAAGACTTAGTATGTAATTTCTACAACTCACTCAGCAACTCCAACTTTTTCTGATTATATTCTTCCTGCGTAATCAAACCGTTATCAAACAGCATTTTCAGCTTTTTTAATTTCGAAGTCAGTTCGTCTGGTTTAACTTCTTCGGCTGGTTTTGGCGCAGCAACAGGTTCCGGTTGGTTATGGGTTGAAGTGAATCTTGGCAAATCAGCATGAATCGACCCTGATGCAGCCCTTTTCTCTTCCATATCGCGCTGGCGGCGTTCTTCGCGTTCGGTTTGCTCGCGTTCCTGTCCGTACTGGTACAACTTTCTCGCTTGTACTTTCGGTAAAAAATCAACGCTGGTTTCGGCACCGTTTAAAGTTTTGATGCTGAAAACTGCGCCCAGCAACTCTTCTTTAATTTTAACTTCGACAACATCTTTCCACACAAAATCCAAAAACTTGATAGAAAGTCCCAGGTTTGCAGCCGTAAAAAAGAAAATACGTTTATTGGTGATCGCCACACAATCCGGCGTAATATTAACCAGCGGTTTCTTTTGCACGGCGATGTAAATAATCTCTTCGCCAGCATTAAGTAAATCATTTAAACGGGAATAAACTTTTTCAACGGCTTTCGGCTCTTGCTGGTCTTTCAGAAACTGTTCGATCATTTTTTGGAAATTTATCCGGCAAAAATAGCATAAACAACCCCAATTTTTGTATGCTAAAAGAAGCATTGAAGGAAGTTGCAAAGACCGAAACTTGAAAAGACAGAACTGAAACACCAATTTTTAGCTGCTAAAAGAAGCATCAGCCAACCAGTAAGTTACAGCCGCGGATGTCCGAAAAATCAAACCGGCCTAAAACTTCAAACATGCTATTGCTATGGATTTTACCCAAATCCTGCGTGGCAATAAAAGAGCAGGAATTGATATTGGCCAGATCGATCACGTTAATGCCACCGGTTTTTCCGTTGGGAAGAATGCTGAACGGATCGTTGGTATCGCGGATCAAAATTTTCATCCAGGGAACACAATGGAACAAACCTTCGCCCAGCGAATACGCTTGCGAAAGCAGTTCCGTCATGCCATATTCCGAGTGGATTGCGGGCACGCAAAAACCCTGGCAAAGCGTTTCGTGCAGTTCTTCGCGGATCATTTCTTTGCGCCGGCCTTTCATGCCGCCAGTTTCCATAACGATCAATTCGGGAAAATCAAGCTCAAATTTTTCGATAAAATCCAGCAAAGCAAACGTAACGCCGATTAAAATGGTGGGTTGTTTTTTTTGTTGCAATTTAAGCAGTTTCTGGTAAAGTTCCTGATTATTATAAAGATAAAAACCGCTATTTGGATTTTCTGTCCCCGCAATAATATCTTCCACCATATAAATCAGAGAAGAACCGGAACGCTCCAAATAGGAAGGCAGCAAAGCCAAAAAAGAGTAGTTTTTTAGGTCGCCGTAAAACAACTCGAAACCTTTTCTAAAACTTTTTTGATACCAGGAAACATCGGTAACCAAATGTTGGCTCGTCGTGGTTCCGGTTGTGCCGGAACTGGAAAAAGTAATTTCCGGAAGATAAGTATTGCTGAGAACTGTATGCGTTTTAAAAAATTCTATCGGTAAAAAAGGTATTTCCTCCAGCGTTTCAATTTCCTGCGGGTTGATTTTTAAATGCGATAAATAAGATTTGTAAACCGCGCAGTTTTCTGCCTGGAAACGAAAAACCTGCAAAGCATTTTCTAAAAAAGTTGCTTCGTTTGCAATAGAAAAAATGGTGTTTTGCTGCGGCAGGATCATCTGCAAAAATAGATTAGGAGTCGGAAAGTCCGAAAAGTCAGAAAGACCGGAAGATCAAAAATCAAGCATAAAAAATTGAAGCTTTTCAGCCCCACTTTTCATATTAGTTATTGAAGTTGTTTTAAACTTATTCATTTGTTTTTTAACATGTTTCTTTTATCGGGCTAATATCAACGGGTTAAAACCCGTTGCTACAAGCTGTACCGAAGCTACGCTTCTGCAATTGCAGCTTTTATAGAACCGTAGGTTCGGCCAATTTTATAGAAATGGGTTTCAACCCGTTTAAATAAAAAGGTTAAACAACCTCGTTATGAAAAATCAAGAAAGCAATTCAGAACTAACTGTAATTTCTGCAGCTTTTAAAACTTTAGAAACCGGGCAATTTTCTTTGGCATCTGCAACCAAAGCATCAAATTTTTCCTGTGATAAACCGCTTGCTTTTACTTTTACCGTTAAATGGATCGTATCAATTTCGCCTTTTTCCGGGTTTAAATTAACATCGGCTTTGGTAGAAATCTCTTCCGGTGTAATGTTCTCCGCAGAAATATTAAAACTCAGTTTCATGGAAAAACAGCCAGCGTGTGCCGCGGCAATCAGTTCTTCCGGGTTGGTGCCGATGCCGTCTTCAAAACGGGTTTTAAATGAATATTGACTGTCTTTTAACACGCCGCTTTGCGTGCTTACTAATCCTTTTCCATCTTTTCCGGTACCGTTCCAAACGGCGGTTGCATTTCTTTTCATGTTTAAGGTATTAAATTTATGGAGGTAAAAGTAGCATTACCAGTATTTTGTTTTGCTTGATCTAAGTCATTATTAATTAGATCAAATAATTATGATATTTAAGCAGCCGCTTTCAAAATTAAATCCTTCACCTCATCTGTCATGCTGATTTTTAAAGCTTCCTCAATCCCGCGCGGCGAAATCTTTTTCAAAGTCTTTTTCAAAATGTCGATCATTTTTTCTTCGCTGTGTTTTTTGATGAAATCCTCTAAATAAAATTCTACAAAAACGAGGCAGATTACGTCTTCAATCAATTGCGTGTCGGGGTTTTGGCTGAGGTTTTTCTTCAGCAGCAAAGCTTTTACTTTGCTGATGGTTTCTTCATCATAACCGCAATCCACCAAAATCGGTCCGGCAATTTTAGTGTGATGTATTTTAAGCTGACTTCTCCACATTAAATATCCCGGCCGGTCCATCGGATAAGAATTCCGTGCAATTTCCCAACGGCCAATATGCTGGCAACGAACGGCCAATTGCATGTATTCCGATGCGTTTGGCGCGTAATCGTTCAATTTTTTCGTCATCCGTTCTGCATATAATACTTCTTTTGCGCAGGTTTTTCCTTCGGATTCTTCTGTATTAGGATCGGTTGCGTTATAAGCGTCGAACTTTGCGAAAGCTTGTTGTAGAGGTGTTGCAGACATAATTTAAAGGTACAAGATTTATAAATACGGGTTATGCTTGTTTGTATCACAGAAAATACTTCTCCGCAGAAATTAAATGTTTAATTTTAGAAAAACATCCAAATTTAATTATCAAAAGATGAATAAAAATTTACCAGATCAGCAAGCCGGAAACTCGCGCCGTAATTTCATTAAAAAAACAAGTTTAGGCGGAATTGCAGCATTTACCGCCGGAAGTTTAACCGCAAGTGCAAAGGTGCTTGATGATTTTATGCCGGTAAAAGAAGCATCCGCAGCTTTAAAACCGGATGTAACGATCAGGACGGTCCCGGAAAATATGGTGAATGGTTTTTACGGTGCCGATGTAAAACCGGTAGCAACGGTAAAATTGGGACAAATTGTAGCGATCGAAACCATCAACACGGTTGGCATCAGCAAAAAAAACCCGGAAGAATTTTACCAGAAAAACAATTTGCCGATTGATGAACATGCGCAGGAAATTATCACCATTTTAAAAACGATCAAACCAGAACCTTCCGGTTTGCGCGGCCATATTTTAACCGGACCGGTTTTTATTGAAGGTGCCGAACCCGGCGATATGCTGGAAGTGCAAATCCAGGATATTTTAATCCGCAGTAATTATGGCGTAAACAGCGTTTGGCCGGGCGGCGGCGCGATTCCGGATGATGTGAAAACTTCCGAAGCCTTTGTGTACCGATACGATAAAAAGAAAAAATTTGCTTCGTTTAAAGAAGGGATCGAAATCCCGCTGAAACCGTTTTTTGGGGTGATGGCACTTTCGCCACCGGCAGATTTAGGTCGGAAAAGCTCTATTCCGCCAGATTTTTTTGGAGGGAATCTCGACTTGAAACATCTGGTAAAAGGCACTTCTTTGTTTCTGCCGGTTTCGGTTTCAGGCGGGTTGTTTTCTACAGGAGATTGCCACACGGCGCAGGGAACCGGCGAAGTAAGCGGCGTAGCGATAGAAGCATCGCTGACTTTGGTTGCCAAATTTGTGATCCACAAAGACAAAAAAATTACGCAGCCGCGCGCCGAAACGCCAACTCATTTTATTGCCATCGGTTTGGATAAAGATTTGCGCCAGGCCATGAAAAATGCAACGCTGAATGCCTGCAATTTTATCAAAGATGAACTGGGTTTTACTTTTAACGAAGCTTTATCCATCGCCAGTACCGCTGTGGATTTTGAAGTTACGCAAGTTGTTGACCAAACAGTTGGCGTACATGCGATGATCCCGAAAGCTATTTTTACCAACAAAAAATTTGAATTTTGGAATAGTTGATTGATGCTTCTTTTATCGGTCTTTTTTTGTTGCTTGTAAAACTTTAATAGTAACCAAAAGCTGCCCGACATGCCGTTGCGTATGCTCGGCGGCATGGACCAGCAAACCAAAAACGGTGGAAGGCAATTGTTTGCGGCCAACGCTGCGTGCTTCGGTTAAAGTTTCTATGTTGATTACTTTTAGTTTTTGGACTGAAGTTTCAATTTGCTGATTGAAAATCTGAATCAATTCTTCAACCGAATGATATTTTTCATGCTCCTTTCCTTCTGCTTGCAGCCAATTTAGTTGTGCTTCTTTTAACGGCAAATTTTCAGCATAAGTAAACATCCGGTCTAAAACGCCGCTCAAATGTTGTAGATGGAAAGCTGTGGAAGCGGCACCGCCTGGCCGTTCGTAAAGCAAACTATCCGGGAAATCAGGCATCAGTTTATTCACATCTTCTTTCGCCTGTAGCAAAGCAAAAGCGATGGGCTGCAACAAAACTGGGAAATCCGGCTGCGCGCCCCGAAGCCAAACTTCCGGCAAATTATCTTCCGACATTGATGCTGTTTTTATGCCTACTTTTTATCCAAAGCCGGTTTTTGCGGGGTTTGCGAAACCAGCCAGCCGGTTGCATACATCCATTTACTCATTTTTGCCAGCTTAGTTATGTCGATGCGCGAAGGTTCATCTTTCGGCGTGTGATAATCGGGATGGAGCAAAGTCGTAAAAAATATCGCCGGGATACCAGCCTGCGCGTAAGGCAAATGATCGCTGCGGAAATACCAGTTTTCCGGATGTTTGTCCTCGTCCCAGGAAAAATCGACTTTAAATTGCGTGAGGTTTTGGTTGGCTTTCATCGCCATATCCACCAGTTGCGTTGAGTTTTTGTGGGAAGTTGTGCCGAGCAAAGCCGCAGAATCCGGTGCGTTACGGCCAATCATATCGCCGTTTAAAACGGCCACAATAGCTTCTTTTTTTACGGTTGGATGTGCGGCGTACCAGCGCGAACCCAGCAAACCGCGCTCTTCTGCGCCATGCCAAACAAACAAAGCAGAACGTTTTCCTGGTTTGGCCGACCATGCACGGGCGATGGCCAGCATACCAACCGTAACCGAAGCGTTATCATCGGCACCGTTCCAGATCGAATCCCGGTCAACCGGAACGCCAACGCCGTCATGATCGTGGTGGCCGCTGAATAAAACGTATTCATTTTTAAGCTGAGGATCAGTTCCTGCTGCTTTTGCCACTACATTTACAGAAGGATACAGGTTTGTTTCTGCCCGAAAATCAATTTTTACAGTGGCGTTTGCCTGCTGAAAATCTCCCGCAAAAGAACCCAAAACCACGATAACCGGAACAGGTTTTTGGGTTGAAACTGGCGTTCCTTCCAACTGGTACAAACCTTCCTGGTAATTATGGCCAACAAAGCCTAAAGATTTTTCTGTTTGCTCATCGGCCACTAAAATAACAGCAGCAGCTCCTTTTCTGCGCAAAACCGAACTTTGCTGGCGCACGGCAAGCGAAATGTAACGCAGTCCCCACAAACTCATCCAGGAAACCGGAAGCGGTGATGGCGCAATTATTTTTACCGCAACTATTTTTCCTTTCAAATCTTTTGTGGTATCCGCCATCGAGTTTAACCACAAAACGGGTGCGTTTAAATGCGTTTCTATGGGTTGAGAAGGCCAGGCTTCTTTCCACAAAGTCAGATTTTTTTGGTTGATCGTAAACGTACCGTTGTTGCCGGTAACCGTTCTTTTCAGATTAAAAAACTGGAAGTACGTGCCATCATCGCCGGCAGGTTTTAAACCGGCTTCCATTGCTTTTTGCGCTACCCAAACTGCTGCGCGCAGTTCGTCAGGTGTTCCGGCGCGCCTCCCGCGGAAAGCATCTCCCGCAAGTTCAAAAATATCTTTTTTCAGGTCTACTTCTTTTATTTGGGATAATTCGGGCGGATTATTTGGAGAAACGGTTTTAGCAACCTGACCAAATCCATGCAAAGAAACACCTGCTAAAAACAGTATGGTAAATATTTTTTTCATGTGGAGAGAAATTAGTTATTGCTGTTTAAGATGAATTTACTGTTCGTGGTTAACGGGCAAAGCAGCCGGGGCCGGATTGTTCATTGCTTCAAAAAGTGCTTCCCGTTTTTCGCGTAAACCCTTTGATTGCCCGATCGGCGCTTCAAAAATATCATTTTTTAAAGCTTCCATCGCTTCTGTAATAAAATCGGCAATGGGCAAACCGCCGTGCGATTCGTTTTTATCTTCGCGGCGGTCATGTCCCAACTCTGTATCTACAGAAGGCGGAATAATTTCAAAAACCTTGACCGAAGTATTTTTAAGCTGATGCCGCAACGATAACGTAAGCGAATGCACAGCAGCTTTGGTAGCGCAATAAACCGGCATAAAAGCCAGCGGCGCAAAAGCCAAACCGGATGAAATGTTGATGATCACCGCGTTATCTTTATGGCTCAAATGTTCTGCAAATAAAGAAGTTAAGTGGATAGGTGCGATCACATTCGTTTCGATTTCGCTTTGGATGCGATCTAAATCAACCGGCTTGGTCATATCCGTAAATAATTGGACGCCGGCGTTGTTCATCAAAACATTTATTTCCGGATGGTTTTGTAAAACCCAGTCCGCTAATTCTTCCCGGTCTGAAGCGTTGGCAACATCACATTTTTTGGTAACCAAGTCAGGATATTTCTCGCTTAAAGCTTTTAAACGTTCTTCGCGGCGGCCGCAAATAATCACCTTGCTGCCCGCCGCCAGAAACTGTTCGGCAAAAGCCAAACCAATGCCGGATGTGCCGCCGGTTATTAAAATGGTATTGGTGGATAGTTGCATGATGCTTCTTTTATAGGGGTAAATCCTATACAAAGAAATCATTTTATGCGGAGGAATGTTTGTAAAGATATTGTGGTTGAGGAGAAATGAGTTTCTATCGGTAAAGATGGATGAATTTGTTTTTTAGGTTTTGATTATAAAAGCGTTTGCCCTGGTAATCAATATAAGGACTGTTAACTGCAGTTGCTATAATGCAGTCTATTTTTCCGTTATCCGCTTTACTGTATTTTGTATAATTATCTACATTGATATAGTATGGTTTTAACGGCTTGCTGTAACAATTTGTAAAGAGGGCATATTCAAAATCAGAATCCCCATCACCCATAATCAAACCAATGTTTTGGTAATTTGATTTTTGAACTTGTTGGGTTACGGAGTTGTACTCATCATACAACCACGGCTTAGCAACAAAATATTTTTCATAACGGCTTTTTGTAATGATTTTATTATATGGATGGTTGAGGTTGCCCAAAACGATCATCAAAGCATAAGCAAAAATAAAAGGTGTGGACCAGTAAAAAAGCTTTTTAAGGTTAATATTTAGCAGATGGACTGCATAACAAATTAACGGAACAGCTAATAAAAACAACGACGTTTGCAACCGGGTATGAAACGGCTGGTACTTCAAATAAAAGCTGAAAAATACGCCTTGAAATATTATCGTAAAAACCAATAACTTAACAGGAAAGGGTATTTTTTGCTGAAAAGATTTTACAATGATGATGATTAAAGCAATAGTGATCAATATAAAATGGATGAGGTTTGGTGCGGCATCTTCATGGTCAGGGTTGTAAAGCGTATCGTATTTGTCCTTGTAATAATTGGTTGCCGGATCATCAATATCAACACCAGCAGATTTGTGCAACTTCATGATAGCGTGTGCAGTGACAACAGATAAAGGCTTAAAATGAAGTAAGCCAATATGGTTTCCGGCATTTTTGATCATGCTTAGCATTAATAATTTGGTACTCATTTTTTCGTTAGAATACGTTCCATATTCTTTTTGATCCACACCTAACAAGTTAGATGTAAGCTGATAATTGCGGTGATAAAATCCAATGTTTACACTTAGGAAAATTAACCCGGCAAAAACAGCATATAATACATAATTGTATTTTTTATCTCTGAATAAAAAGACAAACATCGTAACGCCATAAATTAGTAATACCGCTGGCATATAAACGTACGCTGTGCCTTTTGTGAGGATTCCAATCCCAACCGCAAGCCCAAAAAAGAAAGCGTTTTCTAATGAAAAATTTTGGACTGATTTTAATGCGAAGTAAAAAGCCATAACCACAAAAAAAGCGACTACTATATCGTTTTGTGTACTGGTTGCTTGTAAAATAATTTCTGGCAGCGTAAAGGCTAAAAAAATGCAAAGTATTTTAGATGTGGTGCTTAATCCCAAATTTTCTATAATCAGCAGCAGTCCAACAACTGTAAACAACAAGAATAAATACTGTCCTGTACTTGAAAAATAATCTGCCTTATTTAAAATATTGAAATGCAGGATGACATATTCGGCAAAAGGTGGCTGGTAAATCTGCCTGATCGCGCCAGTTGGATAATGTGCAATTGATTGATGGCTAATCCAACTTGGAATCCTTCCTAAATGATAATTCATGGAATCCCAATTATTGGGCGGATAAATAATCCCTTGTACAAATACCAACACAAGAATGATCAATACAGAAAATAACAGGCATTTTTCGTAAAACTTTCTTGTTTTTAAGTGCTGATAAGTCTCCTTTAACCGGAGTTTTAAATTGTTGTAAAATATCTCGAACCGTTCTTTCTTTAAATAAAGATAAAATAGGTTTAACACAGTAACTGCTATCCAACAAAGTGAAATGCACAAATAATTTAAGGCATAAAACAAGCTTAGCACTTCGGTTATTAATACAAGTAATCCACAAAAAACAAGGACAGTTTTAAGCAAAAGTTCTTTTTTGCTGATTGTTGAATTTATAAAAACGCCAAGGCTAAAAAATAGGGTTACAAAACAGAATAATAGTACAAGTATGGCCATAACTTAGGTTTTGAATTTGCAGATCGAAAATTAATATTTATTATTTTAATCTATTACGTAAATCATTTACCTGATGTTTAATCGCAGAATAATTTAAACGCCTTTACCAACAATTCCGCAAAACCCTATCTTTGGAAATCTATGGCATTCCTCTATCCCGGCTTTCTGTTTGCTTTGCTGGCGCTGGCCATTCCGGTCATCATCCACTTGTTTAATTTTCGGCAGTACAAAAAAGTTTATTTCTCCAACGTCCAGTTTTTAAAGGATGTGCAAAAGCAGCAATCTTCGCGCAGCAACTTGCGCAACAGGCTAATTTTGGCGGCAAGAATGCTGGGTTTGGCTTTTTTGGTGATGGCTTTTTCCCGTCCGTTTTTGCCTTCCAATAACGCTGAAAACATTGGAAAACAGCAATTGGTCAGCATTTTTGTTGATAACTCCTATTCCATGCAAACGCTAAACCGCGAAGGTTCTTTGCTGGACGAAGCCAAACGCCGCGCCAAAGAAATTGCTTCGGCTTATTCTATCAACGATCGTTATCAGTTGATTACGCAGGATTTTGAAGGTAAACAGCAGCGTTTTCTCAACCGCGACGAGTTTAACCAGGCGGTAGACGAAGTAAAGATCAGTCCGCAAAGCAGGACTTTGCAGCAAGTGCTTATCCGCCAGCAAGGTTTGTTCGATACGCAAAAAAATGCAGTCCCGGTTGTTTACCTCATTTCAGATTTCCAAAAAAACCTTGCTAAAAACAGTATCAAGGCAAGCAATAATTTAAAAATTACTTTGGTGCAAATCAAAGCCATTCCGTTGCCCAACATTGCGGTAGATTCTGTTTGGCTGCTTTCGCCTTTGCATCAGCCTAATGCTGCCGAAAAATTAGTGGTCCGGCTGCATAATTATGGTGATGAAAAAGCGGAAAAAGTGCCGGTGAAACTAACGGTCAACGGAGAAACCAAAGCATTGGGAAGCTATAATTTGAACGCGCGAAGCTTTCAGTTGGATACTTTGCGGTTCTCGGGATTGAAAGCAGGTTGGCAAAACGCCGAAATTAGCTTGAACGATAATCCGGTTACGTTCGACAATCATTTTTATCTAACTTTCCAGGTGCAGCAGCAATTGCCGGTTTTGCAAATTGCAGATCAGGTTCCAAACCGTTTTCTCAATGCCGTTATTACTTCGGATGCTTTTTTTAAGGCCGATTTTTCTTCCGCAGGAAACGTTAATTATTCGGCTTTAAACCGTTATCCGGTCATCTATTTTAATGATGTAAAAGAAGTATCGGCCGGCCTTGCCCAGCAATTGCAAAACTATGTAAAGCAGGGCGGCACGCTGGTTGTTTTTCCTTCCGCGGATGCAAATCTTACTTCCTACAAAAACTTGCTGCAACCTTTGGGCACGGATTTTCCCGAAAAACTTTTGACGGAAAACACCAAAGTTGTTTCCATCAATTTAAAAAACCCGCTTTTTAAAGATGTTTTTGAAAAGATGCCCGAGAACCCAGATTTGCCGCTGATCAAAAAATATTATGCTTTAAGTGCTGGCCAGCGTACTTCTAAAATCAGTTTGATGGAAATGCCCGGCCGGACTGCTTTTCTCAACGTTTACAACAGCGGCAAAGGGAAAGTTTATTTGGCTGCCGTTCCCGCCGATGAAGCTTTTAGCAATTTGCCGCACCATGCTTTGTTTGTGCCGCTTTTGTTTCGGATGGCTTTGCTAAGCGGCCACGACCAGCCTCTGTTTTATACTTTAGGCGAAAATGAATTGCTGGAAATCGCATCTGTGGTGTTGCAGGACCAGCCTTTGCATTTACAAAAAGGACAAATTTCTTTGATTCCGGATATTCGTCAGGTTGATGGAAAAACACAGCTTTACGTAGCCGATCAGATCCGGGAAACGGGAAATTATAAATTGGTTTTAAAAGATAGTGTGCTGGCACAAATCGCTTTTAATGATAACCGGCAGGAATCCGACTTAAATTACCTAACGGAAAATGATTTGCATACTCTTTTTACCGGCATAAAAACAGTATCGTATTTGCCCGCCGGGAAGCTGTCGTTAACAAAGCAAGTGGCCGAAGTAAATTCCGGCGTGCAGTTATGGAAACTTTGCCTAATTTTGGCACTGCTGTTTCTGGCTGCAGAAGTGCTGCTGATCAGGTTTTATAAAGTGAACCGACAACCAGCTGCGTTGGCAGTTTAGCCCGAAGTTAAAGTACAAAAATCAATGAATTTGCTTTTTAAATCTGTTGCCATCGCCGATCCTGCTTCTGCTTTTAACCGGCAGGTTACGGATGTTTTGGTAGAAGATGGAAAGATCGTTCGGATTGCTAATGATATTGAAGCAAATGCAGAAATTATAGACGGAAAAGGCTGCTATTTGTCGCCCGGTTTTTTTGATCTGAACTGCAATTTTGGCGAATTGGGCTTGGAAACCAAAGAAGATATGCAAACCGGAACGCGGGCAGCATCAGCCGGTGGTTTTACCGGCGTAGCTTTGATGCCCAACATGCAGCCGCCCGTCCATTCCAAATCCGAAGTTCAATATCTCATCAATCAATCCAACGGAAACCTGGTTGATATTTATCCGCTTGGCGCAATTTCCCACAAAACAGAAGGAAAAGATTTGGCAGAAATGTACGATATGCACCAATCCGGCGCGATCGCTTTTACCGATGGAAACCGCCCGGTGCAAGATGCAGGTTTGATGGAACGCGCATTACTTTATGGGCAAGGTTTTGAAGGATTGGTTTTTTCTTATGCTGAAGATCTTTCTATCGCCGGAAAAGCAAAAGTACACGAAGGTGTGGTGAGCACGTTGCTGGGTATGAAAGGTATTCCGGCGTTGGCAGAAGAATTAATGGTCTCCAGGGATTTGTATCTGGCAGAATACACTAATTCAAAGCTGCATTTTACCACGATTTCTACAGCACAAGCGGTAGAACAAATCCGAAAAGCAAAAGCAAAAGGTTTAAAAATTACTTGTGATGTGGCTGCACATCATTTGCTTTTAACGGACAAAGCTTTGATGGATTTTGACAGTTTATACAAAGTGAAACCGCCTTTGCGTATTCAACAAGATGTGGATGCGTTGCTGCAAGGTTTGCGTGATGGAACAATCGACGCTATCGTTTCCCAGCATACGCCGCACGAATTGGAGTTTAAAGACGTGGAGTTTGAAGTGGCCGAATTTGGGATGATCGGCTTGCAAACGGCTTTTTCGCTAGCCGTACAATCAGGCTTAGATTTGAATTCGATTGTTGAAAAAATGTCCATCAACCCACGCAAAATATTAGGCATAAAAGAAGCATTGATCACCGAAGGGAAAATTGCAAACCTAGTCCTCCTCGACCCAAAAGCGAAATGGACTTACACACGGGAAAACAACTTTTCAAAATCCTATAACTCGCCGTTTTTAGGGCAGGAAATGCAAGGAAAAGTGTTGCTTACCATCAATAATAATCAAATTTATAAAACTGTATAAAATGATCGACCCCAAAATAAAAAATGCTATTGAAGCTGCTTTTAAATACATAAAACCAGTAAACCCGAACAATATTGAACCGATAAAAGGTGAAATACTAACGGTTTTTGAATCGGAACTAACGTTTCTGCAAAAAGTAAAAGGCATGGACGAGGTTTTCAATTCCAACCCAAAACTAGAGCATTTACGCGAAGTTTTTTTTGATTTGCTGCTGGTCAATTTTTTCAGTTCGGATGTCAAAAAACTAGACGAAGATTATTTGGATTCGCCGGAATGGGAAAAGATCGAAGAAGAAACGTTGGACCGAGGCACCGAAATGCTTAACGTTTTGTTGTATTTGAACGAGTGCGAAGATGAGGACATCGACCCGGAACTGAGCGATTATTTAACCGAATTTTTGCTGGTTGATGAAGACGAGTTTCAGGACGAACACCGCATTTATGAGCCGGTTATTGCCAACCAGATTTTGATGGACAGCGGCGTGGAAGAAATTGCCAAAGTTGCCCGCAGTTTGCCGGAAGACGAAGAAATTAAAGAGTTCTTTTATCCGTTGATGTGCTTCTTTTACGATACAAATCCCAATGAGGAAACCAAAAAAGCAGCAGCCGAAAATGCCATAGAACCAGAATTTGATTTACCGGTACTGGAAATTATGCTCAGCTTTAATTCCTAAAAAACGGCTTATTTTATGCAGGATTTAAACCGGCGAATCAGGATTAAAGGTGCAAAATACGGTGCGGTTTTGGGCGTAATTATATTGTCGCTGCATTTAATTTCCTACTTTTCAATGGTCAAAACAAGCACGCCGCTTTGGGTTACCGCTTTTAGTCCGCTGATTTTTACCAACCTGCTTCCCATAGTTGCAGCCATTTTGCTTTGCCTCCGGCTTCGGCAAAGAATTGGTGGTTACTGGGAACTGAGGCAGGCAGCTTCCGGCATATTTGTTATGTTTTTAACTTCTTACCTCATCTTTTTTTTCGGCTTTTTATTGTTTTCCAAAGTGATAGAACCTAAAACCGACATCAACCTGGAAAACAAAATAGAATCGGTAAAAGCAGCAATACGGAAAGGACAAAATGTTAGCAAGCAACACATTAATGAAGAAACAAAAGGTTTGCGCAAAGATTTTAATGAAAGGCAAAACTCTGGTGTTTTAGGTTTTGTGCAAAGTTTTGGCATTGTAGTGGTGCTGCTGTTCCTGGCTTCGCTTATTTTTGGTGCATTGTTTAAAAATGACCCGCCGGTTTATGTCCCTACCAACAAAAAACAATAATTTGTACGATAAAAGAAGCATGGCGGCGCAAACCGTCAGTTCGATACCGAGAATGGATATTTCAGTAGTTGTGCCTTTATTAAATGAAGCAGAATCATTGCCAGAACTAACAGACTGGATTAGGCGGGTGATGAAAGCGAACGGCTATACTTATGAAATTATTTTGGTGGACGATGGCAGCAACGACAATTCTTGGGAAGTGATTGAAGAATTATACGAGCAAAATCCTTTTATCAGAGGCATTAAATTCCGCAGAAATTACGGAAAATCTGCTGCTTTAAACGTTGGTTTTGAAGCAACACGCGGTGATGTTGTAATCACGATGGATGCCGATTTGCAGGATTCTCCGGAGGAAATTCCGGAACTGTACAGAAAAATTAAGCAGGAAAAATTTGATTTGGTTTCTGGTTGGAAGGCAAAACGTTACGATCCGATCAGCAAAACCGTTCCAACAAAACTATTTAATGCGGCAACACGCAGCATGTCGGGCATTAAAAATCTGCATGATTTTAATTGCGGACTCAAAGCTTACCGCAAAGAAGTAGTAAAAAATATAGAAGTTTATGGCGAGATGCACCGCTACATTCCGGTTCTGGCCAAATGGGCAGGTTTTACTAAAATAACGGAACAGGTTGTAGAACATCGTCCAAGAAAATATGGAATAACCAAGTTTGGTTTCAGCCGGTTTATCAATGGATTTTTGGATTTGCTGTCGATTTTTTTTGTCGGGAAGTTTTCCAAACGGCCAATGCACTTTTTCGGAACGCTGGGCACGCTTTGTTTTTTGACAGGTTTAGGAATTATCATGTGGCTGATCGGTTCTAAACTGTACGATATTGCCAACCATGTTAAATACCGAAATGTAACGGACAATACACTTTTTTACATTGCTTTAGTCGCCGTAATTTTAGGTTCTCAGTTATTTTTAACCGGTTTTGTTGCGGAGATGATCTCCAGAAATTCTCCTGAAAGAAATAATTATCAAATTGATAAAACGATTTAACAAATGCTTCTTTTATCACCTAAAAATTGATATTTGTATATAGCTGCTTGCTTTAAACATTGATGTTTTTCTCTATAATTATTCCAGTTTACAATCGCCCGCAAGAACTCAGGGAATTGTTGGAAAGCCTGACAAAGCAATCATATGAAGCTTTTGAAGTTATTGTGATTGAAGACGGTTCGACATTAACATCGGAATCCGTATTTGAAGATTTTATTGAACGTTTTGATTTAATGCAATATTTCGTTAAACCAAACAGCGGACAAGGTTTTAGTCGGAACTTTGGTTTTGAACGCGCTCGAGGCGATTACTTTATCATTTTCGATTCGGATTGCCTCATTCCGTCAAACTATTTAGAAATCGTAAACCGCGAAATTAACGCCCAAAAATTGGATGCTTACGGCGGCCCGGATGCTTCGCATCACTCTTTTACGGCGGTACAAAAAGCCATCAGTTATTCCATGACTTCGCCTTTTACGACAGGCGGCATTCGTGGCGGCGAAAAACGGATCGGCGATTTCCATCCGCGCAGCTTTAACATGGGTTTATCAAAAGAAGTTTATCAAAAAACGGGCGGTTTTATCATTACGCGTTTAGGCGAAGACATTGAATTAAGCATCCGCATCCATAAATTAGGTTTTAAAATTGGCTTAATTCCCGAAGCAAAAGTTTATCATAAACGCCGCACCAGCTTTTTTCAATTCTATAAACAAATTCATTTTTTTGGCCGGGCACGCATTAATATTTACAAGTTTTTTCCTTCGGGATTAAAGCCTGTACATTTCTTTCCGGCCGTGTTTACGTTGGGTTTAGGCTTCGCTTTGATTGTAAATCTATTCAACTGGCCAATTGCCGAACTCTGCAATTTTCTATTGGCTTTGTTTATATTGTTAATATTTTTTCATTCTTGGATTAGCAATAAATCAGCAAAAGTTGCATTTTTGAGCATATTTGCCGCTTTTGTTCAGCTAACTGCTTATGGGCTTGGTTTCATGCAGGATTTTTGGAAACGAATAATTTTAAACAAGTCATAATTTATGTACCACCCGTTTTCCATTGCAGAAACGTTTAAAACTGCGTGGGAGGTTACCAAAAAAAACTTTTTAACCATCATTATTTATTCCGCAATTGTTACCGTAGTTGTTTGGGTAGTGCAAAATTTTAATGATTTGGTAGATTTTGGAACAGATCCTTTTACCCAATTCTTAATTTTTTTAGTGTTGATGATTATTCAAACTTACGCTACTTTAGGTTTGTATAAACTGATTTTTACATTGATTGACAACGAATATTACGAGTTTGAATTTTCGCAGTTGGTGCCAACTATCAAAATGGTTTTTAGCTTTATTGCCATTTGCCTTTTCCTGGCATTTGCCATTGTTACGCTGAATGTGGCCATTGAACAAGGCCTGCAAAACTATCCCGAAAATGTAATGAAAGTAGCGCAAGTGCTGGAAGTAATGTTGATTTTGTATGCCGCTTTGCGTTACATGTTTTGCGCTTGTTTTATTGTGGATGATAACTCCGGCCCAATAGAATCTTTAACACAAAGCCGCCTGCTCACCAAAAATCACCTCATCCATTTGCTGGCATTGCTGGCCATTATCGTTGTGGTTATAGCCGCTGGTTTTATGCTGATTGATAAAGCTATCCTGATTTTATATCCGTTTGTAAACGTTATCGTGATTGTAACTTATCGTAAATTAGTCTTTAGTAATTTGGATGTGGACGATGACGTAGCCGAAACGCACTGATTTTATGGGCATAAAAGCAGCATTGAGCAAACCTTTTGCTTTTTTTGTTTCCTTGCAGATCAACAAGTTGCGGAAACATGCCGTTCAGTTTCAAGATCAAATTTTTCAAAAACTAATAAAAACAGGTGCAAAAACAGCATTTGGAAAAGATCATGGTTTTGGGGAGATTCAATCTTACGAAGATTTTAAAAAACAAGTCCCAATCCGCGATTACGAACAATTAAAACCTTATTTAGAACGGGTAATCCACGGAGAAGAAAACGTACTTTGGCCCGGCAAGCCCATTTATCTTGCTAAAACTTCGGGCACAACTTCCGGCGTAAAATACATTCCGATTTCTAAAGATTCCATGCCAGAACATATTCGTGCTGTGCGAAACGCTTTGCTCAATTATATTTACGAAACCGGCAATGCTTCTTTTACCGATGGAAAAATGATTTTTTTACAGGGAAGTCCGGAACTGCAAACCAAAGCAGGGATTTTTGTAGGAAGGTTATCCGGCATTGTGGCGCATCACGTTCCGAAATATCTGTTGAAAAACCGGATGCCGACCGACAAAACAAACCGCATTGAAGATTGGGAAGCAAAAGTAGATGCGATTGTAGAAGAAACGATCAACGAAGACATGACGTTGATTTCTGGCATTCCGCCCTGGTGCCAAATGTATTTTGACCGTTTATCCGAAAAAGCTGGCGGAAAAAAGATCAAAGACATCTTCCCAAACTTTAAACTATTTGTTTACGGCGGCGTAAACTATCAGCCTTACCGCGCCAAAATTGAAGAAAGTATTGGTTTTCCCATTGATTCTATCGAAACTTATCCGGCTTCCGAAGGCTTTATTGCTTACCAGGATTCACAAAAAAGCAATGATTTATTGCTTTTGGCTGATGCCGGAATTTTCTTTGAGTTTATTCCAACCGAAACTTATTTTGATGAAAACCCAATCCGTCTTCAACTAAAAGAAGTCGAACTGAATAAAAATTACGCTTTAATTTTAAATACCAATGCCGGTTTGTGGGGATACAGTTTGGGTGATACCATTAAATTTACATCCATCAATCCTTATAAAATTGTAGTAACCGGGCGTATTAAACATTTTATTTCTGCCTTTGGCGAACATGTAATCGGGGAAGAAGTGGAACAGGCGTTGATGCAGTTTGCCCAAGAAGAAGGCGTAGAAATCATCGAATTTACGGTTGCGCCGCAGGTAAATCCTCCCGCGGGAGAACTTCCTTTTCATGAATGGCTGATCGAGTTTGGCAAACCGCCAAAAGATTTAGCCGCTTTCAGCAAAAAAGTAGATATATTTTTGCAGCAAAAGAATATTTATTATGCGGATTTGATCAAAGGAAAAATTTTGCAGCCTTTAAAAATTCGTGTTTTGAAAAGAAATTCTTTTATAGATTTTATGCGGCAACAAGGCAAACTGGGCGGACAAAATAAAGTTCCGCGCTTATCAAACGATCGCATAATTGCGCAAGAGTTGGAAAGTTATGTTTTAATGTAGATTTTTGCAGCTTGATCAAAACCATTTTTCGTATTTATCCTTCAAAAGTTAAAATCTTAACAAAACCAACCATTTGAAAAGTATTGCCATTTTAGGTTCAACCGGCAGCATTGGTACGCAAACTTTGCAAGTGATTCGGGAAAATTCGGAACTATTTCGCACTTGTTTGCTTACGGCACAATCTAACGCTGATTTGCTGATTGAACAAGCCCTTGAGTTTTTGCCTGAATATGTTGTTGTTGGTCAGGATAACTTATTTTATACGGTAAAAGAAGCATTGGCACATACTTCCATACAAGTTTTAGCCGGAAGCCAGGCGATAACAGATGTGGTTACCGCGCCCGAAATTGATTTGGTTTTAACCGCTTTGGTTGGTTTTGCCGGTTTGCAGCCAACAATTGCAGCCATAAAAGCAGGTAAAGATATTGCGTTGGCCAACAAAGAAACGCTGGTTGTTGCCGGCGAATTAGTGATGAAATTGGCCAAAGAATACAACATCAGGATTTTACCGGTAGATTCGGAACATTCTGCAATTTTTCAATGTTTAGCAGGAGAAGAATCAGAATCCGTAGAAAAAATTATTTTAACGGCTTCCGGCGGTCCGTTTCGTGGAAAGGATACTGCTTTTCTTTCCGCAGTAACCAAAACCGAAGCTTTGAAACACCCAAATTGGGTAATGGGCGCAAAGATTACGATTGATTCAGCTTCGTTGATGAATAAAGGTTTGGAAGTGATTGAAGCGAAATGGTTGTTTGATCTGGAAGCTGACCAAATCGATGTGATTGTGCATCCGCAATCTATCATTCATTCGCTTGTTCAATTTAAAGACAGTTCGGTAAAAGCACAAATGGGTTTGCCGGATATGAAACTGCCGATCCAATATGCTTTGACTTATCCGCATAGAATAAAAAACGAATTTAGACGTTTCAGTTTCGCAGATTTTCCGTATCTAACATTTGAACAACCCGATCTCAAAACTTTCCGTAATTTAGCTTTGGCTTTTGCAGCTTTGGATACCGGCGGAAATATGCCTTGCATTGTTAACGCAGCCAACGAAATTGCTGTTGCCGGTTTTTTAAAAGACCAGGTTAGTTTTTTAGGAATGAGTGATTTAATTGAAGAATGTACGCAGCGAATCCATCTCCAAAAACAGCCCGGACTGGAAGATTACCTAAACACAGATTCGGAAACAAGAACTTTAGCCCAAAATTTATTATTAAAAAAAGGTGCATAAAAACAGCATCAACAAACTGAGAAATTTTATATGAACGTTTTAATTATGATTGGCCAACTAATTGCCGGCCTCTCAATCCTGGTGATACTGCACGAAGCTGGTCACTTTTTTGCAGCCCGAGCTTTTGGTATCAAAGTAGAAAAATTCTATCTGTTTTTTGATGCCTGGAACATCAGCCTGTTTAAATACACTTACAAAGGTGTAGAATATGGCATTGGCTGGCTTCCGCTTGGCGGTTATGTAAAAATTGCCGGGATGATCGACGAATCGATGGATACCGAGCAATTGGCTGGCCCGCCACAACCTTGGGAATTTCGTTCTAAACCTGCGTGGCAACGTTTAATTGTAATGCTGGCTGGTATAACCGTAAACATTGTTTTGGGGATTTTTATTTTTTGGATGCTAACGATCCGATATGGCGAAAGTTATATCCCGAACCAAAGTGTTAAATATGGTATCGTTCCGGGAATCATCGGCCGGGAAATCGGATTGAAAGCTGGTGATAAAATCACTGCTGTTAATGGCAAAAAAATTGTTCGTTTTGAAGAATTGATCAGTTCGAAAGTTTTGCTGGGAAATTCGCAACTAACAGTTCAAAGAGACAACCAACAACTTAATATTTCCGTTCCGGGAAATATTTATAATGAAGTTGCTGATTACGGTATCGGTGAATTTATACAATTGCGGACTAAATTTATGATAGATTCTGTTGTTGGTGGAAGTAATGCCCAAAAAGCAGGTTTACAAAAAGGTGATAGCATAAAAACAATTAATTCTCAGCCAATTGCTTTCTTTGATCAGTTTCAAGCATTAATCAAAGCAAATAAAAATAAGCAGATTAATTTGGAGGTTAAAAGAAATAATCAGTTGGTAAAGCTTCCGGCTACAGTAAATGCACAAGGCACACTTGGATTTTTTTCAAAAGTTGATGAACCGGTTATAGAAAAAGCGAAATTCGGTTTCTTATCTTCTTTACCAGTTGGCGCTTCAAAAGCTTGGGGTTCTTTTACTGATAATGCAAAAGGAATTGGCCGTGTTGCAACCGGGCAGATCAAAGCCAATCGTGCTTTTGCCGGTCCGGTAACTATGGCAACGATGTTTGGAAACCACTTTGATGCAGCTAAATTTTGGAGTTTGGTTGGTTTGCTGTCCATGGCTTTGGCGTTGATGAACTTGCTTCCGATCCCTGCTTTAGACGGCGGACATGCCATGTTCCTGATTATCGAAATGATTAAAGGCAAACCATTAAGCGATAAATTCATGGAGAAAGCACAGATTGTTGGTTTTTGTATCCTGATTGCTTTGATGGTTTTCGTGTACGGCAACGATATTTTACGCCACGTAATCAATAAATAATTCAAGCTTCAACATGAATTATTTTGAATTTTACGGCTTGCCAGAATCGTTTGAATTGGATGCAGCACAACTTAAAAAGAAATTTTATGAGTTGAGTAAAAAATATCATCCGGATTTTTACGCCGCAGAAAGTGCAGAAAAACAGGAAGAAGTTTTGCAGCTTTCTACCTTGAACAATAAAGCTTACCAAGTCCTTTCAAATCCTGCAAAACGCACAGAATACATTTTGCGCGAGCATAAATTGCTGGCCGATGGCGATAAATATCCTTTGGCACCAGATTTTTTAATGGAAATGATGGAGTTGAACGAACTGATTACAGATGCAGAAGATGAAGCTACAATCAATCAAATAAAAACATCGGTAAAAGAAGCATCAGATGGTTTAGAAGATGAATTGGCGCAACAAATCCATGGTTTCAGCAGCAAAACTCAACCAGAACAAGATGCTGCCTTGAAAAAAGTATTAGACATTTATTATCGTAAGAAATATTTGTTGCGAATACAGGAGAGTTTAAATACATTTGCAGCCCGCTAACAAACAATGCCCAGCTGGCGGAATTGGTAGACGCGCTGGTCTCAAACACCTGTGGGAAACCGTGCCGGTTCGACTCCGGCGCTGGGTACAAAAACCGGATTTAATTCTCTTTAGAGTTCTAATCCGGTTTTTTTGTTAATAAAAAAATTGTACCATAAATAAGTTTATCAGCCTCGTTCTATTTTCGGCTCAATGTTCTGTTCCGTCAAAAGTGCATATTGCTATTAATATATGATTTATCGAACCTTTATTTGCAGGAATGGTATAAGCACCTACAAATGTAAACCTGCAAATGATGGAAGAAATGCTTACCGAAACAACACTTATACTGGAAAGAACAGACCTGGAACTCAAGGCAATTTTACAAGCCGATGTCGCGCTGTTTAAAGCAGTAAAACAAGCAAAGCCGAGCGAAGACACAAAGGCTATTAATTGATGAATCCGCTTTTGGTAAAATCGACACGGCTAATTCTTTAATTTAATAGTTGTAAAAGTTAGATTTTGTATCAATTTCCACTCTTACAAAACTCCCAAAATTAATCATTGCCTCTAGATTAATTTTGTGCGATTAACCTTTAGTTATTACTACTGCGGAAGGTATTTCATTCAATTTAGGCCTAAACCTAACCATAAGTACGTGCAATATTTGTGTTGCTTGTATCGTTCGTTTGCCAGTATTTTGTAATACAAGTTAAATAAGATATACTGTTAGTAAAAAAAACCGCTTTCGGATGCACATTTAACAAAGCAATAAAATTTGTATAACCTTTAATTAGCCAATGCTAAACGCATTTAAACTGATCTGTATTTCGTTATTTTCTGTGTTGTTATTATTCGTAACACATAGCACTATTGCACAGGTTAAAAAGAAGAAAGTTCATCATTCCGTAAGAGATTCCTTACGGGAAAAGGTATTGCAAAGGGATTCCATGATCCGTTCCTTTAAACACTCTAAAGGCTCGTTAAACCTGTTCCTGGGGAAAATTGAAGATTACAACAGTTCTTATACCGAAATCAATTCGGATCTTTCCAAGGGTTTTGATACGTTAGATATTAGCCAAAACCTGCCAACACTGGAACGGCGGATGGGTTCGATGCGCAACATCATCAATAACTCGACTACTTTAGGAAACCTGGTTACGATACGAAGTATGATCGACCACCTGAAAGAACAGTTAAGCGACTGGCAGGACCAATTAAACATTTACAACAACCAGCTTGATAAGATAGCTACTAATATTGCAGAATTTAAAGCAGACTCGACTTTGCGCTCGGCCCCTGCAGACAGTAGTTTAAGAGAAAGGTGCTTTATCCAGATAAAAGCCTTGGATAAAAAGTGGGCAAATTTGGATAGCTGCTCAGAAAAATCAACAATCAAATTAGGGTTATTGGAAAATCGGGTATCTACTCTTTCTATATTAGTAATAGATTTAGAGGATAGGATTGACCTGAAGATACACGAGTTTACAATAAAAGCCATAACTAATGAATACGGTTTTATTTGGGACATGCACAAGCTGGCAAAAACAAATACCTTGGATTCTGCCGTTGTTAAAACTTATAACCTAAATGAAAGGCTGTACAAATATTTTTTAATCAGTAAATCAAATTACTGGCCTCATTTAGCCAGTGTATTTTTGTTAATAGGCTTTTTGATTTGGATATTAAACAGCAGGCGGCAAATTACCAGATCTAACAAAGATTATAAAAGCATTTTTGATCAAACACATTATGTTGTAAAACATCCAATCCTGTCGGCAATTGCTGTTGCCAGTATCCTGTCTCCATACTTTTACGATCATCCGGCACAAGTATTTTCGCATACAATGCTCCTCATCATGATGGCTTCTGTAGCGTTATTTATCAAAAATTATTGGCCAAAGCCTTTATTTAGGTTTTGGGTAGTCCTATTTATTGCTGCTATAATCTTCGGCGTTAGTAGTTTATTGACAAAAATAACTTATGCCGACAGGATCGTATTGCTGTTATTATCATGCTTTATGATATATCAGTCAATCGTTCTTATTAAATATTTAAGAAAATCAGCAGATGGTTATCCACCTTATCTGGAGATCATATTAAAATTGTTTATTGCCTTACAGGCAGTATCGGTTTTATTAAACGTAGCAGGAAGGTTTAGCCTGTCTAAAATACTTGGTGTTACTGTTACCTTAAACCTTTCCCTGGCGATGGGTTTATACTTATTAGTGCAAATATTAACAGAAAGTTTGTTTCTGCGCTTAGCAGCCGGAAAATCTATCGACGTTAAACAAACCGTTTACTACCATGATTTTGGAGCACTGCAAAAGAAATTTAAAGACATTATTATAAAAGTTGCCGCCATTTTATGGCTGGTAGTATTAGCTAAAAATTTAACTATTGATGATTATGTATATGATGAAGCCAATGATTTTTTAAACCATCCTTACAAAATCAGCAGTACAGCTTTTACGTTCCGCAGTGTACTGGTGTTTATTATTATTGTTTGGATATCCGGGATTTTAGCCAGAGTAATCAGTTATTTTTTCGATTATTCCGGGCAACAAAATATACTTACACCGCAAGCTAAAAAAACCAGGTCCTCTATCTTACTTATTCGTTTAACAGTATTTGTAATTGGCTTTTTTATAGCAATAACTGCGGCAGGCATACCAATGGACAGGGTAACCATTATTATAGGTGCCCTTGGTGTTGGTATCGGTTTTGGTTTGCAAAATATCGTCAATAATCTTGTATCGGGTATTATACTGGCCGTTGAAAAACCTGTGCAAGTAGGCGATATTATTGAAGTAAGCGGTAAATCAGGCACGATTAAAGAAATAGGTATCCGGTCAAGTAAAATTGAATGCGGGGATGGGTCGGAACTTATCGTGCCTAATGGCGACCTGATATCCCAACATGTAGTAAACTGGACTTTAAACAACAATAACCGCAGGGTAGAACTCCTTATTCGTGTTGCTTATGGGTCGGACGTGGTGAGAGTTGAGGAGATACTTCAGTCGATAATCAGCAAAAGAGAGGACATTATGAACTCGCCGGAACCATCTATATTTTTAAATAACTTTGCCGATACAGCAATAGAGTTTAGGGCGTGGTTTTGGGCCGCAGAGATCACCCGTTATTTAAGTTTAAGAAGCAGCGTAATGAGGGAAATTTATACCGAATTCGCTAAAGAAGGCATCCAAATACCGAAGGTTTAGAGCCAGTTTAGATTTTGTTCAGTTTATTTTTTATGCTTCTTTTATCACCTAAAATCTTAAAACCTTTATGTTTTTTACAATTATAGATGGTTAAAACAAAATTTATAGAGATAAAAGAAGCACTATAAATTTTATGATAGAAATTTAAACAGAGCTTTAAAAAAGGATGTAGCATTGCAAAAAATAAAGATATTGCAAATGATTAAATCAAACTTTTACCTATTAGTAATTGCTTGCCTGTGCTTAACTTTTAGTCTTAAAGCCCACGCACAATCTGATACAGCTAAAATAAAACCACAAACTTATATACAAGTTTATTATTCGCTTACCAATACCGCTGGCACACTTGGGGGGAAATCTAATTTATCTGTCGAAGTTGGTAAACAATGGAATGTTTTTAGCTTAGGTGTTGATTTGGGCAAAACTACTTTAGAAACCATAAAAGGCAGAGATACGTCCCTCTATTTTGAAGTGAGGCCAAACCTTAATATTTTTCAGCAAGGCAGGTTTACAAATACGCTAACGGTTGGTGTGGGATACGTTTTTTTCGCCCCAAATAATTTTTTGACCGAATTAACTTCCGGTATTGAGTACACTGCCACAGATCGCCTGCACCTTAACGTAAACTTTGGCCAATTCTATTACAGCGGACGATATACGTCATCCTCGGCAACTTTCTTCGGAGTATCTGCTTCTTACTACTTTTTGCCTTATAAAAACAGATCTTCTATGATCAAACCGAAATGATCTTTATCCAAATGAAACCAGTAGTTCTACTGTAATAAAGCGTCTGTTGCAAAACTTTGAATATCTTAATTAAGCTGATTGCTTTTTTAACATTATAGCTATATTTGCAAATCGGTTTTACAAAAGCCGGGAAAAACAACATGAAAAAATATTTCACACCGCTGCATTACCACCATCATTCTACCCAAGTTTGATTTGTTTTTGCCCGAAATATTAATTCTTTTTCTGTTATCCAACCCAAATTCCATTGAAACCACTTAAAATAGCGATCCAGAAATCTGGCCGCCTCAACGAAAAATCTGTCGAACTGTTAAAAAATTGCGGCTTATCTTTCGAAAATTATAAAAGTTCGCTCATTTCTCCGGTTTCCAATTTTCCGTTAGAAATTTTGTTTTTGCGCGATGACGATATTCCGGAATACGTGCAAGACGGAATTGCCGACCTCGGAATTGTGGGCGAAAACGTAATCCTCGAAACTGAAGTGAAAGTAAGTTACCTGCAACGTTTAGGTTTTGGAAAATGTACGTTAAAAATAGCATTGCCAAACAACAGCGAGGTTGAAGAATTGATCCAATTACAAGGAAAATCTATCGCCACTTCTTATCCGGTTATTTTAGATAAATTCCTGAAAGAGAATAAGATACAAGCTGATATCCGTACCATTTCCGGTTCGGTAGAAATCAGTCCGGGTTTAGGTTTGAGTGATGCAATTTTCGATATTGTTTCTACCGGCGGAACTTTAAAAAGCAACGGATTGAAACCTTTTGCCGATGTTATTTCTTCGGAAGCAGTTTTGATCGGAAGAAAAGGCGAAGAAGATAACGAACACGTTTTAGAACTAATCCAACGTATTCAATCCGTTTTACGCGCCAAAGAAACCAAATATGTGGTGTTGAATGTGCCGGAAACTTCCTTATCAAAAGTGTTGGATTTGCTGCCCGGCGTAAAAAGTCCGAGCGTAATTCCGCTGGCCGAAAGCGGCTGGGTTGCGGTGCATACCGTAATTCCGGAGCGTGATTTCTGGAACAAGATCAGCGAACTAAAAACCGCTGGCGCACAAGGAATTGTGGTGATGCCAATCGAAAAAATCATTTTGTAATACTGTTTTTATCAGCTAAAAATTGGTACGATGTTAAAAGTTTATAATTACAACGAACTTTCTAAAAACGATTTGGAGCAATTGACTTTGCGGAATACCGATGCTGGAAACGAAATCCGGGAAACGGTAGAAAATATCTTGCAAAACGTTAAACAAAACGGCGACCAGGCGTTGCGCGATTATGCTTTGCAATTTGATAAAGTAACTTTAAGCCAGTTATTTACCGATGAAAAAGAGCTAACCGAACTGGCCGAACAAGTTTCCGACGAGCAAAAACAGGCACTCAAAACAGCATACCAGAATATTTTAAAATTTCATCAAACACAATTCCGCACCGAAGAAAAAGTAGAAACCATGCCCGGCGTAACCTGCTGGCGCGAATTGCGGCCAATTGAAAAAGTTGGTTTGTACATTCCCGGCGGCACGGCGGTTTTGCCAAGTACATTTTTGATGTTGGGCATTCCGGCAAAAATTGCAGGTTGTAAGGAAATCGTGGTTTGTTCTCCGCCTCAAAAAGACGGGAAAATAAATCCATATATCGCTTTTGTGGCTCAATTGTTAGGCATCAAAAAAGTATTTTTAGTTGGAGGCGCGCAAGCAATTGCGGCGATGGCTTACGGCACGGGAAGCATCCCGAAAGTGGACAAGATTTTCGGGCCTGGAAACCAGTATGTTACCAAAGCAAAAACCATTATTCAATCTACAACGGTTACTGCAATTGATATGCCAGCCGGTCCATCTGAAGTTTTAATTATTGCTGATGAAACTGCCAATCCCATTTTTGTAGCCGCGGATTTACTGGCGCAGGCAGAACATGGCGTGGATAGTCAGTCTGTTTTGGTTTCGACCTCAAAAAAACTGATTGATGCAACAATTTTAGAATTAGAAAAGCAGTTGCCGGTTTTGCCACGTGCAGAAATCACTAAAAAAGCAATTACCAATTCGTATGCTGTTTTTACCGGTGATTTATTGGAAGCGATGGATTTTAGCAATCAATACGCGCCGGAACATTTGATTTTGGCAACCAACAACTGGCAACTGATAACCGAAAAAATCATCAACGCCGGTTCCGTTTTTCTGGGAAATTTAACGCCGGAAAGTGCTGGCGATTATGCTTCCGGAACCAATCATACGTTGCCTACAAGTGCTTATGCCAGAGCATATTCTGGTGTTTCGGTGGATTCTTTTGTGAAGAAAATTACGTTTCAGCATCTATCTTCCGAAGGAATTAAAAACATTGGCAAAACGGTAGAAATTTTAGCTGAACTGGAAGGTTTGCAGGCGCATAAAAACGCGGTAACCGTACGATTGTAGAGACATTGAACGCAACGTCTCTACCCAAAAAACAAAACAACATGTTCAATCTCCAAAACCTACTTCGGGAAAACATCAAAAACCTTACGCCCTATTCATCTGCGCGCGATGAGTTTCAGGGCGAGGCCAGCATTTATCTGGATGCGAATGAAAACGCGTACGGTTCTCCATTAGAAACCAATTACAACCGTTATCCGGATCCGCTTCAGTTTAACGTAAAAACAAAAATTACAGCGATAAAAGGAGTACCGCCGCGCAATATTTTTTTGGGAAACGGCAGCGACGAAGCGATTGATATTTTGTTCCGGAGCTTTTGTCGCCCGGGAATTGACAACGTGATTTTGGTTCCGCCAACTTATGGCATGTACCAGGTTTCGGCGAATATTAATGATATTGAAGTCCAAAATATTCCGTTAACAAATGAATATCAATTAAATCTGGAAGGAATTGCAGAAGTAATCAACCCAAATACAAAACTTATTTTTATTTGTTCGCCCAATAATCCAACCGGAAATTCCATTAACCGCGAAGATGTGGAAACGTTACTGGCCAATTTTAACGGAATTGTGGTGGTTGATGAAGCATATATCAATTATAGTCGCCAGAAAAGTTTTATTCAGGAACTGACGGAATACGGCAATCTGGTGGTTTTACAAACACTTTCCAAAGCATGGGGTTTGGCCGGTTTACGCATCGGAATGGCTTTTGCTTCCGAAGAAATTATTGAAGTTTTTAACCGCGTAAAACCGCCTTACAATATTAATGAAGCTTCGCAAAAACTGGCTTTGCAGGCTTTGGATAACATTTCGCAAGTAAATTCCTGGATTAAAGAAACGTTGCTGGAACGCGATAAATTGGTTTTAGGGTTAAAAAACCTCAGTTTTGTGATCGACATTTATCCTTCCGACGCCAATTTTATACTGGTAAAAACAGCATCGCCAAAAGCCATTTACCAGTTTTTGGTGGAGAAAGGCATTATCGTCCGCGACCGCTCTAAAGTAGAACTTTGTGAAGGTTGCTTGCGCATTACGGTTGGCACGCCGGTAGAAAACACACAATTATTGCACACTTTGACTGCCTTTGAAGCATGAAAAAAATACTATTTATTGACCGCGACGGAACGCTGATTTCTGAAACTGCCGACGAACAAATTGATTCGTTTGCCAAGCTGGAGTTTTATCCGCAGATGCTGCAATATCTGCCTAAAATTGCCAGAGAACTTGATTTTGAGTTAGTTATGGTGAGTAATCAGGATGGACTGGGAACGGCTGGTTACCCGGAAGATACTTTTTGGCCGGTACAAAATTTCGTTATCCATACTTTAAAAAATGAAGGTGTTGCATTTTCGGAGATTGTGATCGACCGCACTTTTCCAAAAGATAACGCGCCAACCCGCAAACCGGGAACAGCATTGCTAACCAAGTATTTTGACAGAGATGAATATGATTTAAAAGGTTCTTTCGTAATTGGTGACCGTTTGAATGATGTTGTTTTGGCGAAAAACCTGGGCGCAAAAGCCATCTGGTTGAACAACAAAACCAATTTAGGCGGCGCAGAATTTTCAGGACAAAATTCCGAAGAATTAAAACCCGTAATTGCTTTAGAAACTGCGGATTGGGAAAAGATTTATGAGTTTTTGAAGGTTGGTCAGCGCGAAATAGAACACCGAAGATCGACCAAAGAAACTGATATTTTTATCAAACTAAACTTGGATGGAAAAGGCGAAGCGAAAGTTTCTACCGGTTTGCCTTTTTTTGATCACATGCTGGACCAAATCGCCAAACACGGCAGCATCGACCTGGAAATTGAAGCAAAAGGCGATTTGCATATCGACGAGCATCACACGATTGAAGATACCGGAATTGCTTTGGGCGAAGCTTTTGCACAAGTTTTAGGCGATAAAAAAGGCATCGGCCGTTACGGTTTTTTGCTGCCGATGGATGATTGCCTGGCACAAGTTGCAATAGATTTTGGCGGAAGAAACTGGCTAGTTTGGGATGCTGTTTTTACCAGGGAAAAAATCGGGGAAATGCCGACAGAAATGTTTTATCACTTTTTCAAATCTTTTTCTGATTCGGCCAAATGTAATTTAAACATCAAAGCGGAAGGCGAAAACGAGCATCATAAAATAGAATCTATTTTTAAAGCTTTTGCGAAATCCATCAAAATGGCGGTAAAACGTGATGTAAATAATATGGTTTTGCCAAGTACGAAGGGAGTTTTATAAAAGCGTTCAGCTTTTAGCCATCAGCAATCAGCTGAACGCAAAGTTTTATAATAAGTTTACTAAGAGCCGAAAGCTGATTGCTGACAGCTAAAAGCTACAAAATGATTGGAATTATTCAATATGGTGCCGGAAACATTTTCTCTTTAACGGCTGCGTTGGACCGTTTGGGAATTGAATATGGCATGATTGCGCAGGAAAGCGATTTCGGGCAATATGATCGTTATATTATCCCGGGTGTTGGCCATGCGGGCGCGGCGATGCAAAAACTGGAAAGCACGGGCTTGGTTCCGGCCATCCTAAAAATCACGAAACCGGTTTTAGGGATTTGTGTTGGGATGCAGCTGATTACGGCTTTTTCGGAAGAAGGAAATGCGGATTTATTGGATATTATCCCGATAAAAACACTTCGTTTTAAAGAAGGATTGGGTTTAAAAGTTCCGCATACCGGCTGGAACCAGGTTCATCCAAAAGAAACGGAGGATTTGTTTAAAAACATTGATCCGCAGGCTTATTTTTACTTTGTACATTCTTATTTTATCGAACATGATAATTTATATACCTTAGCCTCAACTAAATACGGTATTCAGTTTTCGGCTGCCATCAAAAAAAATAACTTTTATGGCGTACAGTTCCATCCTGAAAAATCCGGTACGGCAGGAGAAATGCTGTTAAACAACTTTGCTCACCTTTAATGTTAAAAAATAATATGTACATCATTCCTGCCATTGATATTCTGGATAAAAAAGTTGTCCGCCTGCGCGAAGGCGACTACAAACAGGTAACCAATTACGACGTTACGCTGGAAGGAATGATTGAAAGATACCAATCCAACGGAACCGATTTTATCCATATTATTGATTTAAATGGTGCAAAAGGCGATTTCAGCAACCAGGAATATTTGGCCAAAATCATCCATAAAACAGCCATGAAAGTACAATATGGCGGCGGTGTGCGCAGTATTGAAAAGATAAAAGAGCTGGTTGGTGCCGGTATCCATCGGGTAATTGTTGGGACACAGGCGATCAGCAACCCAACTTTTCTGGATGGGCTGAGTGCTTCTTTTACCGGCAAAAATTATAGTGCCGATCAGATTGTGATTGCCATTGATGTTTTGGACGAAGTGATTAAATATTCCGGCTGGATGGAAAGTTCGCCGGTTAAACTGATGGATTATGTTGACCGTTGTCTGGATTTAGGTTTTTTCCGGTTTTTATGTACCGATATTAATAAAGACGGAAAACTGGGCGGTGCCGGAATTGAGCTGTATGAAAAACTTTTGGACCATTCACCTTTTATCAAACTGATTGCTTCCGGCGGTGTAAGTTCGATGGGCGATATTGAAAAGTTGAATGAAATCAGCGTAGAATCCTGCGTAGTCGGAAAAGCAATTTATGAAAACCATATTTCTGTTGAAGAAATTAAAGAATGGAATTTGAAAGCGATGGCGAGTTTGTAACCCCCGATTTTGCAAATGAATGTTTATACAGACACATCCACCATTGGAGGTTGTTTTGACAAAGAATTTAAAGAATGGTCTGTAGCTTTATTTGAAGAATTTAAAGCAGGAACAAAGTTTATCATATTGTCGGATTTGACTTTACAAGAACTTGAATTTGCCCGGCAGGAAGTTAGAGAGAAAATACATGAAGTTCCAGCCGGCAATCAAATAACAATAGGTATTACAGATGAGGCAATTAATCTGGCGGAAACTTATATCAACGAAGGTGCTTTAACCAATAAAAGTTACAATGATGCCCTGCATATTGCGCTTGCAACTTTAAACAATGCTGATGTTTTGGCAAGTTGGAATTTTAAGCATATTGTTAATCTTAGCCGCATCAAGCTTTATAACTCAATCAATTTAAAACTTGGTTATAATTTGATTGAAATCAGGACACCAAGAGAAATTCTAAATTTGTAATAATGGACAAGGAAAAAAAGTTTGATGCGGTATTGATGATGAGGGAAATACGTGAAAATTTAAGTGAGAAATACTGGAAGCACCCGGAAATTTTAAAGCAAGAAATGCAGGCCATCAGAGAAAAATATAATCTTAAAATCTCAAGCGGTGTTACCAATAAAAGCATTTGATAACTTAAATTTAGTTTTGGAAGAAATAAATATATCTAAAAGTTTTCCCTTCGGGGGTTTAGCCAAACGCATCGTCCCCTGCCTCGATGTAAAAGATGGCCGAACGGTAAAAGGTGTCAATTTTGTGGATTTGCGCGATGCCGGCGATCCGGTGGAACTGGCCTGGCAATATTCGCAGCAAGGCGCGGACGAACTGGTTTTTCTCGACATAACTGCAACGCACGAACGCCGCAAAACGATGGTAGAACTGGTAAAAGCGGTTGCCCGAAACGTGAATATTCCGTTTACGATTGGCGGCGGAATCAATGAAATTGCAGATGCTGATATTTTATTAAACTCGGGTGCTGATAAAATCTCGATCAATTCCGCAGCGGTGCGTAACCCGAAAATGATTGATGAACTGGCTAAAGCTTTCGGCGTTCAATTTGTGGTGATTGCAGTTGATACACGTCGTGTTGGCAATCAAAATATAGTTCATTTAAATGGCGGAAGAATTGCAACCGAACATGAAACTTTTACATGGATAAAAGAAGCAGAAAGCCGAGGCGCAGGCGAAATCCTGTTGACTTCCATGGATCACGATGGTACAAAAGCTGGATTTGATTGTGATTTTTTAAAGGAAATTAACGATCAAATCAGCATTCCATTAATTGCTTCCGGCGGTGCCGGAAACCAGCAGCATTTTGTAGATGTGTTTCAAAAAGCTGGCGTTGATGCGGCTTTGGCTGCTTCGGTTTTTCATTATGGCGAGATTTTGATTCCGGATTTAAAGCAGACTTTAAGGAATAATAACATCGAAATAAGAGTCTAAGTAATTCGTAATACTTCTTTTACAGCATAAAATTTAATATGAATTTCGATAAAAATACTGGCCTTTTGCCAGTCATCATTCAAGACTACCAAACGCTGGAAGTGCTGATGTTGGGCTACATGAACCAGGAAGCTTTCGATAAAACCTCCGCAGAAAAAGTGGTAACCTTTTTTTCCCGCTCTAAAAACCGTTTGTGGACCAAAGGCGAAACCAGCGGCAATTTTTTGCATGTAAAAGAAGTATTTGTGGATTGCGACCAAGACACCATTTTGATTAAAGCCAAAGCCGACGGGCCGACTTGCCACACCGGTTCGCGCAGTTGTTTCCAGACAGAACATAACCAGAATTTTATTTTTGAGTTGGAAAATATTATCCAAGATCGTTACGAAAACCCGCAGGAAGGTTCATACATCAGCAAAATGCGTAAAAAAGGGCTGAATAAAATTGCACAGAAAGTTGGCGAAGAAGGCGTGGAAACCGTAATTGCCGCTTTAGCCGAAACAGAATTTGACCTGATAAACGAAGCATCCGACTTGGTTTTCCATTTATTATTTTTACTTCGGGAGAAAAACCTCAGCTTAGAAACGATTGCTAAAAATCTGGAAAGCAGGCATAAATAAGTTGTGAGTTTTGGGTTGCGGGTTTCCGGTTCTTGGTTTAAACTTAACTGAAATATAAAACTTTGCTTTCAACCCAAAACCCACAACAGACAACTCATAACTTAAAACTGAATGCAAGTTGAAAAATCAGCAGAACTTTCCGGTCATATCAACCCGATATTTGCTTTAGCTTTTTCGCAAAAGCCGGGCATAATTTTTACTGCCGGAAACGATAAAGGTTTGGTAGAATGGAGCCTCAAAACCAATGCTTTTATTAAAGTGATGTTTTCGGTGGCTACTTCGCTTTATGCGATACATTGTCCGGCCGGTTATCCGCTTTTGTTTGCCGGTTTGCGAAATGGCGATGTTTTGGTATTCGATTTTATTCAGCAAAAAATTGTTTCCACTTTAAAACATCACCAAAAACCGATATTTGATATTCAATCTGTTCCAAATAAAAAAGAATTGCTGGTTGCAAGCGAAGATGGTGCTGTTTCGGTTTGGAGTTTAGATAATTTGAGTTTGCTGCATTCCATTCCGGTTTCTTCGGATACGGTTCGTTCCATCAGTATTTCGACCCAAAATAAACAGGTTGCTTTTGGCTGCCGGGATAATCATGTCCGTATTTATGATTTGGAAGATTATACACCAATCAGAACCTTAACCGGCCATACTTTGCCTGTTTTTTCGGTTGCTTATGCGCCTAACGGAGATTATTTGATTTCGGGTTCCCGTGATGCTCAATTAAAGGTTTGGAATTGCAAAATTTTCGAACTTATCAAAAATATTCCTGCACATTTATTTGCGGTTAATTGCATTACTTTTCATCCAACCGAACCTTATTTTGCTACGGCAAGTATGGATAAAAGTATCAAAATCTGGGGTTCGGATGATTTTAAATTGTACAAAATTATCAGCAGGGAAAAAGGGTTTCCGGTACATCGTTTATCGATCAATAAAATTGCCTGGAGTGCGGATGGCAGTCAGCTGGTTTCTGTGAGCGATGATAAATTGGTGATGATTTGGAATTTTGAATTTTAGCTTGTTTTAAGCACCTGAAGAAGATTTTTCCACAACAATTTCTTTTAACTAAAAAGTTTATTTGTGAACAAACAGATTCTTAATACTGTTGTAATCAATAAACTAACATAATAAAAGAAGAAACCATGAAAAAATTGAATGTATTATTTTTAGCTGCAGCTACTGCACTTGCTTTACAAGCATGCAACAGTTCCAGCAAAACCAACAGTACAGAGGTTGCCAAAGATTCTAACTCTACCAAAGATACTTCCGGCATGCTGTCATCAAAAGACACTACGGCAAAAACGGCTGGTGCTGTATTAAAAGTAGATAAAGATGATGCTGATTTTGCAGTGAAAGCAGCAAGCGGAGGCATGGCAGAAGTACAATTAGGCCAGATGGCACAGCAAAAAGCGACGAGCGCGGATGTTAAAGCTTTTGGTGCTAAAATGGTAACAGACCATACCAAAGCAAATGACCAAATGAAAGCTTTAGCCAAACAAAAAAACATTACACTGCCAGCGGTTGTAGGTAACGATGAGCAAAAAGTAATAGACGGCCTCAGCAAAAAAACGGGTAAAGATTTTGACAAAGCTTACGTAAAAGCGATGGTTGATGACCATGACAAAGATGTAAAAATGTTTGAAGACGAATCTAAAAACGGAAAAGACGCCGATGTAAAATCTTTTGCTTCAACTACACTTCCAGTGTTAAAAATGCACCAAACTATGATCAAAGCGATTGATAAAAAGATGTAATTGATACTGTTTTTATCATATAAAAAATGGAACGTTATTTGGTTAACGTTCCATTTTTTTTGCTGCTAAAAGAAGCGTTTGATAATGCGCAGATTGTGTGTATATTTTTTTTGCGTTGCGGAATAAATGCCCTGGTTATCAATCCGATCAATTTTTACACTTCCCGAAGCATGAATAATCTGTTCGTTATTCAGCATAATGCCAACGTGGATAATCCTGCCTTCTTCGTTATCAAAAAAAGCTAAATCGCCAGGTAAAGCGGCTTGTAAAAAATCCACTAACTTACCTTGTTCGGCTTGTTGCCAGGCATCGCGTTTTAATTGTATGCCGCTTTGCTTGTAAACAGCTTGTGCAAAGCCAGAGCAATCAATACCAAAATGCGTACGGCCACCCCACAAATAAGGCGTATTTAAAAAAGTATGTGCATAAGCAATTAAGCTTTCCGGAGGGTTAGAAAGAGGCTGCAACAGTTCAAAAGTAGTTGCGCCGATAATAAACTTTCCGTGTTCAAGGCCATCTATCCGGCTTCCCGCAGGTAAATACAAAAAAGAATTACCGATATGTTTATGCACAACCGTAACTGCATCATGCGTTAATTGTAATTGCTTTTGTTTAATTTGATCAAACAGTTCGCCATCAAATAAAACACATTGCTGGGCTTGCATCCAACCGATATATCCATCGTCTTTTGCCTGGATTTTTAACCATTCGCCTTTCTTATCCAACACCAGGAAACCTTCGCCAAACAGCAATTGTGATACCTGTTGGGCGCGGTGCACTGCTTCTTCCCTTAACGGAACTATAGCCAGATTAATTAAACCATATTGCATTTTTGAAGATATAAAAAAAGGGAACACAAACCTTGCATTCCCTTTAAAAGTTCAATTATAAAAACTATTCTTCCATGTGCAGCCAAGTTTTTTTAGCCAGCAATTCTTCTTTAGTTTCACGCACATCTTCATCGTCCACACAGCAATCAACCGGGCAAACGGCTGCACATTGCGGTTCGTCATGAAAACCTACGCATTCAGTACATTTATCAGAAACGATATAATAAACCTCGTCGGAAATTGCAGAATTTGGCTCTTCGGCATTTAAAGTAGAACCATCTCCAAAATCAATAATTCCTTTTAAAGCTGTCCCTTCAGAAAATTTCCAGGCGGCACCAGCATCATAAATGGCATTGTTGGGACACTCCGGTTCGCAAGCCCCGCAGTTGATACATTCATCGGTAATTTTAATCGCCATAAGTTAAATCCTAAAAAGCTAAATGATACATTTGCTATACGGCAATTCCGCTGTACAGTTATGTTCCACAAAGATAACAAATTTTGCATTTTCAAGTTTTAAGCTTTGCTATTTATATGTCAGAATTGATTAAACACACTTTAACAGAAACTTTGATTGGTTTATGCGAAGAACTGTTAAACCCATCCGAAGAACTTTTACAATTGATAGCACAGGAACGCCAGTACAACGCCTGGTTTACACCAGAAAATGTTTTGCAGGCAGTGCAGGCAATCGGCAAAATGCTGAACCAAAAGGATTTGGAAAAATGGCTGCCAAAGGATGCCGGTACTGTTTTTACCGGTAAAAAAGTTGGGTTGGTGCTCGCAGGCAATATTCCTTTAGTTGGTTTTCATGATGTGCTCTGCGTATTGGTTTCTGGGCATTTTGCTATGATTAAAGCTTCTGCAAATGATTCGAGGTTAATCAGTTATATTTTAAAACGATGGGTTTCTTTGGAGCCAGAGTTTGCAAACCGATACGAATTTACCGAACGATTGGCCAACTTCGATACGGTAATGGCAACGGGAAGCAACAATACTTCGCGCTATTTCGAGTACTATTTTAGCAAAGTGCCAAATATTATCCGTAAAAACAGGAACAGTTTGGCTTTGCTGTCTGGTTTTGAAAATGAAGAAGATTTACAAAAACTGGGGCACGATATTTTTGATTACTTTGGATTGGGCTGCCGCAGTGTTTCCAAAGTTTTAGTGCCCGAGGATTATGATTTTGGCATTTTTTTTCGTGCGATAGAATCTTTTCAGCCTATCATCAATCACCATAAATACAACAACAATTACGATTACAACAAATCCATTTACTTGGTTAACCAGGCCAAACATCTCGACAATGGTTTTTTGTTGTTGAAGCAAGATGAAAAATCAGCTTCGCCTTTAGCGGTTTTATATTATGATTTTTATACCGATCTTAACAACGCCACGTATAAGCTAAATGAACAAAAAAACGCGATACAATGCGTGGTAAGTGGTATGCAGCTAAATGATGCGGAAGTAACTTTTGTTGGTTTTGGCGAAAGCCAGCAACCGCGTTTATGGGATTATGCCGATGGCGTAAATACAATGGCTTTTTTACAAACCATCTGATTTTTGCATGATAAAAGAAGCATGGGCACATAAAACCCTTGCATAAATTTTAACTTTGGCAGATGTACATTATTAAAGTAAAAGGCGTGGCCAAAATACCAGATTATGTGCAACTGCGCGACGAGCAGTTTACATTGCTGGCTTATTTTCGGGTAGACAGGCCGGATAAATCTTTAGATAAACTTGGGCTGACCGAAAAAGCAGAACAAATAATGAATATTGTGAAAGACCTTCCATTTGGTCAAATCCTAAAACTGGAACTTTAAAAATGATTGGAAATACGGTAATCAGCCTTCAAAATATAGATGTTTTTCAGCAGAAACACTTGGTGCTTTCTGACGTAAACCTGCAAATTAACAAAGGCGAATTTGTTTGGCTGATTGGCCAAACGGGTTCTGGTAAAAGCAGTTTGCTGAAAATATTGTACGGCGATTTGCATTTAACAAACGGCGAAGGCCACGCCGGAAGTTACAATTTAAAGAAACTCGCCAATAAAGACGTTCCTTTTTTGCGCCGTAAATTAGGCATCGTTTTCCAGGATTTTCAATTGCTTTCTGATCGTACAGTAGAAAAAAACCTCGAATTTGTTTTAAAAGCAACCGGTTGGAAAGATAAAAAACTAATTGGCGAACGCATTTTGGATGTTTTGGAGAAAGTAGGTTTACGGTCTAAATTGAAAAAAATGCCGCATGAACTTTCTGGCGGAGAGCAGCAACGCGTTGTTATTGCACGTGCTTTGCTAAACGAACCGGAAGTGATTTTGGCCGATGAACCAACCGGAAACCTCGATCCGGATACTTCCGAAGAAATTGTAATGCTGCTAAAACAGATCAGCCTCGGCGAAACAGCCGTACTGGTTGCCACGCATGATTATCATATTATCCGCACTTTTCCTTCTCGGATCATAAAATGCGAGAATGGTAAGATCGTGGACAACGTTCAGCTGGTTTAAATCCTAACAAACAGATTTCTTAGATTTGGATGCTGTTTTTATCGGCATAAAATATTAACCGTACTGCCAATTTTGCTGCCAGAATTTAATTTTGATGCAGACAGAATAAAACCCTCCGATTACAACAGCCTGACAGCCTGACGGCTTTTAGCAGATGGCAGGAATGTTGTTGAAGCAAAGATTACATTATGAATTTTAATGATATACTGAAGAAGATGAAAAAGGAAGAACCCGCTTCTGAAGAAAAACCAAATAATATGGATGAGATTTTTGATGAATTTCAGCAGGTAAACGAAGCACGGCAAAACCAAAAAAACGGAACGGAAGATGCAGAATCAGAACCTGTTACACCGGATTTTGCTGCAGAGGACAAGCTGAAAGAAGAACTTACACTGGCAAACGATAAGTTTTTACGCTTATATGCCGAGTTTGATAATTATAAACGCCGCACTTCTAAAGAACGTGTAGAACTGTTGCAAACTGCAGGTAAAGATGTAATTGTTTCTTTATTGCCCGTTTTAGATGATTTGGAACGCGCAAGCCGTGCCATAGAAAACGCTAAAGATGTGGCTGCCGTAAAAGAAGGCATAAGCTTGGTACAGAACAAGTTTAAAAATATTATGGTTCAAAAAGGCTTGAAAGAAATGGTATCAAAAGGCCAGCCGTTTGATGCCGATATACACGAAGCGGTTACCAATATTCCTGCGCCTGATGAATCTTTAAAAGGTAAAATTGTAGATGTTTTGGAAGAAGGTTATTTGTTGAACGACAAAGTGATTCGGTACGCAAAGGTGATTGTAGGCGCATAAAGAAGTAGAAAGTTGATAGCTTTTAGTTGATGGATCATTGCTAATGGATTAGCTGACACCTGATAGCTTACAGCTGATAGCTAATAAATAAAATGGCAAAAAGAGATTATTACGATATACTGGGTGTTGCTAAAGGTGCCGACGTGGATGAAATTAAGAAGGCTTACCGCAAAATGGCCATTAAATATCATCCGGATAAAAACCCTGGCGACAAACAATCCGAAGAAAACTTTAAGGAAGCTGCCGAAGCATACGAAGTTTTAAGCAAGCCGGATAAACGCCAGCGTTACGACCAGTTTGGGCATGCAGCAAATGCACAGTCTCCTAATGGCGGCGGACAAGGCCCTGGCGGTATGAACATGGAAGATATCTTCAGCCAGTTTGGAGATATTTTTGGCGGCGGCGGCAGTCCGTTTGACAGCTTTTTTGGCGGAGGCAGGCAAAGCAGCAATGGCCGCAAAACAACACGCGGAACCAATTTAAGGATCAAGGTTAAACTAACACTGGAAGAAATTGCCAACGGTGTTGAAAAAAAGGTAAAAGTAAACAAACAGGTTCTTTGCGATACTTGCGAAGGTACAGGCGCTAAGGATAAATCGTCTTTTCAAACTTGTAAAACTTGCGGCGGTTCTGGCGCAGTGCGAAGGGTGACAAACACGATTTTGGGCCAAATGCAAACTACCAGCACCTGCCCTACCTGTAACGGCGAAGGTTCTACCATCACTTCAAAATGTAATGTTTGCCACGGTGATGGTATTGTTCGCGGAGAAGAAACTATCAGCATCAATATTCCTGCCGGAGTGAGTGAAGGCATGCAATTAAGCATGAGCGGAAAAGGAAATGCTGCACCAAGAGGCGGCGTTCCGGGAGATTTAATTATTTTGATCGAGGAAATCCCACACGAAACTTTAAAACGCGATGGCAACAACATCATTTATGATCTGCATGTTAATTTTGTAGATGCCGTAATTGGTACAACAGTAGAAGTACCTACGATAGACGGGAAAGCAAAGATCAAGATTGAACCGGGAACGCAAGGCGGAAAAATACTGCGCTTAAAATCAAAAGGTGTTCCTGAAGTTAATTCTTACCAGCGCGGCGACCAGTTGGTGCATATCAACATTTGGACACCAAAAATAGTAAGCCGCGAAGAGCGCGATATTTTGGAAAAGCTGCAAAACTCGCCTAACTTCAAACCAAATCCCGGTAAAAACGAAAAAAGTTTTATAGAACGGATGAAAGAATATTTTGAATAATCCAATTTTTAATGCAGTAAAAGAAGCATCAACAAAAAGAGAGGTTGCCTAACGGCCAACCTCTCTTTTTTTGTTTAGGATTTGCGTATTCAGTTTAAAACCTTCTTTGTAAGTATTGTTGCTGCGGTCAATGTCCGGCAACTGATGGTCCGGGTCGATTTCTATAGATACTATTTTGCTCACACTCGGATATTTAAAAGTCCATGTTCCGCTACGCTGCCAAATTTCTACCGGTAAATGGAGTGTTTCCACTTTGCCGTTTGCTTGCGTGATTATCAGATCAACTGGCATCGCTATTTTTTCCTTGTTTGTTAAAGTGATCAACGCCCCATTTGCCGGATGCGTTAAAATATATTGTACACCTGTTACGGCCTGGTCGAGTTTCCAGTTGGTGAAAAACCATTCTTTCCAAAACCAGTTCAAATCTTCACCGGCAGCATCGTTTATCGTCCTAAAAAAGTCATATGGCTGCGGATGTTTGAATGCCCAACGGTTGATGTAAATTTTGAAAGCATAATCAAAACGTTCCGGGCCTAAAACCACATTTCGTAACATATCCAGACACAAGGAGGTTTTGTTGTAATACAAGCTGTAATCATGCATGTCCATTGCTTCCGGAGGAGTCATCAAAGGATCTGTATTACTTACCATTTCCCTTGCAATCGCTTTTGCAGGCCGGTTTGCAGGATGATTGTATTCTCCGTTATTAAACTGTTCGCTGGCATATTGGTTGATAAAAGTATTAAACCCTTCATCCTGCCACATAAATTTACGTTCGTTAGAACCAACGATCATCGGGAACCAATTATGGCCAATTTCGTGTGTAACGTCTCCCCATAAACTTTCGTTTTTCAAGTTGTTTAAACAAAAGATAATACCTGGATATTCCATCCCTAAAGCTACGCCAGAAATATTGGTTGCCGAGTTCCAGGGATATTCGATGTAAGCTTTTGAGTAAATCTCGATACTGTTTTTTAAATATTCTGTCGATCGTCCCCAGGAATTATTGCCTGCACTTTCAACCGGGTAAGCAGACTGAGAAATTACTTTTTTACCAGAAGGCAAGTTAACTTTTGCCGCGTCCCACATAAAAGCTTTGGAAGCTGCCCAAGCAACATCACGGCTGTTTTTCATGTTGAAATGCCAGGTCAGCGTTTCTTTTGCAGCTGGACGGGTTTCGGGCAGGCCAATTTCTTCTTTAGAAACAATCATTACCGTTTGGCCGCTTTTACTTGCTTCTTCCAACCTGCTGATCTGTTTGGCAGTTAAAACTTCTGCCGGGTTTTGTAAATCACCGGAACCAAAAACCAGCATATTTGCAGGTGCAGTAATGTAATAATCAAAATTGCCATACTCACAATAAAACTCGCCCAAACCCATGTATGGCAACGTGTTCCATCCTTCCACATCATCATAAACACACATCCGCGGATACCATTGCGCTACTTCGTAAATGTAGCCGTTGCGGGTTTTTAATTGCCCCATCCGATCGGCACCGTAAACCGGAATGGCGAAATCATAGTTTATTTCTACCTGAACTTTGTCGCCATTAGCATTTAAAGTTTCTGCTAAACGGAGCTGCATACGCGAATCGGTAATTACTGGTTTTACGGTATAACTTTTGTTTTTATAAGTAATTGTTACCGAAGTGATGTGGTAACCGCCTCTGCCAAAACCTTTTACATCAAAGCGGTCTCCGGTAACGGGCGTAGTTAAAGCGCCGCGCGAATCAGGTTTAAACAGATTTTGATCAAGCTGCAACCACAAATAATCCAGCTTATCCGGACTGTTGTTGGTATAGCTGATCATAACTTTACCCGTTACAGAAGTATCTTTTTCGCTTAACGTAGCCCGGATAGTGTAATCTGCTTTGTTTTGCCAGTATTGCGGGCCCGGGCTGCCGTTTGCCGAGCGAACCTGACTTGCGGGAACCGGCCAGTTGATCGGCCCAAATAATTCCTGATGATTGTATTTTGAAGTGTCTGCCTTTTGGGCTTTACAACCTTCCATAAAAATTATAGAGCAGACAAAAACTGTTAAAAATATATTTTTCAAAAAAGACATATAATGAAGTGTAACTATAGAAGAAAGCAAATTAACTAAACAAATAAGGTATTGCTTCTTTTACGATACTTTTTTAATAGGGTTGTAATACAAAGCTAATCTTCCGAAATTTCCTGTTCTATCCGGTGGTTAATTTTATGGATGATCTCATCCAAATGTTGTGTACAAGTTTGCATCAGCTTGATAGATTCGTTTTTATCATCTTCATCCTCGGTTTCGGTAATGAGTTCGATCAAACCTAAAATAGAAGCAACAGGGCGCCGCAATTCATGCGAACCCATCCAGGCAATACTTCTTAAAATTTCGTTTTGCCGGCCCACTTTTTCTTCTTTTTCTTTACGGATGGTAATATCATTATGAATAGAAATATAACCATCAGGCTCACCTTCAGCAGTAAACAAAGGCGTAAATTCAATATTTACCCAATATTTTTTTCCCTGTTTGGTATAGTTGATGATATCGTAAGAAAAGTTTTTATAATTTTTTTTGTCGGCAATAATAGTAGCGGCAGTACTTAAATCTGTTTCCGGCCCTTGCAGCAACTCCGGGTATTTGCCCACTACCTCACATAAAGTGTAACCAGTGGCGTTTTCAAATGCTTTGTTTACCCATGTAATTTTATGGCTTGTATCCTGAATTACGATCATATTATTCACTTTGGTAATAATATCTGCAAGCCGCCTGTTCTCATCATCAAAGCGTTTTAGTTTATCAATATCTTTAAAAGCACCAATCATTCGTACAAACTTTTGGTCTTGATTATATTGCAGATAACCTTGGTCGTAAACGTATTTATATAAACCACTATTTGTTCTTATCCTGTACTCTATGCCGCAATTTGTAGTTTTGTTTTTGACGGCCGTTTTGTAAGTTTTAATTACACGCTTTAAATCATCCGGATGGATGCGGCCTTTCCACCAGGCTAAACTATCAGCTGCGGTTTCATCATCAGGCATACCAAGCAACTGGTTAATGTTGTGGCTATATTGGATTTTATCATAAATTACATCACAATCATAAATTACATCCTGTGTGGCTTTTCCAACCAAATCATAACGTTCTAATGCTTCTTTTAGCCGTAAATCTTTTTCTTTGTCCTCTGTAATATCTAACAAATAAATAGCTGCACCTTCATCTGTAGGATAAGCATTTACACAATACCAGCTTTTGTTGTGCGGGCTGTACTCTTCAAAATTAACAGGTACGCCTTCTTCAAGCACTTTTTTAAAATTGCTGTAAAACTTCAGGTTTACAGGGTTCGGAAAAATTTCTAAATAACTACGGTAAATAATATCCTCCTGCTTGCGCCCCATTATCTTTTCGCAATTGTTGTTAAGTGCGGTAATTACCCAATTACGGTTGATAAAAAAGAAACTGTCGTTAATATTATTTAAGGTAGTTTTTAAACGCTGCTGGTATATATTTTTTTCTAATTGGATTAGTTTAAACTCCGTAATATCCTGCATCGTCCCTTGCACTTTAAACATTTTATTGTTAAAATATTGCATCTTCCCCAGCACTTTTGCATATTTAGCCTTACCGCTTTTGGTGATGAAACGATACTCTATATCTAAATCTTTACCGTGTTTTAATAAGTTTTCTATCGCCAGGTTATAAGCAAACAAGTCTTCCCTGTGTACAGATTTTAAGATCAAACTATAATTTACTTTTTCTGATTCCTGGTTCATATCAAAAATCCCATATAATTCGTCCGACCAGATCAATGAACCGTCTTCAATAAAATATTCCCATCCCGATACTTTGGCTATTTTTTCTGTTTCTTTTAGTTTTTGCTTTTCTTTCTGCAAAACCTGGTTCATCTGCTTCAGTTCCAGTTCGTATTCTATCCAGTCTGTTGTATCGGTTGCCAGCACCATATTGCAATCCTGCTGTTCAAACTTAATTTTGTGTGAAGTTATATTGACATAAATGATAGAACCGTCTTTTTTGATATGCCGCCAAATACCAGATGTAAATTGTGTGCTGCTTACTTTTTTAGATGATTCTGCTACTTTTTGAAAATCCTCCGGCGGACGAATATCCTGGATGCTCATCTTCAAAAATTCTTCCCTTGAATATCCGTAAGCAGTTACGGCAGCATTGTTTACCGATAAAAATTTAAAAGTTACCGGGTCATAAATCCATAAAGGGTTGGGGTTGCCAACATATAAATTAAAAAAGTCTGACTCTTTTTGCGCGACAGATTTGTTATTGAGTTTAAGCAGTTTATAAACAACAAACGCGTTCATCAGCACAAATAAAAACGGTATTGTTATTTGGAGTATTATGGAAGGCAACCTTGCCAGCTGACCCTGAAAAAGTACAACTATGCCAGCACCGACAATGAACCATACAATACAGCAAATGATATAAATTAACGAACCTTTTAATGCACTAAACTTCATACCAACAAAGTCTTTTTGAGATAACTAAATGTTGCCTCTTTGCCGAAGAGGTAAAAATTGAATGTACAAATGCCGTTTTTTTCATTTCCTGGTTATCTTACTTTCTATGTTTGCACAAGCAGTACATTTTTAAAACCAAAGCTTTTATATACAAAATATGCTAAAGCCGATTATTCTCACAGTTGACAATATCCAAGTCAGTAATTCATTTTGTACGTTATTTCAAAATTTAAGTTTTGAGGTTGAAGCAGGACAACATTTAGCTTTGGTTGGCGAAAGCGGTTCGGGCAAAAGTGCTTTGCTGCAAACAATTGCAGGTAATTTGCACATCTCGAACGGTAAAATTATCTATCATTTTTATGAAGATGTAAAGCAGCAACATTTGGGCGATGCTTCTTTTACACCTAAAAAAATGATGGCCTTGGTTGCTTCCAAACATCATTTCCGCAACCTGGCCAACACAAAGGATTTTTACTATCAGCAACGCTACAATTCATCAGATTCGGAAGATGCGCCAACGGTAGAAACTTATCTTCAAAAAATCAATACCAACACCAATACAAACCTAATTTGGACTTATAACCATACAATTAACAAACTAAAATTAGAACCGTTGCTGGACAAACAATTAATCAAATTATCCAACGGCGAAACCAAGCGGCTTTTAATTGCGGCGGCTTTGTTAAAACATCCAAGTTTGTTATTGTTGGATAATCCGCTTGCAGGTTTGGATGTGCAAACCAGGGCAGAATTTAATCAATTGCTGACCGAAATTTCTGCAAGCGGGATTACAATTGTGATGGCAACTTCTCCGCAAGAAATCCCGGAAGCGATAACGCATATTGCCATTTTACATCAGCAAAAATTAGAAAAAATAGTGCTAAAAGAAGCATTTAAACCGGAAGATTTGAAACTGCAAACGCCGCCAATTGATGTAACCGAATTGAAAGCCTTGCTTGCTATTAAGCCAGATGCTTCTTTTAACACCATAATTTCCATGGAAAATGTGAACATCCGCTACGGCGAAAAACAGGTTTTGAACAACATCAACTGGCAGGTTTTGCCCGGCGAAAGATGGGCTTTGCTCGGGCCAAACGGGGCCGGAAAATCTACTTTGCTTAGTTTGGTTAATGGTGATAACCCGCAAGCTTATGCCAACAAAATTGTACTTTTCGACCGTAAAAGAGGCACGGGCGAAAGCATTTGGGACATTAAAAAGAAGATTGGTTTTGTATCGCCGGAACTGCATCAGTATTTCCCGGCCGAAAGCTCTTGCTTGCAAGTAATCGAATCCGGTTTTTACGATACGCTTGGTCTGTTTCGTCCATCGAACCCAGAAAAAGCTGTACTTGCTTTGCGTTGGATGACAGTTCTTAAAATTGAAAAACACGCCCGCAAACCGCTTAAACAAGTAACCGCAAGTACGCAACGGCTTTGTTTGCTGGCGCGCGCTTTGGTTAAAAATCCGCCTTTGTTAATTTTTGATGAACCCTGCCAGGGACTGGACGAACAGCAGCAGCGTTATTTTAAATATCTGCTCGAAACTATTTGCTCGATCAGCAACACAACCTTAATTTATGTGACCCATTATCAGCATGAAATACCAAATGTTGTAACACAAGTTTTGAGGTTGGAGGAAGGGGAAAAAGTTAATGGTTAATAGATGATAGTTGATAGATAATAGTGCGTGGATCATAGTTCATAGCACAAACTCGGTATAACAGATGTGTTTTCATTAACCATAAACTAATTTCTAATCTATCAGCTATTATCCATGAACCATTAACTATCCTTCAAAAACCTATCTTTACACCATGATTGCCAAAAAAGCTTCCGTTTCGCACACGGTAATGAACGAACTTATTTTGCCTAACGATACCAACATGCTGAACAATTTAATGGGCGGTCGCATGTTGCATTGGATGGATATTGCCGCTGCCATTTCTGCCCAAAAGCATTGCAATTGCCTGGCTGTTACCGCTTCTGTGGACAGTGTTTCTTTTAAACACGCCGTAAAATTAGGCGACGTGATTAGCATAGAAGCACAAGTAACGCGTGCTTTTAATACTTCGGTAGAAGTGCGGCTGGTGGTTTCGGCACAAAACATTCCATCGGGCACCACGATAAAAAGTAACGAAGCTTATTACACTTTTGTGGCGATCGATGCCGATAACAAACCGAAGACAGTACCAGAAATCATCCCCGAAACAGAAGAAGAAATTGCATTATATGAGGGTGCTATGCAACGCCGCCAACTGCGTTTGATTTTAAGCGGAAAAATGAAAATCCACGATGCCACAGAATTAAAAGATTTTTTTTATGGTGCAGGTATGCACTAAACCAAAAGGTTGCCGCTTTGTCTTTACTTGTTAAAGTGTGTTAAAGTCCTGCTGCAAATTATGTTTTAAATGCACAGAAGCTTTATTTTGATACGGTTTCAAGTTTGAACAAAAACGCTTTTTACATTTAAGCTATGACTACTTTCCGACTGCTGGGTTTGCTTACTTTCTTATTTTTTACCGGTAAAAACAGCATCGCCCAAAAGCTTAAAACGTATAAAGATGCAGCCAATCATTTTGAAATTACAATTCCTGCCGATTGGGAAGCAACACAGGCAAACCCGCGTTTAAAGTTTATTGCAATCCGTCCGCAAACAGAAGTACAGACTTCAATCCCAGAAAATATCAACCTTAATTTTATTTCTGCGGCAGACGGGAATTTGGATGCCGCTTATGCTATGTCGATAGAATCCAATAGCGCTTTGGATGGTTTTTTATCGGTGACCAAAAAAGGAACGGCAACAGACGGACATTACAAATGGTACATCAACACGCATAAAGACCCCAAAAGTGATATGGTGATGCAAACCATCGTTTATGTTTACTATTACAAGCAAAAAGCGGTTTTACTGACTTGCACAGCTTCTGAGGAAAATTTTGAAAAATACAACCCTACTTTTTTAAAAATCGCCAATTCTTTAAAGTTGTTATAAATATTGATGCTTCTTTTATCACCTAAAAATTTATGTTTTAATTTTTTTCTGTAGATTAAGCTCATTAATATTTACGCTGTTTTTTCTTCGCAAAAAGAAAAAGTACAAACAATTTAATGATGCCGCTATGAAAAAACTTTTTACTTTGGCCGCGCTGGCCAGCCTGGCTTTTATCCAAACTATTGCTGCACAAAACAAAACCATTTCCGGTTTTTCTGCTTCCGCCGCTTCGGCACAATTACAAATAGAAAACAAGTTCGACCAGCTTTTAAACAGTCAGCGTTTAGGCGAAACCATCAAAGAACTGTCGGCCAGACCGCATGAAATTGGTTCGGCAAACGGAAAAGCCGTAGCAGAAAACATCCTTTCAAAATTTAAAAGTTACGGCTGGGATGCCAGAATAGAAACTTACCAGGTTTTGTTTCCAAGGCCGAAAACACGGATTTTGGAAATGGTTTCGCCCACCACTTTTCAGGCTTTGTTGAAAGAACCGGCTTTAAAAGAAGATGCAACTTCCGGTCAGCAAGACCAGTTGCCAACGTACAACGCTTGGAGTGCGGATGGCGACGTAACCGGAGAATTGGTTTTCGTTAATTTTGGTTTGCCGGAGGATTATGAAAGGCTGGATGCTTTGGGCATCAGCGTAAAAGGTAAAATTGCGATTGCAAAATATGGCCGTTCCTGGCGGGGCGTAAAACCAAAAGTAGCGCAGGAACACGGCGCAATTGGCTGTATTATTTATTCTGACCCGAAGGAAGACGGCTATTATCAAGGCGATGTTTACCCGAAAGGTGCCTTTAAAAACGAGTTCGGCGTGCAACGCGGTTCGGTGATGGATATGGTGGTTTATCCCGGCGACCCGCTTACTCCCGGCGTTGGTGCAACCACTTCAGCTAAACGGATTGCTGATCATACTTTGGCAACCAATCTGCTAAAAATCCCTGTTTTGCCAATCAGTTACCACGATGCCCAACCTTTGCTGGCTGCCTTGGAAGGCCCGGTTGCACCGGATGCCTGGCGCGGTGCTTTGCCGATCACTTATCACATCGGCCCGGGAAAAACAAAAGTTCATTTAAAATTGGAGTTTGATTGGAAAACCCGTCCGGCTTATGACGTGATTGCAACGCTGAAAGGGGCACAATTTCCAGATGAATGGGTGGTGCGCGGCAACCATCATGATGCCTGGGTAAATGGTGCGGCAGACCCCATCAGCGGATTGGCAGCCGAACTGGAAGAAGCCAAAGCCATTGGCGAATTAGTGAAAACAGGTTATCGCCCGAAACGTACTTTGGTTTATTGTGCCTGGGACGGAGAAGAACCTGGTTTATTAGGCTCGACAGAATGGGCCGAAGACCACGCCGCAGAATTGCAGCAAAAAACAGTGGCTTACATCAACTCTGATAATAACGGTCGTGGTTTTCTGGGTGCGGGTGGTTCGCATGCGTTAGAAACGTTGATGACCGAAGTTGCCAAAGATGTAACCGACCCGCAAACCAAAGTAAGTTTGTTCGACCGAAATAAAGCGCGCGAAGCGGTAAGGGCAATATCAGCCAAAGCAAAAAAAGATGCACTTACAGGTAAAGACATGAAGCTGGAAGCATTAGGTTCCGGTTCGGATTATTCTTCGTTTTTGCAGCATTTGGGCATTCCTTCCCTCAATTTAGGTTTTGGCGGAGAAGATGCGGGCGGCGAATATCATTCTATTTATGATTCTTTTGATGATTACCGCCGGTTTAAAGACCCGGATTTTGCTTACGGAATTGCCTTGGCAAAAACAGCAGGCCGGGCTACTTTAAGGCTTGCCGATGCAGAGGTTTTGCCTTTTGATTTCAGAAACCTGCAAAAAACCATTAACGGCTATTTAACAGAATTAATGGCCTTAACCGACCAGATGCGCGAAAACACATCCGTAGAAAACCAGGTAATTAAAGCAAACGATTATGCTTTGGCTGCTGACCCGACAAAACCGGAAACTGCACCAAAAGCAAAAGATGAAGTCCCTTTTCTGGATTTTTCGGGAATGCAAAATGCTTTAACCGCTTTAGAAAAATCAAGCGGAAAATTGGCCGAAGTTTGGAACCGCAAGGCTACAGGCACAAACAATACCAATTTAGAGGCACTAAACAAAGCATTGTACCAGGCCGAACAACAATTACTTACTACTAACGGTTTACCACGCCGGGCCTGGTACAAACATGCCATTTATGCACCCGGTTTTTACACCGGTTATGGCGTAAAAACTTTGCCCGGCATCCGCGAAGCGATAGAACAACGCAACTGGAAAGAAGCGCAGGAACAGATGAACTTGGATGCCAACGTAATCAGCAAATTTGCTGCTTACTTGGATAAAACTGCAAGCTTGACGAAATAAGAAAATTAAGTTTGAAAAGTGTATCAACACTAAGTTTTAAATTTTATCTTGTAAAAACAGTATCGATAAAAAGTATAATTGTAAAAGGTTTAATTAAAAAAAGTATATATTTTTTAATTAAACTAACTTGTAAAGCAGCTACTCTAAAAATCATAATTAACCATAAAAATTAAGATTATGAAAATGCTCAGAGTATCTTTAATTGTACTTTTAACTATTGTTACTTTTGATGTTGCCAATGCAACTTCTTTCGGCAACTTTGACCGCCGAGACCGCGAAAGACGTCGCCACGAACGTTGGGAAAGACACCATCGCCGCGACCATTTCAATAGAGGATATGACCGCGGCCCGAGAGATCATGGTTACCATAATTACCGCGGAGGATATTAATATAAAACAAAGAAACCTACTCCACGGCAGGTTTCTTTGTTTTTAACACGATTTGAATTTTCTCTGAAACTAATTTTTATGCGGTAAAAGAAGTATCAAAAGATAACCAACCCTAAAATAAAAAAACCCGGAACTTGTATCCCGGGTTTTCATAAACTTTTAAAAAGAATTACATTTTTTCCATGTGGTCTTTCATCGGCATCTTGTCCACTTTGCCGCTCATCATCACACTTTGGCCGTCTTTCAGCATCATGGATTTTCCGTCCTTCATCTTCACCATGCCATTGGCCATCACTTGTGTGCCGTTTTTCATGGTCATGCTTTTGGTTAGCGGCATGGTTTTTCCGTCCATCATACACACCATTTTTCCGCCGTGCATCATCACACAGTTTTCCATTTTCATGGGTTTTGCAGCCATTTTGGCCATTTTTTCTTGTGCCATTGCACTACAGCTTAAAGCAGCAGCAAATACGTAAACGAGTATCTTTTTCATAGTTTTTAGTTTTACCAATGTTACGGATTTTTCTTTCTAAGATTTTAATTTTATTAGGGTTAACGTTGATTTTTGTACGGTAAAAGAAGTATGCACATTGTCATCGTATGCGTAGCGGTACGATCTTCTTTCTATAAATCAAGACATCATGCAACTGCCAACGCTTTAACCTCTAAAGTATAACCCAGCTTTTGCATAACCGCTTCGCAGTCCTGGTATTCAAGCCCAAAAGCTTTTACATCGGCCAAACCAAGTTGCGCTAAAATATCCCTGATAGTATGCGATTCATCATCTTCATAATTACTATTCATCAAAGTAACTTCGGCCCAATTTATCAATTCAATTAGTGATAAATGATGTTGCAGATAAGCAAGCAATTGATCTGCTATGTTTTGCTTAGTTAGCATTTTAAAGTTTATATTTTCAAAAATCAAGGACTTAGTATTATTTACAAATAAACCTTAAATCATGATACAAACAGTAACGATAGATATTATTAACGACAAAGCATTAAAGCTTTTGGAGGATTTAGAGCTTTTACAACTGATCCGTTTGCATAAAGATGAAGCTAATCCTAAAGTAATAATTAACGTTGACAAATATAAGGGCAGTATGACAAAGCAACCTTTAACCGATGTTGACAACCAATTGAACGAATTGCGTAACAGGTGAGTGGATAAATATTAAACTTCATTCTTGATGATTCTATATTAAAACTCAATTAATAAATGTCTGCAATTGGATTAGAAATCCGAAGCTCAAAGATCGGGATTACAAATCCCGACCAGTTAAACATATTAAATTGGTTTTGTAATTTATAATCCTACTTCACCTTAAAAACATTATTCCCCCGATCCACATCCGGCAAAGCACCATCTGGATCAACCTGGACTTGCAACACATCCTGTGCAACTATCATATCAAAAGTAACCGCTTTGTTTTGCAGCCAGGTTTCTACGGGGAAAGTTTGGCGTTGTTTGCTGCCATCTTTTAACGTGATTTCTACCACAAAAGGCATGGCCATTTTTTCTAAGTTGACAACCGTAATGCGGATGTTTCTTTTATCGCCTGTTTTTTGGTATTGTACATCATGAACAGCCAAATCCAATTTCCAATTGTTGTAAAACCAGCCTTTCCAAAACCAGTTTAAGTCTTCGCCTCCGCCGTTTTCCATCGAACGGAAGAAGTCATCGGGACACGGATGTTTGTAAGCCCAGTTTTTAATGTACGTGCGGAAAGCATAATCAAAACGGTCTTTCCCTAAAACCTGTTCACGCAGCAAAATCAAACCAAAAGCAGGTTTAAAATAAGCGATCGGGTGGCGGTATTTTTCTTTGATGGCATCGGCAGCCGTCATGATAACCGGCGCATTTGGGTCGATAATGGTTGGCACAATTTCATCTGCCGGGTTGCCTCCGCCGGGCGCGTATTCGCCGTCGCGTTTTGGTGCATATTCTCCTTTGTTAAACACATCCGAAGCGTAAACATCAATAAAGGTGTTGAAACCTTCGTCCATCCAGGCAAACCGGCGTTCGTTACTGCCCACAATCATCGGGAACCAGTTGTGGCCGATCTCGTGCGCGGTAACCCAAAAAAGTTCTTTGCCTTTATCGGTAATCCCGTCAAAAACAATCCCCGGATATTCCATGCCGCCGGCAACGCCAGCTTCGTTGATGGCAACCGGCCAGGGGTAAATAAACCATTGTTTGGAAAAATATTCGATGGAACCTTTTAAATATTCGGTTGCCCGTCCCCAGGCATCGTTCCCGGCACTTTCTATCGGGTAAACCGACATCGACATACATTTTTTTCCTTCGGAAAGATTAACGCGCGCGGCATCCCAAATGTAGGCTTTGGAAGCACCGAAAGCTACATCGCGCGTATTCTTCATCAAAAAATGCCAGGTTAAAGTCCCTTTTTGAACGGGACGGGAAGCCGGATCGTTCACTTCTGCTGCGGAACGGATCATAATGGTTTTATCACTGTTCCGCGCTTTTTCCAGCAGTGTAATTTGTTTTGCGGTTAATACTTCTTTGGGGTTTTGCAATTCTCCGGAACCAGCCAAAATCATATCCCAGGGAACATTTACTTTATAATCTATATCTCCATATTCCAGATAAAACTCACCTGCACCGAGGAAAGGCAAAGTATCCCAGCCAGAAGAATCATCATAAACACAAAGCCGCGGAAACCATTGCGCAATTTCGTAGATCTTTCCGTTTTTAGTTTGATTGTAATCGGTTCGGTTGCCAAAAGCACCCGGGATTTGGTAATGATATTTGATCAAAACACTAATCTTTCCACCGTTTGCAGCTACTGCTTTTGGCAGTCTAATTTGCATCCGCGTATCGTTAACCACATAATTTACGGTTTGCGCTTTTCCGTTCACCACAATTTCTACCGATTCAAACTCGTAACCTTTGGTATGTTCGGCAGCCGCACGGCCGGTTACAAAGTTGGAGCGTGCTGTTTTTACATAGGTATTTTGGTCGAGCTGCAGCCACAAATAAAGCAAAGCATCCGGACTATTATTGGTGTAAGTAATATTCTCCGTAGCGGTTAAGGTTTTGGTTGAAGTATCAATCTTCGCATTCAATTGATAATCAACGCGGTTCTGCCAGTACTTTGGCCCGGGCGCACCATTAGCCGCGTGAAATTCGTTTCCTTTCTCCGCATAAAAACCCGGAGAAAATAATTCCTGCGGATTGTAGTTGGAGGCAATCGTATCGTTTGGGTTATTCGCCCGACGTCTTTGTGCGTAAATAGAAGCCGTGAGCAGCATCACGAAAGCAACGGCGATGGCAAAAGAGGTGTAAAACTTGTTCATGGTTTGGGTTGAAAATTTGAACAAGCAATATAAGGTGTAATACTTGAAGATGCTTCTTTTAGGGCATAAAAAAAGCGGCTGGTTATGGCCGCTTGCTGATAAATTATAGTTGGGTTAGGATTGCATCCAGTTCCTTTTGGCTTATATTTTCTTTTTCTGATTTATCGTATATTGTGGTAAGATAAACGACTTCGTCTACGATTTTTAAATAAGTTATAATTCTTACACCACCACGCTTACCTTTTCCTTTACTTGAAATACTAAACCTGATCTTGTAAAAACCTTTACCGATTGGTTTTCCTTGAAAAGGATTTTCCTCCAATAAATCAATTAATTCAGAAAAATCATTGGAAATAGATGAATATTTTTTGTTCAAATACTTCAATTCTTTAGCAAAACGCTTAGTAATATCTATTTTAAAGCTCATTAAGTAGCTCTCTAGCACTTTGAAGCTTTATTTTCCCTGCACGCGCTAACTTTATTTCTTCAATCGCTTCTTTTAAATCTTCTGCAACTGTAGCATTATCCGGTTTTTCAAATTCCACGGCTGCTTTTGTTTCCACTTGGATACCCAACCGTTTTGATAAATCGGTTAATAATACAAAATCTTTCGGGTCAACGTTTTTTAATAAAAGTTCCATAAACCAAATTTAATAATTTCCTGTTACACTAGTACATTTTCCTTTAAACAACAATGCTTTTTTTTAGGGCATAAAAAAAGCGGCTGGTTATGGCCGCTTAATCGATTTATAAGATCATAATTGTGTTAAAAATTCCTGGAGTTCTTTCTCGTTGAAATTTTCTTTCTCACTCTTGTCATACAAAGCAATGAGATATACTACTTCATCCAAAATTACCACATAAGTAATCACTCGCGCCCCACCGCGTTTACCTTTTCCTTTACTTGCAATACTTAAACGAATTTTATAAAATCCGCTACCGATAGCAACACCTTGAACAGGATTTACCTGAAGCGAGGTAAGCAATTCAATTAATTCTGTTTTTATCGAAGGGTACTTTTTAGTTAAACGCTTCAATTCCTTTTCAAAGCGTTTTGTAATCTTTAGCTTAAAGCTCATTAATCACATCCCAAGCATCTCGAAGTTGCGTTTTGGTTTGCTGGGCGTGTCGTATTTCGGCCATTGACTCTTTCAAATCTTCAAAAACTGTAGCATTATCCGGTTTTTCAAATTCCACGGCTGCTTTTGTTTCCACCACGATGCCCAACCGTTTTGACAAATTAGTTAGCAATATAAAATCTTTCGGGTCAACGTTTTTTAATAAAAGTTCCATAACTCAAATCTAATAATTTCCTGTTGCATCAATACATTTTCCTTTACACAACAATGCTTCTTTTAGGGCATAAAAAAGATTATATTTGGGTTAGGATTGCATCCAGTCGAAAGCAAAACTACAAACAACAAGCTTCAACCCTATCAACTAAAACACCTCACCCAACAATATAACAATAGCGTTAAAAAAAGCTTAACAAAATTACCCTTATAAAAACATCCCGATTAGACCTTATCCCATTCTATACATAAGTTATCCGATCACCTAAAGCAAAATGAGTTTTTTTATCCCGTAAGAAGGCTTTTGCTACGCTTTGTCATGCTTCTTTTACAGTATTAAAAGCCAGTTCCCGCATTTAACTTTAAAGCAACCGGTTTAGTTTCTGAGCTACAAAAAGCTTTTCGGCATCTATTTGCATTTCCTGATTAATCATCTTCAAACAGGTATTGGTCAATAACTTAAACTAAATAATATTCTTAGATCACATTAAAAAATCACTACATTACACAGATTAAATTTTTATCCTTAAAGGTAACAACTATCAAAATGTAACGGCATGATTAAACATTTACTTCGGCTATTAATTTTGATCTTGGCTGTATCTGTTGTTGCGGGTATGTTTACCGGTTTAGAGGCTTTTCCCAATGTCAAAAGCCATTGGCGAAAAGGGAATCATTTTAGGCAAACTGATCCTACAATTACGGTAACTGGTTCTTTGGACCTTTGTACCGGAGGAAGTGTAAAACTAACGGCTACGGATGCGCCAACCGGGGCAACAATCCAATGGTATAAAGATGGTGCCGCTATCAATAATGCAACCTCCATTAACTATACGGCTACCCAGGCGGGCAGTTATTATGCTATCATCAATTTTGCAGGCACGGATACCAGTTATACTCCGGTAAATGTAACTTTAAACCCTTATCCTACAGCCACTTTTAGCAACCAGCCCATTAATGCGTGTAATGCCAGTATTGTAAAATTTACCAGCACTACCAGCAGCAATATTAAATACTTTTGGGACTTTGGGGATTTGAATTCCGGCAGCGCCGATACTTCTACAGCAGCAAACCCGGTACACAAATTTGTTGGCTCATCCACAGCAACGTTACAAAGTTTTTACGTGCAACTTAAAGTAACATCTGCTGCGGGCTGTGTTTATACATACGGTAGATACGTAACGGCAACTGTTAGCAACGCGCAACTTGGCGGACTTAACCCTTCTGTTTATAATGGCAAACAATATTTTTCTGTATGCGGAAATAATGCGGCATCAGAATTTACCTTTACCAATAAATCAACCACACCTGCTGCCAACACCAGTTACAATATTTCCTGGGGAGATGGAAGCCCGGATTTTACCAATGCTTCTTTTACCAGTACAAAACATACTTACAACGCAGGTAGTTACACGCTAACCTATATTGTTTCCGGCCAGGGCATTTGCAAAGATACCTTACAATATGGTGTTTTTGTGGGGACTAACCCGGCTGTTGGCTTAGGCAATCCGGGCAATACGGTAATTTGTACAGGTGCAGCTTTAACATTCCCGGTAACCGGAACGGCCAACAATCCGGCTGGTACGCTTTATACCGTAACTTATAGTGATGGCACGCCGCAAAGGGTTTATACATCGGCACCGGATACCATTACGCATTACTTTTTAACTTCTTCCTGCGGCTATGTTAGCGGCAATTATTACAACTCGTTTTCGGCCACTATTGTAGCCAGTAACCCTTGCAACAGTTCTACCGCTACGGTTACGCCCATTTATGTTTCCCAAAAGCCAAAAGCACAATTTGCGGTTTCGCCAAGCGATATTGCCTGTACCAACAGCACGGTTACATTTAGCAATACCAGCCAAGGCAACACTACTTCTAACGGAACTTGCGTTAACAACAACTTTGTATGGTCTGTTAGTCCGGCTACCGGTTATACCGTTTATTCGGGAAGTTTGGGCAACGATTTTGGTTCCGATCAGGCTTCTATATGGACAAACGGCTCTACCTACCTTTACCTGCGCTTTACCATCCCCGGAACTTATACTGTGAAATTAAGAACCGGCGGTTCTAATTGTGGTAACGATATGACCACCAAGACGATCTGCGTAACGGCACCGCCTGTTGCTTCTTTTACGGTAGATAATTTAACAGGATGTTCGCCAGTATCGGTTAAAACCACCAATAATACAACTGCTTCAACCTGCGGGACAAACAGTTATAAATGGACAGTTTCGCCATCAAGCGGTTTTACTTATGCCAACAACACAACCTCCACTTCTGCCAATCCCGAATTTAATTTTACCGCTGCCGGAACTTATACGCTGAGTTTAGTAGCCACCAGTCCGGGCGGAGGCTGTACATCCAACACGGCTACGCAAACCATCACCGTAAAAATAAAACCTGCTTTTACGCTGAATGCAGGAAATGTTTGCGCAGGCAATAGTTATACGCCTGTCGCCACGGTTACTGCCGGAACGGGCTTAACTTACGCCTGGGTTTTTGATGGAGGAACGCCGGCAACTTCTGCGCTGGCCAATCCGGGAGCGGTAGTTTATAGCACCGCAGGAAGTTACACCACCACGTTAACCATCACCAATGATTGCGGCCCAACAACCGTTACCAATTTAGTAACGGTAAAAGAAGCACCAACTGTAACTGCCCAGCCGGATATTTCTTTTTGTGCCGGATCGCCATCCGGAAATATTACGTTTACCGGAAGCCCGGCAGGAACAACATTTTCCTGGCGGAATGATAATACCAACATCGGACTGGCAGCAAGCGGAACAGGAAATATCAGCAGTTTTACAACGAGAAATACCGGATCAGTCCCGATCGTCGCCAATATTACCGTTACACCAAGCAATGGCTGCACCGGCACGCCGGTTACTTTTAAAATTACCATCAACCCAAAACCTGCTACGCCTGCGGTAACATCGCCCCAAACTTATTGTGTAAACGATGTTGCTTCGCAATTAACCGCCACCGCTGCAACCGGCAATACTTTAAACTGGTACAGCGATGCCGCGCTTACCAACAAGCTGGCCAACGCGCCAACACCCGCAACAACTACTGCTGGCGGCACTACTTATTATGTTACCCAAACCAATACTTTTGGCTGCGAAAGTGCGGCTGCGGTTATCACAATTACGGTCAGTCCGGCCATTACAAACAATGTTATTTCTGCAGATCAAACCATTTGCTACAACAACCTTCCGGTGCAATTAAAAGGAGTTGGGGCGATAAGCGGCGGAACCGGAACTTTCGCTTATCAATGGCAATCATCTGCGGATGCCACAACGTGGGCTAATATCGCCAGTGCCATAGCAGCAACTTATACGCCGCCTGCACTTACGGCTTCAACACAATACCGAAGGTTGGCAAGCAGCGGTAATTGCAGTTTAACATCTAACGCTATAGCCATTACCGTTCAGGGTTCGCTTAGCAATTTTGACATTGCAAGCAACCAAACCATTTGCTATAATACTGCACCAGCTTTGCTTAGCGGACAAACACCAACCGGCGGAAACGGAACTTTTGCTTTTCAATGGCAAAGCTCGGCCAACAATATTGCCTGGACGGGCATAACTGGTGCAACTTCATCAGATTATCAACCTGCGGCACTTACAGCAACAACTTATTTCCGGCGTTTAACTACCAGCGGCATTTGTTCGGGTTTTTCGTCCGTTGTTACCATTATCGTTAACCCAAATTCCAAAGCAGAATTTACTGCTTCTGCCACAACCGGCTGCGTTCCTTTCGATCTTTCCAAAGTAATTAAACCAGTTTTGCATGATGATGTAAACGGCAGTTACGAGTGGTTTGCCAACGGAATTTCTATCGGGAAAACTGCTGCTTTTCCGGGTTATATTGTTAAAAATGATGGCCAAGCGGTAAACATCAAATTGTTTACCACCAGCAAATTTGGTTGCGATACATCCAGCCAGCAACTCAGTTTTAGTACGGTAAAAACAGTATCAGCATCTTTCACCAAAAACCAAACTAAAGGCTGCGGACCGATTACGGCACATTTTGTAAACACTTCGCAACCGTTAAACGGCGGCACTTATAAATGGGATTTTGGCAACGGACAAACTTCAACCCAAACCCAACCAAATGACGTTACGTTTTTGCAGCACCCGCAAAACCGCGACACAACTTACAAAATAACTTTGGCCGTTACCACCAGTTGCGGCGTAAATTATTTTACAGATTCTATCCACGTCCGCCCAAAACCAAAAGCTGTTTTTACGCCTGATAAAACCATTGGCTGCTCGCCGTTTGAGATCACTTTAACCAACCAATCTGCAGGTTTGCCCAACACGTACACTTACTATTTTGGCAACGGCGAAAAGCAGGTTTTAACCGATAACCAAACCATTAAATACACTTACACCACCACCAAAACCGATACTTTAACTTTAAAATTGGTTGCCGAAAATGAGTGCGGCAAAGATTCTTCCTTTTATAAAATTGTAGTTTACCCGAATAACGTGCAGGCAAAATTGGTGGTTAACGGTGATAACCAGTTTGGCTGCTCGCCGGTAACGGTCAATTTTTACAACAATTCTACCGGCGCTAATTCTTTTTTGTGGGATTTTGGCGATGGCAACACCACCACAACCGGCAAAGCACCGGATGTTTTTATGCACACGTTTACTAAAGCCGGCGTTTACAATGTTAAGCTGACTGCTTCCAACGGTTGTACTACGGCAAGCACCAACCAGGTTATCACCGTTTACGAACAGCCGCTTGCTTCTTTTAGCATCGGAAAACTGCAATATTGTTTGCGCGATTCTGTCGCTTTTACCAACAATTCCATACAAGGCAATTTTTCTTACCGCTGGGATTTTGGCGATGGCAGCATCAGCAACGATAACAACCCAAAACATGCTTATGCAAAACCAGGAACGTATATTATCACGTTAACTTTAACACAATCGTACGCCAACGGAAGTTCGTGCACCAACGCCGTAAGCCATACTACAGAAGTTTTGGCTGCGCCGGATGCCGCTTTTTTAAGCAATGCCGGTACGCTTAATTGTGCGCCTTTTAACTTGAATGTGGTTGCTGCGCCGGTTAACGCGCTAAGCCCGGTTTGGAGTTTTGGCGATCCTGCCAGCGGAACAGCTAACCAGGCGGCCGGTTATTCTGCCAGCCATATTTTTACCAAAGCCGGACTTTACCGCGTGCTGCTCACTACTTATAACCAAACCGGTTGTGCAGATTCTACCATGCAGTTGGTGCGGGTTACAGAATCGCCTGTAGCGGCTTTTGCGCCCGCAGATACAGTTTTATGCGGCACAACGGCTACGGTAAATTTCAACAATAAAACAACTTATAATGGTGCGGTAAACTATCGCTGGCTGATTAATAACGTACTGGTTTCATCACAAAAAAACCTGGCTTATACTTTTAGCCCGCCAGCAAATGCCACTTTTCCGTATCGTTATGAGGTAAAACTGATTGCATCCGGCACAAGCAGTTGTCCGGATACGGTAACACACAACATCCTTTTAAACGGGTTTCCAAAAGCTATTTTCAGCGTAAAAAACCTAAGTGGCTGTGCTCCTTTTAAGGCAGAAATTTCGAACACTTCGCTTTATGCTGATCAGTTTAAATGGTATTTGAATAACCGTTTGGTTTCTACCGATCAAAATCCGCAGAACCTAATTTTAACACAATCGGCGCAAACTTATCAGCTTAAATTAGTGGTGGGCAGCACTTTTGGTTGCCGTGCCGACAGCCTCACCAGCACCATCGGTACTTTTGCCAAACCTGTGGCGGCTTTCAGCTTAAAAGACACGGTAAGCTGCAACGGCAAACTGGATGTGCAGATCAGCAACAAAACCACCGGCGCAACCAGTTACACCTGGAATTTTGGCGATGGAACTCCTGAAGCAAATGCTGCAACGCCCATGCACATTTACGGCGTTCCCGGGACTTATTATTTGCGGTTAATTGCTTATAACGGTTTTTGCCGAGACACCATCATTCATACGGTAAAAATAGCATTGCCGCCGCAAGCTGGTTTTACTGCCGATAATTTAAAAGGCTGCACACAAGTTACGGCTACTTTCCAAAATATTTCTACCAATGCCACAACTTATTTGTGGGATTTTGGCGATGGCACGTTCTCTTCCGGCAAAAACCCTACGCATACTTTTAATTACCTTAAATCGCCTTTCAACATAAAACTTATTGCCATCGGCGAATATGGCTGCGCCGATACAACCGTTGCCACGAATTATATTATGGTTTCGGCACCGCCAAAAGCAGATTTCGTTGCCTTGCCGGACAGCGTGATCAAAATCCCGGATTACACTTTCAATTTCAGCAATAAAAGTACCGGCACTTTAACCAGTATTAAATGGGATTTCGGTGATGGCAAAACCGCAACAACCGATAATCCGCAGCATACTTATCTCGATACCGGAACTTATAAAGTGAAGCTGACCGTTGTTAACGCCAATAATTGCACAGACGTGATTATCAAGAAAGTACGTGTTGACGGCGTTCCGGGCTATCTTTTCGTGCCAAACGCTTTTGAACCAGGAAATGCCAAAACAGAACTAAAAACTTTTACCGTCCGCGCTTCCGGATTATCTGCTTATTCTTTGCGCATTTTTAATAAGTGGGGCGAAGTGATCTGGCAGTCGGACAAGCTGGATGCTGCCGGTTCGCCAACCGAAAGCTGGGACGGGTTAATGCACGGGCAACCGGCACCGCAAGGCGTTTACGTTTGGTATATCTCGGCAAAATTTATAAACGGCACCGAATGGAAAGGCATGAAATACGAAACAGGGCCATCTACCAAAACCGGCCCGATCCATTTAATCCGATAAGTGATGAAGAAAATTTTAACGTTGATACTGTTTTTATCGGCCCAAATTTGTGCTGCCCAGGATCATATTTATTCGCAGTTTTACAACTCGCCGGTTTATTTAAACCCGGCTTTGAACGGCCAGTTTGAAGGCGATTTGCGCATGAATTTAATTTATCGAAACCAGTGGACAAGCATCCCCGGCAGGTTCAATTATTACACTTTTTCTATGGATTACCAGGTGCCCAAATTTGGCGGCGGTTTTGGGTTGATGATTACCAAATCCAGCGAAGGAACGGCTTATCTTAACAAAACCAATTTTTCGGGAATATATTCCTATAATGTTGATTTTGAGAACAGTATTATGTCTTTCGGTTTGCAAGCAGGTGTAACCAACCGTAAAATTGATTATGATAAACTATTGTTTTTAGACCAGATAAACACGCAAGGAATTATATCCGGCGGTGCAACCGGCGCTTCGGCACCAGAGTTTAACAACAAGTTTTTTTTCGATGCTGGCGGCGGCATCAACTATGTACAAGGCAACTTTATGATTGGCACTTCGGCACAACATCTTAACAAACCGAACGAATCTTTTACCGGCACCAAATCGCCTTTGCCTGTCCGGCTCAATGCAAATATTAGTTATAAGCTGCCCTTGGATTATTACGGAGACGAAAACTCCCCGTCGGTAATTCCTTCTATTGTAGTTTATAGCCAGGCAAAAGTCCGTTCTTACAGTGCTGGTATGCAGTACAAAAACCGAAGTGTAAATTTAGGTTTATGGTACCGAACGGACGGCAGTCAGCAGGATGCAGTTGTTGTTTCGTTAATATTCGATCTGTTTGTGAAAAGGGATTATAATGACAAATTGCGCTTGGGTGTAAGCCACGATGCCACAACATCTAAACTGCCTTACTCCAATACGTCCGGCACTACAGAAGGTGCTTTAAGTTATGAAACTACCGTTGGCAATGGCGGAAATGGTGGCCGTGGTATTTCTAAAAACCGCAATGGCAGCAAGTGTTATGATTTTTATTGAGGAAAAAAGCTACTTCCATAACTTAATCAACCCATCTTTCTTACCTAAAAACGGATCAAAATCAGGAACGGGCAACGCCGCAATCCGCTCATCTGCTTTTGGCCGGTCGCCGGGCTGGCCGCGCATCACGTCCCAGCTTCTGCCGTCGGGGTAAGCACCAACTACACCAAAATCATTGCTGCTGCCTAAGTTTTTATGGCCAACGCCCGCCGGGATTACGATGATATCGCCAGCTTCTACTTTAACTTTTTGGCCTTTTTCTCCGCCTAAATGTAGTAAAGCCGAACCACTGTAAATACCCAAAACTTCATGCGAAGTGCTGTGGTAATGATGAAAAGGATAAACACCGTTGCGCCAGGAGTTCGTCCAGTTGTTTTTGGCGAAATGCTGTTCCAGCCAGTCTGCACCAGCCGAACCAGTTTGCGAAAATACCTTTTGGTAATGCAGCAACGGATATTTACTATTTGGAATGATGCCGTCATCTTTAAAACGAAGCGTTTGCGGTTGTCCCGGTTCTGCCATAACTTTTTTGCTGAACAAAGTAAAAGAAGCCAAACCAAGCAGCGATAGAAATTTGTTTCTGTTCATACTTCTACTTTTTTTAGTTGTGCAATTGCAAAATTATAGTTTTTCGAGCAGGCTTACTTCCATGTGTTTTTCGAGCAAATCTTTTATCGTTCCGCCAAGGTGCGCCATGTGCGGCGTTAAGCGGTGTTTATCCAAGTGTATCGGACTGTCCCAATGTTCGTAAAAGAAAAAGACGTTTCTGTTTTCGATGTCCTGGTGCAAATCATACAACAAACAACCTTCTTCATTTCTCGTTGGTGCAACTACAGATTGCAGTCCTGCTTTTACGGCTTCAATTTGATCTTCTTTCGCGGTTACTTTTGCAATTACGGTTAACATTTGATTTTGCTTTTTGATTAAAGTTATAAGTAATGAATCAAATATTGGTTTTTGCGAAGATCGATTTTGATTGGAACTTGTTTTTAGTGATGCTTCTTTTACCGAGTAAAAACGACTACGATGCTTCAATTTAAAAAAAGTAGGTGATAAAAAAGATGTGATAAAAACAGTATTAATATAGTGTAATTACATTTCGGTCTATTCCTTCTACAACTTTTTCAAATAATCCAAATCATACTGCATAGCCGCTAAAGGTGCCATACTATACTCTTCCTGCTCCACAAAATAGTTTTTCATGCCCGATTTTTTCGCTTGTGCCAGCAAAGCCTTTAGGTCGATGTCGCCTTTGCCAAATTCGGTGCTGTGCTTGGCGGTTTTGTCCATATCCTTTAAATGCCAAAGCGGAAAACGGTCCGGGTATTTGTTAAAGTACGTAGTGGCATCAGCACCAGAAACGATCAGCCAGCCCAAATCCAGTTCAAATTTTACTTTGGCCGGGTGCGTGTGCGTTAATAAAATATCGTACAAAACCTTGCCGTTCTCGTTTTCAAATTCGTACTCGTGGTTGTGGTAACCAAAAGTTAAATTGGCTTTGTTGGCCACTTCTGCGGAGGTATTAAAAATATCTGCACAATGCTTGTAATTATCCGCCGTTTGTCCGTTGGATGGCATGGTAGAACAAATGAGGTAAGTCTGGCCAGATTCGGCAGCTTCGTCCACGGTTTTTTGCCAGTCTTTGTCGATGTGCACGTGTCCGCTTAACAAAACCATGCCCGAATCAGCACATATTTTTTTAATTTCTTTTGGTTTCAAACCATAATAACTTCCCTTTTCGCTTCCGGCAGATTCTATGTTTTTGTAACCAATGGCAGCCAGTTTCTTTAGCGTTCCGACCGCATCTGCCAGCATATCTTTCCGTACAGAATATAACTGAATGCCAACATTTTGTGCCGGAAAAGCCTCTGCCGAAAAAGCGTTTAGTACGGCCGCACCGGCAGCAAGCGCAGCGGAAGATTTGATAAAATCCCTTCGTGATTGTAGTTTCATAAAATTGGTTTTATAATTTAAATTGGTACTGCAAGATGCTGTTTTTATGCCGATAAAAACAGTATTTAAGGTTTTATTTTGAAGGTTTTACCCAGGAGGAAAACGGATTTTGGGCGAGGTTAGAGTTGTAATAACGCGGATCGGAAGTTACTTCTTCTGATAAAAAACCAGGTTTTTCAAAAGTTTCGTTTTCGTTTTTAAGTTCTATTTCGGCTACAATCAAACCTGCATTTTCGCCTGTAAATTCATCTATTTCCCAAAATTTTGCTGAAACAGGAATACGGTAACGCGTTTTGGATGTTCCTTTCAAACTAAAATTTGCCAACAACTCCTGCCCGTCTTGCAGCGGAATTTCGTATTCGTATTCCTTCCGCGTAAAACCTTCTGTTGCTCCTTTTATCGTGATAAAAGCCTGGTCGCCAGCAATGCGTATGCGCACAGTTTTGCCTTTTTCGTTCACCAAATAACCTTGCTGGTATGATGTGCCTTCGGGTTTAGCAAAATTTTTCCATTTTTCCAGGTCAACCAAAAACTTTCGTTCAATTTCTACACCCATCTTTTCTAATTTTTATCCGGTTCAGTTGCAACTGGTGCAGCATCCAAAGTTTTAACCTTTTCTTTGAAATTGTAGCTTAAAGCTAATATCTTCTTTTCTAAAGTTGTATTGCTATTTCTAATTTGGTTGATTGCGTAGTCATCTGTTTTTACATGATCAGCAAGCATGGCAACTGTTAAATTGTGATCGTGCCATTCGCCAATCATATCTTGTAATTGATCCAAATATTCGTTATTGATTTGCACTTTATTTTCAATTGCTTTAGCGGCCAGTTGTTTGTTGTACAATAATAGTTTGATATTTTTTCGGGCGTTGTGCAATTGCTCATCAAAAGTTGGGTTTTCAAAAAAAGATTCAACTTTAGCTAATTTATTCTTGTAAAAAGTTCGGATGCTTTTGTTATGCAAACGTTTTATATTGTTCTGTAGAATGGCCTGCGTTTTCTTAATCTTTTTTAAATACTTGGATCCATCCTTGTTAAATTTTGAATTGTTTTCATCCAATGTTTTTTGCTGATGCTGGTTAAAGTTTTCATCTTTCAATTGGTGCTTTTGCCCTAATTTTAAGTTGATGTGCGCGTTGCGAATGTCGCCGGCTTTTTTAAATACTTCTTTTATCGGCTTAAAATCTTTTAACAAACTTTTATTGCCAGGTTCAAAACTGTAGAGCGTTAACATAGCTTTTAACTTTTTCACTTGGATACGAAACTGGTGCAGGCCTTCCTGCTGCCCATCTGCTAAATAAGTTTTTAAAAAGCTTTTGATGTTTTTTAAAAGCTTGTCTAATTGCCTTGTCTCTTCCTTCTTTTTCATATCGCTTTGTTGCTTTTAAATCGATTACGGCATCAGCATTTTTTATAAATATACAAGCTTAACAATAGATTAACCCATGCTTCTTTTACCACATTAATTTTTAGGTAGATTTGCTTAGGTTTATACACGGTTTCAAACTATAATAGTTTTGTAAGTTATTAAACCTCAAAGTTTTTGCACAGTCTGTCAATTACTTCTGATGCTGATCACCCCAAACCTCTAACATGAAAACTAAAGTAAAATTTCTAAGCATAGCCCTGCTGGTTATTGGTTATAGTTTGATTTCTGCTTCGCTATTAAACGAGCCTCAAAAAGAAAAACCTTCCGCTAACTTTCCATATAAACAAGCGGGTTTAAACGAGCGCCAGGCGGCCGCACATTTGCTTAGCCGTTTTACTTATGGCGCAAGGCCGGGCGAAGTGGATGCAGTGCTAAAAACCGGGCTCGAAAAATGGTTTAACCAACAACTTAATGCTGGTTTGCCAGACGATTCATTAAACCAGGTCTTGGATAAATATGATGCTTTAAAATTAACAAACGAACAAGTAGCCGCCACTTATCCAAAAGCTGGCCAGCTTGTTCGGATGGCTGTAAAAGATGGCGTAATCAACAAAGATTCTGTAAACAAAGCCGATAAAAAAGCTTACAAAAGCGAAGTAATGGCTTACATGCAGCAAAAAGGCTTGAAGCCGCAGCAGGAACTTTTCCGCCAGTTTTTCAACCAAAAAATATTAAGGGCAACATACACGCAAAACCAGTTGCAGGAAGTGCTGACGGATTTTTGGTTTAACCATTTTAATGTTTCGATCACCAAAAATGATTGTGCCGAATTTATTCCGGCTTATGAGCGAGATGTGATCCGTCCGAATGCTTTAGGAAAGTTCGATCAACTACTTTTAGCAACGGCAAAATCTCCGGCGATGCTCTATTTTCTGGATAATTTCAGCAGTTCGGGCACAAACACCAACACTAATAATAACCAGGCGGCTGCAGCCAGAATGCGGATGCGTTTTGCCAATCAGCAAACGCCAGTTATGAACATGGGCGATTCTACTTCCCAGCAAGCACAAATCATCAACAAATTAAAGCAGGCAAAAAAAGCACAGGGCTTAAACGAAAACTACGCCCGTGAAGTAATGGAACTGCATACTTTGGGTGTTGATGGCGGTTATACGCAACAGGATGTAACACAAGCAGCCAAAGTTTTAACGGGCTGGACGGTTTATCCGATGGACAGTAATTATGGCGGCGGAGCGAAGAAATTATTGGAAAGAGTTGGGGAAGACCGATTAGAAAAACAAGGTTTTGTACACGAAGGCGATTTTTTATTTGCTGCAAACCGGCATGATAACGGCGAGAAAACGGTTTTGGGCAAGCATTTCGGTTCAAATGGCGGTTATCAGGAAGGCGTGGAATTGTTAGAAATGCTGGCTCATCATCCTTCAACTGCCCAATTTATCTGCCATAAAATTGCGGTTAGGTTTGTGAGCGATAATCCGCCTAAAACTTTGGTCGACAAAATGGTGAAAACCTTTTTGCAGAAGGACGGCGACATTAAACAGGTTTTGATTACGATGGTTACTGCGCCTGAATTTTGGGGCAAAGAAGCACTTCGGGAAAAAACAAAATCACCTTTTGAGCTGGCCATCAGTTCTGTTAGAAGTTTGAACGCGACCATTAACCAGCCATATCAATTATACAACTGGGTTACCAAAATGGGAGAAAAAATGTACTACTACCAAGCCCCGACCGGTTTCCCGGATCAAGGCCAATATTGGATCAATACCGGTGCTTTGTTAAACCGGATGAATTTTGGTTTGGCTTTGGCTGCTGGCCGCATTCCCGGAATCCAGGTTGATCTGGCCGCTTTAAACAACCACCATGAACCGGAAAGCGCGCAAGCAGCATTGGTAACTTACAGCAAAATGATGATGCCGGAACGCGACTTGAACGAAACGGTTAAAAGGTTAAGCCCGATGCTGGAAGACCCAAACCTCAGCAAAAAAGTGGAAGATGCCACTGCCAAAACAGCCACGATAAAACCTATTGGCCAAACCGAACAGGAAATGGTTTTTACAGACGAAGCCAAAAAAAAGGGTGATAAAAACAGTATGCCCAACGATAAAACTTATGTAGCGATGCAAAGCAGGCCCGGCAATAATTCTATGTTATCACAAGTGGTGGGCGTGATTATTGGTTCGCCGGAGTTTCAAAGACGTTAATAGTAAATTTTCATTTTTTTAAATTTTTGATCATGACATCAAGAAGAGGATTTTTAAAAGCAGGCGGATTGGCGCTTTTCGGCATAGGTTTAGGCGGAATTCCGGCGTTTGTTGCAGAAGCAGCGGCAAGTATGAAGATACAATCTCCATACAAAAAGAAAAAAGTAATGGTCTGCATTTTTCAGCGCGGCGCAATGGATGGCTTAATGGCCGTTACTCCTTTTACCGATACTTATTTGCAGGCAGCAAGGCCAACGCTGTTTATGTCGGCAGCAAAAAGCAGCAGCAAAAACCCGCTGATTGATCTGGACGGAAAGTTCGGCCTTCATCCCGCCATGAACGCTTTTGAACCTTTGTTCCGCGATAAACGCCTGGCCATTGTGCACGGAATCGGTTCGCCAAATAATACCCGTTCACATTTTGATGCACAGGATTACATGGAATCTGGCACGCCGTTTAACAAAGGAACTTCCAGCGGTTGGTTGAACCGTGCAGTTGGTTTGTTGGGTCATGATGCCGCAACGCCTTTTCAGGGTGTAAGTTTAACTTCTGCCATGCCGCGCTCTTTTTATGGCGATAGTCCTTCTGTCGCCATCAGCAATTTGCAGGATTTTGCCATCCAGATGCGCGGCAACCCAAATGGTGCAAACATGGCTGCCAAAAGTTTTGAGGATTTGTATGACCAAACTTCCTCCAGCCTTCTCAAACAAACCGGAAAAGAAAGTTTTGAAGCTGTAAAAATGCTGCAAAAAATAGATGTGAAGAATTATCAGCCAAGCAACAACGCACTTTACCCAAATTCAGCTTTAGGCAATTCCCTCAAGCAAATTGCGCAGTTGATAAAAATGGACGTTGGGATGGAAGTAACTTTTGCAGAATCCGGCGGTTGGGATACGCATTTTAACCAAGGTGCAGAAACCGGGATTTTTGCCAGAAACGTAACCGATTTAAGCAGCAGCATTGTTGCTTTTTGGACGGATTTAGGCACTTACCAGGACGACGTAACAGTAATGACAATGACCGAATTTGGCCGCACCGTACACCAAAACGGAACCGGCGGAACCGATCATGGCCGCGGCTCTTGTAATTTTATTTTGGGAAATGATGTAAACGGCGGGATTGTGCACGGCAACATCAAACCTTTAGCTGTGGAGAATTTGGAAGATGGCCGAGATTTGGCCGTAACCACCGATTTCAGAAGTGTTTTTAGTGAAGTGGCCGATAAACATTTAAAAATCAACAACGATCATATTTTGTTCCCGGATTGGAAAGGCAGTAGGATCGGCGTGATGAAATCGGCTTAGATTTTGGGTGGTAAAAACAGTATGCTTAATTGAGAATATTGAAAGCCTCTTTCAGCTTAAACAAAATAAAGTTAGCATCAATACTGGTATAACCGCCCTGCAAATGTGCATACAAACCTTCTTCAAAATCAAGTGTATCGATCACTTTTAAAAATTCTTCCCGCAGGTAATTGAATAAATGGCTTGGTGCACTGTTTAACTGATCTTGCAGGTCGTCAACATTTTCAAACAGGTAAACCAAATCTTCAAAATCTTTACTGGTACGGTAATCGCGCTTGCCCCTACTTTTATAGGCTTCCCATTTACTGGCTATAAAATACGGAAGTGAAAATATTTTAATTGCTGTTTTTTCATCCAGTTGCGCAGTTACTGCATTTTTAAAGCCTTCGGGATACCATTTATTGCTAAAGCCAATTGCAGTATCATTGGTAGGCATCACATCAACAACAATCCCCTGAATTTTGTACCGACAGTAAACGCCCGATTCGGCATCGTTTACAAAACCAACAGCACGTAATTTTTCTTCTAATTTGGTAAAACCCGAATAACTTGCTATTTCGATAATTACATCAACATCATCAGTCGGCCTAATTTCACCTGCTAAATCTGCACTTGTTGCATACAACGAAACCGTTGCACCGCCAACAAAAACAAATGCTTCTTTTAAGGCAAATAAAATTTGTGCAACCGCTTTTAACCGGACGATGTTAATGTGCATATTCCAGTTTGAAAATAACACTCAATTTACGGACAGCAATTTCACGCTCGCGTACTTTTCCAATCCTTAGCGCATCAACCAATGCCAAAACTTCGTACAGCTTTTCATCTTTTTGTACCGCTAAAACTGCGTTTGGATATAAAGGTTGCACGGCTTGCCCTTTTTTTGTTCCGGCAGCATAAGGCCAAACATAAACATCTTCGGAAATTAAAGCATCTTTAAAAACAGGTGCCGAGTGTGCCGTTGGTATCCCTCTAACCATTGCACCAGGCTGTACAGGAAAGACATACAACAGCCCCTGACTTAAAAAATCGAGCAAATTATTTCTGAAAATTGTTCTTTTTGCAGTGTCGATTAACCCCGCAATTTTAGAGCGGTTTAAGGATTCGGAAATTTCGGAAGTACTGATGTATAAGCTTTCGGCCAGGTCTTTATTTAGCCATTCATCAGGTATTACCAATATTTTCAATAATACTGCAATATCATGTGGCCGCATGCCATTATGCTGTTTCATTTGACAAAAATAACAATAATCCTCAATTTGCAAATCAAGGATTATTTTAGTGAAAGATTACATTTAGATTTTTCCGCCATCTTCATTTTCTCATCTTGAAAAATTTCCTTTCTTTTAGAACCGGTTTGATTTGATCTCCAGAAGATGCAAATGCTTCTTTTACCGGGTAAAAATTGTACCAGCATCTGCATAAATGATGAAAGCTACTGTACTGATTATTGACGACGAGAAGAAATTATCCGGGCTGCTTTCCAGGATTATTGAGTTGGAAGGATACAAAGTTTTACAAGCGCATACCGGAAAAGATGGTTTGAAAACGTTGGCTTCCGAAGATGTGCTGGTAGTGGTAAGCGATGTTAAACTGCCGGATATAAACGGTATTGAGTTAGTTAAGAAGATCAAAGAAAGTAAGCCTTACACCGAAATTATTTGCTTAACTGCTTACGGAACGATACAGGATGGCGTAACAGCCATCAAAAACGGTGCTTTTGATTACATTACCAAAGGCGACGATAACGACCGCATTTTACCGCTGATCAGCAAAGCAACAGACAAGGCCGAACTGCAGTTCCGTTTGTTTCAGTTAGAAAGTAAAGTAATTAAACGGCACAGTTTTGATACCATTATTGGTCATTCAAAACCGATCAAAGCGGCTATTGACCTTGCAAAAAGGGTTTCGGAAACAGATACAACCGTATTATTACTAGGCGAAACCGGAACAGGCAAAGAAGTGTTTGCACAGGCCATTCACTACAACGGCAGCAGGAAACATAAAAATTTTGTAGCCTTAAATTGCAGTGCTTTTAGTGCAAACCTGCTCGAAAGCGAGCTGTTCGGCCATAAAGCAGGTGCTTTTACAGGTGCTTTTAAAGATAAAAAAGGTTTGTTTGAAGAAGCAGACGGCGGCACGCTTTTTTTGGATGAGGTTGGTGAAATGAATATCGACCTGCAAGCAAAATTGCTGCGGGTATTGGAGGTTGGCGAATTTATTAAGGTTGGCGATACCAAAACCCAAAAAGTGAACGTCCGCATTATTGCCGCCACCAACCGCAACCTGGAAGACGAGATCGAAAAAGGAACTTTTAGAAGAGACCTTTTTTACCGGCTTTCGATATTTACCATTTTGCTGCCTTCGTTGAATGAGCGGGTTGAAGATATTACTTTACTGGCCAATCATTATTTGAAGGAGTTTTCCAGAAAGGCCAACAAGCAGGCGATGGAATTCCATCCGGATTTTATCAAACAATTAACCACACATAACTGGAAAGGGAACATCCGCGAATTGAAAAACATGATTGAACGCGCCGTCATCATCGCAAAAGATAACGTAGTAACTGCTGATTTGCTGCCCTTTGATTTTGTATCTAACCAGGAAATAGGTTCTGGTCATTTCGACCTGGAATCCGTAGAAAAAAAACACATTGCCAACATGCTCAAATATACCAAAGGCAACAAAACAGAAACGGCAAGGCTGCTAAATATTGGCTTAACAACACTTTACCGGAAAATTGAAGAATACCGGTTGCAATAAATTACGATACCTTAATTTTCGATACTTCTTTTATCGGCTAAAAACTGATGATGCTTTTAACTTTAGGGCCAAAAAAACAAATTTTACCTGGTAAAAGAAGCATAGTAATTTCTTAAGCAACGATCAGTCAAAAGCCTTTTAACAATTAATATTATTTTTTCATAATAAAATAGTGCTTGTATTATATTTGGCGCGTTATGCAATCAATAAAAACGCTTTTGCTAAACAATTCCTGTTTTACAGTTGTCCTAAACTTTCCGAACATTAATAACCCAAACTATTCATAATGAACAACCATCTTAAAAAGCTTTCGGCCGCCGGTATGTTAATTACGCTCGGCATTATCTTCGGTGATATCGGCACTTCGCCCTTATATACTTTCCAAACCTTGATAAAAGAAGGAAAAGAAGGTGGCCGTGTGGATGAATTTTTGGTTTTAGGGGCAATTTCCTGCGTATTTTGGACGCTAACGCTGCAAACTACTTTCAAATATATCATTATCACCCTGCAAGCAGACAATAAAGGCGAAGGCGGCATATTTTCTTTGTATGCATTAGTACGTCGGTTTGGCAAAGCGTTGGCTATCCCTGCAATTATTGGTGCAGGCACCTTGCTGGCAGATGGTATTATTACGCCGCCCATTTCTGTAACGGCAGCGATAGAAGGTTTAGGGCTGATCCCTTCCATTTCAAAAGACTTTGTACCAGGCAATGAACTGATTTTAACGATCGTGATCGGCATTATCCTGCTGCTGTTTTTCTTTCAACAGTTTGGCACCAATGTGGTGGGTGCAGCTTTTGGACCGGTAATGCTGGTATGGTTTGTAATGCTGGGTACTTTAGGCACCTTGCAGATCGTGCATTTCCCCGAAATTTTTAAAGCGCTTAACCCCGTTTACGGCTGGGATTTACTGACGCAACATCCACGCGGGTTTTGGTTACTGGGCGCCGTTTTCCTATGTACAACAGGTGCCGAAGCTTTATATTCTGATTTAGGCCATTGCGGAAGAAAAAACATTCAGGTAAGCTGGATATTTGTAAAAACCACTTTGGTGCTTAACTATTTAGGCCAGGGCGCCTGGGTGCTTACACGAAGCAAAGGTTTTAACTTTAATGGTGTAAACCCCTTTTTCGAAATTGTGCCACACGCATTTTTACTGCCTGCAATATGTGTGGCAACAATGGCAACGATCATCGCCAGCCAGGCTTTGATCAGCGGCTCTTTTACCCTGATAAACGAAGCAGTAAGTATGAATTTCTGGCCACGCATTACCATTAAATATCCAACCAACATCCGCGGACAAATTTACATACCCAGCATTAACTGGCTGCTTTGTTTTGGATGTATTGCCGTGGCCTTATACTTTAAAACTTCTGAAGCCATGACGGCCGCTTACGGTTTTTCGATTACGGTGGCCATGTTAATGACTACCGTACTGGTTTATTATTTTATGCGCTATGTTAAGCATTGGCCGCTTTGGTTGGTAACCATTATTTTATGTGTGTTTTTAACGGTAGAATTTTCATTTTTCGTGGCCAACGCCGTAAAACTTTTAAAAAGGTTGTTCTTCTTAGTGTTCGAATTTGGTTTGATATTCACCATGTATATTTGGTATAGGGCACGTAAAATCAACCACCGCTTCCTCAATTTTGTGGATTTAAAAGATTATATCCCGATGCTTCATGCAATCAGCAACGACCAGGGCATTTCTAAATTTGCCACACATTTAATTTATCTCACCAAGGCAAACAACAGCAAACAGCTTGAGCAAAAAACCATTTATTCCATCCTCAGCCGAAAACCCAAAAGGGCGGATGTTTACTGGTTTTTGCATATTGAGCGCACAGACGAACCTTACACGATGGAATACATTGTAGAAGAGCTGGAAAACGATAAAGTGATCCGTATCGAATTCAGGATCGGTTTCCGGATACAGCCCAGGATCAATGTGTTGTTCCGCAAAGTGGTAGAAGATATGATTAGCCGGAAGGAATTGGATATTACCAGCCGTTACGAATCTTTAAGCAGTTATAATTTACCGGCCGATTTCCAGTTCGTGATTTTGGAGAAATTCTTATCCTACAACAATACCTTTAGTGTCCGCGAAGGCTTTATCTTGAACAGTTATTTTGCCATTAAACGTTTTGCTTTAAGCGAAGCCAAAGCCTTTGGTTTAGATACCAGCGAAACCCGCGTAGAAAAAATACCAATGGTAGTTAATCCATTGTCCAACATCAGTTTAAAGCGGGTAGAAAACGTGCATTAACACTGAAAAATACCAATAAAGCTTACTGAATTGATAAAACCCTTCCAAATCGGAAGGGTTTTTTTGTTTATTAAATTTAAAGTTTCCCTCACTTAATCATGCTAATACTTTGTTTATCAGCAGATAATCAACGCATGTAAATTTATTGGAATACGCTTTGAAAGTATCCCGATAAAATATCAAAACCCATGTTAACCCTTCTATTATTTCTGGCGCTAATTGTTGGCTGCTATGTAATTTTTAAATCTATTGACTGGTTCGAAAAAATCTGAAATCATGCTGGCACTATTTATCATCTCTATTGCAGTATTCATTTACATGGTATATGTACTGCTTAAACCCGAAAAATTTTAACTGAAACACCATGAACACAGAATTACTCGGAATCATTGCGTCCTTTCTGATCACGCTTTTAATAGCAATCCCGCTGGCCAAGTATTTAGCCAAAATGTTTGCGGGCGAAAAGGTTTGGACTGATTTTATGAGACCACTGGAAAACGGCATTTTTAAATTATCAGGCGTAAAACCCAACGAGCCGATGGACTGGAAACAGTTTTTAAAATCCATGCTCACCATCAACATCCTTTGGTTGGTTTATGGTTTTTTTGTGCTGATCCATCAGGACAAACTCCCGCTAAACCCCGACGGAAACCCTGGTATGACGCCTGATCTGGCTTTTAATACCATCATCAGCTTTGTGGCCAATTGTAACTTGCAGGATTATTCTGGCGAAACCGGTGCAACTTACCTTACCCAGCATTTCATTTTTATGTTTTTGCACTTTACCAGTGCGGCAACTGGTATTGCCTGTGCGGTTGCGCTGTTTAAAGGTTTCCGCGATAAAACCACTACAGATTTAGGCAACTTCTGGAATTACTTTGTAAAAACCATAACCCGTTTGCTGCTGCCGATATCCTTTGTTATTGCCATCATTTTGGCTTTTAACGGAACACCGACCAGCTACAAAGGCAAAGACCAGTTTATGTCGGTTCAGGGTGATACAGTAAATGTTTCCCGAGGACCGGCTGCACCAATGATTGCCATAAAACATTTGGGCACTAATGGCGGCGGTTGGTTTGGTGCCAATTCTGCTCATCCTCTTGAAAACCCAAACTACCTGACGAATATGGTAGAAATCATCGCCCAATTTATTGTACCGATAGCCATGATACTGGCTTTTGGTTATTTTATCAGGAGGAAAAAATTAGGCTGGATCATTTTTGGGGTGATGATGGTTGGTCTATTGATGCTTCTTTTACCCACTATTTTTAGTGAAGTAGGCGGCAGCTCGGCTATTGCTAAAATGGGTATCAGCCAAACAACCGGTGCAATGGAAGGCAAGGAAGTCCGTTTCGGGCCAGCGGCCACCGCTTATTGGAGCACATTGACCACCGTTACTTCCACAGGTTCTGTTAACAGCATGCATGATAGCACGATGCCGCTTACCGGCTTATGGGAACTATTGGCGATGATGATCAACGGATTTTTTGGCGGATGCGGCGTTGGTTTGCTCAATTACTTTATCTACCTCATTATCGCAGTATTTATTTCCGGGCTGATGGTTGGCCGTACACCAGAATTTTTAGGGCATAAAGTGGAGGCACGGGAAGTTAAAATTGCAGCCTTGATTACATTGCTTAGTCCGTTTATGATTATGTGCGGCACTGCAATATCATCTTATATTGTAACTGTACACCCTAATGCAGATTGGGCAGTTAAACCATCAACCTGGCTTAATAACCCTGGGTTTCATGGTTTTTCGGAAATGTTGTACCAATATGCTTCTTCTAATGCAAACAACGGTTCCGGGTTTGAAGGCTTGGGCGACAATAACATTTTCTGGAATGTTTCTGCCGGTACCGTGATCCTGTTAGGCCGTTTTTTACCGATCATCGGCCCGATTGCGATCGTAGGTTTACTGGCACAAAAGAAGTATATACCAGAATCGGCAGGAACATTAAGGGCAGATACCGTAACTTTTGGCATCATGACGTTTGCTGTCATCATGGTTTTAAATGCTTTATCTTATTTCCCGGCACTCGCACTTGGTCCATTGGCAGAGTATTTTTCTATGCCTCATTAAGCCTCAACCCAAACCTCATCAGAAAGAAGTTTTAGAATACTAAAATGAAAAATCAATCTAATAAATTATTTGAACCTGCTTTGGTGCAAACAGCACTAAAAGAATCTTTTATCAAACTTAACCCAAAAGTGATGCTCCGTAACCCGGTGATGTTTACCGTGGAAATTGGTACGGCAGTAATGCTGTACGTAACCGTTTACAGTTTAACACATACTGGCCAAGGCTCATTTGGTTATAACCTTGCCATTTTTATTACCTTACTGCTTACCGTACTGTTTGCAAATTTTGCAGAAGCCATTGCAGAAGCAAGAGGTAAAGCACAGGCTGACAGTTTGCGTAAAACCAGGGAAGAAACACCGGCCAAATTGATTGCAGAAGATGGAAAAATCACAACCATATCTTCCAGTCAGTTAAAAAAAGGTGACTATTTTGTTTGCGAATCTGGCGATACCATTCCAACCGACGGCGAAATTACCGAAGGCTTGGCCACGATTGATGAATCAGCCATTACAGGCGAATCTGCACCGGTGATCCGCGAAGCCGGAGGTGATAAATCATCCGTAACTGGTGGAACGCTTGTTTTATCGGATAAAATTAAAGTGATCGTAACGACCGAGCCAGGCGAAAGCTTTTTGGATAAAATGATTGCTTTGGTGGAAGGTGCTTCCCGACAAAAAACACCCAACGAAATTGCATTGACTATCCTGCTGGCCAGTTTTACGCTAATCTTTATCATCGTTTGCATAACCTTAAAACCTTTTGCCGATTATGCACATACGCCTATCACCATCGCGGCTTTAATCTCGCTGTTTGTTTGTTTGATCCCAACTACCATCGGCGGTTTGTTATCGGCCATTGGTATTGCAGGAATGGACAGGGCATTGCGTGCAAACGTGATCACCAAATCGGGCAAAGCGGTAGAAACGGCCGGCGATATTGATGTTTTACTGCTGGATAAAACCGGCACCATCACCATTGGCAACCGTAAGGCCACCAATTTTTGGCCGGCAAAAGGAGTATTGCCTTTTGACCTGATTAAGGCAGCGGTATTTTCCTCTCTGGCTGATGAAACGCCGGAAGGCAAGTCCATCATCGAACTGGCCAAAGAAGGCAACGGCAAGTTTTCTTTTGATGCGCCTGCCGGTTCCGAATTTATCAAGTTTACGGCCGAAACCCGTTCCAGCGGTATCAACACGCCCGAAGGTTTGCGCATCCGTAAAGGTGCTTCTGATTCTATCCGCAACCTTACCGTTAATGCTGGGAATACCTATCCGCAGGATGTGGACGAACGTGTGAAAACAGTTTCCAGCAATGGCGGCACGCCGTTGGTTGTTTCGCAAAACGAAGTGGTTCTGGGCACGGTGGAACTGCAGGACATTATCAAAACCGGAATTGCAGAACGTTTTGAACGCCTGAGAAAAATGGGCATAAAAACAGTAATGGTAACCGGAGACAACCCGTTAACGGCAAAGTTTATTGCCAATAAAGCAGGTGTGGATGATTTTATTGCCGAAGCAAAGCCGGAAGATAAAATGAACTACATTAAACAGGAGCAAACCAGCGGCAAGTTAGTGGCGATGATGGGCGACGGAACGAACGATGCCCCTGCCCTTGCACAAGCCGATGTTGGCGTGGCCATGAACAGCGGGACACAAGCAGCTAAAGAAGCCGGGAACATGGTGGATTTAGACAATGACCCAACTAAACTGATTGAAGTGGTAGAGATTGGGAAACAATTGCTGATTACACGCGGCACGCTCACTACCTTTTCCATCGCGAATGATGTGGCCAAATATTTTGCCATTGTACCTGCTTTGTTTATTGCATCTATTCCTGCATTGCAAAGCATTAATATTATGCGCTTGCACAGCCCGGAAACTGCTATCCTATCAGCTGTAATTTTTAACGCGATTATTATCCCGATGCTGATACCATTAGCTTTAAAAGGTGTGGAATATAAACCGATTGGTGCGAGTGCTTTATTACGCCGAAACCTTTTGATCTACGGCTTGGGCGGCGTGGTTGCCCCTTTTATCGGCATAAAAATAATCGACTTGCTTGTTGCTACCATGATGTAACATCAGCTAAAAACAAATAATGAATTTTATCAATGCTTCTTTTATCAAATAAAATTATCAAAAATGAAAAAATATATTCTTCAGTCTATTAGGTTAACCTTAATACTTACAGTTATACTTTGCGTTATTTATCCGCTGCTGGTGGCCTTTATCGGCACATTCACCAAGGGGCAGGGCAACGGCGAAACCATTTCCGTAAACGGAAAAGTGGTGGGTTATGCCAACATCGGCCAAAAATTTGACAAACCGCAATACTTTTGGGGCCGCCCTTCGGCTGTGGCTTATAATGCAGCGGGTTCTGCCGGTTCTAACAAAGGCCCGAGCAACCCGGATTATTTAAAAGATGTAAGCAACCGCATCGATACCTTGCTTAAATATCACCCCTATTTAAAGAAAAGTGATATCCCGGCAGATCTGGTTACCGCATCAGGAAGCGGATTGGACCCGGATATTTCGCCCGATGCGGCCAGCATCCAGGTTAGAAGGGTTGCCCTAAACCGCCATCTTTCCGAAGTCCAAATCTCTCAGCTTGTAAAATCGCAAACCGAACAACCATTATTCGGGGTTTTTGGCCCGCAAAAAGTAAATGTATTGAAATTAAATGTTGCGCTTGATGCACTTAAAAAGTAACATCTGTAAATCAATTAAACCTCTTATCAAACCTCGGATTGTCTTAATATTTTCTAAAATTTAAAAGTACTTTAATGAAAAAAATTTTATTGAGTGTTGCTTCCATTGCTTTTGCAACAGCAACATTTGCACAACAAACCCTTAATAATACCGGCGCATCGACCACAAAAATTACAGATACGACAACCACTGAAACAAAAGACACAACAAAAGTTAAAAGTGAACCTTTTGCATTTGGTGATTTTACATGGCTAAACGGTAATGACAGAAGGCACAAAGCCCTTTTAGACACCAAATATTTTACCGGACGTTTCCTGCTTGATTTTAATTACACCGCTTCAAACCATGACCCTATAGACCATACGGTAGTAGGCTCTACCGCTTTAGCGCGAGATCATGAATTTGAAATTTCGACATTAGCATTTGGCGGTGATTTCCATTATGATAATATCCGTGCAAGTGTACTTACCCAATTTGGGACACGATCTACCGTTGTGCCACGGAATGATTTTAGTGTTACCCGCGGACAGTTTGATTTATCGACAGCTTATCGTTATTTAAGCGAAGCTAATGCCGGTTACCACTTTAATGCACTTCATGGTATTAACGTAGATGCAGGTATATTTATGTCGTACATTGGTTTGTTCTCTTATTATAATGCTGAAAACTGGGCTTATCAGCCATCTTTCACTTCTGATAATACACCGTGGTTTTTTAATGGTATCAGGGTACAAATCTTCGTTTCCGACAAGTTGAAGATTGAGCCGTGGTTAATTAATGGCTGGCAATCATATGGTATGTTTAACAGCAGGCCAGGTATTGGCGGGCAAATTCTATGGCGGCCGGTTGAATGGTTTCAAGCCTTGTCGAATAATTATTATGGCGCAGATACACAAGATAAGCCAAATCGTAAACGTTTTCACACAGACAACAGTATAGAAGTGCGCTACTACAAAAATAAAAGTACTTTTATTAACAGTTCTGCCTTCTCATTAACAGGAGACCTTGGTGATGAATCAGGAGATGGCGTAAACGGGTTCACATCAGATCCGGTTAAAGGGCCCGCCCAATATTTTGCAAGTGCAATGTTGTACCACAGAATGGTTATGGCCAAAGGCCACTTAGGTTGGACTGTTGGCGGAGGTTTAATGAATAACCCCGGACGTTATCTGGTATTATACCCAACCGGTGATGCTAACCCGATACCGGCTATAAACACAGGTGCTGTTGGTACACACCCTTTCACTGCTAATCCCGGAGATAAATTTCATGCTTATGATTATTCTACCACTATTGATTTAATGCCGAATGATTACCTAACATTTAGAATTGAATTTGTGCACCGTCATGCCGATGTTCCATATTTTGCAGGCCACGGCGGTGTAACTTCTCCGGATGGATATAATACCACTACTGTTCCTGCTGATTTTAAACCAGACTTGGTTAACTCTGAAAGCAGGGTTATAGGTGCATTATTAGTTCGTTTTTAAATTAGAAAAAACAATCTTGCTGGCAGTTGTTTTTTTATCCGATAAAAGAAGCATACAGCTGTACTTTTCAGCTTAAAATATAAATAGCTTTTATTAAGGGGAAGAGTAAAATCGTCTCCTTAATAAAAAATAAAATGAACATAATCAGATCTTTAGGAATATTCGTTTTAGCCGGACTTTGCGAAATCGGCGGCGGATATTTAATATGGTTATGGCTTAAATCTGATAAGCCTGTTTGGTATGGTATATTAGGTGCCTTCGTTTTAGTTCTGTATGGCGTTGTTGCTACGTGGCAAGTAGCAGGCTTTGGCCGTACTTATGCTACTTACGGCGGAATTTTTATTGTAATGGCATTAGTTTGGGCATGGAAAATCGACGGGTTTAAACCAGACCATTGGGATATAATTGGTGCAGCCGTTGCTTTAACAGGAGTTTGTATTATTATGTACGGGCCGAGAAAATAGTCATTGCACATTTTAAATTTTAGTGCTTAAATTGATGATGCTTCTTTTATCCGATAAAAACTTAGCAATAGATAAACAAATTTTTATCGGATAAAAGAAGCATAAACAATAAACGATTTTAAGTTTGAAACCATACAGCTACTAAAAAGTACATGAATATTCCAGACCGTTGATTATTACTTTTCCATCCAATTAAAAAAAGTGTTTTTGTTTACGGGCTACGATAATTTAAATATCAAATTTGATTATACTGCAATCTTTTTGAACCTGTTATTTTTTCCAAAATTTATTAGGCAACCATACTACGATCATCCCATGAAAAAATTTCTACTTACAACTTTCGCAACTTGTTTAATCAGTTTTGCCGGTATAGCACAATCTAACCCGGGCACCACAGATAGTACAAAAATCAAAAAAGACACTGCTGTTGCCGTTAGTAAAACCCCGTTTGACGGTTATGATATCAGCTGGATCAACGGCCAGAACCGTAACCAAAACACGCCTTTATTAGGTGTGAAAGATAAAGATGGTGAAACGATAATAACCGGGACTGTATTGGTGGATGGTTATTTCAATTACAACTTTGCGAGGCCAAAAGATAATACACAAACAACCTCCTTTTCTACCGGCCGTACCAACGAGTTTCAGTTAAACCAGGTATCTGTCGGTGTAGAATCTAACTATAAAAACATGATTGCCAGGGTTTTCCTACAATCGGGCAACATGTTAAACGTGGTACAGGATGCAGACGGTTCTGTAACCCGGGGAAGGAATGCGGGCATCAGTGATTTAAAATATATACGTGAAGCTGCTGTTGGCTACCGCTTTAATGTAAACTACGGTTTAAGTGCCGAATTAGGGATATTCACTTCTTATGTAGGTTTGGAAAGTTACATTTTGCAGGAAAACTGGACCTACCAGCGGTCGATGGTGTGCGAGTTCACGCCGTTTTATTTCCAGGGGATGCGGATACAATATTTTCCTACAAAAAATTACAGGACAGAATTATGGCTGCTTAACGGCTGGCAAACCTACAACAGCTGGAGCAAAAACATCGGCGTTGGCAGTTCTAACTATTACCGCCCAACAGAAAAAACACAGTTGGTTTATAATGTTTATTATGGAAATGATACTAAAAGCGGTACAACAGAACTATCCAAAACCCATCGTTTCCATAACGAGGTGAGCTTGTCCCAGCGTTATATTAAAAACAAAGAGTCTAACGGTTTATCGCAGGCAGCATTTGACATCGACCTTCATTATGGTTTTCAGTTTGGGGATGGCATCAAAGCAAAAGACAATTACATGACGGGCTTTGCAGCGGCCAACCGTTTATGGTTTTTTAAAAACAGGTTAGGATGGACTTTGCGCGGAGATTATGTTACCAATCCGGGTGCCGGTTTTCCGGGTTACCTGGCATTTGTTCCGGCAGTTACCGGACAAATCCCAAATGATTATGATACGGCCATTGCCAGCGGACAAAACCTAAGGATGACGCAGTTAAGCACAACATTTGATATTATGCCTAACGATTTTATCACTTTTCGTTTAGAATATGATTACAGGAGGGCAAACGTGCCTTACTTCGCAGGGCCGGGCGGCACAACTTCACAAACAGGGTTTATCACCGATGCACCTGCACCAAACTGGAAAGCTGACTTGAGAAAACAGGAAAACAGGATTATTTTATCAGTCAATTTTAGGTTATGATCGTTGTTGAAGATAGTGGGAACAACCGATCAACAGCATAAAACCAACACCCTTTTTTATGATTTAACTTTTGAACATGCTTCTTTTATGCCCATAATTTCAACATACCTAACAGCTTTATGATTATTAACAGGCTATAATTATAACGGGATAAAAGAAGCATTTAATTATGCCAATGATAATTTAAACAAGCGTACAGTTTAAATCTGATAAAGTGAAAAAGATACTACTCCTTGTAATCACCTTGTGTTTAAGTTTGGTTGTTTCGGCTCAATATTCAACACTAAAAGAAGGAAAACTGCAGGACAGTACGAAAAAAAAAGGAAAACTTCAGGATAAAACTGAAACAGAGGGCAAGCTAAAAGACAGCCTTCAAACATCCGATAAATTAACCGTTAGCGGTTATGCCGAGATATATTATGGTTACGATTTTAACCGCCCGCGTGATAACAACCGTCCGCCGTTTGTTTATTCGCACAACCGCAGCAATGAAGTAAACCTGAACCTGGGTTTTATAAAAATTAATTACGACAACGGTAATATTCGTGGGAATTTGGCTTTAATGGCAGGCACTTACAAGGAAATTGGTTAACACCAACCCACTTATTACAACAAGTTTTGCTATATCATTTTTAAAATTAAAAAAGTACAAATACTTCTTTTACCGTTAATAAATATGCATCTGCAATTAATCATATTATTGATCCTGATAACCGTTATACTGCTGTTTGCTGCTGTTTTCGGCAGGTACATGTTTGCTGTTTACCAGGAAAAACAAACCTGGCTTGATTTTTTAAAACCGGCGGAAAAGTTGATTTGCCGTTTCTGCGGCATTAATTTAAAGCAGCAGATGAATTGGAAGCAATATACGCTGGCTTTAATTGCAATCAATTTAATTTGGTGGCTGATGGGTTTTTTATTGCTGATTTTTCAAGCGCATTTGCCGCTAAATCCTGCAGGTAACCCTTCCATGTCTTGGGATTTGGCCTTTAATTCTTCGGTTAGTTTTCTCACCAGCACTAACTTACAGCATTATTCCGGCGAAAGCGGCGCAACCTACTTCACGCAAATAGCGGTATTTACTTTCCTGCAATTTGTAAGCGCGGCAACCAGTTTGGCAGCGGGTGTTGCCATTGTAAGAGGGTTTGTTAAACAATCAGGACAAAACATCGGTAATTTTTTTAACGACCTGCTGTTGTCTGTAACCCGCGTACTGTTACCCTTGTGCTTTCTATTTGCCATTTTATTAATGTTTTGCGGTGTGCCGATGAACTTTAATAAACCTGCAACCATCACTACTTTGCAAGGTGAACACGTTAACGTTGCTAACGGACCGGTTGCTGCCATGCTTCCTATCAAAGAACTTGGCTCTAACGGTGGCGGTTTTTTTGGTGCGAACGATGCACATCCTTTCGAAAACCCTAACATTTTTTCTTTTATCATCCACATTGTAATGGTGCTTCTTTTACCGGCTGCTTTTATGTTTTTTGTGGGATTTTATCTGGATGAAAAAAAGTTTTCCCGAATGGTTATCGGCATCATGCTGATCGGTTTAATCATCCTGACTATTCCGATTATGTTTGGTGAAATCCACGGAAACCCGGCGCAGCAAAAATTGGGTATTAACATTTCGCAAGGCAACATGGAAGGAAAGGAAGTCCGCTTAGGTTCAACTTTATCTTCTTTTTATGCCGGTTTAAATATTTGCATACCTGCCGGAACAACCGTTTCTGCACACGACAGTTACATGCCTTTGGCCGGGGTTTATATGTTGTTAGGGATGCAGATCGATGCCTTTTTTGGCGGCATTGGCAGCGGTTGGATCAATATGCTCATCTTCCTGATCATTGCCATATTTATAGGTTCCTTAATGATTGGCCGTACACCAGAATTGTTTGGCCGGAAAATTAACCTTCGGCAAATACAGGCCGCCATGATAATCTATCTTTTTCAACCTTTAATATGTTTAAGTTTAACTGCAATTGCCATCGCTGTTTACCAAAATATTTTTGCTGGCAATGCAAGTTCAGGCTGGTTTAGCAACAATGGTGCCCATAATTATACCACAGCACTTTACGAATTTACTTCTGCTTACGCCGGTAACGGTTCCGGTTTTGAAAGCCTGGGCGATAACACTGTTTTTTGGAATTTAACCACTGCTTTTGCCATGCTTTGCGGCAGGTTTGTCCCGCTTTTGGGCGGCTTGTACATTGCCGGTTTAATGCGCAACCAGCTTTACGTTCCAGCTTCTGTAGGAACTTTAAAAACGGATTCGCTTAGTTTCGGCACACTGCTTTTCTTCGTCATTATCGTTTTACAGTCGTTGTCCATGTTTTCAAGCTTTGTATTAGGTCCGATTAATGAATATTTTAAATTGATCCATTAATATGGCAGAAGAAGAAGAACATAAAGACAGTTCGGTAAAAAACTTTATAGAACTTGTCAAAAAATCAAGGAGGGGCAAACTAAAAATCTACATCGGCATGAGTGCAGGTGTGGGCAAAACTTACCGCATGTTGCAAGAGGCACATGCTTTGCAACGAAACAATATCGGCATACAAATTGGTTATATCGAAACACACAACCGTGAAGAAACACATGAATTACTGAACGGGCTTTATGTGATTCCGCGCCGAAAAATATTTTACAAAGGCAAAGAACTGGAAGAAATGGACTTGCAAACCATTTTAAACCGGCACCCCGAAGTGGTTATTGTAGATGAACTGGCCCATACCAATATTGAGGGTAGTAAAAACAGCAAGCGCTGGCAGGATGTATTGGATATTCTGGAGGCAGGTATCAGTGTGATTTCTGCCGTTAACATTCAGCATTTAGAGAGTTTGAATGAAGAAATCGAGGCAATTACAGGCATTCCAATTACCGAAAGGATACCAGATAAAGTACTGGAAACAGCCGACGAAGTGGTGAACATCGACCTTACTGCCGACGAACTAATCAACCGATTAAAAGAAGGCAAAATCTATACAAAAGCCAAGATCGAAACGGCATTAAAAAACTTCTTTCAAAATGATAAAATACTGCAGTTAAGGGAAATAGCGTTAAAAGAAGTAGCACATCACCTGGAGCGGAAAATTAATATCGAAATCCCCAAGCAGATCAAACTCCGGCCCGAAAAGTTTTTGGCCTGTATTTCCTCCAATGCAGAAATAGCAAAAATCGTGATCCGCAAAACAGCACGGCTGGCTTCGTACTACCGCTCGCCCTGGGTGGTCCTTTATGTACAAAGCAGCAATGAAAGTTTAGACAAGATTAAGCTGGACAAACAAAGGTTCCTGATCAACAACTTTAAATTAGCTACAGAACTGGGTGCCGAAGTTTTAAAAATAAAAAGTGATGAGATTATGCAAACCATTATAAAGGTGGCAGAAGAAAAAGAAGTGACCATTATTTGTATAGGGAAACCGCATTTAAACCTGTTCCAGGTAATTTTAAGGACTGCCATTTTTAACAAACTGTTGAAAAATTTGGCCGCAACAGAAACCGACTTAGTTATATTATCATGAAACATGCCATTGCACCTGTTAAAAAAATAGGGATAAAAACAGCATCTGCCTGCTTCATTAATTTGAAAAACAATTACTCTAATGAAAATAAAAAATAAACTCCGGCTGGGCTTTGGCTTTTTGTTTGTCGTCGTTCTGTTTTTTGGCGCAACAGCTATTTATTACATCCAGGAAATATCGGCAAGTGCTGCAGTTATCCTAAAAAACAACTACGAAACGCTGAATTTTACCAAGGAGATGCGCACCATTTTGGATGAAAACGATTTGCCGCTGAACCAGAAAGCTTTAACTGATTTTGACGGGCAACTGATCAAACAGGAACACAATATTACCGAACGCGGCGAACGCGAAGCCACCGCCAAAGTGCGTAGTGATTTTAACCAGTTTCAAGCAATGGCTTCAAACCCTGCCGCGCAGCAACAGCTTGCACGCAGTATCCGCCAGCAATTGCGCAGTATCGAAAGTTTAAATATGCAGGCTATTGTTCGTAAAAACAACCAGGCACATGCTTCGGTTAACCGTGCCACTTTGTTTTTAGGCTTTGTTGGTGCGTTTACGTTCCTGGTTTTGTTCAGCTTTAGTGTAAATTTTCCGGATTTTATCGCCAGTCCGCTTAATGCTTTGATGGAAGGGATTAAAGAAATCAGCCAGAAAAATTACGGCCAGCGTTTGCATTTTAACCAAAACGACGAATTTGGCGACGTGGCAACGGCGTTTAACAACATGGTAACGCGGCTGAACGAGTGGGAAAATAGTAATGTGGCTACGATCCTTTCCGAAAAGTTACGGATAGAAACCATCATCAACCAAATGCAAGATGCGATCATCGGGATCAATGAAAAGCAGGAAATACTGTTTATCAATGACGCCGCACGTAATCTTTTAAACTTATCTAAAGAAAAAATTGTTGGCCAAAATGCAAACGATTTGGTTAAAAACAACGATTTGTTTAATTCGATTTTGAAAGACACTTATGGCGGCAAACCTTTTAAAATTGTTTTAGATGGAAAAGAATTGTATTTTGAATTGGAGAACCGCGAAATCCTCGTCCCCAATTTAAACATTAACCAAACAGATGCCATTTATATTGCCAGCAAGTCCGCAGGCAAGGTTTATATTTTAAAAAACATCACCGAGTTTAGGGAACGCGAAGAAGCTAAAACTAACTTTATTGCTACGATTTCGCACGAGTTGAAAACGCCGATTTCCTCTATCAAAATGAGCCTGAAATTATTGCAAGATAACCGCGTTGGAACGATCAATAAAGAACAATTGGAGTTGGTAGAAAACATCAAAGACGATAGCGACCGATTGTTAAAAATTACAAGTGAACTTTTGGATCTTTCGCAAGTGGAGACCGGAAACTTGCAACTCAACTTTGTAAATGTGAAGCCGCACCAAATTGTAGAATATGCTTTGGATTCTGTTAAATTTCAGGCAGAACAAAAAGGTGTAAAGTTAGAATTTGATGAAAACTTAGCTATGCCAGAGGTTTATGTGGATGTGGAAAAAACGGCTTGGGTTTTGGTTAATTTCTTGTCTAACGCATTGCGTTACAGTGCAGAAAAATCAAAAGTGGTTATCGAAATTAAAGAAAACAATAAGCAGATTGAATTTTCTGTAAAAGACAGCGGCAAAGGCATCGACGAACAATACCAAAAACGCTTGTTCGACCGCTACTTCCAGGTGCCGACAGATGGGCAAAACAAATCTGGCTCGGGTTTAGGTTTGGCTATTTCACGGGATTTTATAGAAGCACAAAACGGCAAAATCTGGGTAGAAAGTGCTATTGGCGAAGGCAGCAAATTTAGCTTTTCTTTGCCTGCGGCGGCGGCAACTGCTGATGCTTTTACCACTTCAACCTTGAAGCAATCCAAGGAATTACTTTAAGGGTTTTAAACTTGCAATGCTTCTTTTATCACACTAAAAATTAGGCGATAAAAGAAGCATTGTCATCTTAATCCTTACAAAGCTTTGATGCCCGCAATAGAACAATTACAAATCATGATCTGTTGAAACATCAAATTAAAACAGAAAACCATGAGTATATCTTATAAAAAAAACTTTACCGTTGGTGGCGGTTTAACCGTAAACCGCCTTGGTTACGGTGCCATGCGCATTACCGGAAAAGGGGTTTGGGGGCCACCAAACGATAAAGCAGAAGCCATACGCGTTTTAAAAAAAGCCGTAGAACTGGGCGTAAATTTTATTGATACGGCAGATAGTTATGGCCCGAATGTTTCGGAAGAACTGATTGCCGAAGCCTTATTTCCTTATGCTGATGGATTAGTGATTGCAACCAAAGGCGGTTTATTGCGTACTGGCCCAAATGAATGGCCGATCAACTCAAGTCCGGAACATTTAAAACAAGCTTTAGAAGGAAGTTTAAAACGCCTGAAATTGGAACAAATTGACTTGTACCAGTTGCACCGCATCGACCCAAATGTACCTTTTGAAGATACATTGGCGTTTTTGAAACAAGCGCAGCAGGAAGGCAAGATCAAACATATTGGCTTATCGGAAGTAACGGTTGAAAACATTAAAAAAGCACAGGAATTTGTAGAAGTGGTTTCTATACAAAACATGTACAGCCTGGATAACCGCAAATGGGAAACCGAACTGCAATATTGTGAAGAAAACAACATCGCTTTTATTCCGTGGTTTCCGTTAAATGGCGGAAACGAAGAAGGCATGAAAAAAATTGAGGCTTTGGCACAGCAAAAAAATGCAACCGTACACCAAGTTGCATTAAGCTGGCTGCTGCATCATTCACCAAATATTTTGTTGATTCCGGGAACTTCAAGTGTGAATCATTTGGAAGAAAATATGAAAACTGCATCAGTTGAATTGACGGCAGAAGATTTGAAGGAATTGGAAAGTTTATCAAAATAAATAACGATTTTAAGTAAAGTAGTTGATAAAATTACAAATTGTTGTTCGTTGTATCTTGATTTGATATATCTTTCTCCTATTGCTATGTTACAATATCATGCTAATTAAATTAGTATTTCTTTTTTAAATTCGAAAATATTTTCTTATTTTAGCATAATATTTATTTACAGAAAATGCAAAATGAATTACGTGTTGAGTTTAATGAAAAGAAAACAGTTAATTCTGTTCTCTATATCGTTAGCAAACTAAAGCGTAAAGATTTTCATAAAATTTTTAAGATACTTTATTTTGCAGATAGAGATCATCTTGCCAAATATGGAAGATCTATAACTGGTGATGCTTATATCGCCATGGTTGATGGTCCCGTTCCAACTAAACTCTATGATATTTTTAAATCTGTTAGAGGCGATGGTTATTTTAAAGATGAAGGCAAATTTTCCAAGTATTTTAATGTTGAAAACTGGGATTTAATTAAATCTAATGAGCAGCCAAACTTAAAGTCGCTTTCTCAAACTGATCTAATGTTTTTGGATGCAAACATTGAGCTATATGGTGAAATGTCATGGGAAGAAATTCGTGAAAAGTCGCATGATTATGCATGGAACAACACAGCACCAAACCGGACGATCTCTTTTGAAAATTTAATTACAGAAGCTGGCGAAGATGAATCATTTATTGATTATGCACAGCAACAAGCCTACATCAGAGACCTTGTTAAGTAATGGCAGGTTTGGACGATGTATTCGGTGAAGATGCTAAAAGAAAACTTTTTCAAGCGGGATTAACCAAAGGAGATATCTTTTTAAATAAATTTGAAGCAATTAATCACCCCAAATTCTTTATAGTAGTTGGAATTGCAGCAGATAAAATTTTCACTTGCGCTGTTTATATTAATTCTGAAATTCATCCCGCTTTATACCGTAAACAAGAATTATTAGAACTTCAAATACCTATCAAAAAAGTAAATTATTCGTTTTTGAAATATGATTCGTTTGTTTGTTGCTCAACCCCGCTATATATTAATTCTGATAATATTTTTAATTGGATAAAAACAGGATCATGCAAAGTTGTAGATAAACTTGTGTCTGATGATTTAACAACTATTACCAATACTATTGTTAATTCCGGTTTATTATCAGAAGAAGAAATTGAACTCTATTTTACTTTATAATTCTTTTAACCAGAGTACGTTCAAATTCATAAGTTGACTTCAAGTAGATCCGTTATACTCTTTTTACCGTGATAATTTGTATCATGCTTGAACACCAATTTTAGGTGCATAAAAAAAGCTGTCTTTATTAAGACAGCTTTTTTGCTTTTTAAGGTTTGCTTAAATAAAATCCTATCTTATTTTTTTCTTCGTAAAAAAGCAATCACACCAGTCGTAACAACCGCTGTTACTACAACCGATTTGATCAAACCTTTTGGGTTGTATTTCCAGGCTGCTTTCCATCCTTTTTCAGCAAAAATATTGGGAATATGGCCATGTGCCAAATCATCTACAATGCCTTCTACTACATTAATCCGGTCTGCAAGCAATAACGGCAACCAGTGCCCGTATTCATTTTCACTGAAATTTTTGAATGCATAACGGCGAATAATACCGCTTAAACCCGAAGGCGGAACAGAAGTACCAAATACGGCTGTTAAGTTTGGCCGCTCGTTAGATTTCAAAATTTCAACTGTTTGTTGTTGTAACGGCGGGCGTTCCCAGTTGATCCGGTTGTGGTCGTCGCCGGTATATTTTTTCATTGGGTAAGTAGGTTCATTTTTCGGATCAGCATCCACACCCCAACCGTTAATATGCGCATAATCGCTATTTGTGTTTTCCATGATAATTCTTTTTATTTTTTTGCGGTAGATGGAATTAAAACTGTTTTAATACAATTATCCAGTTTGGATGAAAAAATGTGATAAGCATCGGCTACTTCTTCTAAAGGCACTTTATGTGTAATAATTCCTTTCGGATTTAAACGACCAGCCTGAATATGATCAATCAACCTCGGCAGCAAACGTTTTACAGAAGCCTGGTTGGCACGAATAGTTAAGCCTTTGTTCAGCACGTTACCAATTGGAACCAAATTATCTGTTGGGCCATAAACGCCGACAACCGAAACGATACCACCTTTTTTCACCGAATTAATTGCCCAATGCAGTGCCGTAGCAGAACCTGCCTGCAAAAGCAGTTTTTTACCGGTAATAGTTTGCAAAGCATCGCCGGAAGCATCGGCACCAACGGCATCGATACAAACATCAGCACCGTACCAGTCAGTTGCTTTCTTTAAAAACAAAACCGGGTCTTCCAGCTCTTTAAAGTTGTAAACTTCGCATTGTGCGTATTTTTTAACAAACTCCAAACGGTAATCTACATGATCAATCACAATTACACGGCCAGCCCCGAAAAGCCAGGCACATTTTGCTGCCAAAATACCAACCGGACCGGCACCAAAAACTACCACCGTATCGCCGGTTTTAATGCCGCCCATTTCTGCTGCCTGATAACCGGTTGGCACCACATCTGTTAATAAAACGGCATCATCATGGTCCATCCATTCCGGGATAACCGTTGGGCCTACATCAGCGTAAGGAACGCGCACATATTCTGCCTGGCCGCCATCATAACCACCAGCGGTGTGCGAATAACCAAAAATGCCACCCACTGCGGTAGCTTGCGGGTTTGATTCGTGGCAGTTGCCGTACAATTCCTGCTTGCAAAAAGCACATTTTCCGCAGGAAACATTAAAAGGAACGATTACGTTATCGCCAACTTTTAAATTGTGTACAGATGGACCAATATCTTCTACCACGCCAATAAATTCGTGGCCGAAAGTTGTGCCAACACGCGTATCGGGCACCAAACCATGGTACAAATGCAAATCGGAACCGCAAATGCAGGAACGCGTAACACGTACAATCGCATCTTCCGGATGCAAGATTTCTGGCAATGGTTTTTGGTCTACACGCACCCTTCGTGGCCCGCGGTAATTCATAGCTAACATATTTCTTTGTTTAGGATTATTAATCAGTTAATTACTGATACAACCTGATGCGCAATCGGTTGTTTAATTAATTTGTGGAATAATTAAAAAGTTTGTGTAAAAACAGTATGACGAATTCGAGTTATTTCAACTTCGGGTTTTCTTTTTTTTGCGGCAAAAAGTTTTCTCCTGTAACCACGTTTTTGCCGGTTTTGCTTTCCAGTTCTTTCCGCGCATTTTTAGCTACAGAACCACCTTTTTTACCCGCTTGTGCATTTTCTTGCAAACCTTTTGCTTCTTCGGTTTCTGCTATTTGGCGGGTAGAAAGTTCGGCCAAAGCTGTAAAAATCAGTTCTGCTTCACTCATGTGGTCGCGTAGGTTTTGCGATTTTAATCCTTTTAAATCTTTATGTTTTTTTACAGAAAGCCCTGTCCATTCTTCATGAATGATATTGGTAAGCAGCGCAAACTCGTTGCCTTTTTCTACACCGTTTTGCTGCCAGTAATCGGTTAGCTTGTTGCGGGTTTCCTGCCCGGTCATGCGTTGCTGTATCCATTTTTCGCTGCGGCCCAGCTTCTGCCAGTTTTCGCGTGCACGGTCTAAACCTTGCTCGGGGTTGGCAATTTCCTGCATCCGTTCGTAGCCAACTTTGGCCAGCCATTGTTTAAAAGGTTCTGCTTTTGGGGAAGGAATGGATTGGATGAGGCGAAGTAAATTAGGCGTATCTAAACAATTTGTTGCATATTTTTTGCCGTCTGTTGCTACAAATTTCAGTTGTACGATTTTTTCGTACAACTGACTTCCCTCTTTAGTCAGCTTCTTTTTCAAATCGCTCCAATACCTTTTCGGTACAGAGCTGTCTGTTAAAATTTCAATCACATCGATCACCGAAAAATACCAGGTTTGCATTTCTTCGTCCCAATGGGTGCGCACTTTTTTTTCTTCGAACAATTTTAAAGCATCCATGGCAATAAGTTAGAAAGTAAAGATAATGCAACTACTAAATTATTTAGCTTTTATATTAAAATTATTAATAGATTTTTTTAAAAATTGCCATGCTTCTTTTAACACCTAAATTTCTTGTTAACCCTAATTTTATAAACAACATTATTTTTTAATGCGATAAAAGAAGCATACAAATAGCGCCATCGGTGCTTCCTGTTTATAGCAGTTATCCGTAAAGTTTTCTAAGCTCCATAGGTGCTTCCTAAAAAATCGCAGGATAATTTTAATATAGGAAACTCCTACGGAGTTCTGAAAACTGGTCATTCGTTTTTGCTATAAACATGCCTTACATCCGGTACTTGTATTTCCAACGATAAGATATTTCAGTATAGTAAGTGGAATTGAGTTGATAGCAGTTGATAAACATAATGTTATCACTGCTGCTATAAATTTCAGTTATAGGATTTTTTCTTACGCTTCAATCCTCCAATTTCAAGCTACTAATCCAAATTGCTTAAACAAACTTTTGTTTGATGTGTGGTAATGCTTCTTTTAGCATACTAATATTCATTGAGTTACATAAACAATTCAAAAAAACTCACTTCATAACAAACGTTGAAAAAGATTTTTTTGCAGGTTCCTAATAATTTAGATGTTATTTCTATATTAGAAATTATTAATATTTTGGTTATAATATTAACAATAAAATAACTTCAACAGGTTTACTACATATATATTTACAAATAATGGAATTATTTAGAACTAATCAAGTGGAAATATCCAAACCCATTTTAAGATGGGCTGGAGGTAAAACTTGGTTACTTAAACATTTAAGTAATATCAAAAACACCCAGTATAATAACTATCATGAAGCTTTTTTAGGAGGAGGCGCCACTTATTTTTTTCTACGGCCTTCAGGGCATTCCTATTTATCTGATTTAAATAGTGAACTAATTGAAACTTACCAAGTAATAAAAGACAATGCTAATAAAGTGATTAAAAAGCTTTCAAATTATTCTAATAATGAAGAGTTTTATTACCAGATGAGAAACACTAATTATACCAGTGCAATAGATAGGGCTGCAAGGTTTATATATTTAAATCAAACTTCCTATAATGGAATATATAGAGTTAATCTAAAGGGTGTTTATAATGTTCCATTTGGTTTTAGAACAAAGGAGTTTTTAAATGCTGCTAACTTACTTTCAGCACAAAAAGCTCTTGCTAATACAACATTAAAAAAATGTGATTTTTACGATATTCTTCCCAATATAATGCCCAACGATTTGGTATTTCTTGATCCTCCATATACTGTTTCGCATAATAATAATGGTTTTATAAAATATAATGAAAAAATATTTTCATTGGATGATCAGGTTCGACTAAGTAGATTGATAGATGAAATTAAGCAAAGAGATGCTTTTTATATTTTAACAAACGCTGCCCATGCAACAATTGAGGAAATATTTGAAAAAGGCGATAAAAAATACACACTTAACAGAGCAAGTTTAATTGGCGGCATTAATTCTCAAAGAGGACAAACAAGCGAGTATTTATTTACAAATACTAACTTATGACTGAAGAACTTAAAATTAAGCTTATAGGAAAACTTATAAGTGGAGCAGAAGTAGCAAAAGAATTAAGGATAAGGAAATTAGATTCATATAACGAAAGCTTTGATAATGGTTCCGAATTATTAAAAGAACGATTATCACAAGGCTGGGAACTTGTTGCAGAATTAAAAACTAAAACTAAATTAATAAAGAAAAAACCACATGATATAGCATTTGAAGATAAAGTTTGGTCCTTATTTGCTCTACTTGGGTTTAAATTACTAAATAAAGATAGACACTTACATATACCATATGATAAAAAAGATCATAATTTAACTCAACAAATAGATGTGTTTGCAAAAGATGATGAATCTGTATTGATAATTGAGTGTAAATCCGCTTTAAAAGACAAAGTAGGTGATTTCAAGGAAGAACTTGAAGCAATGAAGAGTAAGAAAGGTGGAATAATTAATACAATTTCCACTCTATTTCCAACTACTAAACCTAAATTTAAATACATACTTGCTACATGCAGATTAGGCATTTCGGATAATGACCAACAACGTCTTGAAAGCATTGATGGGATTCATTTTTCTGAAGAAATTATTGATTATTATTATTTATTGTTTTCACAAATAGGAATAGCTGCAAGATACCAACTTTTAGGTAGTTTATTTGCTGGGCAAGAAATACCAGATTTGGAAAATAGAATTCCCGCTATTGAGGGAAAGATGGGTGGACACACTTATTATTCATTTTCAATTGAACCAGAAAAATTGTTAAAAATTGGCTTCGTTTTACATAGAAATAAAGCCAATGAAAATATGATGCCTACTTATCAAAGATTGATTAAGAAAAACCGTTTAAAAGAAATACATAATTTTATTGATGAAGACAAGGGCTATTTTCCTAATTCAATCATAATAAACATTGTATCTGATAAAAATAAAAAATTAGTTTTTGATCAAAGTAATAACCAAGTTCCAGATGCTATTTCAAGAATAGGTGTTTTACATTTACCTAAAAAATATCGATCTGCTTATATTATTGACGGACAACATAGATTGTACGGATACTCAAATTCTCAATATAAATCGAGTAATACTGTTCCCGTAGTTGCATTGGTTAATCTAGAAAGAGCAGAACAGGTAAGACTATTTATGCAAATAAATGAGAATCAAAAAGCTGTGCCTAAAGACTTGCGTAACACTCTTGATGCTGATCTTTTGTGGGATTCAAGTAGCTTTATTGATCAAATAAAAGCATTAAAATCAAAAATTGCCATAAATCTTGGGGAGAATAGGCGTTCACCTTTTTTTGGTAAAGTATCCATAGGCGAAGATAAAAGAGCAATAACTACAGAGCATATTAACCTTGCACTAAACCGATCAGATTTTTTAGGAAAAGTAAAAAAGTATGAAATAGAAAAATTAGGAACTTTTTATTCTGGAGACTTGGAAAAAGCATATCAAAATATTTCAGATTTTTTATTTCGCAGCTTTGGATATCTTAAGGAATGCTTAGAAGAAATGTGGGAACATGAAGGGAACATTATTGTAATTAACAAAGGATTTTATGGCATAACTTTAGTTCTTAATGATTTGGTTAATCATCAAAATACTTGTGAACCTATAAAATCTTCGAATACCATTAAAAATATTTTTGAGGAAATTAAAACATACCTCGATACGTTAGTACATTTTTTTAAAGAATTAGATGAAAATAAAACTAATGAATTAAAAACTGCTTATGGTACACCTGGAGATGCGAAATACTGGAGAACACTTCAAATTGCGTTAAGAAAAAATCATCCAGAAGTTCATTACATAGGATTAGACGAATATTTAAAAAAAGAGGAAAAAGAAAATAACGAAAAAGCTTTTAGACTTATTAGAGAAATTGAGAACACCTTTTTAAAAATTAAAATCAAAGAAAAATTAGAAGAAGAATTTGGCCGTACATGGTTTAAAAAAGGTGTACCCGAGAAAATTTACTCTGACGCTATCTCGCTGGCTGCTAGAAAAAACAGGGATATTGAAAATGAGGATGATGAAAAAGAACCATGGGATCAATTACATTTGATTGATTACAGAGATATAGTTCTTAAAAGTTGGCAAAAACTTTTTGAAACACAATTCACAAAACCGGGTGAAGAAAAAATATCTGGCGGAAAAGAAGCAAAAACTAAATGGATGGTAGAATTAAACCGCATTCGTAATGAGAATGATCACACATATTATGTTACAAGCGAAGAGCTATCATTTATAGAAGAAATTCATGATTGGTTATTGAAAGACTAGACTTTAAAAGTAAAAATGTTAATCTTATACTTAATAGTAAATTTATGTATTTTGATGATTACAAAGATTTTCCTGATGCTACTTTAAACCCAAAATTACTTTGGGAATACCGGCTTTCGGAGTTTAATTACCAGGAAATGCGCGATGTTGTGGTACAAAGGGTAATTGAGCGCGGCTGGCCTAACGACTGGTACTTTATATTAAACTATTATGGGATTGACAGCGTAAAAGAAGCTATTAAAAACATAACTTACCTGAATGACAAAGACCTGAACTTTGTAAGCCAACAGTTTGATATTCCATTAGCTTCCATGAAATGTTACGAAAAGAAACAGTTGGCCAACCAACACTGGAACTCTTAAAAATTTTAATGAACGATGACCTCCTAAAAGATTTTTTTTTAGTAGGAGGAACGGCACTTGCTTTACAAATCGGACATCGGATTAGTATTGATTTAGATTTTTTTAGTCGATCAGCTTTTGACGAGAACTTCCTGATTGCCGAACTGGAAAGCAACTATAATTTCCGTTTAGATTATCAATCAAAAAATACACTTAAAGGTGAAATCCAAGCTATTAAAGTTGATTTTATCACGCATAATTATCCTCTGGTAAAACCTTTAATTGAGGAAGAAGGAGTGCGCATGGCATCACTAGAAGATATTGCAGCAATGAAATTGAATGCAATAGCTGGTAATGGAACCCGGCTTAAAGATTTTATTGATATAGCATATCTTTCTTCTACAATTACCCTTTCACGAATGGTAAATGCTTATGAACATAAATATACTTCCAAAAATCCATTAATAGTTGTTAAGGCTCTCGAATATCATCAGGATATTAATTTTAAGGAGCCAATTGAAATGATTGACAACAAATACAAATGGATAAATATTGAAAAACGATTATTCCAGATGATTAAGTTTCCAGAAAAATTATTTCCCAAAATGTAGCAGGTAAAATTAGAACAGTTTGATATTTGCTAGTGTTAAGTTAATCGTGTAATGACGGATAAAGCCTCTTGAGTTTTATGCGCG
>CAXULQ010000008.1:0-196316 GCA_964251965.1 uncultured Sphingobacteriaceae bacterium | reverse complement strand
GGCGGTTATGTCATCTCTTAAAACTTTGCTGGTTATGGTTTGGCCGCAGGCAACGCACGATAATAAGCAAATGGCAGAAATACATGCTGTAAAAATGGGTTTATGATACTTATTCATTACAACTAAGTAAGTCATAAAGATAAATTTACCGGCCCTGATTTGCAAACCACCTTTGGGCAGGTATTTCAACCCGAAATAACAATACTTCTTTTACCGGCAAAAATCCATCAAACCTTACTCTCATAACAAACCCTATGGATAAAGCTCAACTTTTCCATCACCTCCGGTGTAATTACAAAAGGATACAAATCTGTGTGGCCCATACTGCGGTTGATGCTGTTCATGGCAAAGCTCATAGGCAGCCAGGCGGCAATAATTTGAGGGAAATCTGCCATTTCGTACGGGTCTTGCTGCACATCCACATCTAAATGGTCTGTCGCTTTTGCAAGTTGCGGGTGTACGCTTAAACCAAAAGCGAAACCGGTTTGCAGCGTATCCATAATGTGCAGGTAATGCGCCCAGGTTTCGGCCCAATCTTCCCAGGCATGAGAACTGGCGTAGGTACTGATGAAATGCTGGTTCCAATTTGCCGGGGCACCGTTGCTGTAATGCCTTTGCAAAGCTTCGCCATAATCTTTGCGGTCATCACCAAAAAGCTGTCTGAATTTTTCTAAGTAGATTGAATTATCAATCAGCCTATCCCAGTAATAATGGCCTACTTCATGCCGAAAATGGCCGATCAAAGTCCGGTAAGGTTCTTTCATGGCTTTGCGCGATTTTTCGCGTTCCACATCGTCTGCCTCAACAATATTTAAAGTGATCAAACCATTATCGTGTCCAGTTAAAATGCGCGGTTTTCCTTTTAAATCTGCCAGAAAATCAAATGTTAAACCTATATCAGCATCCGTATTTTTACTTATTAAAGGAAGCTTCATTTTCAGCAAACTGTAAACCAAACGATGTTTTGCATTTTCGATAACCGCCCAACGGTTAACGGCTTCCGGCTGACTCAAATTCGGGATCGTGCTGTTTAAATCGCAGGCTTCGCAATAAGGCGTTTCGCTGTCCTCTTTTACCAGCCAGTTGCACACGCCGTATTGGTGGTTTTCGCAGTACCGGTAAACCTGATCGTGTTGATTGTACAAAGTACAAGTGTTGTTATCGCCGAAAGTTAAAGGACAAAGGCTGAGCTTCTTGGCTTCAAACCCCAACGGATAGCCGCACTGGACACAACTTTCGTTCTCAAAATAAATAATCTGACCGCAATGTGTACACTTAAAAATTTCCATTATTTTGGTGATCGAATTCGCTATTAAACTGCTCTAACCACTTTTTGATTTAAAAAAACTGATTAATCTTTGATCCGCTTTTAGCCTCAACCCCGGCCATCTCCATGGGAGAGGGAGGCATAATTAATTGTAAAGCTAAAGGTTTTAAAGCCCTCTCTTTTGGAGAGGGTTTGGGCGAGGTAAAACAATAATAAACCTAATAGCAGAATTTACCCTGTAAAAGAAGCATATCTTTATCGCTAAATGTGGATGTTTGATCTTATCGAACCTGCACTCTAACAAACTTTATGCAAAAAACAATTACTTTTTTAATTGCTTTCCTGTCCTTCCGCCTGGCTTCGGCACAAAAAACCGATACTTTAAAAAATTTGCAGGAAGTAGTGATCAAAGCTTATCTAACCCAGCAACCACTTTTAACCGTTCCGGCTGCGGTAGGTAAGATCGATCTGCAACAATTACAAATGCAGTCGAGCTTTTCGTTAGTTCCGGCAATAAACACCGTTCCGGGTGTGCGGATGGAAGAGCGTTCGCCAGGCAGTTACCGTTTATCTATCCGCGGCAGTTTGCTCCGTTCGCCTTTTGGAGTACGGAATGTAAAGGTTTATATGGATGAATTTCCGCTGACCGATGCTGGCGGAAATACTTATCTCAATTTGCCCGACTTAAATTCAATTCAAAATATTACGATTTTAAAAGGTCCGGACGGCAGTTTGTACGGTGCAAATTCCAACGGCGTGGTTTTGATTGACCCTTTTGGCAACCATCAGCTTAAAAGTTCTGCTTCGGTTGGTTTTGATGCGGGTTCTTACAACAGCTTCCACGAAAATATAGCGGTAAAAGAAGCATCCAAAAACAACCAGCTCAACCTAAACCAAAGCTGGCAGCAATCCAACGGTTACCGGCAAAATAGTGCTTTAAAACGAAATTTTATCCAAGCAACAGACAACTGGAATTACTCGGCAAACAGTCAGTTAAAAGCTTTATTTTTTTATGCTGATTTGGACTACCAAACGCCGGGCGGACTAACATTGACGCAGTTTTTGCAAAACCCGGAAGTTGCCCGGCCGGCAACAGCAACCATCCCCGGAGCGGTAGAGCAGCATGCAGAGGTTTATAATAAAACAGTTTTCGGCGGGGTTTCTAACGAAACTTTTTATCTGCCTAACTTCAAACACGTTATTGCTGTTTATGGCATGCACACCAATTTTGATAACCCATTTATCACTAATGAAGAAACCCGGCTGGAAAACACCATCGGCTTACGTACATATTTGGAATTAAGCAGTAACCCGCAGCATAACCTCAACTGGAAAATCAATTTAGGCACAGAACAGCAGCAAACGCGTTCGAATATCAGTGATTTTGATAACAACAAAGGTGTACGCGGAAACTTACAAACGGCAAGCAATATCCTCACCAAACAATCCTTTTATTTTACGCGATTTGCAGCAACCATCATCAAAAAAATACACGCAGAAGCAGCACTCAGCCTAAACAATTACCAGCACGATTTTACAGATGTGAGCACGGCAGCAGGAACAAACCGTTTTAAACCGGTGCTGATGCCGCGGGTTGCTTTATCGTACGCATTAACTCAAAGTTTTGCCTGGCGCGCAACCGTTAGCCGCGGTTATTCTACACCGGCCACGGCGGAAGTTAGGCCGACCAGCCACCAGATCAACAATAATTTACAGGCCGAAAAAGGCTGGAACTACGAAGTTGGTTTTAGAAAGCAAAGTGCCAATGCACGTTTTAATTTAGATGTTGCTTTATTTTACTACCGCTTAAATAATGCCATTGTGCGCAGGTTGAATGATGACGGAACGGAATATTATTTGAATGCCGGCGGAACAAACCAGGCCGGGATAGAAACGGCAGCCAGCTTTCAAATTATCCGGCCTAACAGCACTGATTTTTTCAGAGGCTTAACTATCAATAATAGCCTGACTTTAAGCAGATTCCGTTTTAGGGATTATTTTAACGCAAGTGCCAATTACTCTGGGAATAAGCTGACTGGTGTTCCTGCTACTGTTTCTGTCAGCCAGTTAAATGCAACGTTTCCAGCAAAATTTTACTTCTTTTTGCAGCATAATTATACTTCCAAAATCCCGCTTGATGACGGAAATTCTGCTTTTGCAAATGCCTATAACCTTATCCAAACCAAAGTTGGCTGGAATAAAAACCTCAGCAAAAAAACCAATCTGAATATTTTTGCCGGGATTGATAATTTGCTTAACCAGCATTACAGTTTAGGGAATGATTTAAACGCGGTCGGTTTGCGATATTATAATGCAGCACCTTTGCGCAACTGGTTTACTGGTGTTAAGGTTCAGTTTTAAATCAAAAAAAGCAATACTGTTTTTATCGGCATAAAAACAGTATCGCTTAAATTAGATTTCTACCTAACCGATATCGTATTAATGGAATTATATAAGCCCAAGCAACCAAGCCAATATTACAACCATTATAGTTTCATATGCCCAAACTTTCCAAACAATTTTAATTCGTGATTGAAGAAAAAAATCTATTCCTATACAAAATATCACCGTAGGAATTAAAACAAATAAAAAAAGAGGAATATCCCAATCTTCTAAATGTGATTTAGTTAATGCATAATAAACAAAACGGCAAATTAAATAAATACTGAAAATATTTAAAGGAGAAATTTTATACTTCATATAACAACCGTTCAATATGAATTTGTGGTAATGTAGCCTTTCATACAACATTAAATCATTAACGAGGTGCCGAAAGAAAGTTCCTGTCAACCAACCGTTGGTTTAAAGTTAAAACACATTTACAACAGCATAAAGATATTCTGTCTCTACATTTTGCAGTGCAATGTGGGCTGAAGCCTTGATTAGCGATTATGTAGGCTTCTTTGAAACAGATGTCTAAATCAATTCTTGTAAAAATATAGTGCTACATCTGAAGAGATTACACTATCGCATGATAGATTTAGATAAAAAGTGGCAGACTGCTCGCGTTTTATACCATTTTTTGTTAAGGCTTCAATGTCAACTGCCATACCCCAACCGTTAAATGCCTTTGCATTTCTATCACTAAATATTGAATTAACTGTATTAGCATCTTCTTTAGAAATTTTTATACGTTGAGGAGCATAATAATGTTTTGGATGATACGAACTGGGGCTAAAGAATTTCATTCTTATGAACCTATCTATAGCCTTTTCTGCGCTTTGCTGATTATAACTTTCACAAGACACTAACAAAGCGGATGCTATTATTAGAGAGGTAAATTTCCAGTCTTTTAGCCACATAATTTAATTACATTGATAATGAACAAAAAATCAAGATGTAATATTTGATCATATTTCAAAAAAAAGGTAGTTAATTTATTGCCGTGCAAAGCTGTAAACCACATAACCGGTTTTTCCGCCGTAAGTAACCGGGGATTTTAAAACCATGGTGTTGCCGGTGGTAGCTGTAACCAGCAACCGGTAACCATCTTCCACATTCTTCGGTTTATCTTTATCATAAAGCTTTTTAAACTGAAATTCCGGTCCGTTTGCGCTGTTGGCAAACGACCAATAGATATTTTGAGAAGTTCCGACCGGACAACCAGTTGCCGGATTATTGATGGTAAAAGAACCATTGCCACTGTTGGTTAGTTTCCAAATACTATTTTCAAAACATTTATAAGGTGCCGTATTAAAAGCCGATTGAACGCTGCCTTCCAATAAACCTTCCAGAGAAACAGCCGTAATTCCCCAATCGCCCGAAATTTTACCTCGGGAAATGGTATTCGGGTTCTTTTTCAAACTGGAACAGGCAGAGAAAATTAAAGCAATTAGTATTACAGATGCTGTTTTTAATATTATTTTTTTCATAATTTAATTAGGTTTAGTAGAGAGAAAATACTTCCATTTCTGTATCTCATTTTGTTAACGCACAACCACTTTTTTTGTTGATAAAAGAAGTATCTGTGCCACAATTACTTTTCGTTCCGAACAATCCAGGATTGATAAATTTCCTCAAAAACGGTTTGTAGCGATTTGGTAATTCCCCAATTTGGATAATGATTCTGCATTTTCCGCAGATCGCTGTAATAACAAATATGATCGCCGATACGGTTAGTTTCGCTGTAACTGTACTTCATTTCCTTTCCGCTGATGTTGGAAATCAGATCAAAAGCTTCCCAAATCGAGCAGGTATTATCTTTTCCTCCGCCCAGGTTATACACTTCTGCCACACGCGGCGCAGCAATAAACTCTTCAATAAAACGCGCCACATCGTAAGAATGAATGTTATCCCGAACCTGTTTGCCTTTATAACCAAAAACGGTGTAAGGTTTTTCTTCGAGATTGCATTTAATCAGATAACTTAAGAAACCATGCAATTCTACGCCTGTGTGGTTTGGGCCGGTTAAGCAACCTCCTCGCAGACAAGTAGTTGGCATGTTAAAATACCGGCCGTATTCCTGCACAGAAATATCTGCCGAAACCTTGGAAGCACCAAAAAGCGAATGTTTGGTTTGATCGATGCGGAAATTTTCGGCAATGCCATGAGCATAATCCAGATCGGCATAATCCCAGCGTTTTTCCAATTCTGTCATTGCAATTTCGTTCGGCGCATCGCCATAAACTTTATTGGTTGACATATGAACGAACGGAATTTCGGTATTATATCTCCGCGTAGCTTCCAGCAAATTAAAAGTGCCGACAGCGTTCGTATCAAAATCATCAAAAGGAATATCGGCTGCACGATCATGACTTGGTTGCGCGGCCGTGTGTACAATTGCGTCTGGCTTGATAAAACGAATCAAATCAAGCACGCCATTACGGTCGCGGATATCCAGTTCGTGGTGATGAAAGTTTTTGATCCTGCTTCGCAACCGGCTTTCGTTCCAACGTGTATCGCCGTTAGCACCAAAAAAAACAGCGCGTTGGTTATTGTCGATGCCGTGGATTTCCCAACCCAGATCAGCAAAATGGATGCAAACTTCTGAACCGATTAACCCGGACGAGCCGGTTACTAATAATTTTTTCATGTACAATCTATGTTTGTTTTGTATGAAATTTAGTGTCAAAAGGTTTCAGAAAACTGTAGATCAGCAAAAAAGAATTACAATCTGCCATCGGCAACGCCAGCTTTCAATGCTCCTTTTACATCATAAATTATAGCACGTTCGCTCTTTAAAACATTTAAATCCAGGTTTTGAAACTCTTGGTGCGCCACAGCCAAAACAATTGCATCAAAGTTTTCGGTTAATTGTTCGAAATGATTGAAAGTTGCAAAACCGTATTCCAAATTTACTTCTTCCGGATCGGCCCAGGGATCGTAAACGGTCAGTTCCGTTTCAAATTCATTAAAAACTTTAACAATATCAATCACGCGCGTATTGCGGACATCCGGACAGTTCTCCTTAAAAGTAAAGCCTAAAATCAAAACTTTGGCATGTTTAACCGGAATATCCTTTTTCACCATCAACTTGATGATTTCCAATGCAATATATGCGCCCATGCCGTCATTTAAGCGGCGGCCAGCCAAAATAATTTCCGGGTGATAACCAACTTCCTGCGCTTTTTGCGCCAGATAATATGGGTCGATGCCGGTACAATGGCCGCCAACCAAACCGGGTTTAAAGTTCAGAAAGTTCCATTTCGTGCTGGCCGCTTCCAAAACTTCGCCGGTATCAATGCCCATTAAATTAAAAATTTTAGCCAGCTCGTTTACAAAAGCAATGTTGATATCGCGCTGCGAATTTTCGATCACTTTCGCCGCTTCTGCTACGCGGATACTTGGCGCCAAATGCGTTCCGGCCAAAACAATCGAACGGTATAATTCATCTACAAAAGCCGCAGCTTCGGGCGTAGAACCGGAAGTTATTTTTTTAATGTTGACTAATGTATGCTCCTTATCGCCGGGATTAATTCTTTCGGGAGAATATCCTGCAAAAAAATCCTCATTAAAAACCAAACCGGCAGTTGCTTCCAAAACCGGCACACATTCCTCTTCGGTAACGCCTGGATAAACGGTGGATTCATAAATTACCAGATCGCCTTTTTTCAACGATTTGCCAACCAACACGGATGCTTCTTTTATCAGCCTTAAATCCGGGCGGTTGTGCTTGTCTGTTGGCGTGGGCACGGCAACGATAAAAACGTTGCAATCCCTTAGTTTTTCTGCTTCCGAAGTACAAAAAAGTTTTCCGTTTGGAGAGATAACCGCTTGTAAACGTGCAGCTTCCACTTCGCGTGTGCGGTCGTAACCAGTTAATAAACCATCAACTCTTTTAGTGCTGATGTCAAAACCAACCACGTCAAATTTTGAAGCAAATTCTACTGCCAGCGGCAAACCAACGTAACCCAAACCGATGACCGCAATTTTAACCTGAGCAGGTTTTTGATAAGTTGAAAAAGGTTTGATAGGATTAGAATCCGGCATTTTTGAAGTTCAATTCTGGTTGGAAGCTGGCAAATATATCAATTTTAAGAAGCAAAAAATTACCTGCTAAAAGAAGCATCGCCATCAAAAATTATAAATTTGATATACTCCTTTTACGGTACTTTTTTCGGCATCACCAACCAAAATCGTAGCAATTTTTTTTTGGATCATCAGGTTTTCTGCTTCGCTGATAAATTCTTCTTCCGCAATTATAATTGGGTTTGGGTTGAAAATATCAAGGATTTTTAAGGTTGAAGTATCCGGGAAACGCAGCAAACCGCGCCGCAAATCGCCATCAGTTAAAATGCCTTCTACCTTATTTTCATCGCCAACAATCACCAAACCTAAACGCCCTGCCGACATTAACAGAATTAAGTCGGTAAAAGAAGCATCGGCTTTGATGAACGGTAGGTTATCGGTCCGCATTAAATCTTTAACGCGCGTTACCAATTTTCGACCCAAACTTCCGCCGGGATGAAAACGCGCAAAATCTTCCTGCAAAAAATTCCGGGCTTCCATTAAAGTAATGGCCAGCGCATCGCCCAAAACTAAAATCGCTGTGGTTGAGGAAGTTGGCGCAAGCTGCAGCGGACAAGCTTCCTGCGTGATCAAAACTTTCAAACAGTAATTTACATTTTTAGCTAAGGTTGAATTTGGATTTCCGGTGACGGCAATAAGCTCATTTTCATTCCATTTTAGAAAAGGAATTAGTTTGAGCACTTCGTCAGTTTCTCCCGAAAAAGAAATTAAAATGATAATATCTTCTTTGCTGATGATACCTAAATCGCCATGAAAAGCTTCGCTCGGATGCAAAAAGTAAGCCGGTGTGCCCGTGCTGGAAAGTGTTGCGACAATCTTTTTGCCGATCAAACCGGATTTCCCGATCCCGGAAACAATAACTTTTCCTTTGGAGTTTAAAATCAGTTCAACGGCCTGGTCAAATTGTTCATCCAACTGATTAACAACTCTTTGAAGCGATTCTATTTCGGTTTGGAACACGCGCCGGGCAACATTTAACCTGCTATTCTGCATTGGCCAATTCGCTGATTAAACTTTCTACATCGTTCAGATAAAGCATATTCGGCCCGTCGCTTAAAGCGTTATCGGGATCGGGATGCGCTTCCATAAAATAACCGTTTGCGCCGAACGCTTTTGCTGCCCGCGCCATGGAAGGAACAAATTTGCGGTCGCCGCCGGTTTTACCGCCCGCGCTTCCCGGCCGTTGAACCGAATGCGTACAATCCATACAAACCGGATGGCCAAAAGCTTTCATATCAGCCAAATTCCGAAAATCGACCACCAAGTTATTGTAACCAAAACTGTTGCCGCGTTCAGTTAAAATTACCTGGTTATTGCCAGCTTCCGCCACTTTTTGTGCCGGATAAAACATATCCTGACCGGATAAAAACTGTGCTTTTTTGATGTTGACAATTTTACCGGTTCCGGCAGCAGCAACCAACAAATCCGTTTGGCGGCATAAAAAAGCGGGAATTTGTAAAATATCTACCACTTCGGCAGCAATTTTAGCTTGGTATGGTTCGTGGATATCCGTGGTAACCGGCAAATCAAATTCTTCTTTTACGGCCTGCAGCATTTCCATACCTTTTTCAATTCCCGGTCCGCGGTAAGATTTGATCGATGTTCGGTTCGCCTTATCAAAAGAAGATTTAAAAATGATGGTTACACCTAATTTCTCCCGAATGGCAACCAGTTTTTCTGCCACTAAAAATAGTAAATCCTGGTTTTCCATTACGCATGGGCCGACGATGAAAAAAGGTTTGGTTTGGAGGAGGTTGTAATCCATCAGGCTTTATTATATAAGAAGCCCAAAGATAAGAGTTGAAGCAGGAAAATCGTGAGTTGTGTAGATTTAGTGGTTAAAGTTAGTTTATGATTGAAAGACTATTTGCACAACGCTTTCAATTCATCAAGTGTTATCACCGTCCCTTTTCCGTCTTTCATATCTTGCTGGGATTGCTTGATCTTAGCCACAAAAACAGGATTATAAGGACTTTTCTCTGTTTCAAAATCAACTTTTAAAGCTTTAGCCAAAGCTTTCATGTTTGTAATTCTTATTATCAAGTTTGCTAATGCTTCTTTTATAAGCAAAAAATTTGATTTACATATTCTCTAAATAAGTGCCGCTTTAATAGCTGCTTCCATATTATCAGAATATCCTTCACTAACAAAAACTACTTTACCATTTTTATCAATTAAAATATAAAGTGGAATGGCATTCAGCTTATAATTTTTCTTGAGTTGCTCATTACCAATTAACATCGGAAAACTTATTTTTCTGTCTTGCACTGACTGTTTTGAAGATTGAATTTGCTTTGTCTCATTGGTTACGCCATAAACAAGTAATCCTTTTTCTTTATAAGTGTCATATAATTTTTGAACTTTTGGCATTGATTCTAAGCAAGGGCCACACCACAATTCCCAAAAATCAAGTAAGACTGCTTTGCCTCGCATTTTGGATAAGCTTATGCTTTTATTATCAAAAGAAACCAATTCAAAATCAGGTGCTTCTTTATCTTTCAAAGTCAAAACCGGGCTGCCTGATTTAATTATTATTTGCTGGCGATAGTCTTTCAAAAAGCCGGGAAAAGAAAAATTATAACTAAAAGAGGGATTATTAATATCTACTTCTTTTGCTTCGTAAAATAAATCCTGTACATGGCCTAATGTTTCCTGATGTTGTCTGACTGATAACGGCAACATTGTTTCCCTACTAATTTTTACCGTTTTAGCCCGCTTTATTACGCTGTATTCTTTTATATCAGGATAAAACATTGTTAGATAATAAAAGCGGGAATCTTGGTTGGCCTTAAAATTGATAGCTTTGGAGGTATCTAATTTAATCATATCTGTTAAAATCAAGTGTCCGGCTCCACGATAAAGAAGTTGATCAGAAGGATTATTTATCAATGTGTAAGTTTTATCTTTCGAATTGGTTTCGTAACCTATATGCCCATCATAAACCATTTCACTGTTATCATTATTCATTTGAACCCAGAATTTAAAACCAAAAACCGGGTCGGTTTTATCAATTAATATCTTAGAACTCCCTGTCATCGTTCTAATATCTCCGGTTACTAAAGTATCTGTACGAACTAAAGTGTAGGATACTGTTTTTAGTGTTTGCTGTGCATTAAAAACTTTTGCTATAATTTCTTTTGGAGTTTGACTGGATGCGTGTACGACATTTAAAATCAATATGATTAAAACAAGTAATTTTTTCATATTTAAAAGTATGCAATATAAAATCAAAAAAGCCTCCTGAAATAAATCAGAAGGCTCAATTTTTATATCGATAAAAAAAGCATCCCTCTACCAAAAAACAGAATAAATGGCAACCAAAATCCCGCAGATAATCAAACTTCCTGCGGTAAAAGCAGGTGTTACGCGGAACATTTTGGTATCTACTTCTAAAGCATTAACACGCAAACCTTTACTGTTTTCGATCATGCTGATGATGTACATGCCGATGATACAGAAAATGAATACGAAGCCCATACGATCGAGAAAAGGGATTTCATAAACACCTTTTCCGTTATCTTTAGAGAAACCGGTAGAAGCCATAAAACTTAAATCGGCAAATTGTGGAAGGAATTTTAATACTACAGACATAACAAAACCACCAATGGTTGCAAATAATGCTGCGTTGGATGTTGTTTTCCGCCAGAAAAAACCCAGCAAAAACATGGCAAAAATACCCGGCGAAACAAAGCCGGTGTATTCCTGGATGTATTGGAAACCCTGCTTGCCTTCGCCCATTAAACCTTCGCCGATTAACAAGGACAAAACTACACCTAAAACCATGGCTACCACTACCGCAAATTTCCCCAGTAAAACCAAATTGGTTTCGCTGGCATTTGGGCGGATGACTTTTTTGTAAATATCCAGCGTAAAAATAGTGGCAATACTGTTTGCCTTACCAGCCAGCGAAGCAACGATAGCTGCCGTTAAGGCTGCAAAAGCCAAACCTTTCATCCCGATGGGCAGCAAATTTAAAATTGCCGGATAAGCTTTGTTTACATCCGTTGCGCCGGTTGAAGTGAGCATTTCCGTATGGAACATACCTTTTTGGTACAGCACATAAGCTGCAATTCCCGGAATTACCACGATAACCGGCATCAAAATTTTAAGGAAAGCGGCAAAAAGCAAACCACCGCGGGCTGTTTTTAAATCGGCACCCAAAGCACGCTGCGTAATGTACTGGTTACAGCCCCAGTAATTTAAATTGGTGATCCACAAACCGCCAAGCAAAACAGATAAGCCGGGCAAATCCATGTAATTGGCATTATCCCTTTTAAAAATCATGTGGAAATGGTCACCTGCTTCGGTAGTTAAAAGTTTAAGTCCGTTAACCAAACCTGTAGTCCCGGCTTTTTCGCTCACTAAATTTAAGGCGATATAAGAAGCAACCAACCCGCCCAGTATCAAAAAGAAAACCTGGATCACATCGGTATAACCAATCACTTTCATCCCGCCTAAAGCAATTACGATAGAAAATATGGCCAGCAGCACGATACACAAAACCACGCTGAAACCTGATATCCCACTGATTGCCAGCGCGCCCAGATATAAAATCGACATTAAATTCACCACAATATACAGCAACAGCCAGAAGATGGCCATGATCATGGCAACCGTGCCGTTATACCGCTGGCTCAAAAACTGCGGCATGGTAAATATTTTGTTTTTGAGGTAAACCGGTATAAAAAATACAGCCACAATAACGAGCGTTAAGGCAGCCATAAACTCGTAGGAAGAAATAGCCAGTCCCATTTTGAAGCCGGAACCGCTCATCCCGATAAATTGCTCCGCAGAAATATTGGAAGCAATTAATGATGAACCGATTGCCCACCAGGTGAGCGAACCTTCGGCCAAAAAGTAATCTTTAGAGGAGGAAACAGCCGTTCTTTTGCGTTGGTAAACCCACCAACCATACAGTGCTACAATTAAAAAGTAAATCAGGAATACAGCGTAATCCGGCGTTTGAAGTCTATTCATATTTTTAACTTAGGTTTGAAGGCGACAATTTAGGGAATAATTACTAATTGTTGTACACTTTTTGACAGATAAACTTAGGATATTATTCCCGCTACAATCGATTGCAATTATAGCAGAATATGAATTAAGCACAAGTTTAATTTTCTAACCAGGGTAAACAAAAAAAGACTTGCAAATGCAAATCTCTTTTTTTGTTTACTTCTTTTAGCAACTATTTTTATACGCCAAGCAGCAATCTCGCCGGGTCTTCCAGCAATTGTTTTACGCGGACTAAAAAGCTTACAGATTCCCTGCCGTCAACAATACGGTGATCGTAGGATAAGGCTAAGTACATCATCGGGCGGATAACAACTTGTCCGTTAACCGCAACCGGCCGCTCGATAATATTGTGCATTCCTAAAATAGCAGATTGCGGCGAGTTAATAATTGGTGTAGATAACATCGACCCAAAAACACCGCCGTTGGTGATGGTAAAGGTTCCGCCGGTCATCTCATCAATCGTCAATTTACTTTCCCGGGCTTTTCCGGCCATAGCAACAATCGCTTTTTCAATTTCAGCCAGACTCATGGCATCAGCATTGCGGATGATCGGCACAACCAATCCTTTCGGCGCAGAAACTGCGATAGAAATATCGGCAAAATCGCTGTAAACCACTTCTTCGCCTTCGATCCGTGCGCCAACGGCCGGCCAGTCTTTCAAAGCTTCGGTAACCGCTTTGGTGAAGAACGACATAAAACCTAAGCCAACGCCGTGTTTTTCTTTAAATTTATCTTTGTATTTGCTGCGGAGTTCCATGATCGGCTGCATATCCACCTCGTTAAAAGTAGTCAGCATTGCTGTTTCGTTTTTAACAGCAACCAATCTTTTAGCAACTGTTTTGCGGAGGGAAGACATCTTTTCGCGACGCTCTCCCCTACTTCCTGCAACCGCTGGTTGCGGTTGAACTGCTTTTGCCGGAGCAGGCACAGCCGGTTTACTTTCTGTTTTTGCAGCCGTTTTTGGTGCTTCGGCTTTCAGCGCATCGTCTTTCGTAATCCTTCCATCAACACCATTACCATTTATATTTTTAGGATCCAATCCTCTTTCAGCTAAAATTTTCGCTGCCGCTGGAGAAGGAACGCCGGAAGCGTAAGTTTTAGCCTGATCAGCTCCGGCAGAAATTTCCGCTTTTTCGGATACTTCTTTTACCGGTGTTTTTTCGGTTTGCGGCGCACCGGCACCAGTTTTAATTTTGGCAACTAAAGTACCGATTGGCAATACATCGCCTTCCTGAACCAAAGTTTTAAGCGTTCCTGCACTTTCGGCGTTCAACTCGAAAGTGGCTTTGTCTGATTCCAGTTCGGCAATCGGCTCGTCCATTTCTACCTGCTCGCCGTCTTTTTTAATCCAATTTGTTAAAGTAACTTCCTGGATCGATTCGCCAACCGGCGGGATTTTTATGTCGATTTCTGTAGAAGCTGAGCTTTCTGCCTTTGCAGGTTCTGCTTTCGGTGCTTCTGCTGTTTCCGCAGCTACCGTTTTGGTCGTATCTGCCGATGCTTCTTTTACCGATATTTTTTCTGCAACAGGTGTAGCAACCGTTTCGCCACCGTCTGATTCAATGCTGCAAACCACCGCTCCAATAGCCAAAACGTCGCCTTCTTTGGCGGTTGTTTTTAAGGTCCCGGCAGCTTCGGCGGTCAGTTCAAACGTTGCTTTGTCTGATTCCAGTTCGGCAATAACATCGTCCATTTCTACGCGGTCGCCGTCGTTTTTTACCCAGTTTGATAAGGTAACCTCGGAAATAGATTCGCCCACCGGCGGAACTTTGATCTCTAAACTCATATTTTTATAAACTATATTTTTAATCAGCCCCGGCGTTTGCCATATCGGCTGCTGTTTCTTCCACTTCTTTTTTAACTGCTTTTCCGGCCGGTGCTTCAAAAGCTTTTCCTACAATATACAATTGCTGGGCGGTGTGCTGTTTGGCATAACCGGTTGCCGTACTGCTGCTTTCTTTGCGCGAAATTACTTCAAATTCCAGTTCGGTATGGCGCAGCTTACGGCACAAATACGGCCAGGCACCCATGTTTTCCGGTTCTTCCTGTACCCAAACCCAGCTCTCGGCATTGCTGTATTTTGCTTTGATTTTTTGTATTTGGATGATTGGTGTCGGATATAACTGCTCTAAACGAACAACCGCGACATCTTTACGCTGATCGGTTTGCTGTTTTTCCAACAAATCATAGTAAATCTTTCCGCTGCAAAACAACACGCGTTTTACTTCGGCTACATCTGCAAATTTATCATCGATCACTTCCTGGAACTTCCCTTCCGTAAATTCCGAAATGTTAGAAACGCATTGCGGGTTCCGCAACAAACTTTTCGGCGTAAAAACAACTAACGGTTTACGGAACTCGTGTTTTAACTGCCGGCGCAGAATGTGGAAGAAGTTGGCCGGCGTAGTGCAATTAGCCACCTGGATATTGTTCTCGGCACAAAGTTCCATAAAACGTTCGATCCTGGCGGATGAATGTTCCGGCCCTTGTCCTTCATAACCGTGCGGCAGTAACATCACCAAACCGTTGCCGCGCTGCCACTTTGTTTCGGCACTGGTAATGTACTGATCTGTAATAATTTGCGCACCGTTTACAAAATCGCCAAACTGGGCTTCCCAGATGGTTAACGCGTTTGGATTGGCTAAAGCATAACCATAATCAAAACCCAAAACGCCGTATTCTGAAAGGTGGGAATTGTATATTTTAAAATCAGCTTGTTTTTCGGAAATATTTCTTAACGGCACATATTCTTCTTCCGAATCTTCCAGGGTTAAAACAGCATGGCGATGCGAAAACGTCCCCCGCTTTACATCTTCTCCGCTTAAACGGACCACATTTCCTTCGTTCAGCAAAGTACCGTAAGCTAACAATTCGCCCATGGCCCAATCGAAAGTTTTGGTTTCGTTCACCATTTTCTGGCGGTCCTGGAACAGTTTTTCAATCTTTTTAAAGAATTGTTTATGCTGAGGGAGTTCCGTGATTTTTCGACCGATCATTTCAAATTCTTCCGCACTCACCGAAGTATCCGGCGAAGACAAAAAATCTTTGTCCGTAGCTAAACGCAAACCTTTCCAGGCACCTGCGAAAACAGGTTTTACTTCCGAAAATTGATCGTCTGCTTTAGATTCTTCCAGCTTTTCCTGCAACATCGCGCGGAAATCTTTTTCCATTTGCTTGGCCAGTTCCGCATCTATGCTTCCTTCGGCAATCAGCTTTTGGTTATAAATTTCTTTTGGGTTGGGATGGCTTTCTATCGCTTTATACAAAAGCGGCTGTGTAAATTTCGGCTCGTCGGATTCGTTATGGCCAAAACGGCGGTAACACAAAATATCGATAAAAACATCTTTATGGAAAGCCTGACGGTATTCCATTGCCAGGTTAATGGCATAAGTTAACGCTTCTACATCATCTCCGTTTACATGGAAAACCGGCGACAAAACGGTTTTGGCAATATCGGTGCAATACGTGCTGGAACGCGCATCTTTATAATTGGTAGTGAAACCGATTTGGTTGTTGATTACCAAATGGACCGTCCCGCCGGTGCGGTAACCTTCCAGTTTCGACATCTGCAAAACTTCGTAAATAATTCCCTGGCCGGCAACCGAAGCATCACCATGGATTAAAATCGGTGCAATGCGTTTGTCATCGCCGCCATATTTAAAATCAACTTTAGAACGTGTTAAACCTTCCACAACCGGGTCAACTGCCTCTAAGTGAGATGGGTTGGGGCAAAGGCTTAAATGTACCGTTTTTCCGTTTGAGGTTTCTACATCAGTAGAAAAACCCAAATGGTATTTCACATCGCCGCTGTAAGATTCGTGTTCGTCGAAACCTTTTCCTTCAAACTCAGAAAAAATGCTTTTGTATGATTTTTTAAGGATGTTGACCAGCACATTTAAACGGCCGCGGTGCGCCATGCCGATCACAAATTCTTCGATGCCTAATTTGGACCCTTTTTCGATCACGGAATCCAAAGCCGGGATCAAAGATTCTGCACCTTCCAGCGAAAAACGTTTTTGACCTAAAAACTTTGTTCCTAAAAAACTTTCAAAAACAACGGCTTCATTCAGCTTTTTTAACAATTGTTTTTTTTCTTCTACGGAGAAATGCGGCGTGTTACGGCTTCTTTCCATCCTTTCCTGAAACCAGTTGATCTTGTCCGGGTCGCGCAAATAGCGGTATTCGGCACCGATGGACTGGCAATAGGTTTGCTCTATTAAATCACGGATGTCGCTCAGTTTTGCAGGCCCTAAGCCTACTTCAACACCGGCGTTAAAAACCGTACCCAGATCGGCTTCGCTTAAACCAAAAGTTTCCAGTTCTTTTCCCGGAACATATTTGCGGCGTTCACGGACAGGGTTAGTTTTGGTGAACAAATGGCCGCGGGTTCGGTAACCGTCGATCATGTTCAGCACGTTGATTTCTTTCAAAAAGTGCGTACTGTCTGCCGAAGCGGGGGCAGCAATTGTATCAGGTGTAGCGGTAGGCTGTTCGGTACGGCCGAAATCGAAACCTTCAAAAAACTTTTGCCAGCCAAAATCAACCGATCCGGGTTCTTGCTGGTAATTTTGATAAAGTGAATCGATGTACGCTGCGTTAGCGTTATTTAGGTACGAAAAAGTATTCATGGAAAATCCAATCAGTGAAACGCCACAAAAGTAAGAATTTAATAAATAAACAAACTGGTTTTATGGTGTAATAAATCTGGGCTTTCAGCTTTTAGCGATCAGCTTTCGGCAATTAGCTTTCGGCAGGATCAAGGTTTACAAATCGCATCCGTTTTTATAATCTGATGGCTGATAGCTGACAGCATTTTCTAAAACTGATGCTTCTTTTACCACCTAAAATTTGTATTGTATTTTAAGCTGAAGCTAATTGTTGAAACCTGACAGCTCACACCCGATAGCTTTCCTCCTACAACTCATCCACCTCACTTTTATAAACCGCCGCCTGCTCTAAAATCTTTTCCAGATCATCCGGTTTTAAGCGGTGTAAATTACCGTAAACCATTTTTAAACGCTGGTTGCCCGAAAGCAAATGTTCGTTCCGGGAGAAAAAATCCCAATAGAAACTATTGTACGGACAAGCTTTTTCGCCATACTTTTTTTTCGGGTCGTAAAAACAGCTTCCGCAGTAATCACTCATTTTGTTGATGTATGCCGCCGAAGCTGCATAAGGTTTCGTACCAACCATTCCGCCATCGGCAAACTGGCTCATGCCGCGCGTATTAGGCAGCTGCACCCATTGCATCGCATCCACGTAAACACCAAGATACCAGGCATCTACCTCATCAGGATCACTTCCCGAAAGCATTGCAAAATTACCGATCACCATTAATCTTTGGATATGGTGCGCCCAGCCCAGATCCAGCGATTGGCCGATGCTGTGTTTTAAACAATTCATCTTCGTCTCGCCCGACCAAAACCAAGCTGGCAGTTTTGCGTGATGACTGAAGAAGTTTTTCTCTGCAAAGTCCGGCATTTTGTTCCAGTACAAACCACGCATGTATTCGCGCCAGCCTAAAATCTGGCGCACAAAACCTTCAATCTGCGGCAAACTGATTTCGTTTTGGCGATGCTGCCAGGCCATAATTGTCTGACTGATTACTTCTTTTGGGGAGATTAATTTCACATTCAACGCAAACGATAAACGCGAATGGAAAAGCGAGGCATGATGCTGCAACATCGCATCTTCATAAGTGCCAAAATGTGGTAAAAGGTGCTGGCAGAAGTAATCGGTCAGCTTTAAAGCTTCGTTTCGCGAAAGCGGCAAATCGACTTTATTGTCCGCCACATTGCCAAAACGCTGCACTTTCATTTTATCGATCATCGCCCTGATTTCCGACAAATCGTGCTCAAAAACCAGCGGTTCCGGCAGCGGGACCTTGTTATCGTAGCGGTTGCGGTTATCTACATCAAAGTTCCACAAACCGCCAACCGGCTCTTTTCCGTTCATTAACAAATCGTACTTTTGCCGCATGTGCCGGTAAAAGCTTTCCATAATCAGTTGCTTTTTGCCGGCGAAAAAATCGCCGACTTCTTCCCGTGTAGTAAAAAAATGTTCGGTATCGTAAGCTTTGGTTGGGATGGATAAACCTTTGCAGAAAGTTTTTAACTGCTGATCGAGCCGGTATTCATCCGGCAGCAAATATTCAAAACGTTCGATGCTTCTTTTATCGATGGTTTTTTGAAGGTTGCCGGTAAGCGTTTGTTCGTTTTCCGGATCATCCAATTTGAGGTAGATGACTTCGTGCCCGGCTTTTTCCAACTGATGGGCAAAGTTCCGCATCGCCTCAAAAAAAGCCAGGATTTTTTGGATATGGTGCTTCACATAGTTTTGTTCCTGCATCATTTCCATCATCACATAAACCGTCTCCGGATCTTTTTGCAGAAACCAGGAATGCGTGCTGTTGAGCTGATCGCCCAAAATAAATCGTAAAGTTTTCAATGATTTTATACCGATAAAAGAAGTATTGTGAGAAAGCGGTTTGGGTGATGGTTAGGCTCAGCGTTTTAAAGTTTATTGATTTCTTCCTCTGAAAGCCCTGTGTAACGAATTATTTTTTCTATAGGTTCACCATCAGCTTTCATCATTTTTGCCATCTCAATTTTTCCTTCAGTTTTTCCTTCAACTTTTCCTTCGTCAAAAGCTGTGTCAATAACGCTTTTCAGGTCGCGGTAAACTTTCAAACTGTTTTCGTAATTGTTAAGGTCCGCTTGCCCTAAATTGGCAAGTTCTGCTTTTTCAAATGCCTGCTCAAACACTTCATCTTTAAAAATAGACGGAATGCTCTGAAAATCTTCCAAATGTTTGATGAAATACAACCACTTGTCTAAACGGTCTTTTAGCTCAGTTTCGGTTTTTGTGAAATTAGGCATTTCCAAATAAACGTACGTCAGCTTGTCATAAAACACTTTCCCGTTTTGGTTTTTTAGTTTGATAGTGTGCAAAAACTCACTTCGTTCGGGTTCGCTTTCGTAGTCGTCAAATGTAAAGTCCAAAATGCCAATGCAGTAAACGGCTTTCAAATTATAGTTCCATTCACCCTTTTCCGCCTGTTCACGAATGGGAAAAGTAGAATAGTAAACAGTCCTTTCCTTAAAATAATTCTGTTTGGCTTTTTGAAGTTCTACGATGAATTTTTCGCCCTTATCGTTTTCGCAGTAAATATCATAAATTGCTTTTCGGTCAAGATCAGTCAGCCCGAGTTGTTCCGTATTTTTTAAAGTCAGGTCAACAACTTTGTTCTGTTCTGGCAAAATGGCATTTAAGAAGTCGGTCAGTTGTAGCTTACTGGCTTCTTCACCGAAAATCTTTTTAAAACCAAAGTCGGTGTATGGGTTAATGTATTTTGCCTTCATTTTGTTGTTGCTGAACTGGGAGACAAATTTACAAAAAAACGTTCTAAGCCGTTGTGAGGTTTAAGTTGGCGATTTGCCGGTAGTACATTATTGACGGAAGAGCATTTGCGAAGAAGTGGGATTTGGAAACGTTCTGCCCGAACGTCCGCCCAGATTTGTTCAAAAGTTCAATTACTTCCAACTGCTTTATGAAGTTCCGTCCGCCCGTACAAACGTATAATTAATTTCCTGATGTTCAATTACTTCCGTCTACCCACTTTTTCGCAAATACTATGTTATATGCTGCTTTTCTTTCAAACTGATTGTTTTTTATTGAGTAATTACCTTAGCGATTTTATCAAAATTATTAGGTTATTATATATTTTTATTTGATACTCAAAAACTCGATAGCTTTACTCAAAACTGGGTCTTTACCTGTTGCAAGGTTATCTTTGGTATTTGCTACTTCAATATCTACTGGTATTCCAACTCCCTCATAATTATTACCATCCTTTGCCAGATGTGTTTCGTGTGAAAGTGAGAACTCCCAGCCATTTGGCATCTTTTTGCCCACCATGCTTGAGAACATTCCTGCGGTGCGTTCACCAATGATTGTAACATTTGGAAAGTCCATCAAATTCATAGCAAAATGATCCGCAGCACTAATAGATGCCCCGCTGGTCAATAAAACTAATGGTTTTTCAAAGCTGTTAGAAAATCTTTTTACAACTGCCTCAACAAATACAGGCTCTCCACCACCATTGATACGAATATCAATAATCACAGCTTTTTTTTCTTTAAACCTTGCTAACATCTCATCCAACTGTTTTTCAAACTCTTTCAAAGGCATTCCGCCAAAACCATTCAATTGCAAGTATCCATAATGTTCTGATGTAGAAAAACCTCCAATCGGAAAAGTGCTGTTAAACTTAATAAAATTAGAAAAACCCAAAGAAGATAGGTTTTTGGCAATCACAGTCCTTAGTTGATTGACGGAGTCTTTGGTTGGGAATTGTTGGTGAAAAGCTGAGTACTTAGCACTTGCAAGCAAATCGCCAGTTTTTGAAATAGCAATGTGTCCATCTCTCAACGGAGTTACCATTTCATTCAAAATGTTAAAAAGTTCATCGTCAGTTGTATTTTTTGTAACTAACGGTCTATATTTTGTGTATTGTTCTTGCCAATCTACTTTTCTTATTTTAAAACTCGGATAATACTTATCAAACGTATTCCAAAAAAACTCAAAATTCTTTTCTGGTTTGCTTAGTTTTTGGGCTTGGCAATAGTTAAATGTAGCAAAAAATAATATTAAGATGACTAAAAATAGCCATTTTCTTGTCTTAAAGTTTGCTTTTAGTTCAATCATTTCGTTAGTTTCTATCATTTGATTACGCATTTCGATGTCGTCTAAAAGTAGCATATAACGGAAAAGGCTTGGTGAAAAACTTGAATTTGAAATTCTTCAGCTGAAACCAAAGTTGAATTTATAATTAAATGTTGATGCTTCTTTTACCGGCTAAATTTTGTTCCTTCCGCTGAAACCAAAGCAAAATAGTAAAACAAAAGTTCAATAGCTTCCATCAGCCAGTTTTTTGCCAAACCAATGTTAGCAGAAGTGCTTTTATATCAAGTCAAATTTTTTTGCTTTGAAGAAGACATTCTAACTTGTGTTATTGACTTGTTTCCAGATTGCTTTGTCTTGTAATCTTGAATGTACTTACTTATTTCTTTTCTTTCCTGATCTGTCAAAGGCTTACTTTGAATAATAAAGTCTATGCCTTTTGGTTCTTTTATATATCCCATTGTTTAACTTTTAAAATACTTGTCAATTAAAAATTTTGCAGCGTGTGTTGGAATAATCATTCTTTGTCCGCCAAACCGATACGCGCCTAACGTTTTTTCATAGTGCTGAATAAGTTTTGTCTTTGCGTCGAACGCAACGAAACCTTCAAAACCTTTTTGAAAAGAAACTTTGCAAGCATAAGCAACCAAATTTCCAGCAACACCTTCATAAAGTTTATTTTTACCAATATTGAAAGGGGCACTTTCGACCAAGTTCATAAATACATGGTCTGTTTCTATTGTTAAGCTCAACAAACCCTGAATAACATTTAAATTATGAACAACTGTTAGCTTGTAAACTTCTTTTGCATTATCGTCAAACTCGTTTTTCCAACTAAAAAACCAGCCGTTTTTCTTAGTTATTAATTTGAAATCAGATTTTGCGAGCAAGCTAACCTCTGTCTGAAAACTATCACCAGAAATTGTATTTTGGATTGAATTCGTAAGTTTGTCAATTTCAAAATCAAGTGCTATACTTCTTTTTTTCTCCACTTAGCTAATTTATGAAATATTAGGATGGTCGTCAAATATTTTTTGGACGTGTAGGTCGTCGTCGTCGTATTTCTGCTAATGGAAAGGGCTTGGCGAAGAACTGGAATTTGAAACCCGACAGCCCAAACCAAAGTTAAATTTATAACAAAAGTTAATGCTTCTTTTACCAGCTAAATTTTATTCCGTCAGCTGAAACTGAAGCAAAATAGCATAATAAAAGTTGGTGTTTATTTCTATTGCTCATCTACATTCGGTCAGCCGAAACTGTTGATGATTAGCGAACAAAAAGTTGAGGCCGCGTTTCGTTAGCCGCTATTGTACAAAACCCACTGTTGGCCGTCTGTTCGTTTAAAATCGAGTTAGTAACTATTTCGGTAAACTATAGGTAATGTTTCCGCGCGCATCCAAGAAGTTTAGTTTGGCTGCCCCAGTTGAATCAACAAGCAATTGAAGCCTTGGTTTTCCCATCCTATCCGAAAGCATTACCATTGCAGTCTTGCTTTCATCTTTGCCCACAAAAACTCGCTGGGCAAATGCTTTTTGACCTACCTTGGGTTCCATGATTTTTTTCATAAGTACTTCTTTTTCAGGTCCATTGGAAAGCTGTTGTGCTTTTTTATACTTAGCTCGCCAGTCCCAAAATGCTGGTGAGGTTTGCCAGTCATCAACGTGCAACCCGATGTTCTGGTCGCCGTTGTCATCGGCATAGGTTAGGTAGAGCACTTGATTCTGGTTATACTGGTCAAAAGAAAGGTGTCCGGTTGCTTGATATTTTCCGCTGCTGTCTTTTCCTCCCATAAACACCAGTCCTCCATTTTCTGTGCCTTCATCATTGTAGAAGACCAGCCCCGGCCTATTGCCGCCAGGAATGGGTGGTGTTAAACCTTTGCCATAAGCCAGAACTTCGGGAGAACGTTCTTTGTTGGAAATAACCATTCGCAGCCTGCCATTGCTTTCAACGATGTTGATACGTTCCGCCGTAATTTCTTTTGAACGAGTGGCACCAGAATTGGACAAGGTAGCTAAACCTGTGATCGCCAATATCAGTGTCAAAAAACCAGCGTACCATTTAAGCCATACTAACTCCTTCTGCATTTTTACTATATGCTGCTCCATTGAAACGTTATTTAAGATGTTCAAAAAGAGTTTAAAATTAGGCTCTTTAAGTAAGGTTACCTACCTAAGCGTTTAGTAATTGTTCCCCAAATAGCGGCTAACCCGCTGATTGCCGAAAGTTCACCGCTAAAAGCCCCTCAAAAAATACTCTCATTCTTATCCTTCAATTTTTGCCATTTTGGGTCGATGATCAGCTTTGGGTAATCGCGGCCGGGTTTTACACCGTAAACAGCCAATTCTGCTTCCGACAAAAAAAACGGTGTATGGATTTGCTTTCCGGGGATGGCACTCAACTCCGGCACCCAAAGCTTTACATATTGCCCTTTCGGGTCGGCTTCTCCGGCTTGCTTGATCACGTTAACAGAACGGTTTTCCTTCAAATCATTGCCCACGCCGGCAACAGATGCCCAGTTTCCCCAGTTTGTTGCCGGGCTGTAATCAATCAGTTTTTCTTCAAAATAAGCCGCACCGCAAGTCCAGTTTGCCTGTAAATCCCGTACTAAAAAGCTGGCAGCATTATACCGCCCGCGGATGCTGGTATAACCCGTTGCATTCATTTCGAGCATTACGGCATCAATAAAAGGCACACCGGTTTGCCCGGCTTTCCATTTTTCCAGCAGTTCGTCCTGGTTGGCAGCTTCCGGAGGTGCTTCACCTTTAAATCCTTCTTTCTGAAAAAACTGATCGCCGTGTTTTTTGAACATAAAACGATAATAATCCCGCCAAAGCAGTTCCAGCACAATGGCATGGGTTAGCGCATTACTGCCATGCGTTTTTTCGTACTGCTGCACCCGCCAGTAAATTTGCCGCGGGGAAATACAGCCCATCGATAACCAAACCGACATTGTGTTGGCAAAATCAGCCCCTAAACTGCTGTTGGCTGTTTTTAATGTTTTATCCTGGCTTTCATCTCCGGCAAAATTGTTTAGCCTTTTCAAACCTTCCGTTTCCCCGCCGATAAAACGCATCACAGCGCGCTCATCATCAAAAGGTTCTGTTAAACCGAGTTCGGCCAAAGTTGGTATTTCACCGGCATCAATAATTTCTGGTGTAGTGATTTTTGCGGGGGAAATGGTACAACGGCGCACCTGGCTATCACGTTCTACTTTTTTGCGGAAAACGGCAAAAGCATCCGGGATATCCTTGATCGGGAACGGCAAATCTTCTTTATTGTGTAAAGTGTGGCCGATAAAATGCTTCAGATTAAGCTTCAGTTTCCACAGGGCGGCTTCTACTTTTGCAGAAATGCCCGTTTCCTCAAAAGCTACTTCGCGGTGGTGATAAACTTCGGAAACCTGGTATTGCTGTGCCAGTTCGGGAATGATCACAGCTGGATCGCCCATCCGGACAATCAGTTCTCCGCCTAAATTTTTTAACGACTGGCGTAAATCAGCAACAGATTCCTGAATAAAACGTGCCCGGAAATTCCCTGTTTTTTGTGTGCTAAAAGAAGTATTGCGGTAATAAAACGGATCGAAACAATAAACCGGTAAAACCGTGTCGGCCTTGTTCACGGCTTCCGTCAGCACTTCATTGTCCTGGATCCGCAAATCATTTCTAAACCAAACTAAAATCGTTTTGCCGCTCATATTTATAATGATTACAAATTAAGTATAAAATCGTTGTTTTCTTTAAGATATTTTTCCGGCTGATTTGGCTTTTCGGCACCCTTCGCTGCAATATTTTACTTCGTCCCAACATTTCTCCCATTTTTTACGCCACTCAAACGGCCTGCCGCAATGCACACAAATTTTAGATGGCAAATTAGATTTAGTATATTTTTTTGTGGGAAGCATAACAGTTTAGATTTATACTGAACAAACAAATGCAAGTTATGTTACCACATCACAGCTAACAAATTTAGCCTGTAAAAGAAGCATGGGTTTTGAAGAAAAAAATATAGTTGTGGCCGGCGGAAGCTCGGGGATCGGATTGGCACTGGTAAAACAACTGACAGCAGCAGGCGCAAAAGTTTTTGTGGTTTCCAGAAATGCAGGAACAGAACTGCCCGAAAACGTAACGCACATCGCTTATGATTTTACTGCGGATGATAATAGTTTTGCAGCACAATTACCGGAGAAAATTGATGGTTTGGTTTATTCGGTCGGTTCCATCAACCTAAAACCTTTCCAGCGTTTAAACCGCGAAAATTACCTTACTGATTTTACGCTGAACGTTTTGGGCGCAGTTTCTTTGATCCAGGCTTCGTTAAAAGCTTTAAAAGCTGCCGAAAACGCATCCGTGGTCTTGTTCAGCACGGTTGCGGCGCGCACTGGCATGAGCTACCACACCAGCATTGCCGCCTCCAAAGGTGCGATAGAAAGTTTTGCCGTTTCGCTGGCCGCAGAGTTTGTTTCGAGCAAAATCCGGGTAAATGTAATTGCGCCTTCGTTAACCAACACGCCGCTGGCTCAGCATTTATTAAACACGGATGAAAAACGGGAAGCATCTGCCAAACGCCATCCGTTGGGCAAATTTGGCGAGCCGGACGATATGGCAAACGCAGCAAAGTTTTTATTATCGGATGACAGTTCCTGGATTACCGGCCAAATCATCAACATCGATGGCGGCTTATCCACCCTAAAACCACTTTAAAATGATTTACGATTATGATGCTTTGATGCAGATGGAAAAGCAATTTCGCGCCATGTTCATCAATAGTTTGGGCGGTTTTAAAAGTTTGCAATTGCTGGGAACGATTGACGAAGCCGGAAATACCAATCTTTCGGTTTTCAGTTCGATTTTTCATTTGGGTGCAAATCCGCCGTTAGTTGGCATGGTCGCCCGTCCGCCCGGCCCGCAGCACGATACGTTGAAAAACATCAAAACAACAGGTTTTTATACGTTAAATAATATTTTGGCTGAGTTTTATAAAGAAGCGCATCAGGCCAGCGCGCGTTATCCTTCCGGAGATTCTGAGTTTAAACATTGTGGTTTTGCCGAAGCTTATGTTGATGATTTTAAAGCACCTTATGTTGCAGAATCTTCCTTATCGATCGGGTTGGAACTGAAAGAAATTCTGCCGGTAAGCCATAACGAAACGAGCATCATCATCGGCGAAATAAAATGGGTAAAAGTTAACGAAGGTTTGGTAAGCAAAGACGGTTTTGTGGATTTGGAAAAGGCCGGCTCGGTTACGGTTTCCGGTTTGGATTGCTATCACACCACCAAAAAACTGGCGCGTTTAAGTTATGCCAAAGCAGATAAATTTCCGGAGGAGTTGCATGCCGACTAATGCTTTTTTTAGCAATGGTTTTTTTGCGGCGCGGGTTTGTCAGTTTAAAATCAAACCTTCTTTTAGCAACGCCGGGCAAGCAAATTGTCCGTAAATTCATCAAATAATTAACATACTTCTTTTATCATATAAAATCATGGTTTCAACAGAAAAAATCCAGAACGATTATATTGATTATGTGCTGACCGAAGGCGAACAGCCAAAATCTGTTTACATTTTCGCCAAAAAAAATGAGTTCTCCGAAGAAGAGTTCTACCAGCATTTCGGTTCGTTTGAAGGCTTGGAGCAAAGCATCTGGACAGACCTTGCCCTAAAAACCATTGCCGAAATTAAAACCCAGGAAGTTTGGCCGCAATATTCTGCCCGCGAAAAAGGCTTATCATTTTTCTACAGCTTTTTCGAATTATTGAAGGGTAAAAGAAGCTTCGCGGTTTACAGCAGCAAACGCGCTGCAAAAGGCATGGGCACACCAAAAATATATGCAGGTTTAAAGGAAGAATTTGAAAACTTTAGCGTGCAGATTTTACAGGATGGCATTGAAACCGGCGAACTGGCCGACCGTAAATTTTTGGCCAACCGTTACAAAGACGCTTTGTGGATCCAGTTTGGTTTTATCCTGAATTTTTGGGTAAACGACGAATCCAAAGGTTTTGAAAAAACAGATGAAGCTATTGAAAAAGGCGTAAATGTTACTTTCGATTTGTTCCAACGTTCACCGGTTGATAATTTGCTGGATTACGGCAAGTTTTTGATGAAGAACGGCGGTTTTAGGGAGAGGATGAAGCTGTAATTGTGAGCGGAGAGCGAGGAGTAGAACGGCTTTATCTGGATACTTCTGTATTTGGCGGTTACTTTGATGCTGAATTTGAAGTTTGGACGAAAATACTTTTCGACAGGATAATTGAAGGAAAGTACAGGGTTATTTATTCTGAATTGACCAGCATAGAGCTTGACAATGCTCCTAAAAGAGTAAAAAAACTTCTTGCTAAATTTCCTCCGGAGTCTATTGAAATTATAGAAAATTCTATTAATGCCACCGATCTGGCTATTGCTTATGTTGAAGAAAAAGTAGTAGGCAAAACCAGCATTTTTGATTGTAATCATATCGCTTTGGCAACGCTTAATAATGCTGATATTTTAGTTAGCTGGAATTTTAAGCATATTGTAAATGTAAATCGTATCCGCGGATATAATGCTGTTAATATTAAATTTGGACACAAAATTTTGGAAATAAGATCACCCAGAGAAATTTTAGAATATGAAGACTGAAACGCAGCAAGCTGAATCTATGGTTGCCCAATTACGAAAAATTCGTGATCAAATAAGTTTAGAAATTCAAGATATGAATTCAGAACAAATATTGGCATATTTTAAAGATAAGAAAGGTTTACTTCCGCAAGAAGTCTGGCAAAAAAAGGAAGAAAACAAAACAGAGCCGGAACAATAAAATCATGATAACACAAAGGATAATGCAACGGTTGGTACTCCGCTTGAGGGATAGCAGCAGAAAGCCCGGAGCATAGAGCGAGGACTTGCAGCGGATAGCCTGACCAGCAAGGCATGCCTAAAAGAAAAAAGAGCGGAGAAAAAAGCTGAGCGAAGTGAAAAGTGCTGAGAATAAAAAATGAATATATCCCGGTAATTTATTCTTCGCCCCTCGATCTCTCCTCTCCATATTAAACACAAATTTTTTGCCGATAAAAACAGCATGAGCGAAAATAACAAAGAACAAAACAGCATACCAACATCCAAAGTACAACGATCTGCCAAGTTTGTGAAAACGGGTTTTAAGATTGGCGGTAATTATGTGAAGCATTATTCTAAAAAATTGTTCAACCCGGACATGAACAAGGATGAGTTGAACGAAGATAACGCGTCGGATATTTACGAATCTTTAAGTGAACTGAAAGGTTCGGCTTTAAAAGTTGCGCAGATGCTGAGCATGGACAAAAATATTTTGCCGACAGCTTACGTCGACAAATTTTCGCAATCGCAATACAATGCGCCGCCGCTTTCGGGTCCGCTGATTGTGCAGACTTTCAAAAAATACTTTGGGAAATCGCCGGAAGAAATTTTTGATAAGTTCAACCTAAAATCAAATAATGCGGCTTCAATCGGCCAGGTGCACCAGGCGGAACTGAACGGAGAAAAGCTGGCGGTTAAAATTCAATATCCCGGCGTTGGCGATTCGATTTCTTCGGATTTAAAACTGGTCAAGCCTTTTGCTTTCCGCCTGTTGGGCATGAGCGAAAAGGAACTGGATATTTACATGCGCGAAGTGGAAGAACGCCTTTTAGAAGAAACAGATTATGAACTGGAAGTGCGCCGTTCTATCGAGTTTACGCAGGCTTGCAAGGATTTGAAAAATGTAGTTTTCCCAACTTATTATCCTGAATTTTCTAAAAAGCGCATTATCACGATGAGCTGGCTGGAAGGCAAGCATTTGAAAGAATATTTGCAAACCAACCCTTCGCAGGAAGAACGGAATTTAATCGGACAGGCTTTGTGGGATTTTTACAATTTCCAGCAGCACGAACTGCGTGCCGTACATGCCGATCCGCACCCGGGAAATTTTATGATTACGCCGGATGGTAAACTCGGCGTGATTGATTTTGGTTGCATTAAAGAAATGCCGGACGACTTTTATTATCCGTTTTTCTCCACTACTTCTTCCGATCTGCTTCAAAATAAAAAAGAAACAATTAAAGCTTTCCGCCAGCTGGAAATGATTTTACCGAAAGACAACCCGCAGCAAATAGAATTTTACTACGAAGCTTACAAAGAAATGATCGAGCTTTTTGCCAAACCTTACATGACAGATAGTTTCGATTTCAGTTATTCAGAATTTTTTGACCGCTTGTATGCCTTTGGCGAAAAAATTGCCCGTATGCCCGAATTTAAACAGGCACGCGGCGTAAAGCATTTCATTTATGTAAACCGTACCAATTTTGGCTTATATAATATTTTACATGAGTTAAAAGCGAATGTTAAAACCGATACTTTTAGGCCGCATGTTTTATTGGAATACTAATTTTTAGTCGATAAAAGAAGCATTGCAACATGGATATTATTTGCAGGAACCGGGGAAACCAGGTTCCTTTTTTTGTGCTGATTATATTTCTTACCAAAATAGCTCCCGTTATTTAAACAGCTGTCAAATAAACCTGTAACAAAACAAACTGATTTCCGTCAAAATACTGGTTTGTCATATATCTATAACAATTTCAGTTAATTATTATAATATTTTAAGGAAACTTTTGAAACTAAAAATGTTTCCTTAGTTTTGTCTTATCATGTCAATTGGTCAAACAGAAAGGATAATTCAAGGCGGAGAAGAGCTTTTTATGCAAAAAGGCATTAAAAGCGTAACGATGGATGACATTGCTAAACATTTGGGGATGTCGAAAAAAACCATCTACAATTTTTTTAGCGATAAAAACGAATTGGTGAACGCTTTGGTAAAGAAAAAACTGAATGAAGACGAATGCCAAATACATACTATTATTGAGGATTCGGCAAATGTGATAGAAGAAATGATCAATATGATGAAATGTTCTGAAGAGATTTTTTCGAGGATCAACCCGATTGTAATCCATGATCTGCAGAAATATCATACAGAAGCCTGGACGGAGTTTCAAAACTTTAAAGCTGATGTTTTAGTAAAAACATTAGAGCAGCTTTTAACCAAAGGGATACAGCAAGGTTTTATACGCCCGGATGTGGATGTTAAAATTTTAGCAAAAATGCGTGTAAACCAGGTAGAAATGGGTTTTAACGCTTCCATTTTCCCTATTGCACAATTTAGCACCTGGAAAGTACAATACCAGATGCTGGAACATTTTAATTATGGGATATGCACGCTGAAAGGGCACGAGTTGCTTGATCAATATAAAAATGCAATTGAAAACTAATAGTTATGCTTATATTGGATTATGTTAATATAAAACTAATACAAACTATCTTACAGACCACGAACCATATCACACATAAATGAAAAAAACTATCATCATATTAATTTTTATTTTGACTGGCATTCAGGCATTTCCACAACAGCAGCCAACAAACCAAACTTATAACTTTAGCATTGCGGACTGTATAAAATATGCTGATGAACATCAGAGCACCGTTGTTAACGCCAACCTGGATATTAAAAGTGCAGAATATAGGGTAAAGGAAACGATTGGTACTGGTTTGCCTCAAATTAGCGGGCAGGCAACCTTTACAGATTATTTAAAATTGCCCACTACACTTTTACCGGGAGAGTTTTTTAACCAACCGGGAACTTTTATACCCGTGAAATTTGGTGTAAATTATAACTCTAACTTAGCCCTTAATGCCAGCCAGATTTTATTTAGCGGCAGTTATTTAATTGGGTTAAAAGCAGCAAAAACTTTTAAAGAACTGTCTAACCGCAATTATACGCGTTCCAGGATTGATGTTAATGTAAATGTAACCAAAGCTTATTATCAGGTATTAGTGAGCAATGAGCAAATCAGGTTGCTAGATGCCAATATTAATCAGCTTAAACAACAACTCGACCAAACCACAGCGCAAAATAAACAAGGCTTTGTAGAGAAAATAGATGTTGACCGCATTACCGTTCAATACAACAATTTGGTTACTACGCGTGAGAACACACTTCGTTTACTGGCATTAAATTATCAATTGTTGAAATTCCAGATGGGGATGCCGATTGAATATAATCTGACATTAGCAGATAAGTTAGCAGATACCAATATCGATAATAATGTTACTACTTATACAACAGATACCACTTTTTATCATAACCGAATTGAATACGGGTTACAGGAAACGCAAAACAATTTGTACGCTTTGGATATTAAAAACAAGATTTCACAATATTATCCATCTTTAACTGCAAACGGAAGCGTTGCATCAGCGTATCAAAACAATTCATTTGGGCAATTATATAATTCTTATTTCCCATCAAGTTATGTTGGCCTTACTTTAAATGTGCCTATATTTAATGGGTTTCAGCGGCTTTATCAGGTTAAACAAGCTAAAATTACTTACCTAAAATCTCAAAATGATTTAATTAACCTTAAAAACTCTTTAAACTTACAAGCAAGCCAAGCCAGCGTTAACTATACTAACGGTTTGCAAACGCTTAATAATCAAAAGAAAAGCCAGGAGCTTGCCAGAGAAGTATTACGGGTTTCTAAAATAAAATATCAGCAAGGTGTTGGTTCAAGCATTGAAGTTACGCAGGCACAAACAGAACTGGAAAATGCCGACAACCAATATATTCAGGGACTTTACGATGCTTTGGTAAGTAAAGTAGATTTAGACAGGGCATACGGCAGGATTAAATAAAAAAATACTATATCAATTAAAAATGAAAAAATTACTATACATAAGTGCAATGCTGTTTTTAGCAGCATGTTCTAACAAGCCGAAGGACAAGAAAACCGAATTAGCTGACCTGCAAAAGCAGCAGGCCGATTTAACTACAAAAATTGCAAAACTGCAAACTGAAACCGGTGGTGCCGATTCTTCTAAATCTTCGGATGTAAGCACTGTTGAGGTTAAAGCCGGCAATTTTACTAACTACGTCCAAATTCAAGGTAAAATTGATGCACAGGATAATGTTACGGCTTATCCGCAATCGCCTGGCACGATAACCGCTATTTATGCAAGAGCTGGCCAGCATGTATCAAAAGGGCAAGTGCTTGTACAATTAGACAATAGTGTTTTAAAGGAAAATATTGCACAGGCGCAATCTCAAATTTCCTTATTAAATACCTTATACCAGCGACAAAAAAATCTTTGGGACCAGAAGATCGGTACAGAAGTGCAATATCTCCAGGCACAAACTAATTTGCAAAGCGCCCAGAAACAAGCTGCTGCTTTACGCGAGCAATCAAGCATGTACCGGATTACTTCGCCAATTAACGGGACTATTGACCAAATGGATCTTAAATTGGGGCAGGTTGCACAGCCAGGGCAAACAGGCATCCGTATTGTAAATGCTGATATTTTAAAGGTAAAGGCTGATGTTCCCGAATCTTATTCCGGTAGTGTAGGTATAGGCAATAATGTTAAAATTTTAGTGCCCGATGCAAATGATTCCTTGGTTACCAAAGTAACTTTTGCAGCTAAAGCTATTGACCCTACTTCACGTAGTTTTGCGGTAGAGATTAAATTGCCTGCACGCAAATCACTTCGCCCAAACATGACAGCGATATTAAAAATTGCTGATTATTCTAAAACCCACGCCATTGTGATACCTGTAAAAGCTATTCAAAAATCTGAAGACGGCGATTACGTTTTTGTAAACAACAGCGGAACTGCTAAGCGCAAAAACGTTAAAGTTGGTGCAACTTACGGCGGCCAGTCAGAGATATTATCAGGATTAAACGCCGGCGACCAATTAGTTACTGCAGGTGCATCTGATATCGAAGATGGCGATAAAATCAAAGTATTACAATCCGGAAATTAATACAATAACCACTTGATCTGTTTATTATGAAAGATCTTAAAAAAGAATTCGGGCCTTCAAGCTGGGCCATTGATAACAAAACCGCTATTTACGTGCTCATATTTTTGATCACAGTATTGGGTTTGATTAGCTACAACAATCTCCCGAAAGAAAACTTTCCGGATATAGCTCAATCAAAAGTATTTATTACTACCACATTTGCCGGTCAATCGCCCCAAAACATCGAAAATTTGGTAACGAGGCAAATAGAAAAACAGTTAAAATCGTTAAAAGGGCTTAAAAAGGTTACTTCTAACTCTGTGCAGAATGTATCTATTATAACTGCCGAGTTCCAGGCCAATGTTAATATTAAAGATGCCAAAGTTGATGTAAAAGATGCAGTGGATAAAGCCAAACAGGATTTGCCGCAAAACGACGACAACTTAAAGGAATCTGTCATATCGGATATTAACGTTGCCGACCTTCCTATTCTGTACATTAATATCTCTGGCGATTACGACTTAAAACGGCTAAAAGAATATGCAGACATTTTAAAAGATGAAATAGAAAGCTATAAGGAAATTTCTAAAGTTGACGAGGTTGGTGCCTTAACGCCTGAGATCCAAATTAATGTTGACATGAACAAGATGGCATCTGCACAAGTCAGCTTTAATGATATTATTCAGGCAATCGGTTCCGAAAATATTTTAACAACCGCAGGTACTATTAAAACAGATGGCGTACGCCGCAGCATCGATGTAAAACAAGATTTTAAAAATGCGGATGAGGTAGCTGCTATGGCAATCAGAAACCCGAAAGGGCAAACTGTTTACTTGCGGGACATTGCAGAAATCAAGGATTCGTTTTTAGAGCAGGAAAGTTATGCGCGTTTAAAAACTAACGACAACCCGAAATTCAAAAACGTAATTACTTTAAACGTAAGTAAAAGGGCAGGCGAAAACCTGATCCAGGCATCAGATAAAATTAACGCCTTAATCAAGGCAAAACAAAAAACTGTTTTCCCGAAAGGTTTAAATATTACGGTGACCGGTGACCAATCCGACAAAACACGCACAACCTTGAACGATTTGATCAACACCATCGTTATCGGTTTTATATTGGTTACCGTAATCCTGATGTTTTTTATGGGCACAACCAACGCTATTTTTGTGGCGTTGTCAGTTCCATTATCGTGCTTTATTGCGTTTTTGGTGATGCCGGCAATCGGTTTCACACTGAATATGATCGTTCTGTTTTCCTTCCTGCTTGCTTTAGGGATTGTGGTGGATGATGCCATTGTGGTGATCGAAAACACACACCGAATTTTCGACAATGGAAAAGTACCGATAAAAGAAGCAGCGAAAATAGCGGCAGGCGAAGTGTTTTTACCGGTGTTTTCTGGCACCATGACTACGCTGGCACCGTTTGTTCCTTTAGCATTTTGGAACAGTTTGATTGGCCACTTTATGTTCTTTTTGCCAATTACGCTGATTATTACGCTATTGGCATCTTTGGTTGTAGCCTATATTATGAACCCCGTTTTTGCGGTTGATTTCATGAAACCGCATATAGAAGGTGAACATGACCATCCTAAATTTGATAAATCTGTTAAGCGCACCCTTATTTACCTCGCGATAGCAACCGCTGTTAGTTACTGGATCAATATTGGCTTTGGTAATTTTATGGCGTTGATGATCGTGTTGTACCTGATCAACCATTTCTTTTTATTAAGTGTAATAGACAAGTTTCAAAATAATGTATGGCCGCGTTTTCAGGCCTGGTATGCCAAATGGCTGGAACGTGCTGTGCGAAGGCCGGTAACTGTTTTGTTGGGTACTTTTGCTCTGTTCATTTTTGCAATTATATTAATGGTTGTAAGAGGCAAAACACCCGAGTTCTTCCCTTCCGGTGATCCAAATTTTGCTTATGTATATATTACCATGCCGATTGGTACAGATCAGGCTACCACTAATGACGTTACCAGAAAGTTGGAGCAGCGTGTTGCCCAAGTAGTAGAACCAGATAAGGATATTGTATCGTCCATTATATCAAACGTTACCAAAGGTGTAACCGATCCTACAGATGAAGATCAGGGCGATTACGAAAATAAAGGTAAAGTAACGGTTGCTTTTGTTGAATTTGGCAAACGCAACGGCAAGGACACCAAGAAAGTTTTGTCTAATATCCGCAATGCTGTACAAGGCGTTCCGGGGGTAAAAATTGCTGTAGCACAAGAAAACAGCGGCCCGCCGGTACAAAAAGATATTAGTATCGAAATTATTGGTGATAACCTGGATTCGCTGGTTAAAACCGGAAACCGTTTGAAAAGCTACTTAACCAAACAAAATATTGCAGGTATAGAAAACCTGGTTGCCGATGTGCAAAACGATAAACCAGAAATCGTATTTGATATTGACCGTGAAAGAGCGAACCGCGAAGGCATCAACACTTCGCAAATTAGCCAGGCTTTAGGTACAGCAGTTTTTGGGGCGAAGGCAGGCGATTTCAGGAATACAAAAGAAGATGATTACCAGATAAAGGTGAGGGCTTTACAAAACCAAAGGGGTAACATTGATGAATTGCGTAACCTAAAAATAACTTATCGGGATATGGGTTTGGGCGGCATTATACGCCAAGTACCTGTATCTGCTTTTACAGATGTCCGTTATACTGATACTTACAGCAACATCAAACGCAAGCAACAAAGAAGGGTGCTTACTTTGGGTTCGAGTGTGATCAAACCATATAATGCAAACGAAGTAAATGCCAATATTTTAAAGGCGATCAATAACTTTAAAAAACCGGACGATATTATTATCCGTCAAGGTGGCGGACAGGAAGACCAATTGGAAGCCGTTACCTTTTTGGGCGGAGCTTTAGCCACTTCCTTCGGTTTGATATTGATTATTTTGATGATCCAATTTAATTCTATCGGCAAAACTTTTATCATCATCAGCGAGATCTTCTTTAGTATTATTGGCGTATTGCTCGGTGTAAGTATTTTCGGGATGACGATGGCAATTGTAATGACGGGCGTTGGTATTATTGCCCTGGCAGGTGTCGTCGTCCGGAACGGGATTTTACTGGTTGAATTTACCGATATGCTGATAGAACAAGGCACCAGTGTACACGATGCTGTTGTAGAAGCTGGCCACACCCGGATGACACCGGTATTATTAACTGCAACTGCCGCTATTTTAGGTTTGATACCTTTGGCCGTTGGTTTTAATATTGATTTTGTTGGCTTGTTTACCCACTTTGAACCGCATATCCACTTTGGCGGCGATAACGTTGCCTTTTGGGGGCCATTGGCTTGGACGATGATCTTTGGGTTGGGTTTTGCAACCATCATCACGCTGATCCTGGTTCCTTGTATGTATTTGATCCGCATAAACTTAAAGAACAGGTTATTTGGTAAAAAAGAAAAGGTTGAAGCCAAACAACCGGAATTTGAAGTAGCCGAAGCGTAAATAAGTGATGCTTCTTTTAGCATAGAAAAACCCGCGTTGTTAATAGCAATGCGGGTTTTTGGTTAAATCAATTTCGCCAAATAACATCCTCCCTTCCACCTTAACCTCTTTTCAAAAACCTTACTTAACAAACCTTGTTGTAGATAAAAACATTAAAACCATGGCAACAATAGAAACCGCAGAACATCAGATTTCTGCATTAAACGATCTAATCAAAATTAATAACGACCGCATAGTAGGTTACCAAAAAGGTTTAGAAGGCACAGAAGATGCCGATTTAAAAACTTTATTTACAGGATACATCGCGCAAAGCCAAAAAAATGCAACACAATTAGAAGCGTTGGTTACTTCTTTAGGCGGCGAGCCAACAGATGCCACTACCACAGCAGGCAAATTTTACCATGCCTGGATGGACGTTAAATCTGCTTTTACCGGCAAAGACCGCCACTCTATTTTAGCAGATTGCGAATATGGCGAAGATGTAGCTAAAAAAGCCTACAAAGAAGCTTTGGCAGACGTGGATTTAATTTGGAGCCCAGAGGTTAGCAGCACCATTTCTAAGCAGAATGAAGGCATTTTATCTGCACATAACGAAGTAAAAGCACTGCGCGACACTGCAAAAGTGTAATACTGTTTTTAGCACCTTAAAAAAGCTTCATAATTATATGAGGCTTTTTTTGTGCATTTTAATATTGAAGAAAAAGGTACTAAACGCCAATATCTTCATTCCATAATTCCGGGCTTTTCGCAATAAATTGCTGCATCAAATTGTAACAAGCGGCATCATCAATAACGGTTACTTCTACACCTTTGGCACGCAGCAGTTCTTCTTCGCCCATAAAAGTTTTGTTTTCGCCGATGATTACCTTCGGGATACCATACAACAAAATTGTACCAGAACACATCGGGCAAGGAGAAAGCGTTGTATATAATTCGCATTCCCGGTAAACAAAAGCTGGCTGACGGCCTGCGTTTTCCAACGCATCCATTTCTCCATGTAAAATGGCACTGCCTTTTTGCACACGCCGGTTATGGCCTCGGCCTATAATGTTACCTTTATATACAAGCACTGAGCCAATCGGGATTCCGCCTTCAGCAAAACCGGCAGCAGCTTCTGCATAAGCATCTTCTAAGAAATTGTCCATATCACTAAAATAAAGGTTGGGTGCTAAATTGTAATTAAAAATATTTTTAAAGAATTTAAACAAATTGAAATAGATATGTTTACATTTATGCTAAACTATAACTAAAAATTAAAAACTATGAAAATGTCAGCTTTTAAAGCAATGATGATGGCCGGTGCAATGATGGTTGCTACGTGTTTAACTGTTAATGCAGCTCCTACAACAGGAACTCCTTCCCACATGACCCAAGACACTGCAAAAAAAATGAAAAAAATGGGCAAAATGGGAAAAGGCAAAATGAAAAAAATGAAAAAGGATACTACAAAAATGTAATTCCTGGTTTTCATTAAAAAACCTAAAAAAGAGGATTGGTTTAATTACCAGTCCTCTTTTTTTATGCGGCAAAAGAAGCATTGGCATTTAGGAAACTGATTTTATAGGAAATTCTTAACAATTATATTTTTTTATAATAAAAATATTACAAATTAATTATCTTTAGTTAGAAATTCTAACCTTGCCCAACCATGAAAAAAGTTAACCAAATCCTCGAAAAAAAAGGCCGTCAGGTTTTTTCTGTAACGCCAACTACTTCTGTATTCGATGCCTTACAGGTAATGTTGGATAAAAACATCAGTGCTTTATTGGTGATGGAAAAGGAACAACTCTTGGGCATTTTTACGGAACGCGATTATGCAAGAAAGCTTATTTTACAAGGAAAATCATCCAAAGAAACACGGATTAGCGAAATCATGACGGCAGATTTGCTTACGCTTTCCATCAACAGCAGCATAGACGAGTGTATGGAAACCATGACGAATAAAAAAATCAGGCATTTACCCATATTAGAAAACAACTACGTAATCGGCATGATTTCTATTGGCGATGTGGTAAAGTTTATCATCGAAGATCAGAAACAAACGATACAACAGTTAGAAAGCTACATCGTGAGCTAACAATTTTTGCCTGGTAAAAGAAGCATATTGTTAAAAAGTAAGTTTTAACCGCTCTACAACCCGGTTATTAATCAGGTGTTCGGACACAATTTCGTCCACATCTGTTAATTCTACCCGCCCATAAAATATCCCTTCCGGGTAAACTACAACTGATGGCCCGAGTTCGCAAGTTTCCATACAACCGGTACGCTGCGCACGTATTTCGGTATTTAAACCGTTGTGCAAAATTGCCTTTTTAAAAGCGGCAACCAAAGCAAGTCCATGCGCTTCTCCGCAGCTTACCCTTGCACCTTCTGGCCTTTGGTTGGTACAAATAAAAATGTGCTTTTCGTATTTTCTATCCATAAAAACAGTATTGTCTACAAAGCTGAAAATTTGCTGCTTACCATCAAACTTAATACTTTAAAAAAAGTTGTTTTGGGTTGATGGACAAGCATATTTTAATTACCGGCGGAAGCGGTTTGGTGGGCAAGCACCTTACCTCTCTTTTGCTGGATAAAGGTTACACCGTTAGCCATTTAAGTCGGAAAGAAAACAGCATCCCGAAGGTAAAAACCTATTTATGGGATGTACAAAAAGGGACTATCGACCCAAACTGCATCAATAATGTTGATGTGATTGTTCATTTAGCTGGTGCCGGTATTGCCGATAAAAGCTGGACCGACGAACGCAAACAGGAAATTATCAGCAGCAGAACTCAATCCATCCGTTTAATTTACGGGTTGTTAAAACAGGGTTCACATCAAGTAAAAAAAGTAGTTTCTGCTTCGGCAACGGGTTATTATAGCAACCGTGGCGACGAATTGCTGACAGAAGAATCTTCTCCCGCAGGAGATTTTTTAGGAAAATGTTGCGTGGATTGGGAACAGGCCGTGGATGAAGGCGAAGCTTTAGGACTTGAAATATTAAAATTTAGGACCGGCGTAGTTTTAACAGACGAAGGCGGCGCACTAAAACAGTTGGCTTTGCCCATTAAATTTGGTTTTGGCACTGTTTTAGGAACCGGCAAACAATGGATACCCTGGATACATTTCCAAGACACGATTGATATGTATCTTTTTGGCATTGAAAAACCAATTGTAGGTACTTATAATATGGTTGCGCCGAACCCGGTTACCAACAAGCAGTTCACCCAAATAACTGCAAAACAATTGCAAAAACCTTTGTGGCTGCCCAAAGTTCCTGCTTTTGCCTTAAAATTATTTTTGGGCGAAATGAGCGCGGTAGTGCTGGGCAGCACCAAAGTTTCCGCAGAAAAAATAGAAAAAGCAGGTTTTCAATTTAAATATCCAACAGCAGCAGCAGCAATAAGCGAGATTTATGTCCGATAAACAAAGCATTCATATTTTTTGGTTCCGCCGCGATTTAAGGCTCAGCGATAATGCAGGTTTTTACCATGCTTTAAAAAATGGTAAACCTGTTTTGCCCCTATTTATTTTCGATACAGAAATTTTAGATAAGCTGGAAGATAAAGACGACGCGCGCGTTACTTTTATTTACCAATCGCTGGTTCAAATGGACCAGCAACTGAAGAAACTGGACAGTTCAATCCTCATCAAAAACACCTCGCCAAAAGAAGCATTTACAGCAATTTTAGAGGAATATAATATTGATACTGTTTTTACCAACCAAGATTATGAACCATATGCCAAGCAGCGCGACGACGAAATCGGTAAGCTTTTAGCTGCTAAAGGAAGCAAGTTTTGCACTTATAAAGACCAGGTTATTTTCGACCGTGACGAAATTATGAAAGAAGACGGCAACCCGTACACCGTTTTTACACCTTATTCCAGAAAGTGGATAGCTACGTTAAATGATTTTTACATAAAACCTTTTCCGGTAGAAAAGTACTTGGACAACCTGTTAAAAATTACGCTTGATTTTCCTTCGCTCCAATCTATTGGTTTTGAATTTAGTGCGATCGAAATCCCAAAAAACGAATACAAACATATTATTGCAGATTATGCCAAAACCCGCGATTTTCCGTTTTTAGAAGGCACAACGCGCATTAGTGTGCATTTACGTTTCGGTACGGTCAGCATTCGGGAACTGGCAAGGGAAGCCAATAAATCCGTAGAAAAAACCTGGCTAAACGAATTGATTTGGAGAGATTTTTATGCGATGATTTTATGGCATTTCCCTCAAACTGCTGATCACGCTTATAAACCCGATTTTGATAAAATTGAATGGCGCAATAACGAGCAAGAGTTTCAAGCCTGGTGCAAAGGCGAAACCGGTTACCCGCTGGTTGATGCTGGCATGCGGCAAATGAATACCATTGGCTGGATGCACAACCGCGTGCGCATGGTAACGGCAAGCTTTTTATCCAAACATTTATTGATCGACTGGCGTTGGGGCGAACGATATTTCGGCAGAAAACTATTGGATTATGATTTGGCAAGTAATGTTGGCGGATGGCAATGGGCAGCAGGCACCGGAACGGATGCTGCACCCTTTTTCAGGATATTTAGTCCGGCTGCACAAACCCAAAAATTCGACCCGAAATTAGAATACATTAAAAAATGGGTGCCCGAATATTTAGATCCGTTTAAATATCCGGCACCAATTGTTGACCATAAAGAAGCAAGGGAACGGTGTTTGGCAGCTTTTAAAAAAGCACTAAACGGTTGATTTGCCGGATGCTTCTTTTATCGGATAAAAATCAATAAGAGAGTTTAATTGGTAACAGCGGTTACGTTTACATCAAAATCTAAAATAGAATTTGGCGGAACATTGTAATTGTAAATACCTGATGTTGTGGAAGCGGCAGCTGTACCATAACCAATTGTGGAAGGAATAAGCAAGCGTATTTTGCCACCAGAATTAAGCAATTGCAAACCTTCGCGAAAACCAGGAGCTGTAAATGAAGATATGGCATACGCACTTAGTGTCTCCGTTTCTATCGTGGTTCCGCTTAACAGCAACCGTTTGGTATAAGTTAAGGTAACAGAAGAAGTGCTGTAAATAGCATCTGCACCCGAACCCGGATCAATAATTTTGTAATACAAACCAGATGGACTTTCCTTAAAACCAGTCAGGTTATTTTTTTTGATATAGTTCCTGATTTGAATAGTATCATAAGCTAATTGATTTTGAACATTGTATAGATAAACTGTGTAATCAAGAGACTCATTTCCCGGGATATTAATTACGCCGTCTGCACTTTTATACCCGTTTACACCATAAGCTTGTTTGGAAGGTATGAGCAAACGGATAACGCCATTGCGTTTTTGAAGGTATTTTTTGATGCCAAATTGTAAACCTACCGGCAAAGTGGTACTGGTAACACCAACGTAATTGCTAACACGGTTTAAAACGGTATCGGTAGAAATAAACTTTCCATCAAGTGATTTTACAGTAAAAGCATAAAAAATCTGATCTGTATCGGTTAATGAATTCCCGGTTGTGCCGGGTTTTATCACCTGATAATAAATGCCACTGTCGCCAGGAGTCATGGTCAAATTATTAGCAGTAATATAGCTTTGAATAGATTGATTGTCGAAAGATGCAAGGGTTTGATATTCCTTTTTGCAAGAAAACATGGCTAAAACAAGTACGGATAAAAGGGCGAAAGCAAGTTGCTTCATTATAAGTAATATTTAATTTTAATTGGTAACGTTGTATAAAGTAATATCAAAATCGAGGCAGGAATTTTTAGGTATTTTTAAATTCGTTGTCTGGTCATAAGAGCCGTAAGCATAACGCGACGGCACAAAAAGCCGTATCCTTCCGTTTTTTTTTATCAGCGGGATACCGACTTGCCAGCCCCTGATCACACTTCCTAATGTAAAAGAGGGATGATATTCATTGGTTTTGGTCAGCGTATCTGTGGCACCTATAATTTTTGCGCTATAACCTACAGTTATCAAAGTAGATTGGGTATACAAACTGGCCACATCTCCCGGGTTTAAAATCTGGTAATAAACACCGATCGTATCGCCTACTTTTTTTATTGGTATATTATTGGCGATCAAATATGCCCTGATTTTATTACTGTCTATCCCGATTCGCGCTAAATAAGCTGTGTTGTCTGAAACCGCCTTTTTACATGCTGATAAGGCAAGCAGCAACGCGAAAACAAAAAACAACCTTTTCATGTACAAACCAGACTAAAACGCAAATTTATCCTTTTAATCTGCAAATACAGCACCTTAACATTTTTTAACAAACCTGGTGCATGCTTCTTTTATCAGTTAAAAATTTAACAGTTTATTTTACCAGCCCAATTTGGTGTCGTCGCCCCGCGAATCGGCACCACCTTCATAGTAACCCCATTTGGTTTTTAAGATGGCATCTACCCGGCCAATCGGACCGTGCGGAGAAATTTTGTACCCTTTTTTCTCCAGTTTTTGGGTAGTGGCGCTATCGAGCGCATCTTTTTCTACCTCAATATCGTCCGGCAGCCATTGGTGATGAAAGCGTTTGGAAGTTACGGCGCGCTGCATGCTTTGATCAAACTCGATCACATTCAATATCGTTTGGAAAACAGAAGTGATAATGGTAGAACCGCCAGGCGTACCTACAACCATAAACAATTTGCCGTCTTTTTCGAGGATGGCTGGTGTCATGGAAGATAACATTCGTTTGCCCGGTTGTATAGAATTGGCCTTCCCTCCTACCAAACCATACATGTTTGGCGTGCCGGGTTTCGAGCTGAAATCGTCCATCTCGTTATTCAGCAAAAATCCTGCGCCGTTAACCACAATGCCCGAACCGAAAGAACCGTTTAAAGTAGTTGTGATTGAAACCGCATTTCCATCTTTATCAACCACAACCAAATGTGTAGTCTGGCCGCTTTCGTATCCAACAAAAGAACCTGGCTGAACTGTGCTACTTGGCGTAGCTTGTGCCCAGTTAAAAGATTTCATGCGTGCATGGGTATATTTAGATTGAAGCAAACTATCCACCGGAACTTTAAAGAAATCAGGATCGCCGAGATATTTTGAACGATCAGCATATACACGTCGTTCTGCTTCTACCATCACTTGTACCGTCGAATCCTGGTTAAAACCCCAGCGTTTCAGCGGAAACGGTTCTACCGAACGCAGCAATTGCAGCAAAGCAATCCCGCCGCTGGATGGCGGCGGCATCGTAATAATTTTATACTCTTTATAATTTCCGGTGATTGCTTTGCGCCAAACCGAATGGTAATTCTTCAAATCAGTTTTCGTAATCAATCCGCCGCCGCTTTGCATTTCTGCAACCAGTTCATCAGCTACTTTACCACCGTAAAACCCTTCCCGGCCTTGGTCGCGGATCAGTTCTAAAGTTGCGCCTAAATCGCTTTGAACCATTGTATCTCCTGCTTTCCAGCCGCCGTCCTTTAAATAATAGTTTTTACCGGGATTAAGTTTCCTAAAATTGTTCTGCATCGCATTTAAATTAGCCGCTAACTTTTCCGTTAACGGAAACCCGTTTTTAGCGAGATTTATTGCTGGCTGAACCAAATCCGCCCATTTCAATTTACCATATTTCCGGTGCGCTTCGACTAATCCATCCACGGAACCTGGAACGCCGGAAGCCTGATGGGTATGCAAACTTTTATCTGCAATTACGTTTCCTGCCGAATCTAAATACATGTTGGCACTTGCCGCTGCCGGTGCTTTTTCCCTGTAATCCAAAGTATTGGTTTCGCCTTTACCCGAGCGGTAAACCATAAATCCGCCGCCGCCAATATTGCCCGCCGTTGGATGTGTTACGGCCAGCGCAAACTGAATGGCAATGGAAGCGTCTATCGCATTACCTCCTTTTTTCAAAACCTCCAAACCTGCTTTTGCTGCCTCGGGATAAGCACAAACCACCATGCCGTTTCGGTATTCCTGTCCGTTGTTTTTGCCCAATAGCCCTTTTGTACAACCAGTTGTTAAAAAAGCAGCCGTGTTGATCAGCAGAAACAGGCGCATGCTTCTTTTAGCAGGTAATTTTATCATAATGAAAGCTAATTTTTTGCTAAAATATTATTATTCCTGCACAAACTTTTTTAATTTAATTCGTCCTACTGCTTTTAAACCGTCAATTATTTCTATTGATATCCGATAGATGTTGTTAAAATTTTCATTTTTGCAGAAATTATTCGCACAACACAACTATTTAAATTGATTTGCATGAAAAAGATATTATTTAACCTGCTTTTTTTAACTGTAATTTTTTGCGGCGGCCAGGTTGCCCGGGCACAAACTTACCAAACGGCGGCCGGGTTAAGGTTTAGTTACGAAGGCGGCGCATCCATTAAATATTTTACCAGCCCAACGATTGCTTTAGAAGGTGTTTTGGGTTTTCGTACTAAAGGCGCAGTCGTTACCGGCTTGTTCGAAATACATCAAACTGCTTTTAACGTAGCCGAACTTAAATTTTATTACGGTGCCGGTGCGCACATTGGTGGCGTTGGCCGTGGCGATTACAAAGTTTACGGCGGCGATTATCAGGTTTACACCACTTCTTCGCCTTTGCTGGGCGTAGATGGCGTAATCGGTTTAGAATATTTAATACCAGATTCGCCGATTGCGGTAAGTTTAGATCTCGATCCAAGAATTGAATTGTTCAGAGGGTCGCTTTTTAACTTGCAAGCAAGCGTAGGAATTAAATACGCTTTTTAAGTAAAGTTTTAGGGTGATAAAAGAAGCATCGGCAAAGTGCTTCTTTTATCCAAATAAAAAAGTATCAGGAAACGGAGTTGTTTAACGTGTATAAAGATTTCTTTACGAATACGGATGAGCTGATTGAATTTTTATTGAATGGAAAGGAATGATAAATTATACCAGCTTCTTTTACTAATCGTATTTTAAATCCTTAAATTTTAGGACTTGTAAATTGACTATTGGTATTATGGTTTTCCAATAGTTGCCGCATAAAAGCGGCGGAAAATTGTTTTTATTTAGATACTGTAGTTAAATCCATCGCCCGACCAATCGTAAACATCTCCTGATTGAATATCATATTTTTCAATTAGGTCAGAACATTTTGAAAAAGCAGTGTCTTCGTCGTACTTATTTAAGCTGATCTCTTTCCACCAACTTAAAAAATAAAATGCCCTTCGTTCTAAAAGAATAACCTGGTAAACCCCAAATTTCCGTGTAGGCTCAATGATTACTTTGTGCATAAGATTTTTCTTGTTTTAACAAGACTGTCTCTTATACGAATAGTTCTTCCAAAAAGTTAACTATTGCAGATTTAAGTTTGCAGGAGAAATTACATACTTCTTTTATCGGTAAACTTTATTGGTTGAAGAAACCTTAGTGAATCCAAATCCTTCGGTTCATCAAAAAGTACAACTGTTGCTAACCTTACTTCTTTTACCACCTAAAATTCAGCATCAACCTTTATTGATGATAAACTTCTTACTGTAGTTTTTCGAGCCGGTCCGGATGCGTAAAATATAATTGCCATCCGCCATTTTAGCAGTGTTGATGGTAGAATTATACTTGCCAAAAAGAGTGATCGCGCTGGTGTTCTGGTACATCAACTGGCCGATGCTGTTCCAAACCGAAAGCTGCAGATCTCCTTTTTCATAAAGCTCAAAACCTAAATTCAAAATGGTTCTGGTTGGCACAGGATAAATGATGAGGTTAATATCCGTAAGCGGACTTTCGCCGGCAGGCAACGTAAAATTAAAATCTACCGATTGAGAAATGCAACCTGCCGAAGTGGTTACATCAACCCTATAAGTTCCGGCAACTTTAGGCTGATACGTTTGGCTGGTTGCACCTTGAACCAGCACATTGTTTAAATACCATTGATTGCCGTTACCAAAGTTTGAAGTTAGAGTTCCACCATTTTGGGTAATCTGTGGTTTGGTAACCGGAACGGCCACGCGTGCAGCACTGGCACAACCCGCACTTTTAACGGTTAAATCGTAAAAATAATAATAGTAGGCCAGCGACGTTGCGGAAGCATTTGTGCCAGTGATGGAGAAAAAATTACCGATGGTAAACGGATAACCGGTTACGCCACTGTTGTTGCGGTAAATGGTCGCATTATCTAAATAACTGATGTTAACGGTATAAGTACCGGCGGCAGGCAGCAGCAGGTTTAATTGATAAACACGGCCAACATCTGTCGGGTCATCTGCCTGCGCCCCGGTTTGCGGATTACTGCGCGTAGCTGCTACATTTAACGTTACACTGGAAACCGTTTGCCCGGCTGCATTGCTTGCGGTAAAAGTAATCGTTCCCGGATAACCAATGTATAAACGGGCACTTTGTAAAATAACCGGAACAGTGGTGGTAAAAATCATTCCCGGCCCAAACTGGTTATAGCCACCGGCAGAAAATATATTTTTAGTTGCCGGGCCAACTTTAGCGGATAAATCATTTAAACCGGCATAAAAAGTGTTATTTACAGGTGCCTGGGCTGTATTGACAGAATTTCCGCTGGTAAAAGGAAGGGCATCCGTTGGGTTTGCATACCAAAATACCGTACCATCACCATTGCCGGATAACAGATAAGAGTTTGTATTAACACAATTTACAGCCAGCAACTTACTTAAAACAGGTGCCGGGTTAATAGTTGCCGTTGCTGTTGACTGGTTGTTGCTGCTTTTGGTATCTCCGGCCAAAGCAGTTGCTGCCGTAATTTGATAAACCGTACCAGCCAAAGCATTAAAAGTGGTATTTAAAACGTAATCCTGCTCCTGGTTTGGCAATATGGTACCGGTGTAAGTTTCACTAATAGTCGTGCTTGATCCGCCAGCATTGGTGATATTTACCGTAACCGGAACATTGCTGATTGCCGCACTGCCGTAATTATGCAGCCTGACACTAACCTGTTCGATATTGCTGCTGCATGCACCGGTTGTAGCCGGACTTAAAATACTTACCACGCCCGCATCTTTGGTAGTTTTGATAAAATTGACACGATAATCCTGGGTTTCGCCTTTGGGATAAGTACCGCAGGCAGTTACAGTAGTTGGATCGGTGGTTTCAGTTTCTACAATCCGCATTAAGCTATAAGTATCTGGCGTTACCGTTAAAGGCACCAAAATATTAGCGGTAAAAGAAGCATTGCCATTAATTACAGCAGAAGTGGCAACCAGTTCTCCGGCATCGTCAAAATCGCCATCGGCATTCCAATCGATAAAAACCTTGGCAATCTTGTTAAAATTTCCTCCGCAAGTCCCTAAAGTTACACTAAGCGGATAAGTTGCGCCTTGTTCTAAAGTTGCTGTTAAATTGGTATTATCTGTATAAGAAGTGCAGCCAGCAGCGGCCGTATAATTTATGGTAGATAACTGGACCTGGTTAATTTTAGAATCGGCAGTTGAAGCCGCTGCCGAAGCACAATAAGTTTTACCGCCAACACCGGTAACTATGAGCGAATAAGCTTGTGGGCCGCGAACCAACGTGTCTTTATGGTTTATGGTGATGGTATAACTTCTTCCCGGAACGGCATTGGCAATATAAACCTGTTCCATATTATCGCGGATGTTATCGCCAGTAATTGCAGCTGTTGCCGGACTGGCCGGATTAAGTATCCAAGGTTTAAAAACTGTTGTTCCCTGGTTTACCTTAACATCTAAATCATTCACTAATTTGATGGTTGGGTCATCCACAATTCCTGCTGCACCGGGCGTTGCTTCCGGGTCTGTCCAGGCAATGGAGGCAATCAGCGGCCCGTTTCCCGAAGCAACTATATTTAAAGTTTGCGTTTGTCCTTGCGCCAGGCTATTCTCGCTGATGATACTTTTCACGCCATTATCGGTTATTGCCTGTGCAGCTTTTGCCGTATTGAGCAAACCCCAGCCATACATATAATCAGGACCAATATTTCCGGCATCAAAAGCAGTATGGCAAACCAACGCTTTTAAAGTAGCGGCACGCATAAAACTGCCAGCGTTTTTCTGGGCGTAATATTCCTGCAATAAAAAAATAGAACCGCTTACATTAGGCGTAGCCATAGAAGTACCGCTCATGATGGCATAGGCATCTGTAGAAGTAGTTCCGGCGGAAGTTACGTTAACGCCATCACCGCAAATATCCGGCTTGATCCGGCCATCATCTGTTGGTCCCCAACTGCTAAAATAAGCGATAGCAATATCCGAAGCAGTAGCCGGGCCAAAAGGCAAAGGGTTAACCGCGCCCACTGCAAGCACATTTTTTGCCACTGCCGGTGCGGTAACTACATCGTAACCATCATTATTACTGATGGTGGCAGGCCGCGCGCCCTTATTTACAATAGTTGAAGAAGTACGGCTTTGATAACCGTAGTAAGTATCGCCAACGGCAGGCCCGGTTTCTCCGCGGCTGTTTCCGCCAGCAGCAACAATCAGGTAATAAGGTGCGTTGTAGGCAATCTTGTCATAACTTTGCGCATTGGTATCGTAGTAGCCAAACTTGTAATCTTCCGTATCACCCGGCAAGCCATACCATTCCCAACGGTTTGGGGTAACATCAGTATTATAACTCCATCCGGCCAAATAACCATAAGAATGATTGGAAACCAGTAACATAGCAGCATTGGCAGCCATTTCTGATAAGTCGTTATTAAAATCATAAGCAATTAACCCGCTTGCCCCAAAAGCCATTCCCCTGGCCGGTGCATAAACGCCTTTTGCTATTAAAGTTCCGGCTACATGCGTGGTATGATCGCTTATCGTTGCCGAATTATCCAACATCGTTACTGTTTTGCCTACAAATTCCTGGTGAGCAGCGTATATCGACCCACCATCCCAAATACCCAATTTACCGGCCATATTAGCACTTGAACCAGACAAGATTAAACCAAGCGAACCACCACTGTAAACCGCCGTAGTTTGCGTGGTTGCTGCCGCAATAATGTTGTTATTTGTTTGTAAGTATATGGGGAAACCCAAAGCATCCGTGCCTTGTAAAGAAACTATTTTGCCATTTTTTTCTCTGCGGAGGATTGGCCATCCTTTCTCTTTCGCCAAAGTAAAAGCCTTGTTCCTGTTGGTTTCGAAACCGATTTTAAGCTGATTGGAAAAGCTGGTCAGTTCTCTTTTTTTATCTTCTGTTGTTTGCTGACTAAAACAAGGTAATGTTGTGAGTGTAAAAAAAAACAGGAGTGTGCAAGTAAAAATTTTAATCATAAAAGAAGTATATGTGTGAAATGGGTAAACCGGAACAGATTTAAAAGAATTTTATGCGTTTAAGATACATACATTACTTTCATAAATTTACAGGATGAGAAATATTTTATCGCTGTGTTTACTTTTGTTGATGTCCTTCATCACCTTAAAACCAAGTCAAAAAGTAAAACAAGGCATTTGCGGCACAGTGCTGCTTAAACAAGGCAACCAAATGCCCTCGCCTGGCCGTTTGCCATCACCAGGACAAGCGGTGAGCCGTGAAATCAGGATATACAAACTCACCAATTTAAGCGATGTAAAAAATAACGGCGGCATTTTTACAGCGGTAAAAACAGTATGCGTTGCCAAAACCACCAGTAACACAAAAGGCTATTTTGAAGTGGCTTTACCTGCCGGGCAATACACTGTTTTTATAGCAGAAAAAGAAGGTTTGTACGCCAATAATTTTAATGGTAAAGGAAGCATTAACCCGGTGGAAGTTTTAAAAGACAGCCTTACGCGTAAAGATATTTCCATCAGCAATAAAGCTGTTTTTTAAGTACTGCGACTGGTTTCAAAAACTCAATTTGAGTGTTTGTTTTATGTTTTACGGAATGCTGATTTCAACAAAAACAAAATGAAGAAAAACCAAACTGGCCAGAATTAAAGTTTGAAGAATTACAAAGACACGATTGTTACAAGCGTTCGGGTTTGCAGACTGTTGTGCAGGATAAACTTATTTCGCCTTATTTACCCGGCACTAAACCAGAACATTTTGTTGAAGGCAACGAATTGGAAACGATTAAAAGCTTGCTTATTTCCTCTTTGGATGAGTTGGAAAGTGATCATAAAAAAACTTTCTTTACTGCTTACACACCTTTTGTTACACGATATGGTGTTGAAATAGCAGATATTGACGATGCCGTAAATTTTTTGCTTTATCACGAAGGCCTACATTCCGGCTGCATTATGGCTTTAAAAAGGATTGTAAAGGATTAGGACAAACCATTTAATGTTACTTCTTGAAAAATCATTATTGCTTCATTGGTAAAGTTTCTTTGTGATATTATTTCTATTTTCTTAACAAAGAAACCGAAGTCTTACAGTATTAATATCAAAATGGCATTATAGTTGTATCTTTGATAACAAAAGCAACAAAACATATTTTTGCACGTAAAAGGCGGTAATAGTTATTACTTACTAAAAGATAAATATTATGAAAGATGAACTGATAAATAAGATGAATAGAAAGATTAAGCAACACAGGCGGTTAATGACTGTTTCTGCTTTTTCTTTGGTGGGGATTAATTTTTTGGTAACGATTATAATTACACATTTGAAACATCCCGAGATGATCAATATGAATGATGCAACTTTAATTAAAAGCTTTTTTTGGAAATTTAGCTAACATCATAAAACTTCTGCGTTAACGTAAAGCTCTTGATTAATGAATGCTTCTTTTATCGGTATAAATTCTGCAAGCGGTATCAGCAGTAAAAATCAGTAAAAATCATTTTCTTACTTTACTGATTAAAAACAACACTCCGGCTGCTGCAGCGGCAATCCCCGCAATGGTGTTCACCCTTTTTTGGGTAATGGTTTTAGCAGTATAACCGCCAGAAATCTGATTGTACGTTCCGGTAGGATTTAAAATATTGCCTGAGGTTATAGGCGCATCGTCTCCAACTTTTAGGTAAGCTTCCAGTCCTTTTGCTATTCCCCATTCGGCCAAACTCGGAAGTAAGAAATTGCTCAACCAAACTAAACCGGCCACTGCCCCTACCGTTACAGAATTACGAGGATGCACGGCCAAAGAAACAATAATGCCTGCAATTTTTGTTGTTGAATAAACAGGCGGAACCGGTTTTAAAACTTTACCAATATAGTTACCGGCATGTCTGGTTCCGGGTGTATCTAAAAAAGCCGGAAACACATCGCAAATATGAATATTCGGGAAACGGTATAACTCGGCACGTAAAGCTTCGCTGTAACCTCTGGCACCAAATTTACTTACGCTGTATGCTAAACTGTAAGGCGTGGCAACCCAGCCGCCAACAGAATTCATGTTGATAATTGTGCCGGATTGCTGCTGCTTAAAATAAGGCAATACGGCATAAGCACCGTAAATATAACCTAACAAATTGGTGCGGATTACCTTTTCATGTTCCTCTAAAGGCACGGCATTAAACTCGCCCATAATGGCCACACCTGCTGCGTTTACCCAAACATTTATTTGTCCGCCAAAAGCAATTGCGGCTTTGGCCAGGTTGTTTACGCTTTCTGCGTTAGAAACATCCGTTTGTACAGCTAAAGCTTTGGCACCAAGTTTTGTACAAATTTCGGCTACTTCTTCCAGTTCGTTTTGCTGGCGTGCTGCCAAAATAACAGTACAACGGTAACGTGCAAATTCTAATGCCGTGGCACGGCCAACGCCGCTGGAGGCACCAGTAATTACCACAACTTGTTTGTTTAGAGGTAAAGTTTTTGTTTTTCCGAAAAAGCTGCCCATAGTTTTAGAAATGTTATTTAGAAAGATTAACTAAATTTTATGCCGTAAAAGAAGCATCCGATTTGATTAAACCTTAGTTTTATTGCGAAAGATAACACACACTTTTAAACTTTGTTGCAGATAGATTTCTTGCCGCTCATTTAAACCCTCCAAAAAATGAAAACGCATTTTTTAAAGTTATTTGACTATGACCAGTATGCCAATTTATTGATTTTAGAACATGTTTTAGCGATGGATGCGCCAGAAAAACCAGTACAATTAATGGCACATGTATTAGCTACGCAACAAGTTTGGCTAAACCGCTGCAAAAAATTACCGGTTGCTTGTGGTGCTATTTGGCCGGACTGGGAAGCGGAAACTTTTGAACCGATGATCAGGGAAAATTATTTAAACTGGGCTGGTTTTATCAATCAGCAAAAACCGGAAAATTTTGGAGAAATCATCAGCTACCAGAATTCCAAGGGAGAACAATACCAAAACGAATTGGGCGATATTGTTACCCATATAATTAATCACGGCACACATCACCGTGCACAGATTGGGCAGCATTTAAAACTGGTCGGACTAAAGCAGTTACCTGCCACAGATTACATTTTTTATGTAAGAAACAAAGGTTTATCAAATTGATGAATTGCTGTTGGTAACTTCTTTTATCACAATTTTTTTGTGGCAAAAGAAGCATCAGCTCTAAAAATAAAATTATAGCGGCAGGCTAAAGCAAAATGTTGAGCCTTGGTTAAGTTTGCTATCTACCGTCATGAAACCCTGGTGTGCCTTAACAATTTCTGCTGAGATGTATAAGCCCAAACCAAGGCCGCTGGTTAAAAACTTTTTATCTTCTACCCGGTAAAAACGTTCAAAAATACGTTCCATTTGTGGTTCCGTTAAACCAATGCCGCGGTCGGTTACACAAACCTTTACAAAACCGCCGTCTTGCACAGCGTTAATATCAACCGGATGGTTATTGTTAGAATATTTTACAGCGTTGTTGATCAGGTTCATGAGCACTTGCTCCAACCTTTCAAAATTACCGGAAATGATAAAATCACCTGTGTAACTATTTATAATTACCGTAGAATGGTAAATATGCGCGGCGTTTTCTACACAAGTTGCAATCAGGTCGGCTATGTTAAAGTTGGATACATTAAATTCTAATTTTCCAGCCTGTATCTTGCTTACGTCCAGCAAATCATTTACTAATGTTTGCAGCTTGTCTAAAGAATCGTTTGCTTTTTTTACGAATGTTTTTACGATAACCGGTAAAATTTCTTTCTGGTAACTATTAATCAGTTGGATGTAGCCTTTTGCGCTGGTTAAAGGGGTTTTCAGTTCGTGGCTGGCCACGCCGATAAACTCGTCCCTTTTCTCCATTTCCTTTTTTTGGTCTTCAATGTCTGTATTTGTACCAAACCATTTAACAATGTTGCCATTATCGTCTTTATAAGAAACGGCATAGCCCAAATGCCAGCGGTATTTTCCATCTTCTGCACACCGAAGCCGAAATTGCATTTCGTAAGGCTCTCCGGTTTCGATAGATTTTTTCCAACAATTAATGGTACTTTCCAAATCATCCGGGTGCAGTACAGGTTTCCAGCCCCAATCTTTTGTTTCCTCAAAACTCAATCCGGTATAATCGTACCAGCGTTGGTTATAATAATCCAGACCGCCATCTGCACGGGCCGTCCAAACGATAACCGGAATATTATCGGCCAAAAATTTAAAATGTTTTTGGCTTAATACCAGGTCTTTTGTCCTTTCTTTTACCAGGTCTTCCAGCTCGTTGTTCAGGTTTTCTGCTTTTTGGCGGGCTTCGTCCAGTTGTTGGTTTTGAAATTTTAACTGCTGCTCTATTTTTTTTTGGGAAGTAAGATCGGTAAGGATGATACTTAATGACTGTGCTTCGTTTAATGACAAAATATTGATAGAAAGCAAAAACGGAACAATTTGATGATGATTGTTGATCAAACCTACTTCACCTTTAGTTTCGCCTTGCCAACCAGACAAAACCAGTTGCGAATAAACATGTTTATACGTTTTGGGAACAAATGTTTCAAACGGAACGCCAATCACTTTTTCTAAAGGAAGGCCAAGCATAGAAGCAAAACGCGAATTACTGTATAAAATAACGCCTTTGCTATCTAACGTTATTGCGCCTTCGGCCATTTTTTCTATAAAAACCCGATAAGTTTGGTCTGCGCTGCGGAGTGTATATAATTCGTGCCCGTCTCCAGCTTTTACAATCAGTGCGTCAACTTGGCCAGTACGGATAGCGTCAATCGTTTCGTTGGCTTCATCTAACTGGAAGCGCAACTCTTCGTTTTGGCTTAATAACTGCTCATAAGAAATTACTGTTGACATTTTTAACCTTCATTTTCTAAACCCAAACCTTTAAATACTTTATTTGTGTCAGACATATCGCCAATCAATCTTTTTTCCGGAAGCGGAAATTTTTTTATCAGCATAGGTAAAGCAACTAACTGTTCTTTTTGTGCAATTAAAGGCTGCTGGTAAACGTCGATTATTTCTAACTCGTATCTTGCTTTTAAATTTTTTTCGCAAAAATCTTTAGTATTGGCAATGGCACGCAAAGAGTTTGGTGATGCTCCGGTCACAAATAATTTAAGTTTATAAACTACTGTATCGTCTGCGCTTTGATTGTCTTCATCCGAAACACTCATGATAATGTGTTTACAGGCCGGATATTTAAACCAACCAGTACCTTTTCTTCGTTTGACAGGTCGCCGATAATCTTTCGGATCGGTTCCGGAAACTTGCGCACCAATGTAGGTATGGCAAAAATCTGGTCGCCTTCTGCCAGTTGCGGTTGTTCGAGCAGGTCGATCACTTCGATCTGGTATTTTCCCTGCAAGTGTTCTTCGCAATAACGTTTCAGATTTTTTAGCGCAGTAACAGATTTAACCGTTTTTCCGGCTACATAAAGCCGTAGCTCCCACGTATTTTCGTTTTCTTCTTGCATTTTATCAGGTGCTTCTTTTATCAACCAAATTTTCGGTTTCGTTGCTGTCTCTTAGCTTTGTCATTTCCATCCGTGTTTTTTCTTTTGCTTCCTTTATCAGCTCTTCATCAACATAAACCCTGTTCAATTCCTCTTCTGCCGATTCAAATTCGGTTTGCAGTGCAGCAATCTTAGCTTCCAAAACTTTACGTTTTCTGTCTATTTCGCGGTCTTTCCGGCTTATTGCGTTGTCGTAAACTACTTTGCCTGTTTCTTCGCTCATTTGATGTGCTTCCCTGGCAGAACCAGTTAACACGCCGACCGGGCCGAGGTACACATTGATCAGGTTTAAACCTTTGTCGGTAATTACAAACTCCCTTACCTGGTTAGAATGTTTCATCCCCCGCGATTTCATCATATACAAACCGCGGTTTCGTTCGCCGTTATGCTCAATATCGCGTACCAACATCCATGCATCTACTAACGAAGAAACACCTTCATCTGTTTGCTCGCTCACAACAGTATTTAAAGTAAGTGCCGTAAACATTACCGTAATTTGCTCTTCCTGTAAAAAATCTATCAGCCGGATCAGCATAGATTTTACTTCGCTAATCGAACCAACTGTTACCAAATTAGTGATCGGATCGAGGATAACTACTTTAGGTTTAACCTTTTTGATTTGCTTGTGAATGGCCAACAAGTGCATTTCCAGCCCGTTTAAAGTTGGCCGCGAAGCTTGAAAATAAAGTAAACCGTTATCCATATGTTTTTGCAAATCCATGCCGATAGAAAACATGTTACGGATAATCTGGCCCGGAGATTCTTCAAAAGCAAAATAGATGCACTTTTCTCCGCGGTTGCAGGATGCATTGGCAAAAGAAGCCGCAATACTTGTTTTCCCGGTGCCGGCCGTGCCCGAAACAAGGATACTGCTTCCGGTAAAAAAACCTTTTCCACCCAGCATATCGTCTAATTGTGGAATGCCAGACGAAATCCTTTCTGTAGAAACTTCATTATTTAATTTGAGGGAAGTTACCGGTAAAACAGATATGCCTTCTTCATCAATTAAAAAAGGATATTCATTGGTGCCATGCAGCGAACCTCTGTATTTGATAATCCTTAAACGACGCGTAGAAATTTGGTTTGTTACCCGGTGGTCCAGTAAAATCACGCAATCAGAAACATATTCTTCCAAACCTTGCCGCGTTAAAGAAGCGTCCCCTTTTTCGCCGGTAATAACAGCTGTTACGCCTTTTTCTTTTAACCAATGGAAAAGGCGGCGCAGTTCCGAACGTAAGATGCCTTGGTTGGATAAACCCGAAAATAAGTTTTCAATCGTGTCTAAAACCACTCTTTTGGCGCCAATACTATCAATTGCGTAACCTAAACGGATAAACAAGCCGTCCAAATCATATTCGCCGGTTTCTTCAATTTCGCTTCGTTCAATATGTACATAATCTACCCTAATCTTTTTTTCGGCTTTCAATTGTTCCAGATCAAAACCTAAGGAAGTTACATTCATGGCCAACTCTTCGGCCTTTTCTTCAAAGGCCATGAAAACACCTGGTTCATTAAATTCGATGGCGCCGCGCACAATAAATTCAATAGAAAATAAAGTTTTGCCCGAACCAGCTTCGCCGCAAATAAGCGTTGGCCTTCCTTTAGGCAGGCCACCGTTGGTAATCTCGTCCAGGCCTACTATTCCAGTTGGCGTTTTAGGTAAAGTTGATGGCTTACCAGCCTTGGTTTCATTATTTTGATTAAACATTCTATTTTAAAAGAAGTGATTTTTTTGAAATGATTTTAAAGGTAAAAATAATCCGATATATTAAAATGATTATATGCACTATTTCGGTCCGCTGCAAATAACCATACTTCTTTTACCACACAAAAACTTTATCGGCACAAGGCTGCCAAATATTTATTTGAGGTTTTAAAAACAAAATGTTTAAACAAAGCATTTTACCTTTCTAACATAAACAATTACAACCAATGAAAACTAATGATGAAATAATCAGCGATTTAAACGGCCTGGTAACCATTTTAAACGATGGTAAAAAAGGCTACGAATCGGCAGCAGAAACAACAGATTCTACAGAATTAAAAGCCCTTTTCAGAAAATTTGCGTTAGAACGGGCAGGTTACGCAACCGAGTTAAAAGCACATATTAAAGTACACGGCGGAAACGAAGACGACAACGAAGGCGGCGGCGTTTTAGGCGCAGTGCACCGTACCTGGATTGATGTTAAACAAGCTTTTGCAGGTAACGACAATAAAGCAATTTTAGATTCTATCATTACCGGAGAAAAAGGTGCTTTAGTAAAATACGACGCGGATATTGCAGATTATACCGACCATGCAGACCATTTAGCTTTGTTGAAAAAACAACGCGATGGCATCCAAAATGATTTGAACCAGATCGAATCTTTAAAATTACAGTACGCTTAATTGTAATTTTTAACTGATAAAAAGCATTGCTACAATGGCAATGCTTTTTTTATGCCTGTTTTTTTAACCTTGCCATTCCAGTTTTAGGGAGATAAAAGAAGCACGATCAACCAAAAACTGCTATCTTTCGGCCTTAAAAATCAGCTTTTGATAAAAACCCTGGCTGTTTACTTTTAATTTAAGTATTCCAAAAAAACCTTGTCCTGCGCCATGCAACTGCCTTCTGTTAATAGTCCCAATTCTGGTAAACGTGTTAAAATTTTCACCTGGCATATCCACGGCACTTACTTATATTATTTGTCTTTAGGCGATTACGAAATCTATATTCCGGTAAGCAAAGAACCAAAGCCAGGATATGTTGGCCGGGGAACAACTTTCCCATTCGGAGAAAATGTACATGAAGTTGACGAACTGGAAATAAAAAACCTCGAACTGGATTGCATCCTTTTCCAAACCCGAAAAAACTTTTTAGAAGACCAATACGAAACACTTTCTGCCGAGCAACGAGAATTGCCGAAGATTTATTTAGAGCATGACCCGCCGCAGGATGTAACGCCTTATACCAAACATATCATTACCGATAGTAATATTTCTTTGGTTCATGTTACCCATTTTAACAGTTTGATGTGGGATAACAACAATATTCCTTTTACGGTGATTGAGCACGGTGTGAAAGTAGGGACTGTGCCTTACACTGGTGAATTGGAAAGAGGAATTGTAGTGATCAATAATATTGAACGAAGAGGACGACGGCTTGGATTAGACGTTTTTTTGGAAGTGCAAAAACACGTTCCAATAGATTTGGTTGGAATGGGCGCCGAAAGGTTAGGTTTAGGCGAAGTATTACACCCGGAATTACCGGAATTTTTAAGCAGGTATCGTTTCTTCTTCAACCCAATTCGGTTTACCAGTTTAGGTTTAGCCGTTTGCGAAGCGATGACGATGGGCATTCCGGTTGTTGGATTGGCAACCACAGAACTGGCTTCGGTGATTAGAAACGGTGAAACCGGAATTATCCACACCGACATCAATTACCTGATCAACGCGATGAAAGATTTATTATCAAACCGCGAAAAAGCACAGCAAATTGGTGCGGCAGGACAAGCAATGGCCAAAAAACGTTTTGATATCAAACGTTTTAACGCCGATTGGCTTCGTGTTTTTAACCAAGCCATCAGCAAAAACCAGCCTTCAAAAATAGTATTGTAAAAGAAGCATTCCTTCTTACTTTTGCACCTTCAACATAAATATAAAAATCAACCCTAAAATGGAAAAATTACAAGGCAAAGTTGCCTTAATCAGCGGCGGCGCACAAGGACTGGGGCAGCAAATTTGCTACCAGTTGGCCGAAGCAGGTGCAACGGTTATTGCAGGCGATATTCAGGAAGAAAAAGCAGCCGGAACCGTTAAAACCATCACCGATAAAGGCGGCAAAGCAGTTGCGGTGCGTTTGGATGTAAGCAGTGAAGAATCTGTAAAAGAAACAATTGCAAAAATTAAAAGCGAATATGGCAGTTTAGATATTTTGGTAAATAATGCCGGTATCGATTTTACAAAGCCAATTTTAGAACTCTCTGTTTCTGAATGGGATGCAGCGTTTGCAGTAAACTTGCGCGGTCCGTTTTTAATGTCAAAATATGGCTTGGAAGTAATGTCTCCGCAAAAATCAGGAAATATCATCAATATTGTTAGTACGGCATCTTTACGCGCCTGGACGGAAGCTTCTGTTTATCACGCAACCAAATGGGGTTTACGTGGATTTAGTCATGCGCTTTTTACCGAAGCCCGCAAAGTAAATGTAAAAGTTACCGCCATTATTGCCGGTGGCATGAGCACGCCTTTTTTGCTGGACCGTTTCCCGGATATTCCACCACAAAATTTACAGGATCCTAAAAATGTGGCTACCAAAATCCGTTACATCATTGAGGATGATACCGATACTGTAGTTCCGGAAATTTTGATTTTACCTTTGATGGAAACCAGCTGGCCTTAAATTTAGGTCGATAAAAACAGCATCAACCTAAAAACCATCGATAAAAACAGTATGACGAAGAGCAGGCACGAAGAAATTATGGATCGGTTTAACCAATTAAAAGTATTGGTTATTGGCGATTTGGTAATGGATATTTACCTTAAAGGCGATAGTTTTCGGCTTTCGCCCGAAGGGCCTGTGCCTGTGGTTACCATTTCTGGCAGTGAAGAAATTCCCGGCGGTGCGGCTAATGCAGCTATCAATTTAAAAGCATTAGGCGCACAAGTAAGCTTTTTGGCAATTGCAGGTGATGATAAAGACGGCGACAAAGCCTGCAAGTTCATGGAAAAGGCCGGGATTAATTGTGATGCAATTGTTCGCGAACCTTTGCGTACAACGGTTACCAAAACCAGGTTAGTTTCTAACGGACAGTTGTTAAGCCGTTTTGATTGCGGTTCCCAAAATCCGCCTTCTGCTGATTCTCAACAGAAAATATTTCAATTTTTAAAAGATAATTATAACCGTTTTGATGCGGTTGTTTTAGGCGATTATAAAGCCGGCTTGTTTACGCCGGCTTTAATTGAGTTTTTGCAGCAAATTCAGCAGCAATTTCCTGCTTATTTAGCGCTTGATTCTAAAAACCTGCCTTTGTTTACGCCGTTGCAGCCTTCTGTTGTAAAACCGAATTATGTAGAAGCCATTAGTTTGCTCAACCTGCAATCTATAAGCAATAACCGGATTGAACAATTGAAGAATTACGGGCCAACTTTGTATCGGCTTACTGGTGCAGAACACATTACGCTTACTTTGGATGAAGAAGGTTCGATGTTGTTTGAAAAAGGAGAATATACTCATCATACGCCGGCCTATCAGGTAGAGGCACCGCATGTTGTTGGTGCCGGTGATACTTTTATCAGCACGTTTACTTTGGCACAATGCTCCGGTGCCAATGCGGTAGAAGCGGCAGAATTGGCAACGGCAGCAGCTACAGTCGCTATTCGTAAAACCACAACGGCACCTTGCTTTTTAAACGAATTAAAAGCATTCTTTTCTACACAGAATAAGTACGTTTCTGATAGCAGGGAACTGGAAGAACTTTGTCAGTTTTACCGGCAGCAAGGCAAAAGCATTGTGTTTACCAATGGCTGTTTTGATATTTTGCATTCCGGCCACGTTAGCTACCTCAACCAATCTAAAAATTATGGAGATGTGCTGATTGTTGGTTTAAATAATGATGATAGCATCCGCCGTTTAAAAGGTTCGACACGGCCAATTAATGAATTGACAGACCGCGTTTTGGTACTTTCCGGATTAAGTTCCATTGATCATATCGTTCCGTTTGGTTCTGCGGAAGATGATACGCCATCAGCATTAATCCGCGCAGCAAAACCACAATATTACATTAAAGGCGGCGATTACAACATGCAGAATTTACCGGAAGCAAATGTGGTTGCAGAAGTTGGCGGGCAGGTAGCTTTTATTCCGCTGGTTCCAGATCATTCTACAACTAATATGATCAAAAGGATTAATGCGGATGCGAAGATGCTAAAGGTGGTTTAATGTTTTAGTAAAACAGATTAGAGCATGTTTAACTTCTGTGATTTCTGGAGAACAGTTTTTACAGGTTCATCGCTGATTAAAAAGGCTTCAAATTCATTGTTTAATTCCTGTGTACTTGCTTTCAGCATCTTTACAATATGTTGAATGCCTTCATCGTCAGACATATCTTCCAGCATATCAACCAAACCAACAATATTAGCGAGTGGTTTTCTAATCAGGTGAGATTGCTTTAAAGCCACATCCCGAATGGTAGCAGTTAAAAAACTGATATGTTCTTTGCGCGATTCAAACTCCGTAATATCATAACCGATACCAATTACACCATCAATGCTGCCATCCGGGGCACGGTAAGCTTTATAATCCCAATGTGTAATCACATAACCTGCGCCATTAATTTTTCTTATGGTCAATGGGAAACATTTGTCCGGCTCGTTCATACATTTCTGGTTAGTTTCATAACAAGATGGAAGATCATCAGGATGTGTTGGTAGATGCGCAGGCATGTCAATCATCGATCCATACAACTTTCCGTACCGATCTATAAAATATTGATTGAGGTAAGCATAATTTCCCTTGCTGTTAATATGGCCTAAGTAAAAGGAAGTGGAATTATGAAGTAAATTCTTTAATTGATCTAAAGGTTGTAACAATACCTGGTCCATAAACGGGATAGCTAAATTAAAAACTATTTTACGTTATAATTTAAGTTACCGTTACAATTTTAACTAATAAAGTTTTTTAGAAACAGATTTTGAAAGTCAGCCAAAATGATGCTTCTTTTACCTGCATAAAAACAGTATCCGGCTTTAAATTAAATAAGATTACCGGTTTATCTTCTTTTTCGAAAAAATATTAATTTCTAAAAAACTCCGGTGCGTTCACTTCCCGGTTTACCAAAGTTGTTGGCAATTCTAAATGATAACCACCGGAAGGAAGCAAACCAAAACCGCCATATTTTTGCATCAGTTTTTGCTGAATGTAAACTTCTTCGCCGCAATGTTCTTCCGGCAATTGTTCCCAAAAAGTAAAACCGCCGTTATCGCGAAGTTTTTGCGTATCGTACAAAATACAACCGCCAACCCAGGCAATTTTGTATTTCTTTTGATTTTCTGATTTGATGTTTAATTGCTGGCCAACATGCATAATATTAGCTGCATTATGAACGACATGCCTTTGCCATTCTGCTGTTTTTGGCAGGATATTTTCCGGTTTAACGGCTTCTTCCCAAAACTCAATTTGTTGCTGGTGCGGACGAACATCTTTACGGTAACTCAACCCAATTGGCATCATTCCCACAAAACCTGCGTTTTCTTCTTCCAGCGCTTTAACCATTCGGCCAATTACATCCGGTTCTAAAATAATATCATCATCCAAGTAAAGCGAATAGTTGCCTGTACTTTGATCCAGCAAAAACTGCCGCTGGTGTGCAATGCCTTTTTTAGGCAGGTTTTGTACGATTTTTAAAGGCGTTTGATGCAGATCGAAAATGCGTTGCAGCGTTTGGATTACACCATCGTTACCGGTAAAATTATCGCTTTGATCGGCAACAATCACTTCAAAATCTTTAAAATCCTGGGAAGCCAAAGCCGTTAAAGTGGCTACCAAAGCCGTAAGCCGGTTATAAGTTGGGATTAAAACAGATACTTTCATATCAAATATAATTGCTTGGTGATACGGGTAATTGTTCGGTTTCCTGAGGCCATTCTTCAACATGGTTCAGCAAGTCAAAAGCAGCAATTTTTACTTGTTCTATGCTGATGCCATCAACAAAAGAAACATCATGATTGCAATTCGTATCATTTTTACCAGAATCTGGTCCGGTAATATTTTTACCGCAGATGGGACAAATAATCATCCAAGACAACAAAGTACGGTTAGTGGTTAGTGTAAGCGGCGGACTGGTGATGACATTGCCGCACCAATAAGTGGCTACCGTTGGCGTTTTTAAAGCACGCGCCAGATGCAGCGGACCAGTATCATTAGAAATCAGCAGTTTAGAAACGGACAGTAATCCGGTTAAACCAGTCAGCGATACTTTTCCGCAGAAGTCAATTACATGCTTCTTTTGTGCCATATTTTTTATCACGGCATCGGTTACTTCACGTTCCCAATCGCTTCCGGTAACAACAACGGTAAAACTGGTTTCAATTAAAAAATCAGCAACGGCAGCAAAGTTTTGAGGCGACCATCTTCGGCGTAAATCGGTAGCACCCGGATGAATGACGATTAATTTTCTAAGCTGATAATCAGGAATTAAAGCTTTTAGCTCATCCAAATCAGAAGGAATACTTTCAAACTCCGGTTCAAACCACGCTGTTTTTGCACCTGCTTTGGATACCACTTCCAGGTAACGCAGCGGCTCGGCAAAATACATGATATAAGGAACATTTATATCTAAAGGCGGCGCACCTGCTGCCTGTAAACCAATGCTTTTTTTAGCACCCAAACGTTTGGTAAACGGGTTAGAATTGCCGCCGCCGCCATGAAACTGGAAAGCCAAATCGAACTCTTCGGCCTGCATTTCTGCAAAAAACGCGTCCAACTGCGCTTCATCTCTTTGATAATCGTAAGCCGCACCAACGCCGGGATAAGGCGGAACAACAATTACGCGATCAACCAAACTTGGCCTTCCTTTCAAAAATTCCTGGTGCCAGGCTTTTCCTAAATACACAATCTCGACACCCGGAAAAGTTTCTTTTAAAGCGCGTAAAGCAGGCAAAACAAAAATAAAATCGCCCAGCGCGTTAGCCCGTACAATGGCTATCTTTTTAACTATTTCCAATTTTGTTAATGCTTCTTTTATCGATGTTTTATTTGTCGGACGTGCATAAACCAACCAGCTCTGTTTTGGCTAAAATATGTCCTTCCGCAGCTTGTTCTACAGCAGTTTTGTCCGATGCTTTAGGAATATCCAATACGATATCCAAAGCTGTTAATGTAAATAAATAAGTGTGTGTGCCAGAAAAATATTTCGGACAAGGGCCTTCATAACCAAAGCTTTTGTTGTTAGCCAAACCTTCGGTCGCACCTTCCGGAATTTCGTTTTGTTTGATTTCTGTTACCGTTGGCGGAATGTTAAACAGCAGCCAATGAATCCAGGGAGTTGGTGTAGCATTTGTATCTTCCAGACTTAAAATCAGGCTTTTTGTTCCTTCTGGAACGTCGTGGAAATATAATGGTGGATTGATGTTTTCGCTTAAACAGGTAAATAGTTCAGGAAATTCCTGATTAGCTTCAAAAATGCTTTTTAAGATCATGTTAGGATGATGTTGAATAAAATTAATAGAGGCGAAGGTATAAATTAAAGCAGATTTTAAATCGGAATGCTGTTTTTAGGTATGAAAAATTGTGCTTGCCGTATCATCAACCAATTCCAACTTTTTCCTTTTGATTGCTTTTTTAAAGAAAGTAACCAGTTCTTCCACATGGTAATCAAACGAAAAAAGCACACGTTTTTCCCAAACGGTTTGGCGCAATTGTTTCATTTTTTCGGGATTGCGTAACTGTGCAGCAAGTTCGGCAGCATCATTAAAAAACAAACCTAAACCTAAGTTTTTTACAATAGACTGAGTAGCAACCGTATGGCCAGAATTATCTCGCTGCAACATGGGCAAACCGGCCGCTGCTAAAGTTGCCATACGGGCAGGCAGGTTTAGGTCGTCCCAATTGGCGCGCATCAGTTCGCCGTTATTCTCGCTTTTGAAAAAATGCAGCCAGCCGGCATCGTAAGCTGAAAACTCTTTTACCCAATTGTGCTGCGTAACATTTGGATGGATATGCAAAAAGCCCGGTGCCATTTTTTGAGATTTGATAATCCACTCTTTCCATTGTCCGTGGGTAAAATCACCATAAAAATGAACGTGGATTTTTTGTTCGGCCAGTTCTACAACGGTATGCGGATGCAAACCGATTGGACGGCCAGGAACTACGGTATGCAATTCTCCGTCTTGTGCCGAAAGCAGTGGCGATAATTCTGTTTTAAACCATTCTTTTTTCGGCAGATCTCCGTCTAAAACTAAAGCCGTTTCTGCTGATTCTTTTGGCAGGAATTGTAAAAGCCAATCGCGCATTTCAGCACTGGTATAAATTTGTCCGTCGGATTTGGTGTATAAATCCATCATTTGCGGCCAGGTTCCTTTTTCCATGCAGATAAAAGGCCCTTCCTTAAAATTCCAAACGAAAGGAATACCGGTATTGGCCATCAAAATTTCGTGAGCGAAAGGAACGGCTTGCCAGTTTAGTTGTGCATAAATAATATCAGGTTTTATTTCGGCGATGGTTTGCTGCCAGTTTTCGTACGGAATATCGGTTACGTTACCAAAAGGCAGCGGACCAACATTGTTGTACCAATACGGATCGCGCATCCATAAACCATACAATTTGTGGCCTTGCTCTTCAAAAGCAACAATGCGTTCGGCGTTATAAGCCAGTTCGCCAACCAATACTATTTTTAGGCCGGTAAAAGAAGCATCATTGCGTTTTTGGCGGAAAGGTTCGTAATAACTGATCTCATCAATATAATTTCCAACCGTTGTATGATAGCGCAAAGGTTGGTTAACGTGGTAATATAATTTATAAGGATTGATGCCGCCAACCGGTTCCTGGATTATTTTGTAGCGTTGCTGCGGATGGTCAACCCATTCACAACTTACTTTTTCAGTTGTTGCAAATGCTCCTTTTACCGCTAATTTATTCCAGAACATTCGGCCTAAATCATCGGTAACCAACTCTTCTCGTTCCATCCAGCGGTCTTTTGTTTTGTGGTGAAGACATTGCACTAATTGCAGCCAGAAACCATCTAATTTACCGGTACAAGTTCGGTTATAATGATGGCGGATTCCGGAAAAGGCGAGAATAGTTTCTTCACTCTCTTCCAGTTTATTTACTAAAGATTGCAAATGATCTTTGTAATAAACATCGTCGGCAGGCAAATAAGCAATCAGATTGTATTTTGCTTTTTCTAAACCTTGATTCAAAGCAGCACCAAGCCCAATATTTTCTTTGTTTTCAAAGTAAGTTATTTGAGGATGACCGATATACGGAGCGATTGTATTTTGGAGATTATCGGTAGAACCATCGTTGATAATAACCAGTTCCCAATCGGTATAACTTTGTAATTTTAAACTTTCTATGGCGCGGTTAATAAAATTTGCCTGATTGTAAACCGGCATTAAAACGGAGATGCTTCGTTTAGGGTCATTTTTACTCATGACTGGCTAAACTAAGCTTTTTATTGTTTTGTTTGAACTGGTTTCTGTTGGCGGTGCTAATCTTTCAAACCCAAACCTTGGATGTAAGCTTTATTTGGCGTACAGTTTTCAAACAAACAATTCTTCAAAACATCATTCAAAGCTTGCTTAATTTGTTCGCGGTTTGCAGGTGCAGCTTTTCGAATTTCGGCAAAAGTAGTGCGTGGTTTTTGGGTGTAAACGATAAGCGAATCGTAACCGGCAGGTTGTTTAAATTGTACGATACTGCTTTTAGCATCCATTTTTTTGTATGGCCAGTAATGCCAGCCGATGTTGTTTTTCTCCAGCAAAATCCTAAAATTTTTGATCCATTCATCGTTGTTTTCTCCGGTTTCGCCAATGTAAATGGGCACGTTGTTTTTGTTGCGGAAATCGATGTATTTCTGGATCACTTCCTGCTTCACATCCGTCCAATACGTATGAAAAGTGTAAACCAGTTTATCGTCAAACGGGACACCAAAAACACTGAAATTGCCGTCCCACTGCGCGCCGCCTAAAAATATCAAATGGTTTTTATCAACGGTTCGAATGGCTGCCGTAATTTTTTTATAAAGCGGTTCGAGTAATGGATTTAGTTTCGAAGCATCAAAATAAGTGGCGATAGGTTCGTTCAACAAATCGTAACCCATTACAATCGGTTCGTTTTTGTAACGATCGGCAATTTTTTTCCAGATGCTGATGGTTAGCGCCTGACTTTGCTCATTTTCAAACAAAAACGGATAGCCAGAACCGTCGTCTATATTATCGCCGGTTTGTCCGCCTGGCGCGGCGTGCATATCCAAAATTAAATATATGTTTTCCTTTTTGCTCCAGCTAATCAACTTATCCAACAACACAAAACCGCGGTTTTCATCCGTTGCGCCGAGGTAAGTTTCATTAGTAAAAAGACGGTAGTTGAACGGAACGCGGAGCGAATTCATCCCCGTACTTTTCAGGTAATGGATGTCGGCTTCGGTAACGTAACTGTTTAAATATTTTTCCCAGAAATCCTTTGTGGCATCCGGGCCGATAGCTTCTGTAATAGCTTCGTTAATTAACCTCGGCGAAGAAACATCTTTAAACTTAAACATGTAACCTTCGGGCACCATCCAATTGCCCAGGTTGGTGCCTTTTAACAACATTGGTTTTCCGTTTGTGCCGATGATTTCTTTTCCTTTTACGCTGATGAATGTGCTTTGCGCTTCAACCTTAAAAATACCGGCAGCAAATAATAGCAGGTTTATGATGAGCACAATGCTTCTTTTACCATGCATTTTTTGAGAGTTTAAAAACAGCATGCAGATGCTATTATTGAATAATTAAGGTAGAAATAGAATGCGGCAAACTACTTGCATTTGCTGCGTTTCCGGCGATAGACAAATCGTATTTTATTTCTTTGTCTGAAAGGTTTAAAACGATAACCGCCAATTTACCATCAGGATTGATAAAAGCGGTGGTTTGCAAACCGCTCCTGCTGGAAGAACTGATGATCCTTTTTGCGCCCGGTTTTACAAATTTGGAAAAATGCCCCAAATAATAATAGCAGTTGGTGTAATGCAATTCGCCGGTTTTTGTATCGGCAATAATGGGCGCGAAGCAAAAATTACCAACGTGGTTTGGCCCGCCTTTTTCATCCAGTAAAATGTTCCAATCCGTCCAGCCAACAGTGCCTGCGTTAAAATCGTTCACCATCGAATTTCCGTAGCGTTCGCCCAAACTCCAATCGTTTATTTTGGCGTAATCAAAGCGTTCAACACAACCTTCGGTAAACATTAAATGCGTGTTTGGGAAAGCTTCGTGCACACGGTCAACGTTTACAAATTGCGGTTGACCGCCCGTCCAGGTTTCGTACCAGTGATAAGCAATCCCCCAAACGTATTTTGCCGCTTCCGGATCTTCCAAAACCGTACTGGCACGCTGGTAAACCAAATCCCGGTTATGGTCCCAAGCCATCAGCTTTTTATCCGCCATGCCTGCTTTATGCAATGTTGGCCCTAAAAAGTTTTTGATAAAATCACGTTCTTCATCTGCTGTATAAACGCATGATTCCCAGCTTTGCGTAGCCATTGGTTCGTTTTCTACCGATAATCCCCAAATCGGTATGCCTGCCTTTTCATAAGTTTGGATAAATTTTACGTAGAAGTTAGCCCAGGACTGGTAATATTTCGGCAACAATGTTCCGCCGTGCAACACATCATTGTTGCTTTTCATAAAAGCAGGCGGACTCCAGGGCGTAGCAAACAAAGTAAGTTTACCACCTGCCGCCACAATAGCTTTTTTGATAAAAGGGATGCGATATTGCTCATCATGCTTAACACTAAACGTTTTAAGCGCGGCATCTCCTTCGGCAATATAACTGTAACTTCCGCTGGAAAAATCGCAGCTTTGGATATTTGTCCGCGCCAAACTATAGCCGATGCCTTTTTCTTTGTCGTAATAAGCCGTTAAAAGTTCTTGCTGCTTGTTTTGTGGAAGTTTGTAAAAAGTCTCTGCAACGGCATCTGTAAGCGCGCCGCCGATGCCGACAATAGATTGAAAAGTTTTAGACGGATCAACAAAAACCGTAATCTCTGTTTCTTTAGGCTGAGGTTTTACATTGAACGGAAGCGTTTGGGTTTTAGATAAACGGAAATCCGTATTTTGGGCGGTGGTATAAATTGTAACTGTTTTGTTTTTTGTAGAAAACTGCTGCTTTCCCTGAGCTTTTATTTGTCCGGAATGGATGGATAAAAGAAGCATCGCCGACAAAACAACGTGATCGTATTTTTTCATTTTAAAAAGGCTTTAAGGTTAGGTTTTATGTTGAGATGCTTCTTTTACCGCACTAAGTTTGATGTGCTAAAAGAAGCATTTTACTTATCAATCATTTTGTAAAAGCGCGCATAATCTACCTGCATTGTTGTTGGGAAAGCCGTATCGTCCACACCTTTAATCCCGCCCCAATTACCGCCAACAGCAATGTTTAGCAACAAATGGAATTTCTGGTCGAACGGCCAGGACGGCGAACCTTGGCCATCGTTTACATAAGTAAACATCAGCAAATCGTCGTAATAACCGCGGATGGCGTAAGGTGTCCAATCCATCCGGTATTTATGAAAGGTTGTAGATGCATCCGGAATGCTTTTGTTAGCACCTTTTTGCGTGCCGATTGCGCCGTTATACAATTGGGTATGAATGGTAAAATAAACCGGGTTTGGATCGTAGTTTACGTTTTCCATCACATCAATTTCTCCTGATTTTGGCCAGTTGCCATAAGTTTGATCATCCGATAAAAGCCAAACTGCAGGCCATAAACCCCGGCCAGCAGGTAATTTCGCACTCACTTCTACCCGGCCATAAAGCAAACTGCCGGCACCTTTTGAAACCATCCTGGCCGAAGTGTAATTCATGCCATTGTAAGCTTCTTTTTTGGCGGTGATGGTTAAATTGCCGTTGCCAACGCTGGCATTGTTGCCCGAACTGGTGTAATATTCCAGCTCGTTATTGCCCCAGCCATTGCCGCCAACATCGTAATTCCACTTGGTGCTGTCTGGCTTGCCGGTGTAATTAAATTCATCAGCAAAAAATGGTGTAGTTTCAAAAGTCCAGCCTTTATCAACCGGGGCAGCAGTTGTTGTGCCGATGACAGGCTGAGGCGTATCTTTTTTCCCGGAACAGGATAAAATGCAAACAACTCCTGCAATCACCGCTAACAGCAATAATTTTAAATCTGGCTTCATGGTTTATAACTTTAACAAACGAGGGTTTCCGCTGGTTTAATTACGTAAAGTTATAAATGTAAAACTGCTTTTGGCAAATTATTTAAGGTGATGGTTTTAGGTTGATAAAAACAGCATCGGCTTTAGATCAGCGTGCTGCTTTTCTCGCCATCGAGTCACTTACTTTACAGCCCAAACCGGCAACAACGGCATAACTGTACATGGCAACCGCTTTTAAAGTGCTGTCCTGCTTTTTAAACGTCCACACATCTTTTAAAAATTCGGGGTAGTTTTTACTGTTGAGCTGATCAAAAGCCACAGAAATAGTTGGTGTTAACGAGTGTGCCGTATGCCACAAACCGAAAGGGATAAACAACGTTTCGCCGGCACTAACGGTAAAGGTAATGGGCGTTGCTTCTGCAAATTTGGGGTATTTTTGGTAATCGGGCTCGAAAATATTTAGTTCTGACCGCCACTGGTTTTTGGGATCAGGATATAACAATTCGTCCTGCCCGCGCGGAAAAACGGTGAACTGTTTATCTCCATATAATTGTGTAATCCAGGCATTTAAATGGTAAAAATCCAAATGTAAGTATGGGAATTTTCCTCCCGGGCCGCCGATGAAAAGTTCAATAGCATTTCCCCAATGGCCAATGTTGAATAATTTATGGTCGAACCAGTTGGGCTTGGCATAATTCATCCCAATCGGACTGATTAGCGGAAGAATTTCTGGCAGTTGCTCTACAATATCGTATTTGCAGGGATATGGTGCCGGGTTTTCGGCTGTGCTGTTTTCCACCAAATCCATCACTTCCTGCATGGTGTATTCTTTGCCTTTTACCTCCGTTTTGCGGTCGCCGTAATTTTTTCGGAACCAATCCGGACTAAACAATCCGTTGGCTTTCCAAATGCTGGAAGCTTTTTTGAAAACCAGCGGTATGCCCGGAAGATAATGTTCTTCCATAAACTCTTCGTACGAGATTGCCCCTTTTTTCTGAATTTCCATTGTTGCCACGTTTTTCGAAATCCCGTTTACGTAAAAACAATAGTTATGTTTTGGGAGAAGTTATTTTTGAAGCAATGCTTCTTTTATCCCATAAAAATCAGTTGTAAGTCAGTTGAGGTTATGTGTTTCCTTGTAATTGATAATCCTTTTGGCCATACCGTTAAAAATAAAAATATGGAACGGAAACATAGTTGCCCAGTAAAGCCTTCCCCATAAACCATTTGGCCTGAAAGTGGCAACCTGACTTAAAAAGCTTTCGCCGTGCCGTTCTACTATTTTAAATTCCAGCCATGCTTCGCCGGGCAATTTCATTTCTGCATAAAGCAGCAAACGTTTGTTCACTTTATCGGCTAACAAAACGCGCCAAAAATCAATGGTGTTGCCGGGGGAAATATCGATGTTGCTGGTACGCCCGCGCCTGATGCCAACGCCACCTACCATTTTATCTAACAGTCCTCGTAAATTCCAGATCCAGTCCCAATAATACCAGCCGCGATCGCCGCCGATAGACCAAATATTGCTTAGCACTACATCCGTTTCCCGCTTAAAAGGCATTTTAACTTTGTATTCTTTCGTGCCGTTCTGCGGAACTTTTATCTGATCCATAAAGGCCGGATTAAGATAACCCGTGTTCAAAGCATCTTTCCAACTGGAAACAATAGAATTTTGCTCGATCTTTTCAAAAGCCAGCCGAAGTGCTTCTTCATAACTCAAACATTGGTGCGGAATCAATTTGTTGATTTCCTGATCGCGGCAAATCGTTTCATTCTTCATACTGTTCACCAAACTTTGCGCAAGCGGATAATTGGTAGAAGTAACAAAATAAAGCCAGTAAGAAGAGATTTTGGGCGAAAGGAAGGGCAACGTGATCATATAACGTTTTAGTCCGCGCACTTTAGCGTAAACCATCATCATGCCTTTGAAAGACAGAATATCCGGCCCGCCAATATCAAAGGTTTTATTAAACGTTGCTTCGTTTAGTAGTACATTTTCCAGATAGAATAATACATCACGGATGGCAATTGGCTGGCACTTTGTATTTACCCAACGCGGGACAGTCATCAAAGGTAATTTCTCCGTCAAATCACGAATAATTTCAAACGATGCACTGCCCGAACCGATAATAATTGCCGCCCTTAATACGGTTAGTTCGGCCGTTCCTTCCCGCAAAACATCTTCCACGTGGCGGCGGGAACTTAAATGTTTAGAGAGGTTTTTATCATTAGTAATCCCGCTTAAATAAATAATTTGTTTACAAGCGGTTTTGTTGATGGCATCAATAAAATTACGGGCAGATTGTGCTTCCAGGTCAGAAAAATCGTTGGCTTGCGCCATGGAATGCACCAGGTAAAAAGCGGCGTCAATATCTGCAGGAAAAAGTTCAATACTGTTTTTAAGGACTAAATCTCCCGTTATTAAAGTAACGTGGCTGCTAAAATCGCTGTTTTCTTTAAAGCGGCGTTTGTCTCGCACCAAACACACTACTTCAAAACCTTTTTCCAGCAAAACCGGGATCAGCCTTGTCCCGATATATCCGTTGGCACCAGCAAGCAGAACTTTCATAAAAGTCAAACAGCACAAATGCAAAGGTGTTCTGCCGGATTAATAAATGTTTGTTGCTTTGTTTTTTATGTTGAAGTGAATTCAAGCGAATTCTATTTCTTGTAAGAAACATTTTGAAAAATACTTATCGGTAAAATACAAATGCTGGCAATTATGCTTGCAGGACTTACGATAAGGCAAAACTATTGACCAACAGCTTCTTTTTTCGTAAATTCGTTTGGTGAAACTATCTAAAGAAACAGAACTTGATTTTGAAATTGATAAGCTAACTAATTGAATTGAAAACGCCGTTTCAGGCGAAGTTTTTGACACGATAGTTACCTTAATTAATCTCATTGACAGCAAGCAAATTAAAAAGACTGAATGGACTTTTGACTGGCAAACTGAACTTAAAAACAAAACCAGGCAAGTTTATAAACTTACAACGGTTAATAACCCGACTATTATTCATGGGTTGATTAGCCTAACGGACAAAGGTGACCATATTTTCATGGATTTAATTGAAAGTGCTAAATTCAACAAGGGGAAGAATAAACTTTATAATGGAGTAGCAGGTAATCTTGTAGCTTCTGCCTGCAAACTTTCTTTTGAAAAAAGCTATGAGGGCGTAGTTTCTTTCATAGCAAAAACGCAACTTATCCGGCATTATGAGCAGACTTTGGGTGCAAAACTATTCGGCGGTAACCGTATGTTTATTGACACCAAAGAAGCACTTATTTTAACAACCAAATATTTTAAAGACTTTAAGCTATGATAGATTTCAAAAAAATAGACGATAAAGACTTTGTTTTTGTTAATAAAATTTTAAGTGACAAAGAAGAAAAAGAATTTAGTGAATTTCTAAAATCCCGCAAGACAAAAGTAAGAAGGACAGATGAGACTAAAAAAGTAAAAGTGCTTCACAACCAATAGAATAGACTGCTAACCTGATGGTAGTTATTTCAACAAACGGTTTAAAAAGCGTAACAATATTTCCGTTAATGAAATTATAAGATGCATTTCTTCACGATAAATATTTCCCAACAATCGGCATCCTTCTGCCCATCCCAAAAGCTTTTGAAGAAACACGCAAAATGGGCGGTGTTTGATATCGTTTATGTTCGGAGATATTAACCAAACGGATTACTTTTCGTACCACGGCTTCCTCAAAACCAGCGGCAATAATGCTGGCGGAAGATTGCCGCAGTTCAATATATTCCTTTAAAATCCGGTCTAAAATATCATAATCTGGTAAAGAATCAGAATCTTTTTGTCCGGGCCGCAGTTCTGCTGATGGTGGTTTTGTGATAGAATTGATCGGAATAATTTCCTTTTCCAGATTGATGTGGTTCGCAAGTTCATAAACCTGGGTTTTGTAAACATCGCCTAAAACAGAAATGCCGCCGCACATATCGCCATAAAGTGTTCCGTAACCAACTGCGGCTTCGCTTTTGTTAGATGTGTTGAGCAAAATATACCCGAACTTGTTGCACAACGCCATCAAAATAACAGCCCGGCTGCGCGACTGGATATTTTCTTCTGCAATATTAAAAGGCAAACCTGCAAACTGCGGTTCTAAAGCGCTTTCAAAAGCATTGGTAATTTCTTTGATGGCAACGGTTTGACTCATACAACCTAAGTTTTTTACCAAATCTTCCGCATCTTTTATAGAATGGTCAGAAGAAAAAGCAGAAGGCAGCAAAACCGCCATCACGTTTTCTGCACCCAAAGCCTCGCAGGCCAAAACACAAACCAAGGCAGAATCTATCCCGCCGGAAAGCCCTAAAGTTGCTTTATTAAAACCTGATTTTTTAAAATAATCCCGGATACCTAAAATCAAAGCCTGATGAATTTGCTCAATCTGGCTCATTCGCGCTACATCCGGGCTTAACGCTTGTTCCGCTTTTACCGATACTTCTTTTACCGATGTTTTTTCAATATCGTAATAACGCACCTGCTCTTTAAAATAATCCAGTTCATCGATCAGGTTTCCTTGCGCATCGTAAACCATCGAGCCGCCATCAAAAATAAGTTCGGTTTGCGCGCCAACATGGTTTACATACAGCAATGGCAATTGGTATTTTTTGGCATTGTAACTTAAAACGGCCATCCGTTCCTGGTCGTGGTTAATGGCAAACGGAGAAGCAGCAATGTTGATCATCAAATCAGGTTTCTGTTCAATCAAAACATCCATTGGCCGCGTTCGGTACAACGGATCGTCAATGTTGTTCCACAAATCCTCACAAATGGTTAGTGCAATACGCCGGCCTTTAAATTCTATGCACTTAAATTCATTGGCCGGTTCAAAATATCGGTACTCGTCGAACACATCGTAATTGGGCAGCAACGCTTTGTTTGTTACTGTTTTTACCATTCCATTTTCGATGAAGTAAGCCGAATTATACAGGTTTTTTCCTTCGGGAGAAGAATTAATAGTTGGCAAACCGATGATACAGGCAACATCCTCACAAACTGTCGCGATTTGCTTTGCCGATTCTTCGCATAAAGCAATAAACTCTGTAAATTCCAAAAAATCCCTCGGCGGATAGCCACAAATGCACAACTCGGCAAAAACAATCAAATCGGCACCGTTTGCCTGTGCTTCTTTTATGGCATAAATTATTTTATTGGTGTTGGCCTCAAAATTACCAACATGGTAATTGAGCTGTGCTAAAGCGATCTTCATCATTTAAATTGTACCTGTTGCTGCAATTGAGCGTTTAACAGATTAAAATTTTATTTTCGTTGGATATGAACCAAACTATTTTTCGAGTACAGAAAAAACAAATCTATCTTTTTTTTCTGATTTGTATTTTCCTCGTTTCCTGTAAAAGAAAAGATAAAATTGATGTGAGCGGTATCAGCCTCAACGTAAAAATAGAACGCTTTGACCATGATTTTGATGGTTTTAGGGGAAGCAATTATCCAACAAAAGCATTGCAGTTGCAGCGGCATTACGGCGATTTTTATACTGATTATATCGAACACATTTTAAACCAACGGAATGTAAAAGACACGGCTTATTTTGCTAACCTGCGAAAAGTTTTTGCCAATAAATCTTATGTTGATTTAAAGCACGAAGTTGATTCTGTTTACCCGAATTTAGATAAACAGGAAGCCGAACTGACGGACGCTTTTAAGCACATCAAATATTATTATCCGCAGAAGAATCTGCCGCATATTTATGCTTATTTCTCTGGCTTCCAGGCACAAAGCTCTATTGGAAACCATTATTTTGCTATTGGGCTTGATCTTTTTCTCGGTGCCGATTCTAAATTTTATCCTGCTTTGATCGAAACTTTTCCGCATTATATTTCGCGCCGTTTTACGCCTGATAATATGGTTCCGCGCGTTATAGAAAGTATAGCGCGGGAAGACATGTTTGAAGAGCAAACCGAAGACGATAAAAACCTGCTTTCCAGAATGGTTTATAATGGCAAGATGATGTATTTTATGGATCAGATTTTACCTGATGTTCCTGATTCTACCAAAATTAGCTATACCAACCAGCAGTTAAAATGGTGTGCCGATAACCAGGCAAATATTTGGGGATATTTTTTGGAGGATAACCTGCTTTATGAAAGCGACTACCCTAAAATACAAAAATATTTAACCGAAGCTCCTTTTACGCCGGGCCTGGGCGACCACAACAATTCTGCACCGAAATTAGCTGTTTGGACTGGCTGGCAAATTGTAAAGCAATACATGGACAAAAACCCGAAAGTTTCGTTACAACAACTAATGGCTGACCATGACGAGCAGAAGATTTTGGATCTGTCGAAATACCGGCCTAAATAAGTGTTATCAGTTTTTAAGGCGGTAAAAGAAGTATTATTTTAAGATGGCAAATACCATTCGTAAACAAACGATGATACCAATGATTAAAATAATATTGGAAACGGAAGTGTAAAAAAAGCTATCACCTAAAAAACGGAAATAAACGCCGATTATACCAATAAAAATACCAACAGTAAGGATGATATAATTCCGTGTATCGTTTGCAGAAGCAGATTTGTTCATGTTTTAATAATTTGCTTTCAAAAATAAGCAAGTTTGCCGAAAGCGAAAAACAGAAAAAAAGGTTTTTGCAGAAAACTTAAAGCCTGTTTAAAATTTAGCTGTAGAAATTACAATGCTTCTTTTATCACTTAAAATTAGTATTTGTACGATACATCAATGTAAAAACACCTATTTTATGCCGGTAAAAGAAGCATAAAAAATAAATAGATTGAATTTTAAACAGGTTCTTAATGCTTTTACTTTATCAAAAAAGTATCGGTAAAAGGAGTATCAACAAAAAACCCGGCAATTGTCGGGTTTTCTAAGTTTATAATCACAGAATATTTTATCCGTTGGATAATGCAGCGGCACCGCTAACAATTTCACTTAATTCGGTTGTAATGGCAGCCTGGCGTGCTTGGTTATAAGAAAGTTTTAAGGCTTTCAGCAAATCTCCGGCGTTGTCAGTTGCTTTATCCATAGCCGTCATACGTGCACCATGCTCAGAAGCATGAGAATCTAAAACGGCTTTGTATAACTGTACTTTAATGTTTTTAGGAATTAATTCTTCTACAATTTTTTCCTGTGATGGCTCCAGGATATAATCTACTTGTGCTGTTTTTACCGCTTCTTTTTTATCAGGTTTAGGCACTGGCAGCAATTGTTCGGTTATAATCAATTGTACGGCAGCGTTTCTAAAATGATTGTAAATTAATTCTACGCGGTCATAGTCTCCATTTACAAAACCTTGCATAATAGATTCTGTAATTGCAGAAGCATTATCAAAATTGAGCTGGTTAAACAATTCGTTATTGTTGCCAATCACTTTATATTTCCTGCGCTCATAATATTCCTGCGACTTTTTACCAATTGCAACTATCGAAACATTGCCTGCCCTAAGTTGCGCTGCATATTTTTCGGCAACTAAATTATTGGCGGCCTTAATTACATTGGTATTAAATGCACCGGCCAAACCACGGTTAGAAGTAACGGTTACAATAAGCACACGCAAAGGTTCGCGCACTTGCATATATGGTGATGAAGCATCTTCCAAACTAACAGAAAGATTAGCCAGCATCTCGTTCAACTTCGTTGCGTACGGACGCATTTGTACGATTGCGTTAGTTGCACGTTTTAACTTGGCTGCAGAAACCATTTTCATGGCTTTGGTAATCTGCTGTGTTGATGATACCGATGCAATCCGGTTTCTTACTTCTTTTAAATTGGCCATTTATTCAGTTGTAAGTTGTAAGTTACGAGTTGTAAGTTTTGAACCGACAACTGGCAACCAACAACGGGAAACTTTCTTAATTATAATTTGCAGATAATTCTTTTGCTACAGTTTCGAGGATGCTGGTGCCTGAATCTTCTAATTTACCTGCTTTTAAAGCAGCCAATACTTCCGGATGGCGTACTTCCAGCTGACTTGTAAATTCGGCTTCAAACTCTCTCACCCTGTTTACTGGAACATTACGCATCAGGTTTTTTGTGCCGAGATATATAATGGCAACCTGTTTTTCCACCGGAACCGGTGCAAATTGCGCCTGTTTCAATATTTCTACATTACGAGAACCTTTATCTAAAACATTTTTAGTAGCGGCATCCAAATCAGAACCAAACTTGGAAAACGCTTCCAGCTCACGGTATTGTGCCTGGTCTAATTTTAAAGTACCGGCAACTTTTTTCATGGATTTAATCTGTGCGTTTCCACCAACCCTCGATACCGAAATACCTACGTTAATGGCAGGACGGACACCGGCATTAAACAAATTGGATTCGAGAAAAATCTGGCCATCTGTAATCGAAATTACATTGGTTGGAATGTAAGCAGAAACGTCTCCGGCCTGTGTTTCAATAATTGGCAAAGCAGTTAATGAACCACCACCTTTAACAATTCCTTTAATTGATTCGGGCAAATCATTCATGGCTTGTGCAATTGCATCGTTCGCATTAATCTTTGCAGCACGTTCTAATAAACGCGAGTGCAAATAAAACACGTCGCCCGGATAGGCTTCGCGGCCTGGCGGACGGCGCAATAGTAAAGAAACTTCGCGGTAAGCAACGGCTTGTTTAGAAAGGTCATCATAAATAATTAAGGCCGGACTGCCAGTATCACGAAAAAACTCGCCAATTGCTGCTCCGGCAAAAGGCGCAAAAAATTGCATCGCAGCAGGATCTGAAGCAGAAGCCGCAACCACAACACTGTAAGGCATCGCACCTTTTTCTTCAAGCACCCTAACAATGTTTGCTACGGTTGAGTTTTTTTGTCCGCAAGCTACATATATACAATATACCGGTTTGCCGGCATCGTAAAATTCTTTTTGGTTGATGATCGTATCAATACAAACTGCGGTTTTACCCGTTTGCCTGTCGCCAATTACCAATTCACGTTGTCCCCGCCCAATTGGGATCATTGCATCAATTGCTTTGATACCCGTTTGCAACGGCTCGTTTACCGGCTGGCGGTAAATAACACCAGGAGCTTTACGCTCAATAGGCATCTCGTAAGTTGTGCCTAATATCGGGCCTTTGCCATCAATTGCCTCTCCTAAAGTATTTACAACACGGCCAAGCATTCCTTCACCTACACGAATAGATGCGATTTTTTTAGTCCTGCGTACCGTATCACCTTCTTTAACTTCATCAAAAGCACCTAATAAAACCACACCTACGTTGTCTTCTTCCAGGTTTAATACAATGCCTTGCAGGCCATTTTCAAACTCAACAAGCTCTCCGGATTGCACTTTGGTTAAACCGTAAACACGGGCAATGCCATCGCCAATTTGTAATACCGTACCAACTTCTTCTAACTCGGATTCTGACTTAAAGCCTGCCAACTGCTGAAGCAGGATGGTTGAAACTTCGTCTGGTCTTATATCTACCATTTTTTGAATTTATTTTGACTTCTTTGTAATTAGTTTAATTTTTTAAAGCGGATAACGTATCTAAAATGCTTCTTTTATCCTATATTTTTTAGCCCTGCATCAAGTTACGAACATGAAAAAACAGATCAAGCCACTTCCAAAACAGATTTTTGGTTAAATTCTTTTTTAAGTTTGCTCAAAGTATTGGAAATGCTGGTATCAAATTGTCGGTCGCCCACGGTTAATATAAACCCGCCAATCAGTTTCGGATCAACTTTTTCCTCCAAAACCATTTCGCCACCGGTAGCTGCTTTCAAAACGTCAATTACTTCTTTACGGTTATTTTCTGAAAGAGGAACAGCCGAAACAATTGCTGCTTTTACAATATGTTTTTTTCGATCGTATTGCTCAATAAACTCTTTTGCGGTTTCATACAAAACCTCAGAACGCATTTTATCTACCATGATCTTAAAAAACCCCAACGTATCTGCCTGCACTTTTCCAGAAAAAATAGCCACCAATATTTCTGTTTTTTTTAATGGAGAAACAATTGGGTTTCGTAAAACTGCTTTAAGCAGGCTATTTGCTTTTAAGGTTTGCACAAACAATGCCATATCCGATTTGATCTCTTCGAGCAGGTTTTGTTTTTCTGCAAGATCGATCATAGATTTGGCATACCTTGTGGCTACTCTAAACTCAGACATTGTTTATTAGTGTATTAAACAGGTTTAAAATGATTATTGATTGATTAGTTCAGTTTAACCTCTTTTAAAAGAGATGATACTAACTCGTTTTGCTTTTGCTTGTCATCAAATTGCTTACGCAATATTTTTTCGGCGATATCCAAAGAAAGTGTAGCGATTTGGTTTTTAACATCTGCCATAGCTATTGCTTTCTGGTTATTGATTTCCACTTTTGCCTTTTCAATAATCTTGTTACCTTCTGTCTGGGCAGCAATTTTTGCTTCGCCAATAATCTGGTCTTTTACGTGTTTAGCTTCTTTCAGAATCAAATCACGTTCTGCACGGGCTTGTTTAAGTAAAGCTTCATTTTCGCTGGTTAAACGGGCCATTTCTTCTTTGGCTGCTTCTGCTTTCAGCAGCGCATCTTCAATAGATTTTTCCCGTTCGTTGATGGCACCCATTATAGGTTTCCATGCAAATTTGGCAAGTAAAAAAAACAGTATTAAAAACGATATTGTCGTCCAGAATACTAAGCCAATTTCGGGGGTTACTAATTCCATATATTGTTAATTTTAACCGATTTAAAATTAAAGCTGGCCAGTTGCCAAACGCTACTGGCCAGCTAAATAAAACTACTTACTTAGGGTTGTTGCCTAAAAAAGCCACTACCACACCAAATAATGCAGCACCTTCAATCAAGGCGGCTGCAATAATCATGGCAGTTTGAATTTTTCCTGAAGCTTCAGGCTGACGGGCAATACCTTCCATGGCTTTGCCACCTACTTGGCCGATGCCAATACCTGCACCGATTACAGCTAAACCTGCACCAATTGCAGCAATACTTCCAGTCATCATTGTGTTTAAAAATTAAAAGTTAAATATAAAATATACAGTTGTTAAAAACTTAGTAGTGATGCTCTTCGGTAGCTGTGCCGATAAACAGTGCCGTGAGCAATGTAAAAATAAAAGCTTGTAATAACGCCACTAACAATTCCAGTACATCCATAAAAACCACAAAAGCAATGGAAACCGGGGCAACAGCTATTGATTTAAAAACAAATATCAGGGATATTAAACTTAGCACAATAATGTGCCCAGCAGTAATATTGGCAAACAAACGGATCATCAATGCAAATGGCCTTGAAAATATACCAAGTAATTCTACAATCCACCACAAAGGCCAAAGCCATACAGGTACGTCGGCAGGCACAAAAATATGTTTCCAGTAATGTTTGTTCCCGTTAAAATTAACCACGATCATGGTAATAGCGGCAAGCACAAACGTAACTGCAATGTTTCCTGTTAAGTTAGCACCACCAGGGAAAAATGGCACCAAACCCATCAAATTATTTATCCAAATAAAAAAGAAAACTGTTAGCAGCAGCGGCATAAAGCGTTCATACTTGTAACCAATATTTGGCCTTGCAATATCATCCCGCACAAAAACAATTACGGGTTCTATAAAAGATTGAAATCCTTTTGGTGCTTTTCCGTAAGTTTTTTTATAGGAAGATGCAACACTAAAAAAGATAAGTAACAACAAAATAATTGATAACCATAAGGCTACAATGTTTTTAGTAATCGAAAAATCAGTAAACTTAGCTTTGGTATTAAACACACCAAATCCTGCACTTCGCGTACCGTTTTTATCAACAATATTAATTTTATCGTTTACAAGTGCGTAAGAATAATATTCTCCTATATAAACTTTATTTCCATGTTCAAAATGAGCAGAAGAAAAAACTTCCAAACCTTGATCTGTATATAGAATAACCGGGAGCGGAATTGCAGTTTCTCCCCATAAATGCCAGTAATGGGAATCGGCAATATGTTCTAAAATTGAAACACTTGGATCAAAAGTATCTTGTTTTGTATTTGCAACTTTTTCCTGTCTTGAACTGTCCTGACTTGCAAATGTTTTTACAACAAAAAACATAGAAAAAAAAGCAAGAAAGAAGCTTAACTTAATTTTTTTTGAGTTCAAAATATGGCTTAAATCCATTAATTAGGGCGATTTTTACTTTTGATTTTGGAGGCGCAAGTTACACAACAAAGCATAAACTTCAAAGACCGTATTTAATAAATATAAATAAAAAAAGCACACTAAAAAATGCACTTGGTTAACTTGGTAACGGTACAAATAAACCAATACAAAAAACAAGCAAAACAATAGTTTAAAAACTGTTGCTGCCATAAATACCTGGACGGATACTTCTGCGTTTTTAAGGTTGCTTAACAAGGTAAAAAAACATATTAAAAAAGTAAGCAGCGCAAACATCAAAAACATGGGCCAAAAAAGCGGTATGAGCACCAACCCTTTATAAAAATATACGTATGCTAAAGGCGGCAAAGCTATCAGCAACATGGCTAAAATGTAACTGTAAATAAAGTTTAACAACCTCAATCTTTTAAAGACTTTAAGATGATGTATAACGAAACAAATACACCGCACAAAGACAAAACAGCAGTTGCCCACTGCGTTTGATGGTTTAAAGCATGGTCAATCTTGTATCCGGCAAAAGAAAATACACCGATAATAACAATCATTTGAAAACCCAGTCCGCTGTATTTAATATAATTATTCATAAAGGTTAACAAGCAGTTGCAAGGCTCCAAAATTATTGATTAGGAATGAACTTTAGTTAGTAATTTGGGCAATCAATTGAACATTTAAGGTATGATCAATAAAAATTTAACAAATAATCCGCTTGGCCCGATCGCTCAGTTTTAATTACATACTGTTTTTAGCACTACTTTTTTTGTTAACAGTTGCAGGCTGTTCTTTAGAAAAAGAAAGCGGCTTTAACCGTACCATGCAAAATATGACCGCGCATTACAATATTTTGTTTAACGCCCGGCAAATCATTTTGCAAAAAGAAGAATTGATGGCGCAGGTTTATGTTGATGATTATGCCGAAATTTTAAGCGTTTACCAAGACACCATTGCTAAAAGTGCTGCAGCAAACAAAGATTTGGAAGCGGTTACAACAAGGGCAAATACAATCATCACTTTAAAAGAGCAAAGCCATTATCTCGGCGACGCTTATTTTTTGCTTGGCCAAGCTAACTACCTCAACAGCGATTATTTTAATGCTGTCGAATTTTTTGATTACGTAATCCGCTCCTTCCCAGAAAACAAAGAATTAAACCGGACAGCCTTGGCCTGGAAAGCACGTTCTTTAATGAAATTAAACCAGCCAAAAAAAGCTGAAATTGCATTAGATACCGCGCGGTTACTGTTTGATGCAAAAAAAAAATCGGCAGAAGATATAACGGGTGCCGACTTACAGTTTAATATTGACCAGGGAAATTATGCAGAAGCAGAAAAACTGGCCGTGCAAGCCGTTGCTTTGGAAAAAATTACTAAAAAACGCATCCGCTTAAATTTTATATTGGCGCAGTTACAGGAAGCCAACAAAAAACCGGCAGAAGCTTACCAAACTTATTCTCGTGTGGTACACAGCAATGCTTCTTTTGAGCTTGCTTTTAATGCTGATTTAAACCGTTTACGGATAGAAGAAAACCACGACGGGCAGCAAACCAACCGCATTGCTAATTTACGTGCCTTGCTAAAAGACGATAAAAACTTAGATTTTACTGATCAGATTTATTTTCAGATTGGAGAAACCGCCTTGGCCTCTCAGCAAATAGATGCAGCAATTAAAAACTATAAATTGTCTGTTAAAAGCAGTACCAGAAACCAGAAACAAAAAGGGCTATCGTACCTGCGGCTAGCCGACATCAACTTTAAATACAAAACAGATTACATCCAGGCAAAAAAATACTATGACAGCACCTTGCTAAATTTGTCGCCTTCCTATCCTGGTTATCAACAAATCCTTAAAAAAGCCAATAACCTGCAATTGCTGGCAAGCCGTTATCAAATAATAGCACAGCAGGATACTTTGCAATCCTTAGCCAAATTAAACGAAGTTGATCGCATTGCCCGGATCAATTTAATGGTAGATCAGCAGATATTGCAGCAGCAAAATGCGCCTGTTGCAGTTAATCCGGCCATCAATACCGGCAATGTTTCAACTTCGTCTGGAAGAAGTTCCAGTTCCTTTTACTTTTACAACCCGGAAACAGTTAACCAGGGTTTGATCAACTTTATACGTGTTTGGGGAAAACGCAAGCTGGAAGATAATTGGCGGCTAAGCTCCCGGGTGGTAACGATTGCAGCAGTAAATCCAAACGGAATTAACGATCCAGACGCGGCCACGCCAATACAAACACCACAATTGGCTTCTCCGGGTGCAGGAAATTACCGGCAACAGTTAATCCGCAGTATCCCTTTAACCCCAGCTTTGCTGCAACAATCAAACACCCTAATTTTTAATGCTTATGCTGATATTGCCGGTTTTTACAAAGATATTTTGGCTGATAACAAAGAATCCATCGCCACTTACGAATATTTGCTGAAACGTTTTCCCGACAACTCAAACTTGGCCGTTATTTATTACAGCCTTTACCGTTTATACTCGGATGAACGCAATGAACCGCAGGCAGAAAAATACAAAAACCTGTTGCTAAAAAACTACCCGCAAACGCAGTATGCCCAGATTATCCTCGACCCGGAATATGGGCGGAAAATGCTTTCGGAAGACGCACAGCAAAATAGTTTATATAATTCCGTTTATGACCTTTACCGAAAAAGACAGTACGACCAGGTAGTTGCCCGTACAGATTCTGCCTTAAAAATAAACCCTCAAAATAAACAGGCTGTACAGTTAGCTTATTTAAAAACGATTGCGCTTGGGCATCAGCAAAAACTGGAACCTTTTCAAACAGAACTGCAGCAAATTGCAGCACAATATCCGGATGACCGTTTGGTTACGCCTTTGGTTAAACAACACCTGCTTTTTATCAATGCAAACCATGATGTTATTGCTGCGCGGCCTTTTGCTTTGATAGACAGTGATCCGAATGAAATTCCGTTTTCGCAAGAGCGTTTTCAACAACAGCAAACGGTTGCGGCAAATCCTGTTTCTGCGCCGCCGGTTCAAGCTGCTGCGCCTGTAATCTTGTCTGCTCCAAAAAACAACAGCAACATTAATGCTCCTGTTTCTACCTTAAATAATAAGCTGAATGTTTCTCTTCTGAAAGACACTAAAAATAAGGTGGTAAAAGAAGCATCAGGCATTTTTACACTTGCAGACAGCACCGAATTGTACTTTGTAATTAACGTTAAAGGGAACAACAACCTGGCGCCTTCCCGTTTCGGCATCGGCCAGTTTAACCGCGCCAACTATCCAGACAACCCGATTAAACATCTACTTAAAGAAATTGGCCAAAGCAACCAGTTGATTTATACCGGCCGGTTTTATTCTGTTGGAGAAGTGAAAGAATATGCACGCCGGATTGTGCCGCTTTTGCCCGAAATAATGAAAGTTCCGGCAGAGAAATACACTTTCTTTATTATCAGCCGGAAAAATCTGGATAAATTAGCCGACTCAAAATCGTTAGACAGCTATTTTGAGTTTTATCAAGCTAATTATCTGTAATGCGTTATAAAGAACCTGCCAAACAACAAAATTTTCGCCAATACACCCTCAGCTTCTGGAAGTTAGTTGCCGGTGTTTTTTTCTTTTTTGTTTTACTGTTTTCGGCGGTTGCCTTCCAGTTTTTTGGGAAATTGCCTTCTTTCCGAGATCTGGAGAACCCAAAAAGTAACCTGGCGAGCGAAATTTTATCGGAAGATAAACAGCCTTTGGGCACTTATTATGTTCAAAATCGCTCGAATGTAACTTACAGCGAACTTTCTCCGAACGTTGTCCACGCTTTAATTGCTACGGAAGATACCCGTTTTTATGATCATTCCGGGATTGATTTCCGGCGTCTTTTTTCAATTATCTTTTATAATTTAATTGGGAAGAAGCAAGGCGGAAGTACGATTACGCAGCAATTAGCTCTAAATTTATTTTCTGAACGGTCGCACAATCCTTTTAAACGGATTATCCAAAAATTACAGGAATGGATTACGGCCGTAAAAATTGAACGAAATTATACGAAGGAAGAAATCCTGACCATGTATCTTAACACGGTTGATTTTGGCGCTTACAATACGTTCGGCATTAAATCTGCCGCACGTACTTATTTTGATGTTACGCCAGATAAACTTACCCCAAACCAAGCCGCGCTTTTAATTGGAATGGTAAACGGGCCTGGTATTTATTCGCCGATTAACCATCCGGACAATGCTATCAACAGAAGAAATTTTGTGTTGAAAAGAATGGCAGATGAAAATTTTTTAAGTGAAGGACAAGAAGCAGAAGAGCGGGCAAAACCGCTTGGTTTAAAGTTTAACCCGATTGATAACAATGATGGTTTGGCTACTTACTTTCGGGCGGTTTTAAAAAAAGACATTCAAAAAACGCTTGTTGATATGTCTGTCACTAAAGGAGATGGCACTCCTTATGACCTTGACCGAGATGGACTAAGGATTTATACGACCATCAATTATCAAATGCAGGATTACGCAGAACAAGCGCAAAAAGAGTACATGCGCAATTTGCAAATCCAGTTTAATGCACATTGGAAAGGCCGGAGTTTATGGAAACTAATTCCGGATTTTAAAGATATTTTGGACCAGGGCATGAAACGTTCTGACCGTTACCGGATGTTGAAGCAGGAAGGAAAATCAGACGAAGAAATCCGCACTGATTTTAATACGCCGGCAACAGTTAATATTTTCACCTGGAAAGGAAGCATCGACACTTTGATGAAACCAATTGATTCTATCGTTTACACCAAACTAATTTTGCGTAATGCAATTATGTCGATGGATCCAACAACCGGTTATGTTAAAGCCTGGGTTGGCGGAGATAACTTTGAGCACTTTAAATACGACCAGGTAAAAATGGGCACAAGGCAGGTTGGTTCTACCGCTAAACCTTTTACTTATGCCGTTGCTATTGATAACGGCATGTCGCCTTGCATGGAAGTTCCGGTAGAACCGGTAACCATAAAAGGATACGGACCTGATTGGACTCCTTATTCTCCGCCAAAAGACAATGTTTACAGTTCTTTAAATCTCCGTAAAGCTTTAGCCATTTCCCACAACTGGATTACTGCAAACTTAATGAGCCAAGTTGGGCCGACACCGGTTGTTAATTTAATTAAAAAAATGGGCGTAAAAAGCCCGAACATTACGCCCGTTCCTTCTATTTGTCTGGGCACGTTTGATGCTTCTGTTTTTGATATGACAGGCGCTTACTCCGTTTTTGCAAACCATGGCGTTTGGACAGAACCAACTTATTTGCTTCGTGTAGAAGATAAAAACGGCAATGTTCTTTTCGACCGCAAACCTAAAGTTGTGGTAGCTATGAACGAACAAACTGCTTACGTAATGACCTATATGTTAAAAGGTGTTATTGAAGAAGGAACGGGCTGGCGTTTAAGAAGCAAATATGGCTTAACCAACCCAATTGGCGGCAAAACCGGCACAACACAAAACAATTCTGACGGCTGGTTCATCGGAATTACACCGCAATTAGTTACCGGAATTTGGACTGGTTGTGAAGATATGCAGCTTCATTTCCGTTCTACTGATTTGGGCGAAGGGGCTAACACTGCTTTGCCTATTTTTGCCTTGTATATGAAAAAGGTTTACGCCAACGCCAGTTTGGGCATTAAAAAGAATGTTGATTTTGATCCGCCTAAAAATGGTGTCAGTATCACGATGGACTGTGGCGCATATAACCAGCAGCAACAGCAAAAAACAGAGGTGGATAAACAATTAGGCTTTTAAGCGTTTACTGTTTTTATACCGATAAAAGAAGCAAGGGCAGCCGGGCATGAGCAATTTCGATTACAAAGAAGCACTTCAATCCATTCCGCATAAACCTGGTGTTTACCAGTATTGGGACGAGGAAAACGAAATTATATACATCGGCAAAGCCAAAGACCTTAAAAACAGGGTTGGTTCCTATTTTAATAAAGATGTTTTAAGCGGAAATGGCAAAACCAGGGTACTGGTTTCCAAAATCAGAAAAATTACGTTTACCATAGTTGATACCGAAATTGATGCCTGGCTGCTGGAAAATAGCTTGATTAAAAAACACCAGCCGCGCTACAATGTGATGCTAAAGGATGATAAAACTTATCCTTGGCTGGTTATTAAAAACGAACATTTTCCCCGCATTTATTGGACACGGCGCATTATTCGCGATGGTTCTAAATATCTCGGCCCGTATGCTTCCATCAGCATGATGCACACTATTTTGGATTTAATCCGCGAAACTTATCCTTTGCGCACTTGCAATCTCGCACTCACGCCTCAAAATATTGATGCCGGAAAGTTTAAAGTTTGCTTAGAGTATCAGTTGGGAAATTGCAAAGGCCCGTGCCAAAAATTTCAGTTAGAAGATGATTATCAAAATAACATCGAAGAAATTAAGGATATTTTAAATGGTAAAACAAGCTCGGTTGTAAAGCAACTGAAAGACCAGATGGAGCAAGCTTCCATAGAAATGAATTTTGAAGCTGCACACAAATTGAAAAGGAAGTTTGATTTGCTGGACAATTACCAGAGCAAATCTACCGTGGTCAATTCTTCTATTACGGATGTTGATGTTTTCAGCATTGCTTCCGAAGAAAAATATGCTTTTGTTAACTTTCTGAAAGTAATGAACGGCGTAATCATCCAAACGCAAACCCTTGAATTGAAGAAACGGCTGGACGAAACGGATGAAGAATTGCTGACTTTGGCGATTTCTGAATTCCGTACACGTTATAATAGTACATCAAAAGAAGTTATCGTTCCGTTTGAAATTAATGTGGACGAAGGTTCTATTATCAAATTTACCGTTCCAAAATTAGGCGAAAAGAAGAAATTACTGGATTTGTCGCAAAAAAACGTTCAGTTTTTTAAACGCGGAAAAATAGATCAGTACGAAAAACTAAACCCGGAAGTAAGGACAGATCGTTTGCTAACGCAGATGATGAAAGATTTGCGCCTGAACCAGCTGCCGAGACATATTGAATGTTTTGACAACTCCAACTTCCAGGGTTCTTATCCCGTTTCGGCAATTGTGGTTTTTAGGGACGGCAAACCATCAAAAAAAGATTACCGTTTTTTCAATGTAAAAACAGTAGAAGGCCCGGACGACTTTGCCACAATGGAAGAAGCAGTTTTCCGTCGTTACCGCCGAATGTTGGACGAGCAGCAGGAATTACCGCAGTTAATTATTATTGATGGTGGAAAAGGGCAGCTTTCGTCTGCTATAAAAAGTTTAAAAAAACTGGATATTGATAAAAAAGTAACCATTATCGGAATTGCAAAACGTTTAGAAGAGATTTATTATCCGGGCGACCAGTATCCAATGTACTTGGACAAGAAATCAGAAACGTTAAAAATCGTTCAGCAATTGCGAGATGAGGCGCACCGTTTTGGTATTACAGCCCACCGAAAAAAACGAAATAAAGGAACTTTAGTTACAGAACTGGATAACATTTTGGGAATTGGTAAAACCAGTGCAGACAAATTGCTTACCTATTTTAAGTCGGTAAAAAGAGTACGGGAAGCAACGCAAGATATGCTGATGGAAGTAGTCAACACAAAACAAGCATTAGCTATTTTGGACTATTTTAACAAAGAAAAAGCTCCGCAGGAATAATCCCGCGGAGCTATGCTTCTTTTACAGTATAATTATTAGCAGGTTAATACACCCACAAATCCTGTTCATAATTCAATAAAGCTTTCTTAATTCTTTCCGATTCGTAAAGCTTATCAATACCTTGTGTATAGTCTTTTACCCGCTCATCTTTATCATTAGATTCCTTGACAATATAACTAGTAAAAATTCGCTTCATAAAAATATCATCAAAGCTTAAACCTGTTGCATCATTATGTCGGTTCATAGCTTCTTTTGTGACTAAGATATTTCGTGCTTCCGGAAAATAAATCCAAAATGCGGGTTGATAATCCAAGTTTAGTCCGCCTGCCCGTGCTTTAATTAAAGGGGCAATACCGATAATCCGAGGCTCGAAAACAGAACGCTGTTTATCAAAAATCCAATCTTCTTTAATCCTGAATTTAACTACGCTGTCTGGGTTAAATTCTCCTGCCTGCATTTTAGAACCGATTTTTTCGCCATTGGCATCGAACTTATCGATCATCACGCTATCAGACATTTTTGCCATAGCTTGTGCTGGTTTTAATAATGCAGAGAATTCATCGCCATTCGGATCGCCTTTACTTGGAGCAGCATCATAAGCATTCAGTTCACCTGTAGAAATGGCATTCATTAAGATGTCTATTAAACGCGCTTTAGGCGAAGCCAGGTATTGGTTCATCTTTTCTCGTACGTCAATTTCGCGCCAAACCCTTTTTTGAAAAGCCACATCAGCTTCGCGCAGGTTTTGATAAGGTGTAACTTTAGCATTCAAAATGCTTGTTTTTTTGTAATAGCCATCTAAAGGTTTGTAAAATCCATCTTGCGGACGTACAAAAGGTTTGACGTTGTTGGTATCTACCAATGCCTGTGATTTGGTAGCTGCCACCTTTTTAGGTGTGGTTTTTTTGCGTGTAGCTACCCTTTTGCGCGCGGCAGTAGTTGTACGCGTTTGTGCAAAGGTGCCTACACTTATCAGGCATAAAACTAAAATAAACAAGTTCCTTTTCATATTCCTTAGTTTGCGTGAAGTACAATCGGATCTAAACCACGCTGCGTACCATCGGGGCCAACAGCAATAATGTTATCAAAAACTACAGTAGAGCCAGGCGTGATCGTGGCCAGCGCAGAACGCATTGGGCCAGAAAGGTCACTGCCAGAAGCAGAAACTGTAATTGCATCCTGCCGGGGTTTAATAACGGTCATAGAAAACCTGGTAACATTAAATTTAGCATCAAAATCAAATCCTTCTAACTTGGCAAAAACTTTATCCTGTGCTTTTATATTACCGGCACTTGTAGTTGCGCTGCCAGATTTACCTGCAAATTGTGCTTTCGGGTCAGGGATTCTTTTTACCCGGAATTCCTGAACGCCTAATACTGAAGTTTTGCCTGGAGATGTTTCACCTGATACTGAGATTTTGGCCATAGTGCCCGGAGAAGAAACGGTAGCTGTATATTTTCCCGCAGAACCACTAATGGAACCGCCGCTAATACTAAGCTTCAGTTTTTCTTTAGGGATACCAGGTGCCGAAACTGAAACTGGGTTAGGAACGCCTACATACAACACATTCATTTTATCAGGCGAAACAACAGCAGAAGGCCGAGCCACTTGATAGGTTTGAGGTGTAGTGTTGTACGTTTTGGTAGTGCCGTCATTTTGTTTTACAGTAATTGTACCTACCCAGGTATGGATTCCTTCACCACTTGTAGAAACGGTATAAGTACCTTTACCTTCGGTAGTTGCCAATTTTGAACCTCCAACAGTAATGTTTGGGTTTGAACGCGAATCGGATGCTGTTAAAAATACTTGGGCAGTATAAGGCTGGCCGGCAATAATGTAACTGCTTGGTGCAACAGCAACTGCGGAAAACTTATCCAAATTAACTACCGCCTGATCTACTTTACCCAAAATCTTTTTCACTACTTCACTTTCTGCATTTTTAGCATCAGCCTGAACTTTGTTTAAAGAAGTCATTGCTGCACCCATCGGGATACCATCACCAAAATAAGCCTCTTCCCAGGTTTCTTTGGCATAGCCCTTTTTTTGCGGAGGGTCAATTGCTGCCAAGGATAATTTAGTGCTTGCCCGATCTTTAGGGTCTAAGTAGCTCAACAATTTTTCACGTGTATCGTCAATCTTTTTATGCAACGTAAAAGCATTTTTATTATTGATCATAAAGTCTGCTGATACGTCCAGATTGTCTCGCCCTTTATAGTCCTGTAAGTTTTCATCAAAGCCGCCACTTTTTTCAATTAATTGCTTTTTCAATGACTCTACATAATCATCCAAATCTTTGACTAATGAACTTGCTTGCTTTGCTTTCGCTTCAATAGGTTTTGCCCTTTCAGGCTGATCTTTTATTTTTTGCTGAAATGCTTCATATGTATTGTTAATGCCGGTTTGGACATTATTTTTTGAAGCATTTAAGCTGTCACTTATATTTTTGAAAGCGTTAAGTAAACTATCCGGTACATTTAAAGCGATTAAACCTAATAGTACCAGGTACAGAATACCGATCATCCGCTGTCTTGGGGTTTCCTTACCTCCAGCCATTTGCTTTTATTTATTCTAAAAATGTAATATTAAACGGCTTAATTAATTTACCCGAGGTTGGTTCATAGCAGATAACATATTACCATAAATGTTATTTAAAGAAGCCAGGTTTTTTGCCAAGCGGCCAACTTCATCTTTAAAAGCTTTAGAATCTTCCATTGATTCATTAAAATTTTGCATAGTCAAAGAAACATTCTGGTAAAACTTGTTCATTGATTTTAAGTGTGCACTTGAATCTTGCAGCTCCAGCTCATATACTGCGTTTAAGGCAGATAAATTCTTGGCTAAATTGTTCACCTGATCGTGATACGCTTTAGAATCAATGTTAGAATTAGCCATTTCGCTTAGATTTGCTGACGCTTTTTCGAAAGAAGATGTTAATTTATCATAGCTGGCGGTTGCTATTTTAACCTTATTCGTTAATTCTAAGGTTGCTTCCCCTGCATCCCCTACTTTAGCAATAGAGCTTACCTTATCGCCAAAGGTTCTTAAACCGTCGCCCAGGCTACTGATGAGTTCTGGTCCGATTTTGGCATCTGTAAGCATTTTATCTAACGCAGCAGTGTTTGAGAAACCATTTGCAGGAATTTGAGGTGTCCTTGAAGCAGCAACTTTAGGTAATTCTCCAGTGTAATCGGCAGCTAATTCAGGATAAGCACGTGTCCAATCTACGTCATTATTTTCCTCAGGAAAAATACCTATTAAAAAGAATAGAACAGCTTCGGCCCCCAGCCCTACTGTAATAAACACTGATGCATAAGGCCAGTGCTGGATTTTAAATAACAAGCCTATAATTACGACAGTTGCCCCAATAGAAATAACACTTCCCAACCCGTACTTTGATTTTTTTTTAACAGCCATAAAATTGTTTGTAGTTTGTTGTTTTTTAGAAATTAGATATAATGATTCAATTAATAGTTAGAGCGTTTATCTTTAATATCCCTGCCAAGGAAGTGGGTTACGCAGCGGAAGCCGATATAAGATTTTGAAGTGTCCTGATATTCATAACCCCGAGTGGAGTTTTGTAAAAAGTACCCAATGTCTTTCCAAGAGCCTCCTCTTACCACTTTGCGCTTTAACACTTCTGGGTCGCTTGCTTTAGCTTCATAATTAATAGTTGGGTTCATATCATGCACAAAAGTTGAAGCTGATTCATCATAAGAAGAAGCTGTCCATTCTGCAACATTCCCGGCCATATTATATAAACCAAAGTCATTTGGAAAATAAGAATGAACGCTTACAGTGTAAGCACCACCATCACTAACATAATCTCCCCGGCCTGGTTTAAAATTTGCCAATAAACACCCTTTAGAGTTTTTAATGTAAGGGCCACCCCATGGGTAATCGTTTCCGATCCTGCCACCACGTGCTGCATATTCAAATTCTGCTTCCGTAGGCATTTCATACGGTGTACGATGTGGTATGCCACGTGCATCTTTGTAGGCATCATTATAACGCGAACGCCAAACAGTATATGCCCTAACTTGGCGCCAGGTAACACCAACCACAGGATAATTTAAATAAGCCGGATGAGAGAAATAACCTTGCACCATTGGCTCATTTGCTGCGTAAGAAAAATCATTTAACCAGCACAATGTATCCGGATAAACAGGTACTGTATCCCTAAGGATAAAATCAGAACGCTTTTTTGTTTTGTCGTAACGGTTATTGGATGCTTCACGCAACACCATAATGGCGTAATTATATTTTAATAAACGTACATCTATTTCATTTCGGTCGAAAATCCGGTCATCGCCCTGATAATACATCCCTTGCAATTTGCTCTGATTGGCGTTTGCGGTTTGGCCTTTGCCCTTTCTGGTGCTAAAAACACCATTCTTTTTTACATAGTCCCAATTGATGTATTTTTTACCGCTCGGATCTGGTTTTGCGTTTTTACCACCTGGTTTGTAATAATACTTATCGTCTTGCAAATAGTTTGTAATAGCGATAGAATCCCGAACCTGGTTTACAAATTGTTTGTATTGAGCATTTGTGGTTTCGGTTTCATCCATAAAAAAAGGCGAAACGGTTACTTGTTTATTTTGAGCAGTTTGGGCAAAAGTTACATCCTGATCGGTTTGGCCCATTAAAAAACTTCCTCCAGGAATGTAAACCATTCCATAAGGTTGGTCTTGCTTAAAAGATTTGGCATAAACACCTCTCACTTCGCCCCTATCACTACTCGACGTCTTACAACTACCTAAAGAAGCAAGCAACAGGACTATCATTCCAAAATATACGTTTTTCATTTTTAAATCCACAGTATAACAACCTGGTTAAAATTAATCCAATAACTCCAATTTATATAATATATTTTCTGTGGGTGTTATTTTCTTGACCTCAGAAAAATAAATTTAACGTTTTAAAAATAGCTAAACTATTGTTACCACAGCAATCAATAGCCTGATTTTTTTGATTTAATACATTCATCCTATATTATTGCATTAAACAACTCTTCCGTTCAATTTCTTTACGCAGTTTAAGCTCGTAAAGTTTCGGAAATGTTGACTGCATTAATAACTAAAACAATCCAAAAATATTTTACTTGTTGACCTGTTTAATATAATGCTCGATAGCCATGGTCATGGAAGGAGCTTCGGGAATAGGTGCCGGAATGTCTAAAATTAATCCTTTTTCTAATGCTACTTTGTGGGTAGAAGCTCCGTAAGCAGCAATACGTGTATTTTTTTGCTCGAAATTGGGAAAGTTTTTGTAGAGTGATTGTATGCTCGATGGACTGAAAAAAGCAATAATATCATAAAATACTTCTGCCAGGTCAGACAAATCGCTGCAAACTGTGCGGAATAAAACAGCAGGTGTAAAATTATATCCGTTGTCTAACAAAAATTTCTGCGTTTCTTCAGCAGCAACGTCTGAGCAAGGATACAAAAATTTTTCGTTTACATGCTTTTTCAACACTTCAGCCAAATCGCTTGCCGTTTGCTTGCCAAAAAAGATTTTCCTTTTTCGGTACTGAATGTATTTTTGGAGGTATAGTGCAATAGTTTCGGACAGGCAAAAGTATTTCATCTCTACCGGAACTTCAAAACGCATCTCTTCACATATCCTAAAAAAATGGTCTACTGCGTTACGGCTTGCAAAAACCACTGCTGTATAATTGCCCAACGCTATTTTTTCTTTCCTAAACTCTCTCGCGGGAACACCTTCTACATGAATAAAAGACCGAAAATCTATTTTTAAATTATATTTTTTGGCCAGTTCTGTGTATGGATTTTTGTCAGATTCTGGTTTAGGTAGCGTTACTAAAATGCTTTTTACTTTTTTCAATCTTTCAGTGGCAAACTGCATAATAGCTGTCTTTCTTATAATTTTAAAGCCTTTATTAAAATAAGTATAGGGCAAAATTCAAGGGCACAAAGATAAATAAATAAATAAACTTTGCTAAATCTATATACCGAAAGAATATTTATACTGCTGCGTATATATTGCCAAAATAATACCACCGAAATCAACAGGCCAAAAACTAACAAAACCAATGGTTTAAAACTATCGGCAATCAGTCCAAAGCATATTACTAAGGGCAGGCAGATAAAAGTGATGTTAAAATAAGTAAGATAAAGCACTGATATATATTCTTTTACCAGATGCCGGATATTAAAGATCAACCCTAATATGCGTAGCACTACAATTTTCAGTATAAAAAAAACGATTACTGCAAAAGTAAAAACTAAATAAAGCTGCCAGCCATCATCAATATAACTTTGATTGTAATAAGAAATTACCTGGTAAAACAATAACCCAACCGTTGCACCAAACAACAAAAATAAAAAAATGAAAGACCAAGAATTAATCAGGTTTTCTTCTTTTGAAAATTGAGACAGCATCCTTTTACTGTAAAAAGAGTTTACAATATCACTGATCGCTTTATTCAAAAAACGGTTTAGCACAGCTAAATACAACAGCAAGCCCAGCATTACGGCCAGCATCCAACTGTTTTTAAAATTGCGGGTTTTACCGCTTTGCACTTTGGTTTTTACTGTTCTGGAATGCATATCCAAAAAAGCATAACCGCGATATAAATTAGTTTTGAGCAAACTATCTATAAACTGGTTTTTTCGGGAAGAATCCGGAGGAGCAATGAAAAAGCGTGCAAGCGAATCTGAATGAAGTTGTTGCTTTGCCAAGGTTGCAGAATCCAATACAACCGTTTCCTGAACTAAAGTATCCTGAACTACTGTTTGCGCACATGCTGTTTTTACCAGTAAAAAAACAAGAAGCAGGGTAACCGTTAAACGCATTATTTTTATGCTGATACTGATCTAAGCTGTTTTATAATGCAAATTTACTGGAATATTCCCTCATATATTAGCTTTCACTATTATTTAAAACAGCCAATTTGTGCATGCCGTCTTTCAAATCCCCGTATAACTTTGTAAACAGGTGATAATATTTGTTGTAAGTGAGGTGCTTTTCTGTGTCAGGTTTCACAATTTGTTCAGGTTGATTCTCATCCTTCAAACTAAAACCTGCAAAATTACCAGTTTGGATAGCCAGGCAAGCTGCACCAATGGCAGAAGCATCTTCTGCTTGTACAACGGTTAATTTTTTGCCGGTAACGTCCGCCATTAACTGCAACCAAACCGGCGAAGCTGTAAACCCGCCGCTCACTTTTGTTTCTTCTAATTTTGCTGATGGTTGGATAACGGAATCCAATACATTATTTATCGCGAAGCAAACACCTTCCAGCGCAGCTTTTAAAAAATGGGCTTGGGTGTGTTCTGTTTTGATCCCGAAAAAAACACCGCAACTGTTACTGTCCCACAACGGTGTGCGTTCGCCGGTTAAATAAGGTAGAAAAAGCAGGCCATTGCTTCCGGCAGGTACTGCTTTTACCATATCAAATAATTGCTGATAATTTGTTGGCGATACTGTTTTTATCGACATAAAATTTTCTAACAACCAGTTTAAAATTAAACCTCCATTATTGATGGCACCACCGCAGATATAAGTTTTTTCATCTAAAATATAGTTGAAAGTCATGGCCTTAAAATTGTACAAAGGTTTGTTGCTGGCCATGCGCACGGCACCGCTGGTACCAATAGTTAAAGCGGCAACATTAGGTTGATTTGCGCCGCTGCCGAGATTTGCCAAACAGCCATCGTTGGCACCAATCATCCAATATAATGCTTCTTTTATGCCTAATAATTTGGCAATATCTGCTTTTATATCCTGACGAATATAAGTTGTACTAACTGGTTCCGAAAGTTTATCGGCGTCAATTCCTGCCAGTTTCAAAGCTTTCTCACTCCAGCGAAAACCAAGAATATCAAACAAACCAGTTGCAGAAGCAATGGAATAATCGATTTGAAACTGGCCGAACAAACGAAACCAAAGCAGTTCTTTAATCGAGATAAACCTGGCTGTTTGATCGAACAGAACTTTTTGGTTTTCCCGAAACCAGATGATTTTAGTTAAAGGCGACATGGAGTAAACCGGCGTGCCCGTTTGTTCGTACAGGTTTTTTCCTTCGGGAGAAGCACGAAGCGCATCTGCAATAGCGGCACTTCGGGTATCGGCCCAATTGATCATGTTGGTTAGCGGTTTCCCTTCCGCATCAACCAAAATTAAACTGTGCATGGCACTGCTTAAACCGATTGCCTGCGGTTGCCCTAAACGTTCGATAATTTCCCGGATACACTTCAAAAATCCCTGCCAAATCAGTTCTGCATCTTGTTCGGCAAAACCAGTTTCCAGCGGAGGCAACGTTGGATAATGGATTTGGGTTGCATCGATTGCTTGTCCATGTAAACCAACCGCCACTGCTTTTACGCTGCCAGTGCCAATATCAACACCTAAAATATATGATTGCAATGTATTTAAGTTTTATGCCCAGCATTAGACCAATGCTGTTTTTACCAGGTAAAAATAGAGTTTTTTATAGCAGAACAGGTTGTACAGTTTATAATCCTAAATTTGCAGTCACCAAAATTCAGGTTTTCAATTTTAATGGCCGGCATTTACCTCCACATTCCTTTTTGCAAACAAGCCTGCCATTATTGCGATTTCCATTTCAGTACTTCTTTTCAATATAAAAAAGAGATTTTACAGGCCATGCAGCAGGAAATCCGGTTGCAAAAAGATTATTTGCAAGGCGAAATTATAGAAACCATTTATTTTGGCGGAGGAACACCTTCCGTGTTAGAATCCGCAGAAATCAACTTTTTACTGAAAGAAATCTTTAACAATTTCAAGGTTAAAGCAGATGCAGAAATAACTTTGGAAGCTAACCCGGATGACCTAAACCCGCAGAAAATCCTCAACCTAAAACAAACACCAATTAACCGTTTCAGCATCGGTGTTCAATCTTTTTTTGATGAAGATTTAGTTTGGATGAACCGTGCACATCGCAGCAACGAAGCTTTTTATGCCATAAAAGAAGCACAGGATGCAGGTTTCTACAACATTACGATGGATTTGATTTATGGTTATCCGCTGCTGACTGACGAGAAATGGCATTACAATCTGGACAAGTTTTTCGAACTTCAAATTCCGCACCTTTCGGCGTATTCCATGACAGTTGAACCACAAACGGCACTTGCTTCTTTTATCCATAAAAAAAAGCAACCGGAAATGAACGAGGAACAAAGCACCGCGCAGTTTGAATTTTTGATGCAGGAAACCGAAAAGCACGGATTTGAGCATTACGAAATCTCCAATTTTAGTTTGCCTGGCCAGCATTCCCGCCACAATTCAAATTATTGGAAAGGTGTAAACTATTTGGGCATCGGCCCTTCGGCACATTCTTTCAACGGCGTTACGCGGCAATGGAATGTGGCTAATAATCAGCAATATCTGGCGGCAATCAGTCAAAATGAAATTCCTTTTTCGCTGGAAGTTTTATCAATACAAGACCGTGTAAATGAGTACATCATGACTTCACTCCGTACCAGTGATGGGCTAAATCTAGACCGGGCAAATCAATTGAGCTATAATGCTTCTGTAGAAATTTTGAAAGAAGCAAATCAATTTTTGTTTAAAAACTGGCTAATACGAAACAACCAGCTGCTTACTTTAAGTCGCGAAGGAAAGCTTTATGCCGATTATATTGCGGCGATGCTTTTTTTATAAATGTTGAAACATTTGTTTCTGTTTAATGTTGGATTTCGACAGAGCGGGTGCTACTAAAATATTTTTCAGGATACAAAAAACCGGTTGAAATTTTTCAACGTAACTTCTCTCAGAATCAACTTAAACACAAAATGAAAAAATTATTTTTTGCAGCCCTTGCTTTAGTAGCTTTAGCATCTGCCCCGAAAGTTTACGCACAAAAAGATCCGATGGTTGGTGGTGCAGCTATGTATCCTACAAAAGACATTGTTGATAACGCCGTAAACTCTAAAGATCATACAACTTTAGTTCAAGCAGTTCAAGCAGCCGGTTTGGTAGAAACTTTAAAAAGTGCTGGTCCGTTTACTGTTTTTGCACCAACAAACGAAGCATTTGCTAAATTGCCAGCGGGCACTGTTGAAACTTTGGTAAAACCAGAAAACAAAGCCACTTTAACTAAAATTTTAACTTACCACGTTATTGCCGGTAAATTTGGTTCAAAACAAATTGCTGCCAAAATTAAAGCTGGTGGTGGCAAAGCAACATTTACTACTGTACAAGGCGGAACATTAACTGCTGCAATGGACGGTAAAAATTTAGTTTTAACTGACGAAAAAGGTGGAACATCAACCGTTACCATTGCTGATGTTTTCCAAAAAAACGGTGTGATACATGTAGTAGATACAGTATTAATGCCTAACTAAGCCTCGGGCTTTTTTTAAAAAACTTGAAACCCGGCGTATTTAGCGCCGGGTTTTCTTTTTGTCATAATTTTTGCAGAAACTATGGCCGATGTTGTTAAAAAAAGAAATTAGCTAATTTTGCATGGTCATTTAACATTAGCTTAACAAAATTTAAACCTGCGTACCGATGCTTCTTTTACCAGGTTAAATTTTATTTAAGTTTATACACCTTTTACTTTACATCAAAATATGAGTTTTATACTGAAGCCGGTTGATACAGTTGATACGATTGATCCGGCCATTTTCCAAAAAGAATATCTTGCCAAACGTAAACCTTTGGTAATAAAAGGCTTGACTAAGAATTGGCCAGCCCGCGAAAAATGGACACCGGAATATATGAAAGCTGCCGTTGGCGATAAAATGGTTCCGCTTTATGATAATTCTAAAGCTGATCCTTCCAAACCCATTAACGCATCAGCGGCTGAAATGAAGTTTGCAGATTATATTGACTTGATTAAAACGCAGCCGACAGAACTGCGCATTTTCTTCTTCAACATCTTTAAACAGGCGCCGCAACTGCTAAATGATATTGTTTTGCCGAAAGATTTAATGGGCGGGTTTTTAGAAAGTATGCCGGCCATGTTTTTTGGCGGATCAAATTCAGTAACGTTTTTGCATTATGATATTGATTTGCCTCATATTTTCCACACCCATTTTGGCGGAAGAAAACATGTAATTTTGTTTGAGAACAAGTGGAAACGCCGTTTATATTGCATTCCAAATGCCACTTATGCTTTGGAGGATTATGATGTTGCCAACCCGGATTTTAACAAATTCCCGGCACTAAAAGGAGTTGAAGGCCAGGAAGTTTTTTTAGAGCACGGCGATACGTTGTTTATGCCAACCGGTTATTGGCATTGGATGAAATATTTAGATGGCTCCTACTCTTTAAGTTTGCGCGCCTGGGATGCTTCCATTAGCCGGAAAGTAGCCAGTTTATGCAATCTGGCTATCAAAGGTGGTGTGGACAGTGTTTTAAAAATGGCTTTAAAAGCACCTTACGCCAAATTCCGTGAAGAACTGGCTGTAAAATGGGCGGAAAAAGCATTGGCAGCGGGAAGTCCAAGATAAAATTTTAAGATAGCTTATCATACAGAACTTGTTTCAGGATCCCTCTTCCCACCCTAAACTTTGCTTGTGGGATACCGAAACAAGTTCGGCATGACAAAATCAATCCGTTACCAATTCTGCTAAAACCGTTCTTCCGCCTTTTACCGTTTCGCCTAAATTTACGTTCACTTTGGTTCCCAACGGTAAAAAAACATCTACCCGAGAACCAAATTTGATAAAGCCAAACTGGTCTCCCTGTTTTACTTCGTCGCCTTCTTTTACATACCAAACAATACGGCGAGCCATCGCGCCGGCAATTTGTCTAAACAAAATGGGAATTCCCTGATGCGTTTCTACCACAACCGTAGTCCGTTCGTTATCGGTGGATGATTTTGGATGCCAGGCCACCAAATATTTCCCGGCATGATATTTAAAGTATTTGACTACGCCAGTAATCGGGTTTCGGTTAACGTGAACATTAATGGGCGACATAAAGATCGAAATCTGCAAGCGTTTATCTTTCAAATATTCAATTTCCTGGGCTTCTTCAATTACCACAACTTTGCCGTCTGCCGGACAAACCACTAATTTTTCATCCAGCGTAACTGCAATTTTGGGGTTTCTGAAGAATTGCAATACCACCAGAAAAAGGATAGCCGAGAAGATGTAAATCACCCAGCGGAAAGTAAGGGCATCCGGAGAGTAAAATTGAACGAGTGCGTTGAGCACAAAAATGAACAGGATACTTAATGCAATGGTATTGTAGCCCTCTTTATGGATCGTCATGCGTAAAAATAGCGTTGTAAATTACAAAACAAGGTAAAGGTAAATAAAAACCAGCGGAGCAGCCATTAAAAGTCCGTCGAAACGGTCCAACAAACCGCCGTGGCCGGGCAATATACCGCCAGAATCTTTAACGTTGATGCTTCTTTTAAGCATACTTTCTACCAGATCGCTCATTGTACCAAAAACGGAAATGGTAAAGCCGATGATGATCCAATGCAACCAAAAAACCTCCTTAAAATAACGACTGATGACGAATGCGACTAAAGCCGTTAAAATCAAGCCGCCGATAAAACCTTCCCAGGTTTTTTTGGGTGAATGGCGTTTGAAGAGTTTGGTTTTACCCAACTTTCTACCAACGAGATAAGCGCAGGTGTCGTTCGTCCACAGTAAAAGGATGAAGTTTAAAGAAAAATGCGGGTTAAAGTTTTTCTGCAAAAAAGCCATCGCCATAAAAAATACAAAAGGCAGCAAAGTGTAGATCAAGCCTAAAAAAGTATAAGCTATTTGATGAAATGAGTTTCCAGATTTTCTGTATAGTTCAGCAAAAAAAATGCTTACGGCAATTGGAATGATTGCTGCTGAAAAATACTTGGTAAAAGAAGCATCGAGCCAAAAAGAAGCTGCGGCTGCACAAATTACCAAGCCGAGAATTAAGCCGAGAAATTGCTGCGGATAAATGCCTGCAGTTTTGATCAAACCATAAAACTCAAACAGGGAAAGTAAAGCCAGCAGTGAGAAAAATCCAACGAAAACGTATTGACCGAAAAAGAACGCGGCCAACATCACCACAACAAAAAAGAAACCAGTTATGGCGCGGGTTTTCATGGGTTGATGTCGTTTAAAACCATCACTTCTATCGCCTGGCTAAAAGAAGATTTATGGATGTAAACTTCAATTTGCCCGAATACTTTATGTGCCGAATCCTGTTTGTTCATCAACACCACTTCCATATCGTGCTGGGTTAAAAGCTGTTTAACCAGTTCGGCCTGAAAAAAATTGGTGGAAGTAAAAATTTTAACCCAGTCTGATTCCATTATGCTTGCTGTAAATCCTTTTGTTTGGATTGCGCTAATTTTTGATAGGTTAAAAACAGTACGAGCGTGAATAAAATACTAAAAACGTAGCTTTTCCAGTCAAACATTTGCTGTTGATCAGGATTAACTTTGATTAGTTTAAGCTGATAAAGATAGCTCACAACCAAAGCCGTCCCGTTATTTAAAAAATGCCCTAAAACGCCTGGCCAAATGCTGCCGCTCCAAGCCGCAAAATAACCGAAAAACACACCCAGCAGCATCCTCGGCAGAAAACCAAAAAACTGAAAATGGATAAAACTAAATAACGCTGCGGAAAGCCAAACGCCCCAATGAATACTTCTGGTCCAGCCGGTAAAAATTTGCTGGAAACAGCCGCGAAAAATAAATTCTTCTGCAATGGCTGGCAAAATGGCAATCATCAACAGGTTGACGATGAAACTCAGCGGCGATTTCATCTGCAATAAAATCTCCGTTTGCTGTCCTGCGGTGTCTTCCATGTTGCGCATCCATCTTTCCAAACCTTTTAAAAACTGTGGCAAAACCATTTTTTGGTTGAGGTTGATGAGCATTTCCATTAACGGCGAAGAAACGAGCATGATAAAAAACACCACTAAAAGAAGTATCAGTGGGAAATGCCGGTTTACTTTTAAATAGGTTTTCGGCTGGCGAACCAAAACCCTTGCAAAGAAAATGGCCGGTATCAAAAAGCCAAAAACAGAAGAACCCATTTGCATAAACTTCAAACTGTTTAAAGTGCTGGCGGGCATATTGTTGCTCATTTCCATCATCGCACTAAAACCGGAAGTGCCGTAGATGATTACGATTATAACGCCGCAAATCAATCCGCCAATAAACAAACCGCCGACAGCAAGCAAAACCAGCAGTAAAAATTGCAACGGATATGACATTTGGTAATAAGGCTTCTCAATCATCTGCTGATAAATTACGTAAATTTGCAGGGCTTAAAGATAAACATGTCTGTTCAAATAGGAAATATTGATCTGGGAGAATTCCCGTTATTGCTGGCACCAATGGAAGATGTGAGCGACCCGCCGTTCCGTTACGTTTGCAAGCAAAACGGCGCGGATATGATGTACACGGAATTTATTTCTTCGGAAGGATTGATCCGTGATGCAGCCAAAAGCAGACAGAAACTGGATATTTTTGAGTATGAACGGCCGATTGGCATCCAGATTTTTGGGAGCAGTATCGAATCGATGCGCGAAGCCACACAGATTGCAACCAAAGCTAATCCGGATCTGATCGACATCAATTATGGTTGTCCGGTTAAAAACGTCGCCTGTCGCGGCGCGGGTGCGAGTTTGTTGCAGGATATTCATAAAATGGTTGCCATGACGAAAGCTGTGGTTGAAGCCACGCACTTGCCGGTTACCGTAAAAACGCGTTTGGGCTGGGACGACCATACTAAAAATATTTATACCGTTGCCGAGCGTTTGCAGGAAGTTGGCATTAAAGCGTTAACCATCCATGGCCGCACGCGTTCGCAGATGTATAAAGGCGAGGCCGACTGGCGTTTGATCAGCGAAGTAAAAAAGAACCCGAATATCGAGATTCCAGTCTTTGGAAATGGTGATATTGATTCGCCGGAAAAAGCACTGGCCTGGAAACAGGAGTTTGGTGTGGATGGTATGATGATCGGCCGCGCTTCTATCGGAAACCCCTGGATTTTCCGTGAGATAAAAAATTTTCTTAAAACAGGTAACTTTTTGCCCAAACCTACGATAGAAGAACGGGTGGAAATTTGCAAAACACATCTGCAAAAATCAATCGCCTGGAAAGGGCCAAAAACCGGAATTTTTGAAATGAGAAGACATTATGCCAACTATTTTAAAGGCGTAGAAAACTTTAAAGAAACACGGATGAGATTGGTTGCTTCGGAAAACCTGGAAGAAATTTATGACATTCTGGAAGGAATCAAGTCGGCACATACTTTAGTTATGGCTTGATTGTTGAACAATATTTTATTTATCACATTAAAATTTAACAAGCTTTATGGTGAACACAATTACCGACGGTGTGAAAGTTTCCATAGAAACACTTTACCAACAAGAATATTCTAACCCGGCAAACGAACATTTTATGTTTGCTTACCGGGTTACCATCGAAAACATGACTGATTATGCGGTGCAATTATTGCGCAGGCACTGGAGTATTTTTGATTCGAACGGAACACACAGAGAAGTAGAAGGCGAAGGCGTTGTTGGTTTGCAACCAGTTATCGAACCTGGCAATCAGCATGGTTACGTTTCGGGCTGTAATTTGAAAACCGAAATGGGAACGATGAAAGGCGAATACCAAATGGTGCGTTTACTTGATAACCATGAGTTTGATGTAAAAATTCCGGAGTTTCAATTGGTTGCCCCTTATAAGCTAAATTAAAATACTTCTTTTACCGGCATAAAAACAGTACGGCCGCGATCAATGGTCGCGGCCGTACTTGTTAAAGAGATCTTTTTCAATCAAACTTAGTTTCTTCTGCCGTTTAATAGAAAAGAAGCGTAATAAACCAAAGTTGCCAGGGCACTTAAAGCAGCAACAACATAAGTCATGGCAGCCCACCACAAAGCATCTTTCGCTTGCTCGTGCTCTTCGCTGGTTTGCACTACCGTATAATTGTTGTTTAGCCAGGCCAAAGCGCGGTTGCTGGCATCAAACTCTACCGGCAAAGTAATAAAACTGAAAGTAGTAACCAAAGCCAAAGCCGCTACACCAACACCTAAAACTATCGGATTTCCGCTAAAAACCAGCAGCATAATACCAATCATCAAAGTCCATTGTGTTAGCGTTGAAGCGGTTTGCACAATCGGAACCATAGCCGAACGGAAAGTTAACCAGTTATAAGCTTTTGCATGCTGCACGGCGTGGCCGCATTCGTGCGCGGCGATTGCAGCAGAGGCAACACTGCGGCTTTGGTAAACATCGGCACTTAAATTAACCGTTTTGTTAGCCGGGTTGTAGTGGTCGGTCAGTTGTCCTTCTACAGAAATTACTTTTACGTCAGCAATGCCGTTATCGCGCAGCATCCGTTCGGCCACTTCTTTGCCGGATAATCCCGAAAGCAAACCAATTTCGGCATATTGTTTAAACTTGCTTTTAAAACGCCATTGCACGCCAAAACTGATCAGCGCGATGGCAATCATCAATAAATATCCTAAACCCATGTTATTGTTTTTATAAGATAACAGTATTTCAAAAAGTATTCCGAATGATAGATTTTATCGGCATAAAAGAAGCATCTGCAAAGACCTGACAATTGGGCAGAGAGTTTGCAACGTATTTCTTAAAAATTAATACCAAAGCATAACCATAGTAGACTAAATACAATAACCAAAATTTGGTTATTTAAAAAATAGTCGTTTTCTTTGTAAGAATAAACCCTTTAATTAAACGTGGAAAAAAAATTATAAAAATCATCGTTGCAAAAGCTCCTGACTTAAGAAAGAGTTAATGCTAAACAATAAGTCCTTCCAGGAAGGTTGCTTATCAAATAAATTAAAATGAATTTAAAAATTGAAGATTCTTATTTAGCCGAATTAGCAAAAGATCAACCATTAACTGGTAAGCAAGATTTTCCTGAAGAAGTAATTCAGGCATTTAAAAGGCGTTTGTTTCAAATAAAGGCAGCACAAAATACGCTGGAATTAAGAAGCAATAAAAGTCTTCATTTTGAAAAGTTAAAAGAGAAAAGATATAAGGACAAGTATTCAATACGACTGAACAAATCGTACCGACTTATATTTAGAATAGATAAACAGGGCAATGTTGAAATTATTTATATTGAAGAAATTTCAAATCATTACTCATAAAATACGTCTTAAAAGGCGTTACAGATAATTTATGATTAATCAAGTATTAGATCATACGGGTAAAGAAATTGAAATCGAGGCATTTCATCCCGGAGAATTTTTGCTGGAAGAAATAGAAGAAAGAGGACTCTTAAAGAAAGATGTAGCCCAAGCACTTGGGATTTTACCACATCATTTAAGCGAAATTTTTGCTGGTAAAAGAAATATATCTGCAAAACTCGCCATTAAAATTGAAAAATTTTTGAGCATCAGTTCTCATTATTGGTTAAGCTTACAGATGGAATATGATCTTTACATAGCTAAAAAGGAATTTGCTTAAATGTACACTTCTAAAATTGCAGTAATAGCTTTTATCCTCTTACAAAAGCTCCAGCAAACTTTCCAGTTTCATGCTTCTCGAACCTTTTACCAAAACGGTTGCGTTGGTAATTGGCGAAGATTTTAGTGCGGTAAAAGCAGCATCCGTAGTTTCATAAAAAGTACCGGTAAAAGAAGCATGGTGCTGGTAAAAAGCTGTACCGATAAAAATCCGTTTGTCGACTTTAATTTCGTTTGCTTTTTTAATGATCAGTTCGTGTTCTGCGGAGGAATGTTCGCCCAGTTCAAACATATCGCCTAAAATCAACACTTTTTGATCGGCAGTAATCGCATCCAGATTTTTGATCGCAACTTCCATGCTGCTCGGGTTGGCGTTGTAATAATCGCAAATTAACGTATTGGTTTTAGTTTGAAGGATTTGCGAACGGCTGTTTTCCGGCTGATAACTGCTGATTCCCGCATTAATTTGCTCCGCAGAAAGTTTAAACTCATGGCCGATACAAACCGCTGCCAAAATATTATCCAGATTGTAACTTCCGGTTAACTGCGTTTGCACTTCGTGTTTTTGGGTTGAAGTTTCTTGATTTGCATGCCACCGGATTTTTAACAGTGGCACATTTTCCACTATTTCTCCGGAAACCAAATCCGTTTTATCCTTTCCATAATAAACCACATTTTTAAAATGACGTTTTAAAGCCATCTCTTCCAAAACCAAATCATCGTGGTTTACAAAAACGGTTCCGCCGCTTTTTTCCAGAAAGTCAAACAGTTCGCCTTTGCCTTTTCGTACGCCTTCGGCTCCGCCAAAACCTTCTAAATGCGCACGTCCAATATTGGTGATTAAACCATGCGTAGGCTGCGCAATCGTACATAAAAAAGCAATTTCCTGCTGATGGTTGGCGCCCATTTCGATAATAGCGATTTCTGTTTTTGCGGAGATAGAAAGCAAAGTAAGCGGCACGCCAATGTGATTGTTCAAGTTCCCTTTGGTGGCATAAGTTTTAAAGTACCTGCTTAAAACCGAGTTAATTAACTCTTTGGTCGTGGTTTTTCCGTTAGAACCTGTTAAACCAATAACCGGAATATTTAACTGTTTCCGGTGATGCCTTGCCAAATCCTGCAAAGCTGCCAACACATCTTCCACCAAAATAAAACGGTTACTTTTTCGATATGCCGCTTCATCAATTACCGCATAAGCTGCGCCCGTTTCCAAAGCCTTTTCTGCAAAAGTATTGGCATTGAAATTTGCTCCTTTTAAGGCGAAAAAAATACTGTCGGAAGCAATTTTACGGGTATCGGTAGAGATTTGTGGATGCTGTAGGAAGATTTGGTAAAGCTGTTCGGTTATCATGATTGGCAATTTTAATCAATTCTATCTTGAATTAGAAAAAGTTATTACTTGCCTTTACGTTCTTTTTGCTTAATTAAAAAGAACCAACGAAATCAAGACAAACCTTATCCCGCTCCGCGCTTTGCCGGGCCTTCCCGCGCTTGGGCGTAAACTTATCGCTTCGATCGTCTGCATTCTTTTCACCTTTCAAAATCTCAACCCAGTTATTTTGACCAAACAAAAGAACGGACAAGAAAAAATATGAAAGTTTCTCCTACCGATGCTTCGTTACGCCAACCTGCCCACAATACTCCAAAACCGGACAAGTTGAACAATGCGGCAAAGTACCGGTACAAATATGTTTGCCAAAAGGCATCAGCAAACGGTTCAGATCAATCCATTTTTCCTGCGGAACGTTGTTTTGCAGGAAAACCATGGTTTGCTCCGGTTGAGCAGTTTTGGTAATTCCCCAGCGGTTTACCACACGATGGACGTGAATATCAACACTGATTCCGGGAAGTTTTGCGGCAACACCTAAAGCGAGATTGGCGCATTTCGGCCCTACTCCTTTTAGTGCTGTTAATCCTTCAAAATTGGTTGGCAATTGTCCGTTGTATTTTTCAACAGCTATTTTTGAAATTCCCAGGATTGTTTCCGCTTTTTGTCCGGGGAAAGTGCTGCCATATAACAACTGAACTAATTTTTCATGCGGTAAAAGAAGCATAGTTTCCGCCGTTCGTGCTTGATCAAACAAGCGAAGCGAAACCGAAATGGTCGTTTCATCTAAAGTACGAACAGAAATAATGCAGGAAATGAGTTGCTCAAACAAAGAAGTAAAACCGCGTTCGTACAAATCAAACATAGCTGCTTTTGGATAATTGGCGGTGGCTTGTTCGATTTTATTTAGTACAGTTTTAAGATCAAAAGGTAGTTTCATCAGCAGCAAAAAGTAAAAAGCTGGTAATTGTTTATTTTAACTTGTATGATCAGACACAATTTTCCATTCGCCTTTAATCCGTCTCAGCCATAATGTAAAAAAACCTTGCGGTTCGTCTTTTTCGCGCTTTAACTTCCATCCGCCTAAAACAAAAGCATTTTTAAGGTCGATGATGTTGATTTGCAAAATATTAAAAGTGAGCGTTCCCATCGCCTCATCATCCGGATAACTTTTTTTGTAGTTTTCCAGCGTGGTTTTCCAGCCGTATTTCGGTCCGGTTTTGCCCACAAAAAGCAACGAATCCGATTTCCAGTAACCTTGCATGTAGCCGTCTAAATCGCCTCGGTTCCAGGCCAAACGCTGCTTTTCCAGCAAATTGGTAATTGCTTTTTTATCCTGAGCGAAAGAAAAGCTTGCTAAAAGAAGCATCAGGCAAAATAAAACGGTTGTTTTCATCTCCTAAAATAGTATTTTATCGGTTAAACTTTAGATTTACGTTTTAATTTTAAAACTTATGGACAAGCAGGTTTTATGTTTCGGCGAGGTTTTGTGGGATGGTTTTGGCGCAGATAAAAAAGCAGGCGGCGCACCGATGAATGTGGCCATGCATCTTTTACAGCAACAAATTCCGGTGCAAATGCTTACACGAATTGGTGAAGATGATTTGGGCGATGAACTGTTTGCATATTTAGAAGGACAACATTTTCCAACACAATTAATTCAGCGCGATGCGGAACTGCCAACTTGTTTGGTTACGGTTGCTTTGGATGAAAACCGGCAGGCCAAATACACCATTCCGCAGCCGGTTTCCTGGGACAATATCCAGCCGGAAAAAACACTGCTAAAAGAAGCATTTCCGTTTGAAGCGATTGTTTACGGAAGTTTGGCCTGCCGCACACCGGCCAGTTTAAATACTTTGCTGCAATTGCTTCAAAAACCCGTTTTCAAAGTGTTTGACGTAAATTTGCGTCCGCCGCATTATACTTTAAACGTCATCGAAACTTTAGCACAAAACGCTGATGTGGTGAAAATGAACGATGAGGAAATACTTTTTTTATCGCCTAAAAATGAGCAACATGTTTCGCTGGAAGATAAAATGAAGGAGTTTAGCCGCCGTTATCACGTTAAAACGGTTTGCGTAACGCTTGGCGGAAACGGTTGTATCGTTCTGCACCAAAACCACTTTTACCAACATCCAGGCTTTAAAGTTGATGTGGTTGATACCGTTGGTGCAGGAGATTCTTTTCTGGCCACATTCATCGCCGGCTTGTTAAATCATTTGCCGATGGAAGAAATTTTGATGAATGCTTCGGCAATTGGTGCTTTCGTGGCAGGCAGTCGTGGCGCAAATCCGGTTTACGATCACCAAAAAATAAATACAATCAAACAGCAGCAATAATGCGGTTTCAGCATTGAAGCACAAATAACATTGTATATTTATTCAATCGGCTGCTTGTCATCTTGCTGACAGTTTTTTAAGCAAAAAACTTTTGCATCAAACTAATAGTTTCCTTTGTAAGTTAAAATTTAAAGAAAGGTTAAAAATGCGTGGTTTTGGTTTCTCTAAATATATTCCGAATCAAATCCCCAAAGGCGGTTTTGATGATTTAATGAAATTGTTTTTGGAACTGCTCAATTATACTTCCGGCGATGCTGGCGAAGCATTGGCCTGGATGAACGAGCTGGACAAACAATACAACATGACCAACGATGAGTACGGCATGGGCAATTTCATTGATGACCTAAAACAAAAAGGTTATCTGGATGAAGACAAGCAAAACGGTGAGTTTAAAATTACAGGCAAAACAGAACAAAGTATCCGTCAGTCAGCTTTAGAAGAAATTTTTGGCAAGCTGAAAAAATCTGGAAAAGGCAACCACCGTTCGCCGCTTTCCGGTCAGGGCGATGAAAAAAACTCCGAACGCCGCGAATATGAATTTGGCGATAGTTTGGATCAGATCGACATGACACAATCTATCCACAACGCACAAGTAAATCATGGTATCGGCGATTTCAGGATGACGGAAAAAGATCTGGAAGTAGAAGAAATGGACTTTAAAGTGTTGACTTCTACCGTTTTGATGATCGATATTTCGCATTCCATGATTTTGTATGGAGAAGACCGGATCACGCCAGCAAAGAAAGTGGCGATGGCTTTGGCAGAACTGATCCGCACCAAATACCCGAAAGATACGCTGGATATTGTCGTTTTTGGAAACGATGCCTGGCCAATTACTTTGCAGGATTTGCCTTATTTGCAGGTCGGCCCGTATCATACCAATACTTACGCCGGTTTGGAACTGGCTACGGATTTGCTTCGCCGGAGGAAAACCCAGAACAAACAGATTTTCATGATTACCGATGGAAAGCCGACTTGCCTGAAAGAAGGGTTAAAGTACTATAAAAACAGTGTTGGTTTGGATAGAAAAGTGGTGAACAAAACACTGAACATGGCGGCACAATGCAAACGCTTAAAAATTCCGATCACTACATTTATGATTGCTAAAGATCCTTACCTACAACAGTTTGTACGCAAATTTACCGAAACCAACGGCGGCAAAGCTTTTTACAGTTCGCTGAATGGTTTAGGCGAATATATTTTTGAAGATTACATCAGGAACAGGAGAAGGACGGTAAGATAAAACCTGATGCTTCTTTTATCAGCATAAATTATTTAACCCTGGAAATTACCCGTTCTATTTTCAGATCAAATTTCAAACAATAAATGCCGGAAATTTCAAACTTCCGGATTTCTAAAAAAATATGAACAACATCACCACGCTTAGAGAATTAAAACAAAGCGGATATAAATCCCGGTCGGTAAAAGAAGAACTTCGAGAAAACCTGATCAAACAATTGCAGCAAAAAGAAAACGGTTTTGAAGGAATTATCGGTTTTGAAGATACCGTAATGCCCGATCTGCAAACCGCTATTTTATCCCGCCACAACATTTTATTATTGGGTTTACGCGGACAAGCAAAGACACGGATTGCCCGTTTGATGGTAAATTTACTCGACGAATTTGTGCCTTATATTGCTGGTTCGGAATTATTTGATGATCCGTTAGAACCAATTTCCTGGTTTGCCCGGAACGAAATTGAAACCAAAGGTGATGACACACAAATTGCCTGGCTGCATCGCTCCGAACGTTATACTGAAAAGTTGGCTACGCCGGATGTTACCGTTGCCGATTTAATTGGCGATGTTGACCCAATCAAAGCTGCAACCATGAAGCTAACTTATTCTGATGAACGCGTGATCCATTTTGGTTTGATTCCCCGTGCACATCGAGGCATTTTCGTGATTAACGAATTGCCAGATTTACAGGCACGAATCCAGGTTTCGTTGTTTAACATTTTACAGGAAAAAGATATTCAAATCCGCGGTTTCAAACTGCGTTTGCCTTTGGATATCCAGTTTGTTTTTACAGCAAACCCAGAAGATTATACCAACCGCGGTTCTATCGTTACACCTTTAAAAGATAGGATCGAAAGTCAGATTTTAACACATTATCCTCGTACCGTTGAAATTTCCCGTCAAATCACACAACAGGAAGCATCGCTTTCCAAAGAACAAAAAGTAAATATTGAGGCGGACGACTTAGTGAAAAACCTGGTAGAACAAATTGCTTTTGAAGCCCGAAATTCGGAATATATTGATAAAAAATCCGGTGTTTCTGCCCGTTTAACTATTTCTGCTTATGAAAATTTAATTAGCAATGCCGAAAGAAGAATGCTGATCAACCGGGAAAAAAATACGTTTGTCCGCATTTCTGATTTTTTAGGTGTAATTCCGGCGATTACCGGAAAAATAGAATTGGTTTATGAAGGCGAACTGGAAGGTCCGGCAAAAGTGGCAAACATCCTGGTTGGAAAAGCGATCAAAACATCATTATTAAAATACTTCCCGGAACCGGAAAAAGCCAAGAAAAGCAAAAAGCCAAATCCTTATGCCGAAATTATCAATTGGTTTAGTGCAGGGAATAACATTTCTATTATCGACGATTTGCCCGGTCAGGAATACAAGAAACTGCTTTCATCTGTTCCCGGTTTAAAAGATTTGGTCAAAAAACAACATCCTAACCTAACCGAAAACAACCAGTTGCTTTTAATGGAATTTGTTTTGCACGGCCTGGCAGAATTTTCGCAGGTGAACAAAGGTTATTTGGATAATGGTTACGCATTTTCTGATATGTTCGACAGCCTTTTCAACATGCCAAAAGACGATGACATGGATTTAGACGACCGTTATTAGCATGCTTCTTTTACCGGTATTTTTTATACATGACTAATCCCCTGGTTTTAATCGGCGTTTGCATTTTACTGTTGCTCGCCGATTTTTATATTATTGATGGCATCCGCGGTGCTTTAAAAAAGTTCAGTTTCCGCTTTGTTAAAAGGATTACTGTTATTTTTTGGGTAGTTTCTCTGCTGCTAATAGCCGGTGTTTTCGTATCCGTTTATTTTGACATAGGCGTTGGGGCAAGGGCAACAATTTTACTGGTGTTTTTTGTGTTGCTGATTGCCAAAGTTTTCCTGCTCCCGTTTATTTTGGTAGATGATGTACGCCGGATTTTTTTGTGGATTGCGCGAAAATATAAAAAAACAGAACCGGAATTCCCGGCCAGCCAACCAAAACCAGACCATATTCCAAGATCAGAATTTTTAATGAAAGCGGGTTTGATTACAGCTTCCCTGCCGCTCGCTTCCCTTTCTTACGGCATTATTTCAGGCGCTTATGATTACCGTGTTCGCCGCCAAACCATTTATCTCCCCAACCTGCCTAAAGCTTTTGATGGCATTAAAATTGGCCAGATTTCTGATATTCATTCCGGGAGTTTCTACAATAAAAAAGCAGTTTCTGGCGGTGTGGATTTGTTGCTGAAAGAAAAACCTGACCTTATTTTTTTTACCGGTGATTTAGTTAACAACCGTACAATCGAAGTAAAAAATTATATCGATGTATTTTCTCGTGTAAAGGCACCTTTAGGTGTTTTTTCTGTTTTGGGGAACCACGATTACGGCGATTATTTTACCTGGACTTCCGCAGAAGCAAAAAAGCAAAACTTGCAGGATTTGTTCACTGTACATAAAAACATGGGGTACGATTTGCTGATTGATGAAAACCGAAGACTAAAAGTGGACGGCGAAGAAATCGGCATTTTAGGAATTCAAAATTGGGGTGCTTTAAGTCGTTTTCCAAAATACGGCCGCATGGACTTGGCCACAAAAAACACAGATGATCTGCCGGTAAAGCTTCTTTTATCACATGATCCTTCGCATTGGCGGGCACAGGTTTTGCCGCAATATCCTCAAATTGATATGATGTTTTCCGGCCACACACATGGTATGCAGTTCGGTGTTCGTTTACCTCATTTCCAGTGGAGTCCGGTGCAGTATATTTACAAAGAATGGGCAGGGCTTTATCAGGAAAACAAGCAGCAATTGTATGTAAACGTAGGTTACGGCTTTTTGGGTTATCCTGGCCGGGTTGGTATTTTACCTGAGATCACTATTTTTGAACTTCAATCTGGTTCAAATCCGCTTTCCTCAAAAAATTCTTGATTAAATAAAAGGATATTTGGTTTTCCGTTCGGATGAAAAAACTGCTTTGTCCTGCTTTTGATTTTTTGCTTTTCAGTAACCTGTTCATGGCTTTATGCGCCATGGCACAAGCGATGGTCACTTTTATGCTGATTGGTTCCGGACCTGTTTATCCGGTTTTGGCGATACTGTTTTTATCGACACTTTTTATTTATAATTTCAGTATTCTGCTGAGCAGGCCAAAGTATCCGGAAAAAGCCTCACTTAAACGGGTAAGATGGTTTTTCGCTAATTACAAACTCATGGTCATCATAACCGTTGTGGCGGCCATGCTTCTTTTACCCTTGTTTTTTATGGTTTCTGTAAAATCGCGTTTGTTACTGATTTTACTTTCGATTTTGTCTTTGGGATACGGAATGCCGCTATTTTCTACCGGAAACCAAAAATTTGGACTACGCAATATTCCCGGACTAAAATTATTGCTGATAGGTGTTACCTGGACGTTAAGCGTTGTGCTTTTACCCATAATTGAAGCTGAAAATTCTCAACCAAATGCTATTTCCAGGAAAGACATACTTCTTTTATTAGCCAAAAGATTTTTGTTTATCACGGCAATGGCTATTCCGTTTGATATTCGTGATCTTTTCCAAGACCGTAAGCTTGGCTTAAAAACCTTACCGGTTGTTTTTGGAGAAAAAAATGCTTACTTAATTTGTCAGCTTTTGTTGGCTGGCTATTTAGTGCTGTTGTTCCTATTTAAAAATCACGGTTTTGATACTAATTTTTTCGCACTAACGCTAACTATTTTATTAGCAGGCTGGTTAATATTTCGTTCAAAATTTGAAAAAAACGAATATTACTACTTTTTTTATGTCGATGGAATTTTGATTTTGCAATATGTTTTAATGTTAATTTTTAAAATAATTTAAACAGATTTTAGATTTACAGAACTGGCAGGAATATTTAGTTTAAAAACGAATGAAACAAAATAGGCTCGGTTATTCACCAAGCCTATTTTGTACTATTTAATTTTATTTTATTGATTCACAAACTGTTTAGCGTTAACCCTTCTGTCATTCTCATTCAAAAAGATTTTACGCATTCTGATACTTTGCGGTGTAACTTCAATGTATTCATCAGCCTGAATATATTCCATTGACTCCTCTAACGAAAACTTAACTGCTGGTGCAATACGAACGTTGGTATCACTTCCGGAAGCACGCATGTTGGTTAACTGCTTGCCTTTGGTTAAGTTGATCACCAAATCGTTATCACGAATGTGCTCGCCTAAAACTTGTCCTTCGTAAACTTCTACGCCCGGGTCAATGTGGAAACGGCCGCGGTCCTGTAATTTATCTATGGCAAAAGCAGTAGTTTTACCCGTATCCATCGAAACCAAAACACCATTTAAACGGCCCGGAATTGTTCCTTTCCAAGGTTCGTAAGCTTTAAAACGGTGTGCCATAATCGCCTCGCCGCCAGTAGCAGTTAACACATTATTACGCAAACCGATAATACCGCGCGCCGGAATATCAAATTCTAAATGCTGTAAATCGCCTTTTGGTTCCATAATCAGCAAATCACCTTTTCGTTGCGTTACCAGTTCAATTACTTTACCGGCAACATCTCCAGGCACATCGACAATTAAGGTTTCAATCGGCTCACATTTTACGCCGTCAATTTCTTTTATGATTACTTGTGGCTGGCCAACTTGCAGTTCGTAACCTTCGCGTCGCATTGTTTCAATCAACACAGATAAATGAAGAATACCACGGCCGTAAACCAAGTAAGAATCAGGAGATTCCGTTTCGATTACTTTAAGCGCAAGATTTTTCTCCATCTCCTTGTACAAACGATCGCGCAAATGCCGAGACGTTACAAACTTGCCTTCTTTACCAAAAAACGGAGAGTTGTTGATGGTGAAAAGCATATTCATGGTTGGCTCATCAATATGGATGACTTCCAATGCTTCCGGTTTTTCGAAATCAGCGAGCGTATCGCCAATATCAAAACCATCAATACCAACAACGGCACAAATATCGCCCGAACTTACTTCTGTTGCTTTAATTTTGCCCAAACCTTCAAAAGTATATAGTTCTTTTACCCTTGATTTTTGAATAGTGCCATCGCGTTTTACCAAAGATACCGGCTGGTTTTCTTTAATTGTGCCACGGGCAACGCGGCCAATAGCGATACGGCCAACAAAAGAAGAATAATCTAACGAGGTAATTTGCATTTGCAACGTGCCTTCGCTAATAGGTGCCGGCGGAATGTTGGCCAGGATAGCATCCATCAAAGGGAAAATATCTTCCGTTGGTTTTTTCCAATCGGTACTCATCCAGCCCTGTTTAGATGAACCATAGATTACCGGGAAATCTAACTGGTCTTCTGTCGCATCTAAATTATAGAAAAGCTCAAAAATTTGTTCGTAAACTTCTTCCGGGCGACAGTTTTCTTTGTCAACTTTATTTACAACCACAATCGGTTTCAAACCCAAGGCCAAAGCTTTTTGGGTTACAAAACGGGTTTGCGGCATAGCACCTTCAAAAGCATCGCATAAAAGAAGCACGCCGTCGGCCATTTTCAACACACGTTCTACCTCACCGCCAAAATCCGCGTGGCCTGGTGTATCGATGATGTTGATCTTAACATCTTTATATCTAACAGAAACGTTTTTGGCAACGATGGTAATACCACGTTCACGTTCTAAATCGTTGTTGTCCAGTATTAATTCACCTGTTTGTTCATTATCCCTAAAAATAGAACAACTGTGTAAAATTTTGTCAACCAATGTAGTTTTACCGTGGTCAACGTGTGCGATAATCGCAATGTTCCTGATCTTTTGCATGTAAATGCGTTACTTAAATTTGGCGCAAAGATAGGCTTAATATATGGAATATTAAAGAGATAGCAATAGGTTAGCAAAGTTTAACCAAATTCTTACTGTAATAGATTTATGTTGTAACCATTAAAATGTTGATCTGCAGAAATTAAAGTCAGGTTTTCAGTAATTGCCTGCGCAATCAAAAGACGATCAAAAGGGTCTTTGTGATAAACGGGAAGTGTTAAAAGTATATCAAGATGAGCAACACTAACAGGTAGCAGTTCAATGTCATTATTAGTTAAAAAATAATAGATTTCTTTAAAAGATTGTTTAAGCTCAATTTTATTCAAGCTTGATTTAATTACAATTTCCCATAAAGAAACGATACTTACAAAGCGTTGATTACTTAAATTTTCGATTGTTGTTTTCGCTTTTGGGGATAATTTATCTATTCCTTTTGCGAACCATATTAGAATATGGGTATCAAGTAAAATTTGCATTACATATAATCGTTCATGGCATCTAAAGGCTCGTCAAAATCATCAGCAATTTTACCAAAAATACCTTTGCCGCTTCCAAAAACTGGTTTAGAGGCCAACTTATTAATTTTTAATGAATTTTCTACATACTGATAAGAAGAATTTACTTCTTTTGAAAGAAGAATACTGTCTTTCCCATTCTTAAAAATCAGAAAATCAACAAAATCCTCAACTTCCTTTTTTAGTGGTTCAGAAAGTTTTTCAAGCTTTCTGGTTAGTACGCTGGTTTCCATAACACTAATTTACAAAACTATATTTACCGCCCAAACGCCCAGCTTAAAAATTTAGGCATTGCTTTGGCCCAGGTTTCTACATTGTGTTTGCCGTTTATCATTTCGAGGTATTGGATGTCTTTGTACCGGTTGTAACCGGTGCTTACCAAGGTTTTGATCAAGTCCACCGTATCGTCAATTGAATCGATAATGCCGTTTTGGTTGCGGTCGGCCGTTTCATCATTTGTACCAGTTTGAAACCAGAATTTCAAACCCGGCTGATGCTGTTTTTGCCGTATAATATTATGCATAATCCTGTGTTGCTCATCGCTGTAGCCATCTTTTAAGTCTTTGCTCCTCCACCAAAAAGAACCGGAAAAAGCACCTACTTTATCAAACAGTTGCGGGTTGTTCCAGGCAATATCCAATGCAGACAATCCGCCTAAAGAAAAACCGGCAAAAGCAATTGTCCCAAAGGCTTTCATACCAATCAGTTCCTGTAATTTGGGCAACAATTCTTGGGTGATAAAAGAAGTATAGGCAGCAGCTTTGCTTCCCCGGCTTTTAAAATCAAAAATACCGGCAGTGCCATATTCGTGGATTCTTTCTCCCGCATGGATCGCGGCAACAAGCGTTGGCGCAATTTTTTGATAGCTATATAAATTTTCTAAAGTTGATTTTAATTTTAAATTTTCGGTTTCCTGACCGTCGTTTAACAGCAGCAAGTTAATTTTTTCCAACCCTTCAAACCCTTCAGGAACCAAAAGAGAGCAGATAACTTCCCGCTTTAAAAAAACGGATTCAATTGCTAAAACTTCTTCTGTTATCGTCATCTCTTGCTTTAATACGTTGCAATACATGTTATGTTATTTGATTTTTTTAATATTAGAAATAAAAGGTTTTAGGTAACAAAAGCAGTACCAAGGATTTTAATTTTGATTTTTTATTACAAAGAAACTATCTTACAACCGGTCAAGTAGATTAGTATGATAGAAAATTACCGACGTTGGTATTCGCATAATTTGGGTTTTGAACTGGATATGATGGTTTATGGAGACCGCGGCAAACCAATTATTTTATTCCCAACCTCTAACGGAAGGTTTTATGAGAATAAAGATTTTGGTTTGATCGATGCTGTTTCCTGGTTTGTAAACGAAGGTTTGGTCAAAATTTATTGTCCTGATTCTTTCGATTGGCTTTGCTGGTATAACAAAGGCGTTCACCCGGCAGAACGGGCCAGAAATTATGTTTGGTACGATAAAATGTTAAATGAAGAATTAGTCCCTTGGGCAACTTTAGAAACCGGAGTAAGCAAAGCGGTAATGGCGGGTTGCAGTTTTGGCGGATATCATGCAGCCAATTTTGCTTTCAAACATCCTGAAAAAACAAGTCATTTATTTTCGATGAGCGGTGCTTTTGATATTCGAGGCCAAACAGATGGTTTTTATAATGATGACATTTATTTTAACAATCCGGTTGATTATCTTCCGGGCAGTAATCTGCACGATTTGTGGAATTTAAACATCGTTCTGGGTACTTCTGATTATGATATTTGTTTAGGATCAAATCAAATATTATCACATATTTTAACCAACAAAAATATTAACCATTGGTTAGACATCAGACCAAATGCTGTGCATGACTGGCCTATCTGGAAAGAAATGTTCCCGCATTATTTATCAATTTTATAATTAACCTTATCTTAATTTATATGAAAAAAATAGGCATTTTGTTCGGCAAGGAAAATAGTTTTCCTCAAGCTTTTGTTGATCGCATCAACAGTAAAAATGAAAAAGACATTACCGCAGAATTTGTTAAGATCGACAAGGTTTTTCAAGGCGAAGAATTGGATTACGCAGTTATTGTAGACCGTATTTCTCAAGATGTACCTTTTTATCGTTCCATGTTAAAAAATGCTGCCATTACTGGCACGGCGGTAATCAACAACCCATTTTGGTGGAGTGCCGATGAGAAATTTTTTAATAACGCTTTAGCTTTAAAAATTGGCGTACCGGTTCCAAAAACAGTTTTACTACCATCAAAAGAGCATCCGGATGATACTTCGGAAGAATCTTTCCGCAACTTATCTTATCCGTTAAACTGGCCTGCGATTTTTAAATATGTTGGTTTTCCGGCTTATATGAAACCATTTGACGGCGGCGGCTGGAAAGAAGTTTATAAAATGCATAGCTCGGAAGATTTCTTCAACAAATACAACGGCACCAAGCAATACGTGATGATGCTGCAGGAAGAAATCATTTTTACAGAATACTTTCGCTGTTATTGCATCGGCGGAAAATATGTAAAAATTATGCAGTACGAGCCGCGCAATCCATTTCACGAACGTTATATAATTGAAGGTGCAACTACTGATAAAAAGTTGCTCGACACTATTAAAAAATATGTAATCCTGTTAAACCAGTATTTGGGTTACGATTTTAATACGGTAGAATTTGCTGTGCGCGATGGTATTCCTTACGCGATAGATTTTTGTAATCCTGCACCAGATGCAGATGTAAACAGTGTTGGCCAGGAAAATTTTGAATGGGTGGTAGAAAATGCAGCAAATTATGCCATCGAGCGCGCCAAAAAGCAAAAACCTGGTCGGGATAATTTAACCTGGGGAGAGTATATCAAATCTTCGGCAACAGGTTCGCCATTGGTAAGTATACAGCCTAAAGTTACAAAAGCAAAATCGGCAACCAAAGCAAAATCAGCAGAAACAAACAAACCTGTGCAAACAGACCCTGAAATTTAGGCGATAAAAGAAGCATCTGTTTAAATTCATCCACAAAAAACAAGAATTTGGGTTGATAAAAGAAGTACGGCCAATTTCATTTTAAAAAGAAGCAAATGAACAAGTTCACTTTAGGTGTTGAAGAAGAATTTATGGTGATCGATCCCGTTAGCCGGGAACTGATTTCCCATGATCAAAAGATTGTAGAAGGTGCACAAAAAATCCTTGAGGACCAGGTAAAAGCGGAAATGCACCAGGCTGTGGTAGAAGTGGGCACGCATATTTGCAACAACACAGACGAAGCACGTAAAGAAGTTTCTAAACTTCGGCTTACGGTTGCACAATTGGCCGGCGATATGGGTTTACGTATCGGTGCTGCCGGCACGCACCCGTTTTCTAACTGGCAAAACCAGCTTATTACAGAGCATCCGCGTTACAACGATATCGTAAACGAACTACAGCAGGCCGCGCGCTCCAATCTTATTTTTGGTTTGCATGTTCATGTTGGTATCCAATCCCGCGAACTGGCCATTCATATTGCCAACCAAGTACGCTACTTTTTACCGCATGTTTATGCCCTTTCTACCAATTCACCGTTTTGGGTTGGCCGGAATACAGGTTATAAATCATATCGGACAAAAGTTTTTGATAAGTTTCCAAGGACTGGTATCCCGGATTATTTCAGCAGCATTGAAGAGTACGACAATTACATCAAAATGCTGGTTAAAACCAATTGCATTGATAATGCCAAAAAGATTTGGTGGGATATCCGTGTTCATCCATTCTTCGAAACAATTGAGTTTAGGATTTGTGATTGCCCGATGTTGGTAGATGAAACGATGGCTTTTACGGCTCTTTTCCAGGCTTTGTGTGCCAAGTTGTACAAACTTCGGCAGCAAAACATGAAGTATATTACTTATACGCGTGCTTTAATCAACGAAAATAAATGGCGTGCGGCACGTTACGGAATTGACGGCAAGATGATCGATTTCGGAAAAGAAATGGAAGTAAACACCCGTGCCTTAATTTTAGAATTACTTGATTTTGTGGACGATGTGGTGGACGAGTTAGGTTGCCGCCAAGATTTGCAATACGTGCACAAAATCCTGGAACACGGAACTGGTGCCGACCGCCAATTGGCAATATATGAGCAAAAAAATAATTTTGAAGATGTGGTAGATTACATCACTTCGCAAACATTAGTAGGAATATAGGCGTTAAAAAAAGCATGGCAGACACAGAAAAAACAGTGATAAAAGTAGCAATACTTGATTTGTACGATGGGCACCCAAACCAGGGAATGCGCTGCTTTCAGGATATATTGGATAAATATCGGTTGCAAAACCAACTTGAGTTAAGTTACGAAGTATTTGATATCCGCGGAAAAAACCAGGTTCCAAGTATTGATTTTGATATTTACATTTTCAGCGGAGGCCCTGGAAGTCCATTAGAAAGTGAAGGTTCTGAGTGGGAGAAAAGTTATTTTAATTTAATTGATCAGATTCAGCAACACAACGATTCTGATCATCCGCAGAAAAAATATGCACTTTTTGTATGCCATTCTTTTCAATTGATGTGCAGGCATTACAACTTAGGGACTGTGAACAAAAGGTACTCTACTTCTTTTGGTATTTTGCCTGTCCACCAAACCGCGGCTGGTTTCGATGATGTTGTTTTTGCAGGTTTGCCAGAACCTTTTTATGCTGTAGATTCCAGAGATTGGCAAGTGGTACAACCAAACCACAAACGCTTTACAGAACTTGGGGCAGTGCTTTTGGCCTTAGAAAAAGAACGTCCGAATGTGGAATTGGAACGTTGCATGATGGCCATCCGTTTTAACGAGTATTTTTTTGGCACACAGTTTCACCCGGAAGCTGACCCTGCCGGAATGCGGTTGAGATTAATGGAACCACTTAAAAAAGAACAAACTATTGCTGAACACGGAGAACAAAAATACTATGAAATGCTGGAAAGACTGGATGACCCGGACAAAATTATGCTGACACAAAATACGCTGATCCCTAATTTTTTAAACCAGGCAATCCTTGCTTTTCAGGAAATATAATTAAACCCAAATGGATCCTTTAACACGGAAAGCATTTAATGAGCAATTTTCAGCAGAAAAATATCAGCACTTTTTGAACATCCTTCAGGAAGGTTTAAAAGATGAGATTGCTTTCCGTGTTGCAGAAACGCCTGTATTTCTCACCAAGGATTTAAAAAATAAATTAATACAGGCAGGAGACGAAATCCTAAAAACGCTGCTCGATCCAAATTTTAAAGAACTTACTGAACGCGCTATTCCAGAAAAATGGAAAGTAGCAAACGAAACCAGCCATCCGCATTTTATTGCTTTTGATTTTGCCATTTGTAAAGACCAGCAGGGAGAACTTGTACCAAAACTAATTGAACTACAAGGCTTTCCGTCTCTTTACGGCTTTCAAAGCTTTTTGGCAGATTGTTATCAGGAAACTTATAATTTACCTGCTGGGTTAGATGTTTATTTTTCCGGGCTAAACAAAGCATCTTATTTAGACCTTCTAAAAAAGACTATAATTGGCCCTTATCGGCCAGAAGAAGTTGTGTTAATGGATGTCGATGCCCTTCATCAAAAAACTGCAGTTGATTTTTTTATCACCCAAAAATATCTTGGCATACCGATTATTCCGTTAGAAGATTTAAAACAAGAAGCAAAAAAATTATACTACCTGGCTGATGATAAAAAAATATTTATCAAAAGGATTTATAACCGGCTTATTTTTGATGAGATTGATAACGATCCGAATATTTTTGATAAAGTAGTGGATGTCCGCCAGGATTTAGATGTTGAATGGATTACGCACCCGAATTGGTTTTACAAAATCAGTAAATTTACAATGCCTTTTTTACAGGGTAAATTTATACCTCAAACCTGGTTTTTGAACGAGTTGCCTTCGATACCAAAAAACCTGGAAAATTTTGTATTAAAACCACTGTTTTCTTTTGCCGGACAAGGTGTAATTATTGATGTAAAAGAAGCAGACATTGAGGCCATACCAGATCCGCAAAATTGGATTTTGCAGGAAAAAGTAGTTTATGAACCGGTTGTACAAGCGCCAGACGGCGGAATAAAATGTGAAATCAGAATTTTGTATCTTTGGCCTGAGGAAGATAAGCTGCCAACACTTGCCATCAACTTATCGCGGTTAAGCCGCGGTAAAATGATTGGCGTACGCTATAACAAAGACTTTGATTGGGTTGGCGGGACTATAGCTTTCTTCCGATAAATAAGGTACTAAGCTGCCTTATTTTTCGTTGATAAAAGAAGTATAGTTTTTAAATTTTATGAGTGTTCAGCTTCTTATTGTAATACTTATTTTTTTGGCCGCGGTTTTCTACGTTGCCCGTTTAATATACAGAAGTTTAACTGCTAAAAAAAGCTGCGGTAGTAATTGTAAATGCGGTATTGATTTTTCGGAAGTGGATATCAATAAACCCTCCCGTTAAACCTATCTTTTTCGTTTCGTCTTACGTTTACAACTATAATCTATTTATATTGAATGCCCGCAGATAAGCAAATTTTTCAAACAGATTCTCCCGGAAGATGGAATAGTTTTAAATGGCTTAGCAGAACTGTTATCATATTTTTATTGCTAAGTGCCATTGCAGCGGCTATCACCATTTCTTCTAAGCAATACCCTTCTTTGCCTAACCTGATCGATATCCCGAAAAAATTAAGTCAAAAAGAACTTGACCAGGTAAAAAAATCTAAAAAATTTAAAGAAAGTAAATTAGATGTAAGGCAAATACAGGAATTGGCCCGCAATCGCCGTCAGCACCAACTTAAACATCCGAACAATAAAAACCGGTTGAATGTCGGTTTTTTCTGGCCTTGGGACCCGCAATCTTTTACCTCTTTAACGGACCATATCAGCAAAATGGATATGGTTATCAGCGAATCGTTTACCATTGCCCCTGGCACAGATTCTTTAAAAGGAAAGTTAGAACCCGAACTGACCAAACTCGTCCAAAAAAATAAAAAACCGGTTATCGCAATTATAGAAAACTTAGTTAACGGTAATTGGGATGCCAAAACAGTTCAAACTATTGTTAAAAGCAAAACCCGCCGAAACAAGCTAATTGGTAATATTTTAATTAAGCTGGCTAAATATAATATCAGCGGAGTTGATATTCATTTTGAAAATATTGCCGACCGTAACGATAAAAATTATGTTGCTTTTGAAAAAGAGCTATACACGGCATTGCATGCAAAAAAGTACTTGGTGATGCAACAAGTTGTGCCGAACGATGGCGAATACGATTTAAAAGTCCTGCAAAATTACTGTGATTATTTAATTGTTATGGCCTTTAACGATGGCCTTACCGATAGTGATATTTCCGATCAGCATGATGTTGAAAGAACATTAGACCAGGTTTGTTCGCAAGTACCAAGCGAAAAGGTGATTTTAACCGTTGCCGCTTTAGGTTACGATTGGCCCGAAAACAGCGAAGGAAAAGCTGTAACCTACCAGGAGGCGATTGAACTGGCGGAAGAATACAACAGTAAAATCAATTTCAACCCAGAATCTGCTAATTTAAATTTCAACTATACAGATCAATCCCAAATCAAACACACGGTTTATTTTACGGATGCTGCTACCAATTTTAACATTATTCGCATGGCTGATGATTGGGCGACCGGCGGTGTAGCTTTATGGCGGTTGGGTTCCGAAGATTCCAGGATATGGACTTATTTCGCCAAAAACCTTTCGATAGATTCCCTGCGTAAAACCGGTATTGATACAGCCAGGCTTACCCGCGTTGGTTTAAGTAACCGGGTTGATTACACAGGTGATGGAGAGGTTTTAGATCTGGTTTCCACACCACAATTCGGGCAGTTATCCATACAAATCGATCCAAAAACCTTTATGATTACCGGTCAGGATTACATTCATTTACCGCTTAAATATGTAATCCGCCGTTACGGCTACTCGCCAAAAAAAGTTGTTTTAACCTTTGATGACGGGCCAGACCCTATTTATACACCTCAAATCCTTGCCATTTTAAAACGGGAACATGTTCCCGCAGCTTTTTTTGTGGTGGGCAGCATGGCCGAAAACAATATTCCTTTACTGCGGCAGGAATATAACGACGGTTACGAGATTGGCAATCATACTTACCTCCATCCCGATGTTTCTACCATCAGCTTAAAACGGGTTATTTTAGAGTTAAACGCTACACGCCGTTTAATTGAAGCCGTTACCGGGCACAGCACCATTTTATTCAGGCCGCCATTTAATGCAGATGCTGAGCCGCAGAATATTGCCGAAGTTATTCCGGTGGAACAAAGCCGCAAAGAAAATTACATTAACATTGGCGAATCTATTGACCCAAACGACTGGCAGCCTGGTGTTACCGCAGATACTATTGTTGCCCGTGCCATTGCATTGCGTAATCGAGGATCCATGATTTTATTGCATGATGCAGGCGGCGATACCCGGCAGGAAACGGTTAAAGCACTGCCACGTATTATTGACTATTACAAAAAGCACGGTTACGAGTTTACCACCATTGCAAAAATCATCGGAAAAACAAAAGATGAGGTAATGCCGGTTATCCATGACGATGCAACGAGCATGTTTCTTGGCCGTTTTTACAGCTTTTTTATCCTGAGTTATTTTTACATCAACTGGTTTTTGTTCTACGTGTTTTTAATTGCTATTTTTTTGGCTTTAGGCCGTATTGTATTAGTTGGGATTTTAGCGTTGAGGCAATTCAGCGTTAACAAAAAAGCAGTTAAAAAGCTTCCAGCCGAAGAATTGCCGCCCGTCAGCATTATTGTTCCCGGCTATAATGAAGAAGTAACTGTACTTAAAACCATCAGCAGTTTGCTAAAAACCAGTTATCCTGTTTTTGAGATTATTTTTATTGATGACGGCTCTAAAGACAGAACGCTTGAAATAGTTACCGCAGCTTTTGGCAATCATCCGCAGGTTAAAATCCTTACAAAACCTAACGGCGGCAAGGCAACGGCATTAAATTATGGCATTAAAAGAAGCACGTATGATTTTGCAGTTTGTATTGATGCCGACACGCAGTTGCTACCAGATGCGGTTTATCATTTAATGTCCTACTTTACAGATGAGGAAATTGGTGCCGTTGCCGGGACCGTAAAAGTAGGCAACGAAGTAAATTTGATTACCCGCTGGCAGTCCATTGAATACATCACTGCTCAAAATATGGACCGCCGTGCTTTCGATTTATTAAATAGCATTACCGTAGTTCCCGGTGCCATCGGTGCTTTCCGGCGGGAAGCTATTGAAGAAGCCGGAGGTTTTACTTCGGATACTTTGGCCGAAGATTGCGACCTTACGATGCGGATTTTAAAAGAAGGTTACATTATTAGAAATTGCGGCGAAGCAATTGCTTATACCGAAGCGCCCGAAACCATAGAAATGCTGGTTAAACAACGTTTCCGATGGAGTTTTGGGGTGATGCAAAGCTTCTGGAAACACCGGGAAACTTTGTTAAACCGTAAATACAGGTTTTTTGGGATGGTTGGGATGCCAAATATTCTGGTCTTTCAAATCATTTTACCACTGTTTTCGCCATTGGCCGATTTAATGATGATCGTTAGTCTGTTTGGAGAAAACCCGGAAAAAATGCTGATCTATTATTTAGTTTTTGTACTGGTGGATCTACTGGTTGGTGTAATTGCGTTTAAAATGGAAAAAGAAGATTACCGAAAACTCATCTACATTATTCCGCAACGTTTTATGTGGAGGCAGTTGATGTATTACGTACTTTTTAAATCGGTGCGGAAAGCTTTGAAAGGCGAGTTGCATGCCTGGGGAAATTTAAAACGCACCGGAACGGTAACGATGCAGCAAGTGAAAGCTTAGATGCTTCTTTTATCGGTATAAAAATTTGTGTGGATTTACTGTCAAGCTTGCTGTCCTTTACTTTTAATCCTTTTGTTTTTCGTTATCTTGTAATTCATGATCCAACAAAAAACCACCAACGTTACCCCTATAGCATCGGCAATAAAGTGGATAACCGGAGGAAAGTAACGCCTAAAAAACAACCCACTAAAAATTAAAATCGAAGCTATTATGATAATAAAAGTTTCGTATCGTTTGAACTTACCATATTGAGAGTATTCCAGCCACTTTTTAATGTCATCATTCTGCGGGTCAATTGTTTGCAATGCCTTAAATTCCTTTGATGCAACAATGTAATCTTTCAACTGATTATGAGCACAAGCTTTTTGAAATAGGATAGTTAAATACCAGCTATCATCTATTGGCTCCATTTCAAACCGATTTCTGTTTCTTTCTATTCCCGGTAAAAAAGCTATAGCTTCATCTATTGCTAAATTATGCTTTCCAGTTGAAACCAGTCCCTTTACATATCTGCCAATAATGGCGAGGTACTTTTTAAAATCAGTGATGTCTTCAAAATTAAGTAAGCTGACCAACGATTGGCGATTAGCTCTTACAAAATCAATTGTGTACTTAGGATCATCAGAAAATGAATCTTCGTAAGTATAAAAAAGTTCGTGAAGTTGATAAGTTAACATTTATAAATTAAAAGCTATGATAAGTATTATAAGTAGTCTTTTGAAATAGTGATTTTAGTAGTTTTTTCCTTCTAAATACTTCTTTTATCAACCTAAATTTTTTCGATCAAACAAACTGCATACGCCACTACACCTTCTTCCCTCCCAATAAAACCTAATTGTTCATTGGTAGTTGCTTTGATGGAAATATCTTCTTCGCTCATGTCGGCAGCTTCGGCAATATGTGTTTTCATAGCTGGTATATGCGGATTGATTTTTGGTGCTTCCAAACAAATCATTGCATCAATATTTCCAATGGTAAAATTTCGTTCTCCGAGTAACCTTACTACTTCTTTTAACAGCAATAAACTACTAATGCCACGCCAGCGTTCATCGGTATTTGAGAAATGAAAACCAATATCACGAAGGTTGGCGGCACCCAGCAAAGCATCGCAAATGGCATGCAGCAACACATCGGCATCAGAATGTCCGTAAGCCCCGGAAGTATGTTCTAAATGTACACCGCCCAGCACAAACGGATGGCCTTTTTTAAGTTGATGAACATCAAACCCAAATCCAACTTTTATCTTCATCAATGTTAAATATCAATCGGCTATTTGTTATTTTGATAAATCCTTACCAAAACTATACCCTAAAGTGAAACGCAAAGTATTGGCCAATGCACTTTGCTGCTGGTTGGCTACCAGGTAAGAAAAATCGAGGTTAAAAGCTTCGTAACGCAAACCTACACCCAATGTTAGGTATTTACGGTTGCCGCGGTCCGGGTTTTCATAAAAATAACCGGTACGTAAGGCAAACTGATGGTTGTACCAATACTCTAAGCCTCCTGCAAAATTGATTTCTTTTAATTCTCCACCTAAACCGGCATCACTAAAAGAACCAAAAATACCTGCCGGAACGCTGGCTGTTGAATTTGGGTTACTTGGAACCAAAAGCTTATTGGCATCTATGGTTGCTGTCAATTCGTTATAAGAATCTAAATACCATGTATTTGCGACACCAACCCGTAGATTGGTAGGCAGAAAATACTTTTGCCCGCTTTCTGTGTAACTCATCTTGGAACCAATATTGGATATGTTTACGCCGAAAGCAAGCAGAGCATCCTGACCTAAAAATTGAGTTGGCTTTTTATAATACAAAGAAACATCAGCCGCAACCGCCTGACCCGGTTTTGTTTGCTGCCCTTCGGAAAAGCTGCCGTTTGATAAGTTTGAATAAATATAACGCAAGGACGTACCCAACGAAAAGTTTTCGCCAAACTTACGGGCGAAACTGGCATCAACGGCAAACTCATTTGGTGTATAAGTTCCCTGATCCTGCTGGTTTATATCAACTAATTGAATTTTACCAAGATTGAAATATTTTAGAGAAAGGCCGATCGTATTGCGGTCGTCCAACTTATGGGCATAACTAAGGTATGCAAGATTAATATCAGGAACTAAACGGCGCAACCAGGGACTGTAAGATAAGGAAAGCTGGTCGCCGTTTTCAATAAAAGCAAGTTTCGATGGGTTCCAGTAGTTGGCATTTTTATCAGAAGATAGAGCTACACCGGCATCGCCTATAGCACCAGAACGTGCATCGGGAGAAACCGTGAGAAAAGGAACTGCAGTTAAAATTGCGCCAGAAGTTGAACTGCCGTTCGTATTTGTGCCGCCAACCTGCGCATCAGCATAAAAAATACAAATACCGAAATTTATTATTAGTACCGAAACCCTTTTAATTATTGTATTAATTTCCATCCAATTGAAATAAGTAAGTTAAAGTCAGCACTAAATTTTTCTACTTTTAACAGAATAAACAAATACAAAAACCGTTGTACAAAGCAATAACTTGGTTATAACTTGCTTAGTGCCAAAGCTAAATAAATTTTGATCTGCTGTAACTCTAAAGAAGTAATTTCGTTGAATATATATAATATCTTCAAAAACATAAATTGATAATGCTAAAATTTTTTAATTGGCGTTTTTTACGAATTATATTAAATTTACATTTGACAGGATTTTAAAAAAAATGAAAAGAAATTTTATCAGTTGTGCCATAACAGTTTTTGTGCTGGGTGGGATATTTAGTAGTTGCAGTAATAAAGCAAAATCTCAAAAAACAGGATGGGCTTATAATGACCGTACAAATGGCGGGTTCCAGGTCTTTGCAAAAAAACATCCTGCCCCTGGCCCGGGTTTGGTCCCTATCGAAGGTGGTACTTTTGTTTTGGGAGGTTCTTTGAACGAAGACCTTCAATTTGATTATAACAACATCCGCAGAAGGGTTACGGTTGCTTCCTTTTATATGGATGAAACTGAAGTAGCTAATACCGACTGGCTTGAATATTTGTATTGGATTAAAAGGACTTATCCGCAAGACCGCGAACTTTATTACAATGCCTTGCCAGACACTTTGGTTTGGCGCCAGCCTTTATCATACAACGAGCCTTATGTTGATAATTATTTAAGACATCCCGGCTATCAGGATTATCCCGTGGTTGGAGTTAGCTGGGACCAAGCTAATGATTACTGTGATTGGCGCACCCAACGTGTAAACGAGGAAATTTTACGTGAGCGCGGTATTATTACGGATTGGAAAACCATGAGTAAAAGCGGTAAAACAGGTAGTGGTGCTGCTTTTAACACAGATATTTATTTAAACGGACAATATCGCGGTGCAGGTATAGACGGCAAACACATGCCTAAAGACTTAAATACAGCTGCGAAAGCACAAGGTGGAAAACCTGCTACCCGACCTGCACGTATTGAAGATGGTGTATTAAAACAAGCTTACCGCTTGCCATCAGAAGCAGAATGGGAATATTCAGCTTTAGCCTTAGCAGGAAATACACAGTTCGAAAATATAAGCGATGGCAAGGTTTATCCTTGGAACGGTATGGGCGTTAGGTCTCCAAAAAAGAGTACACGCGGTTTAATTTTGGCCAACTTTAAACGTGGTGCCGGTGATAATATGGGAACTGGCGGCGCTTTAAATGATAAAGCTGATATTACAGCACCGGTAAGGTCTTATCCTCCGAATGATTTTGGCTTATACAATATGGCTGGTAACGTAAACGAATGGACAGCAGATACATACCGGCAGTTATCTTACGAAGATTTTGAAGATTTTAACCCTTTTCGTGGTAATATTTATACCGATAAACGATTAGCTAATACAGATAAAGGACTTTTGGCTAAAGATAAATATGGCCATCCGATTAAAGATTTGGCCAAAACTTCCAAAAAACAAAAATGGAGCGAGTTGAACGGGCAAAAAGCTACAGCTGCCGAAACGAATGCAGCCAATGCAAACCCAAATCAGAGTGCTGTAACTATAGCCAATAATTCTGGTAAAGCATTTACGCCTGATGTTCGCGGTTACGGCGATTCCGTAAATACTACTTTATATGGTAATACTACTTTGGTAAACGATCATTCTAAAGTTTATAAAGGAGGTTCCTGGAATGACCGTGCTTACTGGTTAAACCCAGCTACACGCCGATTTATGGATGAAGAAGATACCAACGCAGAAGTAGGTTTCCGTTGCGCCATGGGTATGATTGGTGCCGCAGAAATCAATCCCGCTAACAAAGAGCATTTCAGGATTAAAAAAGCAAAAAGCCCTAAAAAGATTCAATTGTAAAACCTCATAGTATACTATTAAATTAAAAAGCCTTCAATCTTTTAGATTGAAGGCTTTTTAATTTAATAGGTTTTTAATGCTTCTTTTATATGTATAAAAAGCACTTCCCTTGTCAAAAATAAGAGATTATCGAAATGCTCTTTTTGCTGCACATAATTACTGTGTTAAAGCATATTGTATCAAATTCGCCCCCATTTTCAATGCTTTTAATCGGCTCTCTTGGCTATCACTGGCGTAAGTACCAAGATCTTCCCAACCGTTTCCTAAATCGCATTCATAAGTGTAAAAGCAAACCAAACGCCCTTTATAAATTAACCCAAAGCCTTGTGGCCTTTTTCCGTCATGTTCATGTATTTTAGGTAAGCCGTTTGGAAAGGAGTATTTTTGGTGGAATATCGGATGGTTCACAGGAAGCTCAACAAAATCCAGTTCCGGAAAAACCTTTTTCATCTGCGGACGGATAAACTCGTTCAACCCGTAATTATCATCAATATGCAAAAAGCCTCCGCCTATTAAATATTTACGCAGGTTTTTAACTTCCTGATCAGAAAAAACAACATTGCCGTGCCCTGTTAAAAACGTAAACGGATAATTAAACAAAGTTTCGCTCCCAACTTCTACCACATCCTCTTCTGGTTTGATGTTGGTTTTTAAATTGTCGTTACAAAACTTAATGAGGTTTGTTAAAGCCGTACGGTCTCCATACCAATCGCCGCCGCCATTGTATTTAATTTTGGCGATTTTGTAAGTTGGTTCAACAGAAGTAAACAGAGAGAAAAAGCAAATCAGCAATAGATGTTTCATATGCGGTTTAAAAAGTTAACTTCAAAACAAGCCTCAAGTGCAGCCGTTTCTGTTCTTAAACGGCTATTTCCCAAATTTATGGCTCGAAACTGATTTTGTAAAGCCATATCCGTTTCCTGCGGAGAAAAATCACCTTCAGGGCCAATCAATATCAAATATTCTTTCTGTGGAAGCAATGCTTCTTTTATCGATACTTTTTCTTCATCAGCACAATGGGCAATCCATTTTTGGGCTTCTGTTTGAACTTTCATTAAGGAAGGAAAGGTGCAAAGTCCGTTCAACTTCGGATGGTACGCTTTTACAGACTGCTTCATGGCGGAAGTAATAATTTTATTTAACCGATCATGATTAACAGTTTTCCGTTCTGAACGATGGCACAAAATTGGTGTAATTTCATCAATACCAATTTCCGTGGCTTTCTCTACAAACCACTCTAAACGTTCGATATTTTTTGTTGGTGCAACAGCTATATGCAGATAATGGTTTCTCTTGCCGAACTCCTGTTGTCTTTGCTCAATTCGAAATTGTGTTTTTTTAGGATCAGGACTGGTTATTTTTGCATGATAAAAGTTGCCTTTCCCGTCAATTACTTCAATCAAATCTTCTTTTTGTAAACGAAGAACTTTAGCACAATGCTTGCTTTCCTCTTCGTTTAAAAAACAATCTTCTGTATTTAAATCAGGGGCATAAAATAAATACATCTTCAAGCATGTTTAAAGTTTGTTCAATCATTTTTTATGCTTCTTTTATCACTTAAAAATCATCAAATGTCTGTGCTTCGATATTCGCCCCAAATACAAAAACAGATTTTATGGTGATAAAAGAAGCATTACGATTTTTGCTGATAGAAATTTAAATAAGCACTTAACGAAAAATTAATCGCCGTCTGAAAAATCTTCCTCGTTTAGCAGCAGCTCAAACTTAACAGATTCAATGTTTTGGTCTGATTTTTTTAACACAGTAATGTTATAACCGTTCGCTTCTTTTTGTTCTCCAACTTCTGGTATTTTCCCAAAAATGTCGCCCAGCCATCCGGAAACAGTGTCAAAATCGCCATCTTCCGGTAAGTCGTGCGGCAGTTGCTCGTTTACATCGTAGATACTGGCCAGGGCATTTACCACAAATTCAGTAGAATTGATCCGCTCCACAATTGGCTTCTCTTCGTCGTATTCATCCTGAATTTCGCCAACCAATTCTTCTACAATATCTTCCAGTGTAACCATTCCGGCAGTTCCTCCAAATTCATCCAAAACAATCGCAATTTGTATCCGCTTTAACTGAAGTTCGGCCATTAAGTCATTAATTTTCTTCGTTTCAGGAATAAAATATGGCTTGCGGATAATGTCTTTTAATTTAAAATCTGTTTGGTTTACCAGCAGCGGCAAAATGTCCTTTGCCTGTACAATACCAACAATCTTATCTATGGTATCATCATAAACCGGCATTCTGGAATAGCCTTCTTTAATAATATAGTTAAGCAGTTCTTCTTTGCTGCACCGCAATTCAACACCGGATATTTTAGTCCTGGGAACCATTATATTTTTAACTACGCGGCCATTAAAATCAAAAACGTTTTTAATTAATTCGTGCTCTGTAGAATCTAACACGCCGCTTTCTTTACCCTTATCTAACAGATATTGTAACTCTTCGGAGCTATGATGTGTATCTTCAGAATTTACAGTATCAATGCCAATAAGCTTTAAAATAGCATTTGCAAAACCATTTAACATCCAAATAAATGGCCTGAAAATGATATAAAATACGCGTAAAGGAAACGCAATAAATAAACTGGTTTTTACTGGTTGTTGTATAGCAAAGTTTTTGGGTGCTAACTCTCCAAAAACAATATGCATGATTGTAATGATCAAAAAAGCTAAGAAATGACCAGAGTTTTGTGCAAAATTGCCGGTTACAGTTACATGCAAAAACGTAAAAATATTAAATACAAGTTTGGTCATTACATCTTCGCCTACCCAGCCGAGACCAAGAGAAGCAAGCGTAACCCCTAATTGGGTTGCAGCAAGATATTCATCCATGTGGTGGATGATGCTTTTTGTAATTTTAGCTACCTGGCTTCCGCTTTTTGCCTGTACCTCAATTTGAGAAGACCGGACCTTAACAATTGCAAATTCGGCTGCTACAAAAAAACCGTTTAAAAAAACTAAGAAAACAGTTAGAAAGGCATGAAAACCGCTAATGTCAAGATCAGGACCCATTAAATAGTTTGTTTCTGAAACGTTGATTTATACAGCTCTATACTTTCTTCAATAATTCTAAAAGCTGCATCTTTTCCTTCAAATTGTTCTACTGTTACCGCATTGCTGTGCTCCAGTTTTTTGTAATCTTCGAAGAAACGTGTTATTTCTGCCTCGGTATGCGGAGGAAGGTCTGTAATATCATTAATATAATTTACAGACATGTCTTTTGCCGCAACAGCAATAATTTTATCGTCTCTTTCGCCTTTATCTACCATGTGCATTACACCAATTACTTTCGCTTCAACTAAACATAGCGGAACTACTTCTTGTGAGCATATTACTAAAATATCCAAAGGGTCATTATCATCACAATAAGTTTGAGGGATAAAACCATAATTAGCGGGATACATTACAGATGAAAAAAGTACACGGTCTAACCTAAGCAAGCCATAATCTTTGTCGATTTCGTATTTGCATTTAGATCCTTTCGGAATCTCAATAATAGCGTTAACACGTTGAGGGGAATTATCGCCTTCACCTGGTGGAATAGTATGCCAAGAATGTTCTAAAGTCATAATTATGATCTGGTTAAATAGTTTCTTATTTCTGTAAATCGTTTTGCCCGAGATTATTTTTCGTTGATTTATAATAAGCAACAATAATAGGTGCTAATGTGAAAACAATAAGCCCTATAATAATGTAAGGAACGTAATGAACAATGGCAGGAATTTTTTTCCCAAGAAAAAAACCAGTTAAAGTCAGCAGCATCACCCACAAAAAGCTTCCTAATATATTATAAAGGGTAAACGTTTTAAATTCTACTTTTGCAACTCCTGCAAAGATAGGCGCAAAAGTTCGTATTATCGGAAAAAAGCGTCCTAAAACAAGCGCCATTCCTCCATATTTTTTAAAAAAATTTTCTGCTAAGTAAATGTAACGTTTTTTAAAAAAGAGCGAGTCGCTCCTGTTAAACAGCATTCTGCCAGTACTATAGCCAAACCAGTAACCAACATAATTACCTAATATTCCTGCTACAAAAATCGTAATTAGTAATTGGTAGATAGAAACTTTTAATAAACCTGTTGCACAAAAAATACCTGCAAGGATCAATAGATAATCACCAGGTAAAAAAAATCCGAAGAAAAGACCAGTCTCAGCAAAAACAATAAAAAAGATCAGGTAAATTCCTCCCTTGCTGATGATCGCTTCTGCATTTACAAGGTTAGTTAAATGTTCCCAAATTTCTTTCATTAGCAGCGTTAGTCTGTAAAACTACAAATATTAAATCAATTGCAGTTTTAAACCTGAAAGCTAAATAATATGAGCGATAAAACCAGGATAAATACCGATGATGATCGTAACCAAAGCCGAAACCCCTAACACAAAACTAACATTAACCGGAATATTGATTACAGCCCGTTCTTCCTGGTTAAAATACATGGCTATGATCACCCTGAAGTAGTAGAAAATGGATATAATAGCGTTGATTACAGCCAGCACAGTTAACCAGATTTGGTATTGTGAAAGTGCCCTTGAAAACATAAAAAACTTACCGATAAAACCAGCAGTTAAAGGAATACCTGCTAAAGAAAGCATGGAAACGGTAAGCACAAAAGCCAGGAATGGATTACTCTTGCCCAAACCGTTAAAATTATCAAAACTGCTGTTGCCTGTTTGTTGCTGAACCAGCATCAACACGCCAAATGCAATAATAGAAGCTATAGAATAAGCCGTTGCATATACAAAAACAGCATTTGAAGAAGCAACACCTAAAGCAACAATAGCAAACAGCATATAACCTACGTGAGAAATGCTGGAAAATGCAAGCATCCTTTTAAAATTATGCTGATACAATGCTGTAATATTGCCTATAAACAAAGTAATAATAGTGATAACTAACAACGAAGGACTCCAGAAATCTGCAAGTGGTGCAAAGCAAACCGCAAACAAACGAAGAAAAGCCGCAAAACCTGCTGTTTTAACTACCGTCGCCATGTAAGCGGTAATTAGTGTTGGCGATCCTTCGTAAACATCTGGTGTCCAAAAGTGGAAAGGTGCTGCGCCTACTTTAAAACATAAACCTACTATGATCAATAAAATACCTGAGTAGAAAAGAAAAGAAATATCACGCGGGTTAGATAATACATAGTTACGGATCCCTTCTAAATCAAAAGAACCAGTTGTTCCATATATCAAAGCAATGCCAAACAACAGGAAACCCGTAGAAAAAGCACCCATCAAAAAATATTTTAAAGCTGCTTCATTACTGGCAAAATCCCTTTTTTTAATTCCCGCTAAAATGTATAAGCTTACAGACATAATTTCTATGCCTATAAACAGCATGGTTAGGTTATGATAAGAAACCATCACAATAATTCCGGCTAAGGAGAATAGAATAATAGCATAATATTCTGCTACATGCGAGCTAATCCGTTCAAAATAATTTTTAGAGAGAAGGATAATTAAAATAGTAGAGAGAACCGTGATCACAGAAAATGCAATTGCATAATGATCATATAACATCATTCCGCTATAAATAGGTTGAGCAATCGTATTCCATTGTACGGCTGCAAAACCTGCGGCTGCAACCAATCCGATTACAGTTACCGGAAGCAATGCTTTGTTTACCCCATATAATCCTAAATACAAAACAAGGATTGCTAAAACAGAAATTGTAATAAGAGTACCCATTTTTTATTTAGCTGATATTAATTTTTGGTCTACCTGCTCAATCAGGTTATTAACGCTTGCTTCAGACAGATGCGTAATTAGTTGAGGATAAACACCAAGAACAACTACTAAAGCGCATATTGTAACTAAAACTACTTTTTCTGAACCAGAAACATCGGTAAAAGAAGCAGTGAGCTGGTTGGTTTCTCCCTGCATAATTTGCTTGTATAAACGAAGCATGTAAACTGCGCCGAAAATGATTGTCAGTCCGGCAATAGCTACTAACCAGATATTATACTGATAAATCCCGTTCATCAGTAAAAACTCACCAATAAAACCATTGGTCAAAGGAAGCGCAACCGTTCCCATAATGATGATTATAAAAGAAGCAGCCAGAAAAGGAGCACTTTTGGCAATTCCTCCCATTAAACTAATGTCGCGCGTATTGATCCTTCTGCTGATAATATCGATCACGAAAAATAAGCCAACTACATTGATTCCATGGCTTAGCATTTGAAAAACTGCACCTTGAACACCTTGCATGTTCCAGGCAAAAATACCGGCTGCAATTAAACCAACGTGTGCAATAGAAGAATAAGCGATTAAACGTTTGGCATCTTTTTGGTTAAAAGCAATCAGCGAAGCATAAACAATACCAATAACAGCTAAAATAATTACGGTACTTTGCCAATGGGCAAAACCGAAAGGTGCAATTGGAATTAACCAGCGAATAGCTCCATAAATACCCATTTTTAGCATAATTCCTGATAACATCATCGTTCCACCTGTTGGAGCGGTTGTATAAGTATCTGGTTGCCAGGTATGAAAAGGAAAAATCGGCATTTTAATACCAAAGGCAATAAAGAAAGCCCAGAAAACCCAGCCTTGGTGATAAGGATCAAAGTTGAGGTTGTAAAAAGCCTGAATATCGAAAGTTTTTTCAGGAGTCTGTAGGTACAGGTAGATAATCCCAAGCAACATAAACAGCGAACCGGCAAACGTATAGATGAAAAACTTGATGGTCACTTTGATCCTGTTTTCGCCTCCCCATAAAGCACAAATAAAATAAATCGGAATTAAGGCAACTTCCCATCCTACATAAAAAAGAAATGCGTCCATTGCCGTGAAAACCAGCAGCAAGCCGGTTTGCATAAAAAGTATCAGAGCATAAAATGTTGGAGCGTTAGTGTATTGATGCTTGAAAGTTGATAAAATGATAAGCGGAACCAATAAAGTGGTTAGGATTACCATCACCAAACTGATTCCATCTACACCTGCTTTAAAATGTATTCCCCAATCTGCAATCCAGGGATAGTTAATTATAAACTGGGAAGAAGCATCAGCATGAAACCCGGAAACCATAATACCTGCAACAACCAATTCGGCCAAAGCAAAAAACAGAGCAATACTTTTTACATTTTCGCCTTTTATTAATAATAGGATCAATGCTGCAAAAAGTGGAAATAAGAGTAGAATAAGCGTCATATTTTTATCTTGCTATTCTTTTAAATTCTAAATAGACTGTAAGCCATTAAGGCGATAATACCAATAACCATAACAAAAATATAGAAGCCCACATTTCCGGTTTGCAATAATCGTAAACCTTTGCTGCTTTCTATGGAAACTTTACCTAATCCGTTTACAAATCCGTCGATGATTTTTAAATCGATGATTTTGTAGAAAAACTTTGAAGCCGCATCTAAAGGTTTACGAATGATAAGATCGTATAATTCATCAACGTAAAATTTATGATAAGCTAAGGTGTTTATTGGTGTTCGGTCTTCACCTTCTGCAACTGGTATATTTCCACCTTTACCGTACTGCGTATAGGCATAAATAATTGCCAGAACAGCAGCTCCGGCAGAAATACACATTAGTATTAACTCTGAATGTTCTTCCATCCGAAATTCTGAAGTCTGCGCTGTCGTTAAAGCAAATATTGGGGAGAGATAATGTGATAACCAGTGATGTCCGCCTAATGCTTCAGGAATACCGATCAATCCTCCGGCAATAGAAAGTATAGCAAGGAGAATTAAAGGAACGGTCATGGAAGAAGGTGCTTCATGTACGTGATGTTCCTGCTCATGCGTTCCCCGAAACTTACCGAAGAAAGTCAGGTAGATTAAACGGAACATGTAAAAGGCGGTAAACATCGAACCAAGTACCCCTAACACATACATGCTTTTGCTGTAAACGAAGACGTGTGCAAGAATTTCATCTTTAGAGAAAAAACCGGAAAACGGAGGAATACCTGAGATTGCAATAGCACCAATCAGCATGGTGATAAACGTAACTGGCAGCTTTTTACGCAAACCACCCATATAGCGCATATCCTGCTCTCCGCTAACGGCATGAATAACAGAACCTGCACACAAAAATAAAAGTGCTTTAAAAAAAGCATGTGTAATTACATGGAAAAAAGCTCCGGTATAGGCGCCAACACCTAAACCTAAAAACATATAACCCAACTGGGAAACGGTAGAATAAGCCAACACTTTTTTAATATCGGTTTGTGCGACAGCAATAATAGCTGCTAAAAGGATAGTGGACAAACCGATAACCGCAATTAAATGCTGTGTAAAAGGAGCAAGCGTAAACAAAACATTGGAACGAACGATCATATAAATACCAGCCGTAACCATAGTTGCAGCATGAATTAATGCAGAAACCGGCGTTGGGCCAGCCATTGCATCTGGCAACCAGGTAAACAATGGGATTTGTGCCGATTTTCCCGTTGCACCAACAAATAGTAAAATCGTTATCAACATCAAAGTTGGGTCACCAAACTTTAAAGTAGCTGCTTTCATAAAAACATCGCTAAAAGAAGCACTGCCGAAAGTAGCAATCATCACAAAAATGGCAATCAGGAAACCTAAATCACCAATACGGTTCATTACAAAAGCTTTTTTTGCAGCATCAGCATAAGCAGGATTGGTAAACCAGAAACCGATCAACAGATAAGAACAAAGCCCAACACCTTCCCAACCGATAAATAAAATAATATAGTTAGAACCAAGAACCAGCAGCAACATGAAGAAAATAAAGAGGTTAAGGTAAGCGAAAAACTTCCCAAAACCTTTATCATCGTGCATGTACCCAATGGAATAAACATGAATTAAAAAACCGATACCGGTAATAATCAGTAGCATCAGGGAGCTTAACTGATCTATCAGAAAAGCGAAAGGAACACTTAATTTTCCGGCTTTTATCCACTCAAAATAAATAACGTTGATTGGTTGGCCCGAATTTTTTACCTCTAAAAAAAGCATCACGCTTAGAATGAACGGAACCAGCACAACTAAACTTCCCAATAAACCAATCAGGTTTTTTGGTAATGTATTTCTGCCTAAACCATTAATAATAAATCCTGCTAAAGGAAGTATCGGTATTAACCAAATATAGTTACTGATCATGCCAATACGTTTTGATTTTTAAAAGATTTTACCATTTTAACCTGTTCAAAACATTAATATCGATGGTATTTGTGTTACGGTAAATCATTACGATTATAGCCAAACCAACGGCCACTTCTGCTGCTGCCAATGCCATCACAAAAAATACAAAAACTTGTCCGGCTGCATCGTTTCTGTAGATTGAAAAAACAGTTAATAATAAGTTTACCGAATTCAGCATCAACTCTACTGACATAAAGATCACTATCGCATTACGACGAATCAACACGCCGATAACACCGATAGAAAAAATAATTGCACTTAATAAAATGTAATGATTAAGCGGAATCGTTTGGATTGCGTTGGATATATGTTCCATGGTAAATCAGGATTCTTTTTTTGCTAATAAAACAGCACCTACCATCGCAGAAAACAGCAGGATCGACGAAACCTCAAACGGCAGTAAAAACTGGTGGAATAACACTTTACCCAAGTTTTTTACCAACCCCAGATTAGGATCTTTTAAAATAACCATTTCCGAATTACCCGAAACTTTTAAAGAAGCAATCAGCGTTACCAATAAACATCCTCCGGCAACTACGCCGATCACTTTTAACAGGTTTGACTTTACCGGTTCTGATTCTGTATTTAGGTTCATCAACATTAGTGTGTATAAAAACAGCACCAGGATAGCACCCATGTATACAATGAAATTTACGATTCCTAAGAACTGTGCGTTTAGCAAAAAATAATGAATAGTGAAAGTGAAGAACGTGAGAATAAGATAAAGCACACTATGTACCGGATTTTTAGAAAAAATCACCAACAGCGAAAAGAAGATGGATAAGAATGCGACGAAGTAAAATAAACTCATAGGTTAAAATAAAAATACCTTTGCTCCGGGCAAGAATGCTGGCAAAGGTATAAAACTTATTGATTCAAGGGCGCTTCTACTAATTTGTCTTTCCCGTAAATAAAATCTTTTCTTAAAAAATCAGAGGGTACAATATCGCCATCTAAGTAAATGGCTTCTTTCGGGCAAGCTTCCTCACATAATCCACAAAAAATACAACGTAACATATTGATCTCGTAAACAGCTGCATATTTTTCTTCGCGATACAGTTTTTCTTCTCCCGGCTGACGTTCGCCTGCAACCATGGTGATTGCTTCTGCCGGACAAGATAACGCGCATAAACCACAAGCTGTACAACGTTCTCTTCCTTCTTCGTCGCGTTTTAATGAATGCAGTCCGCGGTAATTTTCAGAAAACTCTCGCTTTTCCTCGGGATAACGTATGGTTACCGGCTTTTTAAAAAAGTGTTTTATCGTGATAGATAGCCCTTGCAAAATAGCGGGCAAATATGCGCGCTCCAATAATGTAAGCGGTTTTGCTTCGAGGACTTTCTTTTTATTAGTTAATGATTCCATTTAATCTTAAACGATTATTTAAAAATTGTAGCAAAAACACCGGTTAAAACGATGTTGGCAATAGCAAGCGGGATCAAAACTTTCCAGCCGAGATTCATCAATTGGTCGTAGCGGAAACGCGGAATAGTCCAACGCACCCACATAAAAAAGAAGATGAAGAAAAATATCTTGGCAAACAAAGCAACTACGCCTAAAATCGTTACCAGATTTTCTGATAAACCTAAATGATGCATAAAAGGGAAATTAAAACCACCAAAATACAAAGTCGCCATTACTGCCGAAGAAATGAACATATTGATATATTCCGCAAACAGGTAAAAACCTAATTTCATAGAAGAATATTCAGTGTGATAACCACCCACTAACTCTGTTTCGCATTCTGGTAAATCAAAAGGGCTGCGGTTGGTTTCTGCAAAAGCACAAATAATGAAGATCAAAAACCCAAGTGGCTGTCTAAAAAAGTTCCAAGTAAACCAGCCGTTTGCCCAAAAGCCATGTTGTTGTTCGGCAATTTCCCTTAAACTTAATGTTCCAGTTAACATCAATAAGGCAATAATCGATAAACCCATTGCAATTTCGTAACTGATGTTTTGAGAAGCTGCGCGGATGGCACCTAACAAAGAATATTTATTGTTAGAAGCCCAACCACCAATCATGATGCCATAAACACCCAGAGAAACTACGCCGAAAATGTACAGAATCCCAACGTTGATATCAGTTACCTGCAAATCAATTACTCTTGATCCGATGGTTAATTTTTGTCCCCAAGGAATAACTGCCGAACCGATACAAGCTGTTAATATAGCCAGCGAAGGACCAATGATAAATAACAAGCCACTGGATTGGGTAGGAATAATTTCTTCCTTCATAAACATTTTGGCACCATCAGCCATGGGCTGAAAAATACCAAATGGGCCGGCACGGTTCGGGCCAACGCGATCTTGTAAAAATGCAGCTACTTTACGCTCGGCATAAGTAGAATACATAGCCGTTAACAAACTGATACCGAAAATAATGGCAACCAGAATAAATTTTTCTACTACTAATGCTAATTCCATTTATAAGCGTGTAAAACGTTCTAATTGTTCTTTGTTAGATTCCTGTAAAGCCAGGTTTTTCTTTACAACAGGCGGTAGATTGAAAGAACCGTAATGATTTGAACTAATTACGGAAGTATTGGCCACATTCCGCGGGCCTTCAATTACCCAGTCTGCTGTTTTCTTTTTTTCGAAACGGCAGGTATTGCAGATAAATTCTTCCACTTCACCATAAACATCTTTACGGCCTGTTACCCGCAAAACATCTTCGCCTTTATACCATAAAGTTACTCGTCCACTGCATTTATCCGTTTCACAGTCGCGGTGCGCTTCTACTGGTTTAGTAAACCAAACACGATTTTTAAAGCGGAAAGTTTTATCTGTTAAAGCGCCAACCGGACAGACATCAATCACATTTCCCGAAAAATCATTATCAACTGCTTTATGAATATAAGTTGATATTTCAGAATGATCGCCGCGGTTTAAAATACCATGAATACGGTGATCGGTAATTTGATCAGCAACAAAAACACAACGATAGCACAAAATGCAGCGCGTCATGTGCAATTGGATTTTATCACCAATATCTATTCGTTCAAATTTCCTACGTTCAAACTCGTAACGCGTTTTTGCTGCTCCGTGTTCATAGGCTAAATCCTGTAAAGAACATTCTCCCGCTTGATCACAAACTGGGCAATCCAGCGGATGGTTCAACAACAATATCTCTACAACACCTTTTCGAGCTTCAATCACTTCTGCCGAAGTAATGTTTTGCACTTCCATTCCGTCCATCACAGTCGTTCTGCAAGATGCAACTAACTTCGGCATTGGTCGCGGATCTTTTTCTGACCCTTTACTTACTTTAACCAAACAAGTGCGGCATTTTCCGCCGCTCCCTTCTAATTTGGAATAATAGCACATCGCAGGCGGCACAATATCGCCTCCAATTTGCCTTGCAGCATTAAGGATAGATGTGCCCGGTGCTACTTCAACCGGAATCCCGTCTATGCTAACTTTAACTTTATCTGACATTCTTAATCTCCAATTAACAATAAAGACTTAAAATTTAAGTGCTAATTTTTGTACGATAAAAGAAGCATTAATAGTAATACTTCTTTTATCACCTATTTTTTTATACTGCAACAGGTTCTGGCCTTGTTAGCGGATCTGCATAATGCGCCAAACCATAATTGCGTTCTAAACAAAGCTTTGGTTCGGTTACATGCCATTCAAATTCATCTCTAAAATGACGGATCGCACTAGCAACTGGCCAGGCAGCAGCGTCACCTAACGGACAAATGGTGTTTCCTTCTATTTTTCGTGCAACATCAACCAGCAAATCAATATCGCTTAGTTTTCCGTGTCCGTATTCCAATCGGTGCAAAACTTTTTCCATCCAACCAGTTCCTTCACGGCAAGGTGAACATTGTCCGCAACTTTCATGGTGATAAAAACGGGCAAAATTCCAGGTATTTCGAACGATACATTGATCTTCATCAAAAGCAATAAAACCGCCAGAACCCATCATCGAGCCAGTTGCAAAACCACCATCTGATAAGGATTCGTAACTCATTAATCTTGGCTCCTGATTAATCGTTTTAGTAATTAAATTAGCCGGTAAAATCGGAACCGAAGAACCTCCGGCTACAACTGCTTTTAAACGTTTGCCGTTTGCTATTCCTCCGCAGTATTCATCAGAATAAATAAATTCTTCTACGGGTACACCAAGTTCTATTTCGTAAATTCCAGGTTTTACAATGTTGCCTGAAGCCGAAATCAATTTGGTTCCTGTGCTTCTGCCAACTCCGATTTTTGCATATTCTTCTCCGCCATCCCGAATAATTGGCACAACTGCTGCAATAGATTCTACATTATTAACAACAGTTGGGCAGCCCCACAAACCAGCAATTGCCGGAAAAGGTGGTTTAATGCGAGGGTTTCCGCGTTTGCCTTCCAAAGATTCAATTAATGCGGTTTCTTCTCCGCAGATGTAAGCGCCGCCGCCTGGCTGCACATATAATTCCAGATCGTAACCTGTTCCTAATATGTTTTTTCCTAAAAATCCTGCATTTTTAGCTTCGGCAATTGCTTTTTCTAAAATGCGGATTTGCGGCATCATCTCACCACGAACGTAGATGTAAGAAGTTTTAGCGCCTAAAGCAAAACTGCCGATAATCATTCCTTCAATCAAAAGATGAGGAATTTTAGTCATTAAAAAACGGTCTTTAAAAGTTCCCGGTTCAGATTCATCTGCGTTGCAAACCAAATAACGCGGCTTACCTTCCGGTTTCGCTAAAAAGCCCCACTTCATCCCGGTAGGAAAACCGGCACCGCCGCGTCCGCGTAAACCTGATTTTTTTACTTCCTCCACAATTGCTTCCGGAGTAAGTGTTTTTAAAGCTTTTTCTACTGAAGTATAACCGCCTTTGGAACGGTAAACATCAAAAGTATTGATGCCTTCAACGTTTATATGTTCTAAAAGTAATTTTCGTCCCATATCAATTCGTCAGTTGTGGGTTTGTACCAATGCTTCTTTTAGCACTTAAATTTTTGATTAGCTGATCAACTTTTTCTTCCGTCAAATTCTCATAAAAATTATATTCCGGCCCGATTTGTAAAACCGGAGCAAAACCACACGCAGCCAAACATTCTACACCTCGCCAGCTAAACATGCCATCTGCCGTTACATCACCTTCTTTGACACCTAATTTTTGTTCAATGTATTTCATAATCTTTTCTGCACCAACCAAGCAGCAAGGTCCGGTCCTACAAACTTCCAGCATATATTTTCCTTGCGGACGAAGAAAATACATGGTATAAAAAGAAGCGACTTCGTAAACTTCAATCGGCTGAATATCTAAATATGATGCTACTTTGTCCATGGCATCCACACTTAACCAGCCAAATTCTGCCTGCACTACATGTAAAATAGGCAACAAGGCTGCTTTAGGTTGTTCTACAGGATAGCGGCTAACAATATCTACAAATTGCTGGTACAACTGAGAAGAAAACTCATGTACTACGGTAGTTTCTTCAATTTTAAGCATCTAATTCTCCTGCAATAATATTTAAACTACTCATGTTGATAATTGCATCCGACAAAAGCATGCCTTGACTCATCGGTGCATACATTTGATAGTTGATGAAGCTTGGCCTGCGGAAATGTAAACGGAAAGGTGAACGTCCACCATCGTTAATCAGATAAAAACCGAGTTCTCCGTTGCCGCCTTCTACCGCGTGATATACTTCTTTTACCGGTGTTTTTACTTCACCCATTACAATTTTAAAGTGATAGATCAATGCTTCCATGTTATTATACACTTCCTGTTTTGGAGGAAGATAATAATCCGGAACATCCGCATGGAAAACCCCTTTTGGTTCTTTTTCAATCTTTTTCAAAGCCTGGTCAATCATGCGCATGCTTTGTTTCATCTCTTCGTTACGAACCATAAAACGGTTGTAAACATCGCCGTTTGTTCCTACCGGGATTTCAAAATCAAAATCTTCGTAAGAACTGTATGGTTCCATGGCGCGTACATCGTAATCTACACCTGTAGCGCGTAAAATCGGACCACTCCAACTATAACTTAAAGCAGTTTCTGCATCTACCGGCGCAACACCACGCGTACGATCAATAAAAATACGGTTACGGGTAAAAAGAGATTCAAATTCTTTTAAAACCGGAGGAAAATCAACTAAAAATTTACGAATTTTTCTAAAAGCAATTTCGTTGAAATCTCGCTCAAAACCACCGATGCGGCCAATATTTGTAGTTAAACGAGAACCGCAAACTTCTTCATAAATTTCATATATGGCTTCGCGGTATTCCATCATATATAAAAAACCGGTAAAAGCGCCAGTATCTACACCAAGAACGCCATTGCAAATAATATGATCTGAAATACGGGCCAATTCCATCACAATTACCCGTAGATAATCTACCCGTTTTGGTGTTTTGATGTCCAGTAACTTTTCTACTGTCATATGCCAGCCCATATTGTTGATGGGCGACGAGCAGTAGTTCATACGGTCTGTTAAAGGAGTTATTTGATAAAAAGGCCGGTGTTCGGCAATTTTTTCAAAAGCACGGTGAATATAGCCAATGGTAGAAACGCCGCTGACAATCCTTTCCCCGTCCATTTGCAATACATTTTGAAACACGCCATGCGTTGCCGGATGTGTTGGACCGAGATTTAACGTTGTAGGCGAATCCTGTGGATCGTTATCAGTAAAAACAGGAAAATTTTCCATTTATATTTAGCTCCTATCTACCAAAAAAATAATCTCTTTTATCTACACGGTTTGGATCTTCCAATGGAAACTCTTTTCGCATTGGAAAAGCAACCATATCATCCACATTTAAAATCCTTCTTAAATCAGGATGTCCTTCAAACTCAATTCCGAAATAATCATATGTTTCACGCTCCATCCAATTAGCGCCATTCCATAATTCAGTGGCGGTTGGAATATGTACATCATTTTCTGAAAGAAAAACCTTGACCCTGATACGGATATTATTTATAAAACTATGTAAATGATATACTACTGCAAATTGCTTTTCCTTGTCAGGATAATGAACGGCAGTAATATCGGTTAAATAATTAAATTGAAGCGTTGGATCAGTTTTTAAAAATGTAAGCACATCGGTAATCTGCTCACGAGAAGTTTCAAAATTTGATAAATCAGAAGGTTCTGCAAGCAGAGAAACATGCTCACCAAATTTCAAACTTAACTGCTTGATAACTTCTTCATTAGAAACCTTACCCATTATTGGATTCCGTATTTAGCCAACAACTCTTTATATTCTGGTGCTTCTCTTCGTCTGCCGCTTTCTGTTTGCACTAATTTTTGAATATTCATAAACCCATCGATTATTCCTTCTGGCCGAGGCGGACAACCCGGAACGTAAACATCAACCGGAATAATCTCATCAATACCTTGTAAAACGGAATAAGTATCAAAAATACCACCGCTGGAAGCACAGGCACCAACTGCCATCACCCAACGCGGTTCTGCCATTTGCAAATAAACCTGACGTAGAACCGGAGCCATTTTTTTCGCAATCGTTCCCATCACCATTAACAAATCTGCCTGACGCGGAGAAAAACTTAATCTTTCTGCTCCAAACCTGGCTAAGTCATAGTGTGAACCCATAGTGGCCATAAATTCAATTCCACAGCATGAAGTAGCAAAAGGCAAAGGCCATAATGAATGTGAACGAGCCATTCCTACTGCTTTATCCAAAGAAGTGGCAAAAAATCCAGAACCTTCTACACCTGGCGGCGCTTCAACTAACTTAATATCACTCATATTTTAATGCCAAAAAATACATCTCCTTGCAAGAGATAAACGCGAATTTACAACAATAAACTTTGTGCAAAGCCTTCTTAATATTACACTTAACTAATTTAGAATAATTCTACAGTCACTAATCCCAATCTAATGCTTTCTTTTTTAGGATATAAATAAACCCAAGAAGCAGAGTTCCCATGAAAACAAACATTTCTATCATGCCATCAGTACCTAAATCCCGAAAATTTACTGCCCATGGATACATAAAAATTACTTCCACATCAAACAGCACAAACAAGATTGCCACTAAAAAATACTTAATAGAAACTGGGGTACGCGCATTTCCGATCACTTCTATTCCAGATTCAAATGGTGTCAGTTTATCTTTAGTGCTTCTTGTAGGACCTAATTTATGAGTAGCAAACATGGTAGTGAATACAAATCCGAGAGCCACAACCATTTGAAATATGATCGGAAGGTAATTTATCGGTAAGCTTTGTGTTTCCATATTTAATTAAAATTTAATTACAAAATTCATCAAATATAAAAAAGGCCTCTTAAAAGAGGCCCTTTAAACTATACAAATTGCATTTTACTTACTTTTCCCTTTACTACGGTCTGTATAAGCTTTCGCCTGCCTGTTAGTCGGATCATTCTCTAAAGCTTTACTAAAATTCTCTGCGGCTTTTGTAGCATCTTTTTCTTTATATTCATAATAAGTGCCTAAGTAAGCGTAAGCTTCGCCAAGAAATATCTTGTCAGCATCAGCAACAGGGCTTTTTGCAGTTATCAATTGAATATATTGCTCATAATAAGGCTTAGCATAACCCATCGACGTATTACGGCTTGGTTCTTTAAGATCGTTAGCTCTGGCTTGATATAATGCTACTGAAGCTTGGGGAGCAGCAGCATGGTGTTGGATATAACTAAACGCCGAATCAGCTTTCACAAGTAAAGACGTATCAGCCACCGGTTTTGGGGTAGCAGTACTATAATATTGTGCTTTGAAAGCGTTGTAATAACTTATGCCTTCTCGTAAATAATCATTTAAAGTAGCCTGACGGGATTTTGTGACAAAAGCTTTATAAGCATCACCAGCTTCAACATACTTTTTTTGGGTATATAAAGATTTAGCTACATCACCATAACCTTCAACTTGAGTGGTATCAAGACTAATTGCTTTTCTAATTGAATTGATACCTGTAGAATCTTGTCCCGATGCAATTTGCAAACGGCCCAAATACAAATAATCCATTGGGATAACCCTTTTTGGATCTGCCTGAGTAATAAATTTATTTAAAGCATCCAGTCCAGCAGGATAATTTTTATTTTCATAAGCGGCATATCCCAAATAACGATAAACCAATAAGTTGTTTTTAGGAGCTAATTTTGCTATTTCATTAGTTTCCTGTTCTAAGCCTTTATAATCCTGTGCATAGACTAAGAAACGGGCATAATTCATTCGAGAATCTATAGACCTGTCGGTTAAGTCTAAATACTTCTTATAGAAATCAACAGCTTGAGAATATTTTTGAGTGGACACTGCCAACGTACTGTTTTTACCCCATCTTAAATAAGTTTCTGCTAACTCGCGATAAGCAGGGCCATAATTAGGGTCGATGGCCAATGCTCTACGATATTCTTTTTCAGAATCTTCGTAATTGTTAGCTTGCTTCCAAATTACGCCAGTTGCAACTACAGCACTTACCATTTTCGGATTAACACTTAATGCCTGAGTGTAATTATCATAAGCTTCTGTATTTTTCAATTGAGTACGGTAAGCATCACCCAAAGCAGCGTACAACTCAGGATTTTTGTCTTTTGAATTAGCAGCAATTCCTCTTTGTAAAATCTGAATAGCAGAATTTGCATCCGGGTTTGGTGCTAATAAGTAAGCTTTACCTATATAAACATAAGGTTCAGTATCTTTTTTATCGGTAGAGGCAATTGCTTTATCAAAGTTTGATTTTGCAGAAGCTGTATTTTTATCTATCCGATCTACAGCTCCCAAACCAGCATAATTTAAAGCAGATTTTGGATTTACACTAATACCTTTGGTAAAAGTGGCTCTTGCAGAATCAGAATATTCTGTTTTTAAATATAACCAGCCCAGATAAAAATAATTTTCATCTTTTGTCGCTTGTGTTTGCGTTAAGTTTTTCAGCATTGATTCAGCCTTCTGGTATTGTTCTGCGTCCAATGCTTTTTTGGCATCGGCCAAGCTTTGTGCAAAAGCAGAAGAACTTAATATAGCTAAACCGGAAATGGTCATTACTGCTTTATTGATCATTTTCATAGTTAAAATTCTATTGTTAATTTATAATTCTTTTTTAATATTAATTTCTCTTGTAGGCAGGGAATCTGGTAGCAAACCTGATCTCAGAATTATTTTTTGTCCCCTTTCACTTTGTAAAAAAGAAGCAAATCCTGTTCCTAAACCTACTTTACCTGTACAATCTATCACATAAACAGACCTTGTTAAAGGATATTGGTTTAACGCAATGCTTGATTGTGTCGGTTTAATATACGCTTTATCTGCGTCTTTAGCTTTATCATCTTTAATACCTACTATTTTAATACTTTTAGTTGCTGCTGAATAGTCTGCATCAGGTTCTGTTAGCCAACTGTAACTAACGAAACCGATAGCATTTTGATGTGTAGCAACATATTTAATCACCTCCTTACTGTTTTTAAGGGCAAATATATTTTTTTGTTCTGTTTTTTCTACACCTGTAAAAGTTTTTAAATAATTGATAACACTTGAATTTGGACTATCAAAAACAAGAATTTTATCACTTTTTGTATTTCCACTAAATAATCCTTTTACGTCTGATAACAACATTGATGTATCTGTAGCATCTTTAGCAACAATTAACGTTATCGCGTCGATAGCTATCTTACCAATTTTTGGAGGCAAATTTCTATTATATAATACTTTCGCTTCTTCAGGATAAAGTGTTCGTCCCATCACTGCAAACCGCGCTTTATCGTTTAATATTAAATCTAAAATCTTATTTTCCGGCCGATAAATAACATCAGGTTTTGCACCAGGAAAGCTGGATTTGAATACATATAATTCCTGATCCAAAAGCGGAGAAAGTGACTCGTCAAATACAAATTGATAATTTCCTGAGACAAATGTGTCCGAAGTATTGCCTGTGTTACTTTGATTACATGCTGTAATTGTAAACAGTAATAATATCAGACTATTAAGAAAGCTTATTTTTTTAAACCTCATCTTTTTTTAACAATCGGGAAAAACGGAGAATTGAATAAAGTATGGTTACAGATCCAAATAAATACCTTCGGGTAGACGACATATTTAAGGGAAGCTTATTCCAGAACATAATCATTAGTCCTAACCCAAAAAAACAAATGAATATAACCAGCCCTAAAATAAGCAGAAACCGCTCTTTGAGCGGTTTCTGCTTAAAATCAAACATATTTATCATTACATAAACTACTGATCGCCAGCAAGTGTGAAATTGATTGGCATAGTGTAAGCAACACGAACTGGTTTACCATTTTGAATACCTGGAGACCAGGCTGGTGATTTAGATAGAACACGAATGGCTTCTTCGCCGCAACCACCTCCAATATCACGTAACACTTTTATATCTGTTAACTTACCATCTCTTTCAACTACAAAAGATACAATAACACGACCCTGAGTGTTGTTTTCTTTTGCCACTGCAGGATAACGAATCATCTTTCCAAGGTATTTTGTGAATGCATCATCGCCTCCAGGAAACTTTGGCAGTTTTTCTACTGCTGCAAAACTTACCGGATCATTACTTTCTTCAACTACTTTTTGCGTAATATCAGCCTTACCAACTGCCTCGTCAATACGAATGTCTTGATTAGGATCACCCTTTTGATCTTTTTGGCCTGGATCCTTTACTTCCAACTCCTTAACCGTTGGTGGGTCTTTTTCCTGTACCTCGTTATCTGGTTTAACAACCGGAGGCGGAAAACGCACCTGATCAACTTTAGGTTTCGGTGGTTCTACCTGCGGCGGTGGCGGCGGCGGTTTCGTCATATCCACTGGCGGAGGTGGTTTTAACACTACCTCATTAATTTTAACTTTTTCATCCGCTTTGGGAATGAAACCTTTAATCATGTTAATAATGGTTGGCGCAGAAATAGCTAAAACGAACAATACGCTGGCTATTACCAAAGCCCGAATTGAAGTTTTTGCATTTTCTTTCCGAAGCACATAAGCTCCGTAAGCCTTGTTACGTCCACTAAAAACAACCTCGATCCATTGTGGATCTAAAATATCTAATTTTGCCATGGTTGTTTAGTTAATTTGAATTAACGATTTAAATACTGTTTTTATTGCCATAAACTTAATACAAACCATCACGTTTTAAAGATTCAATTTCATTGCCTACAATATCTACAATAGCATAGATCTGAATGTTTGTTATTTTAAGTTCGTCTAAAATATCAACCAAATTACGATAGTCAGATTTGTCCGACGGCTTGATCAAAACAATCATTTCTTTTCCTCCAGATTGTTGCTTAATCTTTTGATAGTTGTCAAGTAAAGCCTTTCTGATCCCGTTTTTTCCATAGTTGGTAATTGTAGGTGCAACTTTTCCCGGTTCACCTACAAAATACTCCAACTTGTCTTTACTGCCTAACAATATCGACATTGTACGTGAAGCCGGAACTGGTAGCTGATCCTTTTTAATATCATCCTTATCTGGCATACCTAGATCCATCGCTTGTGGTTTAGCTAAGGTTGTAGTAAGCATAAAGAACGTAATTAATAAGAAAGCCAAATCTACCATGGCGGTTAAATCTACACGGGTGGATGCTTTTTTACTTCTTACTTTTCCTCCGCCTTTCTTGCCACCCCCGGAGGTATCTAATTCTGCCATTTTTTTATTTAATTTAAATTAGTTAGCAGCCCGCATTGAAGTTATGAGACTGAATTTGTTTACTTTTTGCTTTTGCAGTATTGCAATTATTTTTTTGATAGTAGGGTATTCTTCTTTGCTATCTCCTTTAATACTTATCCTTAATTCTTTGTTAACAAGCATTTTTGCGGAAACCCGTGCTTCGCGTACCCAGTTAAACAATTCGTTACTTACAGAATCTGTAGGAATTCCTGGCTGTTTAAGTTCTTTACGTTGATCAGGAGTCATGTTCAAAAACTGTTTCATACTGGCAATAGGGACACCAAACGAAGGTAAAGTTTCAAAAACCGCTTTTTCTGCAGGCGTAAAAGTAACATTGTACTTTTGACCAATACTTTCTAAAGTTTGCCTGCGGATTGATTCTCCTTCCATACCTAAAAAAACCTTTCCTTGTCCGATAGTCAAAGTTGCCACATCATCAGGAACTTTAATGGTAACTGACGATCCAGGAATATCTACCGGCACAAGGTCTTCAGTCTTGAATTTAGAAGTAAGAATAAAAAAAGTAAGCAAAAGAAAAGCCATGTCACACATTGCCGTCATATCGATTGCTGTGCTTTTTCTTTTTATATGAGCTCTTGGCATATCTGCTTTATTTTGGTTAGTTGTTAAAAATATTGAAAGCCAAACAATTATACAATAATCTCAGAATTATGAATTTTTATGAGAAGCAGCATAAGTTTGAACAATACTAAAACCTGTTTCATCAATTGCATAGGTTAAAGTATCAATTTTAGATGTAAAGAAGTTGTAGGCAATAACGGCTAAGGTTGATGTAAAGATACCTAATGCTGTGTTGATCAAAGCTTCTGAAATACCAGTTGCTAATGCAGCCTGGTTAGGTGCACCTGATGTTGCCAATGCAGCGAACGCCCTGATCATACCAGTTACTGTACCTAACAAACCAGTTAAAGTACCAATAGATACCAAAGTTGCGATAATGGTTAAGTTTTGCTCCAACATCGGCATTTCTAAAGAAGTTGCTTCTTCAATATCTTTCTGTATAGCCAGACATTTTTGATCAACATCCATGTTTGTTTCCAGTTCCATTTCGCGGTATTTTTTTAAGCCTGATTTAATCACGTTTGCTACAGAACCTTTTTGTTTGTCACACTCAGCACTTGCAGCTTCAATGTTACCTGCGTTTAAATAAGATTGTACTTTTTTAATGAAAACATCTACGCTACCAGAACCTGCTGCTTTACCAATCACTACAAATCTTTCAATAGAAAAAATAATTACACAAAGCAGGAATGTCATCAACACGGGTACAATTGGTCCTCCTCTGTGTACAGTTCCAAAATAATCAACCGGATCGCCGTGTTCTACATCACCACCTTTGTAATGACTTTCGTTGCCTAAAATAAACATGTAAATTAATATAGCTACGACAAATGCAATTGGGATTACTAAGGATGCAAAAATGCTCGAAGAGCCAGAGCCTTCTTTGTTTACTGTTGTTGTTGGTTTTGGTGGGGTAGTTGCCATTTTGGGGTTTGTTTAGTTTTAGATTTTAGTTTGCTAAATATAGAATTTATTAATGGTGATTTACAAATGCAATAAAAAATTTATTGTTTTTCAAATTTTAAAAATTGTGTGCGTAATAAAATGTTGACTAATCATTGCTTTCAATATTTTGTAATAAATGTAACATATTAATAGCTGCTAATACAGATATAACGTCTTTTTATAGAAGAACTTTTTTACAATTAAAACGATAATATTTAATTTATGCAAGTAAATAAGTGTAAAAAATACACCCTTTATGCCAAGGTAAAAATATTGCTTATCCTCCTGCTATTTTTGCTTTATACTTATCATTCAACAAAATTTCTAAAATTTTATCCCGGAAATTCCCTTGGATCAATATCTCGCCTTCTTTAACCGCCCCGCCAACGCCGCATTTGGTTTTTAATTTTTTGCCTAATTTTTCCAAATCTTCTTCGCTGCCTTTAAAATTGGTAACCCGTGTTACTAATTTACCGCCGGATTTACGATCGAGAAAAATTTTAAGTTGCTGCTGTTGAACAGGTACAGTATTTTCTGTTAAATCATTGTCATGCTGATACTCAAAATCAGGATCAGTAGAATAAATTACCCCGGAAATATTTTTGCTTTTCTTACTCAATTTAATAAATGTATCTACAACAATTATAGGTGTACTGTTTTTACCAGTTTAAATTTCGTCTCGAAAATTTACTACAACTTTTATAACTGACGAATTAGTTAACGCAACTTAGTCTATTAAATTTTCTAAACCGTAAAAATTATGACTTGGTTTTTTAACCGATAAAAACAGTATATGTAAATTTACAAAAACAAATGATATTGCATTTTCTCATTTATAAAAATATTTTAATTTTGCTGCCAATTAAGTGGATTGATTTGAATTGATTGCAACCACATTAAAAAATTGCTAAAATATATCTCCTTTTTTTGCGATTGCAATCCTTCCGGTCAGCTATTTATTTTCATTCACATTTTTTAAAAAATAGCTATGTCGTATTTATTTACATCAGAGTCCGTGTCAGAAGGGCATCCTGATAAAGTTGCAGACCAGATTTCTGATGCCTTGATTGACAATTTCCTGGCCTTTGACCCTGATTCTAAAGTAGCCTGCGAAACTTTGGTAACTACCGGACAGGTTTTTTTAGCCGGGGAAGTAAAATCTAAAGCTTACTTAGACGTGCAAAAAATTGCCCGCGATGTCATCAACAAAATCGGTTATACCAAAGGCGAGTACATGTTTGATGGTAATTCCTGCGGTGTTTTATCGGCCATTCACGAACAGTCGCCGGATATTAACCAGGGTGTTGACCGTGCAGATAAACAGTTGCAAGGTGCCGGCGACCAGGGGATGATGTTTGGTTACGCCACCATCGAAACGGAAAATTATATGCCGCTTACTTTGGATATTGCACATGCTTTATTAATAGAACTGGCAGCTGTCCGCAGGGAAAACTCGGAAATTAAGTATTTGCGCCCGGATGCAAAATCGCAGGTTACGCTGGAATATGATGACGATAACCAGCCGGTCCGGATTGATGCCATCGTAATTTCTACCCAGCACGATGATTTTGACGAAGAAAAAGCCATGCTGGATAAAATCCGCGAAGATATCATCAGCATTTTGATCCCGCGGGTAAAAGCAAAGTATCCCAAATACAGCCACTTTTTTAACGAGGAGATTAAATACCACATCAACCCAACCGGCAAATTTGTGATCGGCGGCCCACACGGCGATACCGGTTTAACCGGACGAAAAATTATTGTAGATACTTATGGCGGCAAAGGTGCGCACGGCGGCGGTGCTTTTTCGGGAAAAGACCCTTCTAAAGTTGACCGTTCTGCGGCTTATGCCACACGCCACATTGCAAAAAATTTGGTTGCTGCCGGTGTTTGTACCGAAGTTTTGGTACAGGTTTCTTATGCAATCGGCGTAGCGCAGCCAATGGGGATTTATGTAAATACTTACGGAACCGGAAAAGTTAATTTACATGATGGCGAAATTGCAGAAAAAGTTTCTGCCATTTTTGATATGACACCTTATGCGATTGAAACCCGTTTTAAACTGCGCAACCCGATTTATGCTGAAACTGCAGCTTACGGACATTTTGGCAAAGCACCGCTAACGGTAACAAAATCTTTCTTCACCCCAAACGGCGAAGAAACCAAGGTAGAAGTAGAACTTTTTACCTGGGAAAAATTAGATTATTTAGGCCAGGTAAAAGAAGCATTCGGTTTATAAACCGGATGCTTCTTTTACCATACAATTTTCATGATGACGGTTATCCGGCATGATGAAAATCAAGGTCATCGCATGAAAAACAATCCTTTATTGCAGCGCCTGCTGCTGCTGTTTGCTTTTTTTAACATCTATATCATCTGGGGTTCTACTTATCTGGCGGTAGCTTTTGGGCTGAAAGGTTTTCCGCCGTTTATTTTGGTTGGGTTACGTTATTTGATAGCCGGTTTAATTTTACTGGCATACTCCAAAGCAAAAGGCGAAAAACTGCCACCGATAAAAATCATTTACCGGCACGCGGCAAGCGGGGTTTTGATGCTGGTTGGCGGCACCGGGATGATTGCCTGGGCAGAACAATATATTTCATCAGGCCAGGCCGCAATCTTGATCGCTACGGAACCGCTGTGGTTTTTATTGCTGGATAGAAAAAACTGGAAAACCTATTTCGCCAACAAATACATCATTTCGGGATTGCTGGTTGGCTTCGGCGGGATTTTCCTGTTCCTCCGATCAAATCATTTGCAGGTAAACCATTCCACTATCGGCCTTATTGCTACGTTGGTTGTTTTGGTGAGTGCGGTTTGGTGGGTTTTAGGTTCGCTCATTATCAACAATACCAAAAGCAGCAGTTCGATTGTGATGAACAGCAGTATCCAGTTACTTTCGGCAGCAGCATTAAGCGGTGTTGTTGCTGTTTTTACCGGTGAATTTTCCGGTTTCTCCTTTGTAAAAGTCCCGGTACAATCCTGGCTGGGGCTGTTGTTTCTGATCGTTTTTGGTTCGCTGATCGCCTACATGTCTTTTGTCTGGCTCATCACCAAACGCCCGCCGGCCTTGATCAGCACTCACACTTATGTAAACCCGGTTGTGGCCGTGCTTTTAGGCTGGTTTTTCGCACATGAAAGTTTGGTTAAAGGACAGTTAGCTGCGCTCGTTATTATCCTGATCGGCATTGTATTGGTCAACGTCCCCGAATACCGAAAAGCTACGGCAACCTGACCGCCGTTTGTTAATTTTACTACTTTTACAACCATGCAACCCGAGATCAATCCCTGGAAAATCAATTCCGAAGAAAATATTTATGATAACCCCTGGATCAATGTAACCGAATTTCAGGTATTAAACCCTTCCGGCAACCCCGGGATTTACGGTAAAATCCATTTTAAAAATAAAGCAATTGGTGTTTTACCGTTAGATAAAGAAGGAAACACTTATTTGGTTGGACAATATCGTTTCCCGTTAAACAAATACAGTTGGGAAATCCCGGAAGGCGGCGGACCATTGGCAGGCGAACCATTGGATTCTGCTAAAAGGGAACTGCTGGAAGAAACCGGTTTAAAAGCCGGGAAATGGACGGAAATCCAGCGTATGTATCTTTCTAATTCGGTTTGTGATGAAGAAGCAATCATCTACCTCGCCCAAAACCTGCAACAATTTGAAGCAGAACCGGAAGAAACGGAGCAACTAACTATCCGTAAACTGCCTTTTGCAGAAGTTTACCAAATGGTTTGCCGCGGCGAAATTACCGATGCCATTACGGTTGCCGCAGTTTTAAAAGTGCATATTTTATTATTGGGGGATATTTAGGCTGATGCTTCTTTTACCATGCAAAAACTGTTGAGCTACATTTTAACGCCGCTACATTACATCGCGTTCACTTTTTTCCTGCTGGTTTTTCATCCGCTGCAATGGGTTGCTTTTCGTTTTTTCGGATATAAAGCGCACAAATTTGTGGTTGATAGTTTAAACCTTTGCCTGGTTTCTACTTATTATTTATTGGGAAACACGGTCAGTTTTATCAATCATTTTGATATGCCGGTTGGCCGTCCGATTATTTTTATCGCCAACCACCAGAGCTTATTTGATATTGCGCCTTTAATTTGGTTTCTACGGAAATATCATGCTAAATTTATTTCTAAAATTGAACTCACCAAAGGCATTCCGTCCATTTCCTACAACTTAAAACATGGCGGCGGGGCTAATATTGATCGAAAAGACCCGCGGCAGGCCATAACCGAAATGTCAAAATTGGGTACGCGGATGAAAACGAATAATTGGTCGGCCGTAATTTTTCCGGAGGGAACGAGATCAAAAGATGGTGTAGTGCGAACTTTTCAGGCAGGAGGCGTAGCTGCTTTATTAAAAAAATGCCCGGAAGCTTTGCTGGTTCCAATCGTGATCCGTAACTCCTGGAAAATGGTGCAATATGGCACTTTCCCGTTAGGAACTTTTTTAAAATTGAAATTTGAAGTATTGGAACCGATAGAACCAGACAAACAATCCGCAGAAATTTTAGTAAAACAGGCAGAAATGGTGATCAAAAAAGCGTTGGGACAAGGAGATTAATTGATAATTTCTTCTTCCGGTAAATTTTTTCGTCGGTGAAAAAATGCTATTCACCGGGTTTTATTACGTATCTGCCTAATAGCTATTTAGCAGGTTGAAGATTAGTTTTTTCTTTGGTTCATCAAATCGACCAACCATGAAAAACTTCATCAGCAACACTAATCCTTTTATACTTCTTTTAGCACCTGTAATTTTAGCTTTACTGCTTGGCATTAACTACGAACTGGAACATTTGCGTTCATTTCAGTTTGCCAGTGCAGAAACCATTTCTTTATTTTCCGGTAAAATGAACCTTTTTCAAACCGTTTGCGAAGTGGTTAAATAACAGGTTTGGTAATTTTAGGTGATAAAAGCAGGGAAATCGCTTTTAAAAATTTACGTATATTTTTTGGCTGAAGCCTTGGCCTGCTTCTGCCAATTTACCGTTGGCTGAAGCCCAACGGGCAATGAATTTAAGGACGGAGCCAGTTTAAAACAGCCAAAGGTTCATTGCCGTCCCATTTATGGGACGGTAGCAAAAGGGTAAAAAACGGCTTTAGCCAAAGTTTACCATACAATTATTTTAAAAGCGGTTTCCCTGGCGATAAAAGAAGCATTTGTATTATTTGATTAAATTTGAAATCAATCCCGATCAAAAAATTTAGCGCATGAAACTACAGATTATACAAAATAGCAAAGGCAAAGCTACCGGCGTTTTTATCCCGATTAAAGAATGGAAAACGCTAAAAAAACAGTATCAGGATTTGGAATTGTTAGAAGCTGATTCTGATAAAAACCTGATTTTAAAGGAATTAAAAGAAGCCATAACAGAATTACAATTAATTGAACAAGGCAAAATGAAAGCCCGGCCTGTAAAAGAATTGTTGGATGAGTTATAAAGTAACGTCCATTTCTGTTTTTGATAAGCAAGCCAAACGTTTAGTTAAAAAGTATCCTTCATTGAAAAAAGATTTAGCTGGTTTTGTTGAAAGTTTGATTGATAAACCAAATCAAGGTAAAGCACTTGGAAACAATTTCTTTAAAGTTCGTTTAGCTATTGCTTCCAAAGGAAAAGGAAAATCTGGCGGTGCAAGAATCATTACTTATTTAAAAATCACCGCATCAACAGTTTACCTTGCCACTATTTATGATAAATCTGAAAAAGGTTCGATTTCAGATAAAGAATTAGAACAAATTTTTAGGTTAATTCCATAATTCAAAATACTGCTTCTAAGATTTTTTATTGATAAAAGAAGTATCAAGATGAATCAGTTAATTTAAAATCAATCCCGATCTTATAAAGAAGCTGTTTAAACTTATTATGTGTTAATAATTTGATTATCAGCATTTAGAGACAGGGCACACCCCTAACCCCTCTCCAAAGAAGAAGCATGGTTTGCTACCTTTACAGCTTTTGCCTTTCTACCTTTTACCTTATTCATTTGGACAGGTCTGCGAGCGATTTCCCCTCTTGAGAGGGGTTAGGGGTGTGTCCTTTCGTTTTTCCTGTTCAAAAGCTATAGTTAAAAAAGCTACAGTTAAATCTGAATAAGAGTTTAGACAACTTCAACATTTATATTAATAAACGTGCATCTTCGTTTTTAACCTTACCGTTTACCTTTTTAACCTTAAACCTTTAACTATTCACCATTTACTTATGCTGCTACTTTTTAAATTGCCAGTGTACACCCAATAACCCGCCGACATTATTACTAAAATTACCTGCATCCACTGCCAACCCTGCCGAGATGTTTAGACTTTTGGAAACACTGTAATACAGTTCCTGCATGGTGTAATACTGACCAAGTGCAGGGCCGCTGTTCTGGTACTGGCCACTTGTATAGGTAAGCATCGTTTTACCGGAAAACTTATTACTGAACCTGAGCAGCAGGCCGATATTACCGCCCACGATCTGGTTATAAACAATATTAGAATTGCCGGGCAAATTCGGCGCGTTCCAATCAAATGGCGCTATGCCCCGCTTTTGAAAATAAGGATAGAATTGTGCCCGATAGCGGTTGATGAACAGTGGTGTGCCGACAATCCGGTTATCATATTCCCAGCCGGTTTTATAAAAGCCGTTATTATAATAAGCCTGGCGCGCCAAAGCAGGTGCGTAATTTTCCGCCTGTTTGGTATAGATAAATTCGAGCAGTACTTTTTTAACAATCGCGTTTTTTGTTTTTGGTGTGATGCTTAATCCGGAAAGGTTATCCACATTTTTGATATTTACGCCCCAGGTGCCGTCAAAAGGTGTTTGGTGATAAAAATGCAGCAACGCCTTGTTCAATTCCAGATCAAAACCAAGTTCAACCAGTCCCCGCTCGTCGCCAGCGCGGTAAGAAGCAGTTTTGGAGTTGGGGTTAAAACCGGAACCGTCATCGGCATTGTTGGTGGCAAAAAGCACATTGGTAAAGCCTTTAAACGAGCGGTCAAGCTGGATGCCGTCCCGCTGGCCGCCCCATTCCACGTAATGCTGCGCACCGGCAAATATTTTGAGCTTTCTTTTTCCTGCCCGCAGGTACAGGTTTTTCTCGTGATAATAAGAGTTGAGGTAACGGTCTCTGCCCAGCCAGCCGTGGCTTAGTTCGGCCTTGATTTGCAGCCAGCCGTTGGTAAAAGGAACGTTTACGTAATTGGTGAGGGCAATACTCAATTGCGGGATCGGCAGCGCATTGCCGCTTACGCCCATTGATCCACTTGATAGTTCTTGATCCACTTCACCCGGAATATCTTTAAACCTGCCGTATCTTATCTCTAGGTTTTTAAAACCAGCTTTGATATAGCCTTCCTGGAAAACCACATCCTGAAAATGGTTATTGTTAATTACGTTTAATCCGTAACGGACGTAAAAAGGTGCAGGCTTGGTTCCTACCGAACCAGAAGAAATAAGCTGCTTTTTTCCAAACCGGTAGCTACCGCTAAAGCCGGCATAGGTAGAAGCGTCATACTGCTGATCGGTAATGGCGCCCCAGCGGTTTGATACCAGCCACAACGGCTGGTAACCCTGCTTTGCTACCGTACCAATTGAGCCAACCCTGATCTGCAAGGAATCCGGCAACTGGCAATAAGCACCGGAAAAGGCGAGCAGCAGCAACAGGAGAGCGGGTAAAAATCTTTTCATAAAATTTAGAGCCTGTTTAAATTTCTATCATAAAGATTTATAGTACTTCTTTTATGCCTATAAATTCTGTTTTTAGAGGCTGTTTCAATACAAAAAGTACAATGGGCTAATGATTTTTTATATGGTAAAAGAAGCATAGAAAATATATTGGATAAAATTTAAACAGGCTCTTATACAAATTTCGTAGAAGCTTTATCTGTGCAGTTGTTTAAACTTATAGCTGCTGTGTGTTAACCTATTGATTAATATATTCATGAGAAGGACACACCCTAACCCCTCTCGAGAGGGGAAATCGCTTGCAAACCTGTCCAAATGAATAAGGTAAAAGGTAGAAAGGTAAAAGGTAGAAAGGCAAAAGCTGTAAAGGTAGCAAACTGTGCTTCCCCTCTCGAGAGGGGCCAGGGGTGTGTCCTTCTTAAAATTTAACAGGCAGTCCATTAATCCCCAAATTATCTAATCGTTATACAGGTAGCCGCTGTGCTTCCCCTCTTGAGAGGGGCCAGGGGTGTGTCCTTCTTAAAATTTAACAGGCAGTCCATTAATCCCCAAATTATCTAATCGTTATACAGGTAGCCGCTGTGCTTCCCCTCTTGAGAGGGGCCAGGGGTGTGTCCTTCTTAAAATTTAACAGGCAGTCTATTAATCCCAAAATAAGTTTAAACAAATTTTTAAAAGATTGAATTACACAGGCAATTGACAACAGACAAAAATAAAGTGCAGAAAGAAAGGCGGATAATCAGCATCCATCCCGGTTATCGTAAACCTGCCGTACCTGCTCTCCCAAAAACTAATTTAAAATAACATAGCCGGCGTAAAAATACAAGCAAGGCAATTGCTACTATCTGCGGATTTGAATATGAGCAAACCCGGAAAAATACCGCTAAAAGGATGATGCCGTAAAATTGCAGGTTAACCAAATAACAGTTAACCTGCAAAAGCCTGAACCACCCCTGTAAACACCTTAAAATTGCTGTTAAAATGCGTTACCGGGATTTTAATTAACTACGCCCTTGTATTTTGAAATATCGAGTGCCGGCAGGTTAGAGCCATATTTGGCATTAATTACATTGATAAATTCATTGGTTACGGCAGCATTGCCGCGCGGCGTTAAATGGATGCCATCCAAAGAAAACACACCACCGGTAATATAGTTGGTATTAATGGTTACCCCATTTTCCATTACGCCATTTTTAAGCTGGTTAAACAAGGCATAAGCATCGAATATAGGAAGACCAGTTCTGCTAACAATATTTCTGATACTGGTATTGTAACCGTTTATGGCAGCCTGCACCCTGGCTACTTCAGCAGCATCCAACACAACTGAACTTGGTAGTGGGTTTAAGGGATCTATACCATAATTCCGGGCTCCGTTTGCCGGGTTAGTCCCGCCAATTAGGTTGGGGTCAAACGTAAGCATAATTAAGTCAGCATCAGTTGCAGCTCTGGGACTGTAAATGCCACTGTAAATACCGTTGGCATTCAATGCTTCGATTACGATAGAAATCCCACGGAATCCTTTTTTCGCTGCCACAGCATTTAAAGCAGCTACGGTAATGGTATGAAAATAAGGTAATACGGTAACATCCGGGACCGTTGACACAACGCCTCCTACTACAACAGCATTACTTGTCAATCCACCCAAAAAGTTATTATAGTTAGCATCAAAAACAGTTTGATCTGTTAATGCCCGTGAGGCCGTCATCCCGTCGGAAGTGGCATAATCTAAAGCATCATTGCTGCCCAGCTCTAAAGTAAAAAAAGTATATCGTGATTTTTTGGTGGTAACAAAATTCTGATACAACTGCGTATTGGTAGGTGAATTAAAAGGAAGCAGCCTTTCGTAAAAACCGTTAACATTACCATAAGTAAAGTCGGCTACGTTGGCCACTTTAATTCCGGGAATGCCGAAGTTGTTCAGGTCGCCGGTGTATTTGGTGTACAGGGTAACGCCGTTTACCTGCCCGCGTATAGCCTGCGGCGGTACCTGCGTAATAATAGGGGTTCCATCCGGATTAAAGCCGGTCAGTTTAAGGTAGCCGGTACCGTCTGCCTGGTTTGCCGGAAAAAGCGGGGAAGTAAAGCTGCCGCCCCCGGCCAGGGCAAACTGGCCTGCCAGCAGGTTTGGAAACGCTGCCTGTATGCTGGCATTGTATAAGCCGCCATCTGCCTCACCGGCAGTGATCGAAGTACCAACGGCAATGTAAGTGGAAAAATTGGCTGTGCCGGAAGTAATAGGCGGCGTAGGGTCCGGGATGTCGTTCTTAATACAGGCTGTGAACGATAAAATAACGGCTGCGGAAGCCCAAACAAGGTAACGTTTAATCATGGGTTCTATATGTTGAGTTTTTTCAAAAGTAATTAATTATTGTTTATTTAATACGTTTTATATAAAAATAATCTGCTTTCTTTTTCTGATAATACGTTAAACAGCAGGCAATTAATTATACTGCTATAAAGGCGAAGCAGTATAACAGGCAAGTATTATTTAGCAAGGGTACGCCCGCGCAGTAGCCTCTGCACCATTTTATTTTTCCCATCGTTGCTGAAGAACGAACGCACCTACTTGATCATAAAAAGCATCACTGCGATAAACTGTTTTTTGAAAAGGAAAGCGGTATGAAGGAAAACGAAACCGACGATATTTATCCTATGCAATTGTTTAAACTTTTAGCTTTATGCTAACCGATGAATTATTATATTCATAAGAAGGACACACCCCTAACCCCTCTCAAGAGGGGAAATCGCTCGCAGACCTGTCTAAATGAATAAGGTAAAAGGTAGAAAGGTAAAAGGTAGAAAGGTAGCAAACTGTGCTTCCCCTCTCGAGATGGGTTAGGGGTGTGTTCTGTTTAACAATATGATATGCAACGTATCATAAAAAAATAAAAGTTTAAACAACTTCTATATATTTTTAGGTTGATAAAAACAGCATCCAAACTTTCATCCTACCGCACCGGTTTCGGCACAACCGGCAAGCTCTCGTGTCCCAATTCATCTATAGATTGCACGGCAAAAAAGTAATTATCTTTCGAGTAATCCAAAACAGCTTGCGTATCGGTTACAAAAAATTTCTTTTCCCAATATGGGCTGATGGTTTCGCGCATCAACACATAATAACCGGCTGGTTTTTTCCCGGCTTTCGGCGCTTCCCATTTTAATTGCGTTTTGTTGGTTAAACCGCTGGTGATGACGCCCACATTTTGCGGTGCTGCGGGTGCCAAAGCGAGGTTGGCCAGAACCGACAAATTCATCCTTGCGATTTTTTGCGTGTAATCGTAATCGGCAAAATCCGGCAGATCGCCGTAATCCACGCCTTTTTCGGTACGGATATCCTGGTGCTGGCGGTTAAAATCTTCATTCATTTCTGTAAAACGGACTGCCGTAAAACCTTGCTGTAAAAAAGGCGTTTGGTCGCCGCCGCGCAAAAAACGATCTCGGCGATAAATCAACTTTACATCCAATTGGCTCACATAACGTTCGCCGATTTCTTTGGTGTAACGCGCCAATTGCCGCGACGGACTATCGTTTTCGCCACCATTTCCAACCAAAGAATTTATGGCGATTCCGGCCCGTCGTGCAGCCAAAGTATCCGTTCTGGAAGCAATTGCTGTGGAAGGAACACCTTCGCTGAAAACACGGATGCTGCGGTTATCTTTCAAACCGGTTTCCATGCCGTACGTATTGCCCACAATATCGTTGTTCAGCATCGCATCAATGTTCCAGTTTTCAGCTTTGGCGCGTTTGGCCACATTTGTAGATCCGTTTAAACCCTGTTCTTCTCCCACAACAGCCATAAAAATGATGGTTGCCGGGAAACTTTTTTTGGACATTACGCGGCAAAGTTCCATTGATAAAGCCGTTCCCGAAGCATCGTCCACCGCACCCGGTTCAACAGCATTGGCATTCATAATATCGTTTACGCGGGAATCGTAATGACCGGAAACCATATAAATCCGTGTATCGTTCGGGTCGGTCCCTTTTAAAATAGCCAGCACGTTTTTTAAAACGGTCGGTTTATCAATCCGTCCGCCGGCGGGTTGGGTAAACGTATCAAATTCTACTTTTAGCCTTCCGTTGGAAGCAGCGGCGTATCTTTCCATTTCCGCCTTGATCCAGTTTCTGGCTGCGCCGATACCGGTTGTTTTGCTCGTGGTATCACTTAACGTGTGGCGCGTTTTAAAGCTGACTAATTTGCGGACTGTTGCTTCAATGTTTTTGGCCGAAACTTCATCCACCATTTTACTGATCTGCAAATCAGGTTTAATCGTGGTTTGCGCAAATGCACAAATATGGACAGAAGCGATTAAAATTGTGCTTAGTATATTTTTTCTCATCGTTTTTATTTTCCGTTAACTTAATTTTTACCTGTTAAAAGAAGCATTGCTGTTTTTACTGGTAAATTTTTGGTCTTCAAACCCAAATTAAAACTTAAAATATTTAGCAGGCTGTAACAAAATTGTTAAACGCAGTTAAATAATTTATAAATTTGATAGAATAGCTTTATTTAGGTTAATAAAAAGATCAATATCATGAAAAAAAATCTACTTCTTTCCGTTACGCTGCTTTTAAGTTTCTGCGGAACCTTGCTTGCCCAGGACTCACCTGATGCTGCCATCACCCAAAAAATAAAGGACGAAGGCATGAACCATTCTAAAGTAATGCAAACGGCGTTTTACTTAACTGATGTTAGCGGCCCGCGTTTGTCTAATTCAACCGGGTTAAAAAACGCACAAAATTGGGCGGTTAAAGAGTTAAAAAGCTATGGTTTAACCAACGTAAAGTTAGAACCCTGGGGCAAATTTGGCAAAGGCTGGGATATAGAAAAGAATTACGCAGCCATCACGGTTCCATATTACCACGCAATTATTGCTATCCCGAAAGCTTGGACGCCGGGCACAAACGGGCCAATTAAAAGTGAAGTGGTTTTGATAAAAGCGGATACAACTACCAATCTCGATCAATACAAAGGAAAATTAAGCGGTAAAATAGTCATTTATGACACCAATACACCTTTAGCCGCAGGCACAAACCCTGATTTTAGCAGGCGGACAGATGCAGATTTAGATGAAATGGCCAAAGCAACCGCACAAGCTGCCGGAGGAAACCGAAGAGGTGGCCCTGCTGGCAATCCGCAATTTGCGGCTGCGATGCGGCTGCGTGCTTTCCGTACTAAACTAAGTACTTTTTTAAAGGATGAAAATGTGGGTTTGATTTTAAGTCAGGCACGTGGCACGGACGGCACCGTTTTTACCACAAACGGCGCTTCTTATGCGGATACGGCAAAAGCGGTTGCACCTGAACTGGAAACCAGCGGCGAAGATTATTTGCGGATTGTGCGCTTATTAAAAGCCGGACAAAAAGTAGAAATGGAAGCTGACATCAAAACCAAATTTTTGACAGATGACCTGCAAGGTTATAATGTAATTGCAGAAATCCCCGGAACGGATAAAAAACTGAAAGACCAGGTGGTAATGATCGGCGGGCATTTTGATTCCTGGCATGGCGCAACTGGTTCTACAGATAATGCAGCAGGCAGTGCCGTGATGATCGAAGCGATGCGCATTTTAAAAACCCTCAACTTTAAACCAAAACGCACTATCCGCATTGCTTTATGGAGTTCGGAAGAGCAAGGTTTGTTTGGTTCAAAATATTATGTGCTGAACCATTTTGGCGATTCAAAAACGATGCAGTTGAGACCGGAACAGGAAAAATTATCTGCCTATTATAATTTGGATAACGGCACTGGCAAAATCCGCGGCGTTTATTTACAAGGAAACGAAACCATTGCACCCATATTTAAAGCCTGGCTGGAGCCGTTTAAAGATTTGGGCGCAACTACGCTAACTATTCGTAATACCGGCAGTACAGATCATGTTTCTTTTGATGCCGTTGGGATTCCGGGTTTTCAATTTATCCAGGACAATATGGATTACATGACCCGGACACACCACAGCAACCAGGATACTTACGACCGTTTAGTAGAAGATGATTTGAAACAAGCGGCTACCATTGTGGCTTCGTTTGTGTATAACACCGCACAGCGCGAACAATTAATGCCGCGCAAAGAATTGCCAAAAGCAACAGCAGCCTTAAATTAAAATGCAGTATTTATTTTAGGCCGATAAAAGAAGCATGCGTTTTAACCATGCTTCTTTTTCTATTTAATGCTGAAAAGACTTAGCAAAATCACTAATACAACAGCCTGAACCGAATGGTATGTTCAATCTGCTTCAGTTCTGTTAAAACCTGCTGGCCGTAACCGGCATTAACATCTGTAATTACATAACCGATTTGTGCGTTAGTCACTAAAAATTCGCCGACAATATTAATATCATGACGGGCAAAAACATCATTAATTTTTGCCAGAATTCCCGGTACATTTTTGTGGATGTGGATTAAGCGATGGGCATTGTTTACACGCGGCGGCTGCAAATCCGGAAAGTTGGCACTGGTATGTGTTTTTCCTTCGTTCATAAAATCCATTACGCGTTTTGGAATAAAATCAGTGTTGCGCGGATTGTTTTTAACATCATCAAAAATGATAATGCCTTTTACGCAGGCAAATTCTGCTGTTTTACGGTTGGCTTTTCCAAAACAACCGATCACTTTTAAACGTCCGGCTTTTTCTAAATGCTGTTCTGTTGGCTGTGTAGCTTCATCACAAAATAAAATTCCGGCTTCCTGTAAATACTTACTTTCAATTTTTGGGCGGATGCGGATATTGTAACCTTCTTTTGCCAGTTGGATTACCGCTTCGTCTGCCACATCGCCCACAACCAAACATTTAATGCGGTTTTTAGGATAAGAAATAGCGCGCGCAAACTTGTTGACGTATAAAAACTCATCAAAACTGGGCGTAACATAATCTGCTTTTTCGATAATGGTTTTGCGTTCGATGTTCTCCGTAAAAGCGAAAAACTTTTTGATCAGCCCAAATTCTTTTAATTGAAAATCCGAATGCCCGTCGCCGATACCAAATAATTCGCCTTGCAAATCCAGTTCGCGCAGCAGCTTTACTTTGCCGCCTTCCTGCGAAAGTGGGTTGTTTTGATCGTAACCGATAATATTTCCCTTTTCATCAAACACAAAAGTATTGGCATAAATATTTTCGGTTTTAATGTGATATTTGGTAACAACAGGCGTAATAAATTCTTTAAACCCGCCGGAAACAATCAAAACTTCGTCGCGGTGCTCTTTAAAAAAGTTGCCGTTGCGCGAAAAAGAAGTAGAAACTTTTTTGCGCAAATGCTTCACCAATAAATCTAAATGGCTTCGGTTTGCCTGCAACAATTTAACGCGGCCAGCCAGACTTTCTGAAAAAGATAAGCGGCCTTCCATTGCTGCGTTGGTTAAATCTTCAATTTGTTTATAAACTTCTTCCCTTTGCGGATCATCTTTTAGTGAGATTCGGGCGAGTTCGTCCAACGCTTCAACTTGTGTAAACGTACTGTCGAAATCAATGATGAAATACTGGGACATAAGGTAGGAGGTTTGAGGTTTCGGCAATCAGCTTGCAGCAATCGGCGTATGTTTGGAACTATGAACTATCAGCAATGAACTAAGATGCTTCTTTTATCAACCTAAAATTGGTGTTGGCTTTTTGTTTTCATCTACGGCAACAAAAGTAAACTCGCCGTGAATGGCTCGGTAACGCACTTCTTCGTACATCTGTTCCACAAAAATCTCCACCATTACTTTCATGCTGGTCCGGCCAATATAAATTACACGGCCGACTAGTTCCATAATTGTTCCGGCCGGAATTGGCACCGTAAAATTGATCTTATCCGAAGAAACGGTAACCAAACGTTTGCGGCTAAAACGGGTAGCCGTTATAAAAGCAACTTCGTCCATCATCATCATGGCTGTGCCGCCAAAAAGCGTTTCGTAGTGGTTGGTTGTGTTTGGGAATACTGTTTTAAAAACCCGCGTTACCGAGTTTTCGATGCGTTCGTCAATCGTCATGCACAAAAATAAACTTAAAAGTGGAAGCCTTGTTCTGGTTAAGCATTTTTCAACAATGCACAAATCTCTTTGATCGATTCCTTCACCGGTTTAAATGTAAACCCAATTGCTTCTTTTACCTTGCTATTATTGTAATTCTGGATTCGGCTGGCAGCTTGTGCCGAAATTTTATCGACCCCAATTTTTTTACCGGTAAAAAGAGTACCTAAAGTTGATGCGCGCCAGGCTAATTCTAACATCCAGGGTTTGGCTTCTGCCGAAGGCGGCCTCACGTTAAAACAATCCGCAATTTCTTCAAAAAGGTTTTTATAAGTCCTGTTCTCAGCATTGATAATAAAACGTTCATTGCTGATGTTGCTTTCCATTAACAAAACCATGGTTTTAGCAACATCTTCTACATCAACCAAACCGCAACTGCCGGAAGTGTAAAATTTTAACCCTTTTCTAACCGTTTCAAAAATTTGTCCGGTTCCTTCTTTACCAGCATTTTTTCCGATAATCAAAGACGGATTTACAATAACCGCATCCAAACCTTCGGCCGTGCCGCGCCAAACTTCCATCTCGCTTTCATATTTAGACATCGCGTAAGCATTGTCTTTTGGTGTTTCCTCCAGATGATGGTTTTCGTTGATCAATTCGTTTGGTTTTCCTTCGCCAATGGCAGCAATGGAACTTACATGTAACAATCGTATTCCTTTTTCAACACATAAATTAACCAGATTGGCTGTGCCTTCCACATTGTTTTGGATCAGTTTTTTTTTGAGTGAAGGATCAAAAGAAACCAACGCTGCGCAATGATAAACTTGGGTAACACCTGTTAATGCTTCGTTTAACGCATCAATTTCCAATAAATCAGCTTCGACCCAAATAATTTGATGTTGAAAAGGAAGGAGCATTTCCGGAACTGCCGAAGTTGTACGCTTGGTACAACGGATACTGTTTTTACCGGCTAAAATTAGTTGCCGGCAAAGTTCGGAACCTAAAAAACCGGTTGCGCCAGTAACTAAAACCATTGCTTGCTTTTAAAAAATGATTGGCAAACTTAGGCATTTGAGGTTGATTAACGAGGAAAAGAAATTGTTGGTAAAATTAAGGTTTCACTATAATTATGGGACGACAATTTAAAAGCGATTGTAAAAGACCCGGCAAAAAGCGGTTTCGTCAAAATTACTTACAGTGCTTTTGAGAATAACGATATTGTTTTTAAAACGAAATCCGTGGCGATAAAATAATAAGTCCTTTTTGCAATTTCAAAGTTTGGAATACTGTTTTTATCGGATAAAAAATCTTGTTAAACCCTAAAATATCAAACGGTAAACCTAAAGCTTGCTTATAAACCATTCGTAAAATATCGGAAATTCTGCACGCCATTGCTGCTCGTTATGATTTGCGTTTTTAAGGACTAAAACATTCGGAACATTACTTAAGCCGAAACCTTTACTGCGCAAAACAGAATCCATTTTATTTACGTACGCCACTTCATTTCCTTCTGCATCGCCGCAGGCTAAAAAAAACTTCGATTTAGCTGAAATTTTTTGATTTAAAGCATCGGTATAAATTTGAGGCGCAATCCAAAACGAAGGCGAAAATACACCAGCAGTACCAAAAATATCGGTATACTTTACAGCAGCATACATAGAAATCAATCCGCCCATAGAACTCCCAACAATAGCGGTGTGTTTGGCATCTGGCTTGGTGCGGTAATGTTTATCTATAAAAGGTTTCAGTGTTTTCACTATAAATTCTGTGTAAGCAACTCCTTCGCCTTTACCAAACCGGCTGTCGTAAGGGTTATATTCAGTCAGCCTATATTTTTCCCCATGGTTGACGCCAACGATAATAGCTTGCTTATCTGCCGGAAGTGTTGCCAAAAGCGAATCGACGTACCAGCAATTTGGCTTGCTTTCCATTTTATTGTACAAATTCTGCCCGTCCTGCATGTAAATAACCGGGTACTTTTTAGAAGAACTTTGATAATCTTTTGGCAGATAAATTTGCACGGTGCGTTGCCGGGAAAGCTGAGGAATATCAATAGTCAGGTTTACATATTGGGTATTGGAAGTATCTTTGGCAATAGTTTGCGCCTGAGATGCTTGTGTTAGCAGGAACATTATAATGACGACAATTTTTAATGTTGATATTTTTTTCACCCAACAAAGTTGAAAATTAATAGTTTGACGACGAACTAAAATGTTTGATCAAGTGCAATTCATTGTTGCCATTTTTTTATCATCTGTGGGCCCATGCTTCTTTTATCCCTATAAATATCTGTTGTTCCTTGGAAATAACAGATATTTGTCGCGTAATTTAAGCTGCTTAAATGTCTTTGATTGATTTTTTTACGCCTGTTGATGCCGCTCGTTTGCTGCCCGAAAACGGTTTTAACAATGGCCGATTGGGTACTTGTATTACTGTTTTTACCGATCATTTTCCTGATTTAAAAACCCAAAAACCTGATCTTGTTTTAATTGGTGTGCAGGAAGACCGAAATGCAGACGGCAATGTTGGTTGCGCTTTAGGGCCAGATTACATCCGCGAAAAATTATACCAATTGTACGAAGGCGGATACAAAACCAACATTGCGGATCTGGGCAATATCCGCCGCGGCGAAACGGTAACCGATACTTATATCGCCTTAAAAACAGTAGTTGCAGAACTGATTAAAATGGATATTTTGCCAGTTATTATTGGCGGCAGTCAGGATTTAACTTACGCGCAGTATTTGGCCTATGAAGCGTTGGAGCAAAAGGTTGATCTGGTGATTATAGATGCAAAACTGGACATGGAAGACGACCAGGAATCCGAAGGCATCGAAACAACTGCTGCTGCTTATCTTAACAAAATTTTAATGCACGAGCCGGATATGTTGTTCAACTTCAGCAACTTGGGCTACCAAACTTATTTGGTAAACCAGGAGCGTTTACAGATGATGGACAAGCTATTTTTTGATGCGCACCGTTTAGGCAACCTGACCGGAAAAATACAACTTACCGAACCGATTATCCGTAATGCCAGCATGATTAGTTTTGATGTTGGCGCGATCCGTTCTTCGGATGCACAAGCAAATTTCAACGCGGTTCCAAATGGTTTTTATGGTGAAGATGCCTGCCAGATTTGCCGTTATGCAGGTTTTAACGATAAATTAAGTTCCATCGGTTTTTACGAATTTAACCCGGCTTATGACAGTAACGGACAAACCGCAATGTTGCTGGCGCAAATGGTGTGGTATTTTATAGACGGTTTTTACAACCGCAAAAAAGATTTCCCGCTGCACCCTAAATCACAATATTTAATCTATAAAACGAGTTTAAAGCACAAAGAGCACGAACTGGTTTTTGTGAAAAGTAAAAAATCCGACCGCTGGTGGATGCAAATTCCGTATCCGGCGGCAGGTTCAAAAAACGAACGTTTCCATTTGGTCCCCTGTCATTATGATGATTATTTGTTGGCAGTTTCCGGGGAAATGCCTGATTTGTGGTGGCGTACTTATCAAAAATTAATTTAGTTAATTTTGGCCAGACAATTTGAAATGCTTCTTTTATCACACAAAAATAATCACATGAAGAAAACTTTGTTTTTTATGCTGGCAGCTTTGCCGTTTCTGGCTAATGCCCAGGCAGGAAATTATGATATAAAAGGGAAAATAGGCAACCTAAACATACCTGCAAAAGCGTTTTTACTGCGTAGAATAGACGGACATGATTCTGTTGATTCTGTAGCATTGTTGGCTGGTGCTTTTGAATTTAAAGGAACGGTGAAAGGGCCGGAGCAAGCTTTATTATTGTTAGATCATTCAGGGGCTGGCCTTCTTAAATTGGAATCTGGTATTGATGGCGCACCTGATATTTTGCATTTATATTTAGAGAATGGTGTGATGCAGATAACCGGTATCGATTCTGTCAGTAAATCGATAATTACAGGTTCAAAATTAAATAATGATAATGCGGATTTGGCTACAGCAGTAAAACCTGTGTTAAACAAAGCCATTTTGCTGAATAACGAGTTTCAGGTGACCTCGGAAGCAGACCGGCCGAAATTTGCCGATAAGTACAAGGAGCTGCAAACCGAGCAAAAAGCGATTCTTAAAAAGTTTATCCTCCAAAACCCAACTTCGTTTGTGAGCTTAGATGCTTTGCGCTCTTTTGGCGGCCCGTCGCCAGACTATAATGAAACAATGCCTTTGTTTAGCAGTTTAGCACCAGCCATCCAAAATACAGATAACGGAAAGAATTACAAAGCGGCTTTAGAAAAATTAATAGCTACTTCTATCGGTTCTATCGCACCGGATTTTACGCAAAATGACCCGACTGGAAAACCTATTTCTTTATCTTCTTTTAAAGGGAAATATGTTTTGCTTGATTTCTGGGCTTCATGGTGTGGCCCGTGCAGGCAGGAAAATCCGAATGTGGTGAAGGTTTACAATCAATATAAAGCTAAAAACTTTACGGTTCTGGGCGTTTCTTTAGACCGGCCGAACGGGAAAGATGCATGGTTAAAAGCGATTAAAGATGATGGCTTGACCTGGAACCATGTTTCCGACCTGAAATTCTGGAACAATGAAGCAGCTGCTTTATATGGCATAAGTTCTATCCCCGGAAACTTTTTGATTGATCCTACCGGAAAAATCATTGCCAAAAATTTACGCGGCGAAGAACTGGAGCAGAAATTGGCGCAGGTGCTGAGGTAGCCTCACCCCAGCCCTCTCCATAGGAGAGGGAGTTAACTGCACTAAGTTTTCAAGTCCCTCTCCTTTGGAGAGGGATTTAGGGTGAGGCTAAAGCAAATCAAACCCAATATCTTTTCTAAATTGCATCCCGTCAAAATAAATCCGGGCAGCATCCAACGTTGCCTGTTGCAAGGCGTTGAATAGGGTGTCCTGCAAACTCGTTACCGCTAAAACCCGGCCGCCAGCAGTTTTTATTTCTTCGTTTTCGATTGCAGTTCCAGCCTGGAAAACCATGGAACCGCGCACATTTTCAATCCCGGTAATCGTTCTGTTTTTCAGATATTCTCCCGGATAACCACCTGCAACACAAACTACCGTTGCCGCAATTTTATCGGAGATTTTTAAGTTGATTTGATCCAGTTTTCCTTCGGCAACCGCTTGTAAAATTTCTACCAAATCGTTTTCAATCCGCGGCAAAACCGATTCCGTTTCCGGATCGCCCATACGGCAATTGTATTCGATTACGTAAGGATCGCCGCCGCAATTCATCAAACCAATAAAAATAAAGCCTTTGTATGGCAGGTTTTCCTTTTGCAAACCCTGCATAGTCGGAACCACGATGCGTTCCTCAACTTTGGCCATAAAAGCAGCATTGGCAAACGGCACCGGCGAAACCGAACCCATGCCGCCCGTATTTAAACCGGTATCGCCTTCGCCAATGCGTTTGTAATCTTTGGCTTCGGGCAAAATCTTGTAGTTTTTTCCGTCGGTCAGTACAAAAACAGAAAGCTCGATCCCCTGCAAAAACTGCTCGATCACCACTTTAGAACTTGCTGCGCCAAATTTTGCATCGCGCAGCATGGCCGTTAATTCGTGTTGCGCTTCTTCCCAGCTGGTACAAATTAAAACGCCTTTTCCGGCAGCTAATCCATCGGCTTTTAACACGATTGGAAGGCCGTGTGTAGCGAGATAAGCTAAACCCTCATCCAAAGTTTCGGGTGTAAAAGTTTTGGAAGCAGCGGTTGGAATGCTGTTTTTAAACATGAATTCTTTGGAAAAATCCTTGCTGCCTTCCAACTGTGCAGCGGCTTTTTGCGGACCGATAACGGGAATGTTTTTCAGCAGTTCATCTCCCAGAAAAAAATCGTGGATACCGTTTACCAGCGGTTCTTCCGGCCCCACCAAAACCAGATCGATGCTGTTTTTATGCACTAAATTTTTGATTCCTTCAAAATCATTTACGTTTAAGTCAACATTTTGTCCATAAATTCTGGTTCCGGCATTGCCGGGCGCGATAAATAACCGTTCGCATTTCGGACTTTGCGATAACTTCCAGGCAAAAGCACTTTCTCTTCCGCCGGAACCAAGGAGCAGGATGTTCATGCGGTAAAGATAGAATTTGCCTGACAACATTATTTTAAGAAATAAGGTAGATGTTTTATTTACAGGTAACAAAGTATTCGTTACTTGTAAATAAAACAATTCGTAAATTCTATATATTTGTGTGAACCGTCTATAATTGAATTATGACAACTTTAACTATCCATATACCTAACAATAATGCAGATGTTATATCAGAAATATCAGCAATAGTCAAAAATATTGGTGGAGAGATAGCTGTTGATATTGATGAAGATTTGACCGTTCGTGAACTTGAATTGTTAAAATCATCTTACAAAGAAGCCCTTTTAATACAAGATGGAAAATTAAAAGGTATTCCGATAGCTGAACTTTGGAATGACTAATACCGTTATTGCTTCTCATGATTTTAAACGAGAAGTGAAACCTTTGGCAAAAAAATACACAACCCTTAAACAATCTGTTGATGTATTGATTGAAGCACTGATTGAAAACCCTTATTTGGGTGAGCATTATGGAAACAACATTTTTAAAGTAAGATTAGCAGATAAAAGCAAGGGAAAAGGGAAAAGTGGCGGCTTCAGAGTGATGTATTATCATTTGAAAGTGAAAGAAAGCGGAATAGACGTACTGCTAATGACAATTTTTGACAAGTCAGAAAAATCAACTATCAAAAAGTTAGAAGCCGTTAAAATTTTGAAAGATATTTTAACAGAGTATGAAAAAGAAAAGGGCGAACGCTGACTTTAATGCTAACTAATATTGGGCGGGCATAAACGCCTAAACTTTACATCCATATCTAAATCTGTTTTAAGGGATAGTATTCTTATCCCAAGGGTATCTTTCACTATAGAAAACAGCAAAAATATAGGGATAAAAGAAGCATCAAAAATTTCTGCATAGCTGTAAAGCCAAAGCATCCAGTTTTCAATCAAAATCCGTAATTTTACCTGCCATTATGGCTTCGGTTACCGCTGGCGTAATTGTTGCAAATGGAGTTTTTTATCTTAGAGATTACAACATGTTGGGATTTATCAGTAAACTTTTCGGAAACAAATCGGAAAGAGATGTTAAAGGTGTACAGCCTTTAGTAGAAAAAATAAAGGCAGAATTTGACAAGCTGGATCAGATCAGTAATGATGAGCTGCGTGCAAAAACCATTGATTTTAAAGCGAGGATCAGCAGTGGGTTGGAAAAAATTGATGCGCAAATCAAAGCCGCAAAAGAAGAAGCAGAAAACGATCTATCGATAGAAGTGAACCGCAAAGTGGAGCTTTACACGGAAATCGATAAGCTGGAAAAAGACCGCAACAAAGAGTTGGAAACCATTTTGATGGGGATTTTGCCGGAAGCTTTTGCCGTGGTAAAAGAAACTGCAAAACGTTTGGCTGGCAATAAAACGCTGGAAGTTACCGCTACAGATTTCGACCGCGAACTGGCTGCTTACAAAAAAAATGTGGTGATTTCGGGCGATAAAGCCATCCACCATAACACCTGGATTGCTGCCGGAAACGAAGTTACCTGGAACATGGTGCATTATGATGTGCAGCTGATTGGCGGCGTGGTTTTGCATGAAGGTAAAATTGCCGAAATGGCAACCGGTGAAGGTAAAACGCTGGTTGCCACGCTTCCTGCTTATTTAAATGCGCTGGCCGGGCAAGGTGTACACATTGTTACCGTGAATGATTACCTGGCGCGCAGGGATAGCGAATGGATGGGACCGTTGTACGAGTTTCACGGCTTATCAGTGGATTGTATCGACCGGCACGAACCAAATTCGGAAGAACGCAGAAATGCTTATTTAGCCGATATTACCTTCGGTACAAACAATGAATTTGGGTTTGATTACTTGCGTGACAACATGACACGCAGTCCGGAAGAATTGGTGCAGCGCAAACTGCATTACGCGATGGTGGATGAGGTGGATTCGGTTTTGATTGATGATGCGCGGACACCGCTGATTATTTCCGGCCCGGTTCCGCGCGGCGATGAGCACGAGTTTTACGATTTAAAACCACGTATTGAACGTTTGGTTAACGCACAGAAAAGCTTAGTAAACACAAAATTAAATGAAGCCAAAAAGCAGATTACCGAAGGTAAAACTGGTGTGGAAGAAGGTGGTTTGGCTTTATTACGCGCACATCGTGGTTTGCCGAAAAGTAAGGCACTAATTAAGTTTTTGAGTGAGCAAGGCATTAAAACAGTGCTCAACAAAACCGAAAACTATTACATGCAGGATCAGAATAAAGAAATGCCGAAAGTGGATACGGAACTTTATTTTGTAATCGACGAAAAAAACAACCAGGTAGAGCTAACTGAAAAAGGTATCGAACTGATTACCACTTCCGGAGAAGACCCGCACTTTTTCGTGATGCCGGATGTTGGGACAGAAGTTGCCGAAATCGAAAAATCAGGATTGACTTCCGAAGAAAAAGTAACTAAAAAAGATGAGTTGATGCGCGATTTTTCGATCAAATCAGAACGTATCCATTCCGTAAATCAATTACTGAAAGCTTATACTTTGTTTGAACGGGATACGGAATATATTCTGGATGACGGAAAAGTAAAAATTGTGGACGAGCAAACCGGCCGTGTGTTGGATGGCCGCCGTTATTCGGATGGTTTGCACCAGGCCATCGAAGCCAAAGAAAACGTTAAGGTGGAAGATGCTTCGCAAACTTTTGCGACGGTTACTTTGCAAAACTACTTCCGGATGTACCACAAACTGTGCGGGATGACGGGTACAGCCGTTACAGAAGCAGGTGAGTTTTGGGAAATATACAAGCTGGACGTGGTCGAAATTCCAACCAATACGCCGGCAAGCCGCGAAGACCGCCAGGATTTGGTTTACCGTACGATGCGCGAAAAATACAATGCCGTTGCCGATGAAATTGTAGCTTTAACAAAAGCTGGCCGGCCGGTCCTGGTAGGTACAACTTCCGTAGAAATCTCCGAGTTGCTGAGCCGGATGCTGAAACTACGCGGTATCAAACATAACGTCCTCAACGCAAAACTCCACCAAAAAGAAGCAGATATTGTAGCCGAAGCCGGTAAAACAAGCACCGTAACTATTGCCACCAACATGGCTGGCCGTGGTACAGATATTAAATTGGGCGAAGGCGTAAAAGACGTTGGCGGTTTGGCCATTGTAGGTACTGAACGGCATGAATCGCGCCGGGTTGACCGGCAGTTGCGTGGCCGTTCCGGTCGCCAGGGCGATCCGGGTTCTTCCCAGTTCTTCGTTTCACTGGAAGATGATTTGATGCGTTTATTCGGTTCCGAGCGGATTTCCGGCCTGATGGTTCGGATGGGCATAGAAGAAGGCGAAGTGATTCAGCATTCCATGATCACCAAATCCATCGAGCGTGCGCAGAAAAAAGTGGAAGAAAACAACTTCGGTATCCGCAAGCGTTTGCTGGAATATGATGACGTAATGAACTCGCAGCGTACCGTCATCTACACCCGCCGTAAAAATGCATTGTTCGGCGAACGTTTGGATGTCGATCTAAACAATACCATTTTTGATGTTACCGAAGATGTGGTAACCGAATTTAAAGATGCCAACAACTTTGAAGGTTTCCAGCTGGAAATGATCCGCTTGTTTTCGGTAGATACAGAAATTACGGCTGATGAATTTGGCGGTAAAAATACAGCCCGATTAGTGGAAAAAGCTTTCCACGAAATCACGGATTATTACAAACGCAAATCAGAAGCGATTGCCAAACAGGCTTTTCCGGTTTTAAAAGATGTTTTTGATACGCGCGGCAACATGATCGAAAATATCATCGTGCCGTTTACCGATGGTGTCCATGGCATTCAGGTTGCCGTTCCTCTGCAAAAAGCGATAGAAAACGATGGCCATGAAGTGTTAAAATCTTTCGAGAAAAATGTGGTTTTAACTTTTATTGACGATGCCTGGAAAGAACATTTGCGCGAAATGGACGAGCTGAAGCAATCGGTACAAAACGCGGTTTACGAGCAAAAAGACCCGTTATTGGTTTATAAGTTTGAAGCTTTTGAATTGTTCCGCCAGATGCTGACCAATGTAAACAAGGAAATTGTAAGTTTCCTGTTTAAAGGCGGAATCCCGGTGCAGCAACAACTGGAAGAAATCCGCGAAGCAAGGCCGGAACCTAAGTTGGACATGCGGCAAATGCGTATTTCTAAACCGCAATTGGTGCACGAAACCAATGGTGTGCCGGATGAAGATACGCGTGAACTGCAAAAACCAATGCCGGTTAAAGTGGAGCAAAAAATCGGTAGAAATGATCCTTGCCCTTGCGGAAGTGGCAAAAAATATAAAAACTGCCATGGTGTTGGGGCCGGATAAATGAATGCCGGACAAAGCAATGCAGTGTGCAGAAATTTAGCTGCTAAAAGAAGCATCCGGATGGGTTTACCAGCCCGGATGCTTCTTTTAACGATGTTTTTTTTAACGATAGTTTCTTTTTCTTTCGGACAAACCCGCGGCGAAGTAGAAGTAGTTAAAGATCCGCGGATAGATACATTGATCGCACACCGGTTGCTGGCAGCTAAATCTCCTTCAGAAAAAATAGGAAATAATTCCGGTTATGGTTATCGTGTTCAGTTTTTTATCAGTTCTAACCGAAACGAAATTTATGCCAAGCAAGATATGTTTAACAAAATGCACCCGGACTTGCGGACTTACATTATCTACCAGGAACCAAATTATAAAATTAAAGCCGGAGATTTTAGAACGCGGTTGGAAGCACAAAAACTAATGCGCGACCTGCGTCCGCTGTTTCCAACTTTGTTCCTTGTTTCCGAAAAAATCAATGTGCCAAAATTGGAAACCACCGATGTTAAAAACTAAAATACAAGAACTTTCCCAGTATATCCATCAAAACGTAATTGCCAACCGCAGGCATTTGCATCAGTATCCGGAACTTTCTTTCCACGAAGAAAATACTTATGCTTTTGTTGCTTCTAAATTAGATGAATTGGGGATATCTTACGAACGGATGGCGGGCAACGGTTTGGTTGCGTTGTTAAAAGGCGAAAAGCCTTCTGGTCAGGTTGTTGCGCTGCGCGGTGATATGGATGCGCTGCCTATTTTGGAAGCCAACGATGTTCCTTATAAATCCCAAAACCCGGGCGTTATGCACGCTTGCGGCCATGATGTGCATACTTCGTCTTTACTTGGGACGGCGCATATTTTAAATCAATTGAAATCAGAATTCGGCGGCACGGTTAAGTTTATTTTTCAGCCTGCGGAAGAAAAACTGCCCGGCGGTGCCAATTTGATGATTAAAGAAGGTGTGCTGGAAAACCCGAAACCGCAAGCTGTGATCGGCCAGCACGTAATGCCGCTGATTGATGCCGGGAAAGTAGGTTTTCGTGCCGGAAAATACATGGCTTCTACCGATGAGCTTTATGTTACCGTAAAAGGAAAAGGCGGACACGGTGCACAACCGCAGCAAAATATTGATCCTGTAATTATAACGGCACATATCTTAACTGCTCTGCAACAAGTAGTTAGCCGTTTTGCCGATCCGAAATCGCCGTCTGTTTTGTCTTTTGGAAAAGTGATTGCCAACGGTGCAACAAACGTGATCCCGGATGAAGTTTATCTGGAAGGGACTTTCCGTACGATGGACGAAAATTGGCGTAAAGAAGCGCACCTCAGAATGAAAAAAATGGCTGAAGGAATGGCCGAAAGTATGGGCGGAAGCTGTGATTTTGAGATCAGGAAAGGTTATCCGTTTTTGATCAATGAAGAAAAACTGACTGCCCGTGTCCGTGGTTTTGCCGAAGATTATCTGGGAAAAGAGAACGTTTTAGACTTGGATATTTGGATGGCAGCCGAAGATTTTGCCTATTATTCGCAAGTTGCCGATGCTTGTTTTTACCGTTTGGGCACGCGGAATGAAGAACGCGGGATTGTGTCATCCGTGCATACGCCAACTTTTGATGTGGATGAAAGCGCATTGGAATTAAGTATTGGTTTGATGGCTTACCTTGCCCTGAAAGAATTAGGTAATTAATCGGATGCTTCTTTTACCGGTATAAAATTGTTGTTTGCCATAATTGTCATTTCACACAAAGGAGAAACCTTCTTTCAATATAACAAGCTTAATTGCTTTGAAGAAAGATTTCTCCTATCGGCGAAATACTAAAAAGTTAAAATTGGAATCTGTTATTTATCATAAACGCTGGACACATTTGTGATTTTCCAACCATCCTTATTTTCATTCAATGTTATATAATTAAAACGTGAAAAAGTTGGAAATTTCATTTCAACTTTAATTAATACATAATATCCGTGAGCTTCCACGATATCATACTTTGAAGTACAATTTAGCTTTATACCTTCCAAAGTTTGCATAAAGTTTACCATTTGCTTTTTATTAAAACTTAGTACGTGCCCGGCATGTATCGTGTTGAATTTTGCATTATCATCTATGATGTCTGCCAGTCCGTCAACTACACCATTTACATCTGCATTAATAAATGTACTTACCGAAAATTTCATGTTTGAATAAGCATGGATTTTAGGTCTGTCTGCTTTAGCATTTCCAAGTAAAAGGAACAAGCTTAAAGCAATTGAAGCGGTTTTGATTGTTTTCATGATTTTGATTTTTAAATAAATTGAAATTTGATTAATTATTTTTTATCAAATCTATGTTGATATCTAACGCAGGTCAATCGTTTAAACACTTGTTATAAAAGGTATTAACACGGAAATTTAAAAGGTATTAGATGCAATTTTTCAATCTTTCAAACACATTTTTGTACAAACCACAAAAGAGGATATTTCATAATTGGATTATGAAGTATCCTCTTCGATTAAAAAATCCATGAAATTTTTATATAAACAAAGCTTTTTTATAAACTGATATTTACATAAATCCAGGATCAAAATTTTACGAGATGCTTGGCCAACTTTCTTAAAAAGTTTAAAAAATCAACAGTTAAAATTGTATCAACGTAACCTTTTACGTAATTAAAAATGTAAAACATAGCGATAAGGTTATTCATTTCAAAAAGCATAAGTTGGATGGTTTTTACTGTCAAATCAAAAAAATACAGTTAATGCTTTGGGGCAATTACCTTTGCAAGTTTTACCGCTTTACCAAATTCAATTTCAGTTTTTAAAACGGTAACCAAAGCACTGTCCAGCATCCTACGAACATGTTTTCTGGAGTAGTTTAAAATTTTACGGTCATACAATTCCTGATAAAGCAATTCCTGGTTTGCATTGTAAAATTTTACAATTTGCTCCCGAGGGGAATTGTAATTACTTTCGACTACCCAAAAACCTTGTATTGGATTTGAAACTGCTGCTTTTTGTTGCGCTTGGACAACGGTTCCTGCACTTAGCAAGACCACAAATAATATCTTTTTCATTTTTCACTTGATAATCCTTGTAGATTATGAGTGTAAATTTCCAAGATTAAACCAGCCATTCTATCAGTTATATAACGGTATTTGGGCAAGTAGTAACACGGTATTTAATATGTAATTCTACGTATGGTTAATCCCGCCCCGTCTTGCAGTACTGTTTTTATCCATTACTTTTGCACCCGTAGAATTAGGTTATGATGAGAAAAGTAATTGTTGCACTGCTGTTTTTATTTTGCTTTTCGGATGCTTTTCCGCAGCAGATTAAAAGATTTAACCCAGACACGTTAAAAACAATTGTGGTAGATACGGCGGTGGCAACTGTACGCGCCCGCGGTGGTTTATACGTGCAAGATTTTATTGATGAAATTTTACGCGATACCAGCTTTTACGAAGCTTTCCGCAACATGAAAAAATATGCTTTTACCGCAGAAAACCGTGTTTATACTTATGATAAAAAGAACAAAGTTGAAGGGAAAATATATCGAAAACTGAAACATAGCAACACCAAAGCTGGCCACAAGATTGAGTATTTGGCCAAGGCTGATAGCGGACATGTGTACAAGCGCAACGGCAAATATGAATTGTACACAACCGAAATGTTCGATTACATTTTTATGAATGCCTACAATTCTGATTTTATAAAAGGCGGAGATTCGCCTAACGCTGGCGGCAAAAACGAATCTTACAAAGACAAATTGAAAACTTTGATTTTTAGTCCGGGGAGGCCAATCAGCGGTATTCCTTTTATCAGTAAAAAAACGGAAATTTTTTCTCCTAATATGAAGAACTTGTACCGATACGAATTTGCAAGAGGCACATACTTGGATTCAATCCCGGTATATCGTTTTAAAGTAACGCAACGCCTGGATTTGCTGGATGAGCAAAAAGATGATATCATGATAAAAGAACTGACTACCATTTTCGACCGCCGCAACTTTCAAATTTTAGGCCGGTATGTAGATATGAAATTTAAAAACTTTGTAATGGATTTTAATGTGCAAATGAACATCGAACTAAACCGATTTAACGGAGAATTGCTTCCAACCAAGATCAGTTATCAAGGCAACTGGGACGTGCCTTTCCATAAAGAAGAACGTGCCAGTTTTTTAGTTTTACATAAAGATTACAAGGCAGAAAAGTAAAGGCTCAGCTTAAATTTTTCTCCATCAGCCAGTCTTGCTGCACATCAATTCCCAACTTAAAATCATGAACACCTGTTTTTGCAAATCCCCATTTGTGGTAAAAATCAATCGCTTTTTGGTTGTGTTCCCAAACGCCCAACCACAATTTTTTAGCTTGGTTTTCTAAGGAAAAAGTAATTGCAAATTGCATTAAAGCGGCACCAATCTTTTGGTTGTGATAAGTTTTGGCTACATATAAACGCGAAAGTTCTGCTGATTTTATGCCAGTAAAAGAAGCATCAGCAATAATCAATTTGATACAACCAATTGGGATACTGTTTTTAACGGCATAAAAACAGTATGTGTTTGGATGGGTTAATTCCTGCCGAATTTTTTTAACATTGAAATTTTCTTTCAGGTACATTTTCATGTCTTCCGCAGAATTTGAATTTGCAAAAGTTTCCAAAAATAATTTTGCACTCAATTTTGCAAACTCTGCAGCGTCTTCAATTTTTATCCGACGGATTGAAAACTCTGCGTTCATTAAAACGCTGCGTTTTTTGGAAAACGAGGGAAAGGAATCACATCCCGAATATTACTCATTCCGGTTACAAACTGTACCAAACGTTCAAATCCTAAACCAAAACCGGCATGCGGACAAGTACCAAAACGGCGCGTGTCCAAATACCAGTCCAATTCTTCCTTTGGAATTCCCATTTCGTCCATGCGTTGTTCCAGCTTTTCCAAACGTTCTTCACGCTGCGAGCCGCCAACCATTTCGCCAATTCCCGGAAACAGAATATCCATTGCCCGAACAGTTTTTCGTCCTTCTGCATCCGGATCGTTCTGGCGCATGTAAAAAGCTTTGATTTCTGCCGGATAATCGGTTAAAATAACCGGTTTTTTAAAGTGTTTCTCAACCAAATAACGTTCATGTTCCGATTGCAAATCTGCGCCCCAGCTTTCAATCAAATAAGTAAATTTCTTCTTTTTGTTTTGGGAAGAATTTTTTAGGATTTCAATTGCTTCCGTGTAAGTTAAACGCTCAAAATCATTTTCTAAACAGAAGTTTAGTTTTTCCAGCAAAGTCATTTCAGATCGTTCCTGCTGTGGCTTTTGCTTTTCTTCTTCGGTCAAACGTTGTACTAAAAATTCCAGGTCTTCTGCATTTTTTGCCAGTGCTTCTTTTATCACGTATTTTAACAGATCTTCGGCCAGATTCATGTTATCTTCCAAATCGTAAAAAGCCATTTCCGGTTCGATCATCCAAAACTCGGCTAAATGGCGCGTGGTGTTGGAGTTTTCTGCACGAAAAGTTGGGCCGAAAGTATAAACATCGCTTAAAGCCATTGCTCCCAACTCGGCTTCCAGCTGGCCGGAAACCGTTAAATTGGTTGCTTTTCCGAAGAAATCTTCCTTGTAATCAATTTCGTTTTGATCAGTTTTTGGAACGTTATTGAGATCAAAATTGGTAACGTGAAATGTTTCGCCTGCACCTTCCGCATCAGAAGCGGTAATGATCGGTGTTTGCAGATTCGCAAATCCTCGCTCCTGGAAAAACTGGTGAACCGCAAAAGCCAGCGTATTCCTCACCCTAAAAATAGCCGCGAAAGTGTTGGTGCGGAAACGTAAATGTGCAATCTCCCGCAAAAATTCCAGGCTGTGTTTTTTAGGTTGAAGTGGATATTTCTCCGGATCAGAATCGCCTAAAATCTCGATGGATGCTGCTTTTACCTCTACTTTTTGTCCTTTGCCAAGCGAAGCAACTACTTGTCCGGTTACGCTGATTGCTGCGCCGGTAGTGATGCGTTTAAGCAAAGTTGGATCAGCATTTTCAAAATCAACCACAATTTGCAGGTTATTATTGGTCGAGCCATCGTTCAACGCAATAAACTGATTGTTGCGGAAAGTACGCACCCAGCCTTTTACAGTAGTTTCAAAGCCGGTTTCTTCGCTTTGTAAAAGTGCCTTGATTTTTGTTCGCCGACTCATAGTAAAGTATTTTTTGGAGCCGCGAAAATACGATTAATTCAACATAGAAAAATTTTTGAATTTGAAAGCGCAGTTTTTAAAACCCAATTTTTAGGTGATAAAAGAAGCATGCTGTTTCGCGGGAAATTCTTTAAACAAAAACCCTTGAACGTATTAAGCCGTAAATTTTATTGTTCCATTTAAAATGTTGCCGCTTAGCAATTTAAACCACAACAGATGGAACAAAGGCTTTTTATTGATGTTAGAAGCCTGTTACAACAATTAAATGTATTTTTTATGAAGAACAATTTTATCAACAAAACAAATCTTGCTGTTTGCGCCTTGGCCCTTGCGGTCGTTGCATTTGCATCCTGCAATAATGGCAAAAAAGCAACTGGCAGCAGCGATACTTCCAGCACTACTTCAACAAAAGCAGATACCACTGCGGCATCCGCTAAAGCTTTAACACCAAAAGGCCCAAAACCAGCCTGGGCACCGGATATTAAACCGGAAATGGCCGTAGTGATAGAAAAACTGGCCAGTTACGGCGATAAACCAACAGAAACTTTAACACCAGTTGAAGCCCGGAAAAACCACACGCCAACCGATGCGGTGATGGACGTGATGAAAGAAAATAACATCCCGGTGCCTGCACCAAAAGTGGATACAGTGGGCAAAGAAATACCAGTTGCAGGCGGCAATATCCATTTGCGGATTTATACGCCGAAAGAAGGCAAAGCACCTTATCCGGTGATTGTATATTACCACGGAGGCGGTTTCGTAATTGCTAATATTGATATTTATAATGCTTCTGCACAATCAATTGCCGAGCAGGTTGGTGCGGTAGTCGTTTCCGTAGCTTACCGTTTGGCACCTGAACATAAATTTCCGACCGCTCATGATGATGCCTATGCAGCTTATGCCTGGACGGTTAAAAATGCAGCTTCTATCAAAGGTGATCCTAAAAAGATTGCTGTTTTAGGTGAAAGTGCCGGTGGAAACTTAGCGGTTGCAACAGCTATCAAAGCACGCGATAATAAAATTATGGTCCCAACACATATTGTGAGCGTTTATCCGATCGCACAAACGGATATGACTACGCCTTCTTACACTAAAAATGCGAATGCAAAACCATTAAATAAGGCGATGATGATATGGTTTACCAAAAACTATGTTCGTACAATGGCTGATGCAAAAGACCCAAGGATTTCTTTGGTTAATGCTAATTTAAAAGGTTTGCCTGCTACAACGATTATTACCGATGAGTACGATCCGTTGCAAAGTGATGGTACGATACTGGCCGATAAACTAAAAGCTGCCGGTGTAACCGTGAACAGCAAAAACTACGATGGCGTAACCCATGAATTTTTCGGAATGGCTACCGTAGTTCCCGAAGCTAAAGAAGCACAGGCTTTTGCTACAAGCGAACTTAAAAAAGCTTTTGGACTGTAATTATTAGAAGTTTTTAGGTGATAAAAAGAGCTGTCCTGATTGTTCGGGCAGCTCTTTTTGTTTTTGTGAGCCGGCGTTTTTCTGTCGTTTTAACGACAGGAGAAACCTTTTTCAAAAGATACAATTTAAAGCTGCTTTAAAGAAGGTCTTTCTCTTCGGACCGCGGGATGACAAACAGCAAAAAAATAAATACGTACAGCTTACAGTTTTTAAGTAAAATCATTGCCTAAACCATCTCAAACAACCCATAAACATACTTTCGCAAAACCACCGATACTTCTTTTACCGGTACTTTTTTCCCTAACTCTGCTTCCATAGAAGTTACCGCTTTGTCTTCAATCCCGCAGGGAATAATATTTTTAAAATAATCGAGGTTTGTGTTGATGTTATTTTTGATATAGAACAAGTGCTCGATGATGGTGAAATATCGTCTTTTTTATAAATAAACTTTATCACGCTTTTGTTCAATTTAACTTTACTGGTTATTATCAATTACGTGCATCAAGATAGCTGTTTATCGTAACAGGGATTTCCAGGTACTGCACATCGCGCTGTATCATACGTCCACTGCCATCTAAAATGCAGTACATTGGAATAACATTTACTGCCCAGTTAGAAACATTTGGAGAATCAAATCCTTTTAAATCTGATACTTGTGGCCAATTCATGTTATCGTCTTTAATAGCTTGTCTCCACCAGTTTTCCTTTGTGTCGAGCGAAACACTAACAATACCAACTCCTTTATCGGCAAAATTTGGTAGTAAATTATTTATAAAATCCCGGTGGTTTTTACGGCTAACGGAAAGCGATGCGCGCCAGAACTCTACAATAATAAGTTTTTTGTTTAAAGATTTAAAGTTGATTGTCTTAGAATCAGGTGTTTTGCCTTGAAGAAGAGGAGGGGTCATGCCGGGCATTAATTTAACCAATGCACTAAGGCGGTTACCTATTACAATTCCTTCATCTGTATTTTTAGCTTTTGCACTAAATTTTTGATATAAATTATAAAATTTTACAGGTTCGTTTTCATAATTAATATTTGCTAACAGGTGTGTAATTACTTTACTGTCTGGATATTGCGCCAAGTATGAATTCAAGGCATTAAAAGAAGCATCCTTTTTTGCTGTCTGCGCTAATTTAAAATTGTTTACAACACGGTTATACTTTTCTGGCAGCATAACCACATTCATACTATCAGTGAGAAGACGTAATTTTTCATCAGTTTTAATAATCAGTTTATCTGCAATAGCATGGTAATCATTAAGTTCACTCTGGGTTTTAGAAGACGTTATAATTAATGGATAATCGACGATTTTTGGAAGCGAAGTTTTAATTGTGTAATCACCTGGCTCCAGATAAATTTCAAACGGATTTTTATTACTTGCAATATAAAGTTTATAATAACCTGTATAGGGCAGCTCCTGTTTTGGGATGTAAAATTTCCCATTTTTAATAGGTACGCCGAAGACTACTTCTCCCGACTGATCTTTTATAATTACATCACCGCTATTTAACTCTGTAATTAAACCAGAAATAGTGATATGGCGATAAAAATAATCACAGCCTGAAAAAATTGCTGTAACTATATAAAATAAAAGGTAACATGTGCGTTTAAATTTCATAATGAATACCAATAATTATTAAACCATCCCAAACAACCCATAAATATACTTCCTCAAAACTTCCGATACTTCTTTTACCGGTACTTTTTTCCCTAACTCTGCTTCCATAGAAGTTACCGCTTTGTCTTCTATCCCGCAGGGGACAATATTTTTAAAATAATCGAGGTTTGGGTTGATGTTAAAAGCTAAACCATGCATCGTAACCCAACGGCTGCACCGAACGCCCATTGCACAAATTTTTCGGGCTTTCTGCGGATGATCTGCATCCAGCCAAACGCCGGTATAACCAGGGAAGCGTTCGCCTTTAATGCCGAAATCTGCCAAAGTTAAAATCACTGCTTCTTCTAAAGTGCGGAGGTATAAGTGAATATCGGTGAAGAAATTATCCAAATCTAAAATCGGATAAACCACCAATTGCCCCGGACCATGATAAGTAATATCGCCGCCGCGGTTTATGGGATAAAATTTGGCGTGTTTTTCTTCCAATTGCTTTTCCGACAATAACAAATGTTCCTTTTTGCCGCTTTTACCCAAGGTATAAACGTGCGGATGTCCGCAAAAAATTAAGTAGTTGGGCGTTGCTGTTTTTATGCCGGTAAAAGAAGCATCATCTTCCCCGCGGTTGCGGCTTTCGGTTTTTAGCTTTACGGTTTGGGCAAAAATGGCTTCCTGCTTGTCCCACGCTTCTTTGTAATCGATCAAGCCCCAGTCTTCAAAAAAAACGTGTTTGTTTTTGCTCATATTAAAAGTTGATGGATTATGGCTGATAGTTCATGGTAAAGCTGCCGAAACTGATAACTCTCCTCGCTCCCGCTCCTGCCTCAAACCTCCTTCGCATACCCGATCATGTATTCGTTAAATTGCTGGTATTCAACTTTAAAACTTAAACCCACATCCTCGTTTTTAATTTTAGCATTTAAACTTCCTGCTGCGTTGTAATCAAAAGCATCCAAAAAAATATGGTTGATAAAAGAAACTTCCTTCCTTCCGTAACATTTATAAATGGCTTCTTTGGCGCACCAGCAAGCGTATAACTGTTTAATGTTGTGTTCTGGTTTGATAAAAGCCATTTCCTCGGGGCGCATAAATTTTTTGGCGATGCGTTCTACTTTCTGTTCAATTTTTTCTACATCGATGCCAACCGGTTTGTTTTTGCTGATCATTACGGCCGCATAATCAAAAGAATGGCTTAAAGAAATATGGTACGGGATCGAAGTTAAATAAGGTTTGCCGTGCGCATCTACTTTGCAGTCGATGTATTCTTCCGTGTTCAGCATTTTCCGCAGCAAAACGCGGGTCCCCAGCCAGTGCAGGTAACGTTTGCCGTTGCTTAGGTTTTGGATGAAAGCTTTTTCGCCGTCGTCCAGTTGTAGTTGTTGATAAAGTTCTTCGGCATTTTCTTCAATTTTCCAAAGGGCAAATTCGGTGTCGTTATCCACCTTTTTACGAAAAGCAATCCCCATAAAGTAAAGTTGCGAAAAGGATGGCAATATATTTTAAAAAATTCTAATTTAGGTTCTGCATCTTCGCCTAATATGATTCTTTCAGACAAACTTATTTTACAGGAAATTGAAAAAGGGACGATCATTATCGAACCTTACGATCCTACTTGCCTCGGCACAAATTCTTACGATGTACACTTGGGAAAATATCTGGCCACTTACCGCAACCGTGTTTTGGATGCCAAACAACATAACGAGATTGATCATTTCGAAATCCCGAAAGACGGTTTCCTGCTTCAACCCAACACTTTATATCTCGGCGTAACGGTAGAATATACCGAAACGCACCGCCATGTTCCTTTTTTAGAGGGTAAAAGCAGTACGGGCCGTTTAGGGATTGATATCCACGCCACGGCCGGAAAAGGCGACGTTGGTTTTTGCAATACCTGGACGCTGGAAATTTCGGTTACGCAACCCGTACGTATTTATGCAGGAATGCCAATTGGCCAGTTAATTTACTTTGTGGTAGAAGGCGAAATTGAAACTTTATACAACACCAAACCTAACGCCAAATACAGCAAACCAACAACGCGGCCAGTTGAAAGCATGATGTGGAAAAACAGTTTTTAACGTTTGTAATCTATCCGTTACAAAGGCGTTTTATTAAAAATCAGCGTTTTCTTAGTATCTTGTTTCTTTTGTTAAACCTATGAAATTAAACCGTTTTTTAACTATATTTCTGTTGCTTTTTGCAGCGGGGTTATTAAGTTTTGCTGTTCAGGATGACGATCCTTTAAAAAAGATTTTAACGCAACTGCAAAAGTTTACCGACAATTATCCCACAGAAAAAGTTTACCTGCAGTTAGATAAACCATATTATGCCATTGGCGATAATATTTATTTTAAAGCTTATACTACCGTTGGCGGCAAACACCAGCCTTCGGGTTTAAGCAAACTCTTGTATGTTGAGCTGATCAACGAGAAAGATTCTGTAAAACAAGCTTTGCGTTTGCCGATGGTTTCTGGTTTAAGCTGGGGCAATTTTACTTTGTCTGATACTTTGCAGGAAGGGAATTACCGTATCCGCGCTTACACCCAATGGATGCGCAATTTTGGCGAAGATTACTTTTTTGATAAAACCATCAGCATTGGCAACGCCATCAGCAATACTGTTTTTACCACGGTAAAATATAAGTTTGTTAACGAGAACGGTTTGCAAAGGATCAACGCCGTTATTAATTATGCCGATCTGGAGAATCGTCCTTATGCCAATAAACCGATAACTTATAACGCGCAGTTAGATTTTAGAACGGTTTTAAAAGGGAAAGGCGTAACTGATGAAAGCGGAAACCTCAGTATCAGTTTTAGCAATCCGAGGCCGGGAGAACTTAAAGCCGGCCAAATTACTACCAGTATCACCACAGAACCTAAAAAAGTAGTGGTAAAAACAGTACCGGTTAAAGCAACTTCGGATGCGGTAGATGTCCAGTTTTTCCCGGAAAGCGGCAACTCGGTAAACGGCATCCGCACTAAAATTGCATTTAAAGCAGTTGGCGCCGATGGTTTAGGGCTGGATATTAAAGGAAGCGTTTTTAATAGCACAAACATCGAAGTGGCCAAAATAAACACGCAGCATTTAGGTATGGGCGTTTTTGCGTTGATCCCCGAAAGCGGCAAAACCTACACGGCCAAAGTTACTTTTCCGGATGGTTCGGAGAAAAATTATGAGTTGCCGAGAGCTTCCGACCAGGGTTTTGTCCTCAGCATAAATAACAACGACCCTGATTTTATCAACCTGCATGTTGCTGTGGGCAACGAAACTTTTAAGCAGAAGCAAAACACGGATATTATTGTTGTTGGCCAAAGTGGCGGCGATGTTTATTACACGGCCAAAAGCAAGCTGGAAAGCCAGTCGTTCGCGGCCAAAATCCCGAAAAGCCGTTTTCCTTCCGGCATTGCACAATTTACTTTGTTTACGCAGGAAGGCGAGCCTTTAAACGAACGGATCGTTTTCGTTAACAATCCGGATCAGCTTAAAATTGATGTTGCTTCCGCAGAAACTACCTCGCCCCGGCAAAATGTAAAGCTTGATTTTACAGCGGTAAACAAAGCAAAAGCGCCCGTGGTGGGCAGTTTTTCTGTAGCGGTTACCGATGAAACGAAAGTGCCGGTTAACGAAGATAAAGAAAGCACAATCCTGTCTAACTTACTTTTAACTTCTGATATAAAAGGTTACATTGAACAGCCTAATTACTATTTCGCGCATCCGAACGAGCAAACCCAGGCCGCGCTTGATGCGTTGATGCTAACGCAAGGTTACCGCAGTTTTGCCTGGCGGATGGTGATGGGGAACAGTTTTCCGCAGCTTACTTTTCAGCCAGAACAATCCATGGCGATTACAGGCATTGTAAAAACCTTAGGCGGCAAGCCCGTACCAAAAGGCAAGGTTACTTTGTTTACCACCACAAAAGGCGCGTTTTTGCTGGATACATTAACCGATGCCAACGGCAGGTTTAAGTTTGATAATCTGATTTTCCCGGACAGTATCCGTTTTGTGATCCAGGCACGAGGTATTAACGGACGAAAAAATGTGGAGATTACGCTGGACAATGTTCCGCCGCAGTTTGTTACCAAAAATAAAAACGCGCCCGATGTTTCCATTAACCTCAACACAGACCTGTCTGCTTACCTCCGCAACAGTAAAGCGCAGTACGACAGCTTGCGTAAATATGGTTTAGTTAACCGTACCATTCTGTTGAAAGAGGTAACCATTACCGAGAAAAAAGAACCGGTTAAAAATTCGACCAATTTAAACGGTCCCGGCAATGCAGACCAAATTATTAAAGGCGATATTTTTGAACAACAAGGTTGTGCCACTATTGACCAGTGTTTGCAAGGCCGGTTGCTGGGCGTTATTTTTAGGGGCGGCGTACCTTATTCTACACGCAGTTTTAACACACCGATGCAAATAATAGTGGATGGGATTTATATGGATGCCGATTATTTAAGCACAATTGTGCCAACCGATGTGGCCACGATTGAAGTGCTCCGTTCCGGCGGTTATACTTCTATTTACGGCGGCCGTGGCGCTGGCGGCGTATTGGTTATTACCACTAAACGCGGCGACGAAAATTATGCAATCCAACGCTATGCGCCTGGTATTGTAACTTATAACCCCAAAGGTTTTAGCCGAAACAAAGAATTTTATGCACCTAAATACGACGACCCAAAAACCAATAAAGCTGTTGCCGATTTGCGCACCACCATTTACTGGAACCCCAATTTAATTACCGATGCCGCCGGTAAAGCTACTTTCAGTTTTTTTAACGCCGATAGCAAAGGCACTTACCGCGTGGTGATTGAAGGCATTGACAACGATGGTAACTTAGGCCGGCAGGTTTATCATTATAAAGTGGAGTGATGGGTTTTTGGCTGATAAAAGAAGTATGTGAAATTAGGATATTTAGATGGCCGGTAGTTTAAATGTGTTAGAAATCCTTAGCTTAACAGTTGTTTACAAACCGGCTATTAGGAGTTTAAAGAAAGTGAAAAGACCGCCGGAAAAGCTGCAGTTTTTGTAAAATGCGAAGTACGCATTTTGTATTGTTGAAAAGTACGCCAATTGAAAATGCGAAGTACGCATTTTGTATTGTTTGCAGCAAAAAAGCAAGTAATTTAACCAGGACAGAAATGATTAACAGGTTAACTATAAGCAATTTAATAACTGCCGGGTGGCAGTACATTTTTTTGCAAACAAAAATTTTAAGTTTGTAACCGATGTACCGAAAGGTGCGTATATTTAAGAGTTGTAGGCAACCTTGCAAGACGCATAAAACAGCAAATAGAATTATCGAAATCAT
>CAXULQ010000007.1:0-205434 GCA_964251965.1 uncultured Sphingobacteriaceae bacterium | reverse complement strand
TTAATCCCATTTTTATCCAGTCTGTGTATTCTTTCTATTATTATGTACTTTTGAATATGGACATTCAGTTTGTATCAGATAACAAAGGAAAAATAAAAGCTGTACAAGTTGCCTTAAAGGATTGGAAAGCTGTGACTAAAAAAGCAGAGGCTTTTGACGTAGCCAATAGCATTCGCCAAGGTTTAAAAGAGGTTGAACAAATAGAAAACGGCCAGTTAAAAGCAAAATCTTTGGAAGAATTGCTAAATGAGTTATAGTATCATTTCTACTCCTATTTTCGAAAAAGAGTTAAAACTTTTAGCAAAAAGGCATCGCTCTATTAAATCTGATTTAATCAATTTGTCAAATATACTTTTGAAAAATCCAATACAAGGAGTAGAAATTTTCAAGAACTGCTATAAAATCCGATTTGTAATTAAGAGTAAAGGAAAAGGGAAAAGTGGTGGAGGCCGTTTAATTACTTTTGTTAAAGTGCAAAAAGAACGAATTTATTTACTTTCTATTTATGACAAATCAGATCGGGAAACAATATCCGACCAGTATTTAAAATATCTACTTAATGATCTGCAAGAATAGCTAAAAAACAAGTTTTTAAACTACTCCAGCAATCCCAACCACCTGCCCAATAATCACCAGTGCCGGGTAAATCAACTTTTGCGCTTCCGCCATTTCCGGCAAATCTTTAACCAAACCTTTTACCGATTTTTGATAAGGCAAAGAAGCATGCTGGATGATAGCCGCCGGAACATTTCCTTTACCAGCCGAAATGTAAGTTGCGGCAATTTCTTGCAGCTTTTTCATGCCCATATAAATTACCACCGTTGCATTACTTTGCATGGCCAAACGCAAATCAGCAGAAAGCGAACCGTCTTTTTTAGTGCCGGTGATCGCCCAAACACTTTCACTTAAATTGCGGTGTGTTAGCGGAATATCGTCAAAACCGGAAGCCTGCATACTGGTAATCCCAGGAATAAAATAGGTTTTGATGCCGTTTTCGCGGGCAAATAAAATCTCCTCGAAACCGCGGCCAAAAATAAACGGATCGCCGCCTTTTAAACGGATCACTTGTCCGTTTGCAAAAGCGTAATGTTTAATTAGTTCGAGGATTTTCTCTTGCGGCGTGTATTCTCCGTAAGGCTGTTTGCCAACGTAAACCGTTTCACAATTTTCGGGAGCTAAATCCAGCAGTTGTTTGTTGGCGAGGTTATCGTACAAAATCACTTTGGCCTGCTGCAACAACTTGTAGGCTTTAACGGTAATGAGTTCCGGATCACCGGGACCAGCGCCTACTACATATAATTCAGGCTGTACAATTTCTTCGCTCATGCTTCTTTTACCGGCATTTTTTAGGCGAAGGTAAGCCTATTTGCTTTTCATCACCATATAATCCAACGTTAAATTGCACATCGCTTTTACGCCTAAGGTGAAGCCGCTTTCATCAATATAAAAATCGGGTGTGTGGTGCGAAGGTGCTTTCAGCGGATCGCCGCCTTTTGGCATTCCGCCCAAAAAGAAAAACAGGCCGGGCACTTTTTCTTCAAAAAAAGAAAAATCTTCAGCACCGGTAGCAGCCGGGCGCAGCAAAACATTTGCAGCACCGGCCGTTGCTTGTAAAGTCGGCAGCATTTTTTCGGTCAACGCCGGGTTGTTATAAGTAACCGGATAATGTGTTGTATAAGGGATTTTTACTTCTGCTGTTGCCCCCGCAGCTTCCGCTGTTTTGGTTACAATCGTTTTAATGCGTTCGATAAACATTTTTTCATCAGCCGCACCTAAATTTCGGATGGTGCCCAGCATTTCTACCTGTTCCGGAATGATGTTGGACCGGTTTCCACCGTTGATCGCACCAATGGTAACCACGCCGCCGTTTTCGGTTACGTTTAAATTCCGGCTTACAATAGTTTGCAGCGCCGTAATTATTTGTGCCGAAGTAACGACAGGATCAATAGACGACCATGGATAAGCACCATGTGCCTGCCTGCCTTTTACAATAATTTGGAAATCGTTTACGGCAGCCATCGTGCCGCCCGGGCGATAACCTATTTTACCAACTTCGGTTTGCGAATTAATATGGAGGCCAAAAACGGCATCAACTTTTGGGTTTTCCAGCACGCCTTCTTTCACCATTAACGCTGCGCCGCCTTCTTCGCCAACGGGTGCGCCTTCTTCCGCAGGTTGAAAAATAAATTTAACAGTTCCGTGCAAATCGCTTTTCATGGACGATAAAACTTTGGCCACGCCCATTAAAATTGCCACGTGCGAATCATGACCGCAGGCGGCCATCACCCCAACTTCTTGTCCGTTGTACATCGTTTTTACTTTAGATGCAAACGGGACATCAACGCGCTCGGTAACCGGCAAACCGTCCATATCGGCACGCAAAGCAACTACCGGCCCGGGTTTCCCTCCTTTTAAAATACCAACCACGCCGGTTTTGGCCACGCCGGTTTTTACTTCGATGCCTAAAGATTTTAAGTATTCTGCCACAATTCCGGATGTCCTTACTTCATGGTTGCCCAATTCTGGATGCTCGTGGAAATCGCGCCGCCAGGCAATTACCTGTTTTTCTAAAGCATCTGCTTGTTTGGCGACTTGATTTTTATAGGAGGTTTGGGCGAAAGCAGAAATAGAAAATAAGGCAAATGGTAAAAAGTAGATTTTTTTCATACGGGCAATTGTTTGGAAGAAAGGTAAGTATTTAGATGGATTATTTAGAAATAATTTTATTTAGCGTTAATTTGATGACTACCGATTACTAAAATGAAACCAAAATTATCCATAAAAAACATTGCTAAAAGAAGCATCGTGCTTCTTTTATTGCCAATAAGCATTTTTCCTACTGCCGGTTTTTGCCAGATGATTAAATCTGCTGCGGATGTGTTCATCCAAACCTATCCTTTAATTGAGGATGGTGCAAAACCGATTTTAATTTCCAAGCAATTCAGCTTTACAGAAGGACCAGCTGTTGATAAAGCCGGCAATATTTTTTTCACCGATCAACCAAATGATAAAATCTGGAAATACGATATCAACGGAAAACTTTCTGTTTTTATGGATAAAACTGGCCGTTCCAACGGTTTGTATTTCGACAAAAACGGAAACCTGATTGCTTGCGCCGATGAACAAAACCAGCTTTGGTCAATCTCTCCGCAGAAAAAAATAACGGTTTTGGTTACTGGTTTTGAAGGAAAAAAACTAAACGGCCCGAACGATTTATGGATCGACGCAAAAGGCGGGATTTATTTGACCGATCCGTATTATCAGCGTGATTACTGGACGCGGAAAAAGCCGGAATTAGACGGACAAAAGGTTTATTATCTGCCAAAAGGAAAAAAAGAACTGCTTTTAGTTGCCGATAATTTGCAGCAGCCAAACGGAATTATCGGTACGCCGGACGGAAAGTTTTTGTATGTGGCAGATATCCAAGCCAACAAAACTTATCGTTATGAAATTAAAGCCGACGGAACTTTAACCAACCGGACTTTATTTACCGAAAAAGGTTCGGACGGGATGACGATTGATAACCGCGGCAACGTTTACCTTACCGGAAAAGGCGTTTTTGTTTTCAATCCCGAAGGAAAGCAAATCGAACATATCGATATTCCGGCTAATTGGACGGGCAATATTTGCTTTGGTGGCAAAAACAAAGACGAGCTTTTTATCACCGCTTCAGAAAGTATTTACACGCTGAAAATGAAAGTAAAAGGATTTGATTAGGAAAGTCAGCAATACTGTTTTTATGCCGGTAAAAACAGCATCAGGCAAATAGCTTTTGGAGGTCTATTTGCAGGCCGGGCAAAGTATTCAGGTTGATCGTGCCATTTTGACGCTCTTTTTGGTGTAAAATAAATTCTGCGTTTTCTAAAACGTAAACTTCGGCATACTTCGCTAAAGGGTCAATAATTAAATATTCTTTTACGCCGTAACGTTCGTACAAATCTTTTTTCTGGCGTAGATCATAATAAGCGGTGGAAGGGGAAAGGATTTCGATAATTAGATCGGGAACCACAGTAATACGTTCTTTTACGAGTTCGGATTCCAATTGACCGGAAATGTAAACTAAATCAGGTTGAAAAACATTTTCTTCGTCAAAATAAATGTCGAGAGGCGCATATAAAAAGGTGCCTTCGATGTTATTTTTCTCCAAAAAAGCATCAATTAATTTAAAAATCCTTTTAGATAAAAGTTGATGAAAAGGCGTAGGTGAAGGCGACATAATTAAATCTCCATTAATGAGCTGAAACGGCGCACCTTCTTCCAGCAATTCATAATCTGTTTCGGTATATCGTTTTTTTTCGTCAACCTCCATAACCAAATTTATAGATTTTTAGGCGATAAAAGAAGTATCAGGAAAACAACTTTTGCAAGTCGATCTGCAAACCAGGCAAAGTATTTAGATTAATCGTACCGTTTTGCTTTTCCTTTTGCCGGAGTTCAAATTTATTTTCTGTTAAAACATAAACTTCGGCATCAAAACGTTTTGGGTCGATGATCAAATATTCTTTTACGCCGTAATGCTCGTAAAAATCTTTCTTTTCCTTTAAATCATAATATGCAGTGGAAGGCGAAAGGATTTCAACGATCAAATCTGGTGCACCGGAGATGTGGTCTTGCACTAATTCTGATTTACGTTCTTCAGAAATGTAAAGCAAATCTGGCTGAAAAACATTTTCCTCATCTAAACGCACATCCATTGGAGACAATACAACCAATCCACCGGAGTTTCTTTTTTCAATAAAATTACTGATCAGATTGTACAGTTTTCCAACAATAAGCTGGTGCAATAAAATTGGCGATGGCGACATAATCAAATCTCCGTTAATGAGTTGAAACGGTGCACCTTCTTCCAGTAACTGATAATCTTTTTCGGTGTATTTCTTTTTCTCCGCGATGTGCATAACCAAATATACATTTTTGGGGTGATAAAAAAATTATAGTAAGTTAGCCTTGAAAAGACACTAAATCAATTGTAAATATTAAAACCGTATCGGGTGGTATAGTGCCTTTTCCTGCGTGCCCATAGGCTAATCCTGAAGGAATTATTAACAGAATACGGCCACCTGATTTAACAAACGGAATACCAATTTGCCAGCCTTGTATTACTCCGCTTAATGGAAAACTAATATTAGGATTCGTTTCAAATTGTGTTCCGTCCAGTAATTTACCTGTGTATGCCACACGAACGGTAGAATTTACCGTTGGAGCCAAACCACTTCCTGTCGTAATAATTTGATAATATAATCCGGAAGCATCTTTTATGGCTGTAATACTTGGGTTTGCTTTTAAATAAGCCTGAATTTTAACATCATCAGCTGCAGCTTGCTTAGCAGCATCAAAGGAATCGCCTTTTTTACAAGCCGAAAAAACAAGGGTAAAAAGAGCAAGTAACAGGAATATTTTTTTCATCATGAGAATTTAAATAGTTGTTTTAATTTTTAGTTCGTTTAGTTGTTTTTCGTCGATGGTAGAAGGCGAATCGATCATCACATCTCTTCCCGAATTATTTTTTGGAAAAGCAATTACATCGCGGATAGAATCCAGTCCGGCAAAAATGGCACACAAACGGTCAAATCCGAAAGCCAAACCACCGTGCGGCGGCGCGCCAAACTCAAAAGCATCCATTAAAAAGCCAAACTGTTTTTGTGCTTCCTCTGCGGAGAGACCCAAATGTTTGAACATTAAAGCCTGTAAATTCCGGTCGTGGATACGGATGGAACCGCCGCCAACTTCTGTTCCATTGATTACCAAATCGTAAGCGTTGGCCCGAACTTCTCCCGGATTAGTTTCCAGTAACGCAATATCTTCCGGTTTTGGCGAAGTGAATGGATGGTGCATGGCGTGGTAACGTTCGGTTTCTTCGTCCCATTCCAGCAGCGGAAAATCCAAAACCCAAAGCGGTGAAAACGTATTTTTATCGCGCAAACCTAAACGGTTGCCCATTTCCAAACGCAATTCATTCAGTTGCTTGCGCACTTTATCTTTTTTACCTGCTAAAAGAAGCATCAAATCGCCGGGTTCTGCTTCAAAAGTTGCAGCCCAGTTTTTCAAATCGTCTTCATTATAAAATTTATCTACGGAGGATTTTAACGTTCCATCTAAATTATATCGCAAATAAATTAATCCAGTTGCGCCAATTTGCGGCCGTTTGATAAAATCCGTCAGTTCGTCCAATTGCTTGCGTGTATAAGAAGCGCAATTTTTTGCGTTGATGCCGACAACCAATTCTGCCTGCTCAAAAACCGGGAAAGCAGCCTCTCCCCCGCCTCTCCAAAGGAGAGGAGCCTCGCTTGCAGACTTTGCAGTGTTCTTAAGCTCTACAAACTCCATCCCGAAACGCGTATCCGGTTTATCAGAACCGTACAAACTCATCGCATCGGCGTAAGTCATGCGCGGCACTTCCACCAAATCAATTCCTTTTACATTTTTGAAAAGCGTGCGAACCAAACCTTCAAAAACATTCAAAATATCTTCCTGCGTGACGAACGACATTTCGCAATCAATCTGCGTAAATTCCGGCTGACGATCAGCACGCAAATCTTCATCACGGAAACATTTTACGATCTGGAAATAACGGTCGAAACCGGAAACCATCAGCAATTGCTTAAACGTTTGCGGCGATTGCGGCAAAGCGTAAAACTCGCCCTGGTTCATGCGACTTGGCACCACAAAATCACGTGCGCCTTCCGGTGTGGATTTAATTAGAACAGGCGTTTCTACTTCAATAAAATCCAACCCGTCTAAATATTTACGCACTTCCTGCGCCATTTTGTGGCGCAAAAGCAAGTTGTTTCTGATCGGGTTTCTGCGGAGATCGAGGTAACGGTATTTGGCGCGCAACTCTTCGCCGCCGTCGGTTTCATCTTCAATTAAAAACGGCGGAACTTTGGATTGATTTAAAATTTCCAGTTCTGTTGATGCGATTTCGATTTCGCCGGTTGGAATTTTCAGATTTTTGTTGGAACGCTCAATTACTTTTCCGGTTACTTTGATCACAAACTCGCGGCCTAAACCGCGCGCCTGTTCTTTGATTATTGCAGCCGTTTCATCATTAAAAACCAGTTGCGTTAAACCGTAACGGTCGCGGATATCAATAAAAGTAGTTCCGCCTAAATCGCGCGATTTTTGCACCCAGCCGCAAAGGGTAACTGTTTTCCCAAGATCGTTTAGAGTTAATTCGCCGCAAGTATTTGTTCTGAGCATGTTATGCTAATTATTTTGAGTTTGCAAAAGTAGGGTTTTTGGTGGAAGGCGGAAAGGTGAAAGGTTTTGAGGCGAAAGGTAAAAGGTTGATGCGGTACTGATTTTTAGGTGGTAAAAGAAGTATTAGTTTAGCTGGTGAACTTGAAAGAAATACAGTTTTAAAATTTTGGAACTACCGTAACACTGGAATAAGTTCCAGGAGAATGCATAAATCCTTCTTTTGGTTCAACAAAATAGTCAAAAGCAACAGCACTTAAATTTCCTACTCTAAGCACGTCTTCAACATCTTTATATTCGTATCCAGATGGAGAGAAAATAAAAAATTCAATTACTTTTCGTGTGTTTGGATAGTATCTGATAGACAATCTCCATCCTTCTTTTTCGTATTCACAATAACTTTTTTCGTTATCGGTCGGCTTAGGATAAAAATCAGGTTTACCAAAAGCTTTAACTACTTCATCAATATTACTCCGGACAAGAGGTGGAATATTGAAAAGAACTTTTGTTGGTTTAGATTCAATGTGTGTACATGAAGTACAAATAAGGATTAGAAGAAATAGCTTAAATTTCATAATTCATTGTTACTTGCAATTGCTTAAAAAGTTACGCATAGCGGCTTTATCCTGATTGATTCGTCCAAATTCATCTTATTTCTTTATCATATATACATAAATCTGAATTAAGATGATTTGAAGTCGCAAAACGCGACTTCAAATTGAAGCAAACTCTTTAATCAGAAACCAATACTTCTTTTACCTATAAAATTTATTCAATCTGAAAATAGTATTAGCAGATACAAATCCAAAACCTATCTTTGCCCAAATTCTCAAGGGGTGCCTTGCTTGGTAATAGTTTACAAACTGCAGATTGTAACTACCAACTGAAAAACAGGCTGAGATCAAACCCAGGAAGAAGAGTTGTAAGCTATAAGTTTTAAGTTGTACGTGAGTTAAACGTATAACTTATAACGTACCACTTCAAACTCCAATCCGCACCTGATCCGGGTAATGCCGGCGTAGGGAGAGGTAAAAAGTTAAGTGTACTGCGCGTTCGCCCTGGCGGGCAGATGGTTTAACTACAATTTATTTAAACGTTTTGAAAAAAATTTTACTGGCTTTTACAGCCTTGCTGCTGCCATTTTTGGCTGCGGCTCAGTTTTCCCTGTCGGGGAAAATTACTGATTTGCAAACCGGCGAAACTTTGCCCGGTGCCAGCATCAGTATCGAAAAAACACCGATAAAAGAAGTATCGGATGTTAACGGAAATTATCGTTTCAAAAACCTGAAAAACGGGACTTATGATTTGGTAATCAGTTACATCGGCTACCAGAAAATGCGGGAAACGGTTACCGTCAATCAAAACCAAACACAAAATTTTGCCCTTAAAAGAAGCATTGTCCAAGCTGATGAAGTTTTTGTAAGATCAACCCGGACCGCGCAAAATTCCGGGTTTACCTACACCAACCTCAGCAAAAAAGAACTGGCCAAAAATAATTTGGGTCAGGATTTGCCTTTTCTGCTCAACCAAACACCTTCCGCTGTTATCACTTCGGATGCAGGCGCAGGCGTTGGTTATACCGGGATCCGTATCCGCGGTTCGGATGCCACGCGGATCAACGTTACGCTCAACGGAATCCCGCTTAATGATGCCGAAAGCCAGGGCAGTTACTTTATCGATTTGCCCGATCTGGCTTCTTCGGTTGATAACATCCAAATCCAGCGCGGCGTGGGCACTTCTACCAACGGAGCAGGAGCTTTCGGTGCCAGCATCAACGTGCAAACTACCACGCGGCAGGATTCGGCTTATGCACAACTGGATAACACGGTTGGCTCGTACGGAACGGTGAAAAATACGGTGAGTTTAGGTTCTGGTTTGGTGGGAAACCATTTTACGTTTGATGGCCGCTTATCGCGCATTAAATCGGATGGTTACATCGACCGTGCTTCATCCGACCTGAAATCCTACTTCCTTTCCGGTGCTTATTATGGCAAGAATACGCTGGTCCGTTTCAATGTTTTCTCCGGATCAGAAAAAACTTACCAGGCTTGGGACGGCGTGCCGGAAGATAAATTATTAAGCGGAAACCGGACGTACAACGAGTTGGGTTTGATGCCAAACGGCGATTTCTACAAAAACCAAACGGATAATTACACCCAAAACCATTACCAGTTATTGTTTAACCAAAAGCTTTCGGAAAAACTTTCTTTCAACGGCGCGCTGCATTATACGCAGGGAAGTGGTTATTATGAGGAATATAAAATTGATCGTTCCGTTGCCGATTATGGTTTAAAACCTGTAATCTTCGGCACAGATACCATTAAATCCACAGATTTGGTACGTCGTTTATGGCTCAATAATTATTTCTACGGAGCAACTTACAACCTCAATTATCAGGCACAAAAAAACCTGAATTTTACGTTGGGCGGTGCTTATAACGAATACCGCGGTCAGCATTATAACCGTTTGGAGTGGACACAGCAAAGCACCAACATTACGCCGGATTACGAGTATTCGCGCAATAACGCTTTTAAAACGGATTTTAACATTTTTGGAAAGATTAATTACCAGCTGGACCGTTTAAATTTTTATGCGGATTTGCAGTACCGCCACATTTATTATTCGTTTTTGGGTTATGATCAAAATTTGAACAACGTGCAGCAAACGGCCACGCTCAACTTTTTCAACCCGAAAGTTGGTTTGAGTTTTCAGATCGATCCAAGCAATAATCTATATGCTTCTTTTGCCGTAGGAAACCATGAGCCGAACCGCGATGATTACGTTAATTCTACGCCAGCAAGTCGGCCAAAAGCAGAAACTTTATACGATTACGAAGCTGGTTACCGTACCCAGCAAGGCATTTTTACTGGCGGAATCAACGGTTTTTACATGCAGTACGATAATCAACTGGTGCTGACCGGAAGTTTGAACGATGTAGGCGCAGCCATCCGCAGCAACGTAAAAGATAGTTACCGCGCCGGTTTGGAACTGGATGGCCGTTTAAAAATCGCGCAGCCGCTTTACTGGTCGGTTGCAGCGGCGTTAAGCACCAATAAAGTGAAAAACTTCCAGCAGTATTTGTTTAATTACGATACCGATCAGAACGTCCTCACCCAATACCAAAAAACGGATATTGCTTTTTCGCCGGATTTTGTGGGATCAAGTGAGATCGGTTACCGGCCAATTAAAGGCGGGGAAATTGCGTTCATCAGCAAATATGTAAGCAAACAGTATCTGGATAATACTTCTAATAAAGATCGGAAACTCGATGCTTTTTTTGTGAACAATATTCGTCTGCGCTACAACTTCAACACAAAAGCGGTTAAAAACATTGGTATTTCTTTGCTTATCAATAATATTTTTAGCGAGTTGTATGAACCAAACGGTGCCACTTACCCGGATATCGAAGGCGGGAAAGTAATGAGTTACAATTATTATTATCCGCAGGCAACACGCAACTTTTTGGTAGCTTTAAGTTTGAGGTTTTAGGTCGATAAAAGAAGTATCACTATGAACCTACAACACTGGCTGCAAATCTTACTCGAACAAATCCGCGAAACCGGCTGGCTGCAATGGGTTGCCGTAATTTTTGGCGTGGCCGAAGTTTTACTGGCCAAGCGCAACAACGTTTTGCTGTATCCTGCGGGGTTGATTGGCACCGTGCTTTCCATCGTTTTGCTGTTGGAAGCACAGTTGTATGCCGAAACTTTGCTTAACATTTACTACATCGTAATGAGTATTTACGGCTGGTGGTTTTGGCTGAGGAAACGCAATGAACCTGCCATACCAATTACTTATACTACCAAACCGGAATGGATAATTACAGCATTAATTACTTTTGTTGGCTGGCTGGTTTTATACTTAATCCTTAAAAATTTTACGCCTTCTAACGTTCCGGTTTGGGATGCTTTTGTTTCGGCTTCTGCCTGGGCTGGTACGTGGTTGCTAACACGGCGAAAGATTGAAAACTGGCTGGTTTTAAACCTGTCAAACCTGTTTGCCGTGCCGCTGCTGTTTTACAAAAACCTGCCCATGTTTGCGCTGCTCACCATTTTCCTGTTTGTAGTTGCCATTTTTGGTTATTTTGATTGGAAGAAGATTTACCGGCAGCAATTCAAAACCAATTCATCCCCCTAACCCCCTTTAAAAGGGGGAAGCCTATCGCAGACCTTTCTAAACGATAGAAAAGTAGCAAACTGTGCTTCCCCCTTTTTGAAGGTAGTTAGGGGGATGACCTTAATTTTTTAAGATAAAAGAAGCATCAATGAAAAACATTTAAACAACTGCATGAACCTCTCGCATCCTTCCACACAACTACAACCCGAATGGATCGAAATAATTCGTTCCTGCGCAGCCGAAGCCGAACGAACCGGCATCCTTCAACCCAAACAATTAGAACTAATCTATCAGCAGCAATGGTTTAAAATGTTAGTTCCGAAAGCGTATTCAGGTAAAGAAAAACTGCTGCCGGAAATAGTGCGGCTGGAAGAAAGCCTGGCTTGGGCCGATGGCAGTTTCGGCTGGGTAGTTACGCTTTGCAGCGGCGCAGGTTGGTTTAGCGGATTTATGCCGGTAAAAACAGCATCCGAAGTTTTTGCCGGGAAAGAAGTTTGCCTGGCGGGCAGCGGCGCATCCAACGGAACGGCAACAAAAACAGCTGATGGTTTCATCATCAACGGGCTTTGGAAATATGCCAGCGGCGCGCAACATGCCACGCACTTCACTGCAAATTGTGTGGTAAAAGAAGCACAGGAAACGGTTTTGAATGAAGATGGAAATTTGCTGATGTTGTCTTTTGTGTTGGATGCGAAAGATATAAAACTGATTACTGCCTGGAAATACATGGGCATGATGGGCACCGGAAGCGATGCGTTTGAAGTAAAAGATGTATTCGTATCAACAGAAAATAGCTTTAAAATTGATCCTGATTTTTGTGTGATTGATCAGCCTTTGTACCGATACCCATTTTTGCAACTGGCCGAAGCTACGCTGGCCGCAAATTTATCTGGCATGGCCATCCGTTTTATGGATTTGGCGAAAGTGGTTTTTCAGGAGAAGATCGGTCAGGATAAACTTTCTGTCCAGCAAAAAGCTGTTTTGAGGACTACTTTTAAAACGCTTCAAACGGAATTTAACCAAACCCGGCAAACCTTTTATCAGACGGTAGATCAATCCTGGATGCTTCTTTTATCTACCAAAAAAAGTATGCTAAAAGAAGCATTGCTGGAAGTAAGTAAAACCAGCAGAAAATTAGCAGCCATCTCCAGGAAAAGTGTTAACGAATTGTATCCTTTTTGCGGTTTGCAAGCTGCCAGTCCGGATGCAGAAATTAACCGTGTTTGGCGCGATTTCCATACGGCGAGCCAGCATAGTTTATTGACGTTTTTGGAGTGACACAATGAAAGAATTTAGCTAAATTTGGATTATGACCTCAACAGAAATAAAAACAGAGATACAAAAAGTACTTGATACTGTACCGGAAGATGCATTGCAAAATATTCTCCTCTTTTTGAAAAACCTTGAGCCGAAATCTACAAATCAACTAACACTAACGCATCATCTACAACAAATTTTGAAAGAAGATCAAGAGCTGCTGAAAAAACTCGCTCAATGATTGATTTAGAATCAGTTAAAAAAATTCATTCTATTTTAATTGTAGAATTTGGCGGCAGTAATGGGATTAGAGATTTAGGTGGATTACAGGCGGCAATTGCACGTCCTTATGCAACTTTTGATTTGCAAGATTTATATCCAACAGCGATTGAGAAAGCTACTGCTATTTTTGAAAGCATCATTATTAACCATCCGTTTATCGATGGCAATAAGCGAACTGCATATATATTAATGCGGTTGTTATTAATGGAAGAAGAATTTGATTTCGTTGCTACACAAGATGAAAAATATGAAATGGTTATAGCAGCCAGCAAAGGTGAAATACGATTTGAGGAAATCAAAATCTGGTTAAACAGTAAGGTAATTCTAAAAACTTAATACTTACTGCTTCATTATTCTTAACAAAAAATTCACATTCCAAACCCGTTTCCATTCCTGATATTTGCCGCTTCTAAAACTCTTTTTCAGGATGAAAATTAAATACCTGCTGCTTGTTTCTTTTGCTGTCGTTTCCAGTTCTTTCGCACAAAAAAAAACTTTAACTCCAACTTCCAATTCCGTTTTGCGGCCAAAATTAATGGTTGGTTTGGTGGTGGATCAAATGCGCTGGGATTATTTGTACCGCTATTACGACCGCTACCAAGCCGGTGGTTTTAAACGGATGCTGAACGAAGGTTTCACTTGCGACAACACTCAAATCGATTATATCCCTACAGTTACGGCTGCCGGCCATACTTGCATTTATACCGGTTCGGTTCCGGCGATTCATGGCATTGCCGGCAATGATTTTATTATTCAATCCACCGGAAAATCGCTTTATTGTACGGAAGATTCGACGGTAAAAACAGTAGGCAGTACATCCAACGCCGGCGAAATGTCGCCGCGCAATTTGCTGACCAGCACCGTTACCGATGAGCTTCGTTTAGCCACTAATTTTCGTTCAAAAGTAATTGGTATCGCCTTGAAAGACCGCGGCGGAATTTTGCCTGCCGGTCATGCCGCCAACGCCGCTTACTGGTTTGATGATGCTTTGGGCAACTGGATTACGAGTACTTATTATATGAAGGATTTGCCGCAATGGGTTAAAAATTTCAACAACCAGAAACTGGCCGAAAAATATTTAAAGCAGGATTGGAACACCATCTACCCGATCAACACTTACCTGCAAAGCGAACCGGACAATAACAAACACGAAGGTGCTTTCAGCGGAATGGCAACGCCAACTTTCCCTGTAAAAACTTCGGAACTTGGCGCAAAAGGTGCAGGTTTGATCCGCACAACGCCTTACGGCAATTCTTTAACGCTGGATTTGGCCAAAGCTGCGGTTGAAAGCGAGCAATTGGGCAAAAATACGGCAACAGATTTTTTGGCCGTAAGCCTCTCTTCCACGGATTATATCGGCCATCAATTCGGGCCAAATTCGGTAGAAATTGAAGATACTTATTTACGTTTGGACCGCGATCTGGCCAGCTTTTTTACATATTTGGATAGCAAAGTTGGTAAAGGAAATTATACCGTTTTTTTGACTGCGGATCATGGCGCGGCGCACAATCCTAATTTTTTGATCGATCATGAAATCCCTGCCGGCTTGTGGCCTGGAAGTTCCATTTTGAAGGATTTGAACCAGCAATTGGAAAGCAAATACAAAGCAAAAAAACTGGTTTTAGGCTTCGGAAATTATCAGGTGAACCTTAACAATGTGTTGATCAAAACGAATAAATTGGATGCAGAGGAAATAAAAAAGGATTGTATGCTGTTTTTACAGCAGCAAAATGGCGTTCAAAACGTGGTTGATCTGGAGCATTTGGAAACCGCTAATATTCCTGCCGAACTGCGCAGCCGAATGACTAATGGCTACAACCGCGAACGTTCCGGCGCAATCCAAATTATCCTGAAACCGGGCTGGTATTCCGGCTACGGCGCAACCGGAACTACCCATGGCACCTGGAACCCTTACGATGCGCATATTCCCTTAGTTTTTATGGGCTGGGGAATCCCGCACGGCCATTTGGAGCGCGAAACGCACATGACGGATATTGCGGCAACTGTTGCTGCGCTGCTGCACATCCAGGCACCAAACGGCAGTATTGGCAAGCCAATTACGGAGGTTTTAAGGTGAGTTGGAGGCGAAAGGCAAAGGGTTGAAAAGATGAAAGGCAGAACCTTTCTAAATAATCTAAAGCACTTTCAATTTTTGCCTTTCATCTTTTCGCCTTAAAACCCTTAACCTTTTTCCTTCAAACCTTTCACCTAAAAATGTCTTCCCACCACATCGTCCGCGAAAAACAAGAACCTGCACTGCTGATTTTAGAGTTGGATAAGTTTGACGAAGAACATTTAGGCCAACTGTTAGAATGGAGCCCGACGGTTTTGGCAACAGAAGACGCGGCCGAGAAATTGCACAGTTTAGGGATTAAGTTTGATGTGCTCCTGACTAAAACAGGGCCTGCTTTTTTACAGGATAATTTAAAAATTGTTTCGGTTGAAGAAGATCCTTTAAAAGCTGGATTGGAATTTTTGATCGATGAAAAATATCCGGCAGTCAATATTATTACCGGTAAAAGAAGCATCGCCGATTTCCTGGTTTTTGCCGATTTGATTACGCTGGTTATTTTCAGCAATAATCAAAAAATTTATCCGGTAAGCAGCGGTTTCAGCAAATGGAAGGCTGCGGGAGAAATGATTTTTATCGAGGAAATCCCCGCTGATCTGGAACAAAACGGATTGGAGCAAATCAACCCAAATCAATTTAAAACCAAAGCCGATGGTTTTTTTACCTTGAAATTTGCACAAGCGTTTTTGTTTATTGCTGAAGAAATTTAGAAGTTGTTACGTTATTCTATCATCCTTAACTTGTTTCAGGATCTCTCTTCAAAGGTCGAAACCTTTCTGATGGGATGCCGAAAAAATTCCGGCATGACTAAACGCATCAGGATTATCCAAACATTTCAGCAAATCCGGATATTGGAACTGGTAATTTAAATCTTTTACAATTTTATCTGCATTGATAATCTTCCATTCCGTTTTTTCTTCCACAAAATCCGGTGCGGCAAAACCAGTTTTTAAAATTGCTTTCGAATAAAATTCTTTTTTTGTAGGATGAGAAGGCGCAACGGCATTGTAAATTCCGGGGAACTTTTGCTGGTTTAAAACGGCTTCGATCAACCCTAAACAATCTTTTAAATGGATGAGGTTTACCGGAACCGATCCGTTCGCGATACTGTTTTTATCCCTAAAAAATCTTCCCGGGTTTCGGTCTGGCCCAAACAAGCCGCCAAAACGAATCACCGTTGTTTGCAAGTTTTGAGCCGATAAAAACAGCATCTCTGCCTGCAACAATTCTGATAATTTTTCAGGCTCGTCGACTTCGGAAACTTCGCGACAAACATCGCCGTAAACAGAAGCGGAACTGATAAAAATAACTTCGCGGATGGTGGAAGTTTGGATAACAGACAACAAACTTTGCATTTTTTCCAGGTAACCGTTTTGGGCAGTTTTACGCGACGGCGGAATGTTTATAAAGAGCACATCGGCATCAAAAAAAATGGGATTGGCCTGCATTTCTCCGGCTTCCGCAGTAATTAAAAACGGTTTGATACCAGCTTGCTGCAACAATTCCAGCTTTTGCGGCGTGGTGGTAGAACCGTTTACTTGCCAGCCTTTTGCAACTAAAAGTTTGGCCAAAGGCAAGCCTAACCAACCGCAACCTAAAATGCTGATCTTTTTATCTTTACTTTTGTTGTTCATCTTTGCCAAAGATAAACCAATCGTTTTGGCATTTCATTTGCGCAATGCAACTTGTATTTTTTAAATCAACTATGAAAACTTTATCCAGAAAATTGGCCGTAATCACTATCGCCGTCGCGGTGGCAGCAACATTAAATACGGGTTGTTCCTCTTTCACAAAAACACAAAAAGGCACAGCTATTGGCGCCGGTGCCGGTGGTACAATTGGTGCTTTAATAGGTAAAAGAGCCGGCAATACGGCAATCGGCGCGATTATTGGCGGTGCCATTGGCGGAACGGCTGGTGCTTATGTTGGCCGGAAAATGGACCGTCAGGCAGCAGAAATCAAGCAAACTGTACCGGGCGCAGACGTGGTTAGGGAAGGCGAAGGTTTGATCGTAAAGTTTGATTCGGGCATTTTGTTTGATGTAAATAAAACAGATTTAAAATCTGCCGCAACTACGAATTTGCAAAACCTGGCTGCTTCAATGCAGAAAAACCCTGATACGAATATCATGGTAGTTGGTTATACGGATAACACCGGCCCTGCCGATTATAATCAAACTTTATCTGTCCGCCGTGCCGAGGCTGTTAAATCTGCCATCACTTCGAATGGCGTTTCCAGTTCCCGTTTAACTACGCAAGGCAAAGGCGAAACCGACCCAATTGCCGATAACACAACAGAAGCTGGCCGCAGCCAAAACCGCCGTGTGGAAATTGTAATTGTGGCAAACGATAAAATGAAAGAAGACGCAAAAACAGGTCAGTAACGATAATTTTTTGCCGATAAAAGAAGCATTGCCGAAATCACAGCAATGCTTCTTTTATTTACATAGAATCCATACTTGTGTTATATCAACTTACGTTATCTTTGTACCATGATAAAAAAATCAGGAATTTGCTTAGTTGTGCTGCTGTACTTGGTTACAGCTACGGGCTTTGCATTAAACCTGCATTTTTGCGGCAACCTGATTGAATCTGTTAAGGTTGATGCACCAACCAAAAAGTGCGGCATGGACAGCAAATGCTGTAAGGAAACGCATCTGGAAGTTAAGGTTAAAGATGCGCATCAAACTTCACATACTTCTTTTAGCACCCTAATTTTAGCTTTGTTTGTTCCGGTTTTTAGCTTTGGTTCTTTCCACGAACCATTAACGGTTAACCAGCCTTCTGATTTACTAACCGACCGTGGTCCGCCGCCCGGTTCTGTTCCAACTTATATCCAAAATTGTACTTTCAGGATTTGATCCAATTGTAATTTCTGCAAAAATTAAACACAGCTTTTAATTGTGTTTTACTGTTTTTTACAATTACAATTTTAGATCAAATCTTTTATGAAAACTTTCAAAATATTACTGGCCGTTCTGACCATTTCTATCCAATTTGCACAAGCACAATTTGTTAAAGCCGATTTACAAGTGAGCGGCTTAACTTGTTCCATGTGTTCTAAAGCAACCGAAAAATCGTTGCGTACTTTAACTTTTATCAGCGATGTTAAACCCGATTTAAACCGTAACTTGTTCATCATTACTTTTAAAAAAGATGCGCCCGTTAACTTGGATGCCATCAGCAAAAAAGTACAAGATGCAGGTTTCTCGGTAAACAAGTTAACCACTTCTTTTAACTTTGATAATTTAAAGATTGATAATAATTTCCATTTTGATTATGCCGGAAACATTTATCATTTCCTGAATGTAAAAGCAGAAACGTTAAATGGGATTACGCCTGTTACCATAATCGATAAAGGTTTTGTGCCTGCTTCTACCTACAAAAAGTATGCAGCCCAAACTACTTTTTCCTGCTGTAAAAGCGGCATGATGGGTAGCCAGAAAGTTTATCACGTTACTATTTAAGCAGTAAAAACATGAAATTTTTATGTTTGATTTGGTGCATAATTGCATCAACCTGTACTGCTTTTGCCCAGGAATTATACGTACAAACAGAACCAGCCAGCAATATGGCACGAAATTCTCTCGGTGTAAGGTTAGAAAACCAAGGTTATTTTAACCCTGGTTTCCGTAACCGGAGTACCTTAGAATTGATGTATGGCGCAAGCAAAAATTTGATGGTTCACGCTTCGGGTTACATATCGGATTTTTACCGGCAAAAACAGCATTTGGAAGGTTTTAGTGCGTATGCCAAATACCGTTTTCTTTCTGTTGATTCTGTGCAGCGGCATTTTCGCGGCGCGGCTTTTATCAAAGCTTCTGCCCTAAATAACCCAATTTTGAACCAGGAGATTTCGTTAGAAGGAGATAATTCCGGCTTGCAAACCGGATTAATTTTTACGCAATTACTTCACAAAGTTGCGCTTTCCGGTTCGGTAAGTTATTTACTTGGATTGGATAACCAGAACAATACAATTCCGGTTGGTTTTGCGCACGATGCGGTTGCTTATTCGTTATCTTCCGGTTACCTGCTTTTCCCCAAAAATTATACCAATTACAACCAAACCAACGTGAACTTGTACCTGGAATTATTAGGGAAAACCAATCCAGGTTACGGGCAAAGTTATTTGGATGCTGCGCCAGCCGTCCAGTTTATTTTTAACAGCGTTTTTAGGGTTGATCTATCTTACCGGACACCTTTGTACAATAGCATGACGCGTAATTCGCAGAATATGTATTTGGTGAGGCTGGAGTATAATTTTTTTAACTTGTTTTGATTTTAAGTCGATAAAAGAAGTAGTTATATCTTGACGAATAGTTTTAGAAATAACTACTTCTTTTGATAATTTATTGGATTATCGCTTCCGCAAACCTTTCCATTTCTTCCAACTGCGGACTACATTGCAACAGAAAGAAATCAACGCCAACCTTTTCAAATTCACCTATTCGATCCTGAACTTGTGCTGGTGTTCCAGTTAATCCGGTCCTTAATCCTCTGTTAGAAACCGAGTAATCTGTAAGCGAAACCTGCTGCTCCAACTGTGTTCCCGAAAGCCATTGCTGGTAATTTTTATAGCCCGAACTTCCTTCCTGTACATTGGTGATCCGGTCTAATTCCTGTTTTACTTCTTGTTCTGTATTCCGGATGATGCTGTAAGCAGCAACACCAAATTGCATTGGCGGTAAACCCTTTTTCTCGCGTCTTTCACTCATATCGGCAATGCGTTCGCCAATTTTGTCCGGAGTATCGCCGTGCATTACGTAACCATCACAAGTGGAAGAAATCAGATCTTTTGCCGCTTCGGATTCTCCACCTGCATAAATTGGTGGCCGTGGTTTGGTAACCGGTTTAGGCTGCAATACATTGTCTTTTACCTGATAATATTTGCCATCAAAACTATAATGGTCCTTTTTCCAAACATTATCCAGCACCTCAAGCCATTCTGCCGAACGGGCGTAGCGGTTGTCATGCTGTTCAAAATGAACACCATATTTTTCGGCTTCATCTTTCCACCAGGAAGAAACCAGGTTTAAAGAAATCCTTCCGTTACTGATATGGTCGATATTGGCAGCTTGTTTAGCCAAAAGTGCCGGATTATGGAAAGTTGGCCGAACGGCAACCATCAGTTCCTGCTTATTGGTAACGGCCGCCAAAGCTGCCGCGGTTGACCACGCATCCAAAGAAGGTGCTTCTTCTCCTTTAATATCGTTTAAATTCAGTTCGGCAATCAACGCTAAATCAAACCCAATTTCTTCGCTGCGGATGGCCAAATGCTTTACATAATCCCAGGTGGGCTGCATTTGCTCATCTTCCACATTGCGCAGCCATCCGCCAAAAACGGGCATCCAATATCCGTATCTCATTTTTGTTTATATTGAAAATGCTTCTTCCTTTTGTGAAACTGCTGCTGCCTGCTGCTCTAAAAAATCAACTAATTTTTCATGAGGGTTGAAACCGATTACGTTCACTGCATCTGCCACAAAATTGGAAAGCGCGTTTACATCGTAATATAAAACTTCGCCATCGCGGTCGTCAATAATATATTCTATGCCGCCCACATCAATTTTGCTGTGCTGCATGATGGTTTCGATATTGTTGATGATTTCTGCGGATGGCGTAAATGCTTCTACTTTTAAACCGTTTTTTGGCGCATCTAAAGCGCAGGCGTTACGTACTAAATCTTGTCCGGCAGTGGTTTGGCAAATATCAGCCGGACATAAATTGAAAGTTTCGCCAGTGGTGTAAACCCGGATGGCATAAATGTATTTGCCGCCGATGGTTTCTACGCGATTAATAAATCCGCCGCGAGCAGGAATAAACTCCTGAACCAATGCCGTATGATCAATACCAAAATCAATTTGATTGTTGGCGATAGCATCCTGTACTTCTTTTATCGTATTAAATTTTTCGATACCAGCACCGCTACCGCCGATATTCGCTTTAATTACAATGGGGAAACGCAAGCCTTCAGTTGCTGCTTCCACTTGTGAAACATGGTTTACCACCCTCGATTTTGGATATTTAATGCCTAATTGCTGCATCAGCATCAACTGTAATGCTTTAGAAGTTTCGTAAACAAACGCCTGGTAGCCGTTAATTACCCTAACACCTAAATTTTCCAGGTGCTTCAAATAATTCAAGGTATAAAAAGTGCCCTGAACACCATCTCGCAAGTAAGCAGAAGGACTCATGCGGTTAAAAAACAAGTCGAAACCAGGTTTTCCTTCCTCAATAGCATACTGATGTTGCGTGGGGTTTACGTTTTTATAAGGTATTCCGCGTTTTTCCAATTCTATAAATAATGGTTTAAACCAATCAGGGTGTTCGTGGGATATGATAAAAGGGTTCATAGGTTTATAGTTAGTGATTATTGTTTATAAAAGTTAAATAAATTACAAAAGTTCTAAGCTGGTTCAATTTTATCAACAAGTATAAAAAATGGGTAAAACCTGTATCAACTTGCAGCAAACGTATTGATAATTTAAAAATCTATTAATACTATAGAGTATTTAATCTAAACCTTACAGTTAATTTTAAGAAAGTTTCTGGGTTATTCATTTTACACAACGCCGTTGTAGTTTGCTACGGTTTTAGAATTTGGAGAATGTATACTTAGTACAGCTTGAGTATAATTCTTTAAGGTTTTGGGTGGTAAAAAAAGTATGTTGAATGCTATTCTGATCTTGTAATTTTCAAAGGATTTTGTCTGGTGTCAAAAATATCTATAATCTCTATCCTACTTTTATTATTGTTTATCCAGTAGATAATTTTGTAATTTTTATGAACTAAATAACGAAACTCCTGCTTTCGTTCAGCAAGCAATTCTTCTACTTGCCCGATATGTGGTTTTGTTTTTAGCCTTGCAGTTTCAAGTACGAGTTCGGAAACAAGCTTTTTTGCAATTTGAGGATTTGCTTTTTGTTCATAATATTTAAAAATGTTTTGCAGTTCATTTTTTGCAAAAGCAGTCCAGTAAAGTTCTAACTCCAAGTTTCAATTTCAGCTAACAACTCTTTTACTTCGATTAACCTGCCATTTTTTGAATCTTCCAACGAGGCGTCTATTCTTTGATGAAATTCCTCTATTGTCATAGGGTCAAAGCTATTATCGTTAAGTTTTTTCTTTTCTTTTTGCAATAGCTTTTCAAAACGTGAAATTGCATCTTCGCTTTGAAGTTTAAAAAACTCCTGAATAAAGTCTATTTTTCTTGTTTTTAAATCCATTATTTAATGCTTTATCAAAAATAGAGATTATTAGGCAAACGTTAATAATTATTGAAAACGATTTAGTAATTAGAAATATCATTTTACTTTCAAGTCCGGTCTTTGAAATCTTCATCCTCAAAAATATCTGGTATTAACAGTTTGTCATCTCCGTTTTTGGTCATTTCCTGAAAAGCTTCTGAACAATATTAATTTTGATAAGAATCTGTTCTAATATATTTTTTCAGTATTAATATCTACTGTTTTCATAAAAATATAAATCGAATGTAACTTCGTTAAAATAAGTTTGGAAACATCGATGAATATAGACACTTAATATTTTATAAATTCATTGTATATTGCTTTTACGAATTTCTTGTCTAATATTTAAATAAAAGAATCATGTTTGACGAATTGAATATCATTTGCCCCATTTGTAACACAGATCATGGCAAGCATACATTTTTTTATGAAGACTTGGGACTTGACGTTACTTTAGACTTAGAAACAGTCTACTCTCGCGAGTTTGTACCAATAATTTTCTATTGTGCATTTTGCGATTATTGCTTTGATATTGAAGATATTCGTAAAAATAGTGCCTTTAAAGCTGATATATCAGAAATTTTGAAAAGTGAACCCTATCAAAATATTCTTAAAGACGAGAGTTATAGCAAGACAATAAAGCAGTTATTTTGCATTGCTTTAATCCATATAAATCAACATAATCACTACCATGCTGGAGAATATTATATTTATACTGCTAAACAATTCAATCATGAAGGAGATACAAAAAGTGCTAATGAAGCTATGAATAACGCCTTGGATTGTTTGTTCATTGCAAAAGTGTTTGATGAGGAAATTACCAAATTTTGGCAAAAAAGCCACAAAATAGAACTAACTATAATTGAATTATTGAGGAGAACAGACAAGTTTTCTTCTGCTAAACTGTTTTTAAATAAACTGGAATCAGAAATTTCTCCGAACATTCAAAACATAAAAGAAGTAAATCAAATATTAGAACTTCAAAAATTCCTCATAGCAATTAAAAGTAATTCAAACCACTATAAGTCCGAAGCAAGTAATAAGATTAATTTAACATGTACTAAATGTACAAAGGCTTCAACTCGTGGTTATATCTTAAGGTTACAGCAATTTATTGAGACCGTCGTATTTAGAACTTATTATATGAGAATTGACGATGAATGCAAAGTAGGATTTGTGGGGTTTCTTGATCTGGATAATTTTTCTATTAATCAAAGTGAATTTGAAACAGTAGATAAAGTAAATACTGGAAAATATAAAAAGATAATTATCAATTGGATCAATATAAAACGATCAACAGATAATGGAATAAAGCCTAATAGTACATCTAATTCTAAAGAATCACAAAAGCTTTCTAATGTGTCACCCGATTCCATTAATCGAAGATCTCGTGAAATTAAGTATCATTACAATTATCATGAAAATCCTTGGATTGATTTATTTGGTCCAGGTGAAGAAGCTGATACTGCATATTGGAATACAGATTGAATGATGGTGTAGCAGTTTTCCTTCACAACATTACATTTTCCCCAAAGCCAACCGAATATGCCCCAAATGATGCAAACCATGCCAGGCATACAAACCCAAAGCAGATTTTAAAGTAAACGATTTTTGCGTAGCCGGATGAAAGAACGTACGGCTCCATTGTTCTTCGTTTAAAGCTTGCATCAGTTCTACCCAACGGTAATGAATGCCTTCAATCATTTGGAAAGAAGGCGCAACCGGCATTTTGTAATCCGGCAGCAAAGCCCAATCGGCTTCTTCGTAAGGTTTAATGGTTGGATTTTCTTCGGTTAAAGCCAGTTTAAAACGCGTTAAACTGTTGGAATGACTATCGGCCACGTGATGGATTACCTGACGGATCGTCCAGCCACCCAAACGGTAAGGCGTATCAAACTGCTTGTAGTTCAAACCAACTACAGCCTGGCGCATTTGGCCTGGTAAAGCTGCAATTTCCTGAATCCATTTCTGCATCGTTTCGTCGGTAAAAGAAAGTGGCGTAGTAAATTGCCCGATTGGATATTTTTCGTCTGTCATCATCTAATTGCTAATACTGTTTTTATCACCTTAAAAATTAAGTGCCGGATGCCTTTTGTTGAAGTCCGTAGCATCCTGATAAATTTTGGCTGCTTCCAGAATTTTTCCTTCACCAAAAAGCTGTCCCATAAAAGTAATGCTTAACGGCCGGCCTTGCTTGTTAAAACCGTTTGGCATCACCACGCAAGGGTTGCCGGTTAAATTGGTTAGCACTAAGTTACCCGAAAAAGCAGGTGCCACATACATATCCAGCCCTTTTAATTTTTCGTACCAATCCTGAATTACCATCGTCCGCACCCGGTTTGCCTGGATATATTCTACCGCCGGAACCATTTGTGCCGTACGGAAAATATTTGGCCAGCCGCCTTTTCCCTGGCGCACCATCATATCATCTTTGTGGTTCAAAACCAGTTCCTGGAAAGCTGCGCCAGATTCTGTTTCCAAAATAAACCGCAACGAATTGTAGGGCAGTTTTGGTAATTCTATCGGCACTAATTCGGCACCTAAAGCTTTCAGTTTTTCTAAAGTTGTAGAATCTGTGGTTTTATTGAAACGGGCGCGGTCAAAGTCTGCTTTCAAATAACCGATCTTCCAACCTTTTAAGTCTTTCTGCTTGCCATCGTATTTAAAAGGAGCAGGAATTGTGCTTAAATCCTGCGGATCAGTTCCTTGAATAGCGTTAAAAACGATGGCGCAGTCTTCGGCACTTCTGGTGATCGGACCAAGTTTGTCCATCGTCCAGCTTAAAGCCATGGCGCCGGTTTTGCTAACGCGGCCAAAAGACGGGCGCAAACCTGTATCGCCACATTCTGTGGAAGGCGAAACGATAGAACCTAAAGTTTCGGAACCGATGGCAAAAGGCAAACATCCGGCAGAAACCGCAGAAGCCGGGCCAGCAGAAGAACCGCTGGAACCACGTTTTAAATCCCAGGGATTATTTGTTCTGCCGCCGAACCAAACATCGCCCGAAGCTAATTCGCCCAACGTTAATTTCGCTACCAAAACTGCTCCGGCTGCTTCCAGCTTTTTTACAACTGTTGCATCAACTTCTAATTGTTGATTTTTGTAAGGCACAGAACCCCAAGTAGTTTTGTAACCTTTTACTGAAAGCAAATCCTTCACCCCGAACGGAATTCCATGCAAAACACCTTTATAATGTCCGGCTTTTATTTCGGCATCGGCTTGTGCAGCTTGTTTTAAAGCGAGTTCTTCGGTATAATTCACCACGAACAATAATTTCGGATCGTACTTTTTCAATCGCTCTAAAAAGAATTTGGTCAGTTCTACTGAAGTTATTTTTTTGGTGCGAATCAAATCTGCCAATTGTCTGATCGTGTAAAAAGCGAGGTCGTTTTTATCCGCAGGCATGGTGGTAATGCTTCTTTTATCGAGTAAAAATCCGTTTGTTTTATCCGGATAAACGAAGCCAACCGGAATTGGGTTGAAATTTAAAGCCGGGACGACGCTGTTATCCAGATGCAGTTTGCGCAATTCGTCGTAAGCTTTTCGGTGATCAGAAAGTCCGGTCAACATGGAATCAGCTTGTGCCGGAGAAAAATCGATGCCGATTAGTTTTTCGGCTTCGTTTACCACAGCAATGGTAATCGGACTGCTTTCTAATTTTTGGGTGATAAAAGCACCGCAAACAAAACTGAAGCCGCAAAGAGCAGTAATGGTTAAAATTTTTTTGGTAGAAATGTTCATATCGTTTAATCGTTTGTTCTAAAAATAGCGTTTTGTATTTTCTTAATTTAGGCCTGATGAAAAAATTATGTATCTTTTTACTTACAGTCCTGCTAAACAGCAGTGTTTTTGCCCAAACAATTAAAACAGATGTGCTGGTTATTGGCGGAGGTGCGGCTGGCGTAGCGGCCGGAACCCAAAGTGCAAGAAGCGGCGTTAAAACCATAATTTTAGAACCTGGCCCTTGGCTGGGCGGCAGTTTAACTTCCGGCGGCATGTGTGTGGTGGAAGGAAACCGGAATTTTCCTTCGGGGATTTGGGGCGAATTTAGGAAACGGGTTAATGAATATTATAAAACAACTCCTGGTTTTGATACGGCCAGTAACGCTGTGCTGCGGTTTGAACCTTCTGTTGGCGCTGCTATTTTAAAAAGGATCACCGATACGGTCAAAAACCTGACTGTCCGTTTAAATACTTCTTTTACCGGCATAAAAAAAGACGGAACAGGTTATGAAGTTACGACGAAGATCAACGGAGAAAATACCATTATAAAAGCCCAGGTTGTTGTGGATGGAACAGAAACCGCCGATGTTGCCGCAAAATTAGGCGTTCCGTTTGATGTTGGTTTTGAAAGCGAAGCACAATCCGGAGAAAAATGGGCACCAAAAGAAGCATCACCGATCATTCAAAACATGACCTGGATTGCCATTTTGAAAGATTACGGCCGTGCTGCTGACCGAACTATTCCCAAACCGGAAGGTTATGACGAAACGTTGTATTCATCTCTCCAAAGCAAAAACCTGAAACAAACGTTGGAAAGCAGCCGGTTGCCAAATGATAAATTTATGCTGAAAATAAAAGGTGTAAATGATTATCCGATCCAAATCAGCGATTTTAATTCGGCACAAAAAGAAGCAGCTTATAAAAAAGCCCGTTTACGAACACTCGGTTTGGTTTATTACCTGCAAACCAAGTTGGGTTTTAAAAACATCAGCATAGATAATTTAGAATTTACTACAACGGATCATTTGCCTTATTTGCCATACATCCGGGAAGTAAGGCGCAGCAAAGGCGTTATCCGCATGGTTTTGGATGATATTTATACGCCTTACAACCGCTCTTCCAAACTTTACCGCACGTCGATTGGTATTGGCGATGCTGCCCCTGGCCAGCATTTATTGCCTTTGGGAAGTGCGCCGGAAACAAATTATGGGACTTTTCCGGCTTACAGTATTCCCGCGGGAGCTGTAATTGTTAAAGATTTTGATAATTTTTTGGTGACAGAAAAAGCATTATCGGTTACGCATTTGGTAAATGCCAGCACGATGTATCCTTCGGTGCAAATGACGGTTGGACAAGGTATCGGTTCGATTGCTGCGTATTGCGCTTTTTTCAAAACCACTACCAAAAGTTTGAAGATCAGGTTAATTCAAAATGAAATATTAGCTTATCATGGTTATTTAATGCCTTTTATCGATGTAAAACAAACTGATCCGCAATTTATCGCGATACAAAAAATTGGCGTAACCGGATTGCTGCAAGGCGTGCAAAAACCTTCTGGCGGTGCTGCACCTGTTTTTTTTCAGCCTGATTCTGTTGTAAAAACTGCCGAGGTTAAACCTGTTTTAAGTGAAATTTATACCCGCTCGTTTTTGTGGTTCAACAAATACAAACCCGGAGAATTTTTCACCATCAATAATATGCTTTCTTTTATCCAGGAACTGAATTTGCGGGACGACAAAAACTTTCGGTTACAAATCCAAAACGACTGGAAAGCGAAATTGCACCTCAATACTGCATTTGATTTGGCCCGACCAATAACACGCCGGGAATTTGCTGCTTTGGCAGATGTTTATTTGAAACCTTTCGACCGTTCTGTTGATTTAACCGGCAAATTAATAAACTAATTTTTATGCCGATAAAAGAAGCATTGCCTCACCCCAACCTTCTCCGCGAGAGAGGGAGCATACTTCTTTTATCGGTATAAATTTTAATGAAGTTAGGATTGATATTATTTATAATGCCGGCCTTGTTTTCGCAAAAACAATTCATCTCCGTTAAGCCAGGAACGAAGTTTAAAGCACGATGCTTTCAATACAACTATGTGCAAAACTTTTTTAAATTAATTAATGAGGATTTGTTGTTTTAACAGATATTAAAACATAATTTTATAAAGAGATTAAAGGCTTATTTTTATTTATCAGAGTTTTGCTTGACAAGAATCAAAATATTGGTAAAAGTAATAAGCAATTTACATTCTAATTGTTAATTTTTTTGGGGGAAAGCCGTTCTGTTTACTCAGAACGGCTTTTTATTTTAACCGATTTTAGTGGGCATCCACCGGCATTTGCGCATTCTTTCTTCTGAATGGCTGCAGGTACAACAACGGAATGGAACAAAGCATAACTAAACCAGAAATCCAGTAAGCATCATTATAAGTAAGCAGCAATGATTGTTTGATCACTGTACCTTCCATCGCGCCATAAGCCATGTGTGTTGCATCCAGCATTGATTTACCTTTTGCTAAAAACGATTGTATGTACATATTGTAACGCTGTACAAAAGCCGGGTTGTAAGGATTGATGTGAACCAATAAATTGTTACGATGTACACCCTGGCGGATGTGGATGATGGTGGTTAAGGCCGCAATCCCAAATGAGCCGCCTAATTGCCGCATCATGTTGTTTAAGCCCGTTCCCTGTCCTAATTCTGCACCTTTTAAATCGGCAATAGCCAACGTAGTTAAGGGTACAAAAAGCAGTGCCATACCAACACCGCGTATGGCAAGCGGTATAAAGAAATCGCCTTTACCAGATTCTAAGGTGGAGTTAGCCAGCATGTGTGTAAACACAAAAAACATAAACATGCCCACTGTGGCCATTAGTTGTGCCGGAATGCCTTTGTTAAGCATTTTGCCAACAAGTGGCATCATGGCGAGTGTAAATAATCCACCGGGAAATAAAAGCTTACCTGTGTCCTCCGACGAAAAACCTAACAAACTCTGGCAAAATACAGGAAAAACGAATACTGTACCATAAAGCCCGAAACCAAGTATAAACGAAGTAAACATCCCGATAGAAAAACTTTTATGCCGCATAATGGCAAAGTTCACGATCGGAAACTCGGTACTCATTTCCCTCCAGATAAACAGCAAAACACCTAAAACAGCAGTAATAGATAATACGAGGATATATGTTTTTGCAAACCAATCCTCAGATTCACCTTTTTCTAAAATCACCTGTAAACTGCCTACTGCTAAAGCCAGCAAACCAATTCCATACCAATCGATTGGCTTGCCCCGTCCTGTTCTCGGTGTTTCGCGTACAAAAGTATAGGTAAAAAAAGCAGCCAATGCACCTACTGGCAGGTTCACGTAAAATATCCAAGGCCAGGAAAAGTGTTCGGTTAAATAACCTCCGATTGTTGGCCCAACCGTTGGCCCAACTACGGCACCAAATCCAAACAAGGCTGTTGCTGTACCAACCTGTTCACGCGGCCAGGTTTCTAATAGTATGGCCTGTGCTGTTGATATTAACCCACCGCCTGCTACGCCTTGTAAAATACGAAATGCAATCAGTTCATTTAAACTATGTGCATTACCGCAAAGAAATGAAGCGATGGTAAATAATATGATAGAACCCAGGAAATAATTTTTCCTTCCGAAGAAACTACCCAGCCAGCCCGACATGGGTAAAATAATTACGTTGGCAACTGCATAACCGGTTGTAATCCATGCAACATCTTCCAACGTCGCTCCGAGATTCCCCTGAATAGTAGGCAGCGATACGTTTACAATGGTTGTATCGATCAGCTCTAACAAAGAAGCTGTAATTACAGTAATGGTAATGATCCATTTTTTAAAACCTACTTCTGCCATCGTTTTAATCTTTATAAATAACAGAAACATTTACACTCATGCCCGGGCGTAATTTGTCCATTATTTCTTTGTTTGCATTGATTTTTACTTTAACAGGCACACGTTGTACTACTTTTACAAAGTTTCCGGTTGCATTATCAGGCGGAAGCAGCGAAAATTTAGCACCCGTTGCAGGCGAAAAATTGTAAACGGTTCCTTGTAGTTTCAAATCAGGGAAAGCATCAACTTCCAAATCTACTTTTTCTCCGGTGCGTAAATTATTCAACTGCGTTTCTTTGAAATTAGCGGTAACGTAAAGGCTGTTGTCATTCACTACAGAAAACAATGTTTGTCCTGCCTGTACCAATTGCCCTTTTTGCACATTCTTTTTTGATACAATGCCGGTTGCAGGCGAGTAAATCGTAGTGTAAGTAAGTTGCAGTTTTGCAAAATCAACATCTGCCTGACGTTGATTTACGCCCGTATTGCTTACTTTTAGCTGACTGCGGATTGTGCCTAATTGTTCTTGCGCTGCACGGTATTGTTCCTGCGAAGCAACATAATTAGCCTGAGCTACATCGCGAGTGGCTTTTGCCTGGTCAAATTGTTGTTGAGTAACCGAACCATCTTTTACCAAATTAGCATATCGTGCATAATCTTTGTTGGCTTGTTCTAACCTGGCCTTTGCAGATGCTACCTGTGCCTTTACACTTGCAGAATTAGCCTCGGTAGTTGGTATTTGCGATTGGCTGACACCAACGCCGGCACCGGCACCTTTTTGTGCTGCTTGTGCCTGTTCTACTTTTAATTTATAATCGCGGTCGTCCAGCTTCACTAAAACTTGTCCCTGGTTAACGTGCGTATTTTCTTCAAAAGCGATGCTATCTACATAACCGCCAACGCGGGCAACAACCGGACTGATGTCGCCATCAATCTGTGCGTCATCGGTATCTTCGTGCTTGCTGTAATAAATGTATTCTCTTATACCAAATATAATCCCAACTAAAATCACCAACCCTAATATAATAGGTATTACCCGGTTCGGTTTTTTGGTAACTACTTGTTCTTCTGTTTCTATTTCCTGTGCCATATTAATACTGTTTTTACTTGTTGATTTTTCCGGTTGATTTTAATAAATTGTAATAAGCTAAACCTGCATCAGCTTTGGCAAGCTCCAGGTTAGTTTGTGCTTCATAAAGTAACGTTTGCGCATCGGCACGGTCTGTTGCCGAAGAAATATTGCTTCGATACCTTGATTCCTGCAATTTGTTGTTCTCTGTAGCCTGGGCAATTGCAGTTTGCAGCAAAGTAACTTTATTTAAAGCCGTTACGTAATTTTGATAGTTTTGATTGACTTCGTTTTTAAGGTTATCGGTAGTAATACCTTTGTTGATAACCGTTTGTTCGCGCTCTATGCGTGCCTCGGCTTCCCTGTTTTTATTGCTCCATAAAGTACCAAAATTCCAGGACAAAGATAAACCGGCAGTAAGCGGCGTAATATAATTGCCTTTGGTTGGAAAAGGGTTAAGGGATATATCCAAATAATATAATCCGGCTGTTGCTGCCAAAGTTGGCAACCTATCGGCACGGGTAGTTTTAATATTTGCTTCGGCAACGCGTGTGCGCAAATCAAGCTGTTTTATTTCCTGGCGGTTTGCAAAAGCAGTGTCTAAATAATTGCTCAAAGGCAAAACAGGATGATCGGTAGTGTTTACCTGGTCAACATTAATTTGTGTACTTTCAGGCAATCCTAATAAAACATCTAAATTATAATTGATGATCTTGCGGTTGCTTTCCAAATCCACACCATTGATTTCAACATTTGAACGTTGGAGCTGGAAACGCAATACATCGTTTTTGGTAACAATCCCTTGCTCAAAAAACCGCTGCGATTGTTTAATCTGCTGATCAATCGTATTTAAATTTTGTTCTACTACTTTTTTGCTTTGCACTACTTTATACAAATCGTAATAAGCATTGATAATCCCGGAAGTTACCTGGTCTTTATCGTTGTCAACATCCAAACGGGCTATTTTAACCAGTAAATCGGTTGATTCCTTTGCGTATTTAAATTTGCCGCCTGCATAAATTGGTTCGGCGATAGAAGCAATCCCTAAATTAGCATTTGCACTTTTTGGAAGGGTAATAGAAGTTGACCCGAAACTTAAATTGTTAACTGGGATTTGCGCACGGCTGTAAGCATAACTTACTGTTCCCGAAGGCAAGGCGCGGTCTTTCGCCTGGTTGTATTGCGATACAGCCTGATCAATTTTTGATTGAGAGTACTTTAAAGTTTTACTGTTTTCGAGGCCAAGTTTAATTGCTTCGTCTAAAGTAAGTGTCCTGTCTTGTGCGTTAACCGTAGAAATAGTAACAGTCACTAACAGCAGCAAAAAAATATGCCTTAAAAGAAGCATGCCGCTTTTACTGGCCGATGTTGATTTATGGTTTTGTCTAATCATTTTTTGTTATTAAATAAGATTTTAAAAGTCTTTTCATATAATTTTTCATCCTGGGATTTAATTCGGTTTCCATATAATTTCCATCTAATACGTTCTGGCCCAACATACGCGATGAAACCTGCGGAGTATTGATGATATAATTTTTAGTGCCGAAAATAGTAGCGACAGTCAGCTCAATATCGGTATCGTCAAAAAATGAGCCGTTATCAATTCCTTCTTGTATCACTTTTTTAAATTCCAGGATGTTAGTCATTAAAATATCAGTGATTTTATCGCTAACTTCTCCATGTTTACTCAACGAAACTTCACGGTTAACGAGTTTGTGAAAGCAACTGTTTGCCACAACGCGGTCTATATATTTGTCTATACAACGCTCCAGCTTGTCCCACGAACTTAAAGTTTCGTCCTCCGTAATATTTAACAAAAGCGATTTGAACGAGTTTATTTTACGTTCGAAAACAGCTACAAACAAGCCCTCTTTCGAACCAAAATAATAATTTAGCATGGCCATATTTACGTTGGCTTCGCCAGAAATTAAGCGGGTAGAGGCACCTTCGTAACCCAATTCAGAAAAAATTTTTTCGGCAATATCAAGAATATGGTCTTTCTTGTCTATCTTTTCTTTTTCCATTTTCAGCTACAAAATTAATCAAACGATTGATTGATTAAAAGGTAGTCTGATAAAATATTTGTTTATTACTTTTATGTGATAAAAGCAGTATTTATAATCGGATGATGCCAAGCCTTAATTTTAAAACTACAATGTTATAATAAAAGTTATTACCTTTACATATATGGCACATACATATTATGCAAAGGTAACGCAAATAGGAAACTCTAAAGGCGTAAGGCTTCCCAAAGAGTTAGCTTTATCATTAGGCACTACCGAAGTTATACTGGAACCAACTGCAGATGGGATACTTATAAAACCAGCACCAACAATACCGCCCTTAAACCAGTGGGCAGCTATTTTTGCACACGCAGATACAAGCCCTGAACCTGAGTTTAACGATTGGGACATCACGCTAAAGGACGGATTAGAGGATGAATAAACCTTATAAAAAGTGGGAGGCCGTGTTGGTGGACTTAAACCCTACCAAAGGTTCAGAAATAGCGAAAATAAGGCCATGCCTTATCGTTTCGCCAAACGCAGCAAATGCTGCCTTAAGCACCGTTATCGTAATACCTTTTACTTTAACAAACAAAACTTACCCAACCAGGCTTTCTACCAACCATAACGGCAAAACAGGCGCTTTGGCCTTTGATCAGATAAAAGCTATCGATAAAAGCAGGATCATCAAAAAAGATGGCGAACTGGATAAAAACCAAAGGGCAGCAGTAAATGCTTTGCTACAGGTAATGTTTTCGGAAGAGTAGCTTTAAATAAATATTTACTTTTTAAAAAATAATGAAGCCATTTTTAATTTTTCTCTCTTTTTTTATACTGATAAAAACAGCATCGGCACAAACCGCCCCTCCTGCCGACCGCGTTTCTATCGAACAGGAACTAAAAAAACTGCCGGTTTTAGGAAGCGTGCTTTACATTGCCGCACATCCGGATGATGAAAATACCCGTTTGCTGGCTTATCTCGCCCAGGAAAAACATTACCGTACCGGTTATTTAGCTTTAACGCGGGGCGACGGCGGACAAAATTTAATCGGCAACGAACAAGGCGAATTATTGGGCTTGATACGGACACAGGAATTATTGGCTGCAAGACGTGTTGATGGTGCCGAACAGTTTTTTACCCGCGCCAAAGATTTCGGTTTTTCGAAAGGACCGGAAGAAACGCTAAAAATTTGGGACAAAGAAAAAGTTTTGGGCGATGTGGTGTGGGTGATCCGGAAATTTAGGCCGGATGTAATGATCTGCCGTTTCCCTACAACTGGTGAAGGCGGTCACGGGCATCATACCGCATCTGCAATATTGGCGCAGGAAGCTTTTACAGCTGCTGCCGATCCAAAACGTTTCCCCGAGCAGTTACAATTTGTACAGCCCTGGCAAGCCAAACGCTTACTTTGGAATACGTTTAATTTTGGCGGAAGCGATACCACAACGCCCGATCAATTTAAAATAGACGTTGGCGTTTACAACACTTTGCTTGGAAAAGGTTATGGCGAAATTGCTGCCGATAGCCGCTCGAACCATAAAAGTCAGGGTTTTGGTACGGCAAAACAACGCGGACAATCATACGAGTTTTTCAAAACGATTTTGGGTGATGCACCGCGCACTGATTTAATGGATGGTATTACTACAACCTGGAAAAGGGTGCAAGGCGGAGATGCCATCAACATCAGGATCAATGATTTGATTAGAACTTACAATCCGGCAGAAACCACTAAATCTTTACCGCTACTGATGGATATTTATGGTTCAGTACAAAAACTGACGGACCCTTATTGGAGAGCACAAAAAATAAGAGAATTAGAAAAGTTAATTCCGGCTTGTGCAGGTTTATGGTTTGAAGCATATACTAACGAGCCGACTTATGCTTTGGGTGATCAAATGAATATTCGATCTCAAATAATTAACCGTATTGGATCAAATATTTCTTTGTACGGTTTAACTGTATTGCAGGCAAATGATGTAACACATGATACAATCGCATATTATAGGCTGACTGTTACCAATAAAAACCTTCCTACAAATGAACTTCAAACCTTTAACAATACTTGCATAGCAGGCACCTTAACCCAGCCTTATTGGTTAGAATCGCCATCAACTAACGGTTCTTATACAATTAATAAAGATACAAAAGTTGGTAACCCGGAAAATCCGGATGCACCAACTGTTCAATTTGAATTTTTGATAGATCGAAGGCCGATAAGATTTGAGCGAAAATTGATGTACAAATACGTCAGCCCGGTTCGGGGAGAAGTTTATCAGCCTTTGGAAATTACGCCTCCGGTTACAGCAAATTTAGACCAGCAGGTTTATATTTTCAACAATAATCAGCCTAAACAAATCATGGTCAAATTAAAAAGCTTTACCGGCAGCAGCGGTTCTATCAGTTTAAAAGTACCTGCGGGATGGAAAATTGCGCCGGCCAATGCTTCTTTTACCGGCAAAAAAATGGGCGACGAATGGAATGCTGTTTTTTCGGTTACTTCCGGCATCAGTAAAAATGAAACAGATTCGATACAAGCGTTTACAGAAGTGAACGGAAAAACTTATACGCAAAGCATCCACCAAATTGCTTACGAACATATTCCAAACATTACTTATTTCCCTCCTGCAACGGCCAAATTGGTTAATGTAGATTTAAAGGTTAGCGGTAAAAAGATAGCGTACTTGCCCGGCGCGGGTGATTTAGTGCCGGAGGCTTTACAACAAGTGGGTTATCAAGTAAATCTGCTTACGGAAAACGAAATACTGACTGGCAATTTATCCACTTACGATGCAATCATCATTGGTGTCCGGGCTTTCAACATCAACAATCGTTTATCAACCGAACAGCCTAAACTAATGGATTATGTTAAAAACGGCGGCGTTTTGCTGGTTCAATACAATAACAATAATGGTTTGGTAACCAACCAGATTGGCCCTTTTCCTTTTCGTGTAGTCAACGTCCGGGTTACGGATGAAAATGCGCCGGTTACTATTTTAGATCCTGCCAGTCCAATTTTAAATTATCCAAATAAAATAACCAGCCAGGATTTTAACGGTTGGATACAAGAGCGCGGGATTTATTTTTCTGCGGACATCGACCCAAAATACCAAACCGTTTTGCAGATGAACGACCCGAACGAACAACCCAACAAAGGTTCGTTATTGGTGGCAGATTACGGCAAAGGCCGCTTTGTTTATACTTCGCTGGTGTTTTTTAGGGAATTGCCCGCAGGCGTTCCGGGCGCTTACCGTTTATTTATCAATTTGATCAGCAAAGCAAAAAATAAAATTTAGCATTAGGCAGCAAAGCTATATTCAATTAATTTTACAGGCATAAAAACAGCATTATGGAAAATCAGGAAACAGAAGAAGTTAAAAGTTTTGACAATTTATATTACATAGTTGGGCTGGTTGCCGGGATTATAATTGCCTATATCGTACACGGAACTTTTTTATGGATGCTGATTGGTGCCGTACTTGGCCTGCTTAGTGCTGCATTTTATATCAGTAAAGTTGCACCAAGAGACGTGGAAAACTGATTAAGCAAAACTTTATTTATCAATATTGAAACCATTTAGGTGATGAAAATCATTTAACTGGTTTTTTTTATTTTAAAATATTTTTAAATCAATCCATTGCTTCTTTTAACAGATACATTTAACATCATTAAATAAATTAGTTGTGGGAACGTCTGCTATTCAAATAACCATCCGGTGTCATCACACCTAAAGTACTTAATTTATAATCTTTCGTATTACGGGTGATTATTAAATCGATCTGCTTATTTATTTCTGCCGAGTAGTTTTGTAACGCGTCTTCAAAATCTTTAAAATCAGAGTTTAAAGCCGTTAATACAATTGCTTTATCAATCACCAAAACCTCGGTAATGGAAATCAGGAGCTTTAATTTTTCAACCACCTTTTCGTGTTTTGCCGTTTGCCTTAAAAGATAATACACGTTGCTGATGATTACCGGCGTTATACTGCCAACAATTTCTTTTGCTTCACAAAGCGATAAAACTTTAGCAGCACTTTCGGAGAAAGGTGCCCGATCAAAAAAGAAATCAAGAATAACATCCGTATCAATTAAAATCCTGGTCATCAATACAAGTATTTATCTGCTAATCTTTTTGAAAGTTCTTTTTTGTAGTTAAAATCTTTCGGTACGGTAAAAGAGCCTTTTAATAACTTTACAATCGGTGTAATTTCATCCTCTGTACTGTTATTTTCTGTAGTAATTGCTTTTAAATAACTTTCTATTAAATCCGATAAACTACGATCCCGGTTTTTAGCATATTTTTTCGCTTTATCAATTACTTCTTGTTCAATAGTAAGCGTTAATTTAGTATTCATAAGCACGTATCAAATCAAAATTTTTTATACGTACAATTATAGACAAATGAATTGTGTTTTGTAACTATCTGTGATAAAAATCTGCGTAAAACAATAAAAGCCCCACGAAACGGTGTCCGTGGAGCTTTCAACCTAAACCTTATCACAATTAAACCAATATTGCTATTGATTCAAATAATGTTGGTTCAATTATCATACCAGAAATTAATTCGTTTTCTAATAAATTGGCCCAGCTGGTTAAATATTTTATAACGTCTTCGCTTTTATTGTGCGACAGGTATTGCTTTCCTTGCGGGAGATTAGCGAGAATACGGTCGTCTGATAATTTTTCCAAATGCGCTAAATCCGTCCGGGTAAAACCGAAATCTAACATTTCATCAATAATATGATCAAACGGCAAACCGCTGTGCGGACAATAATCAAATAATTGTTCGTTCCAGTCGCCGTGGCGGCGCATGGCTTCCTGGTGTATAGCCGCTTTGTCCAGATTTGTAACCACTTGTGCTAAATTGCCACAATTGCAACTTCCCATGTGGCCCCATTGATAAGGCGCTTTGTTTTTAAGATTTTCTGCTGTTTTCCGTAAAGCTTCGATTACTTGTATTGTTGCTTTTGCCATATCTACTTAACTTTATTGAAACCCGATTTGTTCATAAAAATAGTGTTATTTCTTTTCAAAAAACAAACTTCTAAAATATCGGTCTAAAAAAAACAGGGCCAAAACCAAATCGCAAAACAAAAATCCTTTTAAAACTACAGGGTTTAAAAAATTAGTGATGACCGAAAGCTGTATTTCGGGCAGTTTAATTGCCGCTGTTGGTTGCGACCAGTTAATGTCCATAAAAATATATCCTAAAAGCAGTACAATCGAACAGATAAAAAAAGCAGCAATACCGAGAACAATCCGACGGTCAATGCTTGTTTTTAAAGGCTTACGTGCATGTTCTGCACGTATGTTTTCCATCACTTTAAAGGTGAAACCCATTGCCGGTTCTTCTAAATCAACAGCTTCCATATTTTTTTGGAAAGCCATTAACTCCGCGTATTTGCTGCGGTAATTCTGGTCTGTTTCAATTAATAATTTGACGGCTTTTTGCTCTTCTTCGTTACAAAAACCATCGATATAGTTCCAAAGTTGTTCTTCCATTGGGTTCATAACAATTCCCTCACTTCCTGTTTCAATAAACCTTCTAATTTTTCTTTTAAACGATGCCGCGCCCGGTGCAGTTTTACTTTTACAGTATTGGTTTCCATGCCGATAACTTGCGCAATTTCTTCCAGCGATTGTTCGCCCTGATAAAATAAAGTTAAGATAGTTGCATCATCTGGCAATAACTGGTTGATGGCCAAGTTTACATAATACGATTGCGATTTCTGCTCGGCACTATTTGATTTAAGATCAGCAGGAACAGAATTTACCTGTATAAAAACAGCATCGTCATCCACCAAATAAATAGCTAATTTTTTCTTCCGAAGGAAAGTCATCGAAGTTGTATAAACGATGCTGTACAGCCAGGTTGTAAATTTGGATTGCTGCTGAAACTGGTTTAACGCTTTATACGCTTTCACAAAACAATCCTGCGCAATTTCTTCTGCATCTTCCCGCTTTTTTACAAAACGCAAAGCCAACGTAAAAACATAACGCTGATGGCGTTTCACCAAATCCGCATAAGCCGATTGGTTTCCCACCAAAACCAGTTGGATTAGTTCGATATCCGTTAAATCTTTTTGCATCAATTATTTATTCAGACGCTGTTAATAGAATTGAGGTTACAGCTTAATGCTTCTTTTATCCAATTGTATCTAACGTTCTTTTTCCTTGATGAAATAGAACCAACGAAATCAAGACAAACCCGATCCCTCCGGGCGTTTTGTCCGGCCTTTGCGCACCTGGGCGGAGACTTATCGCTTCGGAATATCAAAATGCTCATCTTATTTATTAATTTTTTTTCAATGCTTCTTTTATCGGCATAAATTAGAGATTGAAAAGCTAAACCTTGTTTTTTGTACGATGGCCAAGCCGTTTGCAAAGTCTCCACCCAGGCGCGGTGGGCCGAATGCCGCCCGGAGGCGATCCGGCATTCTTGAATTTTTGATTTTTTTTGTTCAAGCAAAAAGAACGGACAAAAAACTTATACTTCTTTTATCAACCTAAAATTATTTTTATGCTGGAAGTGTAACCTGATTCAAAATGATGTGGTCATAACTTAAAAATCAATCAATTTAACTTTTAAATTTAAACAAAATGGGTCCAGCACAATTAGGAGTTTTAGCCTCAATTTTAGTTCCGTTTGCATTTTTTGCTTTAATCTTTGGAATTATTTATCTAAGAAACAAAGAAAAAATGGCCATGATTGAGCGTGGCATGGATCCGCGGACAGATTTACCAAAACACCGGCAAAGCAATCCGGCATTTACCTTAACTTCTGGCTTACTTTTAATTGGTTCTGGCTTAGGATTGTTTTTAGCTTATTTACTGGATATTTTTGTTATTTCTGATCATCAGATGAGAATTCCAGCATTATACTTTTCACTAATTGCTATTTTTGGGGGATCAGGTTTATTTACTGCTTACTTAATCGAGAAAAAATCTAATCAGAAAAAAGAGCTGTAAAAACAGCATTTACAAATACCTTTCCCGAATAACATTGAGGTGATGCAGCTCGTGGCCGGCAATAATATACAGCAACGCCTTTACCGAAACTGAAGCGTTGCTGGCTTTGCCTTTCCGTTTAAGCTGCTCTTCGTCCAGGTTTTGGTACAAGTACAAATTGGCTTTTCGCAACGCGCTGAATTCTTCCGCCAGGTCTTCCAAATTTCGGTTTTTGTAGTTTGACCGGGAAGTATAAAAGTTTTCGTTAAAACCAGCCAGCGGATGATGGTCGCCGCGCGAAAACCGAAGCAAGCGGTAACTCATAATTTTTTCGGTATCGATCATGTGGCCTAATACTTCTTTTATCGTCCATTTTCCTTCAGCATAAGCAAAATCGGCTTTTTCCGGCAGGAGCGACAAAAAGAAATCATAGGTTTTTTTTTGGTTGGAAGAAAGCTTTTCCAGCACATCATCATCGCCAACCAATGCAACATAACCCTGATAAAACGGCGCGTATTCTTCCGGCTGCGGTTTGCTCATCATGACCTGATACTTTTTAAAACGATGCGAAAAGTAGTGCCTTTGCCAATTTCAGAATCTTTAACAAAGATTTGTCCCTCGTGGTAATTCTCGATCATCCGTTTGGTTAAGGAAAGTCCCAAACCCCAGCCACGTTTTCGCGTAGTATAACCCGGACGAAAAACCGTGAGAAATTTACCGCGCGGAATGCCTTTTCCGGTATCGCTTACATCAATATAAACTAATTTTTTGGCAGCACTTCCCCAAACCTGCACGCTTATTTGTCCGGTTCCTTCAATCGCATTTACCGCATTTTTAAGCAGGTTTTCCAACACCCAATCAAACAGCGGAATGTTTAAACCCGCTTTTAAGTTCCGGTCGCCCTTCAATTCAAAATTAATTTTGTTGGATACCCGCACCTTAAAATAATCAACATAATCTTTTACCACTTCGTAAACCGAATGTGCTTCTAAAACCGGTTTTGATCCGATTTTGGAGAAACGATCGGCCACAATTTCCAACCGTTTTACATCGTTGTCCATCTCCAGCAAAAGCGGATCATTTTCGGCATTAAACTTATCTTTCAGCAACTCAATCCAAGCCATTAACGAAGAAATCGGTGTGCCCAACTGGTGTGCCGTTTCTTTAGCCAAACCTACCCAAACCTGGTTCTGCTCCGATTTTCGGGAAGAATTAAAACCCGTATAAGCCACCAGTAAAAAAACGGCGATGAGCAAAAGCTGCACGTAAGGAAAATATTTAAGCTGGGTAAGCAGCATCGAATCTTTGTAGTAAATCAGCCGGTCATTTTTCTCAAAAAAACTTACCTTGATGGGTTCGTGCTGCGCTTTCATGGTCGCCAATTCATCTTTAAAATATTGCAGGTCGTATTTCGGGCCGGGCGCACCATTGGACTGGCTGTTTTTTTCCTCCATCTCGATAAAAGTTTTGGTAGTATCCAAGCCTTTGGAAGAAATGAAATCGCCTTTTTGATCAGTAATGATTGCCGGGACAGAAAGGCTGTCGCGCACCGTAAAAACGTAATTTAAGAAATCGTTATCATCCGAAGAAAGGACTTGCTGCATGCTTCGCGCCCAAATTTCGGCACGCGTATGTTCTGCTTTGGCAATGTTTTCAACCAGGTAATTGGTGTACAACAAAGAACCGCTGGCAATAATTGCCGCAAAAATAAGCAGCAGGGAATTCCATCGGCGCTTGTGTTCGTACGGGTTTACGCGGCTTAAAATACGGGCATTGCCCTTAAAAATTGCTTCTACACTCATTTTGCCTTTTGCTTAAAGTACTTAAGCCTGATCTACAAGGTTAAAACTTATCTTTGCTTTAATTAAATAATACTGTTTTTACCGCTTAAATTTTTATAATGTCTGATAAAGTAAGAGTCCGTTTTGCGCCAAGCCCAACCGGCGGACTGCATTTGGGCGGCGTGCGCACTGCCCTTTTTAATTACCTTTTTGCCCGTCAAAACGAAGGGACTTTTATTTTACGGGTTGAAGATACCGACCAAACGCGTTTTGTGGAAGGCGCGGAAGAATATATTTTAAACTGCCTAAACTGGTGCGGCATTACGCCGGACGAAGGCCCGCACGCCGGAGGAGAATTTGGGCCATACCGCCAAAGCGAACGGAAAGCACTTTACCGGCAATATGCCGAGCAATTGGTGGCGCAAGGCAACGCTTATTACGCTTTTGATACGCCGGAAGAACTGGAACAAAAACGGACCGAAATCCCAAACTTTCAATACGGCCACGCGCACCGCAACAATTTGCGCAACTCCATTTTTTTGCCGGTAAAAGAAGTACAGGAAATGCTGGATGCAGGAACGCCGCATGTTATCCGAATTAAAGTTCCGGTGGAAGAAACGATTGGTTTTACGGATATGATCCGCGGCCGCGTTAATTTTGAAACGAGCCAAATTGATGATAAAGTTTTGTTAAAAGCCGATGGTATGCCAACTTACCATTTGGCAGTTGTAGTGGATGATTACCTGATGCAAATTACACACGCCTTTCGCGGCGAAGAATGGCTGCCATCCGCTCCCGTTCATTTGTTGTTATGGGAATATTTGGGCTGGAAAAACGAAATGCCGCAATGGGCACATTTACCGTTGATTTTAAAACCGGATGGGCACGGAAAATTAAGCAAACGCGATGGCGACCGTTTAGGTTTCCCGGTTTATGCGATGAATTGGTTGGATCCAAAAAATGGAGACCTAACAAAAGGTTTCCGCGAGTTAGGTTTTTTGCCGGAAGCTTTTGTAAACCTTTTAGCACTTTTAGGCTGGAACAATGGAACCGATCAGGAAATTTATACATTGGATGAACTGGTTCAACAATTCTCAATGGATCGGATCAGTAAAGCCGGAGCGCAATTCGATTTTGAAAAAGCCAAATGGTTCAACCACGAATGGATTAAACAAAGTTCGGCAATAGATTTGGAACCTCTTGTAATCCCAATCTTTAGAAAACATGGGATTTCTGCGGAGGACTATCCTCAGCTTAAAAAAATAATCGATCTGGTAAAAGACCGCTGTACATTGTTGACGGATTTTTACGAACACGCTTCCTACTTCTTCCAAAAACCAACAGAAAACGAAATTGACTGGCCAAGTATTAAACCCAAATGGAACACTGCCAAAACAGATTTCTTTATCGCTTTTATCCAAAAATCGCAGGAAATAGAAAGTTGGGAAGCAGCCACAATCGAAGCAACTTTTAAAGCTTTAGCCGCCGAAAAAGGCATTAAAATTGGCGAAGTAATGCTGCCTTTCCGCATTATTTTAGTCGGCGGCAAATTTGGCCCGGCTGTTTTTGATATCGCAGAGGTTTTGGGCAAAGATGAAGTTGCAGAACGGATTGAATCTGCTTTAGCAGTTTTGGGTCGATAAAAGAAGTATTTTTAGAACAGAACCATAAGCGAAGACAGTTATTAACAATTTACAAAATAGGTATAGCAAATGGCGTTTTCCTATACATATCATTGATAATGTGTATAGGAAACAGCGTTTTTCTATACACATCATTAGCGACGTGTAAAGAAAACGCCAAAATCTTTACACATCAAACTGATTATAAAATTTATATCTCGTTGTACATGAAAGTAACTAAAATCCAGTTTTTAAGCTATTTCTCTTTTGTTGTTGCCGCGACTTTGTTTTTTGCCGGTTGCGCGGTAAATCCTTATGCCGTAACCAACCGCTCGTATAAAACGCAAGCGAAGGAATATGCAAAAATAATCGGACAAATTCCGCCGGCAACAGCAGGAGAAATACCTGATAAAAGAAGCTGGGTCGGCACAACCAATTTCAATTTGCGCAAACCCAATTATGTCATCATCCATCACACGGCACAAAACTCGACCGAGCAAACTTTAAAAACCTTTACCTTGCCCAGAACGCAAGTAAGCGCGCATTATGTTATCGGGAAAAACGGCAAAGTGTACCACATGCTCAACGATTACCTGCGCGCATGGCAGGCCGGAAACGCCAAATGGGGCGGCAATACCGACATCAACAGTAATTCCATCGGGATTGAATTGGACAACAACGGCTTTGTGCCTTTTCCGGAAGCACAGATCAACAGTTTGCTTACCTTGCTGGCAACACTTAAAAAAACGTACAACATTTCGACGGCCAATTTTATCGGCCACGCCGATATTGCGCCGACTCGCAAAAATGACCCGAACAAATATTTCCCCTGGAAAACGTTGGCCGATCATGGTTTTGGCAATTGGTATGATCCAAAATTGGATTCTGTTGCCACCAACTTTAATGCGGTACAAGCCATGCGTTTAATTGGATATGACACGCGTGATTCTACCGCTGCTTTGGTTGCTTTTAAACGCCATTTTACACCGCAGGATAGTACGCGGCTGGTTACGGATTCGAGCAGGATGATTTTGAATAATTTGGTGAGGAAGTATTAACCATGCTTCTTTTATGGCCTCTTTTTACACTTCTTTTTGCTTTACACAAGTGGTAAAGCTAAAAGTTAACGGAACGGTTGAACGTGGGTAATTATAAACGGTTGTGTTTGATTTAAAAAATCATGAGCACAGAAAACATTAAAAACTTATTGCACGAAAGCATAGAAAATATCAACGATGAAGATTTTCTATTTGCCGTTAAACAAAACCCTTGACAAAAAATATTTATCTTCTGATCAACCATAACTATCCAAAGAATAGATTCAACGCATAGTAGAATCAAAAAATAAAACAAGGCAGTTTTTTAACCAATGAAGAAGCTGATAAGTTGGTTGACAAATGGATTACCGAACATTAACTTTTACCCGATAAAAGAAGCATCACCCTTTCCTAAATACTTCTAACATTTGGATCAAAACTAAAACCAATATGGAAGCGAAACCACATCTACCGTTTTCAAATGTTGATGAATATATTGCGTTACAACCTACAGAAGCAAAAGTTATATTAGAACAATTGCGGCAAGCCATTAAAACTGCCGCACCCGAAGCGGAAGAAGTTATTAGTTACCGAATGCCGGCATATAAGTTTCATGGTATGCTGGCCTGGTTTGCTGCCTGCAAAAATCATTGCGGGTTGTACTTGCGCCCAAAAACTTTACAAGCTTTTAAAACCAAACTTGGTGTTTATCAGCTTAAAAAATCTGCTGTACATTTTCCTTTAGATCAGCCTGTCCCGGCAGAATTAGTTACACAAATGGTGATGCACCAGGCAAAAGAAAACTTAGAAAAGTTGCAATTTAAGTTAAAGGGTTAGTTATATTGAGATCAGCCTAAACGCATATTTTAAAATAAGGCTTAAAATAATTGATGGCAAAAGCCTAATCACTCTGGAAACATAAAGTTCTATCCTTTTGCTCAACCTTTCTCCAAAAGCGGATGGCACTTTTCCGCAGGAACAGCAGGAAACTTTGTTGGGCGTTGGCAAATGGTTAAATATTAATGGCGAAGCTATTTACGATACGTACAACTGGACAAAATTTGGAGAAGGCGGAGCAGATGCTTTAAAAATCCGTTTTACCGTAAAAGGTGATGCCCTTTATGCGATTATTTTGGGCAAATGGCCGGGTGCAATTGCGTTGATCACATCGCTTGCACAAGGTCATGCTCCGGCAGGAAAAATCACTTCGGTTACCATGCTTGGCGCAAAAGGCCAACTGACTTTTACACAGGATGCTTCCGGTTTAAAAGTAAACTTGCCTGCCACTGCGCCTTGCGACATAGCTTATACTTTAAAAATTACCGGTTTAAAAATGAACCCGTCAACCGCAACCGAATCTGGCAACCCAATGGTAAATAATGGCGTTGTTGCAAGTGGAAATTAAGGCGATACTTCTTTTATAGGTTAAAATTTTGTGTAGTAAAAACAGTATTGGGGTTTCCAGCTGGTCATATTTTCTTTATTAATCTTTTTTAAAAAAGGCAAATAAGTACCAATAAATCTATTCAGCGTAAATGCTTCTTTTAACATTATAAAATTTACACTTGTATTTTACCAGCCACTATTTTATGTTGATAAAAGAAGTATCAAACTTGCGAACTATAAAATTTCCTCTTCTTTAATGATGTTATTTTTAAGTGCGAAAATTACAACACCGGCAATATTCTTGGCATTTATTTTTTCTAATATCTTAATCCGGTAACCTTCTACAGTACGCTTGCTTAGGTAAATTTTATCGGCAATTTGCTGTGTGGTTTGTTGCAGGCAAATTAACTTGATGATCATTTTTTCACGATCGTTTAATACAATTGGCTGGTCCTTTTTATTAATGCTATGTCTGCTGCGCACAATCATGGATGCCAGCAATGCAGAGGTGTGGTTACAGTAATAATTTTTGTTTTGATAAACACTGTTGATCGCTTCAACGATTTCGTCTTTGTGCGCATTTTTCAACAAATAACCTTTTGCACCGGCTTCCAGCATTTCGACAACCAGGTTTTCCTCATCAAACATAGACAACGCAATTACTTTTACGTCAGGGCTTTGTGCCAATAATTGTTTTGTACTTTCTATGCCATCAACAATGGGCATCCGGATATCGGTCATTACAATATCTGGATTGTACTGCTGCGCCAGCTCGATTAGCTGTTTACCATTTGATGCCCGTCCGCACACTTTAAAACCTTCCTGCTTGGAAAGCATGAGCGATAATCCATCCAGAAAAATATCATGGTCATCTGCAATAACAATATTGATTGACTGGGACATGCGTTTATATTTTTGTAATATAAAGACGAATATTTAAGCTAAAGTTAATTATTTTTTAACCGAAACAAGGTTGTTAAGCAGGTATTTTAATAATTATTTTGCAGCCGTTACCTTTTACAGAAATAATTTGGAGGGAAGCACCAATCAGTTCACAACGGCTTTCTATGCTTTTTAAGCCCAATCCGGTAGAAGAATCCCGGGTATTCTCAAAATCAAACCCAACTCCGTCATCTTCTGATAAAATAATCAGTTCGCCCGGTGCAGTAATTATAAATAGATGTAAAGTTTGCGCTTTGGCGTGCTTAATTGTATTATGGATAATCTCGTGAATGATCCGAAACAAATGGATTTCGTTTTTTTGATTTATACTTAGATTTTCGGAAGCATTAAAATCAATTTTTAAAGTTTGCCTGCTTGTTAACCGGTTAATATATTCTTTTAAAGTATCTACAAGCCCTTTCCTGCTCAGGCCATTTGGCAAAAGATTGTATGATATTTCGCGCAGGCCGCTAATCGTTTCATCAATATAATTAGAAGCTTTGTCTAACAGTTCTTTATCCTCCTCATTACTTACTGCAATACTGTGCAGATACAGTTTTACGGTAGATAAAAGCGGTCCCAGGCTATCATGCAAATCATTGGCCACCCGTTTGCGTTCCTGTTCCTGCATTAAAATCTCAGCTTCTATCCTTTCTTTTTGTAAACGAATGTACCTTCGATGATACCGGATAACAGATACAACAAAAAATGTAATAATAACAGCAATCAATAAGGAAATGATACAGACGGTATAAATTAATCGATCTGACATAAGGTTCAATCATTAACCTCTTTTATATTGATCTTTTCCTCAACGGTTCCTGAAATACTCGTCATACTTTTTTTCACTCTTGCTGGTTATGAAATATATAGCAATTGCAAATAATGCATTGGTAGCCAAATTGATAAATGAAAAGCCAAAGGTAAGTTTAATGTGTATTGTTGATTCTTTTGAAATAAACCTTGATGCCACGTAGATAATTTGATAGGTAAAAAAAGCAATAAAAGCCACACATATAATGATTTGAGGGTTTTTTAATAAAGAAGTGACTTTAGGACGCATCATAATTGTATTAATATGATGGATGCTAAGCAATACAATTATAAAAGCATAAAACACCATAAAATAAGGATAATCAAAGCTTTTTAATTTAAAAAATAATATGTTTTGGGTTATCCATAGCACAATACAAATCCCTATTAAAATCATAAATCCCCGAAAGCCTTTTTTTGAGTTTTTCCATAAGTATAATTGGTACACAATCAGGCAACACTCCACTAAGCTATAGATATTATTCGCCGGGGCATTTGTTGTCTTAAAACCACGTATCAGGATAAAACTTATCACTTCATTTACAAAACCTACTATCAGCAATACGAAGAAAGGATAATAAATTTTGTCCATTCTTTTAAAGCGTACAAAACCAATAAAAACCGGTATTAAAACAAACTGGCTTAACAAAAAAATAAAAAAAGCATTCATCATAATTTTAGTGTGCTTGGTAAAGTCTACTGGTTAAATCACACATGTCAAGACATTGTTGTCCGTTTTCTAAAGCAAGCCCATCCTCCAGAGAATAAAAATTATTGGCTTTGGTATATGAAATTTTCCTGATTCTTAATTTTCTATCTTGTATATGTGCTGCTGTGGTAATATCGATACCTTTATCATCAACTGCGACCAAAACCAGGGAAATGCTTTTTCTTGGTTTTTTTGCCATATATTGTTGTTGATTTTCTCCAAAATAAATACGTAAGCCTGAAGCCCCTGGCTGGTTTAGTAGCCTTAAAACAAGGTCTTTATTAAATTTCTCTGCATAGGGAAATTTTGTGTTTTTATAATTATGCTGAAACTGTTTAGTTAAACGTGCAGCATCTTTCATAGGTATAAAATTTCCTCCTTCCGGGGCTATAACAACAGGTTTTTGAGAAGTTGATCGTCTGGCAATGTTTTGGGCAACCAACAGTTGGGTAAATAGGGTTGTAGCCAGCGTACAGCAAATTAATTTGATTGATAACATGGTGTTTGGTTTTTAAGTGATTAATTAATTTGATTAATATTTCTGTTTGTAATAGATTAATGTACTTATAGAAATTGTAGCAATTATAATTGTATTCTGAAACCAAAGTAACAGCAATCCCAAACGGGTGTAAAGCGAATAAACCCTTTAAATTTTGCGTACTTATACGCAATTATTAAATTTATGAAACCGCTTGTAAATTAAGGATCAGATTGATAAGTAAATATAATCAGTGAGATAACTTGTAATAAAAGGTTATTCCAAAAAAAAATGCAACCCTAATTTCTCATGATTGCATTTTTTGGGGAAACGCTAATGCTATCCCAAATTTATACCGATAAAAACAGCATCAACCCTTCCTAACCTCCTTTGCCCAGGTATCTTTTAAAGTAACCGTTCTGTTAAAAATTAATTTTTCGGATGTAGAATCCTGGTCCAGACAAAAATAACCTTTGCGGATAAATTGGAAATTACTTCCGGTTTTTGCCTGTGCCAGATTTGGTTCGATAAAAGCAGTAACCGTAGTTAAACTTTGCGGGTTGATGTAGTTTTCAAAGCTTCCTTCTGTCGCGTTCATATCTTCCTCGGTAAACAAACGGTCGTATAAACGCACCTCGGCCGTTTTGGCGTGCGGCACGCTTACCCAATGGATAGTCCCTTTTACGTTGATGCCGCTGGTATCTTCGCCGCTTTTACTTTCGGGGAAGTAGCTGCAATGGATTTCGGTGATTTGTCCGGCTTCATCTTTCGCAAAATCATCACATTTAATAATGTAAGCATTTTTTAAACGGACCAGCAAACCCGGACCTAAACGGAAGAATTTTTTTGGAGCATTCTCCATAAAATCTTCGCGCTCAATGTAAATTTCTCTGCTAAAAGGAATATCTCTTCCGCCGTCGCCGCCTTCTGCTTCCGGGTTGTTTTCGCCGTGCAGTGTTTCTTGTTGTCCTTCGGGATAATTGGTGATGACTACTTTTACCGGGTCTAAAACCGCCATTCTTCGCCAGGCGGTTTTATTCAGTTCTTCGCGGATGCAGAATTCGAGCAAACTAAAATCAATCAGGTTTTCTCTTTTGGCGATGCCGATCCGGTCGCAAAAATCGCGGATACTGGCAGCCGTATAACCGCGGCGGCGCAAACCGCTGATAGTTGGCATCCGCGGATCGTCCCAACCGGAAACATGCTTTTCGTTTACCAATTGCAGTAGTTTCCGTTTGCTCATCACCGTGTAAGTAATGTTTAAACGGGCAAACTCATATTGCTGCGAAGGGAAAATTTCCAGTTGTTCGATAAACCAATTGTACAGTTCGCGGTGCGGAATAAATTCTAAAGTGCAAAGCGAGTGTGTGATGTTTTCGATGGAATCACTTTGTCCGTGCGCAAAATCATACATTGGATAAATGCACCATTTGTTGCCGGTTCGGTGATGGTTTGCATGTTTTATCCGATACATTAAAGGGTCGCGCATGTGCATATTTGGAGAAGCGAGGTCAGCTTTTGCACGCAGCACTTTTGCACCATCAGGATATTTTCCGTCGTGCATCTCTTTAAACAAGTTCTGGTTTTCTTCAATACTTCGACTGCGGAATTGGTTTGGCGTTCCTGGTTCTGTTGGCGTACCTTTTTGGGCAGCAATTTCTTCGGGAGAACTATCATCAACATAAGCCAAACCTTTTTGAATAAGGTTGAGGGCGAAAGCATACAGCAAATCAAAATAATCCGAAGCATACAACTCATTTGCCCAGGTAAAACCAAGCCATTTTACATCGGCTTTTATGCTTTCTACATATTCGGTTTCTTCGGTTACCGGATTGGTATCGTCGAAACGCAAATTGGTTTGTCCGCCGTATTGTTGCGCCAAACCAAAATTTAAGCAGATGGATTTGGCATGGCCAATGTGCAAGTAACCATTTGGCTCGGGCGGGAAACGCGTAAAAACTTTGCCACCATTTTTGCCGTTGCTGATATCTTCTTCAACTATTTCTTCAATAAAATTTAATGATTTTTTCTCGCTCATAATCCTGATTGTGCTGCTGCAAAAGTAGAAAAAATTTATAGTGGGATGTTTTAAGGATGAATCAAAACAGATAGCTGAAAAAACCAGCACTTTCCTGAAATCAGCATTGATTTTTATCCGGTAAAAGAAGTATCCCAAATTTTATGCACCTGATTTTCCAATCACAATTGTAGAACCTTTTTTACACAATTAGCGTAAAGCGACAAAATTGTTTCGGGCCAGACAAAAGGATACAGGTTATGAAAAAGCTGCTTATAGTTGATGATGAAATAAACACAGCAAACCTGTTGTCGCGGTTTTTAACCCGTAATGGGTTTGAAGTGATGACGGCCGCCAGTGGTTCTGCCGCGATAGAACTGTTGAAAAACAATGAATTTACGTTGGTACTTTGCGATTTTCGTTTGGAAGATACCGATGGGCGGGAAATTTTAAAAAAGATCAAGCAGCAATATCCTGATACTGGTGTAATTATTATAACCGGTTATTCTGATATTAAGATGGCTGTCGAACTGATCAAAATGGGTGCTTACGATTACATCACCAAGCCGCTTTATCCAGACGAAATCCTAAACACAATCAATAAAGCAATAGAAACACAAAGTGCTTTATCAGTTGCGCCGATAAACATCTACCCAAACACCGAAAAAAGTACCGATAAAAGAAGCATTGCCATAGCGCCGGGAAAACAGGAATTGGTGACCGGAACGAGTGAACCTTCGAAAGAACTTGCACGGCAGGTCAATCTGGTTTCTCCAACTAATTATAGTGTGATTATTTTTGGTGAAAGCGGGACCGGAAAAGAATCGGTAGCAAAAAGTATCCACCAAAACAGCAACCGGCACGATAAGCCTTTTATTGCACTGGATTGTGGTTCCTTAACCAAAGAATTAGCCGGAAGTGAGTTTTTTGGCCACGAAAAAGGTTCTTTTACCGGTGCCTTAAATACTAAGATCGGCCATTTTGAAATGGCAAACGGCGGAACTTTGTTTTTAGATGAGATCGGAAACCTTTCCTACGAAATACAGGCTACCTTATTAAGGACCGTACAAGAAAGAAAAGTGAAGAGGATTGGCAGTACAAAAGAAATTGATTTAGACGTGCGCATTATTGTGGCCACAAACGAAAACCTGATCGAAGCTATCCACAACGGCCGTTTTCGGGAAGATTTGTACCATCGTTTTAACGAATTTTCTATTTATATGCCGCCTTTACGCAACCGCGGTACAGATATTATGTTGATCGCAGGTCATTTTGCTAAAGTTACCAGCCAGGAGTTAGGTAAAAACATCTCTCGTTTTTCTTCGGAAGCAACCACTGCATTAACTAATTATGCCTGGCCAGGCAACATTCGGGAGCTTAAAAACGTAATCCGCCGGGCAATTTTATTAACAGAGGGCGAAGAAATTTTAACTAAGTCGCTTCCGCTCGAAATTTACAACAACTATATAAAAACACCGGTAAACGAAGTATTATCCGAAAAACCGCAAGCTATACAACAAATTGCTGCCGCTCCTAAACATGATTTAAAAAATGCCGCTTTAGAAGCAGAGTACGAAACCATTTTAAGGGTTTTAAAAGAAGTAAATTTTAATAAAACAAAAGCAGCACAAATTTTAAACATAGACCGTAAAACTTTGTATAATAAAATGAATGCAGCCGACCAGCAAACTATGAAAATATGAATATAACGACAGAAAATGAAGCAAATGCTGCTGCAAGAATGTTAGAGCATGATGTTAGAAACCAGCTTGGAAATATTTATCTTGCTGTGGAAGGAATTAAGGCAGAATTTGCAGAATACGAGAGTGAAGATTTTACTTCTTACATAAACATTATTATTAATTGCTGCAAGCAAGTAGAAAATATTATCAAAAAGGTTAAACCAATTTAATACAAAGCGTGTATAATTAAAATAAAAAATAATTTTAACCAACTATCTATTCACAGAAATGTTGTTAATCAAATAAATTTTTAGCAATATTGCATATCCAAAAAAATGACAATGAAAAAAGTAAACTTCTACTCTCTAATAGCTCTCGGCTTGTTGTCCTTGCCGGCGGCTAAGTCCTTCGGACAAGACTCGACAGCTACGTCTAGAACAAAGGTGCGAGACGTACCAGTGTCTTCCAAACCTGTGGTGTTTGGTGGACGCGCACAGTACACTACCTGGAATATTGGTATTAACGCAGGTGTATTATCACCAATTATCCCTTTCGGTTCTAACGATTTCACTAACAAAGAACTGAACTTAGGTTATGGTATTTCCATCAGAAAACAATTAGGCCATGCTTTTGGCCTACAGTTAGACGGAACTTCCGGTAAGCTTTCCGGTTCTAACGTTGATGCTACTGGTGGCGTAAAATATGGTACAAGAGCATTCGACACCCGTTTAGCTTATTCTGCAACTTTAAGCGGTGTAGTTAACGTAGCTACTGTAGATTTTATCCGCCGTAAAAATTCTGTAAACTTTTTCGTTTCTGCGGGTGCTGGACTTGCAGGTTATGCACCTAAAGTTACACTTGCAAGTGGCCAAGTTGTTGATTTTAAAGGCATTGCCGGTAATGGTTCAAATCAGTATGTTCACGAATTGGTTATACCAGTTGGCGCAGGTGTAAAATTTAGATTATCTGACAAAGTTGCCTTAAACTTAGGTTATACTGCAACATTTGTAGATGGTGATAACCTTGACGGAACTAAAGGTGGTTTCCCTACTAAAGATAAATTCTCTTACGGCTATGGCGGTTTAGAATTTGCTTTGGGTAGTAAATCTAAACCTAATTTAGATTGGGTTAACCCTGCTGCTATGCTGTATGACGAGTTGAAAGATTCTACATTACGCGTTACAGTTGACAGTTTGAAAGGTAAAGTTAGTGGTGTTGAAACCAGCATTTCTAATTTGAAAAAGGACTCTGATGGTGATGGTGTACGTGATGATTTGGACAAATGTCCAGGTACACCTGCTGGTACTGTTGTTGATGGTTCTGGTTGCGAAATTAAATTCCCTGCTCCGGCACCGGTTGTGTTGCCTCCGCCGCCGCCACCTGCTCCGGTAGTAATTAAGAAAACTGTTACGAAACGAGTTCATGTTCGCACGAAAAAATTTCATACAGTAACTAAAAAGAAACGTGCTGCAACTAAGAAAGCAGCCGTTAAAAAATAACTTTTAACTATTCTTTACAAAAAAGCTCCGGATATTAACCGGAGCTTTTTTTATGGCTTAAATTTTTATTCCAAGACCTAATAAAATATAATTTTTGTTTCGAACAATACTACATATTTTGTTTAAAGCAGTAATTAAAATTTACGGCAAACATTATTAACAATCATTAGTTAGCTATTTTTACAAGTATAATTTGTAACACATCAAACTACTTGGCATTATTTCAAGGTAAAATGGTTTTTAACATAAGCAGCTATCATAAATAAAGAATTGTTTATTTTACCATCATATCCAACGCATACTAACATTACATCTCATGGAACAAAACAAAACTAATCCTCCAATTATAGAGCAGATAAAAGAATACATTGAAACCCGTATCAGGCTGGTTAAATATAAAGTAATAGACCAAGCAACCGGTATCATTGCAAGTGCAATTGCCTACACTATACTTGCAGTATTGGGCTTGTTTATATTGGTGTTTCTTAGTTTAACCCTTGCTTTGTTTTTAGGGCATATCATCGGTTCTTACTGGGCAGGATTTGGCTGCGTTACCTTACTGTTTATTATACTGGCCGTTTTAGTTATAGTATTAAAGGCCAAATATATAGAGGCCCCGCTTATTGGTTTTTTTATTACAAAATTCTTCAAAAATAACAGCAAATGATTGTACCAATTAAAAGTATTCATGATTTAAGAAACGAGATTGTACGTTTAGAAACTTTAAATGTACAACAGGAAGCAGCCATTAAACAACGTTTCAGCAGTCCTTCAACTATCTATAAAACCATACTTTCTGCCTTTCCAAAATCTTCGGGCAGTACTACAGAAAAATCGTTAAACGTAAAGGGCTTACTTAACCAAGATATTATTGGTGCACTTTCTAATTTCTTGCTTCCGTTAACTTTAAACAAAACTTTGTTTAGAGGATCAGGCTTTATTACCAGGTCAATTGTTACATTTTTATCCAAAAAAGCTTCCGGTTATATCAACCAAGATTCTGTAGCTTCTGGTTGGGACAAGTTCAAAACGATGGTTTCCAACGTAAAAATACCAGATACGGTAGCATCAAAAATAAAACCTGTCGAAAGCTTATTAGCAAAATTTTTACCTGCTAAAAAGAGTATCAAGACTACAGTTCCGGTAAAAATAAACACACCTGTTGTTATTAAAAGTATCGATTAAAAACAATTCTACTTAAAATATTACAAGCAGGTTCTTTAAATATAACCTGCTTTTTTATTGGCCATAGTTTAATAGCTGCCAGGATTTATGCTTTAAATATTTCTTTACCAAAGCTATTTTTAACACCTAAATATTTACTGTTGGGAAAAGATAAATTAAAACGTTTTGCAGAGATTTCAACCTTTAAAAACGTTTTACAATTACAGGAAGGCCATGCTTTAAAAGGTAAATGGCGCGAACAATATTTTGAGAACAATAATCCGATAGTGTTGGAACTTGCTTGCGGAAAAGGAGAATACGCTGTAGAAATGGCGCGGCTGTTTCCGGAAAAAAACTTTATTGGTATTGATTATAAAGGAAACCGAATTTGGCGAGGCGCAAAAACAGCACTGGAAGAAAATGTAAGCAATGTGGCTTTCCTCAGAATTCAAATTGAGCAAATCCAAGAATATTTTGACACAGATGAAGTTTCTGAAGTCTGGATCACTTTTCCTGATCCGCAGCCACAATTAGGCCGCGAAAAAAAACGCCTTACTTCTCCCCGTTTCCTCGTAAATTATCGGAACATTTTAAACCCTGGCGGATTTATCCATTTAAAAACCGATGATAATGCTTTATATACTTATACTTTAACAAACATTACTGAACATCATTTAAAGCTACATGTTGCTACAACTGATCTTTATGATTCTGAATATGCCGATGAAATTCTATCCATCAAAACTTATTACGAAAAAAAGTATCTGCAAAACAACAAGAGCATCAATTACCTAAAGTTTTCGTTTGATTAAAACTAACAATGGAAAACGACAGCTTTTACGAACGCGTTTACCGGGTGGTGCGCCAGATTCCGGTTGGAAGGGTAACTTCATACGGAGCGATTGCAGAATTTTTAGGAACCAAAGGCTCATCCAGAATGGTTGGTTATGCAATGGGCATTTCTATTCGTGTTTTTCCGCCGGTGCCCGCGCATCGTGTGGTAAACAGAATAGGTTTATTAACGGGTAAACAACATTTTGGAAGTCCGAACCTGATGCAGCAATTGTTAGAAAGCGAGGGAATTGTAGTAGAAGACGATCAAATCAAAAATTTTAAAGAAGTGTTTTGGGACCCGGCGATCGAACTAAATTTATAGGATAAAAGAAGTATCGGCCAAAATGGAAAAATTTAAAAGCAAAGAACAAATTGCTAAAGCGACTAAACGCTAAAGATTTACGATGGTCATAACTAAAAACAAAAGTTATGAAAACGATTAAATCAATGATGCTGATAGGTAGTTTGGCCATGATGTTTGCATCGTGCGCCGGTAGTTATTACGTATCCGAACGCCCTGCGCCTTATGTTTACACGCGCTCTGCCCCTCCTTACGCCGGTGCTATTTGGATAGAACCGGAATATTACTGGAGCGGTGGCCGCTATGTAGTACAACCTGGCTACTGGAGCAGGCCACGCCCTAACTACAGCTATCACCCCGGCCACTGGAACCATGATAGCCACGGCCATATTTGGGTAAAAGGCGGTTGGCGGCCTGCAAGATAGATTATAAAAAATGCTGCTTAAATTAGGCAGCATTTTTTATTTAAGGAATATGGAAGAAAATTTAATTACCCGATGTTCCTGGTGTGGAACTAACGAACTGTACACCAAATATCACGATGAAGAATGGGGCAAAGAAGTACATGATGACCAAGTTCTTTTTGAATTCTTAGTGCTCGAATCAGCTCAGGCTGGTTTAAGCTGGCTGACTATTTTGCGTAGGAGAGAAAATTATCGAAAGGCTTTTGCAGATTTTGATGCCGTAAAAGTAGCAACTTTTACAGAAGCAGACGTAGAAAGATTGATGCAAGATGCTGGCATCATCCGCAACCGTTTAAAAATAACTTCCACTATAACCAATGCCATGCTGTTTTTACAGGTGCAAAAAGAATACGGCTCGTTCGACAGATATTTGTACAGTTTTATGCCGGATGGAAAACCAATAATCAACACAAAACAAATCAATAGCGGTCCGATAGTTACAACCGAAATTTCTGATGCGATCAGCAAAGACATGAAAAAACGCGGCTTTAAATTTTTCGGCTCCACCATTTGCTACGCACACATGCAGGCCACAGGAATGGTAAACGACCATGCCGAAAATTGTGCCTTCAGATTCTGATTTTACGCATCGCCTAATCAATCCAAATCCTTAAAATTGTAGCAATCAGTGTAATCTATTTACATCTGTGCAATTTTATTTCCAATGAAAAAATTATTCCTTTTGGATGGCATGGCGCTTATTTATCGGGCGCATTTTGCACTCAGCAAAAATCCGCGTTTTACTTCCGGCGGCATCAACACTTCCGCCGTTATGGGTTTTGCCAATACGCTGATGGAAATCCTTAAAAAAGAAGCACCAACCCATTTAGCTGTTGTTTTTGATACGGATGCGCCTACCGAACGTCATACGGATTTTGTGGCCTACAAAGCTCATCGCCAAGCAATGCCCGAAGATTTATCTTTAGCATTGCCTTACGTAGTGCGTTTGGTGGAAGGTTTTAACATTCCGGTAATTACTTCGGATGGATTTGAAGCAGATGACATCATTGGCACTTTAGCCAAAAAAGCCGAGCAAAAAGGTTACACCGTTTTTTGCATGACGCCGGATAAAGATTTCTGCCAGTTGGTTTCCGAAAATATTTTCGTTTACAAACCTGCACGAATGGGCAACGACATGGAAATTTTAGGTGTAAAAGAAGTATTGGAAAAATGGGAAGTGCAAACGCCGGAACAGGTCATAGATATTTTAGGTTTATGGGGAGATGCGGTTGATAATATTCCTGGCATTCCGGGAATTGGAGAGAAAACGGCAAAACTGCTGATTAAACAATTTGGTTCGGTAGAAGAAGTGATTGCCAATGCACATCAGCTTAAAGGCAAAATGCGTGAAAACGTGGAGAACTTTGCAGAGCAGGGAATCATTTCTAAAAAACTGGCTACCATTTTATTAAATGCGCCAGTTGAATTAGACGAGGATGCTTTGTTAGTTGATGAGCCAAGCAAAGAACTACTGGAACCTTTATTTGCCGAACTGGAATTTAGGACAATTGGCCGACGTGTTTTTGGAGAAGATTTCTCGGTAAACGAAGCACGCGGTTCCGTTGGCGTTCAGGCTGATTTGTTTAGTACTCCAACAGAAAACAGCAATACTTCTTTTATCACACAAAAATCAGCAGCAACAGAAACGCCGGAGCCAATTGTCGTCAGCAAAAATATTGACAATACGGAACATCAATATTTTCTATCAGATACACCGGAAAAGCGAAAGGAGTTAATTGAATTGCTGAGTAAGCATCCTTTTATTTGTTTCGATACAGAAACCACCGGAACTGATCCTAATCAATCCGAATTGGTCGGTTTATCATTTTCGGTAGAAACTGGAAAAGGTTATTACGTTCCGGTTTCTGCCGATCAAACTGAAACCACCAGCATTGTTCAGGAATTTAAGCAGGTTCTGGAGAATGAGCAGATCATGAAGATCGGCCAAAACCTGAAGTTTGATATTTTAATATTGAAATGGTACGGCGTAAATGTGCAGGGCGCGTTGTTTGATACGATGATGGCGCACTACCTGATCGATCCGGATACACGCCATAACATGGATTTGCTTTCCGAAAATTATTTAGGTTATTCTCCCGTTTCCATCACTGCGCTCATCGGTGCAAAAGGAAAAAACCAAGGCACGATGCGCGATGTGGAAATTGAAAAAGTGAAAGAATATGCTGCGGAAGATGCCGACATAACTTTGCAGCTAAAAGAAGCATTTGTGCCGATCCTAAAATCTGTAAATGCAGAAAAACTGGCGCACGATTTGGAATATCCATTGATTTATGTGCTTGCCGGAATGGAATTTGAAGGCGTAAAAATTAACCAGGATACGTTAAAAGAATCTTCTTTGCATTTGGAAAGCGACCTCGCGCAGTTGGAAAAAACGGTTTATGAAAAAGCAGGATTAAAGTTCAATATTTCTTCGCCAAAACAGTTGGGCGAGGTTTTGTTCGAGAAGCTGATGCTTGATCCAAAAGCTAAAAAAACCAAAACCGGGCAGTATCAAACCGGTGAAGACGTGCTTCTTTTACTGGCAAATAAAAGTGATATTGTACGTGATATTCTGGATTTCCGTCAGTTGCAAAAACTAAAGTCAACTTATGTTGATGCTCTACCGCTGATGATCAATCCAAAAACCGGTCGTGTACACACTTCTTATAACCAGGCGGTTGCTGCAACAGGAAGACTGAGTTCCAACAATCCGAACCTGCAAAATATCCCGATCCGCACAGAACGCGGCCGCGAAGTACGCAAAGCTTTTGAACCAAGAGACGAAAACCATATTTTGCTTTCTGCGGATTATTCCCAAATTGAACTCCGTTTAATTGCCGAGATCAGCAAAGATGAAAATATGATGGATGCGTTTTTTAAAGGCATCGATATCCATACGGCAACGGCTGCAAAAGTTTATGGAAGGACAATAGAGGAAGTAACATCTACAGAACGCCGCAATGCCAAAGCCGTTAATTTTGGGATTATTTACGGCCAATCTGCTTTTGGTTTGTCGCAAGGTTTAGGCATTTCCCGCAAGGAAGCAAGTGAAATTATCGAACAGTATTTTAACCAATATTCGGGCATTAAAAGGTACATGAGCAGTACGCTGGATTTTGCGAGAGAAAATGGTTATGTAGAAACTTTAATGGGACGGCGAAGATATTTGCGCGATATTAATTCGGCCAATCCAACTGTTCGCGGTTATGCCGAACGAAATGCCATTAATGCACCAATCCAGGGTTCAGCGGCGGATATGATCAAGATTGCGATGATCAATATTCACCATGAAATCATCAGCAAAAAACTGGATGCCAAAATGACGATGCAGGTGCACGACGAATTAGTGTTTGATGTACCTAAAAGCGAAGTGGAAACCATGCTGCCTTTGGTAAAAGAACTGATGCAGAATGCCTTTAAAACAAGCATCCCGATTGTGGTAGAAACAGGCACCGGAAGCAATTGGCTGGAAGCACATTAAACATAAAAACTTATTTACACGATAGTAGTTTTTATGTAATTACTTGCTACCTTGAGCTACCCAAAAACCTGGTAAACACATATGAAAGTAATTCATTTAAGTGCAGAATGTTATCCTGTTGCTAAAATTGGCGGTTTGGGAGATGTGGCCGGTGCGCTACCCAAATACTTGAATCAGGAAGGAGTAGAAGCTGTAGTTGTAATGCCTTTTTATGAACGCAAGTTTGTTCAGGAAAACAAGTTCTTTACTGTTTTTCAGGCAAATACATTTCTTGGAGACCGGCCTATTTTTTTTGAGGTTTTAAAAGAACGAACCAAAAAGTTAGGTTTTGATTTATACATCATCAAAATACCCGGATTATTAGATCGTACCGAAGTTTATGGTTATGCCGATGATATTGAACGTTTTGTAGCTTTTCAAGTGGCGTTTTTAGATTGGCTTTTATGGTCTGGCGAACGGACTCAAGTTATCCATTGCCACGATCATCAAACTGGTTTGGTGCCTTTTCTGCTGTATTATTCTCCCCGTTATAAATCTCTGTCGCATATCCGGACGGCTTTTACCATACACAACGGCCAGTACCACGGTGCTTTTAACTGGCAGCGCTCCTATTACCTTCCGGATTTTGATCCCTGGAAATCTGGTTTGTTAGACTGGAAAGGCGGCATTAACCCTTTGGCTTCTGCTGTAAGATGTGCCGATGCTTTTACAACAGTTTCGCCAAGTTATCTCAAAGAATTATCGGTTAGTTCTAACGGACTGGAGTTTTTGTTTGAACTGGAAAAAGCGCACGGAACCGGTATCATCAACGGGATTGATACAGATATCTGGGACCCGGAAACTGATCCCATGATTTCTACCAATTACAACGCAGAAAATGTTACCCTAAAAAAAGCAAAGAACAAACAACTGTTGTGCGAACAGTTTGGGTTTTCTCCGGAGCAGCCGCTGTTTACATTTATTGGCAGATTGGTTGTAGAAAAAGGTGCCGATCTTTTACCAGAAATTTTTAGGTTGATGATGGCCGATGAGGCAAGTCCGGTCAGTATTTTAGTTTTAGGTTCCGGGGACGAAGAAACCGAACTGGAATTAAGTGCCATAAAAGAAGCATTCCCCGGTCAATACAATGCTTTTATTGGTTATAATGAGGAACTGGCCCACCGCATTTATGCAGGCGCAGATTTTATACTGATGCCATCGCGCGTAGAACCTTGCGGCTTAAACCAGCTTTATGCTTTGCGTTATGGTACCATACCAATTGTAAACAGCACCGGCGGTTTAAAAGATACGGTGATTGACATTAGCGAAAATGGCGGATATGGCATCAGCTGCAAAGCAGCAACAGTGCCCGAAATATTTAATGGCGTAAAAAGAGCTATCGAACTTTTTAAGAACACTGCCGAATTACAATTGTTATATCCAAAAGCAATGGACCTGGATTTCTCCTGGAACCGTTCAGCTAAAGAATACATTCAACTTTACCAAAGCTTAAAACCTAAATTATGACTTCCTCAAATGTAATCTGTATCGTATTGGGCGGCGGACAGGGTTCCCGCCTGTTCCCGTTAACCGCTACGCGCTCTAAACCAGCCGTACCAATTGCCGGTAAATATCGTTTAGTCGATATTCCGATTTCCAATTGTATCAACTCCGGGATAGAACGCATTTACGTTTTAACGCAGTTTAACTCGGCTTCCCTCAACAAACACATTAAAAACACTTATCATTTTAGTGTTTTCAGCAATTCGTTTGTTGATATTTTGGCAGCAGAGCAAACGCCGCATAACACCACCTGGTATCAGGGAACGGCAGATGCGGTTAGGCAGTCTTTGCATCACCTTGCGCCGCATGAGTTTGATTATGTGCTGATTTTATCCGGCGATCAATTGTACCAGATGGATTTTGACCACATGATCAACGAGCATGAATCAAAAGGTGCAGAAATTTCTATCGCAACCATTCCGGTAGATGAAGCAGATTCGGCCGGTTTTGGTATTTTGAAAACAGATGAAGAACAAATGATCACTTCATTTATCGAGAAACCTAAAGCAGATATGCTGCCAGGCTGGGAATCGGAAGTGAGTACAGAAATGCAAGCCAAAGGCCGTATTTACCTGGCATCAATGGGCATCTACATTTTCAATAGAAAAACGCTATATGAATTACTGGAAGGAAATACCCGTACAGATTTTGGAAAAGAAATTATACCACAATCTATCGGGACACATAAAATTTTAAGTTACCAATACGAAGGTTATTGGACCGATATTGGTAGCATTCCTTCTTTTTTTGATGCCAATTTAGGGTTGACAGACGAAATTCCGCAATTTAATTTATTCGATAAAAGAAGCATTTTCTCTCGTGCGCGGATGTTGCCGCCTTCTAAACTTTCGGGCACTTCGCTTCATAATGCCATGATTTCTGATGGTTGTATTATCCACGCAGCACATATTTCCAGGTCTGTTATTGGTATCCGTACCCGCATCGGCATCGGTACCACAATCCTGAATACTTATGTAATGGGGAATGATTATTACCAAACGCTGGAACAAATTGCAGAGTACAAGTTGCAAGGTAAACCAATTATGGGCATTGGCGAACGTTGTTACATTAACAATGCTATCCTGGACAAAAATTGCAACATAGGAAACGATGTGAAAATTAACGGAGGCAGCCATTTGGAAGACGGCGATTTTGGCACTTACACGGTTACAGAAGGAATTATTGTGGTAAAGAAAAATGCGATTATCCCAAGCGGGACGATTATTTAAAATAAAAAATGAACTAAAGTAAAAAGCCCGGAAATTTCCGGGCTTTTTACTTTTACAGGTTAATTGTTTGGCCTATTTCCGGTAAAATAAAGTTTAAACCGGCAGCAGCAAATTTTGCTTTTGCAGCTTCGTGGTCTAATTTTATAGGTGGAAAAGTATCAAAATGAACACCAATAATATTTTTACAGTTGATAAAAGAAGCAGCTTTAACAGCGTCATCAACTCCCATGGTGTAATTATCGCCAATTGGTAAAAATGCCCAGTCTAATTTTTCATCTTCCAGCAACTTCATATCATAAGTTAAAGCGGTATCGCCGGCAATATAAACCGTTTTCCCATCCGCATAAATTACATAACCAGCCGGATTGCCACCATAAGAACCGTCGGGCATAGAACTGGAGTGAATAGCATTTACCATTTTTACCCGACCAAAATCGAAGTTAAAACTGCCGCCGATGTTCATTCCATGTGTTTTTTCTACATCATTATTGCCCAGCCAGCCTTGGATTTCTGCAATACAAATTACCGTCGCATTACTGTTGGTTTGAATGGTAAACAGATCGGCAACATGGTCAATGTGCCCATGGGTCAGCAAAATAAAATCAGGTTTAATGGTATCGATATCAATACCTTTTGCCAACTCGTTAGGCGTAATAAAAGGATCGAACAATAATTTTGCTTTATCTGTTTCCAGCAAAATAGTTGCATGCCCGTAATAAGTAACTTTCATGTTTTCTGAGTATTTCTACCCAGAACAAATTACTTTCCGAAAAGATTGCCTAATCCGCCTAAATCTCCAAACATGTTTTTAGTCATGGCGGCCATTTCTGCCTGGTTTAAGTTTTCTGCCTGTTCTATAGCTTTGTTTACAGCAACTGCAAGCAGCTCTTCCAGTTCTTCGCGGTCTGCTTCTTTAAAAAATGCTTCATCAATATTAACAGACTGAATTAGCCTGTTTCCATTGGCGGTAACTGTAATTTTTCCGTTTTCAGCAGTTCCAATTACGGTAATTCCATCCAAACGTTTTTTTACTTCGTCTGCTTTTTGCTGTGCTTCAAATAATTTATCAAACATAATGCTGTTTTTAGGATATAAATTTATTGGTCTTCTGTTTCTGTACCATTGCCGCTGTACGCACTTTTCCGAACAATTGGCATGCCGGTTATCCTGAACAATTCATCTAAGTGAAGCAAACTTCCGTTCACCATATTGCCAAGCAAAACAATGGTAATGTCGTTCTTCATATCGCGCAAAAAAATATGCCTGAAACCATGCCACCAACCCGTGTGGTAAACTACTTTTTGTCCGGGTGCTTCAAAAAGCCGCCAGCCATAACCGTAATTAAAATGTCCGCGAAGCATTGGGTTTCTATCAGTATAAGCCGAATCTTGCGTTTGTTGTTTAATTAAACGTCCGGCTTTAAGTGCCCTGTCAAACAAATACATATCGGCAACGGTGCTGTAAATTCCTTTATCGCCAACCGGGCCGTCTAAAAAATTTTGTGCTACAGAATATCGCCAGCTATTACGGTCGTGCCCTACAACGTCAGCCGGAATTTTTTCATAAACTGCTTTAGAATAAACAGCCGTGTGCGCCATTTCTGCCGGTTTAAATATGTTTTCCTTCATAAACTGGGCGTAAGGCATACCCGAAACTTTTTCTATGATCGCGCCCAAAACCATAAAATTGGAGTTGTTATATAAAAAACGGGCATTAGGCTTATTAAAAGGGGCAGGTTTATATTGCGCAATCAAAGCCATTTCCTGCGCGTTGTTCAATCCTTTCCGCTGATCGAGATGCTGTTTGCGGTAAAGATCATCTGTAAAATATACATAATTCATCATTCCCGAACGATGTGTAAGCAGCAATCTGATCGTGATCCCATCGTAAGGAAAATTCGGAAAAAAATCTTTTACGTTCTGGCTTAATTTCAATTTGCCTCTTTCCATCAACATTAAAATTGCGGTGGAAGTCATGGTTTTAGAAACTGAAGCAAGTTCGAACTGTGAATTTAATTTCAAACTGTCGCGGGTAAGATAGTTAGCCCAGCCAAAAGCATTTTCGTACAGTATTTTTCCTTTTTTGGCAACCAGCACATTACCGTTAAAACCACTGTGCTTGTGCAGGTTTTGCATAAAAGCATCAATCCGCTGATCGTTGTTTTTAGGATTAAATTTTAAGAGCGAAGCGGTATCAAATGGAATATCGTACGCGGTTTCCTGAATTGTATTTTTATGTTTTGAACACGCGGAAAGTAAAAATAGCCCGGCTGCTATGGGTAAAAAGTAGTTCTGTAATCTCATTAAACTAAAAGTCTGTCGCTTAAACGAAGGCGAAAATTAAATATTATATTACGAAAACTGTGTGAAAAGTTTCAATAATTATAATGCTTCTTTTACTGGCAGATTTTTTATTTAAGATGAATAAAATAGGATTGATTGGCATTTGCACATAAACCTTCAAAAACAAATGCTTCTTTTACCGGCTTAAAATTTATCTAATCATACTTTTCCCTTTTTACAAACACAATATTTTTACATAAAAGCTTTTTCTAAAAAAGCTATCTTAAAACTTTTTAACTGAGATGAATTTTAATACTTCTTTTATGCCTAAAAAATTACGTGCTGTTTGTTTTGCTTTTTTAGTTGCGGTCGCTCCGGCGGCTTTTGCACAGTCTTCCGAAAAAGCGGTTGTTGGTGTGCCTTATTATTCTGATCCGGCGATTTCTCCTGATGGTGCCGAAATTGCTTTTACTTCCGGCGGGGATATCTGGACGGTTCCTGCCGCTGGCGGCGAAGCGCATTTGCTGATATCTGATCCCGCTTATGATTCCAGGCCGGTTTATTCTCCGGATGGAAAATATCTCGCTTTTAATTCTACGCGGACCGGCAATGGCGATATTTATATTTTCAACCTAAAAACAAACGAACTAAAACGGTTAACTTTTGATGACGGCAACGAAAGTTTAAGTGCCTGGTCGCCCGATAGCAAGTATGTTTATTACGCTACAACCAGTCGTGATATTTCTGGTATGAACGATATTTACCGCATAAAAGCAGCAGGCGGAACACCAATGCCCGTAAGCCAAAACCGATATATGAACGAGTTTTTTGCCATGCCTTCGCCAGACGGAAAAACGCTGGCTTTAACTGCACGCGGTATTGCCGCGCAACAATGGTGGCGCAACGGCAGCAGCCATTTAGACCAATCCGAAATTTGGCTGATGAAAGAAGGAAACGCACCAAACTACGAAAAAATTACGGCAGGCGGCGCGAAAGAATTGTGGCCGATGTGGAGCAAAGACGGCTCTTCGATCTACTACGTTTCCGACCGGAACGGCACACAAAATTTATGGGTAAAAACAGTATCAGGAACACCAAAAAAGCTAACTAATTTTACCAAAGGCCGAGTGCTTTGGCCAACCATGGCTTTTAATGGTAAAACAATTGTTTTTGAGCGCGATTTTAAAATCTGGAAATATGATGTAGCTTCTGCAAAAGTTTCCGAAGTAAATATTGTTCGCCGTGGTGCGCCTGCCGGTTTGGGTACGGAACATCAACGGTTAACCAGTCAGTTTCGTAGTTTGGTTTTATCTCCCGACGGAAAAAAAATAGCTTTTATTGCACATGGTGATGTGTTTGTAGCTTCTGCACGCGAAGGCGGAGATGCATTACGGATTACGCGAAGCAGTGAAAGTGAATCGCAATTGCAATGGGCACCAAATAGTAACATGCTTGTTTACGCTTCGGATCGGGAAGATGCTGCACATTTATATCAGTATAATTTTATCACCGCAAAAGAAGTACGTTTAACTAATGGAAATGAAGATGATGGTGCGCCTTTATTTTCTCCAAACGGAAAATCATTGGCTTTTATCCGTAACGGCAAAGAATTACGCGTTTTAAACTTAGATACACATCAGGAAAAAGTTGTTGCAAAAGGTTATATGGGCCGCCCGCCTTTTTATTCTAACGATGGAATCAGCTGGTCCCCAGATGGTAACTGGCTTGCTTACGGCAGTTATGGCAACAAATCCTTCTATAATATTTATGTAGTTCCTGCTTCGGGCGGCGAACCAAAAGCAGTCAGTTTTTTAGCCAATACCAACGGCGGCAATGTAAACTGGAGTGCTGACGGGAAATATCTTTTGTTTAGCACGGCACAGCGAACAGAAAATGGAAATGTTGCGCGGATTGATTTAGTACCACAACGGCCAAAATTCCGGGAAGATGTCTTTCAGCAGATGTTTGTAGATCAAACCACTTCTCCATCCAGTCCGGTTAATCCAACTACGCCTCGTCCGGCAACAGAACGAGCACCAGCCATATCAGATACTACAAAAAAAGCAGGCGTAAAAACAGATGCAGCATTACCTGCTACAGCTAAAAAACCAACTTTGCAAATTGTAACAGAAGGAATTCGTCAACGCTTAAACTTACTGCCGCTTGAAGTTAATGTAAACGATTTACAAATCAGTAAAGATGGTAACACTCTATTAGTTACCGCTTCTGCTGCCGGCCAGTCTAACCTTTATACTTATTCTTTAAATGAGCTTTCTCCAGAACCTGCCGTTTTAAAACAGTTGACTTCTACACGAGGGTTTAAAGGCGATGCGCAGTTTTCTGCCGATGGAAAAGAAGTGTTTTTTACAGAAATGGGCCGCATTCAATCTATTTCTGTCGACACCAGAATGGTAAAACCACTTGCTGTTACGGCGGAAACAGACCTCGACTTTAACAAAGAAAAACTGGAAATATTTGAACAAGCCTGGGAAGCGCAAAATAAAGGTTATTACGATGAGCATTTCCACGGTGCCAACTGGAACGAAGTTAAGCGGGAATACACACCTTTAGTTGCCGGGACCAGCACGCCCGAAGAATTAAGGCGGATTTTGAGTTTGATGGTTGGCGAATTAAATTCTTCGCATTCCGGTGTTTCCGGCCCGGCTGGTTTAACTCAACCTGCAACCGGAAGATTAGGTTTGTACTTTGACCGTTCAATTTATGAAAACAGTGGTCGATACAAGATCACAGAAATTATTCCGCTAAGTGCTGCTGATCTGGCTGGAAGTATTCACGCAGGCGATTATTTAACCGCTATCGATGATCAGCCCATCAAAGCAGATGACGACTTGGATCAGTTGCTGGAAAATAAAATTAACCGTCGTGTTAGTTTAACTATTACTGCTGCTTCCAACACAAATCCGCACAAAATAACGGTGCGCCCAACTAACCAGGCCACAGAAAAAGGTTTGCTTTACCGCGCCTGGGTGCAGCAACAGCGGGATTATGTGAATAAAATAAGCAACGGACGTTTGGGTTATGTGCACATCATCGATATGTCTGAACAGGCTTTGAACCAGCTTTATTTAGATCTGGATGCTGAAAATCAATCCAAAGAAGGCGTTGTGGTTGATATCCGCAACAATAATGGCGGTTTTGTAAATGCTTATGCGCTGGATGTGCTTTCGCGAAAACCATATTTAACCATGACTGGCCGAGGAATGCCTGGCGGACCAGCACGTACACAATTGGGACAAAGAACGCTGGAGTTGCCTACTATTCTGGTTACTAACCAACATTCGCTTTCTGATGCAGAAGATTTTACGGAAGGTTACCGCGCCATGAAATTAGGAAAAGTAGTAGGCGAACCAACCGGCGGCTGGATTATTTTTACCAGCGCTATTACTTTAATTGATGGTTCTTCCGTTCGTTTGCCTTTTAGCAAAATTGAAGATCACGAAGGAAAAGATATGGAACTGCATCCTCGTGCGGTTGATATTATGGTTTCCCGTGCTTTAGGCGAAGGAGATGCGAAAGATTCTCAGTTGGATGTTGCGGTGAAGGAACTGTTACTGGAGGTTGGTGTTAAGAAATCGAGGTAGAAATTATTGGATGATGCTTCTTTTATCGACCTAAATTTGGGTTGATAAAAGAAGCATTTTTCATTTCTCTATGTGATGTTTTGGCGGCAAAACTTTTACTTCGCGCTCCACTTCTTTTTGCTCGATGTGGACGGCATATTCGGCTGGTTCAATCTTGTGGCCGTAATCTTCGGCATAAACGCGAGTAAATTCGGCACCAAAATACAGGATTGCGGAGGTGTAATAAATCCAAACCAAAATCACAATTAACGAACCGGCAGCACCGTAAGTAGAACCTGTTCCGGTGGTTTGGATGTAAATACCGATCAGATATTTGCCCAGCATAAATAAAAGTGAGGTAAAAAAAGCACCGGTCCGCACATCGCGCCAGGCAATTTTTACATCGGGCAAAAACTTAAAAATAATCCCGAAAAGTACGGCAATCACGATAAAAGTAATACCGATATTAATCAGGTTAAAAAGCTGGATGGTAACCTCCGGGAAATAACGGGTGATCCGGCTGCTTAACGCTAAAACTATCGCGTTGATGATTAAAGAAACCAGCAGCAGAAAGCCTAAACTGATGATCATCGAAAAAGAAACCAGCCGGTTGGTGAGCATTTTTAGCCAGCCTTTTTTGGGTTTTGCTTTTACGCGCCAAATGATGTTCAGCGAATCCTGTATCTCCATAAAAATACTGGTTGCACCGATAACCAAAGTAATTATACTGGTAACAATGGCAATAGTGGTTTTGCCGGACAAAGAAATGCTTTTGATCATTTCCTGGATTTGCAAAGCGGCACTGCTGCCCACGTAAGATTTTATTTGCGGGTAAATATTGTTTTGGATAGCATCTTTCCCCAAAAAAGTACTGATTAAAGAGATCACCAGCATCAGCAACGGCGCCAATGCAAAAACGGTGTAATAAGCTAAAGCTGCACTTAATTTTAAACCGCGATCGTCTAAAAAACCATTAAAAGTGGCCATTAAAACCTTTCCTGATCTTTTGAAATATTTTTTGGCGAAGTAGTTTTTCATTGTTGATTTTTAGCCGATAAAAACAGTATGCCTGGCTTTGTTGTTTTTACCGGTTAGAAACGATCAGCAAATCCAAATCTTTACTCGGGATATTAAAACGTTCGCCAAAAACCTGACTGGTTAAATGTCCCTGGTAAATGTAAACAGCATTTCGTACGCCGGCTTTCTCCCATATTACGTTTTTTAAGCCGCCGTGTTCGCCAATATCCAGCAAAATCGGGGCAAAAATATTGGTAAGTGCGTAAGTTGCAGTCCGCGCCACGCGGGAAGCAATGTTGGGCACGCAATAATGGATTACTTCATATTTCCGAAAAACCGGATGCGTATGGTTGGTTACTTCAGAAGTTTCAAAACAGCCGCCCTGGTCGATGCTCACATCAATAATAACCGAGTTGGGTTTCATGTTGCTTACGGTTTCTTCCGTAACCAAACTTGGGCTGCGGCCGGCCGTTGCACGCATGGCACCAATGGCCACATCGCAACTGGTAATCGCTTTTTCAAGCACAATTGGTTGGATAACGGAAGTAAAAACACGGCTGCCAATATTATTTTGCAAACGGCGCAGTTTGTAAATAGACGGATCAAAAACCTTTACTTCTGCACCAAGCGCAATTGCCGTTCGGGCAGCATATTCGCCAACTGTCCCTGCACCCAAAATCACAATTTCTGTTGGCGGAACGCCCGTTATGCCGCCCAGCATCAAGCCTTTTCCGTTAAAAACATTGCTTAAATATTCTGCTGCAATCAGGATCGAAGTTGCACCAACGATTTCACTCATCGCCCGGACCACGCTTAACGTGCCGCCTTCATCCTGTAAATTTTCAAAACAAAGGGCAGTTATTTTTTTGCTGATCAGTGCGTGCAAATATTCTGCTTTAATGGTAGATGTTTGCAATGCCGAGATTAAAGTTTGGTTCATCTTCATCATCTCAATCTCGACCATCGTTGGCGGTGCAATTTTTAAGATAATATCGGCCTGATAAACCTGCCGGGTATCATATACGATTTGTGCGCCCTGCTCGCTGTAATTGTTATCGGTAAAATTGGCGGCCAAACCAGCGTTTGATTCTAAAATAACGGTGTGCCCGTTGTTTACCAAAGTGGCTACCGAGAGTGGTGTAATCGCAATCCGGTTTTCCTGAAAAGATATTTCTTTAGGGATACCAATGTAAAGCTTGTTTTTTTTGTTCCTTACTTCCAGCATCGATTCCTGCGGCTGCATCATCGCTTGTTTTGCAACGTCGGAGAAACCGCTTAATGTCCCTGAACTCATATTATTTTTTGTTTCGAGTTGATGAAATTAAGCAAATATAACTTGAAAACAGGATTAAATTTTCGTTATTGTTAATTTTCGCTGCTGATCGGGCTGTACTTCGATAAAAATACGGAGGTAATTTTCGGGTAATAAGTCGGGGATTTTCTCCGGCCATTCAATCAAACAATAATTGCCGGAATACAGGTATTCTTCCATACCTAAATCTAACGCTTCTGTTTGATTTTTAAGTCGATAGCAATCAAAATGATAAATGATGCCTTCGGGATAAGCGTATTCGTTAACGATAGAAAACGTTGGACTGGAAACGCTATCTTCCACGCCTAAAGCGGCACAAAACGCTTTGATAAAAGTAGTTTTCCCGGCGCCCATCTCACCATAAAACAAAAGGATTTTTTGGGATTGTAAATGAGCTTGTAAAAACTGTGCTGCTTTTACAAGCTCATTTTCAGGATAAATAAATGTAATCATGCACTAAAATCATATAGAAACAAATTTAGCCCTGTTACAGCTTTGAATGCTTTGTCGGAAGTGATAAAAAGCATTTTATGCGTAATTGCGGATGCTGCAATAATGCTGTCAGGAAGCTTTAGTTTAAAGTTTCTTCTGATTGCAATAGTCGCTGTTTTGATAGAATTGTCAAAGTTGATAAGATTTACCAACTGCATAAAATTATCTAATGCAATCACAGCTTCTGGACTGTTACTGCTGTAAGCATACAAATCCATTTCTGTAATCACAGAAATATAAATTATTTGGTCTTGTACGAGATCGCCTAAAACTAAATCTCCATTTAAAAGATAAATGCAAATGTTAGTATCTATTAAAATATCAATCCCACTCATCTCTGAGCTTTTGTTGAATTTTTAATCCGTCTTCATCAAATTTAAGTGTGCCAACAATTTTTTTTGCATCAAATGTCTTTTTGCCTTTGTGTTGGGCAAACAACTTCTTAATTTCAGCTAAATCACTGTTTTTATTGAAAGTAATAACCATATTCAAATATAAAAAAAGGGTTGGTAAAAGAAGCATCTACCTCGGTCCGTAAGTGGCAATCGGGATAATCATTTCTTCCATCGATATACCGCCGTGCTGGAAAGTTTCGTTGTAAAAGTTAACAAAGTGGTTAAAATTGTTAGGGTAAACGAAGTATTTATCTTCCTTAGCAAACACAAAACTGGAACTTACATGCAATTTGGGCAACATGGCATCGTGCGGGTTGCGGATATGAAACACTTCTTTAGCGTTATAATTTAAGTTTTTGCCTTGTTTGTAACGCAGGTTCGTGTTGGTGTTCCGGTCGCCGATAATTTTACTTGGGTTTTTTACGCGGATCGTTCCATGATCGGTAGTAATCACCACTTTTACCTGTTTTTGTGCCAGATATTTCAGCAGGTCGAACAGCGGCGAATGCTCAAACCAGGAAAGCGTTAACGAGCGGTAAGCCGCATCGCCGCTGGCCAGTTCGCGGATCATTTGCATATCCGTCCGCGCGTGCGAAAGCATATCCACAAAATTGTAAACCACCACGTTCAGTTCGTTTTGCATCAGGTTGCTGATCGATTCGTTTAACGTGCGGCCTTCATCAATATTTAATATTTTGTGGTAAGAAAATTTGCAGTCCCTGCGCAACGTTCTTTTCAGCTGATCGCCCAGAAACTGTTCTTCAAACAGGTTTTTACCGCCTTCGTCTTCATCGTTCTGCCACATTTCGGGGAAACGTTTTTCCATATCCAGCGGCATTAAACCGGCAAAAATTGAATTACGCGCATATTGCGTTGCGGTTGGCAGAATGCTGAAGTAAGTATCTTCTTCTTCCAATCTAAAATATTCGGAAATAATAGGATGGATAATGCGGTACTGATCGTAACGCAAATTATCAACCAAAATAAAAAAAGTTGGTGCCGTTGCATTTAACTGCGGGAAAACCTTTTTCTTGAACATTAGCGGTGAAAGCATCGGTCCGGAATCCGGTTCTTTTACCCATTTTAAATAATTTTTTTCGATGAATTTGGAGAACTGCGTGTTGGCTTCTGCCTTTTGCAAAGTCAGGATGTCGTGCATACCGGCATCTTCCAATTTCTCCAGTTCTAATTCCCAGTAAATCAATTTTTTATAAACATCAACCCATTCCTGGTAACTTAGGTTTTCGTTCAAAGTCATGCCGAGCGTCCGGAAATCCTGCTGGTAACCCATCGTGGTTTTGGCCGTAACCAAACGCTTGTTTTCGGTCAGTTTTTTAATGGTGAGGAGGATCTGCTTCGGGTTAACCGGCTTGATCAGGTAATCATCAATTTTAGAACCGATGGCATCTTCCATCAAGTGTTCTTCTTCACTTTTGGTGATCATCACAATCGGCACATCCGCGTCGATATTTTTAATTTCGGTCAGCGTTTCCAAACCAGTTAAGCCCGGCATATTTTCATCCAAAAAAACCAAATCTATATTATTGTTCTTGAACACGTCAACAGCATCAGTTCCGTTGGTTGCGGTTTTTATGATATAACCTTTTTCGCTTAAAAATAAGATATGAGGTTTAAGAAAATCAATTTCGTCATCGGCCCATAAAATTGTAGTATCCTGCATGTTAGTGTTTATTTAAATTTAAAACCCGCGCAATAACCTTTTGTTGCTTAAACTACATAGAAATTAACAAAATTTAACACAAAGGGAGAAAGCATAAATTTAGTTTTACTTTAACAGAATCTATATAAAAAAAGCTCAGAATTGAACAAAAAGAAAATTATTAATGATCCGGTTTACGGATTTATCAATATTCCTACCGACCTGATTTTTGATTTGGTGGAACATCGCTATTTCCAGCGTTTGCGCTACATTAAGCAGTTAGGAATGACGCATTTGGTTTATCCTGGTGCGTTGCATACGCGTTTTCACCATGCGTTGGGTGCAATGCATTTGATGGGATTGGCGGTAGAAACACTGCGCAGCAAAGGCATTGAAATTTCTGCGGAGGAAGAAGAAGCAGTAGAAATTGCCATTTTGCTGCATGATATTGGCCACGGCCCGTTTTCGCACGCACTTGAAAATACCCTGGTAAAAGGAGTATCACACGAAATGATTTCCAGGCTGCTGATGGACCGGCTGAACAAAGAATTTAACGGGCAGTTAGAAATGGCGATCCTTATTTTTAATGATACTTATCCGCGCCATTTCCTGCACCAGTTGGTTTCCGGCCAGTTAGATATTGACCGGATGGATTACCTCAACCGCGATAGTTTTTTTACCGGCGTTTCGGAAGGTGTGATCAGTTTTGACCGAATCCTTAAAATGCTGAACGTGCGCGAAGATCATATTGTGGTGGAAGAAAAAGGCATTTATTCTGTAGAAAAATTTCTGATTGCCCGCCGGCTGATGTACTGGCAGGTTTATCTGCATAAAACCGTTATCGCTGCAGAAATGCTGCTGGTTAAAATTTTAGAGAGAAGCCGTGAAATGGCCTTGAGCGGTGCGATATTATTTGCCACGCCGGCACTGGCGCATTTCCTCCAAAAAAGTGTGCTAAAAGAAGCATTTACTACGGATAACCAACATTTGGATGCTTTTATCCAGTTGGACGATACAGATATTTTATCAGCCATCAAAGTTTGGGTAAACCATTCGGATGCAATCTTGTCTGACTTGTGCACACGCTTTATCAGCCGTAACTTGTATAAAGTAGAAATAACCAACATGCCTCCTCCGTTAGATAAAACGATAGCATACAAACAATTGGCTATTAAAAAATTTGGTTTGGTAGATGAGGAAGAAGCTGATTACTATGTTTTTACAGACCGGGTTGTAAATGATGCTTATAAAGTTGGTGATGAAAATATCCGGATTTTGCTTAAAAACGGCGAAGTGCAGGATATTGCAGATGCCAGCGATAACTCAAATTTAATTTCGTTGTCTAAGCGCGTGGTAAAATATATTTTGTGTGTAATTAAAGGTTTGTAACAAAACTTATGGCAGCAGGTTTATAATTTGCTGCTTTGATATTTAGATTTAAATTTGTCCCGATGCAATTTACCGCGCTTGAGATCAGCTTATTATTAAATGGAACTGTTGAAGGTAAGCCTGAGGTAACGGTTAATCAGCTGGCAAAAATTGAAGAGGCAGAAGCAGGAAGTTTGTCTTTTTTGGCCAATCCTAAATACGAACACTTTTTATATGCCACAAAAGCTTCGGTTGTAATTATCAGTAATGATCAGGTTTTAACAGAAGCTGTTGGTGCAACACTCATCCGCGTAGAAAATCCTTACGTTGCCATTTCTGTTTTGCTCGAAAAATATAACCAGAGCAAATTAGCAAAAGCCGGTATCGAGCAGCCTTGTTTTATCCATCCAACAGCAAAAATTGGAAAGGATGTTTACATCGGTGCTTTTTCTTATATCGGCCCAAATGTTAAAATTGGTGATAATTGCCGCATTTACCCAAGTTCTTTTCTGGCAGATAATGTTCAATTAGCCAACAATGTTACTTTGTTTGCCGGTGTAAAAATTTATTTTGATTGTATGATCGGCAACAATGTGATCATTCATTCTGGTGTTATTGTTGGCGGCGATGGTTTCGGTTTTGCGCTACAGGCCGATGGCAGTTATCAGAAAGTAAGCCAGATTGGTAACGTAATAATTGAAGATGAAGTAGAAATTGGTGCCAATACTACGATTGACCGTGCAACGATGGGTTCTACCATTATTAGAAAAGGTGTAAAGTTAGATAACCTGATCCAAATTGCACATAATGTAGAAATTGGCTGCAATACTGTGGTAGCTGCACAAACCGGGATTTCGGGCAGTACTAAAATTGGCGAAAACGTAATTCTGGGCGGACAAGTTGGTGTGGTTGGACATATCAACGTGGCCAAAGGTTCTCAAGTGCAGGCGAAATCTGGCATCAGCAGATCAATCAACGAAGAAAATAAAAAATGGGCAGGTGCACCGGCCACTTATTATCAAGACCACATGCGGTCGCAGGTAGTAATAACCCGTTTACCCGAAATAGAAAAGAAAATACAAGAGCTGGAAAAAAAACTGGCCGAATTGCAGCAGGGTCTCGAACAACACGATTTGAAGCCTCAGCAATAACGATTTGACTACCATGAATTTAAAACAACGCACAATTAAATCCGAGGTTTCCGTCTCGGGAACAGGCTTACATACTGGCGAAAAAGTTACCATGACTTTTCGTCCGGCACCAGAAAACCACGGGTTTAAGTTCAGAAGGATTGATATTGATAAACAGCCGATTATCGATGCTGATGTGGATAACGTAACCGATACTTCCCGCGGTACAACCATCAGCCAAAACGGGGCTTCTGTAAACACGGTTGAACACGTACTTGCTGCCTTAGTTGGTTTAGAGTTTGACAATGTGCTGATTGATTTAGACGGGCCGGAAACGCCAATTATGGATGGCAGTTCTTTACAATTTGTAGATGCTTTGCTGGAAGTAGGTTTTAAAGAACAAGAGGCTGACAGAGAATATTTTAGCATTCCGCATAATATTCATTATTCAGAAACTGACCGTAAAGTAGATATGGTAGCCATGCCTTTGGATGATTACCGTTTTACTTGCATGGTTGATTATAATTCGCCGGTTTTAGGCAGCCAGCATGCCACTATTTCTACCATTTCTGAGTTTAGAAGGGAAATTGCTTCCTGCCGCACTTTTTGCTTTTTGCACGAATTAGAAATGCTGCTGAAGCATAACTTAATTAAAGGCGGCGATATTAATAACGCAATTGTAGTGGTTGACAGAGATGTAAACCAGGAAGAACTACAACATCTCGCCAAATTGTTTAACCGCAAAGATATTGACGTTGCACCGCAAGGCATTTTAAACAACATCGAATTAAGGCACCAGAACGAACCTGCGCGGCACAAACTTTTAGATATGATCGGCGATCTGGCTTTGGTTGGCGTTCCGTTAAAAGGCCATATCATGGCTGCCCGCCCCGGTCATGCCGCAAACATTGCCTTCGCCAAAAAAATAAAAGCACTGATTAAAAAAGAGCGCAGTAAAAAGAGCTATCATTTTTATAACCCGAACGCCAAACCGGTTTACGATACGGTGCAGATCATGAATATTTTGCCGCACCGTCCGCCCATGCTTTTGATCGATAAAATTATGGAACTGACAAAAACGCACGTGGTTGGCGTAAAAGCAGTTACCATGAACGAACCTTTTTTTGCAGGCCATTTCCCCGGCGCACCGGTTATGCCCGGCGTTTTGCAGATAGAAGCCATGGCGCAAACCGGCGGGATACTGGTTTTGAATACCGTGCCCGACCCCGAGAACTGGCTGACACTGTTTTTAAAGATAGAAAATGCGCGTTTTAAAGATAAAGTTTTGCCGGGCGATACCTTGGTTTTCCGCTGTGATCTGCTGGCACCGATCCGCCGTGGTATTGCACAAATGAAAGGTATCGGTTTTGTTGGCGAAAAAATTGTGGTAGAAGCCGAGTTGATGGCCCAGATTGTTAGATACAAAAACGCATGACCCAAGCCTTATCATACATTCACCCGGAAGCAAAAGTTGCTGATAATGTGGTGATTGAACCTTTTGTAACCATTTACGGCGATGTAGAAATTGGCGAAGGCACCTGGATTGGCTCTAACGTAACCATTATGGATGGTGCGCGCATCGGCAAAAACTGCCGTATTTTTCCGGGTGCCGTAATTTCTGCCATCCCGCAGGACCTCAAATTCGCCGGGGAAAAAACTACGGTAGAAATTGGCAACAATACCACCATCCGCGAATGCGTTACCATAAACCGCGGCACTAAAGACCGCTGGAAAACAACCGTTGGCAACAACTGCCTGATTATGGCTTATTGCCACGTTGGCCACGATTGCCAGATCGGCAACAATTGCATTTTCTCAAACAACACAACCCTGGCCGGCCATGTAAATATTGATGATTTTGTGGTTTTGGCCGGCATGGTTGCGGTACACCAGTTTTGCCATGTTGGCGCACACGCTTTTGTTACCGGAGGTTCTTTGGTGAGGAAAGATGTGCCGCCGTACGTAAAAGCGGCGCGCGAACCTTTATCTTACGTCGGCATCAATTCTGTTGGTTTGCGCCGTAGAGGTTATTCTTCCGATCAGATCAACGAAATCCAGGACATTTACCGGACGATCTTTGTTAAACGCCTCAACCTCAGCAACGCACTTTACATGATCGAGGCCGAACGCCAGCCAACAGAAATCCGGGATGAAATATTGGATTTTATCCGAAACTCCAACCGCGGTATTATGAAAGGTTTCGGTAACCCATCTTCTTTTTAAGTCCGGATAATAATTGATGGAAATCGTTCTTGAAAACCTCGGCCGCCGTTTTAACCGGGACTGGATTTTCAGGGAGATCAATTACACTTTTACATCGCCCCAAACTTATGCCATTTTGGGTATCAATGGTTCGGGCAAATCCACTTTACTGCAAATTTTGAACGGTAGCTTGTCGCCGTCTGCCGGAACGATATGCTTCTTTTATCAGCAAAAAAAAGTTGAGGTCGAAAATGTTTACCGGCACATCAGTTTGGCCGCGCCTTATCTGGAACTGATTGAAGAATTTAGTTTGATGGAGATGATCAACTTCCATTTCCAGTTTAAAAAGTATTTAAGTGGAATCGATCAACACAAAATCATCGGACTGCTGCAAATGGAAAGCAGCAAAAATAAATTAATCAAATATTTCTCCTCCGGGATGAAACAGCGTGTAAAATTAGCGTTGGCTTTTTGTGCCGATACACCTTTGCTGATGCTGGATGAACCGACTGCCAACCTGGATACGCAAGGCATCGACTGGTATTTGCAGTTGATCGAACGTTTTTCAGCCAACCGGCTCACCATTATTTGCTCCAATCAGGAACATGAGTACCGATTTTGCCAAAACAGGTTAAATATTTCGGATTACAAGAAAAAAGGGTAATTTTTCTGCTAAAGGTTTAGGCATTTTCTGTACATTTATTTTCTTTAAACAACATACTGTTTTTACCTATGAAAAAATCCATACTTCTTTTACCGGCACTTTTTTGCAGTGCCTTGATTTTCGGCCAGGCCAAACTGGTGGAAAAGGTTGTTAAAAAAGGCAACAGCATTGTTATACCTTACGAAAAATATGTGCTTTCAAACGGCCTGACTTTGATTTTGCACGAAGACCATTCTGACCCGGTTGCACATGTTGATGTAACTTATCACGTAGGTTCTGCAAGGGAAGAAATCGGCAAATCCGGCTTTGCGCATTTTTTTGAGCACATGATGTTTGAAGGGTCAGACCATGTTTCCAACCAGCAGCATTTTAAATTGATTACCGAATCGGGCGGAACTTTAAACGGCTCAACCAATTTAGACCGTACCAATTATTACGAAACCGTACCAAGTAACCAGGTCGAAAAAATGCTTTGGCTGGAAGCAGACCGGATGGGTTTTTTACTGGATGCGGTAACCGAGAAAAAATTTGAAATCCAACGCGCAACGGTTAAAAACGAACGCGGACAGAACTACGATAACCGGCCTTATGGTTTGGTAAGCGAGTATGTTTCAAAAAACCTGTATCCATATGGCCATCCTTATTCCTGGTTAACCATCGGGTACATTGAAGAATTGAATAAAGTAGGCGTTAACGATTTGAAGAATTTTTTCCTGCGCTGGTATAACCCAAACAATGCAACGGTAACTATTGCGGGAGATATCAACCCAAAACAAACTATTGCCTGGGTAGAAAAATATTTTGGCCCGATCCTGCGTGGCCCTGTTGCGCCTAAAATGCATTTGCCCGCTCCCGTGCTTACCCAAAACCGTTATGTTTCTTATGTTGATAATTATGCGCAACTTCCATTGTTAAGCATCACTTATCCTGGTGCCGAGGCTTATAATAAAGACGAAGCCGCGTTGGATGCCATGGCTGCAATTATCGGCAGAGGAAATAATTCTATCCTTTACCAAAACCTGGTTAAAACGCGCAAAGCGGTACAGGCAAGCATGAATTCCAGGAATTCGGAACTTTCCGGTGAGATCAGCATTACGGTTGTTCCTTTTGCTGGTCAGACTTTAAGTGAAATGGAAAAAATCGTTCAGCAATCCTTAAAAGATTTTGAAGCAAAAGGCGTATCAGATGAAGATTTAAAACGGATCAAAGGAAGTTCGGAAGCGCAGTTTATCAACGGCCTTTCCAGTGTTTCCGGTAAAGCTTCTGAGCTGGCTTTGGCGCAAACGTTAACCGGAAACCCTAACCAAATCCAAAATCAGCTTAAAGAAATTGAAGCCGTTACCAAAGAAGATGTAATGCGCGTTTACAACAAATATGTTAAAGGTAAGCCGGCGGTAATTTTAAGCGTTTTGCCAAAAGGCAAAGAGGATATGCGTTTGGCTGCCGATAATTACACGATTGATAAAGCTGGCTACAAAGCACCGGATTACGGTTATGCTCTGTTGAAGTACAAAAAGGCGGTTGATAAATTCGACCGTAGTAAAATTCCTGCTGCCGGCTCGGCTGTTGTTATCAAAGCGCCTGCTTTTTGGACGGCAAAAACAGTAAACGGAATTGACATGATCGGAACGAACAATGCTGAAATACCTGCCGTTTCCTTAACACTTACCATCCGTGGTGGTGGTTTGATGATGGCAAAAGACACTTCAAAAGCCGGGCTTCCATCTATCGTATCCAGTATGCTGAATGATGAAACGCAAAAATATACCGCCGAAGCAATGAGCGCAGAACTTCAAAAATTAGGCGCATCTATTTTTGTTACGGCTGATGATTATGAAATGGCTTTCCGTGTTTCTGCTTTAAAAAAGAATTTAACACCAACTATGGCGTTGTTGCAAGAACGTTTGCTGCACCCCAAATTTACGCAGGAAGCATTAGACCGGATTAAAAAACAAGCCATCCAGGGTTTAAAAAATGCCAAAACACAACCGGCTTTTGTGGCCAGTTATGTGTACGACAAGTTATTAAAAGGCAGTAAAAATATCAGTACTTACGCGGTTTCCGGCACACCGCAAACCATCGCCAATATTACTTTGGCCGATGTACAGGCGTTTTACGACAACTATTTTTCGCCCTCGGTAAGCGAGGTGGTGGTTGTGGGCGATGTTACCGAAGCAGAAGCCAAAACAAGCCTGGCGTTTTTAAACAACTGGAAAGGTAAAACGGTAAATGTGCCAGAACCTGCACCGGTTAATACAATAAGCAAAACTAAATTGTACTTGGTAAACGTACCGAAAGCGGCACAATCCGAAATCAGGATTGGTAACGAAACCGGTTTAAAATATGATGCCACCGGCGAATATTACCGCGCCGGAATTATGGATTACGCCCTGGGCGGCGGGTTTAACAGCCGCATCAACCTAAACCTCCGCGAAGCAAAAGGCTGGACTTACGGCGCAAGTTCGAGGTTTGCAGGCGATAAATATGATGGAAATTTCGTAGCATCGGCAGGTGTAAAAGCTGGTGCAACAGATAGTTCTGTGGTAGAATTTGTAAAAGAAATTAAAAATTACAACCAAAGCGGTATCACACCGGAAGAGTTGGTGTTTACAAAAGCTTCGATCAGCCAGAGCGATGCAAGGCGTTATGAAACGAACGGACAAAAAGCGGCATTTTTATCCCGCATCCAACAGTATCACCTAAAACCTGATTTTGCTACCGAACAGAATAAAATGCTGCAGGCCATAACCAAACCAGAAGTTGATGCTTTAGCTGCCAAGTATTTAGATTTTAATAAAATGATTATTTTGGTTGTTGGCGATAAAGACCGGATTATGCCGGGACTGCAAAAGTTAGGTTATGATATAGTAGAACTGAATACCGAAGCCGAACCATTAGTTGCTGTGGCCAATTAGCAGTTTGCAGGTTTCAAACCAAGTGCTAATTTTGCGCCTCTAAAATCAAACGGAATTATGGCCAAGGCATCTGATATAAAAAACGGTAACATCCTGCGTTTCAACGGCGAACTGGTGCAGGTAGAAGAATTGATCCACCGCACACCGGGCAACTTACGCGCTTTTTACCAGGCACGTATGCGCAATGTTAAAAGCGGCAAATTGGTAGAATACCGTTTCCGTACGGAAGAGGAAGTAGAAATTGCGCGTGTAGAAACCAGCGATTACCAGTATTTATACGAAGATGGCAACGATTTGGTGGTGATGGACAATACAACTTACGAACAGTTTAACATCCCCAAGTTTTTGTTTGGCAATTCGGTCAAGTTTTTAAAGGAAGGTGCCAACGTAATCGTGGCTTTTGAAAGCGATGAACCGATTATGGCCAAAGCACCGGCATCCGCAGAACTGGAAATTACTTATACCGAACCAGCCGTTAAAGGTGATACATCCACCGGTGCTTTAAAAAATGCAACGGTGGAAACCGGAGCCGAAATAAAAGTGCCTTTATTTATCAATTTAGGCGATAAAGTAAAGGTTGATACTGCAACCGGAAATTATGTGGAGCGCGTAAAATAGATGCTTCTTTTATCGGTATAAAAAAGGTGTGCAACTTTAAGCTGCGCACCTTTTTTATTTCAACTTTTTGGTTTGCGATAATAAGACAACTCTATCTTTAAAACATTTTTTGATGTGAAGAAGCAGGAACTCCGCAAAATTTATTTGGAAAAGCGTTTGCAGCTTTCGGAAACGGAATATGAAAACCTGAACCAGCAATTGCTGCTGCAGTTTATGCAGCTTGATTTTTCAAAAATAACGGCTGTCCATCTTTTTTTGCCGATGCTTCGCACTAAAGAACCGAATACTTGGCTGATGATAAAGTATCTGCAAAAAGAGCATCCAAACATAAACCGCGTTTTCCCAAAAGCAGATTTCAAACAAAAAAAACTAATTAATTTTTTAGAAGATGAGGATTTAATTATTGCAGAAAATAAGTTTTGCATTCCAGAACCAATCAGCGGGAACCAATTTTATATCGATAAAAACAGTATGGTAATTGTGCCCTTGCTTGCTTTCGATTTAACCGGAAACCGTGTTGGTTATGGCGGCGGTTTTTACGATAGGTTTTTGGCTGAATGTGAAGTTGGAACGCAATTTATCGGCCTGTCTTTTTTTGAGCCGTTTGAGCTTATTGAAGATGCAGAAGTGTTTGATGTAAAGCTGTATCAGTGCATAACGCCAGCAAAAGTTTGGAAATTTTTGTAATTGCTGTTGTTGGTCCTATCCTTTTCAATGTAAAAGATTTCCATTAAATGTTACAATCAGGATTACTTTAAAAAGGAAATTTCTGCCTGTATAAATATAAATTATCTTTACTCTGTGAGCGAGAAAATCATCCTGAAACTGCAGCTGCCAACCGACCCGCAATGGGTTACCAACGTGGTGCAAAGCAATATTGAAGAAATTTTGACCGACCATGCTTTCTGCGAGCAAAAAGCAGCCAGTAATGCCATTACTTTGATCGTTCAAAACCCAAATTTGTCGGATTTGGTGCAGGAAATGGTGCTATTGGCGCAGGAAGAACTGGATCATTTTAAACGTGTGCACAACCTGATTTTGCAGCGCGGTTTTGTTTTAGGCCGGGAACGGAAAGACAATTACGTAAACGAACTGGCCAAATTTATCATCAAAGGCGGCGGACGGGAAGCACAACTGATCGACCGTTTGCTGTTTTCTGCAATGATTGAAGCCAGAAGCTGCGAACGCTTTAAAGTGATGTCGGAACATATTCATGACGAAGAACTTGCTGTTTTTTACCACGAATTAATGGTGAGCGAGGCCGGCCATTATTCGATGTTTATCCGCCTGGCCAAAAAATATGCCGTTGCAATTGATGTAGAAAGCCGCTGGAAATCGTTTTTGGAATATGAGGCGCAAGTTGTTCAGAATTACGGGAAAAGCGAAACGATCCACGGTTAGCTTTTGTCATCTTGAACTTGTTTCAGGATTCCTTGTGATTAGTTTTAATCTTGTCCTGAGAGATTCTGAAACAAGTTCAGAATGACAACAGGATAACCAATACTTCTTTTATACCTGTTTTTTATGCGCCTTAATGCAGCCCGCAACTTTCTCCAGATGATCTCCGATCAAATCAATATGTATCGTATCGTTTAAATAACCAATGTACATATCCGGCCGCACGATGATTGCTTTATGCTGATCTTCCTTCAGCTCAAAACAATCAAAAACAGCTTTATTTTTGGCAGAAAAAGGCAGGTAAAAGAAGTTCAATTGCTGCGGATAATGCTGCGTAATCCAGCGCGCCAGGTTAAACAAATCGTTTTCCTTTAACTTCCCCAGCGCAATAAAAGTAAAACCGGGCTTGCTGCACCAGGCGTGCAGATCGGTTTCCTGCTTTTTCTTTTCATCAAAAATTTTGATAAAAGGCAAGCGGTCGCCAGCTTTAATGTTTTCGGCTTTGCTGAGGTTTAGGTTGATTTTACTGTTTCGATAATTGATCCCGATTTGTGAAATTGTTCTAAAACCAAACTCCCGGAAACTTTCCTTTTCCCACAAAAACCGGATTAATTTTGGGAAGATTTGATTTCTTAAAAACCGGTTGAAAATATTTTGCGAGTTGATGAGATTAAAAAACCGATCCGTAGTTTGCAGTAATTTCCTGGCAACGGGCATTCGCTCGGCCGCATAACTTTCTAAAATTGTTGGTTGTAGTTTTTGGCTGCTCACGCCGGCCAGTTTCCAGGCCAGGTTATAAGCATCCTGCAAACCCGTGTTCATTCCTTGTCCGCCAGCGGGCGAATGGATGTGCGCCGCATCGCCAATTAAAAAGCTTCTTTTATCCCTGAATTTTTCGGCCATGCGGTGATGCAGTTTGTAAATAGAAAAAGCGTGGCATTTTTGGACTGACAAATTCTCCGGTAAAGATTTTTCGAGATCAGCCTGAATTTCTTCAAACCGAACTTCTTCCTGATTTGCAAACGCTTTGGGTAAAGTTGCCACCACGCGAAACCGGTTTACGCCTTTCATCGGAAAAATGCCGGTAAAAGAAGCATTGCCCATTTTTAAAGTAATTTGATTTTCCGCAAAAGCGCGGTTCAATTCTATATCTGCCAAGTAAAAATGATTTGCGTAAGTATCACCTTTAAAATCGATTTGCAATTTTTTTCGGACGATGCTGTGCGCGCCGTCTGCACCAACCAGCCAATCTGCGGTGATGATGCTTCTTTTATCATCAGTTTTTAAGGTTGCTTTGATCTGATTTTCCGTTTGAAGCAAATCTTCTAAAGTAGTGTCCCAATAAACCGGACAACAATTTTGGGTGAGAAAACCGAGCAGCAAACGTTCGTTTTTACTTTGTTCGAGGAGGTGAACGAAGGGAAAAGGCGTTTCATTTTGTCCGAGATTTTGAAATGAAAACCTCACTAATTCTTTTTCATCACTCCGGATGGAAACACTTTCTGCCTGAATCCCTTCCTGCAAAGCCTGATTGACCAAACCCATTTGCCGGTAAATTTCCATAGAACGCGCCTGCACAGCCAACGCGCACGATTGATCTGTCGGGCCTTTTTTACTATCGATAATTAAAGGCTGGATGCCGTAACGCAGCAATTGCGCTGCCATCATTAGCCCGGAAGGCCCGGCGCCCACAATTAAAACAGGATAATGGCCTTCGGCAGCGATCATTTTTCAGGAACGAAAAAACCGTAAAATAGTTGAAATTAGCTCAGATTCCCGCTGATGCTTCTTTTATCGGCATAAAACTTACAAGCGTTGCAGCAGAAAAATAGTTGGTTTTTTATGTAGATCCGGTTCCTGTTTTTTCCAGTCGGCAACGGTTTTGGTGGAGATCATTTCATCCGCCGCGGTTAAATTACAGGCGATGCACAGCAGCGTTTTCGGGTGCGCGCTTTTCAAAACTTCTTCCAGCAAAGCATTGTTGCGGAAAGGCGTTTCCATAAAAATCTGGGTTTGCTGGTAACGTTCTGAAAGTGATTCCAGTTCTTTAATTTTACGCGAACGTTCGGCTTTATCAATCGGCAAATAACCGTGAAAAGCAAACCGTTGTCCGTCAAAACCGGAAGCCATCAACGCCAGCAAAATAGAACTCGGCCCAACCAACGGTACTACTTTTATGCCTCTTTTATGCGCTTCGGCTACCAAATCCGCACCCGGATCGGCAACGCCCGGGCAACCGGCTTCGCTCATCAAACCAACATCTTTTCCGGCTTCTAATCCGCCAAAAAAATACGATAAACTGCCGCCGCGTTGGTGTTTGCCGTAATCGTGCAGCGTTAAATCGGCTTGCGGCGTTTTTAAACCGGCTTCTTTTAAAAATTTTCGGGCTGTTTTTTCGTTTTCGACAATATATTCGTTGATATGGTTAATCTTTTCCTTCAAAAAAGGCGTAAAAGATTTTAAACCGGCCTCATCGGCCAGCGGTACAGGAATTAAAAACAGGTTTCCTTTTTGCATTTCTACAAAAGTGTGATTTTTTATCTAAATTTAATTTTGAAAAGGAGCAATAAATGAACGCGTTAGGCATCAATTGGTTTATTGAAGGCTCGATTGATTTTGAGCACAAAAAGTATGTTTTGCTGGCTTATTTGCAGCACATCAACAAACATTTCCGCAGCAGTCAGCTTTATCCTGATTTGGGCGATCTCATCTTCCACTACAACAACCTGCTGCATTTTAAAAACAACAAGGTTTTAATGCAGCAAAATTTTCCGCAGCGGCTGACCAAAGCTGATTTTGATGCGCTGAAATTAACGTATGAAAAAATGGTGAAAGACGATTACGTGATGCAGGAAATCGAGCAGATCATCACGTATTCCTTAGAAAAAATGGACCCGGCTTTGCAGCAAGGCAAAGAGATTTATGATTTTGTGGAGACGAGGTTGCTGATCGATTCGGTTGGTGTCATCCCTTTAATTCCTGATTTTGGTTACCTGTTTATTCGCAACGGCGATGAAAAAGGCCTGCACGTTTACGAATATTGCATGACGGTTTTTGAAGGAAAAGACGACAAATACCGCGGCATCAACACCACTTACATTGCCAATTACAGTTTGAGTTTTGTGCACACGCCGGAATCCATCAAAATCGATTTGATCAGCAGCCGGAAGCAATTGCCCAACCCGGCCGTTTACCAGGTGGCCTGTGATATTACTTTCCCGCTGGAGCAAACTTTGCTGCCGGTGGCTAAAAGGAGTTTGGTGAAGTATATTAGCAAGGCGGCGTGAGAAGGTGCGAGGTGCGAGGTGCGGGTTATTCGATAATGGTAATGCTTCTTTTATCAAGGTAAAATTAGTGTTTTTGTCATTTCGACCGAAGGGAGAAATCTTCTTCAAAGTTGGTTATTTGTTGAAAGAAGATCTCTCCTATCGTCGAGATGACAAAACGACAAACTGAAACATACAACTTATTTTAATTTTGCCAACGCCGCTTCAATCCGCGGCAGCATTGCCTCAATTTCTTCAATCATACTGGCACCAAGCGAAGCCCGAAACCAGTTCACATCAGCCTTTGCACCAAAAGCAGAAAACGGCACCAAAGCAACCTGTGCTTCTTTTATCAGGTAAAAGTTGATGTCGGTGGAAGTTTCGAGCAGTTTTCCTTGCGGCGTGGTTTTTCCGGCATAATCTACTTTTAAAGTTAAATAAATAGCGCCCATTGGTTCAATAGCATCAACCGCAAAACCTTTTTCTTTTAGGCCGATGAAACCCCGATATAACGTATCTAAACTTTTTTGCATTTTTTGTTTAAAAGCAGCCAGGTAAGTTGTAACAGCTTTATCTTCCTGCAAAAATTGCGACATGGCAACCTGTTCCGGCTTTGGCGACCACGCGCCCATGTGGCCAATAATCGCTTTCATATAATTGATGATGGTTGCCGGGCCAAATCCCCAACCCACACGAACGCCGGTTGCCGCGAAACATTTGGAACTTCCATCTACAAAAACCACATTATCGCGCAATTCCGGACGTAAAGAAACAGGATTAAAATGTTCATGCTCACCAAAAGTTAACTGCGAATAAATTTGATCGTACAGAATGTATAATGGTTTTTCGCTTTGGCTGCGGGTTTTGTTTTCTTCTATGACCAGATCACAAATTGCTTCCAAGTCTTCCTTTAAAAACATTGTTCCGGTTGGATTCAATGGCGAACACAGCGAAAGCAGCGCAGCACCTTTTAAATGCGGCCGTAATTCTGCTGCGGTCGGAATAAAATTATTTTCGGGTTGCGTTGGAACGATGACGGCTTCCGCACGCAGCAAATCGCAGTAATGGTTATTGTTCCACGATGGCGACGGGAAAACTACTTTGTCGCCTTCATCAACCAAAGCCAAAAAGATGGCATAGATCAGCGGACGGGAACCGCCGGAAATGATAATTTCATTGGTGCTATAATCTAAATTGAAGCTGGATTTTAAAAATACAGACACACTTTCCCGCAATTCTAAAACGCCGTCTGCCGGAGGATAATTGGTTTGATGTGCTTCGTAGGCCCTGATAATCAAATCCTTCAATTCCTCCGGGATTGGAAAAATCGAAGGATCAAAATCGCCGATGGTGAGGTTGGCAATCTGCTCGCCTTTCTTTTTCAGTTCGTTGATTTCGCCCGCAATTTTAATAATTTCAGAACCGTGAAGGTTTTGGGCGAGGTTGGAAACGTGCATTTTTTAGTTTTTTAGCGGCGGCAAAGATAGGAGTTTGGAAGTTTTGGGTGGTAAAAGAAGAAATTATACCTAAAGTAAATGATGTTACTGTTAAACGCTATCTAACCTCCATATATCTTTCGCTGCATCAATTATTTTTTGTTTACGTTTCTGGATTGCAGTTTTATCCCAAACTGGAACATTTTTGTCAATAAGATAATCTGTAATTTCCTTTTGCTGGTTTAATAGGTTAGTTTCACCATATGAAATTAATTTTTTACTAAAAGGATCATTTCCAATTGAGCAATTATGCTTTTTTGAAATCAGCATTAGATTCCCAATACAATTAATCCAAGATCCCGAAGCTATTCCCTCACTTGGGTTCTGTTCATCTTTATAAATTCCATAACCATTAGCTACTGGATTTCCATTAGTAGGTGTTTGTGGTGCAATATGTTCAATATTTTCATGATTTATCAATTCCTCAAAAGATACTTTATGTGGTTTCGGATGATTATCGTCACACAAGTAAAGTTCATACTTCCACAGCACATAATTATCCACTCGGTTTTGGTAAAAGTGGCCACTTAAATAATTTATCATCGTTTGGTCATTCCAATAACTCCACCAACCACTATTTTTTATGTTAAAAATTATGTCGTTGATGTTTTGATCAAGTTCTTCTGTTTTATTATAGTTAATTAAATGATTATTAAGCCTTGCTTCAATTTCTGCTCGTCCTCCACGCAACAAGTACCGGAAAGTAATATTCTCAAAAAGCCGAATAAGGCGATTAATAGATTTTTCAGTTGACTTTAATTTATATGCTTTAATGATAAAAGGATAAGCTAAAGCCATGTTGTTAAGATAACGTAAATCTTTTGTGTAACTTTCCTCGCTATTTTCAATCTTTTCAACCGTCTGAAAAGCCTGTGATAAACCAGAAATAAAGTTCTTAATCCAAACTACTTTTTCAATTGTTAGTAAAGTGATTTTTTCTTTAATTCCCTTTACAACTTCTTCGCTTGAATAACCTTTACCACTAACGGAACGCCAATAATAATTCAATACCTCATCCTCGTCAGTTTTTATGCGAACGATTTGCTTATAGATATTTGAAAAATCATATTCAAGATAACGTATGTTTTCTTCAATTTTTTCTTTACTACTACTTGAAAGATAAATTTGCAACATAAAATAAGCCTTAATTATTTCAAGGTTAGATAGCCTTTTACCTCGGTCGTTTTGAAATGCAAATACTTGCGTAGCTTGTATTTTATCTTTTACAATGTATTCGGTAATAGTTGCATTTTCGATCAAACCGCACCACTTCTCAATATTCATAGTGCTTTGTGCATGAAGATATTTTTTAAAAATCAATTTTGCTTCGCTGATCCTTTTTTGGGATGTCGTATTAGGTTCTTGTGAGTGTTCATCTATTGCATCAACAATCTCGTTGATAAAGAAATTATTATCATCTGTAACGGTGATAAATTTTTGTGTGTCTTTGCTTAAATCTCTTAAATAACAATCTTTGATATTGTTTAAATTCAAATTAACATTTTCACCGTTTTCTCTTCTTTTTTCTAACTCTTTCTTCAAAACACTAAAAAAAATGACACAGGTTGTTAACCTTTGCTGTCCGTCTATAACGAGTAGCGTATTCTCGTCTTTGTCTTTTGTTTCAAATAAGAAATGACCTAAATAATATTGATTTTCTGTATTCCTTAAATCTTCTAAAAATTGATTGATTTGTATTTCTCCCCAAGAATAGGCGCGTTGGTAGGAAGGTATTTCAAATTTCCTAATCTCAGTTTTAAATAATGAGCTAATTGTAATTTCCACGTAGTTATGATATTTTAGTTAATATTTGATTGCAATTTATACTTAAATAGAATTAAAATGGATTATTCACGTTAATACATAGATAGTCTTTATTTGTATTTTGGACAAATAAGTTTACATCAATACTGCTCCCACGCTTTCCGATGTCCGTCCTTTACCTTATCAATTAACCATGCCGGTTCTATAACCTTTACGCCATCACCATAAGAAAGCAGTTCTTTAATAAAATCAAAGGCAATATATACTTTTAACTGAATGCGCAGCTCCTCCGGGTTATCAATCAAAATTTCCTGGCTGTGGTGCAAGGGCAACGTTTTAACGTATTTGCCTTGTTTTGGCGTAAAAGATAAAACTACATTTTCGGGAACAGAACCGTCAATAGAATCAATTATCCCAAAACTGTGCTGAAATTTTTCTTTCGGGTTTGGATCAGCAGGATAAGAAAATTTCTTTTTGGTAATTTCAATTTCTGTAATTCGGTCTAAACCATAAGTTTTTATAGTTTCATCTTTCAAGTCCTTTGCAATTAAATACCATCGGTTTTTAAATTCTTTTAAAAAATAGGGGTTAGTTTTTATTAAACTTGGATATTCATGCCAAAAGGGTTGGTAGCTGATATTTACTTGTAACCTCTTTTTAATGGCATGTAGCAAACCGTGAAAATTTTCTAACCCTAATGGTTTTTGTTGCTCAAAGTCAAGATGGTTTGCTAAAGCTGCATTTACATTTAAAGCGTTATAAGTATCAAAAGCTTCTAATAAACGGGTGCTGTATTGTTCGTTTTCAACTTTGTCAATTTCATATTTCTTTTTAGAAAAATTAAATTGGATGCTTCTTTTATAGACTGAATTTATGGCATTCAAATCCCGCTTAAAAGTTTTTTCAGAAACCTTTAAATTAACTCCGTGAAGCTCTGATTCCTTTTCCAAAGCATCTTCAATTTCTTTTAGTGTTGCAGGTGATTTTTCTAATCTTCTGATAATGGCGCTGTAACGCAATAGCATTTCTTTATTAGACATCCGTGCTGTTTTTCCTCAAATATAAAACCTCACTACGACACAACAAGTCGTAGTTGATTGATTTAATAAGTTTTCTGATTTTGCCATTCTCCATCCTTGTACAAAAACATCGACTGGTCCCAAACTTTTATATCGATCCAAATGCTGTCGATTTCAAATAATTGTTGCATAATGTGTGCGTGATAAACCAGTTCGTGCATTAAATAGCAGCATCGTTTTTCTAAAATTGGAAGCCACCCGCTTTCCCGCCAGTCTTCTTCATCGCAAAGCAAACCCCAATCATTATTGCTAACATTGCGAAGACCGAAGGGATGACGGGCCGTAAAAACAGGGTCGCCGTCAGAATCTTTTGTGAAAAAACCTATTTCTGCAAAAACCTCATAATCAGTTATTAAGTTAGTTGTGTCTTTTAACTTTTGTTCCAATATTAGTATTTCGCTTTTTGCCTGCCTTACAATTTGTTCTTCTGTTTTGGAAAGAAAAGCATTCAATTGATTTAGAAAAGCAATATGTTCGGTAGTTAATTCAAAATCCCTCCAGGCTTGTAACTTTTCATTTTCAAGTTCTTCTTTTAAAGCGTCTTCTTTTTCGTTGTCGTTTGATTTCATAAGTAATTTTTAAGATTGTCTAAATACTATTCGCCCGAAACCCGATAACAGTGCTTCTTTTATCAGTATAAAAATCTTTTTCCTCTTGGTTATAAATTGTGGTAAGCAATGCGGGATAATTAAAAGGTGTTGTAAAACCTAATTTGTTGGATAGCAATTGTGCTTTGCTGGCTTCCAGTTCTTTAAATTCATACTTTGCAATCAGCCTTCCTTTTCTCAGCAAAGCGGTATCAACTTTTGATATATCGGTATTGAAAGAACAAATCACCTGAATGTTCAAACAGTCGGAAAGCAAGCCGTCAGAAATATTCAGCAATGCGGAAACCGGTGAGTTTTCATCCTGGTTCCTGTCTAAAATGATGTTTTCGGCATCTTCAATTACAAATACGGAATTAGGGTTATTGATCAAAATAGAAATCAAATCCGGACTTGTGATTGCAGCGGCCATATTCGGCGGCAAAAAAATAACACTCTTTTTAACACAGGAAATTAAGTACCGGATGTAGGAAGTTTTACCGGTTCCGGGTTTGCCATGCAGGAGGATTAAACCTTTATCATTTTTCCTGGAAAGCCTTTTGATGATGGTTTGATGGACTTCTTTAAAATCATCGTTGTAATTGCTTTCGATACAAAGTTTCGGCTTGCTAATCGGTAAAGACTTTTTGCTGATGCCGGAAGCTGTGTTTACAATCAGCATAATTTCGGGCTTGGCTTTTCCTTTTACAAAGCGATGGATCCCGGCAATGATTTTTTCAACTTTTGAAATCTCTGTTTTTCTGAAAAGGAAGCGGACAATGCTGTCATTGGTATCAAAATCAACAATCAGGTCATCATACAAAAAATAGAAAATATCGTCGAACTCGGCCTTTTTACTGTTGTTAAAATATCTTTTATCGTAATAGCAGTTTTTTATTTCACTTTCATAATTTCTTAAAAACCAATTATTTGCTTTTTTACAATCAACATTTATTTCGTGGACGAAATTAGGTATGGCTTTAAAATGGGCAACAAACAAAGTAAACTCATTTAAATAAGAATCCCTTCTTGCGGCAAATACTTCTGATAAGTCTATTACTCCATAAGTTTTTTCTAAATCATAAACCCGATTAAGAAAGTTGTTGCGATTGGTTAGTTTTGATAGCATCGTTATACTTTTCGGTAAAAGTAGAACGGTGCTACGTCAAAACATGTCGGAGTTAAAATTTGTTATTACAAATTTTGAATATAAAAGATTATGGAAAACAGCTCTCTCCCCCACCGCTACAAACAACTGTTAAACGAAATACTACCGGCATCATTTACAAAACCTGTCCGGTATAATCATTGCTTCAATAGAATTATCTTGGATTGGCTGTTTCAGGATGTTTGGTATCAGCACCTTAATTGTTCAAAAACGGCCATCAGTCAGTTAGATACCATTCAGCTACAACAAATGGTTGGGCGGATGGAGCAGTGGCTGTTAGATCCGGATTTGCTTTTTGAAGACAATCAGAAATCTTTAACCTGGCGAAAAGGTAAAAGCACTATGCAAAAGTAGTAACACATGGTTTTTCAATAGTGCTTATGGAAACCAAACCCAAATACTACCCCAAACGCAACATAACTGTTTTTTGACATATTTCCTTGAATTTTAAAGCCTTCACTTACTCCAAAAGCAAATGGTTTTCCAACAGGAAAAATACCGAGAATCCTATATTTCTCCTTCTTTTCATCAAACCATTTAATGTTTAATTCAAACGGTACACCTATAAAAACATCTTTTGTAAGGATTGCGCTATATTCATCTCTATATAAATCTGTTCTGTTCCAAGAAACGCCTAAAGAATAGCTTAAAGATGAACCGTCTTTTATAAATCTTCTGCCAAACAAAACTCCATGTTCTTGATAAAGGTCATGATCGAGAAAGTGAGTGAGAGCAGTTGATCTTAATGTTAATAAGGTTTTTTGTAGCTGATAATTAATTGAAGCTCCTAATTCTATATTTGTTCTTGTTTTTGGCGCATATCCCAATACTACCTCAGCATAAATTATTGGGTTTGTCTTTTTTGTGTGAGTTGAATCCTGACCAAAAGTTTTAAATAAAGAAAAACCGACAATAGCGATCAATAGAATTGATTGTTTCATCTCAAAAATTAGGTTTAGGTTTGAGATTAAAGTTAAGCGTTATTAGTGATTTTTAAAGGTTATGATGGCATTTAACCCAAACTTCAATACTTCTTTTACCAACAAAAAATTTATACGCAACCCTTTGTAATAAAACATTTTCCAGTATCTTTGCAGTCCCGAAAATTATGGGAAAAGTAAAAGTTCAAATTAATTTAATACAAAGCAAGTGAATACGTTAAGTTACAAAACTGTCTCTGCCAATAAAAAAACCGTCAGCAAAGAGTGGGTTGTTGTTGATGCGCAAGGCGAGATTTTGGGGCGCTTGTCTTCTAAGATCGCTATGATCATCAGAGGAAAACACAAGCCAGGATTCACCCCAAACGTAGACTGCGGAGATAATGTAATTGTTATCAATGCAGACAAGGTAAAACTGACCGGAAACAAATTCAGCGAAAAAGAATATGTTTCTTACACCGGTTATCCGGGCGGCCAGAAATTCATTTCTCCTAAGGAGTTAATGGCAAAACATCCAACACGCGTAGTCGAAAAAGCCGTGCGTGGTATGTTACCTAAAACACGTTTGGGCAAAGCCTTATTTGGTAACCTGCATGTTTATGCAGGTGCCGAGCATCCGCACGAAGCACAAACCCCTAAAGCCATCACACTTTAATTTTTAAAGGAGAAAAAGAATGTCAGTTACCAACACATCCGGCAGGAGAAAAACTGCAGTTGCCCGCATTTATTTGCAAGAAGGCAACGGTGCCATCATCGTTAATGGCAAAGATTACAAAGAGTATTTTCCAACATTACCATTGCAATACATGGTTACTCAATCATTAGAAGTTTCTGGTTCTGCCGGAAAATTTGATGTAAAAGTTAACGTTGCGGGTGGTGGCGTAACCGGACAGGCTGGTGCCGTTCGTTTAGCTATTGCTAAAGCGATTGTAGAATTAGATGCTGAAAAGAAACCTGCATTAAGCGCAAAAGGCTTAATGACGCGTGACCCACGTATGGTGGAGCGTAAAAAACCAGGCCGCAAGAAAGCACGTCGTAAATTCCAATTCAGTAAACGTTAATTTTTTAGGAGGACACAAACCATGGCAAGAACAACATATCAGGAATTACTGGATTCAGGTGTACACTTTGGTCACCTTACCCGTAAATGGGATCCGAAAATGGCGCAATATATTTTTATGGAGCGCAACGGTATCCACATTATCGATTTAAATAAAACATTAAGCAAAGTTGATGACGCTGCGGCAGCCATCAAACAAATTGTAAAATCTGGGCGTAAAGTATTATTCGTTGCTACTAAAAAGCAAGGGAAAGATTTAGTTGCCGATTTTGCAAAATCTGTAAACATGCCCTTCGTAACTGAGCGTTGGTTAGGTGGTATGTTAACTAACTTTGCAACCGTACGTAAGTCAATCAAAAAGATGTCTAACATCGATAAGATGACGAAAGACGGCACGTACAGCATCCTTTCTAAAAAAGAAAGATTGATGATCCAAAGGGAACGTATCAAATTAGAATCACTTTTAGGTGGAATTGCTGATTTGAACCGTTTACCGGCTGCGTTATTTTTGGTGGATGTAAAAAAAGAACATATTGCTGTTTCTGAAGCATTAAAACTGAATATCCCAACGTTTGCAATGGTGGATACCAATTCTGACCCGTCGAACATCGATTTCCCGATCCCGGCAAATGATGATGCAACTAAATCGATTTCTTTAATCTGCGGTATCATTACCAAAGCAATTGAAGAAGGTTTGGATGAACGCAAACGCGATAAAGAAGACGAAGCTGAAAAAGAAGCTGCTGCCGCAAAAGCAAAAGCTGACCAGCCTCAACCGGACGCTGCTGTTGCTGAAGGTACTCGTCGCAGAAGAAATGCTGCCGAAACAGAAGCACCTGCAACTGCTGTAGACAGTACAGCAACTGAAGGACACGGGGCTGCTTAATAATAAAGTATTAAAGTTTTTAGATTGAGGTTTTAAGCTGTAGAAAGCCCTGATTCCTCAATCTTATTAAATAAAAAAGAAAATGTCAACAGTACAAATTTCTGCATCAGATGTAAATAAATTACGCCAGCAAACCGGAGCCGGAATGATGGATTGTAAAAAAGCACTGACTGAAACCAATGGTGATTTTGAAGCTGCTATCGATTTTTTAAGAAAAAAAGGTGCTAAAGTTGCTGCAAGTCGCCAGGACCGCGAATCAAACGAAGGTGTGGTTATCGCCCGTACCAACAACGATAGCACACGCGGTGTTTTAATTGAAGTAAATTGCGAAACAGATTTCGTAGCTAAAAATGCTGCTTTTATCGCTTTTGCTAATGATATTGCCAACCGTGCAGTAGACGAAAAACCAAAAAGCATTGACGAACTGGTAGCTTTAGGTGTTGATGTGGATAACGACCGTTTAACCATTGCAGATGCCATTTTAGACCAAACCGGAAAAATCGGCGAGCGTATCAGCATTTCCAAATACGAAGTTTTGGAAGGTGCGCGCGTTGTGCCTTACATCCACGGAAATTATCGTTTGGGCGTTTTGGTTGCTTTAAATGCCGTTGCCGAAGGTGTTGACGAAGCTGGTAAAGACGTAGCGATGCAAATTGCTGCAATGAACCCGGTTGCGATTGATAAAGGCGATGTTGATACTTCAACCATTCAACGCGAGTTGGAAATTGCAAAAGAGCAAATTCGTGCCGAAGGAAAACCGGAAGAAATGGTTGAAAAAATATCTCAGGGAAAACTGAATAAGTTCTATAAAGATTCTACTTTATTGAACCAGGAGTTTGTAAAAGATTCTTCCAAAACGGTTTCACAGTTTTTGAATACTGTCGAAAAAGGCCTCACGGTAAGTGCTTTTAAAAGAGTTGCTTTAGGCTCGTAAAATATTTCAAATCCCCGCCAGCCAGCGGGGATTTTTTTTGTGCTTTTTTTATCGGTTAAAAAATGATCATCTCCTTTTATAACTTAAAACTGGTAACTAACGGAACAATTTCCGAAGGCAAAGTAGTTTTGGTTGAAAATGGTTTTGTGCTGGACGTTATCGACCAGGACATTTTTTTTACCGATAAAAACAGTATCGATCTGCAAGGTACTTACCTCGCTCCCGGCTTAATCGATTTGCAGATTTATGGTAGCGGCGGACAGTTGTTCGGTGGAAACCCAAGTCCCGCAGCTTTATTGCAAATGGAAACCGATTTGCTACAGCAAGGCACAACCGGTTTTTTCGCAACTATTGCTACCAATACTTCTGCCATTGTGGAACAGGGAATTGAAGCTGCAAAAACATACCGTAAAAACAGTATCGGTAATTTTTTGGGTTTACATTTGGAAGGGCCATTTCTCAACCCAAAACGAAAAGGCGCGCATCCGGAAGAACTGATCCGAAAAGCTTCGGTAGCAGAATTAAAACATTGGTTTGAACTCGCCGAAGGTGAAATTAAAATGATGACGATTGCGCCAGAATTGCAGGACGATGAGGTTTTGGAATTTTTAGATCAGCAAAACATCATTGTTTCAGCTGGCCACAGCAATGCTTCTTTTACGGAGGCAAATCGTTTTTTAAAACATCCCGTAAAAGCGGTTACGCATTTATACAATGCCATGCCGCAAATGCACCACCGCGAACCTGGTTTTATTCCCGCTATTTTTGAGCAAAAACCTTACACGAGTATTGTTCCCGATGATATTCATGTTTCTTATCCAATGATTCGTTTAGCTAAACGGGAACTTGGTGAAAAGTTATTTCTCATTACCGATGCAGTTACGGAGACCAACGAAGGAATATATCAGCATCAATTCAACAAAAACCACTACGTAATGCCGGACGGAACTTTGTCTGGCTCAGCATTAACGATGTTAAAAGGCGTGCAAAATTGCGTTCAATTTGCTGATATTTCTTTGGGAGAAGCTGTAAATATGGCTTCACTTTATCCTGCCAGATTATTAAAAGACGAAACAAAAGGTCAAATTAAAAAAAGTTGCAAGGTAGATTTCATCATATTCAATACTGATTTCGAGCACTTGCATACTGTTTTTAACGGACAAATTTTAGCAAATCATCTCTAATCAAAAACTTAAATTATTATTTGATTCAACATGAAATACAAAAGAATCCTCCTGAAATTGAGCGGCGAATCCTTAATGGGCGACCGCCAGTACGGTATCGACAACAAACGTGTTTTACAGTACGCAGAGGATATAAAAAGTGTGTTTCATTCTGGAATTGAGATAGCGGTTGTGGTGGGCGGAGGAAATATTTTCCGCGGATTAAGTGCCGAAAAGTCGGGCATGGAACGTGCACAAGCGGATTATATGGGCATGTTGGCCACGGTAATCAATTGCATGGCGTTGCAAAGTGCACTTGAAGGGATCGGGATTGAAACGCGTTTGCAATCAGCCATAAAAATGGAGCAAATCTGCGAACCTTATATCCGTCGTCGCGCGATGACACATTTAGAAACTGGCCGCGTGGTAATTTTCGGTGCCGGAACCGGAAATCCATATTTTACAACCGATACCGCTGCTTCTTTAAGGGCGATTGAAATTAAAGCCGATGTGGTTTTAAAAGGAACTCGTGTTGATGGCATTTATTCTGCCGATCCGGAAAAAGATCCGTCCGCAATTCGTTATGACGAAATTTCTTTTCAGGAAGTTTACGATAAAGGCTTGAACGTGATGGACATGACCGCAATTACGTTGTGCCAGGAAAACAAGTTGCCGATCATTGTTTTCGATATGAACAAAGCAGGAAATTTCCGCAAAATTGCTGAAGGCGAAGCGATCGGAACTTTGGTACACTAATTTTAGGTGGATAAAAACAGCATCGGCATTAATATTTTGGAACAGGATTTTTACTTTTGCAAAAACCAAATTAAGCAATGAGCGAACTCATTAAGAAACAGTTAACAGATACCAAAGCCCATATGGATAAGGCTATCGACTTTCTCGATAGCGAAATGAACAAGATCAGGGCGGGCAAAGCTTCGCCATCCATGTTGGATGGCGTTTATGTGGATTATTACGGAACGGCAACGCCTTTAGCACAGGTTGGTACAGTCAATTCGCCTGATGCACGAACTTTAGTGATCCAACCTTGGGAAAAATCAATGTTAGGTCCGATTGAAAAAGCCATTATCGAATCAAACCTCAGCTTAAACCCGCAAAACGACGGACAAATTATCCGCATCAATGTGCCGCCTTTAACCGAAGAACGCCGGAAAGACCTGGTAAAAAGGGTAAATGCCGAAGCAGAATCTGGTAAAGTAACGATCCGCAACCTCCGCAAAGATGCCAACGAAAAGATCAAGAAATTGAAATCAGAAAATATTTCTGAAGATGAAATTAAAGTTGGCGAAGGCGAAGTACAGAAATTGACCGACAGCTACATCTTAAAAGTTGACCAACTGGCCAGCTTAAAAGAAAAAGATGTGATGACGGTGTAGATAATTTTGTTTAAGTTAGTGTTAAGAGGGAATGATCGGTTTCGGTATTCCCTCTTTTTATTTTTAAATTACCATGAAGTTACTGCTTACTTATTTAAAAGATTACCGCGGTTTTGTACTATTCGCCTTGTTGCTTGCAGCACTAAACATTGGGTTTTCTTTGCTCGATCCTTACATAACCGGTCACATTGTAGATCGTTTTATTGAAAAACGGAATGTATTATCGCGCCATGATTTTGTTTTTGGTGTATTAGGATGGGTTGGTTTAGCTATTGGTGCAGCCATGGTATCTCGGATTGCTAAAAACTTTCAGGATTATTATACCAATATCATTACCCAAAAAGTTGGTGCCAAAATGTATGCTGATGGTTTGGAGCATTCTTTAAAACTGCCTTATCAGGTTTTTGAAGATCAGCGCAGCGGAGAAACTTTGGGCATTTTACAGAAAGTACGGCTGGATACAGAAAAGTTTATTACTGCTTTTATCAGTGTTTTATTTGTGAGTTTAATCGGGATGATTTTTGTAACCGTTTATTCTGTTACGGTGAGTTATAAAGTTACGCTGGTTTATTTCGCCGCGATTCCCGTTATTACTTTTGTAAGTATGTTTTTAAGCCGGAAAATAAAAACAATCCAAAAGAAAATAGTTACGCAAACTACAACATTGGCTGGTTCTACCACAGAATCTTTGCGAAACATTGAACTGATTAAAAGTTTAGGTTTAGCCGGACAGGAAATCAAACGTTTAAACAAAACAACCTATCAAATCCTGGAACTCGAACTTAAAAAAGTAAAATATGTGCGCAGCATGAGCTTTGCACAAGGCACAACCGTAAATTTTGTACGCAGTACCATGGTAGTTGTTTTGCTGGTCTTAATTTTCGAGAAAACCATTTCTCCGGGCCAGTATTTTTCCTTTTTGTTCTATTCGTTTTTTCTGTTCAACCCTTTGCAGGAATTAGGAAATGTAATTCTTTCCTGGCGCGAGGCAGAAGTTTCTTTAAATAATTTTAAGCAGATTTTAAGTACAGATATTGATATTAAGCCGGCACATCCAATCCATCTGCCTAAAATCAACACCTTAACTTTCAATCAGGTTAGTTTCCGCCATTTAACCGGCAACCGAAATGCCATTACCAATATTGATTTTAGTGTTGAAAAAGGGGAAACCATTGCTTTTGTTGGCCCTTCCGGTTCCGGAAAAACCACTTTGGTAAAAATGCTGGTGGGTTTATACCAGCCACTAAATGGAAAAGTGCTTTACAATAATATCAGCAGTTCGGAAATAGATTTGGATCAGCTACGCGAGAAAATCGGTTTTGTAACGCAGGATACGCAGCTTTTTTCAGGAACGATCCGCGAAAACCTGCTTTTCGTTCAGCCAAACGCAACCGACGAAGAATGTTTAAGCGTATTGCGAAAAGCAGCTTGCTACAACTTATTGGCCCGTGCAGAAAAGGGTTTAGATACGGTTATTGGTGAAGGAGGCGTGAAAGTTTCGGGCGGAGAAAAACAGCGTTTATCCATTGCGCGCGCTTTGCTGCGCAAGCCGGATTTGTTAGTTTTTGATGAAGCAACTTCTTCTTTGGATTCGATTACGGAAGAAGAAATTTCTAAAACCATCCGTGATGTTTCTGATCTGCAAAACCACATTACAATTTTGATTGCACATCGTTTATCCACCATTTTACACGCCGATAGGATTTATGTTTTGGAAAAAGGTAAGGTTATTGAATCGGGCAAACATATCGAACTGCTTGATTTAAAGGGATTATACTACGCGATGTGGCGGCAACAAATCGGCGAAAGAACAGAAATGGAAGCATAGTTTTCTGATAATTTTTTGTCATTTTCAACCAAGGGAAAAATCCTCTTTCAACAATTTGTATCAATTTTAGGGTGATAAAAGAAGCATCGCAAGAAGTTGCAGAGACAGGAGAACTAAGAAATACGAAGCAAACTTTATGCTCCGAAGAAGAATTTCTCCCAACGGTTGAAATGACAACCGCGTTAAACTTTTACTGCTTCCGGTGCGTTAATTTCGCTTAATTGCATCGGCACTAATTTTTTGGTCTTAAAAAAAGTAGTAGCTACCACAATTAAAGTCATTGTCCCGCCAAAAAGAACGGAAGTAACCGTGCCCATTAAACGGGCAGTAACGCCGGATTCAAAAGCGCCAATCTCGTTAGAAGAACCAATAAACATGGAATTTACGGCCGAAACACGTCCGCGCATTTGATCAGGCGTGAGCAATTGCATAATCGTAGAGCGGATTAAAACGCTCACGCTATCAAAAGCACCTAACATAAACAGGCAAAAGAGCGACAGATAAAAGTTTTTAGATAAGCCGAAGCAGATGATAGAAACCCCGAAACCGGTAACTGCAACTAATAGGTTTCTCCAAGGTTTTCCCATGGGCGAAAGTCGTGTCATAGCCAGCATCGTTAATACGGCACCAACAGAATCGGCAGCGCGCATCAACCCAAAACCTTCTGCGCCTACTTTTAAAATATCGTTTGCAAAAATCGGCAGTAAAGCTACTGCGCCACCAAAAAACACGGAGAACAAATCGAGACTTAATGCGCCTAACATCATTCGGTTACCAAAAACAAAATGGATTCCTTCAGATAAACTTTTGTAAATGCTTTCTTTCGGCACAAATTCTGGCTCGTGCCTGTTTAAAGTGATAATGGCGATAATGGCGGTGGTAATAAAAACAACCACAAAAGAGAACGTTACGGAAATACCTAAATGATCGAATAGCAAACCACCAGCGAGCGGGCCAAGCACAGAAGCTGTTTGATAAGCCGAACTGTTCCAGGTAGAAGAATTAGGATATAACTCGCGCGGAATAATCCTCGTCATAACAGAAAAAGCTGTCGGGCCGTAAAAACCTCGGGCTAATCCGATAAAAAATATCATCAAATAAATGATAATAACAATATGCTGAGCGTTTAAATAACGGTGGGAAACCGGCAAAGTTACCAGCAGCATAATGCCGGAGCAAATCCACATTACCGAAAAAATCAATAATAGCAAGTGCTTTTTTTCTGATTTATCAGCTACATAACCTCCGTATAAAGCAATCCCGATGGAAGGAATTGCTTCGGCCAAACCAATCATTCCTAAAGCTAAAGCACTTTTTGTTAGTTGATAAATATAATAACCAACAATTACCGCTTGCATTTGGTAAGCAAACGTTAAAAAGAAACGCATAGCTAAATAGGAACGAAACTCTTTGAAACGAAGAGCTGCAAATGGATCTTTTGTGGTTATACTCGGGACTTCTTCGGACACAGATTTTTATATTTTTATAACCGCAAATTTACGCTTTGTCAAGAAACTTAACACATAAGCACGAAAAGGAATTGGACAAAATTGCTTTTACAATATGTAATACTGTTTTTACAGGTATAAAAACAGTATCATCAGGAAATTTTATTCCAGCTTAAACCTTCGTTTTTCTGCGAAAAATGTTGATTAAGCAATTCGTTTTTGGGTAAGTTTAACTGTGGATCCTCTTGAAAAATAGCTTCAACAGTTTGCCGTGCTTTAAGTAAAATGGTTTGGTCTTCCACTAAATTGGCAAGCTTCAAATCCAACACACCACTTTGTTGCTTTCCCTCAATATTTCCCGGCCCGCGTAATTGCAGGTCAATTTCGGATATTTCAAAACCATCGTTTGTCCTCACCATCGTATCCAGCCTAATCCTTCCATCTTTCGATAATTTTTGGCTGCTCATCAAAATGCAGTAAGATTGTTCGGCACCGCGCCCAACCCGGCCTCGTAATTGATGCAGTTGAGACAATCCAAACCGTTCTGCATTTTCAATAATCATTACTGAAGCATTCGGCACATTTACGCCAACTTCGATAACCGTTGTCGCAACCATAATTTGGGTTTCGCCTTTTACAAAACGCTGCATTTCAAACGCTTTATCTGCTGCCGAAAGCTGACCGTGAACTATACTAATTCGATAATCTGGTAAAGGAAATTCTCGCGACATCACTTCAATCCCGTCCATCAGATTCTTTAAATCCAACTTTTCGCTTTCCTTAATCAAAGGATAAACTACATAAACCTGCCGCCCTTTCACAATTTCAGCTTTCATAAAACCAAAAACACGCAGGCGGCTGCTTTCAAAAAAATGTTTTGTTTCGATAGGTTTTCGTCCGGCGGGCAGTTCGTCGATTACAGATATATCCAAGTCGCCATATAAAGTCATGGCCAAAGTTCGTGGAATGGGCGTGGCCGTCATTACTAAAATATGCGGCGGAATGCTGTTTTTACGCCATAATTTTGCGCGTTGCTCTACACCAAAACGGTGCTGCTCATCAATCACCACAAAACCCAAATTTTTAAACTGGACTTTATCTTCTATTAAAGCATGTGTGCCGATTAATATGTTCAGTTTGCCGCTTTCCAAATCCTCGTGGATAATACGCCGTGCTTTTTTTGGCGTTGAGCCGGTTAGCAGAGCAAATTCTACAAAACCTTCTCCCAACAAATGTTTTACCGATTGATAATGCTGGTTTGCCAAAATTTCTGTGGGTGCCATCATACAAGTCTGGAAACCGTTATCAATAGCCAGCAAAATACTCATTAGCGCAACTACTGTTTTTCCGCTGCCAACGTCTCCTTGAAGCAAACGGTTCATCTGCACACCTTTTTGCGTATCAAACCGAATTTCTTTTAGCGTTCTTTTTTGTGCCGAAGTAAGTGCAAACGGAAGTTTGTGGTTATAAAATTCGTTAAAAAAGTAGCCAACATTGCCAAAAGTATTGCCTTTATACTTTTGCGTCCTTACGAGTTTATTTTTAAGTAATTTAAGCTGAAGAAAAAAAAGCTCTTCAAACTTTAATCGTTGAGATGCTTCTTTTAGCAGCAAAAAATCATCAGGAAAATGAATATTTTGGTAAGCTTTGCTCCTGCCCGCCAGTTGGTTTGCTTCCAAAATATAAGCCGGTAAATTTTCTGTTATCTTATTTCCTAATTGATCTAATAAAACAGCAATTAGTTTTTGGATCCCTTTAGAATCCAACAAAAATTTTTTGAGTTTTTCTGTAGAAGTATAAGCTGGCTGCAAAGTCAAGCTGCCGTTGCTTTTAACCTGATTGCTGCTGTAAATTTCTGTCTCCGGATGTGCCAGTTGAAGTTTTCCATTAAAAAAACCGGGTTTGCCAAAAAAGACATAAGCTTTTCCTACAACCAGACCGTCAAAAACGCGGGCAATGCCTTGAAACCAAACCAGTTCTATTATGCCGGTTTCGTCTTGTGCAGCGGCAACCAATCGTTTGGCAGCTTTTTCGCCAACTATTTCTTTGTGCGTTAAACGGGCAATAATTTGAACAAAAGGAAAATCTGGGGTTGCTTCTTTTACCTTATAAAAACGGGTACGGTCTATATATTTAAAAGGAAAATGCTGAAGCAGATCGCCATAATTTGCTATTCCAAGTTCCTTTTTTAAAGCATTGGCGCGTGCAGTTCCAACGCCTTTTAAATATTCAATAGGAGTTTGAAAGAATTCATCCAAAATTCAACAACTTGTTTAACAAGGATTTAGGTGGATAAAAGAAGTATTTAACAAAATGCGGAATTAAGCTTTAACCGCAATTGCTGAGATTTCGACATTAACATTTTTGGGCAAAACCGAAACCTCCACCGTTTCCCTCGCCGGAAAGTTTCCGGTAAAGTAAGAACCATAAATCTCATTTACCAAACTAAAATTATTCATATCAGATAAAAAGATGGTAGTTTTTACGATATGGTCAAAAGTAAGCCCGGATGCCGTTAAAATAGCTTTCAGGTTTTTAAGCACCATATGCGTTTCCAAATTTATATCATCTTTAACCAATGCTCCTGAGCTTGCATCAATAGCAATCTGGCCTGAAATAAACAGAAAACCACCTGCTGCCACCGCTTGGTTATAAGGGCCAATTGGCTGAGGTGCTTCTTTAGTATTTACAATTTCTTTCATCGCTTTAATATAAACCAATCGATCAGTTTCCAAATAATACCCAGCAAAAAAACAATTATTGCCGTTTTATTGATGAAATGCATTGCCCTGATATTAAAATTATCGGGGGTATTTTTATCTTTTTTCCCAAAGAAATACATGCTTCAAATATAAAAAAAGGGGTTCAGAAAACTCTGAACCCCTTAATAATATGAATTAATTTATTAATTACATCGCTGGTTTGATTTCAACACGACGGTTTAATACACGTCCTGGTTCGGTTGAATTATCGGCAATCGGGTTAGTTTCTCCGAAAGCTTTTGTTTTGATACGTTTTGCATCAACACCAGAGTTAACCAGGTAAGTTTTAACTGAACTTGCCCTGTCTTTAGATAAGCGCATATTGTGTGCGGTAGAACCTTCAGAAGAAGCATAACCATCTAATTCAAATGTTGAAGTAGCGTTACTTCTCATATCAGCAGAAAGCCTGTCTAAAGTTGGGTAAGCTGAAGTTCTTAACACAGAACTATCAAATTCAAACTGAATGTTAGGGTAACCTGTAACAGCAGCAGCAATAGTATCTGGTTTAGGGAATTTAATTTCGCAACCAGAACCATCAACGATAGTACCAGCAGGTGTGCCAGGACATTTATCAAATTGATCAGAAACACCATCACCGTCAGAATCTTTCTTCAGGTCATCAACTGCTTTTTCAACGTTAGATACACGTCCTTTTAAAGCTTCAACTTCCTGACGTAAGGTTGGGTCTTTTAACTCATCATACATCATTGCGATCGGGTTAACCCAATCCAAGTTCGGTTTTGCGGTTTTTCCTAAAGTAAACTCTAAACCACCATAAGCGTAAGAGAATTTATCTTTTGTAGGAAACCTAACATCGGCACCATCTAAATTATCACCGTCAACAAAGTTTGCATTGTAACCTAAGTTTAAAGCAACACCGTCAGACAATTTAAATTTCACACCAACACCTACAGGGATAATCAGTTCGTGGATGTATTTATTGCCGCCGTTTGCATTATTTTTATAATCAAAAACGGTATTGTTGGCATAAGTAACTTTAGGTGCATAAGCAGCATAACCACCACCGGCAGTAACAAAAAAGTTAACAGAATTTTGTCTGCGGAGAAAATCGATAGTTGCTACGTTAACAACACCGGCCAAAGTTGCATAATAAGCTAATTCTGTTGTAAATGATCTATAACCATCGCGTGTGCCTCCAACTGCGCCAGATATATTCCTGCTGTCATCACCAGAAAGCCTGCCGCGTATAACTGTAGCTTGCAGGCCAAAAGAATGGGCTAATTGTTTTCTAACAGAAATACCATAACCAAGTTCGTAATTGCTTTTGGTAAAGTCATTTGATCCAAAAGGAATTTCTGGTGTTAGAGCACCAGCATTCACACCAATACTTAGGGTTCTGTACTGCGCCCTGCCACCAAATACCTTGGACGAGCCGGGGGCAACAGTTGTAGTCGAATCTGATGAACTTTGTGCATGGGCTACAACAACACTCATCAAGGAAGCAATCGACAGAACAACTGTTTTCTTTAAAGTAGAATAATTCATAATTTTAAGATTAACAATTTTAATTGTGATTTTTTTTTCAAAAATAGTTATTAAGTTTGATACGGTACACCAAACTCTGTTCCATTTTATATTTTTATTTTTAAATAATTATATAAGTCCTTTTCTTTAAACATAAGCTTTTGTTTTACAATGAAATATAAACCTATAAATAATGATTTATTTTATACGAATAGAAAAGCATTTTGTTCAAAATTAAAGCCAAATTCATTAATTCTTATCAATGCTAATGACGAATTTCCCCGGAGCGGAGACCAAAATCATGTTTTTAAACAAAATGCCGACTTATTTTATCTTACCGGGATAGACCAGGAACAAAGTATTTTACTGTTGTTTCCGGATTGTCCCAATCCTTTATACAAAGAAGTACTTTTTTTAAGACAAACTAACGAACATATAGCCGTTTGGGAAGGGCATAAATACACGCGTGAGGAAGCAGAAAAAACTTCGGGCATAAAAACAGTGTTTTGGTTACAAGAGTTTAATGCAATTTTAGCATCGGTCATTTTTTATGCTGAAAACATTTATCTCAACACCAACGAAAACGACCGTTATGAGCATACGGTTTCTTACCGGGACATCCGTTTTATTCAGCAATTAAAAGAAAAATATCCGCTGCACCAGTATTTCAGGGCGGCGCCTATTTTCAGGGAATTACGCGCCATAAAATCCCAGGCAGAGGTTGAACTAATTAGCAAAGCCTGCCAAATTACACGCGATGCTTTTTTTAGGGTGTTAAAATTTGTAAAACTCGGCGTTGGCGAATATGAAATCGAGGCAGAAATGATCCACGAATTTATCCGGCAGCGCGCAACCGGCCATGCTTACAACCCGATCATCGCTTCCGGTATCAACGCAACAATCCTTCATTATAATGATAACAACCAGATTTGCAAAGACGGCGATGTGATCCTGATGGACTTTGGTGCCGAATATGCCAACTATAATGCTGATTTAACACGCTCCATCCCTGTTAACGGGCGTTTTACAGCGCGCCAAAAAGCAGTTTACAACTCGGTTTTGCATGTGATGCAAGAAGCTAAACAGCTTTTAAAGCCCGGAATTATTTGGAACAGTTATCACGAAGAAGTGGGCAAAATTATGTCTTCGGAACTGATTAAATTAGGTTTGTTAGATAAATACGAGGTTGAAAAACAAAACCCGGCAATGCCGTTATATAAAAAATATTTTATGCACGGCAATTCGCACCATTTGGGTTTGGATGTGCATGATTTTGCCGGAAGATATACACCCTTTGCAGCCGGAAACGTGCTGACGGTTGAACCTGGCATTTACATTCCGGCAGAAGGTTTGGGCATCCGTTTGGAAAATAATATCCTAATTACGGAGAATGGCAACATTGATTTAATGGCTGATATTCCTTTGGAAGCAGAACATATTGAGGAATTGATGAACACTTAATTTATATCGGTAAAAACAGTATAAATAAATACTAACGATGAATTAGTTTTAATTAAAACATTGACCAGATTAGATAAGATGAGACAAGTAACCATATATACTACTGATAAAGATTACAAGCATTTTGTGAAATTGGCTGAAAACCTACATTATGTTAAAAAAATAGAAACAGACGAAGAGCCAACAAAAGAAGAGATCATCGAAAATTTAAAAGCAGGGTTTGAGGAAATGAGGTTAATTAAAGAAGGAAAACTAAAAGCCACGCCTGCTAAAGAGTTTTTGAATGAGTTATGATAATTAAGAAAGGTACAGATTTTAAGTTCAGCAATAATTCTAAAAGAGGCATTTCCATTATTATCCCTAATTATAATGGTGTACACCTGCTTGAAAAATACCTGCCTTATACTTCAACTGCGATTAAAAACGCAGATGTTTTATTTGAAGTTATTGTAGTTGATGATGCTTCAACCGACCAATCTGTTCACTTCATCCAAACGCATTATCCGCAGCTTACTTTAATTGCCAATCCTCAAAACAAGGGCTTTTCGCATACTTGCAATACCGGTCTCTGCGCAGCAAAATATGATTTGATCTTTCTATTAAATTCTGATGTAAAACTCACACATAATTATTTTGAGCATCAATGGCGGTACTTTGAACGTGAAGACACATTTGGCGTGATGGGAAGAATTATTGATATGGAAGGCGAGCATATCCAAGATGCTGCCCGGACACTAAATTTCAACGGTTTCAAGTTAAAAACCAACCGCTTTTTTTATTCAGAGAATGCAAATGATTTTGTACCAACAGCCTATTTATCGGGAGCAAATGCCTTGATTGATGCAAAAAAATTAAGAGCAATCGGTGGTTTCAACGAGATTTTTTCTCCTTTTTATGGTGAGGATTTGGAATTGGGTTTACGTGCCTGGAGGCTTGGTTGGAAATGCTGGTACGATCATCAATCTATCTGCAGACATCAAATGTATGCAACAACCAGTAAATATAAATCAACCAACTGGGTAAAAATTGTTTATCAACGTAATCGTTTTTTCGTTCATGCGATCCATTTGCAAGGCTTAGATTTAGCTGGCTGGTATTTGCAAATATTCATTATTGATTTGTTACCACAATTGCTTACCGGTAAATTCTGGATTTTAAAAAGCTATCAGCAGTTGTTTCAGCAACAAAAAGCAATTGCTGTTTCCAGAAAAGAACTTGAATTTTTAATGAAAAAAAATAGTGGTAAAAGAAGCATTACGCAGGTTAAAGCGAAGATGCAGGAGCTGATCCGGAATATGAAGGTTGAACGGATTAATTAATGCGTATTGCAACCTCCAAATTTTCTTAATTTTGCCGGCTTAACGTTTTGAATGAAAACCTATTTCCGCCTGCTTTCTTTTGCCAAACCGATTGAAAAATTTGCTATTCCTTATGTTATCGCTACTATTTTATCCGTTGTTTTTAACACGCTTAACCTGGCACTTTTAGCACCGCTGTTAAACACCCTGTTTAATAAAAACACCCAACATATTATGGCCAAGCCAGAAAGTTGGCTTTCTGTGATTGATACTTTTAATTATTATGCTTACCGTGCTACGGTAGATTACGGTATCGATGGCGCACTTAAATTTGTTTGCCTTACCATTGTTATTTCTGTTTTTTTAAGCAACCTGTTCCGTTATTTATCGCAACGGATTATGGAGAATTTGCGGATCCATACTTTATTAAACCTGCGTAAAGCTGTTTTTAACAATGTAATGGATTTGCAGTTAGGTTATTTTAGCAATGAACGGAAAGGCGATATCATTTCTAAAATTGCATCTGATGTGCAAGTGGTACAATTTTCGGTAACTGGCACTTTGCAGGTTGTTTTTAAAGAACCTTTTCAATTGATTGCTTACGTGGTGATGCTGTTTTTAATTAGCTATAAACTCACTTTGTTTTCTTTGCTCGTGATCCCGGTTTCCGCTTTTATCATTTCCAGGATTGTGAAAAGTTTGAAACAACAGGCGACCGAATCGCAGCAATCGTACGGCAACATGATTAGTTACTTGGATGAAGCTTTATCCGGCATCAAAATTATTAAAGCTTTTAACGCAACTGCTTTTATCAAGCAAAAATTTAGTACCGAAAACAATAACTATTCGCGCATCATCCGTTCGATGGCACGGCGGCAGCAAATGGCTTCTCCCGTTTCCGAATTTTTGGGCGTTTCGATGGTTGCCGGAATTGTTTTGTACGGCGGTTCTTTGATTATTGCCGGAACTTCTGCTTTAAAAGCGGCTGATTTTATTGTTTACATCGCTTTGTTTTCGCAAGTAATGCGGCCGGCAAAAGCCATTTCTGATGCTTTCAGCAACATTCATTCAGGCATTGCCGCCGGAGAACGGGTTTTGGATTTGATTGACGAAAAGCCAAAGATCACCGATGCAACTGATGCTGTTTTTATCGATAGTTTTTCTGATTGCATCCGTTTGGAGAATGTTTCTTTCGCTTACAATGAAAAAGAGGTGCTAAAAGAAGTATCGCTTACTATCCCGAAAGGAAAAAACGTAGCACTGGTCGGCCCTTCCGGCGGCGGGAAATCCACGCTGATGGATTTGCTGCCGAGGTTTATCGAACCAATAAGCGGGAAGATTTTGATTGACGGAAAAGATATTCAGCACATCAAAACAGATTCTTTAAGGGCATTGATGGGATTTGTAAACCAGGAATCCATCTTGTTTAACGATACCATTTTTAACAACATCGCTTTTGCAAAACCTAATGCCACACAAGCAGAAGTAGAAGCTGCTGCCAGAATTGCCAACGCACACGAATTTATTCTACAAACAGAAAACGGTTATCAAACCAATATTGGTGATCGTGGTTCCAAACTTTCCGGCGGACAAAAACAACGCATTTCCATTGCTCGCGCTGTTTTAAGTAATCCGCCAATTATGTTGCTGGATGAAGCTACTTCGGCTTTAGATACAGAATCAGAAAAATTAGTGCAGGATGCTTTGAACAATCTCACCAAAAACCGTACTTCCTTAATTATTGCGCACCGTTTAAGTACGATTCAAAACGCAGATGAAATTGTAGTTTTAGAAAACGGACGGATTGCAGAACAAGGAAACCATCAGCAATTGATCAACCAAAACGGCTTGTATAAAAGGCTGATTGATATGCAAACATTTAACGCGGATTGATGGAACAGACTTTAGTTTCAATTGCACTATGTACTTATAATGGAAACAAGTTCCTCAGCGAACAATTGGATACGCTTGTTCATCAAACTTATCCAAACTTGGAAATTATTGCTGTTGATGATTGCTCTTCTGATAATACTTTATCTATCTTAAAAGAATACGAACAACTTTTTCCTTTTCTAAAAGTTTATCAAAATGAGGCCAACCTTGGCTTTGTTAAAAACTTTGAAAAAGCAATTTCTTTGTGTTCCGGTGATTTAATTGCTTTGGCAGATCAGGACGATATTTGGAGTTTGGATAAAATTTCCAAACAAGTACTTGCAATTCAACATCATGAACTTGTTTATCACGATTCTGAGTTTATTGATGTAAAAGGAGTATTATTAAACAAAAAAATGTCTGATATTTTCAACATGTATTCAGGAGACAAACCAGAAACTTTTCTTTTTTTTAATTGCGTTTCCGGTCATAGTATTATGATTAAAAGAGCGTTAGTTCAAACAATCTTTCCGCTTCAACCTGGTTTATTCCATGATCGTTGGATTGCTTATGTAGCTACTAATCTTGGAAGTATTGGTTTTATAGATGAATGTTTGGTAAAATACCGACAGCATGAAAACAGCGATACCAATATTTTAAAACTCACCCGTAAAGAAAAAACACATTACAGTCAGCAAAATTCGGTTCAGCGTTTTGAGCAGGATTTAAAATGGCTACAACTATCTAAAGATTTTCGGTTCAACAAAAACCCTGATTTAATGCAGAACTTTTATAATAAGTTTACAAGTCGCATTAACGCTGTTGTTTCTTTTGATTTTGCCTGGCTTGTTTTTAAATATCGGAAACAAGTTTTTTTTATTCAGAAAAAAAGTTCGCTTAGTAAACTTAATTTTATTTTTAAACTTATTTGGGGTTTAAAAATAAAATCACTTGATGCTTTTAATAAAGAAGGCAAATAATTGTCTTGTAAAAACAGTATGAAAGAAGAAGGTTATTGCATAAATACTGCTTTGGAAGATCAGCAGGAAAGCTTTCTTGTAACTATTATTTGCGTAACCAGAAATGCTGCAAAAACAATTCAAAACCTAATTGATAGTATAAAAAAATGTAAAACTACAGAAGTTGAACTTTTAATTTTAGATGGAAACAGTACCGACGAAACAATTGAAATATTTAAAAAAAATCAAGACGTAATTAATTATTGGAGAAGCGAACCAGACAATGGAATTTATGACGCCATGAATAAAAGTATTCCTGGTGCGAAAGGTAAATGGATTTTATTTATGGGAGCTGATGATTTATTGTTACATGGGTTTCAGCAAATGCTTCCAAGTTTGCAAGATGAAAAAACAATTTATTACGGCGGAGTAATTTATCAAGACGGTAAAACAGTATTATGTAAACCTTATGATGCTTATTATTTAACCAAATTAAATATTTGCCAGCAATGTATTTTTTATCCAAAAAATGTTTTTGATAAATATACTTTTGATGAAACTTATCCGGTTTGCGCTGATTACAATTTGAATTTAAAATGTTGGCACGACCCAGAATTTAAGTTTCAGTTTGTTGATTGTTTAATTGCTGATTATTGTTTTGGCGGATTTTCAACCCAATTGCGAGATAAAAATTTTTACCGTGATCGTGAAGAATGGTACAAAAAATATTTGGGTACTTATGCTTATTTAAGATTTAAGAACCGAACTTATGGTTTCATGTCTGTTGTTAAAAGCTTGGTTACTGGAGATTTTTAAATATGGATATTAAAAACCGTCGCTTGTTTCGTGTTTCACGTTTTATTATGCTGAAACTTCCGTGGCTACTTCGCATTTTTTCTGGCTTAAAAACAGCATCAAAACGTATTTTGATTATTAAACCAGATGCAATTGGAGATTACATTTTGTTTCGTAATTTTTTACAAGTAGTAAAAGATTCTAAAAAGTTTTCAGGTTATAGAATTGATTTACTTGGAAATAACTTATGGCAGGATTTGGCAAAAGAGTATGATACTGAAACTATTAATCAATTTATATTTATTAAACCAAATAGTTATTATGAAAGTCCGTGGCAATTATTAAAACTAACACTTCTTTTATTTAAACGAAATTATACACTTGTTTTAAATCCAAACTATTCCAGAACATTGTTTACAGATGGGATTGCAGCATTAACAGGATCAAAAAATTTAGTTGGTTTTACAGGAGACACAGAGCGCATTGCGGTGCGTTATAAGAAGCAAACAGACTGTTTTTATCAAACACAATTAAATCTTCCTGAAAATATTTATTTTGAGTTTGATCGTACCAAGTTCTTTTTTGAACAAATTTTACAAGAAAAAATATCCTTAAAAAAAGCATTTCTTCCAGTCAAACATTCTTTTAAAAAAGATACAATTATATTATTTCCTGGCGCTGGTTTTATTAAACGCAATTGGGAAATAGAAAAATTTGCAGAAATAATAGAATTAATTATAAGCAATACTAATTACAAAATCGTATTAGCGGGCGGCAAATCAGAAGAAGAAATCGGTAACTATTTAACAGAAAAATTTAAATCAGATAGAACTGATAATCAGATTAACCAAACATCATTAGTACAATTAACTAATTTGATTGCATCTTCCAATCTTGTAATTGCCAATGAAACAAGTGCTGTACATATTGCTTCTGCCTGTAATATTCCCAATGTTTGTATTTTAGGTGGAGGACATTTTAACAGGTTTGCGCCTTATCCTAAGGAAATAGAGCCTGATTGTGCTTACGAAGTTTTACCTTGCTTTAATTGCAATTGGAACTGCAAGTTTGAAACAGCAAAAGAAGCACCTTATCCTTGCATTTCTATAGTTAGTGTGGAACAAGTTTGGGACAAGATAATTAGAAAAATAAAGTTTACAAATAATAATTAAAAAAATAATTCTTTTAAATTTAACATAAATTTATAACTCACATTATTTTTAACTTAATTTACAAACACTCCCATAATTAATATGAACATGGTTAATGCTAATTTACCCTGGGTTGAGTCACCTTTTTTTGAAGAAATATTAAAGACTAAAAATTTAAATGAAGCTCAAACCAAGATTGTTAAAGAATATCATGAAAACGGATATGTAGTTATATCTGGATTATTACCTCAATCTCTTGTTGATCAAACAAAAGAAGATGCCGAAACAAAAGGCTTTAATCCTAATTTCGAAGTAAAAACTCAAAGAGATGAGACACGGATACAAGATTTCTGGCAAAAATCTGCTGCTGTTAAAGAGCTTGCATGTTTCCCTGAAATCCTGGAAATATTAAATATGCTTTATGGAAGGCAGGCAATTCCATTTCAGACTTTAAACTTTAGAGTAGGCACTCAACAAAAAGCGCATTCGGATACGATACATTTTAGTTCTTTACCAGCAAGATTTATGTGTGGAGTATGGGTAGCCTTGGAAGACATTACAGAACAGAACGGTCCGGTTTTTTATTGCCCTGGTTCTCAACGTTTAACTGAATATAATTTTTCTCACATACAAACATCTTCAAAAGTTACCTCATACGAAGACTATGCAGAGTACGAAACATTTATGGAAAAAATTGTGGAAGTAAATTCTTTTCCAAAGAAAAAATTTTTAGCTAAAAAAGGAGATGTGCTTATATGGTCGTCTAATATTATTCACGGAGGCTCTCCCGTTACAAAAGCAGGTTCAACACGCTGGTCTCAAGTTACGCATTATTTCTTTGAAGATTGCTATTATTATACACCAATGTTATCTAACATGGTTACAAATGAACTTTATTTAAGACAGAATTTGGTAAATATAAAAACAGGTGAAAAAGTAATACAGAGTTATAATGGACAGAAATTAAATCAGGTTCTTACTGCTAAAAAACTTTTTATACTTAATAACAATATAAAAAGTCTTCCAAAAGCATTGAGATTTCTTAGTAAAATAAAATAGCTTTCTTTATTAAAAAAGCAATAGCATAAACTCAGTTATTTACACTCATTTTTTATTAAATCTATCCACTTGAATAAAAAATGTAAACAAACCATACCTTGTAACATAATTAGTTTGGGTATCTATAATAGAATTTCCGGTAGTAATCCGCTGTATGCTATTAGCTTGATTTAATAAATCAGTAATCGTTAAACGTACTCCGCCACCATATTTTTTTAAAAGTTGTTGCTGGATAGACATATTAATGATTAGAGGATTCCCGATTGAAGACGATTGAAAACCTTTGTAGATTTTTTTACTAGCATCCAAATTAAATTTAAGTGTATTTGAAATATTATACCAACCTGATCCTTTAAACTGTATAGTATAGACCGAAGATGTATTAATACTGCTAATCGTATAACTATTGTAAGTGTAATTAAATTCTGTTGATCCATCAAAACCCATCTTTGTTGTACCGAACCAGATTCTGGCAGCCTGATCAAAACTTAAATTATTAAGAAAACCTTTTTTACTATCAGAATAGGTGGTAGTATTACCATATCTTGCATTTCCTATTAAATCAAAGTTATAAATGATTTTACCAATCAAAAGTGCAGGTATAGAGTAATTATATGATGCTCCTAAGTTATAAGAACCCGTTGCATTCAAATAATGCGTTTCTTGCTTTAAAGTATTTAATGTGTCTTTTAATAATAATATATTTGTTACGATTTGATTTTGAATAATTGAGCCATTTATTCTTAAAAATAATGTTTTATTCGTTTTAGAATTTATACTTCGAAAATTTAAGTTAGCTGAATGGATAAAAGAAGGCCTTAGATATGGGTTTCCAACTATGGCATTTTGCAAGTTATGAATATCTTTTACAGATTGAAGCTGATCAAAGCTTGGATACGAAGAACTTCCTGAGTATCCAACACCAATTGACTTCTGTTGTGATAAATTATACTTTAAAGATACCATAGGAATAATATTTGTATAATTTCTTACTATATTATAATTGGTATTTTCATAAAATAAATTCGTTAAACTTTTTTGAATGGCAATGTTTACAATGGAAGTTATTTTTTTTCCTGAATATCTATAATTTAGGCCAGCATTGTTTGTAATAAATTTTGAGAAATAAATATTACTTAAAGAGTCAACGAGATATTTTTTATTAAGCGAATCAACAACATCTGTAAGAAGGCTGTTATTGGATTTAGTGGTATTAAATTTATAAAACATATCTAAACTCGTATTCTTTGTTAAGGGTTCAATATAGGTTAAATCAAAAGAAAAAGATTTCATCTTATTACTTGTATTCAGCAAACGATGTAAAAGTGAATCTTTAACTAACTCTTTAATACTATTAAAATATCCTATTCTGTCACTAATATCCTGATCATTGTCCCGTTTGTTATTATTAAAGTTTGCAAAAACACTTAAAGCCCTACTTGGTTTCTTAAAAAGGTGACTTAACGAAAAAGAACCAACAAAAGTTGGAGTAATTATAATCGATTCGTTTGCTGTTTTTTTACTTTGATTTATAACTCCCGATTGCCTACCATTTATATCATTCATACTTTTTTCATCTAAAAATTGGAATAATGGAGATACAGTAATATAATTAACTTTATCAGGCCGATATTGAATAGTTGAATTTATTGAATAAGCAAATCTATTATTAATAGCTTCGTTTAAACTATTTTCATATATTGTTCCTAATGTATTAACGCTTTCACTATAACTGGAAGTTGTAAAATTATTATGAGTGCTTTGATAACCTATATCGCTGCTAAATTCAATTTTTTTTCCAAATTTGTTCCTATAGTTTAATTTTGAAAAATTTATTGTACTTATACCACTTTTGTTGTTTGCTGTATTCAGGTTATTACTAACGGAGATTTGCTTATTATCCATCCAATAGTATCCATTTAAGCTGATTCCATAACGCTTGTCTGTTCCTCCATTTAAAGATGAACTACCAAATTTTCCACTGTTAACATTAGACTTAGTTACCAGATTAAGCATTTTTTCACTGTTACCATTTTTATTCCCTATAAAATTTGCTTGATCACCATAATCATCAATAACTTGTAATTTCGCTATAATATTTGCTGGTAACTGTTTTATGAATTCACTCACATTACCAGAAAAAAAATCTTTTCCGTTAACCCTTAGTTTTGTTACGGGCTCACCTTCTGAAATTAGGTTGCCTTCATTATCTACCTGGATTCCAGGTAAATGTTTCAATATCTCGTCTACCCTTGCATCTGTCCTTACCGGATAGGCTGCTGCATTATATTCTATCGTATCTCTTTTTAAAATTACAGCCGTTAATTTGCCCTTAATTTGTACCTCTGCCAGCAATTTTAATGATTGTTTTAAGATAATTGGCTTTAATTCGATCAATGTATGATCTTTTTGAAAGGTATAACTTAGGTTAACAGGCTGATATATTACACTATTAATATAAAGCGAAATTTTATTTGTTTTAATTTCTTTGAAATTAAAACTGCCATTTCCATCGCTTTTTAAATAAACTGTGTCTTTACCTGATATCAAACGAATATTAATCCCAATTATATTTTCACCCACAGTATCTTGCACAGTTCCCCTTATGCGAAAGTCTGTTTGAGCATATAAGGTAAAAACTTGAAATAAAAGGAGGGTAATAATTAAAAAAAGTAACTTTTTCGGGAGCTTAATAATCGCTTTAAAAAAATCAAGCAATAATTTATCCATAGCATTTTGTTAGGATTACAAAATTCTCATTTTCACTTCTGCAATTTATAACAAGTGCAAAGTTAGTTTTTCAAATGCTACTAAACTCAATTTATGGTTCCATTTTCTTTTTTACATTTTAATAAGAGCCTGTTTAAAAATTAAATAAAAGGGATGTTATAGGTTAAGATAAACCGGTCAGGAATGTTCTTTTTGTGTGACCAAACGACAAGAAGATGTACCCTACCGATTTATCAGAAACCCAGTGGCAATTTATAAAGAAAACCTTACAGTTGAAGGAAAGAAAAAGGAAGCACAGCCTGCATTCTGTTTGGAACGCGATCCTTTACCTGGTCAAAACGGGCTGCCAGTGGCGGATGCTGCCTTGTAATTTTGCTAAATGGCAGCTGGTTTATTACTACTATAAAAAATGGTCAGTGCTGGACTGTTTTGATTTGTTATTGTCAAAGCTCAGGGAAAAAGTGCGTTTTGGGATGGGGCAAAGCAGGCAGGCAAGCCTGGGCATTATGGACAGCCAAAGCGTTAGATGGGGAAACAACAGGTCATTAAACGGCTATGACGGCAACAAAAAAGTAAAAGGCATCAAGCGGCATGTCGTAACAGACAAGAACGGCTTTTTGCTGGCCGTTATGGTAACTGTGGCACACGTCCACGATAGCCAGGCTGTCTTACTGCTGATGCGTACGTTACACGAAATGCTTTGCAACCTTAAGCTTATTATAGCAGACGGCGGTTACCGTGGCGAGATTATAGAACTGGTCAAAAAGAAGTTCGGCTATGTATTGCAAATTGTGATGCGCTCTGACAGGTACGCAGGGTTTAAACCGGTACACAAAAGGTGGGTTGTGGAGCGGACTTTTTCCTGGTTCGATAACGACAGAAGGCTCTGCAGGAACTACGAACTACTATTAGAAACCTCAGAAGAAATGGTCAAACTCTCAGCTATAAAATTATTATTGAATAAAATTTAAACAGGCTCTAAGAAATAATTATTAATTTATATAAATTTGAAATTATTAAAGAAAATAAAACAAATCACTTATGAAAAACAAATCACTTATGAAAAATTTAATTATCTTATTGACCATTCTTCCAATTGCTTTTTACAGCTTTAAAAAAGATGAGGGGAAGGAGGAATTTAGTTCGGTACCTCTTAGTAGGAAATTTAATAAATATATTATGGTAAAACCACAACCACCAAGTGATTACATAAAATTTGGTACTTACGCTCAAAATCAGCTTATCTACTCCGCTAATCATCAGTATTATTTAGTAGTACAAAGTAGTGACGGTAACTTAGTTCTATACAATGCCGCACAGCAAGGATTGTGGGATTCACGCGTATTAGCAACTGGCGCAAGTAACATTAATATTATTTTTCGTTCGGATGGTACCTTTAGTTGTAATTTCAATGGAACTCAAGGTTATTATAAACCTCGTGAAGTTCCGGCAGTTAATTCCGGTTATCCATTTTCTTATCAAAGCATTAATGATTGGGGAGGTCCTAGTACTGGTGTTGCTTACTCCTACTGGGTATTACAGGACGATGGAAATTTAGTTCGTTACAATGCCGATTTAAGTGAGTCTTGGAGTACTGAAACTGCAGGTGGTATAAAAAGTCGCCATCCTGGTAAATTTGAACATAATTAAAGTGTAGTTACACTATTCAACTTAACTAAATTAGGTTATAATTTAGCTACTAACTACAAAAGGCCTATCTATCTTAACAGATATATAGGCCTTTTGTATTTTACTTTTATTAGTTCTTTCGCTACATTTTTCAAAGAAAACTATAGCTGTATGTATAAAGTGACAATCTACAATTTAGTTTCTGTACTTATTTCATCTTCCAATTGTCCATTTCATTTTTGTATAATTTAAAGCCTTAACAATTGCATAGGTTATTCCATATACAATTATAAACCTTAAAAGCTGATAACCTAAAATTTCTGCCAGCGGTAGTTGTGTTACATTATCTTTTATTGGCCTAAAAATCTCTGGCAGTAACGAATCCACCAGAATATAATGTATAAGGTATATACCGAAAGTAGTTTCACGCGGTTTTAAAATATTAATAGTTTTTAAGTTTTTCATCCGAAGCAATAGAAAAAAGCAAGCAATTGAATATAATATGTTCGTAATTCGCAAACTATTATAAGCATCTACACTATGTAATTTTCTAAGAAACAATGCTTCTTTTACCCCTAAAATTAAGGTAATAATTGTCAATAAAGCATAAATATATACCGGTATTTTGTTCACCCTATCCTCAAATGAATTAAAATTTCTATTAAATTGTGCTCCAAGCCACAGAAAAAACACAAATCCAAATATTGCAGTTGGATGCTTCGGTTCTATCCAAGTAAAGTAAATATTAAATGAATAAAATAATGAAAAGATAAGCAAAACTGCACCTAGCCAATAAGAATATAAGTAACGCCTAAATATTAAAAGAATAGTTATACAACACAGAAAATTAGGAATGAACCAGTAATTACTGTATATGTAAATCATCTGTATTTGAAAGGTAATACTATCTGTAAAATCATGGTCAAAAACACCCTTATTAAACCTGTAAACTAAAATTATATCTTTTATTACAAGAACTAACAGAAAAAACAGAGACCAGAAAACCCATGGTGTAACCGTACTTTTTACTCTTCTTTTTAAATATTCATAAGGAGAATAATCGGTGAATTTTTCGCTAATAAGAAATCCAGCTAACAAGAAAAAATTAATCGTTCCAAATTTTACTAACTGAAAAAGTATTGCGTAAATATAATAATGTAATGGATTTGACGGGTGATAAATAGGATCAGGAAGAAAAATTGAATGTTCGGCCACAATACTAATCATGGCGATACAACGAATGGCGTCAACAAACTCGTAATTCTTTTTAGGTGAAGGTGTATCATTTACTAAGTTTTGCATACAACTTTTTCTTTTTTATCTAAACCAAATAAGCATCTTTCACAAATCCAATATTTTCCCCTTCATCAAAAACTACATACGCCCGTTTCCAGGGTTCGTCGCCCAGCATTTGCCAGGTGTGGCCGCTTCCGGTGGTATCCATAGCAATTAAAACTTCGCCGGCTTTCAGTATAAATTTTTCTCCGCTAAAAACAGTAAATTCTAAAGTGCCTGTTAAAGTGAGCACAAACTGAGTGGTGGGCGCGGTATGCCAATTGTAAAATGTACCGGCAGGCGTTTCTTTAAAATGGACGAATGTTGCTTTGCAGATAACGTTTGCCGTGATGTGTCCGGTAATAATTTCCGAATGTCCGTTTGCAGCGGTTATCAATTGGTAAGCTTTGATCATTTCGGGAAGTTTTTAGGTGGACAAAAGAAGCATACAGGTTTAAATCCTTTTAAAAACCATGGTTTTGCCCAGAAACTTAAAATGCCAGTAGCCGGTAACTTTCAGTAAACCATCGTTCGTCATGGAAGCTACAGAACTCCAGGTGCGGCCGTTGCTGGCATCGTAGATCAGGCCGTTTTCCCAGGAATTGCTGGCCGGGTTATACGTTAAATTATCTACCACATCCATCCCGATCAGTTTCCGGTTCCGCAGAGAAACATTCGGGTTTTTAAAATCCGTGCGGGTGTTCATGGGTTTGGTTTTATCGTCCGCATCATCAAACCAAACCAACTTCGCCCCAAATTCGTCGCCATTTTTATAAACCTGGACGATGCAGTTTTTTTGTTCCGACATCCATTTTCCGATAATCCTGTCCTGCGGAAGAACGCCTGTTGTTAATATTTGTGCGGAAGTTTTACTGCTGATACCAATACTAAACATCAAAATTAAACCGTAAAAAATGGTTATGTTAGAAATTGTTCCTGATGCTTTTTTTATCATACTAAATATTGGTTTGCAATATATAACGTGTACAGTGCTTTTACGTTACACCTTTTTGTTTAATTAAATGTTAATTTTTGCAAACTGCGTTTATCGGGCGGTAAGGCCATAAACTTTTTATACGAATCGTTTATGTATAAAGTGAGCGATGAATGCGGCGTTTTTTTAAGAAAGGCAAGCGACGGACGGTACATCGACATAAAATTTTCCAGCTCCTGCCCTTTTAACGGCACAACGCTGCTCACATAAGCTGCATTAAATATCGAATCAATTTGCCGTTCGTCCGCTTCAAGTTCGAAATAATGCTTTAAGCGGCGTGCATTTTTACTTTCTTTACCGAAAATCCGAGACGGTGATAAAGCAAACTTGCTTTTTTCGTACACGTCGGGATATTCTTCCCGCGGATTAAAAGACCGGGTTGAAGTAACATTTACTTCGCGCAAAGAAATGCCTTGTATAACGAGTTCTATTTTTTTAGGCCGAAGATCGACCAGATATAAAGTATCAGAAACGTAGCCGGGAGAAGAAAAAACCAGCGTATGGTTAATTAGTGTCCGGATGGTAAAATTACCCAAATTATCGGTTAGCGAAATCTCTTTCGAATTAATGTCTCGTACGAAAACGTTGGCCAGTTTTCTGGGAGATTTAGCTTCAAAAACCGACCCTTTTAAAATACTTTGTGCGTTTAAACTACTGTAGAAACAAACAGTTGCAACGAATAAAAAAATCCTGGTCTTCATGTATGGATAACTAAAATTTTTGCTAAAAGTTGTATTGAATTTTAGATGGTAAAAGAAGCATGGCCGCAAAGAAAGATGTTACAAAACAAAAAGAAGCCTTGGTTTCCCAAAGCTTCTTTTATCAATAATTTTTTATTTCGTTTATTTTTTCCAAACGTTGTTGTCCGGGTTAAAATCGGGAAGTGATTTATCAGGGTCAGAAGTTACCGATTCTATTTTTTCGGTTGATGGATAACGGAAAGTCCAGGTAGTGTTGCGCATCCAAATCTCTACCGGCAGTTTGATCCGGCTAGTTTTGCCGCTTTCGGTTTTTACTTCGAGGATCATCGGCATCGGCATTTTTTCTAAATTATCTACCGTAATCAATGCGCCTTTTGATGGGTCGTTATCTACATATTTCACATCGCGAACGCCTTGGTCTAAACGCCAGTTGTTCTGGAACCAGCTTCTCCAAAACCAATTTAAACTTTCGCCTGAAACGTTTTCCATCGTCCTGAAAAAATCGTCAGGTGTTGGGTGTTTAAAAGCCCAGCGGTTGATGTAAGTTTTAAAAGCAAGGTCGAAACGCTCCGGGCCTAAAACCTGTTCGCGCAGCAAAATTAAACCGGCACTTGGTTTAGAGTACAGCAAAGTTCCGTTGTTCCTTTCTTTTAAATTATCAACCGCGCTTAAAATGGGTTCGACAGAAGGATCTGTAAAAAAAGTGCCAATGCGGTGCATATCTGGCGAATTGGCCGGTTTGTATTCGCCATTGTTAAAATTAGCGGTAGAAAGTGTGTTGATGAACGTGTTAAAACCTTCGTCCATCCAGCCGTACAACCTTTCGTTTGAACCAACAATCATCGGAAACCAGTTGTGGCCAAATTCGTGATCGTTCACACTGTAAAGCGAACGGCCTTTTGCACGGTATCCGCAGAAAACAATGCCCGGATATTCCATTCCGCCAACAATACCAGCAACGGTTGTGGCACTCGGATAGGTGAACTCGTACCATTTGGCCGAGTTAAATTCGATGGATTTCTTGGTGTATTCGGTTGACCTGCCCCAGGCATCGTTGCCTGCGCTTTCTACCGGATAAGCAGAAATAGACAACGCTTTGCGGCCGCTTGGCAAATTCATTTTGGCAGCATCCACAATAAAAGCGGCGGAGGAAGCCCAGGAAGCATCACGTGCATTTTTGAGTTTAAAGTGCCAGGTTAAAGTTGATTTACCGGCCGGACGGGAAGCTTTGTTGGTTACTTCATCTGCCGTACGGATCATTACTGTTTGGTCGCTTTTTGCGGCGGCTGCCCAGCGTTTTACCTGCTCTGGCGTGTAAACATCCTGCGGGTTTTGCAACTCTCCCGAAGAAACTACGATGTGGTTGGCAGGTGCGGTAATATTGATATCAAAATCGCCGTATTCTAAGTAAAACTCGCCCGGGCCAGTATAAGGCAAAGGGTTCCATCCGGAAACATCGTCGTACACATACATCCGTGGATACCATTGCGCAATGGTGTAAATTTTGCCGTTCTTGGTGTCGAGGTAACCCGTTCTGTCCGAACCGTAATTGGGTTCGATAAAGCTGTATTCGATCTTTAGTTTTACTTGCCCGCCATCCGAATTTAAGTTTTGCGGAAGATACACTTGCATTCGCGTATCGTTGATCATAAATTTGGCTTCTGTTTCGGTTGCTTTTCCTTTTCCGCCGGATACTACTTTTACCGACTTAATTTTATAACCGGCATCAAAAACCTGACCGCGGCCACCGTTACGGCTGCCAGCCGTTGGAATAATTGCTGATCCGCGCGAATCCTGTTTAAACAAATTCTGATCTAACTGCATCCACAGAAAAGCCAATTTATCCGGACTGTTGTTGGTGTAAGTTAAAACTTCCGTTCCGGTGATTTCATTCGTTTGATCATTTAGCGAAGCCGTTAACTGGTAATCCGCGTGGTTTTGCCAGTATTTCGGGCCAGGTTGTCCGCCAGCCGAACGGTATTCGCTGCCATTTTTGGTATAAAAAAATGGCGCAAAAGCATCGTGGTAATTGTAATTGGTTTGGATAGTTGGTTCTGGTGCACGTTGTGGCCTTTGGGCAGGCGCAGCAGCAGGAGTTGTTGTTGCCGGTGGCGTTGTTTGTGCCGAAGCCAGGTCAGCAAAACACAACAAGCCGAAAGCCAAAGCAGGTAAGAAATTTATTTTCATTATTTTAGTTTGAGTTCTGATAGTTAAATCAAGGCATAATTAAGCAAAAAAACGTTAAACCGCCAAGAAGTAAACTGATTGTTACCGAAAGCAGCGAAATGCAGGTTTAGCGAAATGTAAGTTTAAAGAAGAATGCTTGTTTAAAATTTGTTTTATTGCTGCTAACCCCATCGGGGTTTCCTGTTTATAGAAAGATTGCCACAAGTATTTTAGCTCCATAGGAGCTTCCTTTTCTTAATCTTTAAATTTATATAGGAGGAAGCTCCTACGGAGCTATTAAAACCAAACGAATGTATTTTCTATAAACAGGAAAGTCCTACGGACTTGGAAAAAACGGGCTTATAATTTTTTTGATTAAAATGGAAAAAATTCAGCCTAACTTTTACCCGATAAAAACAGCATCCGGTATTGCCCTTCGTCAAAACCCAAAACTACTTGATCCTCAAACTCTAAAACCGGCCTTTTGATCATGCTGTTTTTAGCCTGCAAAAGTTGTAATGCTTCTTTTTCGCCGGTGATGGAAGCTTTAGTTTCCGCATCCAACTGTTTCCAGGTTAAACCTTGTTTGTTCAGTAGTTTTTCGTAACCAACTTTACTGCTCCAATCCTGCAATTTGTCCGCAGCAATACCTTCTTTTTTAAAATCGTGAAATTCAAAATCAATATGGTTTTCTTTCAGCCAGTCTAATGCTTTTTTTACTGTGTTGCAGTTTTTGATGCCGTAAATATCCATCCGGCAAAATTAATTACTTGCGCCACTTTTTCCGCCGCCTTTAGTATCATCATTATTGATACCACGCTGGTTCTTTTTAATGCTGCCTTCCAACTTACCAAACTTATAATTTAAACTGATATTAAAAGAACGATAACGATTATAATAATGTGCTAACTGATTGTAATCCTGCGTGTTATTGGATTGATTAAATATAAAAAACTTGCTGTACGGGTTATTTGCCGCAATTGAAAGTGTCAATTTCTTTTTAAACAGTTCTTTAGATGCACTGTAAGATGTGTAAATAAAATATGAGGTTTTTCCTTGCAAAAGTACATCACCGCTGTAATAACCAACATCAAAACCTAAACGGTAACCGCTATCAAACTTGTAGCCCAAATTGGCGGAAGCATTGCCGGTTATACCTTTATTTTTGTATTGCTGCCCATTATAAGATCCTTCCAGAAAAATCTGGCGCAGTTCTGCATTTAAACTGAAAGACAATTTTTTAAAAAGCGTATAATTTGCACTTGTGTTGATGCCGATGCTTTTGTTGGTGCCTACATTTTGATATGTGCTTAACGTTACCGTATCTTGCTGACCGACCGCGTTTGGCTGCACGGTAAGGTTAGCAACGTTTTGGATAGAATTATTAGAAAAAGCATAACTCAACCCAAAATTGACAGAACCTTTAGAAAAATTGCTGTAAGTCAGCTCGAAAGCATTGTTCAGTTCCGGCTTTAAATCCGGGTTTCCGGTACTGATGAATTTGGTGTTTGATAAATCTACAAACGGGTTTAACTGCCAGATACCGGGCCGCTGAATGCGTTGCGTAAAACCAAAGTTAACACTACTGGTTTTAAAACTTCGCTGTAAGGAAACAGACGGAATTAAGTTATTGTAATTCTGTTTGGCGGCACTTCCAACAGAAGTAAAATTAGCGTTGATGTTGGTATGTTCCAAACGCAAACCGCCTTTGGCCGTCCATTTGGCCAGCTTTAACTGATAAGAATTGTAAACACTGTAAACATTCTGCTGATAAGAAAAATCATTGGTTTGCCTCGGATTAATTTCATACAAACCGGTTGAGTTGTTTAAATTTTCACTCCGGAAATCGCTGAAATTATCCCTTAAAATAGCTTTTCCACCAGCTTCGATGTTTAGTTTTTTAACCGGATAAACATAGTCTAACTGAATAGTTTGCACGTTACTTCCGGCTGAATTGTATTGCTGATAATTGGGTTGCTGATAATTAATTACATCAGAAATATCAACATCATTAAACTGGTTGTAGGGCGAATGCGAAAATTTGTAAGATAGGGTAAGCAAGCGGTTTTTATCCTTCCTAAAACCCATCTGATAATTTAACGCTAAATCTGCTCCACTCCAGCTACTTACGCCATCATTGCTTAAATGGTAAGCTTGTGCCACATCTCCTAAACTGCTGCGCTGCGCCGTAACCTGATCGCTTAGCTGTTTAAAACGGCCTTTGTTTAACTCTACAGAACCGGTAAGCAAGTTTAACGTGTCAATTTCATAACTCAACTCTACGCTTCCGTAGCTGTAATAACCGCCGTTACCGTTTGTACCGTTTTGACTGAGGGCTGAATTGTCTTTGGTAAAAGTTTGCAGGTTATCGTATGGATTGTAACGTGTAACTTGATCGCCAATCCCGGCATAACCGGAAACACCGAATTTGCCTTTTTTTAAGGTTGCGTTTAAGTTTACACCCGGACCGTAAACCACGTTTTCGCGCAAGTTGATGCTGCCGTTATAACCCTGGTCTACATTTTTTTTCGTAGTGATATTGATAATTCCGGCCAAACCTTCCGCATCATATTTTGCCGGAGGCGTAGTGATGACTTCAATTTTTTCGATATTGGCAGCCGGCATCGCTTTAAAAACATCCGACGGATTTTTAGCAATCAGCGATGATTCTTTGTTATTGATCAGGATTTTATAATTTCCACTTCCTTTCAGTTTGATATTATCCTGCGCATCTACAGAAAGCATGGGCACTTTCCGCATCATATCTAAAACGGTTAAAACGGTACTTTCCGGGTCGGCCTGCACATCATAAGCAATCCGGTCAACTTCTCGTTTTACAATCGGTTTGGCTGCCACTACCGAAACCTCTTTAAGCTGATTGCTGGACGGAGACAATTTTATTTTCCCTAAATCGATTTTGGCAGATGCTTCTTTTATTTGTATAATTTTGGCCACAAAACCAACATAAGCAACATTTAACTGATAAGTTGCTGAAGTAACGTTTAACAATTGAAAAGAACCATCATCTTTAGTTAACGTACTTTTAACAGCTTTCCCACTAGCATCTTTCAGCAAAATAGTTACGTAACCCAAAGGCGTTTGTTTAACAGAATCGGTAACTGTGCCGGTGATAGCAATGGTTTTGTTTTGTGCGAAAGCAAAATTGATGAAGTAAAAGAAGCATCCCATCAAAAGTAAATGTTTAAACATAATGGCTAGATTGAAGCGTTAATTTTTGACAAGATAACAGCAAAAAAATTCACTAATTTCCATTTAACAAAATTTAACTATTTTTTTAGTTTTTTTGAAGTTGTAAACAGGATAAAATAAAAGTGCTCCATTAAATTGCACGCTAACCTGTAGATGCTGAATTTGTAAAAAGGTTACAGTAAGAATTGCATTTTCGGGCAGTTATTTAATCAGAGTTATCCGTTTTCCTTCCGAATGCGCGCCAAATTCCGACGCATACATACTTTGCACAGAACTGATCCCCGTAGAAAAATTGCCTGGCTGCGCAACCCGTAAACCATATTCAAAAACATAATTCCCTTTGGGCAGATAACTGATAAAGAAGCTGGTAGCCACATCTTTGGTTACCTGATAATAATACAAACCATCCTGGTATTTGTAAGTAGAAAGCACATCAACCGGTTCTGTTCCGGCTGGCCGCATATTGATACAGCTAAAAAAAGTACTGTTAGAAAGATAATAAACCTGGAAAACTTTTTACTTTTTAAACAATATTAAGAATCAACTTTATATATTTGACACAACTGTCAAGAAACATATTTCAAGATGCAAACGAAAAATATTGGCGTCTATATTAGACAATTAAGAGAAAATGCGCAAATGCCTTTGAGAAAATTAGCTGCATTGCTTGACTTGGACCAAAGTACGCTTAGTAAGTTAGAGCGCGGGGAAAGACCGGTGAACCGGCAAATGCTTCCTATCATTGCTAAAACTTTTGAGGTTGACGAAAAAGAACTTATTGTAAAATTTATGAGCCAACAGGTTGCTTATCAATTGGCCGACGAAAAATATGCGAAGGACATTTTAATTGCAGCAGAAGAAGAAATCAAATACATCACCCAAAAGAACGGCAATAAGTAATGGAACTAAAACTTGAAAATTTAATATATCAGGATAATGCTATTCAATCTGTAGTAAAGGTATTTGACGGAACAGAGAAAAACACTTTTGATAATGCTTGCTTTGAAGGCATCCGTTCAAATATTTCAAAACTTTCTGTTAAACAATTACAAGAAAATATAAAATTAATTACCGAAGAAAACGGAATCGATACCGACACGGCCAAACTTACAAATGAAAATGATTTAACAATCGAAATGGAAACAGGCACAGGTAAAACACTTGTGTACATCAAAACCATTTACGAATTGTTTAAACATTACAGCTTTACAAAATTTATTATTCTTGTTCCTTCAGTTGCTATCAGACAAGGTGTTTTAGGGACATTTAGGTCATTTAACAGCCAATTAGAAAGCATTTACAATTTCAAGCCAAACGCTTTTGAATATGAAAGTAAGAAGTTAAGTAAAGTAACCAACTTTATTGAAGACCAGCACCCGCAAGTAATGATTATGACTTTGGCTTCATTCAACTCCGAAGACAAAATATTGAATCAGGCACAGCGTGAAGATTTATTCGCAAATATTCCTTTTATTGATGCAATTGGAAAAACAAATCCTATAGTTTTAATGGACGAGCCACAGGAAGGAATGGATACAGAAAACTCTGTTAAACAAATTGCCAAACTCAATCCGTTATTTAAAATTCGTTACTCCGCAACCCATAAAGTTGTAAGAAACTTATTATATCGCTTAACTCCTTATGACAGTTACAAGCAAGGTCTGGTTAAAAAAATTGAAGTGTTGACCGTTACAGAAAAGAATGACGAAGCAACCATAAAAATTGAATTGGCCGAAACACAAAACGGAACAAGTGCCCCAAAATGCAAACTCAAAGCATGGCATCAATCTAATTCAACAAACAGGTTTGATTTTAAACTTACAGGATGGCTTAAGTTTGGCGACAATTTGGGGGAAAAAACAAATAACCCAAGCTACTTAAACTATAAAATCGAACGCATCAATAAAAGTTTAAAAACTGGCAAATGGAGCATTACCTTTTCAAATGGTATTGAGTTATTTGAAAAACAAGCATCGGGAAATTTAGAAAACATTTGGGCCTTGCAGTTGGAATGGCTCGTACACCGCCATTTTGCTAAAACACAAAAATTGGCGGCACATGGAATAAAATGCTTGTCTCTGATTTTTATTGATAGAGTTGCGAACTATATGGGCGAAACCCCCATCATCAAAAACCTCTTTATTGAAAAATATAAAGGCATTTATCCTGAATATAACGGTGGCAAAGCTGCAACCGACCAACATACACAGGCCGTTCAAGGATATTATTTTGCACAAAAAGCAAGTGGTGAATATGCCGACAACGAAGGAGGCGTAAAAGAACAAGGGAAAATTTATGAATTGATTTTAAAAGGCAAAGAAGAATTACTTACCATTTCAAACCCCGTACAATTTATTTTTTCTCACTCTGCTTTGGGTGTTGGATGGGACAATCCAAATGTTTTCAATATCGCAACTTTAAACACAGCCTATTCCGAAATCCGAAAACGACAGGAAATTGGCAGAGGTTTACGTATTTGCGTAAACCAAGACGGACAGCGAATTTATGATACGCTAACGGTTGAAGATACTGAACGCATTAATCAATTGACGGTAATTCCGAATGAAACATACGAAACATTTGTAACGCAGTACCAGGAAGAAATAAAAGCTATTTACGGTAGCACAAAAGCGGGCGCAGGTATGACACATACACATACAGGCCAACCGCAAGACGAAGTTCAGTTTAAACGCAATCCTTCCAATACTATCGATGCAGCGTTTCAACGTTTTTGGAAATCTCTGGCCAAGAAAACCGATTACACCATTGCATTTAATGAAGAAAGTCTAATTAAAACTGCAACCCAAACAGTTAACACCATTACTATTCCTGATTATGTAATAGAAGCATCAAGTCATTTAATAAATGAAATTACAGACGAAGGCAAACAAGACACTTTTGGTGGAACTGAAAGCATAAAGCAAAAAGCAAAATTTACACCTTTGGATTTGGTAGAAGAATTAAGCGAAAACACTGGTTTGAGCTACAATACACTTTTTAAAATTGTAGAACAATTAACCAATCACAATGAACTTATAAAAAATCCACCAAGATACATTCACGAAGCAGCGGCAATTATCCGCAACATAGAATTAGATGAAATGCTGAGAGGTTTAGATTACCATTTAATCGGTGAGGAGTTTCCTTTCGATTTTAATGATTACATCCGCAATATTGACAAAAAAAATATTGTAGAAACTCCCAATAAAGGTGTTTTTGATAAAATATATTGTGATAGTAACAGCACACCGGAAAGGCAATTTGCTTTAGGTGCAGACAGAGACCCCGAAATAGTTTGTTTTATCAAATTGCCAAGCTGGTATAAAATCAAAACGCCAATCGGAGAATATGAACCTGATTTTGGTTTGGTAATGAAACGCAAGGAATTGAAAAGCGGAAATGAAAACGAATTTTATTTTGTGGTTGAAACCAAAGGAACAAACAACATCAACGATAAAAAAGCATTGACCGAAAGTGAGGTTTACAAAATAAAATGTGCCATGAAACACTTTACAACTTTGGGTGCAGAAGTGCATTACAATGCACCAATTAAAGATTATCAATTCTTTAGAACAGAAGCCGACAAAACCATTAATAAGGTAATTGAACAAGCATAGCACATGGAAAACATAAACGACTATATGCCTTTAAGCCAAGATTGGAATAAGGAACGTTTGGAAACCTTGAAAAAGTTATTCCCTGACTTGTTTACCAATGAAGGCATATTAAATATGGACGAACTCAAAAAGGTTATTGACCCAAATAGCGTAAGCGAAACAGAACGTTATGAGTTCCGCTGGTTTGGCAAAAGCCAGGCAAAACGCAATGCTTTTACACCAAGCAACGCAACCTTAATTTATGATGATAAAAGAAGCATTAACCCAACAGAAAGCGAAAACCTCATAATTGAAGGCGAAAACTTGGAAGTATTGAAGCTTTTGAGTACCGGATATCGGGAAAAAATAAAATGTATTTATATCGACCCGCCATACAATACAGGAAAAGACTTTGTGTATTCCGACAATTTTTCACAGGATAAAAAAGCATATTGGGAAGATGCAGGAGTAATTGAGGACGGACTTAAAATAGACACCAATACTGAAACAGATGGCCGTTTCCATAGTAATTGGTTAAATATGATGTTCAGCCGCTTATTGATTGCAAGGCAACTGTTAAGAGAAGACGGGGTGATATTTATTTCAATTGATGATAATGAAGTCCATCATTTAAGGAAATTATGCGATGAGGTTTTTGGAGAAGAAAATTTTGTAGGAGAATTACCACGTATTACAAAGAAGGCTGGAAAATCAAGTGAACATTTTACGAAGAATAATGACTATATCATTTGCTATCAAAAATCGGATGAAAGCCAATTAAACTCCTTTGAACATACTGACGAAGGATTTAAACACCAAGATGAATGGGTTGAAGAAAGAGGCCTATATAAACTAAATCAAACTTTAGACTACGGCTCAATTCAGTATTCAGCATCTTTGGACTATGAGATTGAAATAGATAGAGTTATATACAGACCCGGAAGTGTTACCAAAGAAGAAATGGAAGCAAGAAAATTACGGAATCCAAAAAGTGGTTTTTGTTGGCGTTGGTCAAGAAACTTATTTGAATTTGGTCATAAAAATGGTTTTATCATAGTTAAAGAAAATGGCTCAAATCGCATTTACACAAAGACATATCAAAATGCTACAATTGAGAAAAATGAAAAAGGTTATTTTATAGATTATAAACAAAGAACAAAATCTATAAGCAGCCTGGATTTATTAGAAAATGAATTTTCTAATGATAATTCAAAAAAAGACTTAATTGAAGTGTTAGGTGAATCCGTTTTTGAATACTCCAAACCAGTTTCATTAGTCAAAAAGTTAGCTTTAGTTGGAATGAATGAAAATGATATTTTTTTAGATTTCTTCAGTGGTTCGGGTACTACGGGACAAGCTATTATAGAACTAAATAAAAGAGATAACGGTAACCGAAAATTTATTTTAATTCAAATTCCTGAAGCAACCGATTACAAGTACAAAAAAATCAGCGACATTACAATTGAACGAAACAAACGAGTGATAGAAAAAATAAAGTTAGAATCAGAGTTAGCAAGATTAAAAAATGCACAGAACAATCCTTTGTTTGCTAATTCTGAAAATCCTGTAGATTTTATAAATTCCGGTTCATACAAAGGTTTAGGTTTCAAAGTATTCAAATTGGTAAAATCAAACTTTCCAAGAGTTGAATTTGCCCCAGACCCAGAAAAAACAGACGAGGAAAATATTGAATTGCTCAAAAAATATATTCGCGACAAAGAAGCTCAACTAATAACAGCTTTTAATAGTGATGAATTGATGACCGAAATATTATTAAAAAGAGGTTTCAACTTAAATTACACAACCCAAAAGCAAGAACAGTTCAAAAAAAACGAAATCTATCTGGCCACAGACGGAGAAAAAGAAACTTTAATTTGCCTGGATGTTACCCTGGAAATGGACACGGTAGAATACTTTAAAACACACGTGGATAAAAAATTCATTTGCCTTGAACGCGCTTTAGATACCACAAGAAAGTATAATTTAAAACACTATATGAAGGATCAATTTGAAGCATTTTAATACAGAAAGCTTTCCGTTGTTTATAGATAAAGAGATTACTAATTACTCAAATCAAACTTTCTTTATGGGCAAAATCCTTAAATTTGTGCTTCCTTAAAAAATAAATTTAATATGCAATATGATGTAATTGTGATCGGTTCCGGCCCTGGCGGTTACGTGGCGGCCATCCGCTGCGCGCAACTTGGTTTAAAAACGGCCTGTATCGAAAAATATTCGACTTTTGGCGGAACTTGCTTAAATGTTGGCTGTATCCCGTCTAAAGCTTTGCTGGATTCTACCGAACATTATTTTAACGCTGCCCATACTTTTGCCGCGCATGGAATCCATATCGAAAACCTGAAACCGGATTTGGCGCAAATGATTAAACGTAAAAACGAAGTGGTGGAGCAAACTACCGGTGGCATTGCGTTTCTGTTCAAAAAAAATAAAATAACTTCTTACCAAGGTTGGGGTTCTTTTATCGATAAAAATACCATCAGCGTAAAAAAGGAAGATGGTTCCGAAGAAAACATTACGGCTAAAAACATTATCATCGCAACTGGTTCCAAACCTTCAACTTTGCCTTTTATCCAGGTTGATAAAAAACGCATTGTAACTTCTACGGAAGCTTTGAATTTGCCCGAAATCCCGAAACACATGATTTTGATTGGCGGCGGTGTTATCGGTTTGGAGCTGGGTTCTGTTTATGCGCGTTTGGGCGCGAAAGTTTCGGTGGTTGAGTTTACGGATGCGATCGTGAACACTTTAGACAGGTCGTTATCCAAAGAACTCCAAAAAGTACTGGCCAAACAAGGCATGGAATTTTACCTCAACCATAAAGTAACCGGCGCAACAGTTAACGGCGATGAAGTTACCGTTACGGCCGATAGCCCGAAAGGTGAAAAAATTGAACTGAAAGGCGATTATTGCCTGCTGGCGGTTGGCCGTACCGCTTATACCGAGGGTTTAGGTTTGGAGAAACTTGGCATCGAACTGCAGCCGCGCGGCAATAAAATTCCGGTAAACGAGCATTTAGAAACTTCGGTTGCAGGCGTTTATGCCATTGGCGATGCCGTAAAAGGCGCGATGCTGGCCCATAAAGCGGAAGACGAAGGCACGTATGTGGCGGAAATAATTGCCGGACAAAAACCGCATATCAACTATAACCTCATCCCGGGCGTGGTTTATACCTGGCCGGAAGTTGCAACCGTTGGTTACAGTGAAGAGCAACTGAAAGAAAAAGGCGTAAAATATAAAGCCGGTTCTTTCCCTTATAAAGCCAGCGGCCGTTCCCGCGCCAGTATGGATACGGATGGTTTTGTTAAAGTTTTGGCGGATGCTGCTACGGATGAAGTTTTAGGCGTACATATTATCGGACCGCGCGCGGCCGATGTAATTGCCGAAGCTGTTGTGGCGATGGAATTCCGGGCTTCTGCGGAAGATATTGCAAGGATTTCTCATGCACATCCAACTTATACGGAAGCTGTGAGGGAAGCTGCGATGGCGGCTACTGAGAATCGGGCGATACATATCTGATTAGGAATTTGTCTGAATTTGGATTTTTAGGATTTTGGGATTGATGGATTTGGTTAGTTAGCATCCATTAATCCTAATTTGAATTTGCTGGAGTTTAAGAATCCTGTAAATCCATTAATCCTAAAATCCAAATTAAAACTGATGCTTCTTTTATGCGTTATTTTTTGATATTGATTATAAGTGATGGCTGTCGTCTTTCCAATCCTAATTATCCTGCTTACCATCATTGTGATGGAAACTATTTCCTGGGCAATGCATAAGTATCTTTTTCACGGGCCGCTTTGGTTCATCCACAAAACACATCACCAGGAACGTCATGGTTTTTTTGAGCTGAATGATATTTTTAGTTTGCTTTTTGGTTTGGTAGCTGTTGGTTTATTGTGGTTTGACCGAGGAAACCGCAGTTATCCTTTCTGGATCGGTGCCGGAATTAGCTTGTACGGTATCATTTATTTTATCTTCCACGATTGGTTTATCCATAACCGTTTTAAAGCTTTTAAAAGCCGGAACAAATATTTGTCGGGTATTCGCCGCGCACATAAAATTCATCATAAATCAACCCAAAAAAACCCTTCGGAAGAGTTTGGGTTATTGGTGGCGAGTAGGAAGTATTTTAAGGATACGAAGTGATTTCGAAGACACTTAATTCCGGGAATTAGGCAATTCTTACTTTCCTTTCTTTATCAGCAGCATATGCTAAACAAGCATAAATTGCTACTTCGTTTATCTGAGGAAAATCTGTAATGGTATCTTGGTGTGTTAAACCAGAAGCAAGCCCATCCCAAAACATCGTAAACACTAATGCGTGTACCTTTTACAATCGGTTTACCAAACCTAATTTCCAGGTTAATTTCGATGAATTCTTTATAATCAACGATTTGTAGTATGAACCAAATATAAGTATTTTGATAGAATTGATTTTAGCAGAAACAGCTTTACAATAGTTTTAAATGCAGCTTAAATTCCGAATTTCGCTTTTCAAAATTCTACTATAAAATGCTCCAAATCCGCGAAAACGTTTCCCTCAAAAATTTCAATACGTTTGGTGTTGATGCCAATACCCGGTTTTTTGTTGAGATTAACCATGAAGATGAACTCACAGAACTTTTCCTCGACCCAAAATGGCTGCAAATACCGCGTTTGGTTTTAGGCGGAGGAAGCAATGTTTTGTTTACCAAAGATTTTGAAGGATTGGTAATCAGGATGAATATTCGTGGGATTGAACACCGCATCAACCACGAAGAAGTTTATATTGAAGCTGGTGCCGGTGAAAACTGGAACGAACTGGTAAACTATTGCGTGAGCCACGGTTTTGCGGGGATGGAAAACCTAAGTTTAATCCCCGGTTCGGTTGGTGCTTCGCCGGTGCAAAACATCGGTGCTTATGGTGTAGAACTAAAGGATGTATTTGAATCGTGCCAGGCTTTTGAAATCTCCACACAACAAAAAAAAACCTTTGTAAAAGAAGCATGTGGTTTTGGTTACCGCGAAAGTATTTTTAAAGGTGCATTGAAAGATCAATTTATTATAACTTCTGTAAAGTTTAAACTTTCCTTTCAAGCTAAAGTCAATACAAAATACGGTGCTATTGAAGAAGAGTTGAAGAAGCGGGAAATTATTAATCCAACCATTCAGGATATTTCTAAAATAGTTTCGCATATCCGGGTTTCTAAACTGCCTGACCCTTCTACTATCGGAAATGCAGGCAGTTTTTTTAAAAACCCGATTATTGATTTAACACAATCCGAGAAACTGAAAATTGAGTTTCCGGAAATTGTTAGTTTTCCTACGGAAGAAAATCGGGTGAAACTGGCTGCTGGCTGGTTAATTGAGCAATGTGGCTGGAAAGGGAAAATGGTTGGCCAAACCGGTACTTATAAAAACCAGGCTTTGGTATTGGTAAATCACGGCCATGCCAGTGGTGCCGAAATTTATGCGTTATCGTCGCAAATCATAGACAGCGTGTACAATAAATTTGGCGTTGTGTTGCAAAGAGAAGTCAACATTTTCTGATTTTGCTCTCCTTAACACAAACTTAATACAGCCCTAAATATTTTTTAATTCAATAAATACGGGTTTTTCTGCATATAGTTTCCCAATAGCAATATTATTCTTTAAGATGTTATTTATCAATAATTTATCGCTAAAATCATTCTTTGGCAATACTTCTTTTTATTACAATAATTTAATTTCTGTTTAAAATCTGTTCAGAATTCTTTGTGGCATCATAGCACTATTTTCCATATAGTTTAGAAATCGGTCTTGAAATTGTATAAACGGAAATAGAAACAGTTTATAAAACCACAGTAAAAATTTGAACAATGACAAAAATTGAATTTAACACCATGGTATTGCGTCAGGCAGGTTCTTTAAGGTCCTATGCCCTGCATTTCACACATGATGCTGATGATGCAAACGATTTAGTACAGGATACAATGCTTAAAGCCATCACTTACTACAACAAGTTTAAAGAAGGCACCAATTTAAAAGGATGGCTGTACACAATCATGAAAAACACTTTCATCAACAACTATCGCCGATTTGTTAAGATGAGCACATTTGTAACTAAATCCGAAGAAATTTCATCAGCAAACCTGGTGTTCAGTTCAACAAAAAACCAGGGAGAATCTAAATTTGTAATGGACGACATCAAACGTTCGTTAGATAAATTGCCCGGCGAATATTATATCCCTTTTACCATGTATTTTGAAGGGCACAAATACCACGAAATTGCAGACCACCTGGCCATCCCGATCGGAACTGTTAAAACCCGTATCCACGTTGCACGCAAATTGTTAAAGAAAAACTTAAAATCTTACGACAACGGCATTAAAAAACCATTGTACGCAATGGAGGACTAAACATTAAATTCAATATTTTACTCAATATATAATAGAAAAAGCCCGATACGTTCGGGCTTTTTTGGTTTGCAAGGATTTTTCTGATGCTTCTTTTACCAGTACTTTTTTCGGTGCTTCTTTTACCGCATCAATTTAATTGCTTCCTGCGCTGCAACCTGCCCGGAAATTAAAGATGGCGGCACACCCGGGCCAGGAACAGTTAACTGCCCGGTAAACAACAGGTTTTTAATTTTTTTAGATTTCATGGCTGGTTTAAAAAAAGCAGTTTGGCTTAACGTGTTTGCCAAACCATAAGCGTTGCCTTTAAAAGAATGATAATCTGCAATAAAATCCTGGTGTGCATAGCTTCTTTTAACGATGATATTATTGCGGATTTCCTGTCCGGTAATTTTTTCAAAACGATCCAGCATCAAATCAAAATAATATTCGCGTATTGCTTCATCGTCTTTTAAATCAGGTGCAACGGGCATCAAAAAAAACAGGTTTTCGCCACTTTCCGGTGCAACAGAAGGATCTGTTTTTGAAGCGCAGGAAACATAGAAAAGCGGCTTTTGCGGCCATTTCGGATTGGTGTAGATTTCTTCGGCATGCAACTCAAAATCTTCATCAAAAAATAAATTATGATGCCGGATGACTGAAATTTTTTTATTCAAACCGATATAAAACAACAAACTGGAGGGCGACATCGTCCGGGAATTCCAGTATTTCTCATCATAATTCCGATCTTTCTGATCTAACAATTTTTGATCTACATGTTCATAATCAGCACCGGCAATTACAAAATCAGCGTTGATAATTCCCTGGTTGGTAATCAAGTATTTTACTTTACCGTTTTCCGTTTCAATCTTTAAAACTTCGTGGTTTAGTTTGATTTCCACGCCTTGTTCCTGTGCTGTTTTTACCATAGCTTTTACAATTTCGTTCATGCCGCCCATCGGATACCAGGTCCCTAAAACCAGGTCAGCGTAATTCATCATGCTGTACATAGCCGGCGTATTTTGCGGCGTGGCACCGAGAAACAAAACCGGAAACTCCAGTAATTTAATCAGTTTCGGATTTTTAAAATACTTGCGCACGTGCTTGCTCATGCTCGTTAGCATTTGGATGCGGAAACTTTCCTTAATCAGCCTGAAATCAATAAACTCGGTAATAGAATGCGATGGCCGGAAAACATACTCGCCCATGCCAACTTTGTATTTGTAAGCCGCCTGTTTTAAAAATTCGCGTAAATTTTTGCTGCTTCCGGGTTCTTCCTGTTCAAAAAGCTGTTCTAATTTTTCCATAGAAGCCGGGATTTCCATCACATCATTTTTGCCGAAGTAAATTTGATAACCCGGATCCAACCGTTTCAAATCATAAAAATCTGAGGTTTTCTTTCCAAACAAAGCAAAATAATTGTCGAAAACATCCGGCATCCAGTACCAGCTTGGCCCCATATCAAACTTAAAACCGTCTTTTTCCCAAACCCGCGCACGGCCGCCTGCCTGGTCGTTTTTCTCTAAAATAGTAACCCGGTAACCTGCTTTTGCCAAAACCGATGCGGCAGACAAACCGGCAAAACCAGAACCGATAACTATAATTTGTTCCTCTTTATTCATACTTCTCAAAATAAGCCTGCCTGTAACAATTTGTTTGGTTGCCGTTGTAAAGAAACAAAAGCAGACTGTTTTTTGTACATTTGGTATTAGCCGTTAACGAATGGACTTATATAACGAAACGTGTTTCGAGTGCAGTAAAATTATCACCAATAAATACAGTACTTCTTTTAGCAAAGGAATTAAAACTTTTGCCAAAAGGTTTCAATATCCAATTTATGCCGTTTATGGTTTTGTACGTTATGCAGATGAAATTGTGGATACTTTCCACGGTTTTAACAAAACGCAGCTGATTGCCGAGTTTAGAGCCGTAACTTTTGAAGCGATTGAACGACAAATCAGCTTAAATCCGGTTTTACAGTCTTTCCAGAAAGTGGTGAACACATATCAGATTGACCTTCATTTAATCGATGCTTTTTTAAGGTCGATGGAAATGGACCTGGAAAATACCAGTTATAATGACGAAGGCTACAATAATTACATTTACGGTTCGGCAGAAGTTATCGGGTTGATGTGTTTGCGCATCTTTTGCGAAACAGACGAACCATTGTATAAAAGATTAGTGCCAAAAGCACGAAGTTTGGGTGCTGCTTTCCAGAAAATTAATTTTTTGCGCGATATTAAAGCTGATTTTGAAGAACGCGGACGCACTTATTTTCCGGCAATTGATTTTAATAAATTTAACGGACAGGAAAAAAAACTGATCGAAGCTGATATTAAAAAAGACTTTGACGATGCGCTGGAAGGTATTTTACAACTGCCGCAAGGTGCACAGTTAGGCGTTTATATTGCTTATGTTTATTACCTCGAACTTTTTAAAAAGATAAAAGAAACACCAGCCGAAGTGATTATGCAAAAACGAATTCGCGTGTCCAACAGTCAAAAAATGTTTTTGTATTTTCAAGCTTATGTACAGCAAAAATTGAAAGTGATGTTATGAAAATATTTTCTTTTTGCCTCTTTTTTCTTTTAAACAGCATGTTTTTTTCTTTCTCAACACCAATACAAAAAACAGATATTGCCGAGATCAGGAAACAAATGCTTCGGGCAATCAACAGCTCAAAAGTAACGGATTCCTTGTACATCAACCTGCAAAACATCAGCAAAAAACCACCGCTTGTTGTTGCTTATGTTGGCGCGCTGGAAGCATTAAAAGCAAAAAACAGCTGGAACCCGTACAAAAAAATCAAGTACCTCAATTTATCGGGCAAAACAGTTCAGCAAGCCGTAAACGCAAGTCCAAACGATATGGAAATACGTTTTGTGCGCTTCTCCATCCAATCCAACTTGCCGCATTTTTTAGGTTTAAACAAAGATATTGGGGCAGATAAAACACAAATTATCCAGCAATTAAAACAAAAGCATTATGGTTCGGCGGACAAGGTTTTTGTGCAAAACATTATCAAATTTATGGTGGATTCCAAGCAATGCTCATCACAGGAAATTGCCGTTTTACACGAACAATCAGCCGAATTAAGGTGAGATACGCTTACTTGCTAATCAACTTTCTAAGCGTTATTTTTCCGCTGCTTTTATCGTTTGATAAGCGCGTACAGTTTTACAAAAACTGGAAATATATTTGGCCTGGCCTGCTTATTACCGGAATGCTTTTTTTAACGTGGGATATTTTTTTTACGGTAAAAGAAGTATGGTCCTTCAACCCAAACTATATTTTAGGGATTACGTTTTTTAGGCTTCCGCTGGAAGAAATCCTGTTTTTTCTGACAATCCCGTTTTCGTGTATTTTTATTTACGAATGCTTAAATTATTATGTAAAGTGGCAAATCCCGGAAAGGATAATTAAAATTTTGACTGCTTTTTTGATTGTTGTTTCTGTGTTGATGCTGATTTTTTTTCACGGCCGGCTTTACACGCTTATCAATTTTGGGACACTGTTTTTACTGCTTCTTTTTTTAATATTTACGTTGAAAGTGAAGTGGCTCAACCGCTTTTTCCTGGCTTATTTAGTGTCGCTGATACCGTTTTATATTGTTAACGGCATTCTCACTTCTGTGCCGATTGTTAGTTATAACAACGCCGAAAATTTAGGGATCAGGATCGGGACAATTCCGGTAGAAGACCATTTCTACCTGATGTCTTTACTGTTGATGAACATTGCTTTTTTTGAATATTACCGAAAACGGAATGCTTCTTTTATCGACCAAAAATGAGTGAATTGCCGGTTTTCAGCAAAAATCAGCTTGCCCTGCGCAACGGGCAGGACAAACCGCAAATTTGGATAGCTTACCAGGGCTTGGTTTATGACGTAACCGAAAGCCGGTTGTGGCAAAATGGAAAGCATTACGAGCATTGGGCCGGCCAGGATTTGACAGAAGAACTGATAGACGCGCCGCACACCAATGCTGTTTTTAGCAGGTTTAAAATAGTAGGGGTTTTAGGCTGATCTTAAATTTGGAAATTGCTAAGTTGTACAAACTCTTCAACCCTTGCTGCAATTTCTACTTGCGTTAGGTTTCTTAATTTTTCTGTCCCGAATTTTTCTACACAAAAAGAAGCTAATGCAGAACCAAAAATGATAGCGTTTTTCATGTTTGAGAAATTTACGGTTCCAACTTTAGCCAGATAACCGATAAAACCGCCGGCAAAAGTATCGCCAGCGCCAGTTGGGTCGAAAACATCCGCCAAAGGTAAGGCCGGTGCCGAAAAGATTTTACCTTCACCAAAAAGCAACGCACCGTGCTCTCCTTTTTTGATGATGAGGTACTTCGGCCCCATTTGTAAAATTTTATTTGCTGCTTTTACCAGTGAAAATTCTCCGGAAAGTTGGCGTGCTTCTGCATCATTGATCGTTAAAACATCAACCGATTTTAGGGTAGATAACAAATCGTCCAGGGCAATGTCCATCCAGAAATTCATCGTATCTAAAACAATTAATTTTGGGCGGTTGGTTAACCGGTCGATAGCGGTTTGCTGTGTTGTAGGGGTAAGGTTCGCCAATAGTAAATATTCACAATCTTGGTAAGAAGCAGGTATAATGGGATCAAAATCTTCCAATACATTAAGCCCTGTTTCTAATGTGTCCCGATTATTCATATCATTATGATATTTCCCGGACCAAAAGAAATTTTTTCGGTCTTCGGCAATTTGAAGCCCTTCGGTATCGATTTTATGTTCTTTCCAAAATAACAGTTCTGACTTTGGAAAATCACCTCCAATAATTCCTACTACTTTAACCTGATCATAAAAATACGAGGCGGCTAAACAGGCAAAAGGTGCAGCACCGCCAACTATTTTTTCTACCTTACCAAAAGGTGTTTCTATATTATCTAAAGCGATAGATCCAATAACAACTAAGCTCATTAAATATTTTTAAATAAATTTGAGCAAATATTGTGATTTTAAACCGGAAATTATACTTTTGCACCACTCTAACAAAAAGTAACACTCCCGAATAGCTCAGCTGGTTAGAGCATCTGACTGTTAATCAGAGGGTCGCTGGTTCGAGCCCAGCTTCGGGAGCCAGATTGGGCAAGCACGTAAATTTCGTCGCTTGCCCTTCTTTTTTTCTTTCCTATTTCGCTGTTTATCAAATATATAAAGAAGTATAATTCACTTATTTGGCGGTTCGATGTTGTGATTCTTCAAAAGTGAATTTTTACGGAAAAATTGAACCTATCAGTTCTCTCTTTTTGCATTTGTGCCCGTGTTTTAGTACGATGCATCCCAACTGTGTCAGCTTTTTAAACACCAGTACTTACCAGTTGACTAATGCTTTCTGCGGGCCTTTTGTTACTCATTATTTTTGCCTGATGTATAAATTTGCTGCTTTCATTCTTGCTGCTTTTTAAGGATCTGGTTTACAACCAATTTTGCGAGGAAAACATGAGTTCCAAGATTTCTTCAGCTTATTTTTCGTTGATCTGGCAGCCATTTTTTCTAAAAAGGGTCTGGTTGATCAGGCGAGGTCTGTTGCAGCTTCATTTTCTTCTCCAATAGAACGATCCGCTGATCCGCCAATCGGTAGGTCTCCTGGGATTCCCGCAAAAACTTTGCGTTCGTCGTATCATTTAACTGTATTTGCACTAATGTACTAAGCAACAGCTCCGGTTCCTGTGCCTGATAGTAACGTTCCTGTCTGTCCGCTTCTTATTCCCGTTGATTCGCTGATTGCTCTAAATTTCGCTGCGAAAAAAGGCAAAGATTAGTATATAAAATAATGACTGTCAAGGATCGTTGACTGCCTCGATTCAAAAAATCTCATTCCGGTATTTCAACCCTGTTTAATTCTTTTTCAGTCAAGTAAATTTATTTTATACTAATTCTTAAACGCAAATGCTACTTTCAAAAAAACGATGAAATTTTCTGGTATAAATTCATAACGGTGTTGAACTTATCAACAGGTATTTTCTAAATTATAATTACCTTGTAAGCACCAAAACCTTGCATGCAATTTAAAATAACCCTAACTGCTTTACAGCGGGAAACCTTTGTGCCTTTTAATTATCAGTATCCGCTTTCATCTGTAATTTACAAGAAAGTAGCCCAGGCAGATGAGGGTTATGCCGCATTTCTGCACCAAAAAGGCTACGCGCAGAACGACCATTCCCGGCATTTTAAGTTTTTTACTTTTTCTAACCTGCAAGCCAAATTTATAGCGGTAAAAGAAGCATTGAACCTAAAAATAGTTCCGTTACATTTAATAATTAAAAAATTCCAATATGCTTAGAAAGTATAGAGTAATTTCTATATTTGTCGTAACAGACGTAGCTTAACGGATAAAGTCAGGTAAACTAAGCCTGATATGTTGGTTCGATTCCTTCCGTCTGTCCTTTAACTTTAGTCAGACAGATTTTAATCGCACCATGTAGGAATTGAAATATATGTTTTGAAAGTATTAATAATCGAACCAATTGGAATAACAATGAGAATTTACATTACCACTTCTGCATCTAAAGAAACGATTCCCTTTAATTATCAACCCATGCTAACTGGTGCATTTCATAAATGGGTAGGTAAAAACAGTATTCATGATAAAACCTCACTCTATTCTTTTTCTTGGTTAACCGGTGGACGGGCAGTTAAAAACGGAATCAAAATAGATCGAAACGGAAGTTTTTTTATTAGTGCATATCATTCAGAAATTATTAAAGAATTAATCAGAGGAATTAAAGACGATCCATATATTGGAAGCGGTTTACACGTACAGGAAATAGCTATAGCACAAGATTTAGAAGATTTAAACCAGTCGGAAAGGTTATTTTATTCTGCCAGTCCTATTTTAGTTAAACGATCTACGGAAAACAAAGAAATACATTATCGCTTTGATGATCCTCAAAGTGATTTACTATTAACGGAAACTTTAAGGTACAAACTGAGAACTGCAGGCTTGGAAGATGAAGATGTTTCTGTAGCGTTTGACAGAAATTACCCGACAGCAAAAACTAAAGTTATTTATTATAAAAGTATTGGCAATAAAGTAAATGTTTGCCCTGTCCTTATCAAGGGAACGGCAGAGCAAATAGCTTTTGCCTGGAATGTTGGCGTGGGAAATTCTACAGGAATTGGATTTGGTGCTTTAAAATAATTGTATGGCGAATTATTATGTAGTAAAATATTCTGGCCCTTTTGGCTTTATTAAACCCTGGACGGCAGTAAGGGATAGCGAAACTTTTAGCCAACAATTTTTAACTCCTTCTATTATTGAAGGAATTGAAAAAAAGTTATTTCCGGAGTTGTTGGGTACAATAGGTATCTCAAAAATATTGGGACACCGACTTTCTTACGATCAGGTTTCCGGGCAACAAGAACAAATACAAACCAGGGGTTGGAATTCTACCAGAAAGGGAAAACAATATTTATTTGAAAGGCCAAACGGTATTTTAATCCGCGGAATACTCATCAATCCAATATTATCATTAGCATTTAAATCAAAAAAAGATGCCGAAGAAGCGTACAAACAACATGTTTGTTTATGCAGAAATGAAGATATACTAATGCCAAATGAAAAAATTATAGAAACAAATAAAGATACTTTTGAATCGGATGAAGAAATATTTAATGGCTTTGAATTGGTGTTTGATAAAAATGATAAATCTTTCTTGGTTGGTTATGATCGTATTTCATATGAAAGAATGTATGGCTGGATTAGAGTAGTTGGAAACCCGATAACCCAATATTGATATGGAAAAACTTTTAGCAAAATCTGGCCCAGACTGGACAACATTAGAAGACCATATTTACCAAGTTGCAGTTGCAGCTAAAGTATTTGCAGCGAATAAAGGAATGGACGAAAACTTAGCTTTTCGAGGTGCTATTTTACATGATATTGGGAAAGCTCATCATGAATTTCAAAAACGATTAAAATCAAATTTAAGGTCTGCTAAAGTATTCAGACATGAAATTGCTTCTCTGTTTTTTATTTCCTTGTTTCCAAAAGACGAACATGCAGCTTTAATTGAAATGGTTGTTGGCCATCATAAATCAATCCAAAATGATGTTGGTGAAAAAGGATTGTTAGACCTTGATGAAAATGAGGATTACGAACAATATCATTTAGGAAAATGGAACGAATGGAGCTTACAAGCAAATCAACTTCTTAATCATTTTGGTATAGAAACTAAAATTATACCGGTAAAAGAAGCATTAGAAAACTTAGAATATGTAGTTGATTATTGTAAGAAAAAAGTTAAAGAAAAAGGATTTTCAGAATGGCGGGGATTATTAATGGGTGCAGATCATTTTGCATCTGCGTTAATTAATTCTACAGAAAACGAGTTAGGTAAATGCTTTAAGAAACCCGATTTAAACTTTTTTGAAAGACAGCACGCATTGTTTCCATTATCGACAATGGATGCAAGCTCGCCAAAGAAACATACTTTGGTAGTGGCATGTACAGGAGCAGGAAAAACAGATTATTTGTTCAGGCGCAGTAATGGAAGAGTTTTTTACACTTTACCTTTTCAGGCATCTATAAATGCGATGTTCAAACGCGTAGCAAAAGATTTGGAAAATAGTAATCCTGATTTTGACTTGAGAGTATTACATGCTTCATCATCAGTAATAATTAAACATGAAACTGAAGATGATGCAAAGCTCCAATCTCTTTTTGGCTCATCTATTAAAATATTAACACCTCATCAACTTTCATCTTTAGTATTTGGATTGAAAGGTTACGAAGCCTTAATTCTTGATCTAAAGGGTTGTGATGTTATTTTAGATGAGATTCATGCATATCAAGGAATTTCGCAGTCTATAGTACTAAAATTGATTGAAATATTAAAAAGCATTGGTTGCAATATTCATATTGGTACGGCAACAATGCCATCTGTTTTATACAATAAAATTTTAACTCTGTTAGGCGATGATGTACTTGAAGTTTCTTTACCAGAAGTTGAGTTAGATAAATTTAACAGGCATAAAATATTCAAAATCAATACGTTTGAAGATAGTTTTTTGGTAATAAAAAAAGCAATTACACAGGATCAAAAAGTGCTGATTGTAATGAACCGTGTTGCAAATGCTCAAAAAGTATTTGCTGATTTAAGTGAACTTTATCCGAATATACCTAAGCTTTTATTGCATAGTAGATTTAAACGTGGTGATCGGAACGAAAAAGAAAAACTTTTAATTGGTTTGGATGATAATGGAAAATCTTTAGATCAATTCAATACTTCGACAGAAGCTTGTATTGTGGTATCAACTCAGATAGTAGAAGTGAGCTTGGATATAAGTTTTGATTTGATGATTACAGAAGCTGCACCACTTGATGCCTTAGCACAACGGTTTGGAAGGATTAATAGAAAACGATCATCAAATAACAAAGGAAAAACAAAAGACATCCATGTAATTGCACCTCCTGAAGATAAAACAAAAGCATTACCTTATGATTTAGATGTATTAAAAAGATCATATGATGTCTTATCTGAAGGAGAGGTTTTTCAAGAAAGAGATTTACAATTTAAAATTGATCAAGTATTTCCAACAATTGATTTTTTAAATATTGAAGAACATGCTGTATTTAAATCCGATGGTTCCATTTCAATCGACCAATTAACGCATAGGAATAAGTCATTTCTATTTGAACTATTGAATATTGATTCTGTATCATGTATTTGTGAAGGTGATCAAAAAGTATATAAAATTTCAGATTTAAAAACACAACTTGAACTGGAAATTCCAGTTAGATATTTTTGTGTTTCTAAAATGAACCAATCTAAAAAAGGAAATAAGCCTTTTATTATTCCCAATAAATCTTACACTTACGAAAACGGTTTAGATGCTTCTTTAATCAAAGAAGAAAATCTTGATGTTAACAATCAAATATTATGATTACAGCAGTAGTTGGAAAAACTTTTTTGGATGCTTATAATATTAAGTATGATAAAAATCTGACTCCAAAAGCGTTTTTTGTAGAAGAGTATTTTGAGTTGTTTTATAATCATCCAAAGTACATGCAATGGGTAACCAATTCTCCTTTCGTACAAATGAAAGCAGGACAAAAACCTCATTTACTAACAAAAGAAGATCGGTTAGAAAAACTAAAAAGCTTGCATGAAAAAGTTGATACCGAATTACCAGATGCAAGTTTTGCTCTTGGGTTTCCTGCATCTGAAACTAAAGAATTTGCCAGCACTTCGGGCTTAGTAAGTGATATTACTATTCCATCAAATGAAACTGAAATTTATTTATCCTGGATTGGAAGTGGATTAGGAATTGGTGTTGCTGGTGGTTATACATTATTATTTGATGATCCTCAAATTACGTTACAAACTTATGAAGGATGGAAGGTTTATCGAAAGTATTTAAACGAACCTACACTTGACAGATTACGCGGAAACCAAGTTGGAACTTGGAATGGACAATGGTTAGCTTATTCGCTAAAGGAGGAGTTTAACAATATTTTTGATTTTAGCTCTCTTACTGTTAAAAAAGTATTTGAAGTTTATCCAGACAAAGTAGAAGTCAATACTATAAATTGGTCAAAGTTATTTTTTAGTTTATCACAACTTTATCCAGATAAACTTTTAACTGCTTACGTTTATGGTTTTGGGCAAACTAATAAAACTATTGGTTTTATTCCATTTCAATTAAAAGAAGGTTCTAAATTAAAACACATCTACAAAAAGTTAGTAGGAAACGAATCAAATGTATTACCTGAAAACTTTGAAACTTTATTTGGCATGAGTATTAAGAGCGCATGCGAATTAGGAAGTGTAGGATTGCAAGCATTACGTCCTGAAAGCTTAACAAAATACATGAATGAAAGTAAAAATATTTCATTTAAGAATGAAGAAGACAAAATAAACTATTATGTATTTAAAACTTGGTTAGTAGCTATGATATCTAAAAATAAAGAAGAATTAATAGAATACACTTCGAAATTGGCAAAGACAATTCTGAAGTATAGAAATTCTGGAAAAGGAAACTCTCGTATCACTTTTGTTGAGAAGGATCTTTGGAGTTCTAAAACAAAAAGAGGATTTATCGAGAATCTTACAATTATGATTAAAGATTTAGAATCAGATGATTCAATTGAAATTATGAATTTAAAAAATGAAGTTCATTTAATGACTAATGAAGAGTTTGGTTATTTTTCAACTTTGTTAAAATTCGATTACTTTTTTTGGGCAAAACAATCTTAAACTTTTATACAATAAAATATGAATACAATTTATATCAGAACTTTGAAAAGAGCAGAGCATACTGTTTTTGGTGTAGCTAATGGTCAGAAGTATTATTATGATTCACAATTCAATGCTAGAATTCCGTTCTCAAGCGGACAACAAGTCAAGCGTTCTTTAATTGACTCTTTATGCGAAGCAATTAATCAAACGCCTTCTCCAACAACTTTTCTGTTTGATGCAGATAAGCAAAAAAAGCTAAAGGAAGGCGAGGTTTATGGAACTTGCGATCCAAGTTATGCTGATCAATTATTCGGTGGTTGGATGAAAGCACTTAAAGGTGGAACTGAAAGAACATTAAAGAGAAGAAGCCCACTTTCTATCTCTGCTATGAGAGCACTTCATCCTCTACTAGCAGGTATGGATTCTAAAACGGAAAAAGACGGTAAGAAAATCAGTGGAGAAGCTGCATCATTTGATAGGTCTGAAAGATCTAATAATTTAGTAATTGTAAGAGATGAAAATGGCAAACAATTATCCGAAAGTGAAATAGAATCTATATTAAGTGTTAAAGATAATATTGATAGAAGTTTAAGCAGAAAATGGTTAAATCCATCTGATAGAGTTACAGGTTTGTTTGTTATGGATATTGCCATAGATTTAAGAAGATTATTTTGTGTAAGTATAAATTCTTTTGAACCAGAAATGTCTGATTCGACTATTGAGAAACTTAAAAATGAAGGTTGGATAGAATCAAATAATGTTTTTGGCCCATGTTTAGTAGCACCGGAAAATTTAAGAAAACAATGGATAAAAGGTTTAGCCAAGGCTATTATTGATTGGAGAATTACATCAAATCAATCCCGCACATTTAGTTTAATGGATACTTTGGCAATAGCTATAAGCGACGATGCAAATTTGATTGCGGGTAGTATTCGAGCAAAACTATCTGAGGAAGATTCCAGAAAAGCTGATCCTATAATTGATGAATCTTTAAAAAATGTAAATACTTATATTACTTTACAAGCTGGAGGTTTTGTTCAAACAAAAGGAGAAATAGCTGATGCACTTGAACAGGCAGAACAAAAGCTAATAGATTTAATGACTGATTTTAATTATGAAAACCAATTAAGTTCGTAAATGCTTTATGCCATTCCAATTTAAAATCCAAATCAAAGACATCATCAAACCACCGGTATGGCGGCGTTTGCTGGTGCCGGAAGATTTTAACTTTTACCAGTTCCATTTGATTATCCAGGCAGCTTTCGGCTGGCAGGATGAGCACATGTACCAGTTTTCGCCGGTTGACTATCGCGCTAATCCGATCATCAGCGATAAAGAAATGTATGATGATCTGAATTTTTTTGATGAAGATGAATTGCTGGATAGCAAGGATATACCATTAGCCCAAATTTTTAATTCGGAAGGGCAAAAGTTTGTGTACCGGTATGATTTAGGCGATGATTGGTACCATGTTATCACATTAGAAAAAATTACCGGAGAGAAGCTGCTTTTTGCAGATTGTTTGGCCGGGAAAGGTACTTGTCCGCCGGAAGATTGCGGCGGTCCCTGGGGTTACGAGGAATTAAAAGATGCTTTGGCCGATCCAAAACACCCAGAACACAAAAGCTTTAAAAAGTGGCTGGGCATAAAAAAGAACGACATTTGGGATGCTAATTTTTTCAGCCTAAAAGAAGCACAGCAAGCCGTGCGCACCGTAGATTTCGATCAGGAAAACAACTTTGAAATAGTTTAGCTGCCATGCTCAGCCTTACCGCAACCCACATCAACTACTACTTCGTTTGCCATCGAAAACTTTGGCTGTTTGCCAACGGTATTCAAATGGAACATACTTCCGAAACCGTAGCAGAAGGCAAACTCATCGGCGAAACTACTTATACCGACCGCTCGCAGCAATATACCGAAGTGGAAGTGGACGGCATCAAAATTGATTTTTATGATGCGAAAAACAAGGTTGTGCATGAGGTGAAAAAAAGCGACAAGGTAGAAAAGGCACATATTGCCCAGGTAAAATATTACATCTACAAATTAGGGCAGCAAGGAATTGAAGGCGTAACCGGGCTGATTGAATATCCGAAAATGCGGCAAAGGGAAACGGTACAATTAGAACCCGGCGATCCCGAAATGATCCAAAGCTGGGAAACAAATATCAGGGAAATGGTGGCCAGTGAAGTTTGTCCGCCGCTGCTGCGCAAGCCCATTTGCAAGCAATGCAGCTATTTTGATTTCTGTTACGTGGAGGAGGAGTAAACGGTGAGGAATGAGAGGTGATTTGGTGAGGATTGATTGGGTGAGAGGTGATGGAGTGAAGGGTGATTTGGTGAGAGGTGAGAATTGCAAACGGACTAATAATCATATTTCAAATATCACCAAATCACTTTTCATCAAATTACTAAATCACAACATCACCAAATCACTAAATCACAACATCACCTATGAAACAGGAAGATTTTAATGAGGTTTTTCGAAACAGAAGTAAGGCGGTAGCTTTAGAAGTTATCCGTTTAACCGCTGTTTTACCTTACAATGATGCTTCTTTTATCATTAAAAAACAATTGCTTAGGTCTATCACATCTGTGGCAGCAAATTTTAGGGCGGTTTGCAGGGGACGGTCAATTAAGGAAAGATTTGCCAAATTGTGCATCGTTGTGGAAGAGGCAGATGAATCTTTGTTCTGGATAGAAATGCTGGAAGAAGGCAATTTTATTACAGTGGACAAATCAGCATCCGTAAAAAAAGAAACAGAAGAAATTTTAAAAGTTATGGCATCTTACAAAAAGAAATTAATGTTGGAAATGGGTTAGAGGTGAGAGATGAGTGTTGAAAAGTGAGGAGTGAAATTTTAGCAGCTTTTTAATCACCCGATCATCATCATTATCACTTGTATCACAAAATCACCTCTTCTACAATATTACGATATCACTTCCATCACAAGATCGCCCCTATCACAACATCACCTATCACAACATCACCCAATCCCCATGAAACAAACTTATTACCTGTTTAATCCCGGCCGGCTGAGCCGTAAAGACAATACGTTGAAGTTTTTGCCGGTTGATGAGGAAGGCGTAGAAGGCGCGCCAAAATTTATTCCGGTAGAAGGTGTTTCGGATTTGTTCTGTTTCGGCAGCCTGGATGCCAACAGTGCATTGTACAACTTTCTGGGCAAAGCTGGCATTGCAGTCCACTTTTTTGATTATTACGAAAATTATACCGGCAGTTTTTGTCCGAAAGAATATTTGCTGGCCGGCAAAATGCAGATCTCGCAAACCAAACATTACATCGATAGTAAAAAGCGGATGATAATTGCCCGGAAGTTTGTAAGCGGTGCTGCTTTTAACATGACAAAAACGTTGCGCTATTATCTGAACCGGGAAAAAGACGTGAGCATTCCGTTAGAAAGTATCGAGTTGCAGGCTTTGCAAATTGAACAAACCAAAGCTGTGGACGAACTGATGGGGATTGAAGGCAATATCCGCCAGCAATATTACCAGGCTTTTGATACGATTCTGAATAATTTCCGGATGGAAGGCCGCAGCAAACAACCGCCTGCCAATGAACTGAATGCGATGATTTCTTTCGGGAATATGATGTGCTATTCGGCCTGCCTCAACCAGTTATACCATACGCAGCTGAACCCGACCATCAGCTTTTTGCACGAACCGGGTTACCGCAGGTTTTCGCTGGCGTTGGATCTGGCAGAAATTTTTAAACCGGTAATGGTGGACAGAACAATTTTCAGGCTGTTGAATAAAAAGGAAATCCAGTCTAAAGATTTCGACCTGAAGATGAACGGCTGTATGCTGAAAGATTCGGGCAGAAAGATATTTGTAAAAGCCTGGGAAGAACGGTTGAACGAAACTTTTAAGCATCCGGTATTAAACAGGAGCGTAAGTTACAAACACCTGATCAAGTTAGAATGTTACAAGCTGGGGAAACATGTTTTAGGTTTGGATGAGTATAAGCCTTATAAGGTGCGGTGGTGATGAGCCGGCAGCGGTCAGAAATCAGCGGTCAGCAATTAAACTGCCCGGATAAAAAAATTCCTTTTAAAACTGGACGTGATTTTATTTTAAACGAGCAACAAGTATTAAAGCCTGTTTAAACGTTTATCATAAAAAATAACGGTGCTTCTTTTATGCCTGTAAATACTTTATTTGCATATAAAATCAATACAAAAAATACAAAAGGTTCAGGTTTTTTGGGTGATAAAAGAAGCATCACAAACAAATTAAATAAATTTTAAACAGATATTTAATTGAACTAATGGAAGCTGAGGGCTAAGGGCTGACAGCTAAAAGCTAAAACTATGTACGTGATTTTGGTTTATGACATCGGGGAAAAGCGGGTTGGAAAAATGCTGAAACTGTGCAGGCAGTATTTAAACTGGATCCAAAATTCTGTTTTTGAGGGAGAGATCACCCCTGTAAAATTGAAGGAACTGCAAGCAAAAGCCAAACTGATTATTGATGCCGAAACAGACAGCATCCTGGTTTTTAAAAGCCGTGAAGAAAAATGGCTTGAAAAAGAAGTAATTGGGGCAGAGAAAAACAAGCTGGACAATATACTATAAGTTGTCGGTGAGGATAATAAAGTTTGTTCTTTGATGTAATAAAACACTAAATTAGCCCTGCTACAGAAGAATAAGGGTTTTGCAAGGGTTGTCTGTCAGTGCATAGCAATCGCTCAATGCCGGCCGACTAAAATTTGGTTTAAAAACCATGTAAAAAACGTTGTTTAAGCACATACCAGAGCCGTTTTAATAACGGCTTTTAATCGCACCATGTAGGAATTGAAATTGCCTAACTTTTGAAGTGCTGTAATTCGATTTCTTAAACTTTTAATCGCACCATGTAGGAATTGAAATCATAATAGGAGTAGAGCCAATAGGAAGGCTAACCACTTTTAATCGCACCATGTAGGAATTGAAATAATAAAGGCGGTTGATAACGCGCTACTCATATCGGCTTTTAATCGCACCATGTAGGAATTGAAATGCGGAACAGTAGAATTTGGCAGCATCGGAACGGCTACTTTTAATCGCACCATGTAGGAATTGAAATACAATGAAGGCGTACGCGGAACTATGATTACCGTAGCTTTTAATCGCACCATGTAGGAATTGAAATATGGTTCTAAGATGTCGAACTTCCAGCATATTTTCCGCTTTTAATCGCACCATGTAGGAATTGAAATTGCGTAAACGGCTCAAAATTTTACCGTCATCAACGCTTTTAATCGCACCATGTAGGAATTGAAATAACGGATTAGAAGACTTGCCGGATGGCAGTTGGATCTTTTAATCGCACCATGTAGGAATTGAAATTTGAAAAAGGTTCGCCCGTTTCTTTGTCTTCGGGTGCTTTTAATCGCACCATGTAGGAATTGAAATAAGAAACCTACTTTGATTCAGAATTTAGTTTAGGACTTTTAATCGCACCATGTAGGAATTGAAATTTTGCTGCTATGCTTTGCCCGGTTGAATAAACACTCTTTTAATCGCACCATGTAGGAATTGAAATTGTTGTGTATTTTTTTAGCGTTGACATACTAACGGTCTTTTAATCGCACCATGTAGGAATTGAAATAAATATTCGTCCGGGTTGTTTAAGTAGTTTTCGGCAGCCTTTTAATCGCACCATGTAGGAATTGAAATATTTTAGTCCCTTTTTGGATAGTGCAGTTTACTTCTTTTAATCGCACCATGTAGGAATTGAAATTGGATACCGAAGTTAGGGTAAAGAACAACCGGAACTTTTAATCGCACCATGTAGGAATTGAAATTGCTAAATTATAAATATCTCTTGCTTCTTCTGATTCTTTTAATCGCACCATGTAGGAATTGAAATTCCAATTTTGAGGCCTTAAATTCACGCCGCTTTTGTTCTTTTAATCGCACCATGTAGGAATTGAAATTTATGTAAAGCCTCCTTTGCCTGTTAAAATCATGCTGCTTTTAATCGCACCATGTAGGAATTGAAATCGATCAGCATATTTCCGGTATGTACCACGATACGGCTTTTAATCGCACCATGTAGGAATTGAAATCGATCAGCATATTTCCGGTATGTACCACGATACGGCTTTTAATCGCACCATGTAGGAATTGAAATTAACCTTAAACTTTTAAGAGTTGAGCAATCGCACGCTTTTAATCGCACCATGTAGGAATTGAAATTAAAATTACTTTCACCTTTAAAGAATTGTGCCTGCTTTTAATCGCACCATGTAGGAATTGAAATAATAATACAGTATCTGCAAATGGCGGTTCTCTCGCTTTTAATCGCACCATGTAGGAATTGAAATGGACTTAATGAACCGCTGATAAAAAGGCAGCGATACTTTTAATCGCACCATGTAGGAATTGAAATGCAGCCCGGCCAGAGACCCACGCACGGCTGCAGGCACTTTTAATCGCACCATGTAGGAATTGAAATAATTGAGCCTGTTACAGAATTTGCCGGATTGACCGTCTTTTAATCGCACCATGTAGGAATTGAAATGGTTATCATAAAACTGATTTATTTTATCAAGCTGCTTCTTTTAATCGCACCATGTAGGAATTGAAATACCAGTACCAGCAGCTCGACCTGATCGAAAGCTACGCTTTTAATCGCACCATGTAGGAATTGAAATGTAGATAACCTTTGGTTTTCTAAGGGTTGGTAAAGCCTTTTAATCGCACCATGTAGGAATTGAAATCGCTCTCGGTATTTACATGCCTTCACGTATCAGCATCTTTTAATCGCACCATGTAGGAATTGAAATTAAAAAAGCAGTTGCCGGGTTCCATGTGAGCCTACCGCTTTTAATCGCACCATGTAGGAATTGAAATGGAGCGCGTATTGCCGGATGCTTTGGGCGAAACTTACTCTTTTAATCGCACCATGTAGGAATTGAAATGCTATTAAACTGGATTTTCTTTCTTTCGGTTCGATCTTTTAATCGCACCATGTAGGAATTGAAATGTCTTTTCGCTAAAGCCATGCTGGCCGCTTTCCACTTTTAATCGCACCATGTAGGAATTGAAATAAAAAAGAACTTATAGTACAAGCTTTGTTAAGGCAAGCTTTTAATCGCACCATGTAGGAATTGAAATAAGGAAGCACAGTTGCTTTTATGGGCTCTGCCGTCTTTTAATCGCACCATGTAGGAATTGAAATGGTGTTACCGGCTGCGTAGTAATGTTGTAAATTGTAGCTTTTAATCGCACCATGTAGGAATTGAAATTAAAGGCCTGCTACGAAGTTTGGCGCAAAGATTTTGCTTTTAATCGCACCATGTAGGAATTGAAATTCAGTACAAACTTTAGTCGAACTTTGTGTAGTTTGACTTTTAATCGCACCATGTAGGAATTGAAATGTAACACCTGGCACTACCTATACGGTGCCAACCACGACTTTTAATCGCACCATGTAGGAATTGAAATGGCTATCAACTAACCCGGCCTTTAAATTACCCGCGTTCTTTTAATCGCACCATGTAGGAATTGAAATTGCGTTTTAATTCCGTGTTTTCGATTATAGTTAATCTTTTAATCGCACCATGTAGGAATTGAAATCCGTTAAAATTTCATCTAAATCAATCGTCATGGGCGCTTTTAATCGCACCATGTAGGAATTGAAATGGACTTAATTAAATTCTGATAAAAAGGCAGCGATAAACTTTTAATCGCACCATGTAGGAATTGAAATAACGCTACGGAATACGAATTGGAACCACATATAACTCTTTTAATCGCACCATGTAGGAATTGAAATGAAATTATTGCTGCTGGATATTCACAGGCGGGTTACTTTTAATCGCACCATGTAGGAATTGAAATGAAGTAAACAGGCTTATTGCCCTTTGCTGTATCGTCTTTTAATCGCACCATGTAGGAATTGAAATCGATTTAATTTCTATTTTAATTTTCATAATTAATTGTCTTTTAATCGCACCATGTAGGAATTGAAATGATAAATGTTCGTGTTTGTTTGTTCATGTTTTCTACTTTTAATCGCACCATGTAGGAATTGAAATATAGCTTCATTCAACCAAGGCGATGGCGTAACAGTCTTTTAATCGCACCATGTAGGAATTGAAATAGTGGCTTAAATGACAAAGCCTTTGCATTAAGCATACTTTTAATCGCACCATGTAGGAATTGAAATCCGAGCAATATCTACTACAACCTGCCGGGTGATGCTACTTTTAATCGCACCATGTAGGAATTGAAATGAATCTACTTTGCTCAAATTTAAGTTTAGTTTCAAACTTTTAATCGCACCATGTAGGAATTGAAATAAATAAACGCTATTATCAGCATTAAAAATGCCTGCTTTTAATCGCACCATGTAGGAATTGAAATTAGGTCGTAATTAAAGTTTTTTTCCATCCAATCGCTTCTTTTAATCGCACCATGTAGGAATTGAAATCGGAACCTTTTAATGCAATTTGCTATAATACCTTTCTTTTAATCGCACCATGTAGGAATTGAAATTCCGGTAGGGTAGATGCTGCCGGATAGGTTCCGCGGCTTTTAATCGCACCATGTAGGAATTGAAATAAGCAAAAGCGGTACTTGCAGCTATTTGCGAAGATTACTTTTAATCGCACCATGTAGGAATTGAAATAAGTCAATTAACCATAATAGAAAACACGGAATTAAACTTTTAATCGCACCATGTAGGAATTGAAATATTCAAAGGCTTCCGTAGCCTTATTTAGCATCTTATACTTTTAATCGCACCATGTAGGAATTGAAATGTGCAAAAGTCATTCTCTTTTGATTCTGTACACTCTTTTAATCGCACCATGTAGGAATTGAAATGTGTATCGTTTACAATTTCTTTTAATGAATGGCGCGACTTTTAATCGCACCATGTAGGAATTGAAATGTCAATTCTCAAACACCTTATCAGCAAAACTAGCGCTTTTAATCGCACCATGTAGGAATTGAAATGTCAATCCTCAAACACCTTATCAGCAAAACCAGCGCTTTTAATCGCACCATGTAGGAATTGAAATAAAGTCATAAATCTTGCATCCAATCCCTGATAATTCTTTTAATCGCACCATGTAGGAATTGAAATTAGGCCGCGAACATCTTCGTTCATTACATAATCCCTTTTAATCGCACCATGTAGGAATTGAAATTTGCCTGCAATTCATTATTTCCATAAATTTCCAACTTTTAATCGCACCATGTAGGAATTGAAATAAAAATGTTATGAAGGTAATGGATACCACGCACGGCACTTTTAATCGCACCATGTAGGAATTGAAATACCGATAACATAACATTAACGGCAAATGCTTCTGCTTTTAATCGCACCATGTAGGAATTGAAATAAGTTTGGAAAACTCAAATCTTAAAACGAAATATTGCTTTTAATCGCACCATGTAGGAATTGAAATAAAAACGTCATGAAGGTAATGGATACTACGCACGGCTTTTAATCGCACCATGTAGGAATTGAAATAAGCTATAAATTTAGAAACGGCGGCGCAGCTAAAACTACTTTTAATCGCACCATGTAGGAATTGAAATACAAAAAAGCGGCGGAATCTTTAGCACCAGAACAGGCTTTTAATCGCACCATGTAGGAATTGAAATAAAGATTAAAAAAGATGAACTGGACTTTAAGGACACTTTTAATCGCACCATGTAGGAATTGAAATGGGTGAAAAACGATTTAAAAAGCATTGATGCTTATACTTTTAATCGCACCATGTAGGAATTGAAATTTCATATTAAAACCTGATAAGGATTTGTTTAATACTTTTAATCGCACCATGTAGGAATTGAAATGTGGTTTATGTAATTAAGAGTATATGACGTAGTTCTTTTAATCGCACCATGTAGGAATTGAAATCAAATAGCTGTATTCTGTTTAGTGCCGTATGTCTCATCTTTTAATCGCACCATGTAGGAATTGAAATGCCAGCGCGAACCGGAGCAAACACGTGGGGTAATTCTTTTAATCGCACCATGTAGGAATTGAAATTCTCCAGGATGTCGCAATCTTCGATCAGGCCGCTTCTTTTAATCGCACCATGTAGGAATTGAAATGTGTAAGTCCGGCTTCTTTCCGATTCGTCGGCGGGCTTTTAATCGCACCATGTAGGAATTGAAATTTCCTCCAGTTGCTCAATATAAACCGATCGGTAATACTTTTAATCGCACCATGTAGGAATTGAAATTCGAATTTGGCAGTATTGGAACGGCTATCAGCTTTACTTTTAATCGCACCATGTAGGAATTGAAATCCAAGACCATACTAAATTTATGTTGGTAACAAATCCACTTTTAATCGCACCATGTAGGAATTGAAATAAAAGCTATTGGAAAGTATTATGCCGAAAGCGAAACCTTTTAATCGCACCATGTAGGAATTGAAATACAAATCGAGGTAATGAAGATGTTTTTGGCCACTTGCACTTTTAATCGCACCATGTAGGAATTGAAATTTAGCCAAAATATACATTTGCGTATTTGGTACGCCTGCTTTTAATCGCACCATGTAGGAATTGAAATGCAAAACAGTGGTCAGTGCGTCCGACAGATCGATGCTTTTAATCGCACCATGTAGGAATTGAAATCTTATCCTTTTGGTGTCCGCGCCGGTCTTCGTATGTCTTTTAATCGCACCATGTAGGAATTGAAATTTTACGGCTACATCTGTTTATTCAAGCTGGTTGACCAGCTTTTAATCGCACCATGTAGGAATTGAAATTTGGCAAGGGTAATGGTTACTTTTGGTATCATATCTTTTAATCGCACCATGTAGGAATTGAAATCTATTTTTAAGGCAACAGCAGGGCTGAGCGTGGTATCTTTTAATCGCACCATGTAGGAATTGAAATCTGCGAACCTATCAACCGGGCGTAAGGTGAGTAAACTTTTAATCACACCATGTAGGAATTGAAATTGTAATTTTTAATGGCAGTAGCAGAAACCGGCGGCACTTTTAATCGCACCATGTAGGAATTGAAATAATTCTGATTCTGAATTTTCTTTATCCCAAGCTCTAAACTTTTAATCGCACCATGTAGGAATTGAAATTTCGGCAACTGGTTCAGATAAATGGCTTTTTCTAACTTTTAATCGCACCATGTAGGAATTGAAATTGGTTTTACCGTCCCAAAAGTAAGTTTGATAAACTCTTTTAATCGCACTATGTAGGAATTGAAATTTGTCTGCATCTAACGCTTTACAGCCGGAAGCAGGCTTTTAATCGCACCATGTAGGAATTGAAATTTAATTTATGCAGGAAAAGCATAAACGCATTTACTAACTTTTAATCGCACCATGTAGGAATTGAAATGATACCGAAACCGAAATTTTAGTTTTTAAATAAAAACTTTTAATCGCACCATATAGGAATTGAAATGCGGCCCTTATTGTGTTGAATGTGCAATAAAGCACGCTTTTAATCGCACCATGTAGGAATTGAAATAAAGAATTGCCAACCCGGTCTTTTTTATGCTCGTATCTTTTAATCGCACCATGTAGGAATTGAAATGTGATCAAAATAAGTCAGGTACAAATTGGCAAAGTCTTTTAATCGCACCATGTAGGAATTGAAATTGTGGTGATTAAAGCTATCAATCGGAACATTGGTTCTTTTAATCGCACCATGTAGGAATTGAAATAAGGTAATGCTTCTTTTATGCGCCCTATTTTTACTACTTTTAATCGCACCATGTAGGAATTGAAATGTAGAAAAAGCCGCGTTATCGACAGTTAACCCTGTCTTTTAATCGCACCATGTAGGAATTAATTTGCTAAATCCAAACTCATAATACACTTTCAATTCTTTTAATCGCACTATGTAGGAATTGAAATCCAGATTGATTGAATGTTTTTGAGTACCTGGCTCCGCTTTTAATCGCACCATGTAGGAATTGAAATAAATACCTGTACAGCACTAAAGATGCAACTTATACTTTTAATCGCACCATGTAGGAATTGAAATGGCAAAGGCCCTGTGGTATTTTTCCCTTATAAAACTTTTAATCACACCATGTAAGAATTGAAATTACCTGAATTCGTAAGCGAAGGCGGTAAAAAGATACACTTTTAATCGCACCATGTAGGAATTGAAATTTTGATAACATACTGCGTTATTTTATAAATTATAACGCTTTTAATCGCACCATGTAGGAATTGAAATGCGATTTGCAAGGCAGTATTAACGAATGGCAGTACTTTTAATCGCACCATGTAGGAATTGAAATTATGATAGTTCTTCTTGCTAACTTTATAGGATCACACTTTTAATTGCACCATGTAGGAATTGAAATAATCAAATCATATCTAAATAAATCTGGATTACTTAACTTTTAATCGCACATGTAGGAATTGAAATTTGGTAAAAAGCTACTGGAAAACTTACCATTGTTCACTTTTAATCGCACCATGTAGGAATTGAAATAACAAAAAACGCAATTAAAGGGCTTGCGTGCAAAGCTTTTAATCGCACCATGTAGGAATTGAAATGAGTTGACAGAAGTATTGCTGATAACCTAATGGATCTTTTAATCGCACCATGTAGGAATTGAAATAGTAAATCGAGATTGAAACTTTACAAGTTCACGCTCTTTTAATCGCACCATGTAGGAATTGAAATACTACATTTTTAGCAATGCGATTGATACCATTTTTCTTTTAATCGCACCATGTAGGAATTGAAATACTACATTTTTAGCAATGCGATTGATACCATTTTTCTTTTAATCGCACCATGTAGGAATTGAAATGAATCTACTTTGCTCAAATTCAAGTTCAGTTTCAAACTTTTAATCGCACCATGTAGGAATTGAAATTCAAAACGCACGATGGCAATTTCTACAATTCGATCTCTTTTAATCGCATGTAGGAATTGAAATTTGATACAGCTATAACTGTCGGCTGTAAAAACAGCCTTTTAATCGCACCATGTAGGAATTGAAATGTAATCCATCAGCGTACACATCACACCGATCGAACCTTTTAATCGCACCATGTAGGAATTGAAATCCCGATATGGCAAGTCATATTTCTTCACCAGACTTTCTTTTAATCACACCATATAGGAATTGAAATTTTTTCCGCCATTTGTGCCGAAGCAATGGCCATGTCTTTTAATCGCATCATGTAGGAATTGAAATGGCAGAAACGCATGCGGACGTGGAGGACAAGAAAACTTTTAATCGCACCATGTAGGAATTGAAATCGCATTTAAATTTTCAGGACTTAACGGATATTCTCTTTTAATCGCACTATGTAGGAATTGAAATATGGTAATTCTATAATTTTGGTGTTTATATTTTATGCCGATAAAAGAAGCATCTCAATCAAATGATGGAATCTCAGTTTGTTTCTAAATAAATAATTATCAATGGTAAAACTTCTAAAGTTGCTCATCTTAGAACCGGCAATTCTATCCATAAATTTTAAGCGAAATACTATTCCAACCCCTTATTTTAGCCTAATGAAATTTTTAAAGGCATCCGTAGTTATCGCTTTAACAGTTACGCTGATTTGGGCATTACAAACCAAGTTTGGCAGCTTGCCGCCCATTGGCAAGTTTTTAAATCCGGTTAACGGTTTTTGGCAAAATGCAGAAAGCAAGGAATTGAAATCAGGCGATTTAAAGATTCAAGGTTTGCAGAAACCCGTTACCATTAAGTTTGATGAAAACAGGGTTGCCCATATTTTTGCCGAAAATGACCATGATTTATACTTGGCACAAGGTTATATTACCGCTCGTGATCGGTTATGGCAAATGGATATCCAAACCAGAAGCGCATCCGGAAGATTGGCCGAAGTAGTAGGGCCAAAGGCGTTGGAAGTTGATCGATATCACCGCCGGATGGGAATGGTTTACGGTGCGGAAAACACGCTTCGGGGAATGATGAAAGATCCGGTCATCCGAAATGTAATTAACGCTTATACCGAAGGCGTAAATAGTTACATCCACGAATTGAAACCAAAAGATTACCCGCTGGAATTTAAACTGCTGGATTACGCACCGGAAGATTGGAAACCAATTAATTCTGCATTTTTACTTAAACTGATGTCGGAAACGTTAGCCGGAGGTTCTGATCAGTTTATGATGACCAGTACTTTAAAACAGTTTGGCGCTTCGGTAACCAAAGATTTATTTCCTGATTATCCTTTCCATGAAGAACCGATTATTCCTGCCGGAACAAAATGGGATTTTAAACCATTACCTCTTCCAAAACCTTCTAAAAGTTTTTTATCACAACAAAACGATATAAAAACGCCAGCCAAAGTGGAAGGGATCGGCAGTAACAACTGGGTTATTGCGGGCAGCAAAACGGCAAGCGGTTATCCTATTTTAGCAAATGATCCGCATTTAAACCTTACTTTGCCTTCTATCTGGTATCAAATTCAATTATCAGCTCCTGGTGTAAATGTTTATGGTGTTTCGCTTCCCGGCGCGCCTTGTGTGGTTATCGGTTATAACAATAAAATAAGTTGGGGCGTAACTAATGTTGATGCTGATATATTGGATTGGTATCAAATCAAATTTAAAGATGCCTCGAAAAAAGAATACTATACAAAAGCACTGTTTGATAAAGTTGGTCATTGGAACAAAATAAAAAGGCGCATTGAAGTAATTAATATCCGCGGACAAAAACCGCTTTACGATACCGTTTTATATACCCATCATGGCCCTATTGTTTACGAAACTGCTTCAAAAAAGCCTGTCGGTTCCCATGAAAATATTCCTATAGGAAATGCTTTGCGTTGGATTGCACACGATGAATCAGACGAGTTTAAAACTTTTTACCTGCTTAACAGAGGTCAAAATTATGCCGATTACCGAAAGGCTTTAACTTATTACACTGCTCCGGCCCAAAACTTCATATTTGCCAGTGCCGATAAAGATATCGCCATTACGGTAAACGGTAAATTTCCTTTAAAATACAAAGACCAGGGCAAGTTTATTTTGGATGGAACCGATCCGGAAGATGACTGGTTGGGCTGGATACCGGCAGAACAGAATCCAACGGCAGAAAACACTGCACAAGGTTTTTTAAGTTCTGCCAACCAATCCTCCACCGATCCTACTTATCCTTATTACATTAATTGGAGTTTTGGCCCTTACGAACGCGGCAAACGTATTGATACCCGCCTTGCCGCCATGAAAAGTGCTACCATTGACAGTATGCGTGTTCTTCAAACGGATACCTACAGCATTTTTGCGCAAGATGTATTGGCCGAAATGCTAAAATATATTGATCCTGAAAAACTCAATAACAACCAAAAACAGGTATTGGACGTCCTGAAAAAATGGAACAAGCGGTTTGATGCTGATGCGATAGGTGCCACAATTTTCAACAGTTGGTGGACGAATTTTTATAACGAAACCTGGCAAGACGAATTCGGAAAACCGGAAGAAAACAATTTAAAAATGCCCAACCGTGATCGTACAGAAAAATTATTGTTAAAAGAGCCAAACTCGAAATGGTTTGATGATATCCGGACACCAAAGAAAGAGGATTGCAAAGATATTTTAAATAATTCTTTTGTTGCAGCAGCAGGGCAGTTAATGAGGAAATACGGTTCACCTGGTACAAAATGGGAATGGGGCAATGTTAAAGAAACCTACATCAACCATCTGGCAAACATTCCGGGATTAGGTGTAGGAAAATTTAAAGCAGGCGGAACAGGCTCAACAGTTGATGCCTTGATTGAAGGGCACGGCCCGTCGTGGCGCATGGTTGTACAGATGGGTCCGCAGGTAAAAGGTTATGGCGTATTGCCGGGAGGCCAGTCGGGTAATCCCGGAAGCTTCTTTTATAACAATCTTTTACAAACCTGGAAAGATGGCCGGTTGAATGAACTGTTATTTCTACAATCGTCTAATCAGCCTTCGTCCCGAATTAAATCAACCCTAAACTTAACTGCAAAATAACATGCTGTTTTTAATCATCTTTTTTTTGTCGCTGCTAAGCGGATTTATTTTCACTTGGTGGGCGGCAGCAATTGTGGCTTTTGTTACAGCAGTTTTTGTGGGTAAAACAGCAGGACAAGCTTTCTGGTCTGGCTTTTTTGCCTTGGCTTTAGTATGGCTGCTGCTGGCTTTGTTTAAAAGTATTCCCAATGATCATATTTTGGCCAATCGGGTAGCGGAAATGGTGCATTTACCAGGATGGCTTTGGGTGCTTTTGGTTACCACATTAATTGGTGGATTAGTTGGCGGTTTGTCGTCTCTGTCGGGCTTGCTGATAAAACGGGTATTTATCAAAGAAGACAATAGCCAATAATCAAAATTATACCTTCTTCTAATTTAATCCTTTCTCTTCCATTTCAACAAATAACTCTATTATAAGTAGCGGGATTACTATCTTATTTGCTTACTCTTTTTATAGGTAATAAAATGGTTTTGACAGCCACAATGCAACTTTTACATTAAGTTGTGCAACATTTATATATCATCAAAAAAATGTTACACAATAAAAAAATATTTGTATCAATTACCCTGTAAATTCAACAATTCTATCTACAGCAAAGCCTAAAATTTGATTATGAAAAAACCTATACTTCTGGCATTTTTACTTTTATTTTCTGGTTTAAAAATGTTCGGCCAGGCACATTTAAAAGATGTACAGGCAACCAGCGTATGGTCGCCTGCAACCGTAAAAATTGATGGCAACTTAAATGAATGGGAAGATTCTTTCCAGGCATACAACAAATCCACTAAGTTATTTTACACGCTGTCTAATAACGACCAATACCTTTATCTGGCATTAACATCAACAGATGCCAACAACAATACTAAAATTGTAGCCGGCGGCATTACACTAACGGTAAATACTGCTGGAAAGAAAAAAGATAAAAACGCCTTTATTTTAACTTTTCCGGTAATAACAAGGGCTGCACGAGGGCTGCGCGGGCAACGTGTTGGCGGCGGCAGAGGTGGCGCAGGCGGACAGTCGCAGGCAGCCGGAACCGATTCGGCAGCAATTTTAGCCGCGCGAAAGCAATTGGTTACCTCCAGTAAAGAGATAAAGGTTTTCGGCTTTAAAGATATTACCGATACGCTGATTTCTATTTATAACGAATACGGGATTAAAACGGCAATCGGTTATGATGCCTTGGGAAATTACAATTATGAACTGGCAATTCCTCTTAAATTACTGGATATATCATCAACCAACACTAAAGAAATTGCCTACAACATTAAAGTGAATGGCTTACAGGTTAGCAGTAATAATAGCTTTAGGGTTACAAATGTTGCCGGCGATGCTGCTGCCGGAGGAGGAGGTTTTGGCGGAGGAAGAGGCGGCGCAGGTGGCGGAGGAGGAAGAGGAGGTGCAGGTGGTGGCACTGGTGGCGCCGGAAGAGGAGGTTCGGGTGCCGGAAGAAGCACTAATTTAGATTATGAAGATTTAACAAGCCCCACCGACTTCTGGGCTAAGTACACCTTAGCGAAAAAATAAATACACAGCCGCCTCCTTTAGCCTTCATTTTACATGAAAAAAGTAATTGTACTATCCTGCTGCCTGATTTTATTACTGGGCAAGCTGTTTGCACAGCAGGCGCGCACCAGGTCTCAAACGCCGCTTCCGCCTCCTTTGGCGTTTCGCGAGGTGAGCGGTATTGTTAAAGATACAACCGGCCAAACGGTTATCGGTGCAACGGTAATGCTGACCTCAAAAAAAGATACGATAAAAACAGCAACCAATGCAGATGGTATTTTCATTTTTAAAAATGTAAAGATGGCCACGTTCGTAATTACCATAAAAGGAATTGGCTTTGTTACTTCCGTAAGGAGATACCTTAATAACGATGCTGCAAAAAGGATTGTGTTAGACCCGGTAGAACTTAAAACACAATCGCGCATGCTAAACGAGGTAAAAATTAACGGTACGCCCAGCATCGTTTACAAAACAGATACGGTTGAATACCGAGCAAGTGATTATAAAGTACGCGAAAATGCTACGGTTGATGAGCTGCTCAAAAAAATGGAAGGAATGGAAGTTGGTTCGGATGGTACTTTAACGCACCAAGGGCAACAAGTAACCAAGGCAAGGGTCAATGGTAAAGATTATGCCGGAGGCGACGTAGCACAAGCCATTCAAAATTTGCCTGCGGATATCGTTGATAAAATACAGGTAGTTGATGATTACGGCGACCAGGCCGGAAGAACAGGTATTAAAGATGGCGATCCGACTAAAGTATTAAACATCACAACCCGAGCCGATCGGTCGGTTGGCAATATTTTAAGGCTTACCGCAAGTGATGGAAACAACAGCAGGTATGATGAACGTGTATTTGCGCAACGCATCAACGCCAATGAGCAAATCGGGATTATCGGCAATATCAGAAACACGGTAAACGGCGTGGCCAGCACCGGCATCAGCAGCGATGCGAATGGCCAGTTGGGCAGCGGCAACAACAGTGCTGGCGGAAGCGGCGGCACAACAACTTCCGGCGGCCCTTCATTTAATTACCGCGACCAGTGGAGCAAATCTGTACAAGTAAATGCCAACTACAGGTATGGCTTTACCAATGTTAATTCTATCAATAACAGTGTTGGGCAAACATTTAGTTCTTTGGGCACTACTTCTTTTACCAGGCAAACTATCGGAACAAATTATGGCAAAACACAAAATGCAAGTTTCGAATTTGAGTACACGCCTAATCCTTCTAACTTTTTGCGGATAACCCCAACTTTTAGTTATACCAGTGCAAATACCAGCAATAATTCTCAATACACGCAAACGGGGCTGCTTAACCAATATTCCAACGGACTTTCGACCGGTAAAAACACTACGCCAACTTATGGCGCTATCATTTTATATCAATATATTTTTAAAAAACCAAGGAGAAATATTTCGATCCAATTTAATTTAACCCATGGAGACCAGCAACAAAACACGGGGCAAAACACAGAGATCCAATATAAAGATTCCGTCGAAAATATCGTAAAAGATTCACTTGTACACAGAACAATAAACCGCGGCAACCTCACTAAAAATTACCGCACGAGCTTAACTTATGTAGAACCATTAAGCGCACTTTCTCAACTCGAATTTAATGCCCAGGTAAACTATAGAGGTTATGACAATAATGCCATCACCAGTAATATAAGTCCAACCGGCGCGCCTGCCATAATAGATTCTTTAAGCAACGTTTATAACTATTCTTTTACAGAAACACGCATTGCTTTAAACTACAGGCTTAACAAAACAAAATACAATATATCCGTAGGTGCTACGGCTATTCCATCTCATTTAGAGGGAGTTAATGTTAGCAAGGGAACCTCATCAAACCGTAATGATTTTTATGTGGTCCCTATTTTTCGTTTTCAATATGTGTTTTCACGCCAACATCGAATCTCAATCAACTACTCTGGTGCGCCAACCGAACCGAATTTTACACAAATACAGCCTTTGCCAGATTACTCCAATCCGCAAAATCCGGTTTTTGGAAATCCAAACTTAAAGCCTTCTTTCAGGCATAGCATCAATACAATTTATAATAATTATATATCCAATTCAAAGTTAAACTTGTCGGCCAATATCAATACAAGTTTGTACGAAGACCAAATTGTAAGCAATGTTGTACAAGTTAGACAACCAGAACTACACAGTCTTTTGTACGAAACCCATTTTGTAAATATCAGCGGTGCGCGCTCTGTATCTGGCAATTACAACATTTCTAAACAATTTGACGACCGCAAATACAACCTGGCGTTAAACGGATTAATTTCTTACGGACATTCTCTGGGCATGAGCAACAATATCGAAAATGTGGTTACAAGTTGGCGTTACAACGAAAGGTTTGGGCCAAGGTTAAACCCAAACGATTGGTTAGAAGTAAACCCTTATGTTTCTTACGATGTTAACAAATCAACCAATACACTTCCAAGTTCCATCAACAGCGATATCAAAACCACAGCTTTTAGTATTGATGGAAGATTTTTTCTGTTGAAATCAAGAACGCTGACGATTGGTTACAGTGCAAGTAAAAACTATATCACGGGTATCAATTCAAACGTATCCAAGAATCCTTTCGTTGTAAATACTTATTTGGAAAAAGAGTTTTTCAAGAGAAAGAATGGCATTTTAAGAGTATCCGGATTTGATTTGCTCAATCAAAACAACTTTATTAACCGCGTGGTAACCCAAACTTCCATCACCGATACCAAAACCAACGCATTAAGCAGATATGCTTTGGTAAGTTTTATTTTGAACTTGCAAAAATGGAGTGGAACGGCCAAAAGAAACGGAAGGGAATTGAAACGCCGCGGCGACGGCAGTTTTATTTATTGACATTTTTAATGCTTCTTTTATCGCCTAAAAAACATTAAAGTTGGACGTTATTTGTATCGATAAAAATATCCAAACATAAATTTATTGTGATAAAAGAAGCATGTAAAGTTTGGTTTAAAATTGATCTTGCAATTACACATCAAACTACTAAAAGTTGTTGTTCATTTTTCTCAGGAATTGGTTTGTTTGGTATAAGTGCTCTCAAAAATTTTATCTGCGTTGCTTGTTTCAAAACCTTCTCTTCTATGTCGGGATTTTATTTTGTCGGATGACAGGTTTTTAAACTCGGGTAAAACCAGTCTTTCTGCAAATTCCACATAACTGCTTGCAATACTTAGAGTTTCACCGTCTGCAAAGGTTGCGTCCTGCATTTCGGCAATTGTGCTGCTTTGCAGCAGCAGGCCATCTTCGCTAACTTTAATTTTACCGCCGGAAGTATTGAGTTTAATACCCAAACCTTCTACAAAATCATCAAAACTGGCCAGCGTGTTGTAGCCATTTTTTAAAGCATGAACGCTAATGGTGTAATGGTTAAGGTAATAGCGGTTGTAAATTACCCAGGCCGCATATTCACTTTCTTTTAAAAGCGCTAAATAATCCGGTTTGGTTGGTAATTGCCAAAGCGATTGATGGAAAAATTCGCCGATTTGCTGCCCGTTATTTAAGTCGAGCATATCCACAGGATCTGTTTTTATAGTTCCTGTATATTGATGGATGATTTGTTGGGCTTGTGCCGAAAGCTGGTCAACAATAAGTTCGCTCATAAAAACACGCGGATATTCTTCTGCCGGAGGCGCGTACCAGTAAGCGTTCAGCTTTTTCCCTTCAAAATAATAATAGTCTTTTTTCTGATAACCATGGTGCAGAAAAATTTTCTCAAAAGATTGGATACCTAAATTTGGAACGCCCAGGGTACGAAAAGCAATGTGGTCATTAACAATTTCCTGCTGAGAACTTACCACGCCTTGTTCGATCAACGCATCTGTAATCTTTTTAACCGCAGCAACTTTTGCCTGATAACGATCAAACAACATATTTAAAAAGGTATCTAAAGGAGTTTTCTGGTTAAATTTCATAATGTTGTTAATGCTGATTAAAGAATCAAAGTAGAGATTTATTAAAGTTAATTTTTAAGGTTTTCTAAATATTTGCTATACTTTCAATAATACAATTTTAAAAGCCTTTCCAATTTTTATGCTATAAAAGAAGCATTAAAAATGTATCAATAAAATTTAAAAAATCCTTTTCTTTTAAATAATAATAACGCTATTTTTTATAATTTAACAGGCCAATCTTATCCTATGAAAATATTTTTTACTTCCTTAATTATAAGTTCGCTTTTTTATTTTTCTTCCTCTGCTCAAACGTTTGCCCCTGTAAGCAACACCAATGTTTCCAGGCGTACCATCCGTTTTAATTTTATTAAAAAAGACAGTGTTAACCTTTCCCTAAACAATGAATTTGATTTGATTGAAGATTCCTGTAGTGAGGTAATCCGCTACGCGCACATCAATATGCAGCAACGTAAATTTTTTGGTCCGGTTAAAGATGTAAGCCGTTTAACACCTGGCTTAGTGCTTACAGAAGGGACTTATACTCCAGACGGTTTGAAGGATGGTTATTTTATCACCCATTATCTAAACGGAAATTTACAGGCTAAAGGAAGCTTCAAAAACAATAAATACGATGGCAAATGGGAAATGTATTATGACGACGGCAAGCCAAAATTAACTTTTGAAGCTACCGAAAACGACATTAAAATTACCGATGCCTGGGACAACAAAGGTGTTAAGGTTGTTGATAATGGCAAAAGAAATTTTAGGGTTTATTTAGCTTAACTACTATTTTTTGCAATAAGGAAAGGCCATTCCCGGTTTACCCTTGCCTTTATAAAATATACTGCTGTGCCGATGCTGATCGTTAACAAACCTCCTGCAACCATCGTAAGTCCTGTTGAATAAAGTATCCCGGCCCATAAGATGACCGCCAGATAAACCGGCAACGGAAACAAAGGCATTTTGTACGGAAAATCTTCTTTTGACCTTACTTTTCTCAGCATTAATAAACCAATAGCTTGCGCAATAAACTGGATGAGTATCCGCATGGCCAGTACGGCACTAATTACATCGCTAAGCTTAAACAGCAAACTAAAAACAAAAGCTATTCCTCCTAAAAACAACAAGGAAAAATCAGGAAATTTTTTTGTTGGATGTACCCTTGCAAAAATTTTAAAGAAAGCGCCGTCAACTGCCGCGGCATATGGAATACGGCTATAGCCAAGCGTAGCCGAAAAAACAGAAGCAAAAGCGACCAGTAAAACAAGGCCGGTAACTATTTTTGCTGCAAGCGGCCCGGCCAATTGCTGCATAAATACACTGATTACAAACTGACTGTTTTTGGCTTGCTGCCAGGGAATAACACTTACCACGCTCACGTTCATCATCAGGTATAAAACGGCAATCCCGGCAATGGAAAGAAACATACTTCGGGGAATATTTTTTGATGGATTGATAATTTCTCCTCCCAAATGGCAAACATTGTAATAGCCGAGGTAACTATAAACACTTTTTACGCTTGCAAAGCCAATCGCGGTAATAAAAGCATAGTTCATGGTAAGCCCGTCGTTAATTTGGTGTATCGGTTGCAGGAAATTGCCATGCGCTATTCCTCCGCCAATAATCCAAAGTATGGTTAGGATAACGGCCACCCAAAGTACAACGCTGATCTTCCCAATATCCTCAATTCGGCGATAAAGCAACAGCACGATGCAAACCACCACTGCGCCGCTCATCAGCTTTGATTCCAGCGTTGTTAAAGGCAACAGATAAGAAAAGTAAGCAGCGAAACCGATAGCCGCAGAAGCAATTACAAGCGGTGCCTGGATCATGGTTTGCCAAACAAAGAGAAAACTCATCAGTCTGCCCAGGCCATTTTTTCCATAAGTTTCTTTGAGGAAATTATAAGAACCGCCAGCTTTGGGGAATGCCGCGCCCAACTCGCTCCAAACCATTGCATCAACCATAGATAAAGCTGCACCCGCCAGCCAGGCGTATAAAAAGTACGGGCCGTTCATCATACCGATAACCATTGGCAGGGTTATAAAAGGCCCGATGCCAACCATATCCGTCATGTTGATTGCCGTTGCATGCAAAAGGCCAAGCCGTCTTTCCTGTATTGGTTCAGCCATTATTAAAAGTGTATGGGCACATATTTAAATGATGCTTCTTCTTTTATGCGGGTAAATTATGTTTGTATCCTTTTCTATCAGCTTAAATTCTTACTGATTTTTATGCGATAAAAGAAGCATCAAAAACGCCGCTTATGATTCCAGGTTTGGTTAAAGTTGCCTGATCTTAATAGCACGAAATGAAACCTGAAACCCATGATCTTGCAAAGCAATATGGCCTTTTGGGTAAGCGGCAAAATTTTTCCAGGTTTTAAACTTACTGTTTTCAATCATTGTTTTCCACTCATCACTGCCCATTTGGGTTTCCACTATTTTTACATTGTTGAGCCAAAAGGTTAAATGTCCGTTTTGCTTGCGCAGTTTTACCAGGTTCCATTCGCCGGCAGGTTTGGCCACATCTTGTGCTGGCGCTTTCATATCGTATAATGATCCCGCCAAATGATTGGCCTTTTTGTTGTCTTCGGCATTTTTATTATCTAAAACCTGCATCTCAACACCTGTATCATAAGTAGCTTTAAAAGCAGGGTTTTCATGAACGCCAAAAATAATCCCGCTGTTGCCGCCTTCTGCTATATTCCATTCTAAAGACAATTCAAAATTTTCGTATTCCTTGTCTGTTAACAAATCCCCTTGTCCCTCCGCTTTAGGGTTTAATTGTAATACGCCATTGGCAACTTTCCAGGCAGGTTCAACATTTGTTTTTAAGTAAGTGTGCCAGCCTTGCGTTGTTTTTCCATTAAATAGCAATTGCCAGCCCTGTTGCTGTTCGGATTTGGTTAACTGGTTTTGGGCGGATGCCGAATACGTTAAAACAATAAATGTGAATAGGTTTAAAAGAAGTGTTTTCATAATTATTGGTTTTACAGTTACGAGGGCGAATGATGGTTTATAAATATCACAAGCAAATATATCATACCAAATATCTTTTTATACTGCCATTGAAGTTAATTTACCGCTTGACAGGTAATTTGCATCTTAAAGAATTAAAGAAAGAATTTACGCTGAACTTATTTAAACTTTAAATTTAACGTTACAATATCAGAGTTAAGCCCGGTTGAACGCACATAATGACCATAACGCAGCTCCAGCGAACTTAAATGTTGCCAGCCAAAAACGCCTTTTGGAGGAGAAAGCCTGATACCTGTACCCACGAAACTGCTGTTTAAAGTTGACAGGTCGTAATCGCTTGTATAATATTGATCGCTTGCATTGTGCTGGCCGTAAGGCGCGAAATAACGTGTCCCGGTCTGGTTGTTGTACCGATAAAAAGGACTAAGCGATAAAAAAGAAGTAAATTTTATGGGCACTTCAATCTCCGCGGTGTGCGCCTGGATGCCCCAATTATCCATGTAATAACGGTAAAAGGTGCGGATGATAAAATGATCATCCAAAAAGTAATTCAGCCTGGCGGCAACTGGTAATTTATATCGGCTGCCTGGCAGGTTCTCAACCCTTTCAGATCCATCTGTAAAATAATCCCGCTGGTATTTAGTGGCCAATAACCCATGCTGATAAGATGGCTCCACCACAATTAACCCTTGCAACCAGGCATTAATAACATGCGATAGCGAAAAAGAACTACTGAAGGAATTGCGAGGCGTATTGTCCACCGGCCTCGAGTCCCTTTCGGAGCCGGAGCCATAATCAACCGGCCGTAGCTCTACAGGTAAAATCACTTTCCAGGTATCTAAAAACGCCTGTAACTTCAGGTCAAACTGTGTGTTTTTATCTTTGGATGAACGGGAAAGGTTAAAACCGGCACCAAACGATTGGTAATCATATTCGTGGGAAAAAGAACCGGTAAAGCCAAAAGCGTTGCCTGTATTTTCGTTGGAGTGCGTCCAGTTTAAGGAAGGATAAACCCGCGTGTCCGACAAAGAAGCTGATGAAACACTGTTTGGGTCGATTTTATCGGATGAAGCAGAAGTGTAATGGTCGACACCTAATTCGAAAAGGTAAGTGTTTTTTCTGCCCCGTTTATTTAACTTGGATAGTTGCAGATCGATCGTATTGGCAAAATCGGTCAGTTTTTCTGTACCAATCCCACCTGTTACGGCCGAGTTATTACCATTTTGATGATAGTAGCCGGAAACAAAGTTAACCTCATCAAGCTGCAGTTTTCTGGATTTGTAGGTAGAGCTATCTGTAGCAGTTTGCGCAAACGAAGCGGAAAGGCCTAAATATAACCCGACTATACATAAATATATCTTTCTCATTTACAATACCAGGTTAATTACAACCGCAACCACCGCCACTTTTACCGCCATTTGCACCAGAAGCACCTTCCCGGTACAACTGAAAACTCTGCTCAAACTTTTGTGCTTTACGGGCCGAAAGCTCCATTTCTGCATCGTTGATCCGGTTTTTTTGGTACTGCTTTACAGAAGTGCAGGAAGCAAGACTGGCGAGTACGGCCATTCCGGTTATAGCTGCTGCGTAAATTTGTTTGGTCATATTAGTTTTTTAAGTTGATGTTTTTTGAAGTATGTATCTGGTTATGATCGTCGATAATAACGCAGGCGATTTGTTGTAGCTGATTAATCAAGTCAAGCCCAACCTTAACGCCCATTACGGTTACTGGTGTTGCCATGGCATCGGCCAGTTCTGCACTTGGACAAATTATGCTAACGCTTTTAATCCCGCTTACTGGTAATCCGGTTTTAGGATCGATAGTATGAGAATATTTTTTACCGTTAATAATCGCATATTTTTCATAATCACCCGAAGTGGCGATGGCCATGTTACTGATGTTTAAAGTTGAAACAGGCAGCATTTTATGATCAGGATCGGCTATGGCAATCGTCCAGGGTTTGCCGTTTGGCTGCGTTCCCCAAGTGATTAAATCTCCGGCTGCGTTAACAATTCCGCTTTCAATGCCCTGCTGTTGTAAAAGATTTTTTGCACAATCGGCCGCATAACCTTTACCGATTCCGCCAAAGCCAATGCGCATTCCTTTTTCTTTTAAAAAAACAGTTTGTTTATCCGCATTTAAAATAACGTTCTGGTAGTTGATCAGCCTTACCGATTCTTGTGCTGTTTTTCTGTCAGGCAAAGCTTTCATGTTCACGTCAAAATTCCACAAGCTTTTATCGATAGAACCGTAAGTAATATCAAAAGCGCCTTGTGTTAAAGCTGATATTTTTAAAGACCGGTGAATCAAATTAAAAACTTCAGCATCAACTTTAACTGGTTTAATACCGGCGTTCCGGTTAATTTCATTTGTTTGGCTATCCTCGCTAAAAGTGGTCAAAAGCTTTTCTATGCGCTTAATTTCTGAAATGGCGAGATCAATTTTTTCTTCGGCGAAATTTGCGCTATCGCTTACAACACTGATTTCAAAACGGTTGCCCATCAGCTTTAAAACCCGTTTATGTACAACGGTTTTCTCAGTCACATTTTCAATGTCTTGCATCGTCAATCGATTTGATTTCTTCTACAAATCGTGCAGGCGAAACATCCGGAAAGCCATCCCACTTTTTCAATACTTTTCCGTTTTCGTCAACCAATAAAGTGAAAGGGAATTTGCCTTCATTGTTGTATTGGTCTGCCAAAGCTTCGTTCAATTTAATTTGGCTTTTATCCAACTGGTTTTTTTTCTGCCGAGGAAAATCAGCACGTACCAACACCAAGTGATCAGCAGCGTAACTTTCGAAAGTTGAAGATTCTAATATTTCTTTTCGTAAACGGATACAAGGGCCGCACCAATCAGAACCAGAAAAATTAATTACAATTAACTTGTGCGATTTTACCGCTTCCGTTTTTGCCTCTTGAAAATTACCAAGCCAGGTTATCGGAGATAAAATTGTGGTAAAAAGTATTACAATTAACGCTTTCATTTATACAAGATCAGGAGTAAACTTTTAGTGAAGTGCCGGTTAACAAGGTATTGTAAGTAGTTAGATTTTTTGTAGCAGGACTATTTTGCACAACGCCAGCTTCTGTAAATGCAGAGCCATGATTATTGCAATAAAAACGGTGATTGGAAGCCTGATAAATCAAGGTATAACTTTCGTGAGTGCAGGATTGTTGGACGGCAATGTAAGCACCGGCCAAAGTGCGTGCAACGATAACTTTGTTAGATATGATGTAACCGCCGTTAGTTAGCAAATTGGCATTGGCCGAAGCAGTTAAGTCAAGCGTAAAATTTACATTGGAAGGGCCGGTAACCGTTGAAGACGAAGCATCAGAACCTTTTGAACATCCAACACAATTAATTAATGCAAACGATGCCGTACTAATCCCAATTAATGATAAAAATTCTTTTCTGTCCATTTGTAATATTGTTTTAAGTTCTGTATTAAAAACCTATGCTTCTTTTATGCCTATAATTTTTGTGTTTGCGCTTTTTACAAAAACTGTAAAAGCTTCTATTTTTTACCTGGTAAAAGAAGCATCCAAAATTGACTTATACATTAGTTAAACAAGATTGCATTATTTATTATTTTAATGTTAGATAGAATCGTTGAACAAGCCAATTGTATCGATAAACAAAAAGAACGGCGAAAATGTAATTGTTGAATAGATAGATGCAGCGTTAATAATCATCTAAATAAAATTTAACTATTGCCTCCGTTTATCATATCAGATACAATCCCTTTGCCTTCTTTTCTTTCTGCCAGTAATACGCCTGCAATATGAACTGCAATAAACGCCAGGATTAAATACATACAAAAACCATGTATTTGACGGATGGCATGAACTGCTTTAAGGGCCGGGATGTTATCCTCAAATGCAAGGCTAAGTCCTGTTAGCACCATCACCATAAGCAATAGGTAAAATACAAAGTACAACAGTTTGACCACCAGTTCATGCCGGGCTAACTCCCTGTCTTTTTTAAGGATATAATATTGCTGATAAGCACTTTTCGCTTTTTTGAGCAGCTTTTGATCGGCCAGTTGAAAAAATTCCAGTACGATACGCGACAACAGCAAAACGGCAAGGCCGTAACCAAAATAGGTATGAAACTCCCAAACTTTATCATTTAAAGTATGGGCAATTGATCTTGCCTGATCATTAGAAATCGTTGTAAGTTCCGTTTTAATTACTTGTGTGATGGTCCGCTTTTTTAACAGTGTCGAATCAACCAATACGGTAAGCAAGGAGCCGGTAATAACAATTAAATTTACCCAATGCCATAACCGTAAACCTGCTGAATATCTTTTTGTAAGTTGTGGATGTTCAATATCCGCTCTTACCGGTTCTATAACTGCCATTTTTCTTAAAAATTAAGTTCCTGCTTTTCCTAAAAATATGCCTAATATAAAAACAATCCCGCCGCCAACTATTACCTGTAGTATGGTAGACCATAACGGTGTTTTCATAAACTTATACCGAATTAATGCAATCACCAATAACTCCACTACAACTACAACGTAAGCTAAACGAAGGGCATTATGAAGATTATTAATTAAAAATGGAAGTGTGTGCAGCATACCGCCAATAGACGTTGCCAAAGCCGTAATTGCGCCTCTTGCTATTGGGCTGCCCCTGCCGGTTACAGTACCGTCATCAGATAAAGCTTCTGCCAAACCCATGCTAATACCAGCCCCAAGCGAAGCGGCAAGCCCAACATAAAAAGCCTTAATGGGTTGTCCGGTAAGGCCTGCTGTTGCAAAAATAGGTGCTAAAGTAGATACCGAGCCATCCATTAAACCGAGCAATGCCGGCTGGACTTTTTGTATAACAAATATTGCTTTCCTTTTTTCTTCTTTCATATCAGCTAAGCCCAAACGTAATCCATTTAGCAAATGGGCTTCTATTGTGGTTATTCTAAAAACTTTTGGATAAACATATCACTAAATTCTGTAGTGAATTTGGAGGCTTGAAAATTAAAAACAATCTTTTAACGAGCCTGAATAACCGCGCCAGGTTTGCTTTAATTTTTATTCTATATCGATACTTAAAAGAGCGGTTGAAATTGTTGATGTTTTTAAAGGCGAAAAGGCTTGGCCAAATACTAACCATACTTCTTTTATCCTTACAAAACTTGTGTTTGTATTGATTTTAAAAAAAGACAAATGCAATAGAAGTTTTTACCCGATAAAAGAAGCATTGCAAACCGAATCGAATTTTTTTGAAGTTTGACAAGCACCATCAAAACTTCTCCAATATTTCTTCAGAATTCTTATATAGTTTCACGCAGAAACATGATTTGAATGAACAAAATATTTATACTGCTGATTGTCTTGCTTTCTGCTGTAAAACTCAAAGCACAGGACAACTATGAAATACAGGTTTATGGTTCTGAAACGGTAGAAAAAGGCAGGACCATGGTTGAATTGCACAGTAATTACACCCTAAACGGAAGTAAAGGAATTATTGACGGCGAATTGCCCGACAACCATGTTATCCATGAAACAATAGAAATAACACATGGCTGGACACCTTGGTTCGAAACCGGTTTTTACTTTTTTAATGCAGTTGGCAACGTCGGGCGGACTGCTTACGTTGGTTCGCACATCCGGCCAAGGGTAGCAGCACCCGATAGTTGGCATTGGCCTTTTGGGGTAAGTATTTCAACTGAGTTTGGATTTCAGAAAAAGGAATTTTCGGCAAATACCAGTACGCTTGAAATCCGTCCGATCATTGATAAAAAGTGGTCTAAAATTTATGTTTCCCTCAACCCTACTTTGGAGGAAAGTTTTAAAGGGCCGGATGCTGGCCGTGGACTCATATTTTCGCCGAATGTGAAAGGCAGTTACGATGTTAGCAAAGCAGTTGCATTAGGATTGGAATATTACGGAAGTACTGGTCCATTTTTTCATTATGATACTTTTAATCAGCAACAGCAACAATTATTTGCGGCCACTGATTTAAATGTTAGCCCAAATTGGGAATTTAATGCTGGCATTGGTTATGGTTTCACAAACAGCACAGACAAGGCTATTTTTAAAATTATTCTTGGCCGAAGGTTTTAAAAGGATTTAGAAGGATTTAGTTTATAAAACGAAAAGTTTGAGATGTGTTTTGTTTTTATATCAAATTGAAACAAAATTTATAGGCATAAAAGAAGCATTATAATTTTTCCTGAAATTAAACCTAAACCAGTTTTAAAGCATTTTAAATTGGATACTTTGCTATTCTAAAAAATCAAAACTAAAGTTCCGCCTATAATCATTACGGCACCAATTGCAGCTTTTAACGATAGGGTTTCTTTTAGGATAACCACAGAAAGTACAATGGTTAAAGCTACGCTCAGTTTATCTACCGGTGCAACTTGTGATACTTTGCCAATTTGCAAAGCTTTGTAATAGAATATCCAAGATAAGCCAGTTGCCAATCCTGATAAAATTAGAAACAAAATGCTGTGGCGCGAAAGTTCTGTTATTCCTTTCAGTTCTCCCCTGGCCATGGCTATTCCCCAGGCCACTATCAAAATAACAACAGTACGAATGGCAGTTGCCAGGTCAGAATTAACATTTGTAACTCCAATCTTGGCGAAAATTGCCGTAAGCGACGCAAAGAAAGCTGATAATAACGCGTATATCCACCACATAAAAAAAATAAAAGTTAAAAGAAATTTAAAAGAATCAGGATTGCAAGTTCGCAAATTTTACAACAAAATAATGTTTACAATCTGTATATTGATAATCCAAGTTCCAATTATAAGTTGCACATATTTGTTTGGATATAGTTAAACCTAAGCCACTTCCTTCTGATTCTGAAGATTTGCTAAAACGATTGTATATTTCTTCAACTTGTAAAGGCTTTTCTTTTCCTGTATTGCAGATGATCAATTCATTTTCGTTCAACTCTAAATAAATTGTTCCATTATTCAAATTGTGCCGGATTGCGTTGCCGATCAAATTATTTAGCAAAATCTCCAGCAAAAATTCGTTTGCGTTAACCTGTTTTTCAACAATGGAAGTACTAACGGTTATGTTTTTAATTGTAAAAAGTTCGTTAAAACGTTGCAACTGCTCATCCAAAATCGTTTTTAAACTGATGCTTCTTTTATCAGCCATTAATTGATTTTCTATTTTGGCGAGCAGCAGCATTGCTTTGTTTAAATGTGTTAGTTTGGCCACGCTCTGGTACAAATCCCCAAGCAACTTACTTTGTGCTTCAGAAAACTGGTCGGTTTGCAACAAGATGTCTAACTTAGAATTAATTACGGCAATTGGTGTCACCAATTCGTGCGAAGCATTTTCTGTAAAAGATTTTAAATCGTTATAATCTTTAATAACCTTGGCTTCCATCAAATTAATGGCCTGGTTTAATTCATCAAATTCTTCAATGCCCGAATGGCTGTTTTTTAAATATTTTTCCTTATTGGCAACATTAAAAGTTTTTAAGCGAAGCAAAGTATCATAAAAAGGCTGCCATAAACGGCCAAGGATTAGTCTATTGATGATAAACAATACGGTTAAAAGGATTAAAATTACGGCCAATGTAATCCCGAAAATTATCTGGACGAGGTCTTCTGTTTCAACTTTAGATTCAACAATTAGTATCTTATATTTCTGGCCTCCAACAATAACAGAACTAATTAAACCCCTTCCCGATTCATTTTCCTTTTCTTTGGAATTATAAAAATTAGTGTTGATAAAATGGCGCGGAATTTTAACTGCACCAACCTGCTTAAACAATATTTGCTGATCAGTAGATTTGAAAACCTGCGGTAGATGATGGTTGAGGCGCACAAATTCAAAAACTTCCTGTTCTTCCACCTCCAAATCCTGATCAACTTGCCGGTTAAGGATCATGCTGATGACTTGGTAATAAATAACGCCGGTTACCAATATAACCAAAATCGCAGTTATCAAATTAACCCTGTTATACTTTGTTAAAAGTTTCACAAGTCGGTAAATTTATAACCCATACCATAAGCAGCTTGTATGTAATCTTTACAGCCTGATTCTAACAATTTTTTTCTAATGTTTTTTACATGCGAGTAAATAAAATCGTAATTGTTTACCACATCAAATTCATCTCCCCACAAGTGTTCTGCAATTGCATTCTTGGATACAATTTTCCCTTTGTTCACAAAAAAATATAAAAGTAAAGCATATTCTTTTCGGGTAAATTTAACTGACACATTATTAACTTGGACTGTTTTGGCTTGCAAGTCAATAATGATTTCATTAAACTTCAACACATTGTTTCCTCCAAAAGATTTCCGCCTGATGATTGCCATTACCCTGGCCTGCAACTCTGATAAATGAAAAGGTTTGGTTAAATAATCATCGGCGCCCAAGTTTAAACCACTAAGTTTATCATCTAAAGAGTTTTTTGCAGATATAATTAGTAAACCGTCCGGATATTCATTTTTTTTCAACATATCCAATAGTTCCAAACCATTGCCACCCGGCAAAGTAATATCCAGCACAATACAATCGTACCTGTACAAATTGATTTTTTCCCAAGCCGTTGCAAAGTTTATGGCAGTTTCGCAAATGTTTCCGGCACTGTTAAAATAATCTTCGATGCTTTCCCGCAGGCCTTTCTCGTCTTCTACAATCAATATTTTCACAATAATAAAAGTATGAAGTGATTTTGGATAAATTCTGTATGATTTTTTAACAGGATTAAATTGAATGTGCAAACTTTTATTTTTAGAACTTCGGCAAGAAAAATATTTTTTAATATCATATAATGCTTCTTTTATCTACCTAAAATTGAATATTACCAACAACATTTAAACAGAATTAAATACTAATTTTCAAAAAAAGATCATGAAAAAAATATTATTCATTTCATTTCCGGCTTTGTTGTTTGTGTTGAGTAGCGCACAGGCACAAAACATTAAATCAGCGGTTGTGCCTCCCCTTGTAAAATCAGCTTTAATGCAAAAGTACCCTAAAGCCACAAAAGTAACTTGGGAGAAAGAAAAGGGAAACTTTGAAGCTAATTGGGGAGGAAAATCAGGCGAAGATTTATCTGTACAATTTACACCGCAAGGCAGATTTATTGAACAGGTACAAGCTATTAAAGCTGAAAGCCTTCCTGCTGAAGTAGCCAAATATGTACAGCAACATTATAAAGGCGCAAAGATTACAGAAGCCGGAAAAGTTACCGATGCAAAAGGCAAGAATTTTTTTGAAGCTGAAGTAAAAGGAAAGGATTTGGTGTTTGATGAAAAAGGAAATTTTGTTAAAATTGATTGAAATATATTAAAACTTAGAAATCAAATCCGGTACTTCTTTTATCCACAATAATTTTATTTCTTTAGTGATAAAAGAAGCAAAAATTAGAAATTAACTTTTAAACAACATTAAATATCTTCTATCTATATTGTTATCAACGTTACAATCGTTTATAAAAAAGTATTTTAAATGCAACGAATATCTGCGACCTTATCATATTTGCCATAACATATTAATCAAATTTTCTTGAAAAATCTTAAAACTTTGTTTATCGGCATTATCCAGGTAATAACACTTATTAATGCTTATGCAAAAGATACAAAAAGTTCATTTCCAGCCAAGTCTTCAACGATTTTACAAGATACGATAGTAGCGCAAAAAGACATTATCGATGTGCTTCATTCTTTCAGTAAGAAACCTCGCCCTAAAACCGATTCGGTAACCAAACAATTTAATTTTTCGCTTGTGCCTTCTGCCGGTTATACTTTGTCGACAGGTTTTGCCGTGGATTTATCTGGCAATGTTGTTTTTTACACGGATGAAAACAATAAAGAAAAACTCTCCACCGCATTTTCTAACGTTACTTATGATCAGCACAAGCAATTTTTATTTCATACCAATTCCAATATCTGGACAAAAGATCAGAAGTACAATTTTATCGGCGACTGGCGTTTTCTAAAATACCCGGAAAATACTTTCGGTTTAGGAAGCTTAACAACAGAAGGCGAAACCAACCTGATTACTTATTCTTATATCCGGTTTTATCAAACTATACTTAGAAAAGTTTTTACAAACTTTTATACTGGTTTTGGATACAACTTAGACTATCATTATCAAATTACACAAGCCGGAGACTTGGACAACAGTGTTTCTGATTTTAAAAAATATGGCCTTAATTCCAAATCTACCTCTTCTGGTTTAACTTATAATTTGTTGTTTGATAACCGAAAAAATCCTATCAATCCTTTAGGCGGACTTTATACCAACCTCATTTATCGTTCCAACTTTCAATTTTTAGGAAGCGATACACCGTGGCAATCTTTAACTTTTGATTTCAGAAAGTATTTTAAACTTGGACAGAAATCTAACAATGTACTTGCTTTTTGGATGTTGGATTGGGTTACTTTAAACGGCCATCCGCCTTATCTTGATTTGCCAAGCACTGGCTGGGATACTGGTGGAAATACGGGAAGAGGTTATCCGCAAGGAAGGTTTAGGGGGAACAGTATGCTGTACTTGGAAGGAGAATATCGTTTTAAAATTACTAAAAATGGTTTATTGGGAGGCGTAGTGTTTGCTAACGCAGAAAGCTTTTCAAGTTACACAGACAATAGGTTTCAAAGGATACTGCCGGGATATGGGCCAGGTTTAAGGATCAAATTTAACAAACGTTCTAATACCAACTTGTGTATTGATTATGGAATTGGCAACAGTTCACAAGGGTTTTTTGTAAACTTAGGAGAGGTTTTTTAAAGAGTATCTTTCTAAAAATTACTCTGATTTATTAAAAATGATACTTCTTTTATCCCCTTAAAATTATCTGCAAAAACAGTTATTCTGATTACCTTTTGTATTGTTAATTCAATTGACGATACAAAAGGTACACACAAATTTTTAAGTGATAAAAGAAGCATTGTTAACCAAAATGCATCAATAATTACTTGTTATTATTGGCCTTAACAGGTTGGTTCGGCTGGTCCGGCTGTACTTGGTTGTTGTCATCATCTTTCTCTTTTTCATCTTTCTTAAATTCAAGCTTGCCAAACTTGTAACTTAAGCTTATACCAAAAGATTGGAACTGTACCTGGCGTAAATTGGTTTGATAAAAAGTACTGCCCATAACAACCGACCTTTGATTAACATATTGATTAAAAGGATTGGACGCAGTTAAACCTATACTTGCTTTTTTATTATCAAATTGTTTGCGCAAAGCCAGGTTGTAAAATGCAAATGCCGGCCTTGTACCTTGTATGGTCCGTTGCGAAGCATTGTAGTTTCCAAAAACTTCGGCAGTAAGGTCATGCGCAAAATTATAAGAAGCATTTAAGTTGATGCGATAGGTAAAACCACTAACAGTTGGGTTGCCCGGATTGGTAGTTATCCGATCGCCAAAAAACATATTAGAACGTAAATTAAATTTACTTGTAACCGGTACTGAGCCAAATAAATTGATACCAGTTGTGGTTTCGGAACCAATATTATCACGTTGGTTTAAAAAAACATTGGAGTATTGCGTGCCGCCAATATTTAAAACATCAAAATGTGTGGTGTAAGCTTGGATGTCATCCGTATTGTGCCGATAAAAAGCACCTACATAAAAATTGGCGCCACCTTCATAAGATTTGTTATATCCAAGTTCATAATTGTGGCCGATTTCCGGCTTTAAATTTGGGTTTCCGGTGCTAATATTGTGCGGGTCGCTGATGTTGTAAAACGGGTTTAAATCACCATAATCCGGCCGTTGTATCCTGTAAGTATAGCTTAACTTGATAGTTTGTGTTTTATCGATTTTGTGTGAAAGCACAAGCGAAGGTGCCAAAGTATTATAGCTTGGGAGATGTGTTCCGGCGAAATCGGCAGAAGACGTGGTGTATTCATCCCGAAGGCCGGCCTTTCCTTCAATAAAATCTTTAAATACGGAGAATTGGGCAGAAAGGTAATACGCATAAATCTGACGGCTATAGTTAAAGCCGTAGGTTTGATTGGCGTTTGGTATAAAATCGGCACCGGCCAATGTATCTGTTGCTACCGTATTGTTAATGGTTTCAAAAACGCCTTTAGCACCGGTTTCCAAAGTAAATTTTTCGGTAAAAGGATGCGTATAATCAATAGAAATATTGGTTTGCCTGTCTTTTCCGGGATTGTTGCTCATCGAACCGGATGATGGATACCTTCCTGTAAGATAATCCTGCTGCTGGAAAAAATCAGAAGTGTTTTTACTGTTGCTGGCACTGTATAAAATGTCCAGTTCCTGTCCTTCTTTTTTAAATGTTTTTTTATAATCTAAACTGTAGTCAATTGCATTTGCATTAAACTTGCTATTTGAATTGCGCAAACTAAGCAAATTAGAAAAGTTATTGTTAGAAGATATTGATTCGCTGTTTTGTTGCTGGTTAGTTAAACCGCTGCTGGTGTTGCCAAAATGGTTAAAACCAACAGCAGCCGTAAATTCGTCTTTTGGCGTAATGCTCCAATTAAAACTTAAGCCCGAATTATAACCGCTTCTTTTAACGGCACTATTTCCTGTTTGTAATAAATGCGTAGTTGTGTCCCTTGCATTATTGTAAGATAAGCGGTCGGTTGTGTTTACAGTTTTGGTATTGATTTGATCATTACCTGTAAAATAAGCATTTACACCAAAATTACCTTTACGCACATTTAAATTAACAGAACCGTTTTCGCGCCTTGTACCCGCAGAAAGGTTAACGCTTCCGTTAAAGCCCTGTACTTTGCTTTCTTTTAAAATAATATTGATGATGCCGCCCGTGCCATTTGCATCGTATTTTGCGCCGGGACTGGTTATTACTTCGATACTTTTAATTTGGCTCGCCGGGATAGATTGCAAGGCATCAGACAAACTGGCACCAAAAATACTGGAAGGTTTGCCATTAATTAAAAAACGGATGTTTGGGTTTCCTTGCAGTTCTACATTTCCATCAATATCAACACTAACCATCGGTACTTTTTTTAGCACATCAATTGCAACGCCGCCTTGCGCGGTAAGGTCGTTTGCGGCATTGTATACCAATTTGTCTATTTTATTTTCCACCATAGCGGCAGTTCCTGTAATCGTTACGCCTTTTAACTGGTTTTGAACCGAAGCAAGGCTGATGGTCCCCAAAACTACATTCAGCGTATTAGCAGAAATGACAACATGGTTAACCATTTTACGCTGATAACCAATAAAATCAACAGAAACTTCATATTCCCCTAAAGGCAGGTTTTTTATATCAAAGCCGCCTTTGGCATCTGTAACTGTTCCGTTAAGCGGGCTTGTACTGCCTTGTTTAAAAACTGTTATGGTAGCGTAATCAACAGCGGCTTTGGTTTGGGCATCTATCACTTTACCAGTAATATGGCCATTGCCATTATTGCTTTTAACTTGTGCATTTATTGTTGCCGATAAGAAAATAAAAAAAGAGAAAATAAAAATATGCTTCATATTAAACCAATTGTGGGTTATCGGCAACAAAAATGCGTCCCAAGACTGATAAAAATCTGAATTTTAAGAAAGCCGATAAAATTGTTACACAACTACAATTTTTATAAAAGCCTTTTTCTAATTAAATCAAAAGCATTTATTACTTAATTATCGCCTTCTTTTCCCTTTAATAACCTTCATAACAAAACCTGTTGTTTGTTATTCTATCTTCCCGAAAAATAAGTGTAACGTTTTAAAAACTATGGTGTCTTTTAGTACGAAAGCAGATTACAATTGGAAGCCGTTTTTATAGATAAACATTTCGGGCTTGTTGCCAAATGCAAACAAGGAGACAAAGCGGCTCATTTCGAGCTGTATAAACTATATTCCAAATCTATGTACAACGTCGCTTTTCGTATTGTAAACGATACCGACGAAGCAAACGATGTTTTACAGGAAGCTTTTTTGGATGCTTTTGGCAGGATTAAAGATTTTAGGCAGGAAACAAGCTTTGGTGCCTGGATCAAGCAGATTGTAATCCATCGTGCTATTAATTTTTTAAGGAAACGAAAGGCAGAATTGGTTGATCTGGACGAAACAAATGTAGAACACATTGCCGAGGAAGAAGAAACAGATGACGAAGAAACCGAATGGAAAATTGACCGGATAAAAGAAGCATTGCCGTTGTTGCCGCAAGCTTACCGCGTAGTTTTTTCGCTTTACCTGCTGGAAGGTTACGACCACGAAGAGATTGGCCAGGTGCTTAACATCAGCATAAATTCTTCGAGGACTCAGTTTTTAAGGGCAAAAAGAAAACTGATCGATATTTTAAAACAGAAAGGACATTTAAAATGAGTAAGCGATTAGAGGATTTTATCAAAAAAAACAAATATGAATTTAACGACCAGGAGCCGGATGCAAACCTATGGTCGAAAATTGAAGAAAGGTTACCGGCACAACCGGCAAAATTTCAACCTAAAAAAAGCTTTACGCTGGGTTTTGTATTGCGCATTGCTGCGCTGATTATGGTTGTAATGAGTGTTGGCTTTATTTTTTATCTGCAAAAACAGCATCAGCAACCAATTGATTTGGCCAGGATTAACCCGGAATATGCGCGGCAGCAAATACATTATGCTTCGGTGGTGGAAAGTAAACGTACGGAACTGAAAGCAATTGCAAAATCTGATCCTGACTTATATAATGAATTCAACTCAGAGATCATCAAAATGGATTCTACCTATAAAAAACTGAATAAAGAATTGATTGCAAGCCCGAACCAGGAACGGGTTTTACGGGCAATGATCCGAAATTTGCAGATAGAAACCGAATTATTAAACGAGCAGCTGGAAGTAATTGAACAATATAATCAAACAAAAAAACAAGTAGAACATGGAACGAAAAGTATATAAAACAGTCATTTTAATCATTTTTTTTGGGATGGTTTCAATGCAAAATTTTGCACAGCAAACAACGTCTTCATCCAAAACAACGGATACAACCACGCAAAAAGATTATCAGCAGGAAATGAAAAACCTGCAACAAAACATGCGCGACCTGCAAAAGCAAATGATGGATTTAAGGCAGCAGCACATGCAGGAAACCCTCAAAAAAAATGCTGAAACGCTGAAAGGATTAAACGGTCATAATTTTAACTATATCCAAGGTTTTGGTTTTGCTGTGCCAGATAGTCTTTCAAATAAAATCAAGGCATTGGTTAATACCAATATTGCAGGTTTGGATAATCTTTACAGTTACAACTTTTCTCCTAACAGTTTAACTTATTCTAATGGTAATTCTAACTCAAACAAACAACAGGAAAAGCTGATTGAAAAGATAAAAACGTTTAGCAAAAGTTATTCTATTAATAAAAATGATAAGCTAACAATTGATAACCAGTACGGAAAAGTTACGGTTAATACCTGGAATAAAAATGAATTTAAGGTTGATGTAGAAATTAAGATTGGCACAACAGACGAAACCGAAACGCAAAAACTGTTGGATGGCGTTGATATTGTTTCTACGCAAGATCAATCAGGTATCTCTTTTAAAACTAAAATTGAAGACCCAAAAAGTAATACTAACGGTTTTTTCGGTATTCGTGTTGCTAAAGTAAATGGCAGAACTATTCATTCTTTATCTGTTAATTATACTGTTTTTATGCCGGTAAAAAATGCACTGGACATTACCAATCGTTATGGTGCAGTAATTTTGCCTAATCTGGAAGGTGCTGTTACTATTCATAATACTTACGGCAGCTTTACTGCAAAAGAGCTTAGTAACGTGGCAAATAATATTAATTTACGATATATTGATGCTAATATTGGTGAGTTAAATGGTGGCGACTTGAACTTGCAATACGGGAAATTGAAGATTGGCACGGCAAATAATCTGAATGCAATAGCAGGATATTCACCAGTAAATATTGACCGTCTAAAATCTTCTGCAAAAATAAGATTGAATTATGGTTCTGGATTGCAAATTGATAACCTCGATAAAAACCTTAAAAACCTGGATATTAATGCCCGTTTTGCCAATGTTTCGCTGAATTTAAACGGATCGGAAAACTTTCTTTTTGATGTAACTGTAAACCACAATGTTTTTGATTACAATAATAGTACAGTAAAATTACTTGATCAGCCAAGTAGTGAAGATGCCAAAAGTTTTAATCCCACCAAAATTTATAAAGGTTATGTTGGCAAGTCTGGCTCGGACAATAAAGTAACCATCAAATCTAATTACCAGCGCGTTAGTTTTAACTGATCCTGTTTAAAAAAAGGATGGTAAAAACAGTATGCTATTCTAAGCAAATCCTTTGTTGTAATTATATTTTCAAGATGGTTTTATTAAGAGGAGATTTGATAATCAAATCTTTTTCAAAAAACAAAAACGCTCAAGCCGAAAGATTTGAGCGTTTTTTCATGCTGATACTTATGCGTACTATTTCAAATTCTCACTAAAAAAATCAATCGTGCGTTTCCAGGCTAATTCTGCGGCTGCTTTATCGTAACGGGGCGTTGTATCGTTGTGGAAGCCGTGGTTTACGTTTTCGTAAATAAATGCCTGATATTTTTTACCATTCTCTTTTAAAGCAGCTTCGTAAGCCGGCCAGCCTCCTGTAATCCTGGTATCCAGCGAGGCATAGTGCAGCATTAACGGTGCTTTAATTTTAGGCACCTCGCTGGCAGCCGGCTGACTGCCATAAAAAGGCACCGCTGCCGCAAGTTCGGGCACACGGACGGCCATCATGTTAGCTATGCCGCCGCCATAACAAAAACCTACAACGCCAACCTTGCCGTTACAGTCTTTATGGTTTTTAAGATAATCGAAAGCCGCTATAAAATCTTCCTCCATTTCTTTTGAATTTCTTTTACTTTGCATGGCACGTCCCTCGTCATCATTGCCAGGGTAACCGCCCAAAGGTGTCAAAGCATCGGGCGCAAGCGAAACAAACCCAGCCAAAGCGGCCCTTCTGCCTACATCTTCAATGTACGGGTTTAGGCCCCGGTTTTCATGAACTACAATGATACCGCCCAATTTCTTTTTGGCATCTACTGGTTTTGATAGTAATGCTTTGATCGTTCCGCCGCCTTTTGGTGAGGAATAATTAATGTATGCTGATGATAAGCGTGGGTCATCCGGCTTTATCTGTACGTTTCCTTTGTAATCCGGCATCAGGAAACTCATTAATGCGGGTACAGTTAATCCGCCTACTGCATAAAGGGATAGTTTTTGCACAAAAGAACGGCGGTCAAGCCGGTCGTGGGCATAGTCATCATACAGGTCAAACACTTCCTGCTTAATGTCTTCTTTGTTGATTTGGCTCATGGTTAAAGGTTTTATTCAAATATAGCGATTTACGGCAACGGGCTGCTATCATGCAAACAATGCTTCTTTTATAAACAAAAAATTTAGTATGATAAACGAACCAAAGCTAACCAACTGGTGGTTCATTATTACAGCTTTTATCCTTCAACCAAATCATTTATTGTATTCAAAATGATAAGTTCCGGAACCTGTTGTTATTTTTAAATTTTCCCATTCCGGATTTACTCAAGGTTTATGGCAGCGGTTGTATTGGCCGGAATAACTGCATCTGAATTAAATACGTTGCCTTCCAGCATCCATATTTTAGGCAGTTACAGCTTAGGCTATCAGTGTTGATAACATATCAAAAATTAATCTTTTAAATAAAAAGTTCGGTTCATCGATAATCAGGTTTATTGCGTAAGCAGGAACAACAGCACAAGATACATAAACCGGCAGCAGCAACATGTCGCAATTTATTTTAGGTAGAAATACTATAGTACAGGTTTTAGAATGGAAACCTAAGTTTAAATAGCAACAAATCCAATCATCCGTACTATTTTTAAGGCATGAAATTTAGACTGGCTTTTTTAAAAATCATTATCTGCAGCATTGGCTTTTCCTTTACGGCTACTGCGCAAACGGCTTCTTTTAAGCTGGATAAAAACCTGCTGCAAACCCTCAGCACTAATTTTAAAGACGCAGACGCGCAGTATAAAGTATTGATGAAGGATTTGCCGACAAACCAGTTTCCCAAAACTTATCACCCAAATTCTGGTAAGCCCGAAACAAGTGGTTCGGACTGGTGGTGCAGTGGTTTTTACCCGGGAACTTTGCTTTATCTGTATCAGCAAACCAAAGATCGGGCTTTGTTAACCGAAGCTAACCGCATGTTAAACCTCCTGCAAAAAGAGCAGTTTAACAAAAACACGCACGATTTGGGTTTTATGATGTATTGCAGTTTTGGCAATGCGGAAAAAATCGAACCAAAAGCGGAATACAAGCAAATCCTGATTAACAGCGCCAAATCTTTATCCACACGCTTTAACCCAAAAGTTGGCTGCATCAAATCCTGGGATTCTAATAAACCGGAATATCTGGTGATCATCGATAACATGATGAACCTTGAGCTGCTGTTTTGGGCAACCAAAGCAACCGGCGATTCTTCATTTTATAAGATCGCTGTTACGCATGCCAATACGACCATGAAAAACCATTTCCGGCCGGATTACAGCTCTTATCACGTTATCAATTACAATCCGGAAACAGGCGCGGTTCAGCAAAAAAGAACGGCACAAGGTTATGCTGACGAATCGGCATGGGCGCGCGGACAAGCCTGGGGTTTATACGGATACACGGTAATGTACCGGGAAACCAAAGACAAAAAATATCTCGATCAGGCGCAGCATATTGCTTCTTTTATCCTGCAAAATCCTAATCTGCCGAAAGATAAAATTCCTTACTGGGATTATAATGCACCTGATATTCCAAACGCACTTCGTGATGCTTCGGCTGCATCGGTAATGGCTTCCGCTTTTTTGGAGTTGTGCCGATATGCAAATCAGCAGGATGCTCAGCTTTATTTTAACGCTGCTCAAACTATTCTGCAAACTTTATCATCTCCTGCTTACAAAGCCAAACCAGGTACAAACGGCGGATTTATTTTGGGGCACAGCGTAGGCCACATGCCCAACAAAACAGAAATAGATGTGCCGCTTACTTACGCTGATTATTATTTTGTGGAAGCCATGATCCGTTATCAAAACCTGAATAAAAACAAACAGCCATGAGATTTTTAGGGTATAAAAGAAGCATTAGCGTACTCGTTTTATTAACGTTTATTTTTGTTGGATTGAGTTGTCCTGCTCAGCCAAAAACAGATACTTTAAACGCTCCTGCCGCGGTACTTCCCGGCGTTTATGCTGATCCGAACATTGCTTTTTTTAACGGCAAATTTTATATCTATCCAACAACAGACGGAACAACTGGCTGGTTATCAACTTACTTTACCTGCTGGTCGTCGGATAACCTCGTCAACTGGAAAAATGAAGGAACAATCCTCGACCTTCCAAAAGATTTAAGCTGGGCAAAAGTGCGCGCCTGGGCACCAACCATCGCACAAAAAAACGGCAAATATTATTTTTATTATTCTGCGGATGTCAATATTGGCGTTGCTGTTGCCGATAAACCAATTGGTCCGTTTAAAGATCCGTTGGGGAAACCGCTAATTAAAAAAGGCTCGGTACGCGGACAAGTGATTGATCCGATGGTTTTTGTAGATGATGATGGCGCGACTTATCTATATTTTGGTCAGGGACAATGTCACGCCATAAAGTTGAATGACGATATGATTTCCTGCGATACTTCTAAAATGATCAATTTTAAACCCGAAGGTTATAACGAAGGCCCGTTTATGATCAAACGAAAAGGCATTTATTATTTGATGTGGTCTGAATATGATACACGCGATCCGCGATATTCCATCGCTTATGCAACTTCCACTTCTCCGCTTGGCCCTTTTAAAAAAGCGGTTGGTTTCCCGGTGCTTAAAGGAAAAGGTGCGGTAAAAGGAGCAGGGCATCATTCCGTAGTTCAGGTTCCGGGGAAAGACGAATGGTATATTGCTTATCACCGCTTTAAAATTCCGGATGGAAATGGTTATAACCGGGAAACCTGTATTTCGCCTATGAAATTTGATGCTGATGGAAATATTCTTCCGGTAGATGTTTTTGAAAAACTAAAACCAGTTAAGTTGACGGCTTATAAAAAGCATTGAAGAGCAGCATGAAAAAACTATTACTTATCCTGATAACTACGCATTGGTTTTTAACAGGTCCGGCACAAAAAAAGTGGTGAGCTTAAATTTTTCATTATGAAGTTGTTTAAACTTTTATTTTTGTATGATACGTTGCATATCAAATTGTTAAATAGGACTTACACCTAACCCCTCTCAAGAGGGGAAGCATAGTTTACTACCTTTATGTCTTTTACCTTTCTGCTTTTTACCTTGTTCTTTTGGACAGGTCTGCGAGCGATTTCCCCTCTTGAGAGGGGTTAGGGGTGTGTCCTTCTCATCAATATGTTAATCCACAGGTTAGCATAAAGCTATAAGTTTAAACAACTTCTATGAAATTAATATCGATACAAAAATGTAATGTTGTTACAATAACCCTGATGCTTCTTTTATCGATTATTTTTAATATTGAAGCACAAAATTTAGGCGATAAAAGAAGCATCAGTTTTGAACCGGGCAAACGCTGGCCGGATAATAATGGCGTACATATTAATGCCCACGGCGGCGGAATTTTGTATCGGCATAAAACCTATTACTGGTTTGGCGAACACAAAATTGCTGGCGGCGCAGGCAACCGCGCTATGGTTGGTGTGCATTGTTATTCTTCTAAAGATTTGTATAACTGGAAAGATGAAGGCATCGCGCTAAAAATTTCGGAAGATACCACCAGCGATATTGCCAAAGGCTGCATTTTGGAAAGGCCAAAGGTAGTTTATAACCAAAAGACCAAAAAGTATGTGATGTGGTTTCATTTGGAGTTGCTGGGAAAAGGATATAAAGCGGCACGAACAGGTTTGGCTGTGAGCGATAAAGTTGCCGGGCCGTATCAATTTATCAAAAGTTACCGTCCAAATCCCGGACAAATGCCTTATTATCCTCCCGGAACTTTAGATGCTGATAAAGTTAACTGCGCTAACCCAGCTACAAAAAGCGATGGCTTTTTTTGCAGGGATTTGCCAGGCGGACAAATGGCGCGGGATATGAATGTGTTTGTAGATGATGACGGAAAAGCTTACCACATTTTCTCCGCGGAAGAGAACTTTACGTTGGATATAGCCGAATTAAGCGATGATTATACCAGCCATACCGGCAAGTTTGTAAGAGTTTATGCAGGCCATCAAACAGAAGCCCCTGCTCTATTTAAACATAATGGTATTTATTACATGATCGGTTCTGGAACAACAGGTTGGGCACCAAACCCTGCACGTTGGTTTTCGGCAAAATCTATTTGGGGACCGTGGACTTATCATGGAAATCCTTGTGTTGGCGAGGGTGCCCAAATCACTTTTGGCGGACAAAGTACCTACGTTCTTCCTGTAGCTGGTAAAAAAGATGCTTTCATTTTTATGGCTGATAAATGGAACCCGAAAGATGCAATTGACGGCCGTTACTTATGGTTGCCCATTACTTTTAAAGGTGATGACATCGAAATTAAATGGCTGGATAACTGGAACCTCGATTTTTTTAATGATAAAAGAAGCAAATGAAAAAGACATGTTTAACCTGTTTACCTGGCTCGCAGCTTTTACGGCCTCCGCTCAAAACAACCTGATTACCAATATTGCAAACAGGGAAACCGTACAGGGAAATCGTATCGCTTGGGTTTTAAATGATTTCCGTTCGCCAAAACGCAGCAACGAATACCAGGACGGTTGGAACCGAAAAGGCTTTTACGATGACCAATGCAACAAAAAGAAAGCTTATTACATTATGAAAGCTTATTATAACGAGAAAGAGAAAGCTGCAAACCTAAACCCTAAAAGATGAAGATTAAAAGTTCATTGTTAATGGCTATACTTCTTTTATCACCTAAAAATTAATGTTTCTATAAGATGTAAACACAAATTACAGGCATAAAAGAAGCATAGCGTTTTATCCTTTGTTAGCGGCAATTATCAAATCAGATTTGACTTCTTTCAAGATAAATTAATCCTAAGCCGGAATAATGTTTTGTATAAATTGAGGTGCAATCCGTTTTTTAGAAGCCTGTTCATAAGCGTAAGCAATAGTAATCAGCTCGCCTTCAGAATAAGCAGTTCCGAAAAAAGAAATACCTACCGGCAGTTCGTGCACTTTACCCATCGGAACAGTAATATGCGGATAACCGGCCATAGCGGCAGGCGAAGAAAAAGAAAAACCGGTATCATAATCCCCGTTAACGAGATCGATACAACAGGCAACGCCGTTAGTAGTGCCGCAGATGGCGTGTAGCTGGTTTTGCTTCATCAAACTATCAATAATACTTCGGGCACTGGTAGATTTTGCCAACGCATCTTTGTATTCTTTGCTGTCCAGCCCGCCTTTTTGTTCGGCCGCGGTTAAAGTTTCCTGTTTAAAATAAGGCATCAGTTTAGCTTCACTTTTTAGGTTGAAGTCGATTACTTCTTTTAACGACTTATTTTGGGAATTGGAGGCAGTCAGATACTTGTTTAAACCATCTTTAAACTCGTACAACAAAACTGTAAATTCTGCATTGCCAATAGCATTCATTTGCTTCATTATGTCGATTTCTACCACAACGGCACCTTTTTGCTTCAGTACTTCGATAGCATCTTTGTATAGTTTTACCACATCCGGGCTGCCTTTTAAAAAGGTTTTTTCGATGCCGATCCTTTTTCCTTTTAAGCCATCAGCATTTAAAAAACGCGTATAATCTTTTTGGGCTTTCCCTTTGCTTGCTTTGGTAACGGCATCTTCCGGATCAATTCCTGCCAAAACACCTAAAAATATGGCCGCATCTTTAACCGTTCGCGCCATTGGCCCGGCTGTATCTTGTGTTGCTGAGATTGGGATAATGCCAGAACGGCTTAACAAACCGACCGTCGGTTTGATACCAACCAGACCGTTTACAGAAGACGGGCTTACAATAGAGCCATCCGTTTCTGTGCCGATAGCAACCGTGCAAAGATTGGCAGCCACTGCCGAACCGGAACCGGCACTGGAACCGGAAGGATTACGGTCTAAAACATAAGGGCATTTGGTTTGCCCTCCTCTGCTGCTCCAGCCGCTGGTAGAATGGCTGGAGCGGAAGTTGGCAAATTCGCTCAGATTAGTTTTTCCTAATAAAACAGCTCCGGCCTCACGCAGTTTTTGTACGATAAACGCATCCTTTTTAGCGTGGTTCCCTTCTAAAGCTAAAGAACCTGCCGTGGTCAGCATTTTATCGCCGCTATCAATATTGTCTTTAATCAAAACCGGGATTCCGTGCATTGGCCCACGTACTTTTCCGGCTTTGCGCTCTGCATCCATAGCAGCGGCAATGGTTAAAGCATCAGGGTTTATTTCGATAACAGCCTTTAATTTCGGTCCGTTCTGGTCTATTTCTTTAATCCTTTTTAAATAAGCTTCGGTAATAGCAACAGAAGTAGTGGAACCGTCGTGCATTTTTTGCTGCAAACCGTCTATCGTTGCCTCGTTTGATTCATCATCTGCAAAAAGAAAATTTTGGTTAATCGTTTCTGCCTTAACGGGAGAAACTGTGCTTACCATGATTGCAGGCAAGGTTAAACCTGCAATAGAGCCATTTTTTAAAAATTTTCTTCTGTCCATATCGATTTAATGCCTGATAGTTTTGTTTAATTCAGCCTTTACTTTACCAATTTCCGTTAAACTCATTTCCTTTTGATGAACACAGCTTAACTTCTTATTAATATATTTGATTTAGGTTGAACTTTTTTTGCTGCCAAATTTATTTAATTCTTATTATGAAAAAGCTTCTTTTACTGCTATTTTTCTCTCAAAGCCTTTTTGCACAAACTACAAAACGTGTGGATGGTGCTGTGAGGCATGAATATATTATCCAAAACTTTAAAACAGAAAGCGGCACTGTGCTTCCGGAGGCACATCTAATTTACGGAACTTACGGACATTTAAATGCCGCGCACACTAATGTAGTGCTGTTGCCTTCGCATTACATGGCAAATTATCATGGTTACGAATGGTTGATCGGGCCGGGGAAAGCTTTGGACACCACTAAACTTTTCCTCGTAGCAACAGAACTTTTTGGTAATGGCCGTTCATCTTCTCCCAGCAATACGCCCGAACCTTTTCATGGCCCGCGTTTTCCGCTGATGACTATTCGTGATAATGTAGAAGCTGTACACCGGCTTTTGGTGCAGGAACTAAAGATTACCCATCTTAGGGCATTGATCGGTTTTTCGATGGGTGCGCAACAGGCTTTTCAGTGGGCAGTAAGTTACCCTGTTTTTGCCGACCGAATTGTAGCTACATCCGGTACGGCAAAAAATTACCCGCACGGCGTTGTGCGTTTGGAAGGACAGATTGCCGCTTTAACCGCTGATGAGGCTTTCCAAAATGGTGATTACAAAACGCCTCCTAAAAAAGGCCTGGAAGCTTTTTCTGTCGTTTGGGCTGGCTGGCTTTATTCGCAGGAATGGTGGAGAAAAGAACTATGGCGCGCTTCTGCCCCGGCCGGCACTACCTTTGAAAAAGTGCTTGAAAACTACCGTACCCATTTTATCCCCGGCGCCGATGCTAATGACCTAATTTCGCAGATGCGAACTTGGGAGCATCATGATGTGGGCACTACCGCAGGTTTTGGCGGAGATGTTGAAAAAGCGCTGCGATCTATTAAAGTCCCGTTCTTGTATATGCCCTCCGAAACAGATTTGTATTTCCCACTAACTGATGCCCGGTATGAAGCTGCATTTATTCCCGGTGTTACGTTAAAGCCAATTCCTTCCCTTTGGGGCCATACCGCCGGAGCCGCCAGCAACCCAGCCGATGCTAAATTTTTGAATGAGCAGATCGGAAATTTTTTGAAAGAAGCAAGCAAGTAAACCAGCTTTTGGAATTGCGCTTATGTTTCATCTTTGCAACTATTTCAAATTCGGACTTTGAAAAAGCTGCTACTTTTTGCTTCTTTCTGCTTTAACTTCCGCTTCGGTAACGGCACTTGCTTTGTTTCCAAAGCTGTTACGAACGTAAGTAAGCACATCTGCAATTTCTTTATCTTTAAGGTTACTAAACGATGGCATTACGTTTTGATAAGGATTGCCGTCGATATCCACATGGCTTAACCCGTTAATTACTACGCCGATGATGCGTTTTTTATCACCTAAAACATAACTCGTTTTAATTAAAGGCGGGTTCATGTTTGGTGCGCCATAACCATCCGCCTGATGGCACGACAGGCAATTTTGCGTGTAGATAAGTTTACCGTTTTCGATAGAAGCGTTTGTAACAGGCGAAACAAATGCTTTTTTTACAGGTGCTTTTTTTGATACTGTTTTTTTGCTTTGTGCAAAGGCAGTGGAAGCAAATAAAGATAAACCGGTAAGTGTTAAAAAGATGTATTTCATTATTTTTTATAGGCTGTTTTGTTGTACCAACAATAAGAAAACTTAAATAAGCGATAACGGTTTTTTGAAATTTTTAGAATTCCCGTTCATCAATAAGACTTATTCATATTCTTTGTTCTGCAGTTTATAACCATAAAATTTCTTCCTTCATTGATAGCACTTTTAAAGCCCCTTTTCTTACATCTTCCGAAAGTTTTTCAAGTTTTTACTCAGGCTTTGGAAAGAACCCGCACTAACGATTGCAAGTTTTAAATTCATAATCAATACTGTTTTTATGCCGGTAAAAACAGTATCAAATTAATTATGCTTTTTTTAAGCGTATTACATTTAACGAGTTTGGTTTAAGCTGCAATTGCAATTTTTGGTTTTGAACCTCGGCTTCTGTTGTTTTAGGACTAACTGCGGAAGGGTTATCAAAAGAATTAACCTGATCTAAATTTTCGCTTGTTAAAAACGTGATACTGCTTTTACGCCGCAATTTTGCGCCATCAATTACAAAATCTGCGTTTTGGGTTTTGGAAGAAGTGTTAACTACTTTCAAGATGATTTCGTTGGTTACCTTATCCAAAGCGGCGCAGGCATAGAAGCCGTCTTTGCCTTCAACAGCTTTATCTTCCAATAAAATTGGTATTTCCTGTGTGCCTTTATTGGTTGAAAAAAGTTTTTGCACCTGGTAATCGGCCGTTCCGTAAGAGCGCAAGTTATCTACCCAAATCAAATCCGGTGTCCATTGCCAGCCATCAACATGTGCAAACAGCGGCGCATAAGAAGCCATGGAAACCACATCGGCATTTCGTTCCAAACCAGTCATAAAAGCCGCTTCAGACAAAGCAGCACGCCAATTATTTTTATTGTTTACGCTTACCGTTTTGTCGCTTTGGGCTGCATATTCCCCGGCAAATATTTTAGAGCTGTTACGCGGATAATTATCATAACGAGCCGCATTTTCTAAAAACCATTCTGGCCGGCGGTAATAATGTTCGTCTATTAAATCAGCATTTACTTTGCGCAAGGCCGTGTTTAAATAATCAAAACGGTCTCCGTTCGGATCAGTACCAGAACTGTTAACCAGCTTAATATTTGGATATTTTGATTTGATGGCTTTCGTAAAAATTTGAAGGCGCTCTAAATATTGCGGGCCCCAGTTTTCGTTTCCTACGCCCATCATTTTTAAATTAAAAGGAGCCGGATGGCCCATATCCGCACGTACTTTTCCCCAATGCGTGTTTACATTTCCGTTGGCAAACTCAATCAAATCCAAAGCATCCTGAACGTATGGATCCAATTCATCTAAAGCAACCACTTCTGCCGAATTGAACTGACAGGCCATGCCAGCATTTAAAATTGGCAGCGGTTCTGCACCAATATCTTCGGCCAGTTGGAAGTATTCGAAGAAGCCAAGGCCGAAAGTTTGAAAATAATCAGGCGTTAGTTTGTTGGCAAATTCCGTGTTCCAACGGTTTATAATCAATTGCCTTTTTTCGATCGGGCCGATGGTGTTTTTCCACTGATAACGGTTGGCCAAATCTCTTCCTTCCACGATACAGCCACCGGGAAAACGGATAAAGCCAGGTTTCATATCGGCCAGTAACTGGATCATATCGGCACGCATGCCGCCGGGTCGCTTTTTCCAGGTATCTTCCGGAAAAAGGGAAATCATATCCAAATCAATTTTTCCATTCCCTTCAAACCAGATATTTAATTTGGCTTTTTGCTCTGTTTCTGTTGCGTTAAAGCTTACGGCTTGTTTGTGCCAATTGTTGCCGGTTTCGGTTGGTGATAACAAACCTGTCGCGATAACTTCGCCTTTTGGGTTGATCAGTTCCAGGTGTAATTTCACGTTTGCGGATTGCTGCCGGTACATTACCGAAAAATCGTAACGCAAACCTTTTTTGATGCCCATTCCGCGGAAACCTTCGTTGGTTAAACTCAAGCTTCCTTTATCGGCATTATTTACGGTTACCTGGATGTACTTCGGGTTTGCCGTATTAATTTCTTTTCGGTTGAGAACCAGTACATTGCCTTCCTGGTGAGCTTTTCCGGCAACCGTCCAACCCATTAACGGCGAATAGAATTCAAACGAACGGTTTTTGACTAATTCGGCATAAATCCCACCGTCTGCGCCCATGTTGATATCTTCAAAAAAGATACCCCAAATGGTTGGTTGTATTTCTGCTTTGACCTGGTTAGCCTGAATTTTAAAAACTTTTGTTTGTGCCATACTGTTTTTACCAGCTAAAAAAGTATGTATAAAAACAGCACCAAAAACCCACAATTTATTTTTTATCGATAAAAGAAGCATAGAACTATTTTGATATTGAAAACTACATTTAAAATCCGCCAACAAATTAGTAATTCTAAGTTCTATTATCGATACAAAATCATTCTGTAAAGTCAGAAGATTGGTTAAGCCATCAGTTTATAAAGTAGCCATATCAATCACAAATCGGTAACGAACATCACCTTTAACCATACGGTCGTAAGCAGCTTGAATATCTTTCATGTCGATCATTTCTATTTCAGAAACAATATTGTTTTCCGCACAGTAATCCAGCATTTTGTGAGTTAACTTCGCAGGCCTAAACAAAAAAATCAGTTCAGCATTCGATATTCATTCGGCGTGTGCCCTATGCGCTGCTTAAACAAGCGGGTAAAATGCTGCGGATACTTAAAACCCAGTTTATAAGCAATCTCGCTGACGGATTTGCTGTTATCAAATATTTTTTCTTTGGCAACATCCATCAATTTAGCTTGAATGTATTCCTGTGCGGATTTGCCGGTTTCTTTTTTGATCAGATCACCAAAATAATTTGCCGATAGATGCAACTGATCAGCGCAATATGCTACCGAAGGCAAACCTAAAAGTTGTGGTTTATCAGACGCAAAATAGCCGTTCAGTAATTCTTCAAATTTTTCTAAAATCCCTTTATGGGCATTATCCCTGGTGATAAACTGGCGGTCGTAAAAACGGGTGCAGTAATTTAAAAACAATTCTAAGTTAGAAGCGATCAGCGTTTTGCTGTGTTTATCAATAGATTGCTGCAACTCGTATTTTATCTTTTCAAAGCAATCCAACACCATTTGCCGTTCCTTTTCAGAAAGGTGCAATGCTTCGTTTACATCATAAGAAAAGAAAGAATAATCCTGAATATGTTTGCCTAAAGTTGTCCCTTTTATCAATTCCGGATGGAAAAGCAAGGCCCAGCCTTTCGGTTCAAATGTTTTTACGTTTGGCTGTACGCCCATTACCTGGCCGGGAGCGATAAAAACTAACGTGCCTTCCTGGTAATCGTAATTGTTACGGCCGTATTTCAGTTCGCCGCAATTTAACTCTTTTAAAAAAATAGCATACAAGCCAAAATTAAAGGTTTGGGCAGGCATTGGTTCTGCTTTTGATAAATCGATCACTGTAACTAAAGGGTGCAGGGTTTCTACGCCTCGCATTTTATTATACGCCGTTACGCTTTCAATTTTTACTATTTCTTCCATATCCCGATTGTTTTGCTGTTACAAATTTAACAATGCAATAGTTTATCAGAAGCACTGAAAACTGCATCAGTAATATTGGTAAGAGAAACCGTAATCTGTATATAAAATCCCCGGCAGATAGTTCTCAGCTTTGTATCAGAAAATTGGACGATAAAAGAAGCACTGTTTATAAAATCGAAAAAACATAGTTATGAAATACAGCATCAACCATAAGATTTTAGGTGATAAAAGAAGCATCAAAAAATCCTGAATAAAATATGAACATCTACTCAATCAAAAACTAACAATCATGATAAAAACAAGTCTTTTAACCCTTTTGCTTTTTATAAGCTTACAATCATTTTCGCAAACAAACGCAGAAAAGGAAGTACTTAAATTATCCGATGATATATTTAAGTGGGAAGTGGAAAACAAGGTTGATTTATTAGAAAAAGCCTTTCATGAAAAATTTTTCGTGATCGGTTCTGATGGAAATAGTCAGCTTAAAAAGCAATATATCAGTCGATTAAAAAGCGGTTCGTTTGTGCATAACAATATTAAGGTTGAGGAGAACACAGCTACGGTTTCGGGCAATACAGCTATTGTTTCGGGCAAAGGTAAATTTTCGGTTACCGTAGCAGGAAACAAAGTTGAACTCCATCTTTCCTACATGGAAGTTTTCACCAGAGAAAATAACAAAAAAAGCTGGCAGGTACTGGCCATGAAAGCAAGTGTTCTTGACAAATAATCCCAATTCAAAATAATAGAAAAACTATAACGATATGCAAAAGAGAAAATTAGGGAACAATGGATTAGAAGTATCAGCGATTGGTTTGGGCTGTATGGGTTTAAGTTTTGGTTACGGCCCGGGCGCATCTGTTGATCTTTCAGCTGCTGATATTAAAGCAATTGATGATGCTTTTGCAAAAACGACTGTTCAGGGCGACCGCTATCCGGCCCATTTGCAAAAACGGGTAGGAAAATAAATCATATAATCATGAAAAATAATTCAGTTATCGTAGTTATTGGTGCCGGATCAATCGGACAAGCAATTGCCCGGCGCGTAGGTGCGGGAAAACATATATTGCTTGCTGACCTCCACCAAAAAAACAGTGAAGCGGCTGCAAAAGTACTAAGCGATGCAGGTTTTGTAGTGAGCACAACAATTGTTGATGTGTCGTCCAGGGAATCAGTTCATATGCTTATTGAAACAGCACAAAAAATTGGTGGCATTACGGGCTTGATACACGCTGCCGGCGTTTCTCCTTCTCAAGCATCGCCATCCGCGATATTTCAGGTGGATTTGTATGGCACGGCACTCGTATTGGAAGAGTTTGGTTATGTGATTGAAAATGGTGGTTCCGGTGTAGTAATTGCTTCTCAGTCAGGATATCGTTTACCATCACTAACGCCAGAACAAGATAAAGCCTTAGCAACCACGCCTGTAGAAGAGTTATTATCACTTTCATTTTTAAAAGCTGATGCCGCGGATAGTTCTTTAAATGCCTATCAGTTATCAAAAAGAGGAAATTCGCTCCGGGTAAAAGCGGAAGCTGTACGTTGGGGCAAACGTGGTGCCCGGATCAATACGATTAGTCCTGGGATCATCATGACACCGCTTGCCAACGACGAATTGAGCGGACCACGAGGCGAAGGTTACCGCCGGATGCTGGAAATTTCTCCGGCCGGAAGAGCAGGAACACCGGATGAAGTAGGCGTTTTAGGTGCTTTATTAATGGGCAGGGATGGCGCATTTATCACCGGAAGCGACTTTTTAATGGACGGAGGCGTTACCTCTGCCTATTGGTATGGCGAACTGGCTCCGAAACCGGAATAATTGATTTCGTATAAAGAAGGTTTAGATGATGAAAAGACACTGGATACAACAGCCATCATAGTAATAATCTTACAGGCGATAAAAAATAGCTGATAAAAACAGTAGTATGAAAAAAGCCATCATCATCGGAGCAAGTGGCAGCCTTGCAGAATATGTGATTAAAGCATTAAAGGAACAGCCTGATGCAGCACTTACCTTTCCAGGAAAAGCATTGCTTCTTTTATCGCCCTAATTATTCAAAACCCTGATTTGCATAAACATGAAAATTTGGGAATTAGCAAGCCGGATTAATATAGAATTGCTTACCAGAATGTATTAGAAGGCAAAGTAAATTTCGCCAAGTGATGATATAAAAACACTGAAATAATGCAGGCTAAAAACAGCATACAAAAAATAACATCATTTACAGCTATGTTGCGTTATCAAAGGTATGATGTTCTAATGTTACGTTCATAGATGGCGGTTTTCTTTCGGCAACACTTCCATGAATGCCCTCCAGTTGTCCGTACAATAGAAACTGATTTCCACTTCCTGTAGCTTTTTCAACAAAGCCTTTACTTTCTTTGTTTCTTTTGCCCCAGTTTGCTGCCAGGATTTCTCCGCTTTGTTTACAAATGGCCTACAGAAGCCACACTTTCTTGTGCTTGTTTCCCACATAAGGCCACTGTTCGTCTATCTGTACCCCAGTAAAAAACCCTTCCTGGAATTGCAAGCCACATACCTTGCAACGGATATTCTGGATGCCTGTCTTTTTTTTACCGCTTTTTACTACCTTGCCACTACAGCAGCGGGGGCAGCTTACTCCTTTGTTTGATTTCACAACCAACAAAACGGGCTAAACCTGCTGCTCCTTTTATTTTATTATACTTTCAATATGGTTAATAACTATCATAGCTTCTTTATCAGGTTCTTCTTTTCTGCCATTTGCTTACTGTCGTCCGTTGCCTGCGGCCAAACCATAACCAGCAAAGTTTTAAGAGATGACATAACCGCC